>NZ_LZRU01000012.1 GCF_002159085.1 Thermobacillus sp. ZCTH02-B1
GCGGGACGCAACCCGCCTTCCAGCAGAATGCGGCGGACCGAAGAGACGCTTAAATGGATGTTTTCGTGTTCGGCCAACAGCTCGGCAAAGTGGGTGGCATTGCTTCCGAAGTAGCGCTCCTGATACAGGAGCATAACGCGTTGTTTAAGCGAATCGGCCAAGGTATGAGCGGGCTTACGGCCCCGATTCCCATGAGCGATGGCTTGTGCACCTCCGAGGCGATATTTGGCCTTAAGCCGATACGCTTGCCGAATACTGATGCCAAGAATGCGCGCGACATCCTGTTCCGCGAGATGGCCATCGATCCATTTTTCAAGAACCATAGCGCGTTTCAGTTCGCTCTTCGTCAAGGTGATCTGCTCCTTACCCATACTGACATTTTCTCGGATCAGTTACACCCTGACAATATCACAGAACAACGACAAATTTTTTTCGAATGGGGTTGACTCGCGGTGTAAAACCTGATATATTGTAGATCGTCACTGCGATGCAAACGAATCGATGACAACGTGATCTGTTAGCTCAGCTGGGAGAGCACCATCTTGACAGGGTGGGGGTCAGTGGTTCGAATCCACTACAGATCACCATTATCGAATGACCGGGAGCCCTTGGGAAATCAAGGGCTCTTTTTCTTTTTCATTGCGTTTCTTGATGGAAGTCCGGATGCGCCACGCCCGTGGCTCACCCTCCGTCGCATCGGCTTGCCGTCCTTCGGCACATCGTGACGGATGCACGCAGCCGGAATGCGGGTTCAGGCCCCGTGGGTCGGACGCGGGCGACATCGCCGTTTCGCCCGATCCGTCCTCCGTTCGAAACTTTTCGACGGGATCGGGCGTCCAATGGTTAGCGATGTTGTCAGATCGCATCAATTGTTTCGGAGGTGATCGGCATGAGCGGGACGCGCAGGCGCCCGGCCGGACGGATCACGGCGGCGCTGCTGGCGGTGTGGCTGGCGTTCGTTGCCGCCGGAACGGCCGCGGCGTTTCCGGATATCGCGGGCGATCCGAACGAGGAACGCATCCTGAAGCTCAAGGAAGAAGGCATTCTGAAGGGTGACGCGCAGGGACGTTTCCGGCCGGGGGACAAGCTGACCTATGCGGAAGGCATCACGATGATCGTCACGGGGCTCGGGCTGGATCGAAAATCGCTCGCGCTCGTAAAGGAACCGAAGGCAAGCGATTTCTACGATTTCGTTACGGAAGGCAGATGGTACACCGACGCCTTTCTTACCGCAGGATTCCATCTGGACCTGCCCCGCAGCGTGAAACCGGATCTGTCGATGACGCGCGAGCGCTTCGCCCATCACCTCTATCGGGGGCTTGTCTCGAAAGCCGGATTCGCGCTTCCCGCGCCGACTCCGGCAATGGAAGACCTGGACGCCGTCGCGCCGGAATTTCGGGGAAGCGTGCAATCGCTGATCTACGCCGGGATCGCGGAGACGGACGCAAGCGGCCGCTTCGAACCGAAGCGGGCCGTAACGCGCGGTGAAGCGGCCGGCATGTTGTACGAGGCCATCAGGTTCCTCCGCCGCCTGGAGGCGGCGGACAAGCCCGTCCAAGCGGCCGATCCTTCGCCGCTGGCGAATCTGCGGCTGGAATCCGAGCCGCTCACCGGTGAAGTGAACGCGGTGACCGTGCGGGCGACCGTGCCGCATGCCGGCTACGGCATCCGGGTCAAGTCCGTCGTCTTCGACGAAGACAAGGCGTTCATCCATGTCGAACCGGTGCGACCCGATCCCGATCGCGTCCATTTGCCGGTGCTGACCGAGGTATCGGCGACGGTGTACATCGGATCGGCCTACACGCCGGTGCTGGCGCTTCCGAAATGATCCGGCGCGTCCCGGCCTTTCACGGCGGCAGAAACCCTTCCCGGCTCCACAGCACGGTGCTGCCGTGCGGTTCGGCGCGGAGGCGCAGCTCGCGGAAAAACCGGCGCGCGGTCTCCGGATGGTACAGCTCCCCTTCGCCGGCCTGCTCGTACATCGCGCGGATGCCCAACGCTTCCGTCCGCTTGCCGCACGCGCCGTCGCCGTGGAAAAAATCGTCCACGACGATGCGGGGCGCCGCCCGCACCAGCTCGACGGCGAACGATTCGCTGTGCGGCAGAAGCGGCGATACGGCGATCTGCACGTCGATGCCGGCATCAAGCAACGTCCGCAGCGCCCGCCATCTCGCCGCAACGGGCGGCGCCTTCGGCGTGAATCGCCTGCGCACGGACTCCAGGTCCGTCTCGATCGTCAGGCTGACGCGCAATCGGCCGCCGAAGCGCCGCAGCAGTTCCCTGTCCCTCACGACCAGCGGACTTCTGGTCTGCAGCAGCAGGAAATCCGGCGGCATCTCCGCCATCGCCTCCAGCAGCGCGCGCGTGATGCCGTACCGTGCTTCGACCGGCTGGTAGGGATCGGTCGCGGAGCCCATGAAGACGGTCATGACGGTCCGTTCCCTGCTCCGCCGCCATTCCTTGCGGAACGCCTCCAGGTTCACCCGCTTTACGTCGATCCATTCTCCCCAATTCCTGCCGCGGAACAACCCGACGGGCATTCGGCGGACGTAGCAATAGGAACAGCCGAACGCGCAGCCCGCATACGGATTGAGCGTATGGGTGTAGCCTTCGAGAAAACCGCCGGCCGGATTCAGCAGCCGGCCGGGCGTGACAAACCGGATTTCCGTGCCTGACATGGTCGGAGCGGCGCCTCCCGTTCGTTCAGGTCGAAGGCCGGCCGATCGATTCGGCCGGCCTTTCGCATTCATCCCCGCCCGCGGTTTTACGAAGCATCCTTGCAGTCCTTTCTCAGCAGCTCGTACAGGAGGACGGGCAGCGTGACGAAAAACACGAAGTATGAGACGACGAAATAACTGCCGAATCTGTCGCGGAACAGACAGGCCGCGATGGCGGCAAGCGAGACGCACAGCACGATGGCCGACAGCAGAACCGCGTTCGCGCCGCCGAACCGAACATCCGCGCGGCGCGACGTCGGGACGAAGTCGAAGTTCCAGTTCATGACATGGAGCAGCCGGCACAGGGCGATTTCAAGGACGGCCGTCAGAACTTGAACGGACAGCGCCTTCCAGGGGTTGTCCCGGATATCGGCCCAGGTCAGATCCGGCAGAAACATCAAGCCGGCTATGATGATTCCCTGGAGCACAAACCCCGCCAGAAAACTCGAGAAATTCATGATGACCGAATAGGACGGCGGCACCCTGAACAGCAGGCAGCACCAGACGACGAGCAGCGCAAGCTGGATATAGGACGACAGTTCGTTCAAGTCCTCCTCAAGCCGCGTGACGTAGGAGATCTGGCTCATCAGGAGCGCGACGAGCAGCGTCATCGCGATCATTCCGGGCTTGATGCGGAAACGAAACAGCGTGAACATGAAGATGAAGTACGCGAAATACTCGAACAGGGATCCGATTACGAAAAGCAAGTATGCCATTTTCGGCCGTGCTCCTTCAATTTCCGGGGTTGTCCGGCAACATTTGGATAATTTGATTATATTGCCTTTATCCCGGTGCATCAATCATGGCCGTTCCGCAGGCCGAAATGTCCGGCCAAATCAAAAACGCCGGATGCATCGATCCGGCGTTTCGGACGATCACGGATTCCGTGTGGCGGCACCAACCGGCTGCAAATCAAAAATCCCTTGTGGATCAAGGGATCACGGACATTCGATGGTGCCGAGGACGGGAATCGAACCCGTACGGGTGTTACCACCCGCAGGATTTTAAGTCCTGTGCGTCTGCCAGTTCCGCCACCCCGGCGCGATTCCGACCCATCAAGGTGGGCCCTGAGGGACTCGAACCCCCGACCAATCGGTTATGAGCCGACCGCTCTAACCAACTGAGCTAAGGGCCCCGATGGTGCTTCCGCAAAGGTGAGACTGGTTGCGGGGGCAGGATTTGAACCTGCGGCCTTCGGGTTATGAGCCCGACGAGCTACCGGACTGCTCCACCCCGCGACAATCCGTAAACATGAAATGCCATACACGGGTGACGAACTTAACTATACAATAGCCGATCCGCGCACGTCAAGTATCAGGGCGGGCGGATCCCGGACCGCCGCGGGCGGCGGTTCCGGGATCCTACGGCAGGTAGCGGACGCCGTAACGGCCTTTGCGCGAGCGGAACACTTCGATTTCGCGCGGCAGCCGGCAACCGTAAAGCCACCAGTCGTTCTCCATCCGCTTCACCAGACAACCCGCCTGAAATTTCGTATCATACAGCCGGCTCCAGTAGACCCAGCCCATGCCGATCCTCCCCGCAAATGAAGATTCGCTTCTTAGAATGCCCGCATCCGCGGCAAACCAAGCGCATGCGGACGCGGGGAATAGGTGCACGGGCCGGAGGGCCGCCGCCCGGCGCACGGCGCGCTTTTCGGCGGGTGCGGCGGCCTGTTCGGCGTCAATCGACGACAATCACTTCGCTTTCCAGACGGCCCCCGTACGGAATGACCGGTCCGATGCCGATCTCGCCGCCCGATTCGCCCTTGTTCTGCAGCACGGCGTTGCCTTCGGTCTCCCATTCGGCGAGCGCTTCCTTGACCGACTTCTTGTTCTCGATCACTTCCTGGAACTTGTTCCGCCCGATGTTTTCCACTTGCCAGAGGTTCGGATGTTCCCGATACAGCTTCTCGTAGTCGACGTTCGCGGGCGGAACCGGTCTGAGCAGCGTGAACGCGCCGATGTTGAAATCGAGGCCGGCCGGCGGCTTCAGGAATTCCTTGCGGGCCGACAGTTCGTGCATCGAGCGCGATTTCAGCTTCGCCCAATCCCGGCCGTTGATGAACTTGACGTACCTCCAGGCGTCGTCCGGGTTCTGCGCCTTGGCGTTGATCGTCGTGATCGAGTTCAGGTACGTGTTGCTGCCGATGCCGGGCGCTTCCTCATGCTGCGGCAGCGTGACGACATCCCAATCCGGGGCCTCGAAATCGGAACGCGTGCTCGCGTATTCCGCCGCGGCCTGCAGTTCGTTGATGTAGCCGTAATCGGCGGTCATCATGGCCACCCTGCCCATGATGAACAGATCGCCGGCAAACGGATTCGGCGTCTCCCCTTCCTTCACTTCCCAGACGTTGCCGACATCCTCGTAGGTCGGCACGATATCGTTCATGTAGAGATCCGCCATCGTCGTCCAGACGCGCTCCCACACCGGCGTGTTGACCGTCATGTGCTCGCCGTTGTTGTCGTACATCCGCAGCTGGAGCGGCGGGGTATAGGTAGATTGCATTTCGTAGTACGGATCGCCGAACCAGCGGTTGAACTGGATGCCGAATACCCGCTCGGAACCTTCACCGCGCGCGATGAGCTTCGCAAGGTTGAGGACATCGCTCCAGTACATGTTGTCGGTCGGCGGCGTCACGCCGTATTGCTCGAACAGCCGCTTGTTGTAGAAGAGCGCGTTCGAGCTGAACGTCGGCGCCAGCGCGTACAGGTTGTTGTCTCCGAGCGCGCGGATGCCTTCCAGCACCGCCGGGACAAAATCTTCAAGATCGAAATTGTCCTTCTGGATGAGGGGATCGAGCTGTTGCAGCAGATTGTCCTCGATCAGACGGCGAAGATAGGCGTAATCGATGATCAGCACGTCGACCGGATTGTCACCGGTCAGCATTTTCTTGAGCTCTTCGTACGGATCGGGTTGCTGCTGCTCCTCCCCCGTGGCGAACCGTTGCTTGTTCCAGTCAATGGCCGACACGATCTGGATCTCGATGTCCGGGTTCAGCAGCTCGAACGAATCGGTGTACTGCTGGCGGAACCAGGATTCATCGCTCGCCGAACCGTACAGCGTGCCGATGCGGAGCACCCGGTTCCGCGGTTCCCCGTTGCCGTCGGAGCCGCCGGAGCCGCCGCTGCTGCACGCCGCCAGCAGCGAAGCCATCATCAGCGCCGCCAGCGCAGCCGGCAGCCATCTTCTCCATCCGCCGGCTTGGCCGGCCCGTGTTCCCTGTCGATTCATGTTCCTCATCCCTCCAATGATTTCGGCGCCGTGATGATAATCCGCTCGCCGTCAAATTCCATCGAGGCCTTGTCGCGGATGCCGAGGGCGGCCAGATATTCCTTCGGTACCTGGAGCCTTCCCGCGCGATCGATCACGACGTACTCCTCGTGCGCCTCCCGGAGTCCGCCGAATCCGCCTTCCGCCCGGTCGAGATTCTCGTTGCGCTTTACGAATTCGGTGCTGGTCAGCCCGTCGCGGATCGCGACGACCCGGTCCACCTTGCCCGCCAGCGCCAGATCGTGCGTGACGATGACGATCGTGACGCCGAACTCCCGGTTCATCCGCCGGAAAATGTCCATGATCATGTCGGACGTCTTCGTGTCGACCGACCCGGTCGGCTCATCCGCCAGAAGCAGCTGCGGACGGTTCGCAAGCGCGATCGCGATCGCGACCCGCTGCTGCTCGCCGCCGGAGAGCTGGTGCAGCTTGCTCTTCATCCGGTCCTTGAGGCCGACCATTTCGAGAAGCTGTTTCGCGTAGGCGCGGTCCAGCTTGCCGGACAGCATCATCGGCATTTCGACGTTCTCTAGCGCGGACAGGTAGGGCAACAGGTTGCGCGCGTTGTTCTGCCAGATGAATCCCACCGTGTCCCGCTTGTACTCGACGAGCTGCTCGTCCGTGATCTTGAGCAGATCCCATTGGCCGACCCTCACCCGTCCGGCCGACGGACGGTCCAGTCCGCCGAGGATATTGAGCAGCGTCGACTTGCCGCTGCCGCTGTTGCCGATGATCGCCATCATTTCGCCCTTGCGGACCGTCAGATTGAGCCCCTGCAGCGCGACGACCTCCAGATCGTCGGTCTTGTAAATCTTGACCAGACCTTCGCATTCGATCATCGTCTCCGACGTGGACTCCATCGGTTACCGCTCCTCTCCCATCTTCACGGCCTGATGCACGCGCAGCCTGCGGATGTGCAGGAACAGGAACGCGGCGCCGGTCAGCATCATGACGCCGACGACGACGTACAGTTGAACCGTATCCTGCTGTTCGAACACGACGCGGAACGGCGGAACGGCGCTCGTGACGTTCTCCGCCGTCTGCAGGAACGGCAGGAACAGCCGGCTCGCGATCTTGCCGATCACGAATCCGAGGCCGATCGCGAGGCCCCCCGTGAAGAGCTGCTCGAGCAGCAGCATGCCGGTCAGCTGCTTCCGCGACAGCCCCATCGCGCGCAGCACGCCGAACTGGACGATCCGTCCGGTCAGGTTGAAGAACCAGTACAGCAGGTAGCCCGCCAGCGATATGATGACCGACACGAGGAAGCCGAGGCTGAGGATGCCGAAGACGCCGCCGCGGGTCGGATGCTTCGACTGGGTGATCAGCTCGGAGCGGACGTCCGTGACCGAAGCCAGCTCGATGCCGCGGTCCATGAGCGTCGTCATGATCGGCGCCACCTTCGCTTCGGGCTCCATCTTGAGCCAGACCTCGTACGGTATGAGCGGCACCTGGTCGTAAATGTAATCGATGTTGGCGATCACGAACGGCGACTGATCGGGATAGAGCGACGGCCAGTACGGCAAAATGCCGACGATCACGAATTCGATCATGCCGTCCGTCAGCCCCACCGAGATCAGATCGCCCGGCTTCAGTTGATACCGCTCCGCCACGTTGGACGGGATGATCGCCGCCTGCTCGTACTCGCCCATGAAGCTCAGATAATAATACGGATGGACCGGGAACAGGTCGTTCCGGAACCAGGCCACCTTGGCGAATTTGTCGTTCTCGATGCCCATCAGGATGCCCTGGCCGATCGAACGGCCGGAGACGACGATGTTGCCCTTCGTCTTGAGCACGCGCGAAGCCTCTTCCACGCCTTCCAGCGTGCGGAAGATTTCGAACGGCGGCTCGATATAGTTGATGCGGGTCGGCGTGCCCGCTCCGCCTCCCGGTCCGCCACCGGGGCCGCCGCCCGGATCGCCCGGACCCCCGCCCGGATTGCCGCCGGTTTCCCCGCCCGATCCGCCGCCGGATCCGCCGCTCTGCGGCGTCCGGAATTCGGCGCGGCCTTCCCACACGGTCTGGATGACGACGTCCGTTCCGTGGCGGTACAGGATGCGTTCGGTCGAATTGAGATCGATCGTGCGCGCCGCGGCGGCGTTGTAGACGCCGAGCCCGAGCGTCAGGATAAGCAGGATCATGAGCGGATAATAGGCGGTTGACGACCGCGACAATTGCGTAAGCGTCAGGTACAGCGGCAGCGGCATGATCTTCCGCCCGAGCCATCCGACCAGCTTCAGAAGCAGCGGGAACAGCCGCAGGCAGAAGAGGCCGATCGAGAAGATCGCGATGGCCGGAACGAAGAACAGGAACGGGTTGACGTTGAGCTGATCCGTCGTCATGCCGGTCCGGAACGTCAGCATCTGCCGCTGGTCGAACAGGTACCAGCCGTAGGCGGAGATGCCGATCAGCGCCGCGTCGAGGAACCATCGCTGCCAGAGCGGCTTGCGGTCGCTGCGGGCCTGCCGCCGCTTGTAGTCGACGATCGAAGAGCGCGCGTACAGGATGGCCGGGATCACCATCGACAGGATGGCGAGCACGACCGCCGCGGCGCCCGCGATCATCGCCTCGGTCGAGAACCCGACGGGAATCGATTTGCGCTCGACGAACGTCAGGAATCCGTTCGCCGAGCCGATGCTCTTCGCCATGAACCAGCCGATGAACGGCCCGACCGCCAGGGCAACCGCGCCGAGCAGCAGGCCCTCGAGCAGGTAGATCCCGATGATCTGCCGGGTCCCGGCGCCGCGGCTGCGCAGCACCGCGATGTCGGCCTTCTGCTTCTCGAGCGATTGCCTTGCGTTCATCGCGATGAAATAGAAGACCATCGCGATCATCGGCGCGGCAAGGGTGAAGAGCAGCGTCTGCAGCTGCAATCCCTGGCGGCGGAATTCGCTCAGCGTGTCGGCGAACGAAATCTCCACCCGCGTGTCCTTCAGGATCTGGTACAGCTCGATGTCGAGCCGGTCCAGCGTCCGCCGGAGCGGCGCAAGCTGGCTCGTCTTGATCTCGCGCAGGTCGAACGCGTAATACCAGTAGGCGTTGTGAATCGGCACGCCCCTGGCCCGGAGCTCCCGCTCGAAGGCGTCTTCGCCGACGAGCAGATAGTTCATGATCGACTCGAACCCCTGGAACCAGTAGGGGTCGGTCTGGTCGAGCGGCATGTAGGCGCCGACGATCTTCACCTTCAGGACCCGGTTCTGTCCGCCGGGCACCGGATAATACAGTTCGTCGCCGACGTGCAGATCGTTGCGGTACAGCGCTTCTTCCATCATGACGGCTTCGATGACGCCGTCTTCCGCCGCCCCGTCCCCGAACATGCGTCCCTGCGTAATCTCCGCATTCTCTCCGAGGCCGGTCATCACGGCGATCGTCAATTGCCGGACGCGGCTGGCGTCGACCTTCGTCGGGTCGACCGGCGCCGTTTCCGCGCCGCGGATCGTCCGCACGGACACGAACGTGTCGTACGGAAATCCGATCCGCCCGGGAATCTTGTCGCGGATGAAGGCGTCCACCTCCGGAAAGCCGGCCTGTTCGGACGCCGGCGTCCCGCCGCTCGCCTGATAGCGGATGAGGAGCGAGCCGGCCGGCATGCCGGTGCTCGCCTCGCGCAGCGAATCGGCGACGACCCGCTTCAGCGCGCCGTCCGCGTACATCGGAATGCTGACGGTGAACGCGACGGCCGCGATGAGCCCTGCCGCCGTGCTGAGCGTGAGCCACCGGGTATTCCACATTTTGCGGAACAGAAACCGCAGCATCGGAACGCCCATCGCCTATCGACCTACGACTTTCTGTCCCGGTTCGAGACCTTCGAGAATTTCCACCATCGTCGACGTCTGCAGACCGACCGCGACGTCGACCTCGCGCTTGCTGCCGTCCGGCTCGACGACCTGGACGTAGGTCCGGGAACCGATCGTCCGGAGCGCGGACGGCGGAATGACGACCGCGTTCTCGATCCGCTTGATGATGACGCTGGCCGACAGCGGCGTTCCGCGGACCGCGCCCTCCGGCATCTCGCCGATGTCGATCTGCACGTAATCCTCCGGACGCTCGGACCGCCGCTGCTGCGGATTGCCGCTCTCGTCATCCCGTGGCACCGGCAGCATCGATACCTTGCCCTCGAACTTGCCCACCCCGTTGATGTCGACGATCGCCGGCATCCCGACCGCGATTTTCTCGCGGTCCGTCTTCGAGAAGTCGGCCGTGACCACGAGATTGCCCGTGTCGGCGATCGTGACGATCGGGTCGTACGCCTTGACGAGCTCCCCCTTCTCGACGTGCACCTGGACGACGGTGCCCGAGATCGGCGCGCGGAGCACCGCCTTCGCGATCTCGTTCTCGAGATCGACGATCGCCTGGCGCTGCTCCTCGAAGGTGAGGACCATCTGTTCGTAATCGACCGGGTCCATTTCGTCGCGGTTGCGAATCGCATCCTTCATGTTGCGTTCAACGGAGCGGAATTGCAGCTTCCGCTGGCGCAGATCCCGCTCCATGTCGTCGACGTCCAGCACGGCGATGACCTGGCCGGCCTCCACCCGGTCGCCGACCTTCACGTCGAGCGTCCGGAGCCGCTTGCCGTCCAGTTCGAAGAACAGCGTCTCTTCCCGGCTGCTCATGATCTTGCCGATCGCCTGCACCTTCGTCTCGATCGTGGCGGTGGTCACCTCGTACTCGGGCTTTTTCGAAATCGTCGGCGGCTTGATCTCGGGCAGCACCTCTTCCTCCGCTTCGTCCGGAAGCAGCGCGCAACCGCCGGCCGCAAGCGCCACGGCGAGGAAAAGCGAAGCCAGGGCCGAAAGCCTGCGGTGCATGGTACGTCTAGGTGATGAATCTTCCGTCAACCATTTCGTGGACATGGTCCGCAACCTCCAGAATCGTAGGGTCGTGCGTCGTCATGCAGATCGTCACGTGCTCCGTCTCGATGATCGTGCGGAATACCTTCATGATTTGGGCGGCCATCTGGGAATCGAGCTCGGCCGTCGGCTCGTCCGCGAGCAGCAGCCGGGGCCGGTGGGCGATCGCCTTCGCGATGGCGACCCGCTGCTGCTCGCCGCCCGAAAGCTCAAAGGGTCGGTGGTGCATCCGCTTGCCCAATCCGACCAGCTCCAGGCACCGGGTCACCCGATCTTTCCATTCCGCCTTGGGCACGCCGGCCATCCGGAGCGACAGCTCCACATTCTCGTAGGCAGAGAGCAGCGGCAGCAACGCGTAGGCCTGAAAGACGAACCCGATCTCCTTCCGCCTGACGATCGTCCGCTCATCGTCGCTCATCCTGTGAAACGCATGCGGCCCGAACCAGATCTCGCCGCGGGTCGGCGTATCCAGCCCGCCGATCAGATTGAGCAGCGTCGTCTTGCCGGAGCCCGAGCGGCCGCGCAGCATGACAAGCCGACGCGGATGCAGTTCGAGATTGATGCCCTTCAGGACGTGCAACTTCTCGCCCCCGACGTCGAACGTGCGTTCGACGCCCCTGGCCACGAGCAGCGGACCCTCTTCCCGGTCCGGGCCGCGCTCGCCGGCGACCGCGGCGGCTGCGGCATCCCGCCGCGCCCTGTCCCTGAGCCGAAGCATGCCATCCATCCACCCCTTCCGGATACCGTTGGCAGGCGTCGATTACCAACCTAATTTTTAGACGGCCGAACCCGGGAAAAAGTTACGAAAATTTCAAGAGGAAATCAAAAGAAATGTTTGTTTGTACCCGATCATGGCGAAAAAGCAAGGGCGGCACTTGCGTGCCGCCCGCTTTCTTCCGTGACTCCCGAACCGTTCACGGTCTCGCGTCCCCGTCCCTTCCTCCCGTTCTCCGGGAAGCGGATCACGCTTGAGGCCGGCAGCTCGTCCCGCGTCCCGAGCAACCGCCTTCATCCCGTTCCCCGCCTCCCCCGGAACAAATGCAGAGCGGCCCGGACGCGGCCGGAGCCGCGCGCCGGGCCGCGGTCCGGTCATCCGACGATGCCGGTGCGCTCGACGCTCTCGACGAAATAGCGCTGCACGAACAGATAGAGGATGATGAGCGGCGCGATCGACAGCAGGACGCCGGTGTCGACGATCATCGCGACATGGTTCGGATCCGCCCTTACCTCCGTTCCCTCGATGCCGAGCAGCCGCGGCAATTGCTGGTTCACATTCGCCGGCAGGGCGGCGACGGAGTTCGCCATCAGCTCGCTGTTGGTCATGAACAGCGAAGCGTAGAACGTGTCGTTGTATTGCCAGACGAACGCGAACAGCAGAACGGTGATGATCGGCGGAATCGCGTTCGGCAGCATGATCATCAGGAATGTGCGGATGCCGCCCGCCCCGTCGATCAGCGCCGCCTCCTCGATCTCCTTCGGCAGCCCGCGGAAGAACTGCCGGAAGATATAGATGTAGAGACCCGATTTCAGGCCGACGCCGAACGCCGCCATGATGATGGACGGCCAATAGGTGTTCAACAGGTTGAGGCCTTCCCGGCCGGTAAACAACGTGACGAGATTGAAAACGTCGAAATTCCGGAAATGCAGGTACATCGGCACCATGAGCGTGCTCGCCGGAATCAGGATCGTCAGGATGACGCACGCAAACAGGATGTTTCGGCCCGGAAATTCGAATCGCGCGAATCCGTACCCGGCAAGCGCGCACGAGGCCGTCGCCATCAAGGTCGTCGAGACGACGAACAACAGCGTATTCCGGAGCAGCGGCCAATAATTGAGAATGTCCAGCGCGTTCTTGATGTTTTCGAGCGTGAAGTGGACCGGAATCATGTAAATCGTCGGATTGTAGATGTCCTCCGGACTCTTGAACGCCACCGAGATCTGCTGGAGGATCGGACGAATGATGATAAAACCGATGCCGAGGATGAGCACGAACCGGAACAGCGACCAGAGCCAGGACATCGATCGGTTGCGGATGCGCTGGTACCGGATCACGTACCCTTCGTTCTCGAGCCTTTTCCCTCGAACATCGAGCAATTTCGGAGCAGCCACGGACCCGTTCCTCCCTTCCATGTCAGTTGTGATAGAAGACCCTGCGCGAAATCAGGAAGCCCACGATGATCAGCAGCAGGCTGACGGAAAGCGTGTAAAGCCACGCCATGGCTGCGCTGAGACCGAAGTTCTGGGTCTGGAACGCGGTCTGGTAGATCCGCTCCGTCACCGGGCTGTCGCCGAACGAGTCGATGATCGTATAGATGACGTTCGTCAGGATGAGCGGGCTGACCATCGGAAACGTGATCTTCCAGAACATTTCATAGGCCGTCGCGCCGTCGATTTTCGCCACTTCGTACATCGAAGACGGAATCGACTGCAGCGCGGCGAGGAAAATCAGAATCTGCACGCCGGAGCTGCTGATGATCTCGTAGATCCGGGTGATCGCCGACGAAATATAATCGACATACCATTCCGGAATGCCGGCGTTGCCCAGCATCCGGACGACCATCATCGGGTCGAAGCCCGTTTGCTGCTGAGCCAGATCCTCGGCTGCCTGGACGCTGCCGGTCATCTGGATCAGGCCGGATTGCTGCGCCGCTTCCACGGCGCCGGACGCCAGGATGACCGGCAGGAAGAAGATGGCCCGGGCGACCGAGCGGCCGCGGAACTTCTGGTTGAGCAGCGTTGCCATGAACAGGCTGAAGAACAGAATCATCGGCACGTCGTACAACATCTCCAGCACCGACTGCGTCAGCACCCGGTTGAATTCGGGGTCGACCGCCAGTGCCTCCCTGAAGTTCGCGATACCGATGAACTGCAGCGTAAATCCGTCCGGCGCAACGATCAGCTTGCTGAAGCTGAAGCGGATCGACTCGATCAGCGGCGCAAGGAACAGGAAGACGAAACCGATCAACCACGGCAGGATGAAGAAGATTCCGAGGATCGCCCGTCTCTGCGACAAGGTCAGCCGCATCCGGATCATCTGGAATCACCTCCCACCGTGAAATTCCGCGCTTCGATCCTCACGCCGCCCACCGTCACCGTCTCATCGGTATAGTTGACGAAGATGGAAGTTCCGTCCGAATAGCGGACTTCGACGACGCCGTCCAAGTGGCGGACATGCTCTTCGATCGTCTTCGTCCTCAAGCCCGCCAACGCGTCGTTCAGCCTTGCATACAGCTCGGCCGCCTCGTCGATCCAATCGGTGTACCGGGTCGAGAACAGGTAATCGTAACGCGTGAACTTCAGCTCCGATGACGACTCGTAAGACCACAGGAAATGCGGCGCCGCGCCATACTCGAGCAGGCGGAGCAGATGATAACGCATGTCCTGCTCGTCATGCAGATTGATCGGCGAACCGGCGTAGTCGACGGAACCGTGGATGACCATCTGATAGAACGGCACCGTCTCGTCCACGATGTTGAAGCGGCTCGACTCCATCGGCGCATTGACAATCTGGTCCGCATAGGGCAGCGCGTAAGCGTTGCCGCCCGTGATCAGCACATCGGAATAGCGTTCGCTCAGCTTTGCAAGCTGCTCCACCGCGATGTTCTTCGCGTTTTCGCGGAACACGACCCGCCTCACCCGGTAGTCCGCGTGCAGCAGATCGCCGAGATCCCGCAGCGACACCGCGTCGATGCCGTACTTGTCGTATCCTTTCATGAATCGGTCGACGAAGTAGGGCAACTTGGCCGGCGACAGCAGCCAGTAACCGCCCAGAAGGGAATTCATTCGATTCAGGGCGCGGTCGTATTGATGCCTGAGCGACTGTTCCCGCGTTACGAATCGCGCCGAATCGGACGCCGGCTTGAACGTGAAGCTGTCCCGCAGCACATGCTGCAGCGCGACGTCCGGATACAGCCCGCCGCCCATCGCTTCAAGCCGCTCCGCGAGCCGCTTCAGCTCCTTCCGGCTGCCGAGCTTGTTCACCATGTCCACCTTGGACGGCAGCGAATGGCTGTACCCGCCGTTGAACCAGCCGAGATACCGCATCCGGATGTTGCGGATGCCGCGGGATTCGAGCATGTCGACGATCTCGCCGGCCTCCTCCACCGTCGTCATCGCCGTGATGCCCTTGTAGGGCACGCCGAGGAACGACTTGCGCTTGTCAATCGCACCGAGCACGTCGACGTAGAAGGGCAGATCGCTTTCCTTTTCCATCGGTTTCAATTTGCCGGCTGCCCGCAGTCGCTCGCGGTACAGCTTCGCCATGCCGGAATAGGTGGCGTCTTCTCCCGCGAGGAAGCTGAACCGGATCTGCATGTCTCCGGTATAGCGGGCATCCGTCAGCAGCTGGATCTCTTCGACGCCCCGCGAGCCCCGGTACAGCTCGAGCTCGTCTTCACCGCGGATCTGGAAGCTGGCGTAAATGTAGTTGTAGCTGTTCTGACGGCCGCTGATATCCGCGG
This sequence comes from Thermobacillus sp. ZCTH02-B1, assembly GCF_002159085.1. GTDB lineage: Bacteria > Bacillota > Bacilli > Paenibacillales > Paenibacillaceae > Thermobacillus. Next base: position 15,298 of record NZ_LZRU01000012.1, read on the forward strand.
TGATGCTCGCGATCGCTTCGCCGAGTTCGATTTCCGCAAACCAGGCGTGGTTGCCGGACTTCAAGCCGAACACCGGAAGCCGCGCGGATTCCGCGATCTGTTTCCTCCGGCGCGTGTTGTCGTTCAGATCGTCGCCGTACACGCGCTGGCTGTAGATTTCGGCGTTCTTCTTGCCGTTGTTCAGGTAGATCAAACCGCCGGATCCGTCCGGAACGAACATGTAGCCCTGCTCGTCCGTGCCGGCCGCGCCGAAAAATTTGAGCAGCTCGATGTTCCGGATTTTGAATCCTTCCGATTCTTCGATCTTGCTTCCGGGCACGTACACGACCAGCGTGTCACCCTCGAGCCGGTACTCGACGACCACCGTGAAGCTCGGCTTCTCGGTCAAGGCGCCGCCGATGCCGTTCTCCTCGTTGTCGTACGCGAGGTCCTCCGCGGTGTATCCGGCCTGCTCGAACGCCGCCAGCACACGGGCCAGAACGAGCGGACGCTCGACATACGTATCGAGCCGTTCCAGCACGTCGGGGTTGTCCTTCAGCGCCACATATGCCCTGCGGAGCGTCGCCTGAGCCGATTCGTCGACCTTGCTCATGATTCTTTCTTCGAAGCGCGCCTTGCTGATCCGCTTCGGCAGCGCGTCGATGCCGAGCTCGGTATCGCCCAGCACGTAGGTGATCCGGATGCCGTTCTCGATCGATTCCGCCGTAAATTGGCCGTTCATGATGCTCATCGCGTAGTTCGTGAACGTACCGAGCGTTCCGATGTCATTACGGAAGTTCACCGTCACCTGCGAAGCGAGCGCTTCCTTCTCGTAGGGCGAAGCGATCGGATCGCTCTCGAGATCCTCCGGATTGCTGCGCCATACTTTGCCGCTCCGTTTGTCCAGCACCGCGATCGCGGTCGTCTCTTCGGAATAGTAAAGCGCGAGCGCATCCGTCTCCGCGACCGGCTTCATGCCGGGAACGGCGTTCCGGCCGTCCGCGAGGAACTTCAGTTCGGACGCCGGCAGTTCCTCCGCGGCCGCCGTCGTGTAGCGGGCCGCGTCGACCGCCGGAGCGCCCTTTGTCGCCATGTAGTACGACGCGGCTGCGATGCCGGCGACCAGCAGGAAGGCCAGCACCGCGTACCATTTTCTCCGTCTCATCCCTGGTGCGGCCCCCTTCTAGCGGAAAATGAGTTCGCGATAGATGTCATAGACGAACCAGTACATATCCATGCAGATGACCAGCGCAAGCGCGCCGAGGAAGACGATGATGCCCATCGCGGCGACGGTCAGGAGGAGCGTGACCACCGCCTTCGTGACCGTGTACTGGTGGATCGTCATGTTGCCGACGAACAGCAGCCAGAGGAACCAGAGCGCGCCGAAGCTGTTCAGCATCCAGTAAAACGCGGTTTCCTCGTTCGTCAGGAACCGGCTGATGAACGTCAGCGGGATGTTGATCAAAATCATCGGCAAGAGCGCGTAGGCCGTCGCGATGACGATCTCCCGGAACTTGCCCTCCCCTTCCATCAGCGTCGTCACCGACCAGTTGGCAACACAGAAGAGGAAGAACGGCAGCACCGTAAACATCAGATCGTCCAGCGTGTTCAGATAGCGGGGATCGTAATAGTTGACAAGAAAGCCGGAGAACTGCTTCATCAGCGACGTCGCGACGACCAACAGGAGCAGAATCACCATCGCGACGCGCATTCTGCCCCGGTTCTCGTATTTCAGATCCCAGAACCCGTCAAACGGATGGAACAGGATATGGAACGGGAATTTCCACTCATGCCTCATGTCCCGCACTCCTTCCCGGCCGGACTCTCCTTGCGATGCGGAAGGCGGCGAACGCGGCGATCAGGACGACGACCGTCGTCATGAACGCGCCGAAATGCTCCTGCATCACTTCCCGGCGATACCGTTTGAAAGCGAGGGAATAATACTTGCGCGACATGCCCAGCTTGAAATATTCCATCGCTTCCTTGTTCTTCTTCTCCATGAGCAGCGACTTGCCGATGCCGAGATAGGCGAGGTCGTAGTTCGCGTTGAGGCGCAGCACTTCTTTCCACAGCACGACGGCTTCCGAGGTATTGCCGTTGTATTGGAGCGAAGTCGCCTCGTGGACGAGGCGTCCGAACCGGGTCGGCTTGAAGATGACGATGTTGTTCTTGCCCCGGTCGAGCACAACCAGCTTGCCGTTCTGCCATTCCACCGCCACCGGCGTGTTGAACAGGCCGAGCTGGGTGCCCCGGCCGCCGAACGCGTACAGCAGTTCGCCCTCGTCATTGTAGGCGAAGATGCGCGCCCGGTTCGAGTCCAGCACGACGTACATGCCGTCGCCGATATACTTGATGTCGGTCAGTTTCGACGGACCCGAATCGCTGCCGACGGTTCGGTAGCGGATGTCGCCGACGTTCGGATAGTGGCCGAACCGTTTGATGACGTCCTGGCCGAGCGGATTGATCCGCTTGATCGTCTCCGACGAACCGGTGTCGATGTTCGTCGCGTACACGAATCCCTTGTGGTCGATGTCCACGCTGGAAAACTCGGTCGGAATGAACAGCACCATCTGCGACTTCTGTTCGTCCGTCGCGAGCCAGCGCCATATCCGGTCGGCCAGGCTGGGCTGCACCTTGATCGTGCCGACGTAACCGAGGAATTCGCCGGTGTCGTTGAACTGCATGATGCCTTCGTACACGCCGCGCGCGACGACGAAGATCCGTTCCGCGGGGTCCGCCGTCACCTTGAGCGGCACGAACTCGAAATTGTCGGGCAGCACTTCGGACTGCGGGTTCTCGACGATTTTCACGAGGCTGCCGTCCCCGTCCAGCACGACGACGCGGCGCCGGTCCGTGTCCGCGATGTAGATCTTGCCGTTGTCCGACACGAAAATGCCGTTCGGATTGCCGAAAGCGTCCCGGGTGCCGTTGTTGTCGAACCCTTCGATGATGCGGACGAGATTCCAATTCGCGTCCGTCACGATGATGCGGTTGTTGCCGCCGTCCAGAATGTAAACGGTTCCGTCCTTCGCGATGTAAAGGTCGTTCGGCAGCTTGAAATCGCCGACCCCGAGGCTCGCGCCGTTCACGATCCGCTCCGGCAGGAAAGGCGCGGGCAGTGCCACCGCATCCGCATAATAGTTGTAGGTATACGCCTCGTACGGCGTCGCCGCCTGGGCGGCCGGCGCGGCGGTCAAGACCAGAAGGGACATGATCGCCGCAAGCACAAGCGATTTCTTCGTTCTCACGCGTCGATCCCCCCTCAGTCCTTCATCCCCGAAGTCGCCATCGTCTCGATGATGCGGCTCTGCGAGAAGATGAAGATCGTGATCGGCACGCTCATCAGAATGAGCGCGACCGCGGCCCCGACGCCCGCGCGCGCGATGCCGCCCTGGATGATCTGGTTCGACGCGAAGTGGAGCGTCTTCAGCTGCTCGCTGTAGATGAAGCCGTTTCCGTCCGTTCCCCACAGAATCTGGAAGACGAGGATGATGAGCGTCAGCCAGGCCGGTTTCACGTTCGGCATGACGACCGACCAGAAGATCCGGTATTCGCTCGCGCCGTCGATCTTCGCCGCCTCGAGCAGCGCGTCCGGAATCTGCTCCATGAACTGCTTCATGAGATACAGCCCGAGCGAATAGGCAAACGCCGGCAGGATGACCGCCCAGTACGTGTCGACGAACCCGAGCCACGACATGACCATGTAGTTCGGGATCGAGGTGACCGCGGGCGAGAACATGAGCGACAGGACGACGATCTGGAACAACACGTTCCGCCCCGGGAACTTGTGCTTCGCCAGCGGATAGGCGGCCGCCGACGCGAAGATGACATGACCGACGACGCCCACGCCCGTGATGAACACGGTGTTGAAAATGTACCGCGTGAACGGCACCCACGAGTTGCCGAGCAGTTCGACGAGATCGATGAAGTTGTCCAGCGTCGGATTGCGCACGAACAGCCGCGGCGGGAACAGGAAAATCTCGTCGAGCGGCTTGAACGCCGCGTTGATCGCGAACACCAGCGGCAGCGCCATGAACGCGCCGAATACCGCGAGGAACAGGAACAAAGCGAACGTTCCCAGGAAGGAGCGATTGACGCGTCTTCCGCGGCGCAAGGACAGGATCATGTTCATGCTTACTGCCCCACCTTCCTGAGAAGTCGTTGCACGATCAGGTTGGTGCCGACCATCAGGATGAACAGCACGGTCGCGATCGCGGACGCGTAGCCCATCTCGAACCGGATCGTGCCGAAGTCGATGAGGTGCGTGACGATCGTCTGGGCCGCGTAGTTGACGCTCGGGAACCCGGCCAGGTTGATCGACACGTCGGCGACGGCGAGCGACGTCGTGAGCTGGATGACGGCGCCGAACATGAGCTGCGGACGCATGGACGGCAGCGTGATGTACCACAGCTCCTGCCAGCGGTTCCGGATGCCGTCCACGGCTCCCGCTTCATAGAGCGTCTTGTCGATCGTCTGCAGGCCGGCGATGAACGCGAGGAAGCCCGTGCCGAGGCTGAGCCACAATTGGACGAGAATGATGATCGCGAGGATGTATTTCTCGGTCTTGAGCCAGAGGATCGGCTCCAGAATGATGCCCAACTTGATCAGCCAGGCGTTCGCAAGGCCGTACCGGTCTCCGGAGAAGATGATCTGCCAGATGAAATAGACGTTCCCGGAGATCGACGGCGCGTAGAAGACGAGCGTCATGAACGCCCGGAGCTTCGGTCCGAGCTCGTTGATGATCCAGGCGAAAATGAAGCAGGCCAGGTAGCTGACCGGACCGGTGATCGCGGCGAACAGCAGCGTATTCTTGACCGCGATGAGGAACACGTCGTCCTCGAGGAACATCCGCGCGTAATTCCGCCAGCCGATGAACCGCGGAAACTCGAGCATGTTGAAATAGGTGAAGCTGATCAGCAGCGACATGAAGACCGGCAGCACGGTGAAGGTGAAGAACAGCGTCATGTAGGGCGCCATCAGGATGTACGAATGCTTGTGCAACTTGATTTCCCGCTTCTTGACCGCCCACCATGCGCGCAGGCGCGGCTGCCTGCCGGTGCCTGCCGGCGTTTGCGGTTCAATCGCGATATTCGACACGTTCCGTCCCTCCCTTTACTCCGGCAGGCCGAATTCCTTGCGTTTCGTGCGGATCTCGTCGTTGATGTATTCCACGTATTCGGTGATCGTCTCCCGCGGCTCGTTGTTGCCGTTGACGACGACGCGGTAGAACGCGTTGATCAGGTGGCGTCCGGTGAAATAGCCGCCGGGCACTTCCGGAACGCCCTGCACCCACTCGAATTGCGCTTTCAGGTTCATGTAGTCCTGAACCGGCCACGGCAGGCTGTCGAGCGCCTCGATGTTGGCCGTCGGATACCGCGCCGCGGCGCCCATGAGCGCTTCCATTTCCCGCCCGAACTTCGTCTGCGTGTCGGCGGAGGTCCACCATTTCATGAATTCCCATGCCGCTTCCTTGTCCTTCGCGTTTTTCAGCATGATCGTGCCGACGCCGGTGCTCGTCACGTCGCGCCGCACCGTGCCGTCCTCCTGCACCGTGCCGGGGATCGGCGCGAATCCCCACATGCCCCGGATCTCCGGCGCGAAGACGGTGAGCTGGTTATAGATCGTATAGTCCCAGATGCCGATCGGCATTTCGCCCGTCCGGAACCGGTTCGCAAAGTCGAACTCCCGCTCCAGCCCGTAGTCCGTGTAGAATTCGGTCCACATCTTGAACGTCTCGACGGCGACCGGCGAATCGAGCCCGGACGCCCGGCCCCCGTCGCGGTAGAATTCGCCGCCGTTCTGCATGAGCAGCGCCGAAAACAGCGGGTTCGGCGGCAGGTTCTCGCCGGGATACGACGGCGTGATGACAAGCGGCAGCCCGAACTGCATGTTGTTCTTGTTCAGCACGGCGAGCATATCGGCGACATCTTCCCAGGTTTCGGGAACTTTGAGGCCCAGCTCTTTCAGGACGTCCTTCCGGTAGAACAGCATCGGGAACGTCTGCGTCTCCGGAAGCGCATACACGCCGCCTTCATAGGTATACGGCACGAGCGCGCTGGGGCGGAAGCGCTTCGCCACTTCCCCGAAGTCCGGAAACCGGGTCAGATCGACCGCCGCGTTGCGCATCGCGTAGTTGACCGGAATATCGTTCGCGATCTGCATCGCGACGTCCGGTCCCTGTCCGGCCAGCGTGGCCGGCAGCAGGTTCTGCATCTGCACGAGCTGCAGGTTGACGTTGATGCCCGTCTGCGGCGTGAACGTCTCGTCGATCATCTGCTTCAGCGTGTTCGCCTGGTCGCGGCCGCTGCCGATCCAGACGGTAATGGTCCGCTGCGATTTCTCGTCGACGACGTTGCCGATCGTGTTGTAGTCGATGACGAAGGAATACGCGAACGTCAGAATCTGGTGCTTGAGCTCGTTGAACCATCCCGCGCCCGCCTTCGGGAACTTGACGTCGGGTGAGGCGATATAGATCTCGTCGATTTCAAGCGGCATCTCCCGCGCGGTCAGCAGCCAGGTGCCGAGGCCGCCGGTGTTGACCTTGAAAGCGTTCAGCCGCCGCGGGATCGTGTCGGGATCCTCGATCAGTTCCTCGAGCTGGTGGTACATCGTCTTCAGCATCGCCTCGGCGTTGCCGCTTCCCCCGGACAGCCGGCGCAGCTCGTCGCTGATCCGCTTCAGCCGGTCGCGCTCGAACCGGAAGGTATCGAGCAGGTTCGGAATCTGGATGTGGACCCGGTAATCCCGGAACGGGTCGGGTGACGCGCCGGTGATCATCAGAATTTTCCGGTACATGTTGTTCAGGTTGAACAGGCTCTCCTCGACCTCGCGGATGTGCGTCGCGAACACGCCGAGCGTATTTTCCAGCCGGATCTTGTTCTTGCCCTTGTTCAGCTTGACCAGGTACGCTTCCTCACCGTCGCCGACGACATCGAGACGATAGCCGCTCTTGAATTTGAACGCGAGGCGCTCCGCTTCCTTGAACGGAATCTCGCCGTTCACATAGAGCCGGCGCGTCGAATAGATGCCGCGGACGAAATTCTGCTGCGCCTTGAATGCGATCTTGTATAGCCCGGTCTCGGGCACCTCAACTTCCCATTCGATCCATTGTCCGGGAATGCGCCAGTTGTAACCGCCGATCGTGTTGATCCGGACCTTCGACGGGCTGTACGGCGTGACCGCCGCCGTCGAGCGCTCGGTCTGCGGATAGAGCGTCGGCGACGACTTGGCGACCGCGTCCTCGCCCTGGACGGTCACCAGGATGCCGGAGGTTTCGCGGAGCCCTTCCGCCCGGTATCGCTCGAGCACCTCGGCGTAGGGAGCCGGCTCCTCGTACCGAAACAGCTTCAGGCGGCGGATCACCATCGGTTCGCGCGACGAGACGAGCGAGATCGTGTGCCGCCCGGCCGTGAAGTAGAACTGGAACGGCTGCTCGTAATAGCCCTCGTAATCCCTGAACATCGCCTCGCGCCACTCGGGCTTTTCGGCCTGCTGGGGACGCAGGTCGTTGCCGCGGTTGTCACGCTTCACTTCGTCGTGCTGATTGTCCCAGATCCGGTCGAACTGCAGGTAGGCGGCTTCCCGGAACGGCACTTCGCCGTCGATCAGCAGCATCCGTTCGATGCTGGAGCTCTTCCCCTCGATCGGATAATACAGGATCGAGATATGATAAAGTCCGGTTTCCGGAATGTCGATGGTCCAGTCCACCTGACCCTGCTCGCCGGTTACGAGCGATGCTCCCTCCTGGCCTTCGAAGTCCTCGACCACGAAGAAGCCGTCGCCGTGGACGGCCTCGTATTGCGCGGCTTCGACCACGATCTCCCGCTCCGGATGTGTGGCGCTTTCATATCGGGCCAGATAATCGTCGTACTTGACCCGGCCGTCGACCAGGTCGTACAAATCGTCGACTTCAAGCGCCGACAGCAAGGGCTGCGTGCCGGCATCCGAATCGCTTTCCGCCAGGGCGCGCGGTCCGGCCGGCAAGAGCAATCCGAACGCCGTCACGGCGCACAGAGCGGATATGGCGATGTTTCTGAGCCGTGGAATCCCCTTCAAGGTCAGCCCTCCCGATTCAGTCAAACGGCTTGCGCCGATTCCAGGCCGGCCGCCTCCCGTTTTTCGCCGAAAGATAAACCCGCATGGCCGGACCCTCCATACATGCTGATCTTCCGGGAAAACGGTCACGCATGCCGCGCGGACGGGCGACAGCGAAACGCCAGCCTTCCGACGACGGTTGTTGTACATAACAATCGTATCATTGGACAAAACAACAGTCAATTGCAAATCCGCTTTCACGTTATGTCTTGTTTGGTTTTGTTTTGGTCCGGAAAGAGACCGGAACGGCCCCGGCCGCTTGCCGGATCCGGACCCATGCCATCAACCGGCATCTCCACGGAGGGAACAATCTGTACGGCGGGTTTACCGGCAGGACCATGGGGGCGGGACGCTGCGGATTCCATCGATCATTATCCTAATAACCAAACAACCCCTAACAAGAAAGGGTATGCCGTATGACCCGGCATACCCTTTCCCGTTGAAAGGCCGTTTGTGACCTCAGCTTCTCAGCTTCTCAGGAGCAGCTTCGGCCTGTTGCACGTATTTCTCGATCGTTGCGGACACCGATTGGTTTTGCACGAAGATTTCGTCCATGATCGCGTAGAACGGGAAGTCCTGAATGTATTCTTCGATCGTGATGCGGCCCGTGCCGTTGATGTGGTTGAGCGCGATCTGGATGTCCTTCTCCGTCTTGAAGCGGGACTCCAGCCAGTCTTGACCGAGATATTCGGCCGTCCTCGGGTAGTCGAAGCTTTGTTCAAAGATCGAGTACACGATTTGCGGATCCTTGACTCCCTTCAGCATGAACCAGCCGTTTTGGGTCGCGTTGGCGTACGTGTGCTTGCCGTCGGATTGCGGACCGGGCGGGTTCGGCACGACGCCGACTTCGAAGCTCAGATCGCCCATGTTCCAGTCGTAGTTGATCGACATCAGGACGTCGCCGTCCTTGAACGTGTCGCCTTCGGTCCAGTCTCCCGTCTTGACCTTGACGACGTTCTCGACGTTGTACAGACGGTTGACGAATTCGAGCGCTTCGATCATCCGCGGGTCGTTCATGCCGAGCGTCAGGTCTTCGTTGACGAACATCGCGCCGTTTGCCACGGCGAAATGGCGGGCGGCGTCAGCGTGCCAGCCGGCATAGCCGAACGTGTCGATCACGCCGTCATTGTCCGTGTCGCGGGTTGCCTGCTTTGCGAGATCCAGGAACGATTCCCAGTTCCACTGGCCGGCTTCAAACAGTTCTTGCGGATCCTTCACGCCGAGACGCTTCACGAGGTCACGGTTGTAGAACACGCCGACGACCGAAACCCCGGGCTCGGCGAACGCGTACTCGTCGCCGCCGATGGCCGGCAGTTTCCTGAGCAGACGCTGTTCGTTGTTGATATCGTCCGTCGCGGAGGTGAACTCGCTGATCGGAAGCACGAGGCCCTGCTTGATGAGCGGCAGCACCTGACGGTACTCGATGATCGCGATGTCGGCGAACGGCTCGCCCGCGAGCGTGGACGTCGTCAGTTTGTCCAGGTATTCTTCATAGGGAATGTTGATCCACTCGAACGTGAAGTTGTACTTTTGCTCCAGCTCGGCGATCTTGTCGAGACGAGCCTGCTCGTCGACCGTGTTGCCCGCCGGCTTCGGATCCCACCATGCGGCTACGCGGATCGTGCGGCCGCCGAGGTCGATCGGCGCCGGTTCTTCCGACGGCTCCGAACCGCCGTCTGCGCCGGTGTTGGAGCTGCCGCTGTTTTCGGTCTGTGCTCCGCTGTCGGAGCCGGTGCTGCTGCCGGAGTTGTTGGTGGTTTTGCTGCCGCCGCCGCAGGCTGCCAGCACCAGCATGACCGCAAGGAGCAGCAGCGAAAGCACTTTCAATCTTTTCATCGCCAAACCTCCCATTTCATGATCAACCGTTCCGCATGCGCCGATGGACGGCGTCAAACGGCCGTCAACATCGGCCGATCCCCCAAGGAAACGTTTACAACACCGCCATCAAAAAATACGGTCGTGCATCACCACCGCAATCCCTTTTTCGGATGGTTTGCAAAACAATCATAGCATCGCCTGCAGTTTCCGTCAATCGAATTTTTGGTTTGTTGCGCCGTTTTGTTTTGTTTGTTATTTTATTTGTTTTTTTGTTCACGTCCGCTTGTTATTTACAGAAAATTCAGGCGGACCTCCGGTCGTCGATTGTCCGGAAAAGCCGCCTGATCCCATCCCTGCAACGAGCTATCGGAAAAAGATAACGCCTACGACTGGTGTCCGGCGTAGGCATAGGCATCGCGGATGATCACATCGCCGTAGAGCAGCTTGCGCTCGATGGCCGAATCCGGATTCAGGATGCGCCACAGCATCTGGTCGACGGCTCGCATGCCGAGGAGCTCCTTGTTGACATTCACGGTACCGTAGATCGGATGCGTCGTATTCGTGTTGTCGAAGCCCGTGACCGCGCAGTCGCGCGGCACGTCGAAGCCGCGCTTGCGCAGCTCCTCGATCAGGAACTCCGCGATCCTGTCGTTGACGCAGACGAACACCTCCGGCCATTCGTCGAGCGCGAGCTCGGGAATCAGCTTGTACAGCCGGTCGTTCGCGTCGGGACCGATCAGCGCGGGATCCTGCTTCAGCTCGATGCCGTAGCTTTCGAGCGTCGCGCGGAACGCGATCCAACGCTCGAAGTAGCTCTGCGCGTCGCGGATCGTGCCGACGAACTGGAATTTGCGGTACCCTTTGCCGATCAGCTTGATCGTCAAATCCTTCATGCAGTTGTAGTTGTCCGTAAAAACGGTGTCGCAGTGGAACGCCGGGTCCGCGTGGTCGACCATCACGACGGGAATGTTCAGCCTGCCGATTTCGAGCAGAATCTGCGTCGATATCGTGCCGATCGTGATGATGCCCCGGATCGCCTCCGGCTTGACCAGCGAGAAGATGTTGTCCCGCGACGGTTCGGTCAGCGTCAGGATATCGATGCCCTTCTGGTTGAGGCGGGTCGAGATCCCCTCGAACACCGGGCCCCAGTAGACGGAATCCTTGTTCTGATGCCGGATGTTCGGGAACAGGATGACGATCGTCCCCGTCCATTTGCGTTCGACTTCGTCCCTGAGTTCGCCGGAGAACCGCTTCGGTTCGTTGTTCCGGAAATACCCGAGTTCGCCCGCAGCCTTCAGAATGAGCTCCCGGGTTGCCGCGCTGACGCCGCTCTTGCCCGTCAGCGCCCGGGACACGGCGAATTTCGAAACCCCGGCGTAATCGGCGATCTCCTGGATGGTCACTCTCCGCTTCATGATTCCCTCATCCATTCCGCGCATGTTCTTGTCGAACCAGGACTGCGATTTATCATTATACCAGTTTTCCGCTTCAATGTTCCCTTTTTTCCGCTTTCGCGGGAAGCAGCACGATCCGCCCGTCCTCGAGCCGGAGCAGCACCTTGTCCGCGTCCTTCGCGCCGACCGCTTCGAGGTAATGTTCGGGGATCTGGATGCGCCCCGACCGGTCCATGACGGCGTACTCGATGTGGGTGTCGAAGGCGCCGTCCGGCCCGCCTTCCGCTTCCGTCTCCCCTTCCTCGCGCAGGATCAGCTCGGAAGACGTCCGGCCGTCGCGGATCGAGACGACCCGCTTCACCTGCTTCGCGAGATTCAGGTCGTGGGTGACGATCACGATCGTGACGCCCAGCTCGGCGTTCAACCTTCCGAGCAGCTCCATGATCTGCGCGGACGTCTTCGTGTCCAGCGCGCCGGTCGGCTCGTCCGCGAGCAGCAGCTTCGGACGGTTCGCGAGCGCGATCGCGATCGCGACGCGCTGCTGCTCGCCGCCCGAGAGCTGCTCCAGCCGGCTGTTCACGCGGTGTCCGAGGCCGACGGCTTCGAGCAGCTCGATCGCGCGCATCCGCTTTTTCCTCGGATCGTGCAGCAGCATCGGAATCTCGACATTTTCCCGCGCCGTGAGATAGGGAATCAGGTTGCGCGCCTTGTTCTGCCAGATGAAGCCGACCGTCTCCCTTTTGTATCGGGTCAGCTCCCTGTCCGTCATCTTCAGCAGATCCTTGCCGTCCACGTACAATTTGCCCGCGGACGGGCGGTCCAGGCCGCCGAGCATGTTCAGCAGCGTCGTCTTGCCGCTCCCGGAATTGCCGATGATCGCCATCATCTCGCCCTGTTCGACCTGCAGGTTCAGTCCCTGGAGCGCGACGACCTCGATGTCCGCCGCCTTGTAGATTTTCACGAGATTCTCGCACAGGATCATGCGGATCAATCCTCCCCGAGCTTGACCGCCTGATGGATGTTCATCCGCTTCAGCAGCCACGCGAGGATGACCAGGGCCAGGGCCAGCATGAACCCCGTCGCGGCGGCAAGCCGCACGATGTCCGTATGGTCCGAGACGATCTCGAACGGCGGCACGATTTTGCCCGGATCGAACGACAGCTTGAGCAGCGGCACGAAGATCCGGCCGGCCGCCAGGCCCGTGGCGATTCCGATCAGGAAGCCCGCGCCGGTCGTGAGCAGCTGCTCGACGACCAGCATGCCGAGCAGCTGCCGGAACGAGATGCCCATCGCGCGGTAGATGCCGAGCTGCAGCATCCGTCCCTGCAGCGACAGCAGCCAGAACAGCATGAATCCGATGAAGCTGACGGCCAGCGAGACGAGAAATTCCAGGCTCATGACGCCGTTGACCGCCATCCGGAACGGATCGAGCCGGCTCCGCCCGATCTCGCCGATCGTATCCTCGAATGTCTCGAGGCGGATGTTCCGCTCGGTGATCGCCTCGAGCAGCTTCCCGCGGTCCGCCCCTTCGGCGAGCTTCACCCAGACGTCGTAAGGTTCCAGCCCGATCGATTGCTGGATCGTATCCAGGTGCGCGACGACGAGCATCGGCGGCACGTTCGGGCGGCGGCCCTCCTCGTCGGCCGTCGGATTCGGGTTGAACGACGGGAAATATTCCACGATTCCGTACACCATGAACCGGGTCGGCCGCCGTCCTTCCCAGCCGACGTCGATCTCGTCCCCGGGCTTCAGGCCGAAGTATTCCGCGGTCGTTTTCGAGACGAGCACCGCCCGCGGCTCCGGCGCGATGAGATTGAGATATTCATGGAAATGATGGGGCAGAAGGCCTTCCTTCATCCACGCCGTCATGCCGAACTCGTCCGTCACGATCCCCATCAGCGTCACCTTGCCGCTCTTCGTGCCGAACCAGGCGTCCGCCCCCTCCTTCCGGAACACCGGCGTCGCGAGTTCGACGCCGGGCAGCGTCGCAATCAGTTCGAGCGGCGGCTCGAGCCAGTTGATGCGGGACGAGACGACCCGCGGCGCGGACGGTTCCCCCGGCTGGGAGACGGGCGCGTCATTCGCCCAATGCTGCCGCAGCACGATGTCCGCGCCGCCTGCATACCAGATCTGTTCCTCCATGTTGACGTTGATCGTCCGGGCCGCGTTCGCGTTGTACATCCCCGTACCGATGGTCAGCACAAGAAACAGCATCAGCCCGTGGTACACGCGGTTGCGCCGGCTGACGAGGAGCAGCGTCGAATACAGAGGCGGCGTCCAGATTTTGCGGCCGATCCGGTAAACGAGCGCGACCAGCAGCGGATACACCCGGATCAGCAGCAGCCCGGCGCCGAGCACGAACAGCGTCGGCGTCGTGTACAGCAGCGGGTCGGCCGACAGCGACTTGCCGTCGAGGCCGAGCTTCACGAGATCCTTCATCCGCTGCGTGTACAGCCAATAGCCGTAGAACGACAGGCCGAGCAGGATGAAATCGAGCCCGATCGTCTCCCAGAGCGGCCGCTTGCCGATGCGCGCCCTCGCCCGCTTCTGGTCGACGATCGTCACGCGGGTCGCAAGAACGACCGGCACCAGGTTGACGATCCACGCAAAGACGGCGGCCAGCGCGGCGTACAGCCAGCCCTCGGCGGTCATCTCGACGGGCAGCGCGCCGCGGTCGACGAAGTTCAGGAACGTGCTGGTCGATCCGAGCACCCGCGTGAACAGCACGCCGAGCCACGGGCCGGCTGCCAGCGCGGCGGCGGTCAGCAGCCCGTACTCCATCGCGTAGATCGCGATGATATGGAGCCGCGAAGCACCACGGCTGCGGAGCACCGCGATTTCCGCCTGCTGGCGTTCGATGAGCATGCCGGACACCATGTAGAGATAGAAGCCGATCAGGATCATCATCGGCACGTTCAGCGACCAGAGCAGGTTGCGCAGCGTGAGCTCCCGGTTGGCGTACGCCGTCATCGCGTCGCTCCCCGGAATCCAGACGGACGTGCTGACGGAATAATTGTAGTTGCCCATCATGCGGGCCGCCAGGTTCTCCTTCAGGTTCAGCACGTAGTTCGCGGTGCCGGTGTCGTAGACCGTATAATCGGTGACGGCCATCGCGCCGATTTTGCCGTAGATGAACATGCCCCCCGGCGGGAAATTCGCGCGGAACGCCTCTTCCGGCAGGAACAGCGTGTTGCGCTCCTGCCGGAGATTCCACCGGCTCCAGTACGGATCGCCCAGATTCTCCTCCTCGATCACGGCAACGGGCCGGATCACGAGGTCGTCCCGGCCCACCCGCGGATCCTCGATCCGGAACTCCTGGCCGAGCAGCATATCCAGTTCGGAAAGCGCACCGTCGGTCACCATGACCTCGTAGACGCCGTCAACAGGCTGGTTCCGGGACGGCAGGCGGCCGTCGACGATCCGCACCTTCTCCTCGAGGCCGGTGCGCGCCGCAAATTTCGCCGAGCGTTCCGGCTCCGGATCGACGCGCGTCGGATCAACCGGCGTCAGCTTGAACCGGACGGTCTCCATGACCCGCTGGTCGAGCTGGACGCTCAGGATGCCGCTTGAGACGATGCGCTCTTCCCAGTAGGATGCGTACCGATCGACGATCGCCTTCTGCGTGCCGCGGTTGTCGGTCCGCATGCCGATCTCGATCGAGATGACGCCGGGATGGTTCCCGGTATATTCGTAGCTGCGTTCCAAATCCTGGATCAGCATGTAGCGGAGTACCGCATTCTTGTAGAGCGGCATGCTGGACGTGAGCGCGATGCAGCACAACATCCCCACCAGCAGACTGCCGACCAGCCATCGGTTGCGCGCCATCTTGCGCAGCAGCATGATCAGTACGGACATGTCGGGACTCCCCCGTTTCTTCCTGCAGATCGCGCCATCCGCGCGGCTTTACTGGAGGATGAGCAGCATGCCCGGCTCCACGCCCGACACGATCTCGTATTCCGTCGGATTCTCGAGGCCGATCTCGACGTCGATCTCCCGCCGCCGTTCGCCGTCCAGCACCACCACGAAGGTCCGGCCGAAGTAGGTCCGCACGGCTCCCTTCGGCACGACGACGACGTTCTCGCGCCGCGCGGCGACGATCTTCACATCGGCCGTATTGCCGAACTTCGCGTCTTCCGGCAGTTCGTCCAGTTCGATGTACAGATTGCGCGTGTATTCCTCGCGCAGCCGCGGGTCATCGGTCGGCGGCGCCGAAGCCGGCGTCTGCGTCACGGTGCCCTTGTAGCTTCTGCCCTTGAAGGTGACCTCCGCCTCCATCCCGATGCGGATGTCGTTCAGCACCGGATTGGACTGGACGCCGAGCGCAAGCCGCATGCCGGACGGATCGGCGACCGCCGCGAGCACGCGTCCGCCTTCCACGAAATCGCCGGGCTCGAGATCCGTCGCATAGGAGACGATGCCGTCGCGACCGGCCCGAAGCACCGAATGCTCCGCCGTCTCCTTCGTCCGCTCGAACTGTTTCTTCGCGATCTCGAACTCGATCCGCGCGATGTTCGCAAGGCGCTCGTCGCCGCTTTTCACCGCATCCTCGAATGCCAGCTTCTTCTTCTCGTACTCGAGCTCGCGCTGCAGCAGCTCGATGTCCAGCCCGTCGTTCCGCAAGGTGACGAGGATGTCGCCGCGCTTCACCTCCATTCCCGCCCGGACACGGACGTCGCCGATGACGCCGTCTTCGCTGAAAGCGTAATATTCCACGTCGGTCGGCACGAACGTTCCGGCTCCCTGCACCTGCCGCACGATCGTGCCGAGCTTCGCCTCCACGGTCGCGATCTGGGCCTGCGCCGGCTTGACGAGCGGGGGCTTGAGCGGCTCGGGATCCTTCGGCAGCAGACTGCATCCGGAGAGCGCCGCGCCCGCCGACAGCAGGACCGCGAGCGCCACCGGGCGGAATTTACCCCGCGCTTGAGCGTTCCAATTCAACCTGACCATCCTCCAGTGCGTAGACATCGTCGACCAGTTCCATGATGCCCGGGTCGTGGGTGGTGAGCACGATCGTGACTCCCTCGCTCCTGACCAGCTCGCGGAAGACGCCGATGACCTGCCGGCCCATGCGGGAATCCAGCTCGGCGGTCGGCTCGTCGGCCAGAATCAGCTTCGGCTTGTGCGCGATCGCGCGGGCGATCGCCGTCCGCTGCTGCTCGCCGCCCGAAAGTTCCTGCGGCATGTGGTGCATCCGGCCGGACAGGCCGACGAACTGGAGCGCTTCCTCCGCCCGCTTCCGCCGCTCGGATGCCGGAAACCCCGCGATGCGCAGGCCGAATTCGACGTTCTCGTACGCCGTCATGTACGGCACGAGCGCGAAAGACTGGAAGATGAGGCCGATTTCGCGCCTCCTCAGCTCGTTCTTCTCGCGTTCCGACATGCGGCCGGCGTCTCTTCCGCCGTAGAGCACGGTCCCTTCCGTCGGCGTATCCAGCGCGGCGAGAATGTTGAGCAGCGTCGTCTTGCCCGATCCGGAACGGCCCTTCAGCGCGACGAGCCGGCCTTCCCCCACCGCGAGCGACGCGCCGCGCAGCGCGTACACCCGATGGTCGCCCCTGCCGAACACCCGCGTGACGTTTCGCGCTTCGATGAGCGGCGGCTTCGCTTGCTGCGCTTCCTTCAATCCGATCCACTCCCTCAACCTTCGTCCGCGATGCCGGGTATCCGTCTTCCCCGGTACGGGCACACAAGCCTGCACACGCTTTCAAAATAATCATAACAAATTGCGTTAGGTACGCAAATAAAAACTTCGAAAAACAAAAAAATTGTTATGATCGCGTTATGTTGTTTGCTTGTCATCGCCGCCTTCGGCCCGGCCGTACGCGGCCTTGTTGCCCGGCCGGATGCGGATCCGGCTGCGGAATCATGCGCTCCCGTCCCGTCTGCGGGCAGGGGCCGGATTTCGAAGGCGGCCGGCCGATCGGCGGCCATGCAGCAAAACAAAAAAGCCTGCCGAACCGTCACCGGTTCGGCAGGCTGCCCACGGAATCTCCCGGGACGAGCCGGACGTATATGCGCTCATGCTCCACGCTTTGGCCGTGCAACATTTTGATGAGCTGCTCGGATGCGAGGGCTCCCCATTTCCGCTTCGAATAATCGATGGTCGCGAGCCTCGGACTCACATATTCCGCAAGCTCGATGTTGTCGAATCCGATGATGTGGATGTGTCGTCCGACCACCAAATCCGTCTTGCGGAAAAAATTGTACATCCCGATGGCCATTTCGTCATTGAGGCAAAACACGGCCGCCGTCTCGCCGCATTCCGGAAAAATCCGCTCGGCGGCCAGCTCGCCGGATTCCTTCGTGAACAACCCGTCGACTTGCGTCACTTCCAGGTTGTGCCGCTCGGCGAATTGCCGGACGGCCTTCAAACGCTGGTTCGAGTCGTAGGAATCCGAAGGGCCGGTGACGACGAAGATCCGGCGGTGGCCCATCTCCCACAGATATTCCATCGCGAGCGTCGCACCCGCCTTGTTGTCCAGGAGCACGTGATTGATGTTCGGATGATCCAGCTCCCGGTCCAATACGACAATCTTCTTCCCCATTTCCGCGTATTTCAGCAGCTCTTTGTCCGAAAACGTCGCATCGAGCACGATCGCGCCGTCGATCGTCCGCTCGGGCAGAAACCGGTGGGACCGCTTGCCGCTGCAGACGATCAGATCGTAGCCCTTCTGGTTGAGCACCTCTTTCACGCCCTGGAGCAAATCCCCGTAAAACGCACCGCCGAAATCGGTCAGATAGAGGCCGATCACCTTCGTCTCCCGTTTTTTGAGCGTCCGCGCGGCGGCATTGGGCACATATTTCAGCTCTTCGGCGACGGCGAGAATCCGGCGCCGGGTTTCCTCCGTCACCTTCGGGCTGCCGTTGAGCGCGTAGGATACGGTCGAGATGGATACGCCCGCCTTTTTGGCAATGTCCTTGATGCTTACCAAGACCGATTCCGCTCCTTGTCGTATTGCCTCCGGGACAAGTGAAAATCAGGCAAAAACCTCGATGATATTCCATTGATTCGTCCGGAGTCCGGCCAAATCCTCCTTCGCGACGCGGAGGCCGCCCCGGCGGTACATCCCGGGCAGCGGACACGCGGGAACTTCGCGGCCGTTGACGACCACCCTTCTGTCCGCGGCGTTCAGCCGATAGACGAACCGGACCGGCGCCCCGTTCCACATGAATTCGAACTCGAGGCCGTCCAGCCGGCCGGGAAGGACCGGATCGATCACGAGATCGCCCCCGAGCTGCCGGATGCCGAGACAATTGGCAATCAACTGGTTGAGATAAATGCCGGGACCGCTGGAGTAGATCCGCCATCCGCCCTTCACCGCCGCCCGTCCCGTGCGCAGCTCATCGAAGCGCCGCTCGGCCTCGTAGCGGGTGTTGAATTTCCCGTCGGAGCTGCTGAAATAGACGTTGCTCTGCCTGGGCTCCGCGTTCGGCACGACGCTGCGGAGACCGACCGGATTGACCTTCAGCAGCCCGTTCCAGGCCTCCTCCGCGTTGCCGAGCTTCGCCATGGCCTCGACGAACCGGATATGCGCATGCACGTATTGCAGCCCGATCTCCCGGCCGAAGTTCGCCGCCTGTTCGGCCCGCCTGAAATGGACGCTGTTGCCCCCGTCATAGTGCGCCGGACGGTCCATGAGACGCACGCCGTCCGGATGATACAGCTTCTCCCGAATGACCGCGCAGTGGTATTCCGCCTGTTCGCGGGTGAAGACCTCGGAGATGATGCTCTGCTGCATCGGCAGCAGGCGGTACCGGATGCCGGTCTTCCGGTCGTCCGGATGCAGCATCGGCTCCGCTTCGCCCGGCTTCTCCATGTAGATGAATCCCGGCACCACATCCGTCCGCATGATCAGGCGCTGGAAATCTTCGTATATGCCGTCGGCCAGCGCGGCCAGCTCGCGGGCCCATTCCCCGTCTTCCGCGGGCAACCCTTCGGACAGCTGGCGGATCGCCTGATAGGTGAGCGCCACCGTCCAGCTCGAGACCATGAACCGCTTGAGCTGCCGGTTCGCCGGCTGCAGCGTGTCGTCCCAGTCGCCGTCGCCGTAGGCGGACAGCCGCGTTCCGTGGAGGAAATGCCGCTCGATGTAGGATACCGCCTTGCGGACGTGGTCCCGGATCGCCTGATGCGCTTCGGTAAACGCGAAGGTTCCCCGCACCGTGTACGGCACCCGCTCGTCGAGAATCGACGCGTCGCCGGTGGCGAGCAGATAGTCGCCGAGCACCTTCAGCGGCCAGACGATGATGTCACCGTGGCTTTCCTCCTGCTGGATCGCGGCGTACCGGTCGAACATGAACCACTGCGGCCAGTTGCCGTCGTCCTCATACTGGTGGGAGAATACGATCTTCAGGATGTCCCGCACCACGCCGAAATGCTGCGTGGCCGCGAAATATTCCGCCGGCCCCTGGCACACGTCCCGCGTTCCCCAGGCGGCGCCGCCGTACTGCTCGAGGCCGTGCGGAACCGAGAAGTGCACCAGCATGTTGTGGGTGAACCACCAGGCGGCGGCGTTCATTTTCTCCAGCTCCGGCGTCTCTTCGCCGCGCAGGGTGAGGCGGAATCCCCGCATGACGGACGCGAGGAACTCCCTGTACCGCTCCGCTTCCCGCTCCGGGCTGCGCTTCGCAACCGGCAGCTCTCCTCCGTGCAGCAGCCCCTGCATCGTCAAGGTCCAGCAGGCGGAATCCCGGATGGTCAGCACGACCAGCGAAGCGGCGCCGGCCGCCGCGTCGGACACCTCCAGATCCGCGCCGTCCAGGAACAGCCGGAACGCCAGGTCCGGATAATGCTTCGCGCTGAGCGCCCGCGGGTCGGCGCGGAACACCAGGCATTGCCCGTCCCGCTCCATCCGGAACGGAAGATCGTATTCGTGATCGTTCATGACCACCTGATGCGTCACGAGATAGCGATATTTTTTCCCTTTCAGCGATTCCACCCGCAGCACCGCTTCCGGCGCGTCGGCCGCCGTGAAATTCGTCACGACGAGGGTGTCCGTATCGAGCTTGTACGTCCAGCGGGCGACATTGAATCCCATCTCGAACATCGACGGCATGGCGAGCAGGCGGAAGACGCCGCCGATCTCCACGTAAATCCTCTGCCCCGACAGTTTCGGCACGTTCAGCGCGTTGCGCGTGTTCGAGAGGAACTTGTGGTACGTCGTGTTGCCGACCGTCATCTGCGAGTTGAAAACGCCGTACATGTACGAGGTCGTCGACAGCACCTGCTCGGTGACCCGGTCGTTTCCGCCGCTCATCAGAATGATGCCGTGGGGCCGTTCGACGAGAAGCTCCTTCTCCTTCAGCACGACATGCTCGTACCGGTCCGTGAAGAACGACAGCAGCCGTCCGTTCTCCCGCTCTTCCTGCAGGCGCCGCGGGAAAAGCGACGCGATCTCTTCCTCCGTCATCGGAAGCGGCCGCAGCGGCTCGCCGAACGGGAACGGCGGCGGAACCTGACAGATTCGCGTCCAGGGTCCCCCGTCCCCGGCCTCGCAACGCTTCCACGCGGCTTCCACCGCATCGCCGTATTCCGGCTCCCGGACCGTATCCGGATGATCTTCCCGGAACAGGCCGTAAAACACGACGCGCGCCTCGCCGTCGAGCTTGACCCGCTCCGATTGCAGCGCGATGTAGGCAAATTCGTACTGGTAAACCTCGTTCGCCAGATTTTCCCGCCCGAGCGCCTCCGGTTCATTCGTCTCCTTGTAGGACAGCCCGTAAAATTGGAAGCCGTCCGTCGTGAATCCGCGGCAGCCCGTCAGGCAACCCTGTTGTACGTACGGCCGTTTTCCGTCCTGCGGCAGGTTCTGCCGCGAGCAGACGACATATCCCCTTCGCCCGTCGCGGAACGCCTTGTGGTCAATGTACTGGGACACGTACGCCTCGTTGCTGCGGACCGCCCCCTTCGCCGCCAGACCGAGATCCTGGCCATAGATGACGTCGACCTCTTCATCCCGGCCGCGGAGCCGGACGTCCCAGAACCAGACGCCCGCTTCGTCGGCGGTAAAGACGACCCGGTAGTCAACGGTGCCGAATGCTTTTCCTTCGAATGCGATTCCCCGGCTCCCGAAGCTGACCCGGCTTCCCGACCGCGCGCCGACCAGCGGCTGCGCGAGGATGCCCCCGGGGCGATGGACGCGAAGATACAGATTGTTCAGCGATCCGTCCAGCGGCGAAGACAACAACTGATTGATCATGAGGTTTCCGCAGGCGATTTCATGGAGATCGCCGCTGGTCCAGAAGGTGAAGCGGATATCGCCGGCATTCACCGTATGTTTGGCGTGTGCTGCCTTCAAGCGTGCATCTCTCCTTGCGATGGGGTGATACTGGGGATGAAGTCCGACGGCGCAAGCGGAACGCAAGTGAAACGTTTCGTATTCATCCCTTGTTTCGGTAAAAGTTCGAACATTGTCCATCACATTATAGAAACGTTTCACCGGCCATTATACTTGAATTTTTTCGCGAAATAAAGTGTTGAATGTGATGCCTTCCTGCGCTATAATGTGAGTCGAAACGTTTCGATGAAACCGTTTCACTTTTCCGGAAGCCGATGGGACAAAAAGGGGGGAGCGGGGACGCGGGAGCGTAACCACCCGCGACTGCGATTGGTACGGTGACGCAGCCACAACTCGGACGAATGACATCATGCTGAATCGGGGAGGATCTATTTGAGGATGAGAAGAAACAAGCGCTTCGCATGGATGGCCGGTATGCTCGCCCTGATTCTGGTCCTGGCCGGATGCGGCGGATCGAAAAACTCCGGAAGCAACGGCGGCGGGACGTCCGGCGATGCGGCATCTTCCGGCAAAAAAGTGAAAATCAGCGTATGGGCCATGGGCGATGAAGCGAAACAGCTCCCGTCCATCGCCGAGGAATTCATGAAAGAAAATCCGGACATCATCGTCGAAGTGCAGGCGCTGCCTTGGGCGAACGCCCACGACAAGCTGCTGACCGCCGTCGCGTCCAAGAGCGGTCCCGACGTCATTCAGATGGGCACCACCTGGATGGCGGAATTCGTCAATGCCGGCGCGCTGAAGGATCTGACGCCCTACATCGACCAATACCCGGAACTCGCGCCGGAGCAATTCTATGAAGGCGCCGTAGGCACGACGAAGTTCGGCGACAAAATCTACGGCATTCCGTGGTACACCGAGACCCGCTTTCTCTACTATCGTTCGGACCTGCTCGCGGAAGTCGGTTATGCCGAGCCGCCGAAGACGTGGGACGAGCTCCGCGACGCCGCGAAAAAGCTGGCTGAACGCGGCGAAGGCAAATATGGTCTCAGCATCGACATGAACGAACAGTCCCTGACGTTCATGTTTGCACGGCAGAACGGATCCAGACTGCTGGACGAGAACGGCAAGCCGCTGTTCAACGAGCCCGAATTCCGGGAAGCCGTTGAATTCCTGAAGGGCTTCTTCGATGACGGTTCCGCGCCGCTGGATCTCGGCCTCGATGCGGTGCAGGCGTTCGCCGGCGACGGCATCGTGCCGATGTTCATCAGCGGTCCCTGGATGATCAACATTATCCAGACGCAGGCGCCGGATCTGGAAGGCAAATGGTCGGTCGCTCCGCTGCCGGCGAAGAAGAACAATCTGTCCGTCCTCGGCGGATCGAACCTGACGGTGTTCGAATATTCGAAGCATCCGGAAGAGGCGCTGGCCTTCATCCGCTATATGAGCAAGAAGGAAACGCAGGTGAAATGGAACGAACTGACCAAGTCGCTGCCGGCCAACATCGCGGCCTGGGACGAGGTTCCGGCCCTGCACGAAGATCCGAAATACCAGGCGATCCGGGAGCAACTGGAACATTCCGAGCACCTGCCGATGATCGTCCAATGGGAGAAAATCGCGCAAACGTACCTTGAATCGTTCGAACGGATCGTCCGCGCCGATGCCGACATCCAGGCGGAGCTGGACGCGTTCAACGCGGAAGCCGAACGGATCCTGAGCAAGTAATCGCGGAATCCGGCCTGCCGGTACCCTTCACCAGCCGGCAGGCTTCTCTTGTATCCCGTTCCGTCAAAGGAGCAGCTACGCATGAAAATCTTTACGCCCCGAAGTGCACCCTATCTTTTCATCGCTCCGGCCCTGATCCTGCTCTTTCTTTTCTCGCTGCTTCCGATCGTGATTGCGCTCGTCATCAGCTTCACGGACATGGATCTGGCCGGACTGACGGACTACTCGAACATCCGCTTTGTCGGATTCGACAACTATGCCGACATCCTGCGGGACGCCTCGTTTGTGAAGGCGATCGGCAACACGCTCTTCTACGTCGTGTTCGGCGTGCCCTTCGTCATCCTGTTTTCGCTTTCCGTCGCGCTGCTCATCAATTTCGGCAAGTCGCGCGTGTTCGACGTCTTCCGGGCGGCGTTCTACATGCCGTCCGTCACGAACGTGGTGGCGGTGGCGGTCGTCTGGAGCTACCTGTACAACCCGTCGCTCGGGCTGTTCAACACGATCCTGAACGCCGTCGGCCTGCCCGGCGTCCGCTGGCTGCAGGATCCGGTCATCGCCAAAATCTCGCTGATCATCCTGGCGCTCTGGCGGGCGATCGGCCTGAACATGCTCATTTTCCTCGCCGCGATCAAGGGCATTCCGAAAACGTATTACGAAGCCGCCCAATTGGACGGCGCCGGCACGTGGAAACAGATCCGGTACATCACCGTTCCGCTGCTCAAATTCGCGATTTTCTTCGTCACGGTCACGACGCTGATCGGCTGGCTGCAGTTCTTCGAAGAGCCGTTCGTCATGACCGACGGCGGCCCGCTCGAAGGCACGATGTCCGTCGCGCTGTTCGTCTACAAGAACGGCTTCCAGTTCAGCGAATTCGGTTATGCGGCGGCCGGATCGTTCATTCTGTTCTTCGCGATCATCGTGCTCACGCTGCTGCAATTCAAGTTGCAGCGCCATGAAGATTGAAACCGGAGGGAAGGCAGGTTGGGCGTCATGACGACGAGACAGAAAGCGATGCAGTGGCTGGCGGGCATATTGCTGGCCGTCGGGGGATTCCTGATGGTGCTGCCGTTCCTCTGGATGATCCTGTCCTCCTTCAAGCCGGAGACGGAATTCGCCCGCTTTCCCCCGACGCTGTGGCCGGAGACGTTCACCCTCGGAAACTTTGTCGAACTGTTCGGGCGGATGAACTTCGGCGTGTATCTGCGGAACACGCTCATCATCGTGTTTTTCTCGTTCATCGGCATGTTCTTCAACGCGATGGCCGGTTTCGGATTCGCGAAGTACCGGTTCAGGGGCCGGGACCCCTTGTTCTATCTGGTGCTCGCCACGCTCATGATTCCGGGACAGGTGACGATGATTCCGGTCTATCTCATCCTGAACAAGATGGGGTTGACGAACACGATGACCGGCATCATCCTCCCCTCGCTGGTCGGCGCATTCGCGATCTTCCTGTTCCGGCAATTCATGTCGACGATTCCCGACGAGCTGCTGGAGGCGATGCGGCTGGACGGAGCCGGCGAGTTCCGCATTTTCCTGCAAATCGCCCTTCCGGTATCCGCCTCCGTGCTGGCCGTGCAGGGCATCCTGACGTTCATCGCCGGGTGGAACAGCTTCATCTGGCCCCTGATCATCGCCAACGACGAGAACCTGTACACGCTCTCCGTCGGCCTGCAGCTGCTCAAGGGGCAATACGGCAGCAACTACGGTCTGCAGATGGCCGGCTCTTCCTTCATGGTCGTGCCGATCCTGATCGTGTTCCTGATCTTCCAGCGTTATATCATGGACAACTACACCATATCGGGCATCAAATGATCCCCGCCAGTGCCCGCACGTCTGGCTCCCTGAAAAAAAACCCCGGCGCCGATGGCGCCGGGGTTTCAATTTGCGGGACGGCTTTCCAACCCGAACGAATCTTCCATCCCGAACGAACCGTCCGGATTCAGGAGGGCGGTGTGAACCGTGCGGCGTAGCCTTCCGGATCGATCCGCCAGTTCCGCAACATCTCCGCGTCTTCTTCCGTGACGGCGCCCGTCTTCAACGCCTCCTCCAACAGCACGCTGTAAGATGAAAGCGTCCGGAGCGGGATGCCCTGCTCGGCGAACGCCCGCGCCGCCCGCGGAAATTCGTACGTGAAGATCGCGACCGTGCCGAGCACCTCGCATCCCGCCTCGCGCACGGCCAGGGCCGCCCGCAACGAGCTGCCGCCGGTCGATACCAGGTCTTCGATCAGCACGACCTTCAGGCCGGGCCTCACGACGCCCTCGATCTGATTCGTCTTGCCGTGGCCCTTCGGTTTCTCGCGCACATAGAGCATCGGCAGCCCGAGCCGCTCCGCCGTCCAGGCCGCGTGCGGAATGCCGCCCGTCGCGATGCCGGCCACCGCCTCGCAGTCCGGATGGCATTCGCGGATGACCGACGCGAATCCGTCCGCGATGAGGCTCCGCACCTCGGGCCAGGACATCGTCAGCCGGTTGTCGCAATAAATCGGCGATTTCAGCCCGGACGACCAGGTAAACGGCTCGTTCGGACGCAGCTCGACCGCCCCGATGCGGAGCAGCTCGCGGGCGACGGCGCGGGCCAGCTGCCCGCCGTCCGACGGTTGTGCCTGGATCACGCTCCGATCAACTCCTTCAAGATGGATTCGAACGCCGCGCGCGGATCGGGCGCGGCCGTGATCGGACGGCCGATCACGAGATAGTCCGCTCCCGCCTCCAGCGCCTCGCGCGGCGTCGTGATCCGCGCCTGGTCATCCGCCGGAGCGGAAGCCGGACGGATGCCCGGCGTGACGGCGAGAAAGCCGGCGCCGCAGGCCGCCTTCACCGCGCGCGCTTCCCGCGCCGACGCGACGACGCCGTCGAGGCCGGCCCGCTTCGCCAGCAACGCGTAGCGGACGACCGCCTCCTCCGGCGTGCCCGGGATGCCGATTTCCCCGTTCAGCACTTCCCGGCTCGTGCTGGTGAGCTGCGTCACCGCGATGACCCGCGGCCGCGGCCGCCCGCCGGACGCGGCTTCGGCGCCTTCCAGCGCCGCCTCCATCATCCGGACGCCGCCCGCCGCGTGGACGTTGAACAGGTCGACGCCGAGCCGGGTCAGGCTCATCGCGCCGCCCTTCACCGTATTCGGAATGTCGTGCATCTTCACGTCGAGGAAGACGCGATAGCCCCGTTCCTTCAGCCCGGCGACGAACGCCGGGCCGGCCGCGTAGAACAGCTCCATGCCGACCTTCAGCCAGCAGGGGATGCCGTCGAGCGCCCGGATCAGCGACTCCGCGGCGGCCGCGTCCGGCCGGTCCAGCGCGACCATGATGCGCGCCGCCGCTTCATCCCGCGTCAGCGTCAAGTCCATCGCCCCCGTCTGTCCGTCATGGCCGCTGAAGCGCCGGCATCGGCCGGGACGAGAAGCTGATCGCCTGCAGCATCTCGAGGAGCGCCCGCACCGTGTCGAGCGACGTCAGGCAGACGACGCCGTTCTCGACCGCCTCGCGCCGGATGCGGAACCCGTCGCGCTCCGGCGTCCGACCCTTCGTCAGCGTGTTCACGACGAACTGCGCCTTGCCGCTGCGGATGAGGTCGAGGATGTTCGGCGAGCCTTCGCTCAGCTTGTTCACCCGCGTCACGTGCATGCCGGCGCGCTCGAGCGCGTCGGCGGTGCCGCCCGTCGCGTAGATGCTGTAGCCGAGCTCGTAGAAGCCGCGAAGAATTTCCACCGCTTCCGCCTTGTCCTTGTCGGCAACCGTCGCGATGATCGATCCGGTCGACGGAATGCGCATGCCCGCGCCGATCAGCCCCTTGTAGAGCGCCTTCGCGTACAGCTCGTCGCGGCCCATCACTTCGCCCGTCGATTTCATCTCCGGCGTCAGCGTCGGGTCGACGCGCCTGAGCTTCGCGAAGGAGAAGACCGGCACCTTCACCGAGACATGCTTGTCCTCGGGCCACAGCCCTTCCTTGTAACCGAGATCGGCCAGCTTCCGGCCGAGGATCGCCTGCGTCGCGAGGTTCGCCATCGGCACGTTCGTCACCTTGCTGAGGAACGGCACCGTGCGCGACGCGCGCGGGTTCACCTCGATGACGTACACCTGCTCCTGGTGGATGACGAACTGGATGTTGATCATGCCGATGACCCTGAGTTCCTTCGCGATGCGGATCGTGTAGTCGACGATCTGTCGCTTGACGTTCTCCGACAGCGACTGGGGCGGGTACACCGCGATCGAGTCGCCCGAGTGGACGCCGGCCCGCTCGACGTGCTCCATGATGCCGGGAATGAACACCGTCTCGCCGTCGCTGATCGCGTCGACCTCCGCTTCCTTGCCCAGCATGTAGCGGTCGATCAGCACCGGATGCTCCGGATTGATCCTGACGGCCTGCTCCATGTACTCGAGCAGCTCCTGGTCGGAGTAGACGATCTCCATCGCCCGGCCGCCGAGCACGTAGGACGGGCGCACGAGCACCGGATAGCCGAGGCTTCGGGCGAGCCCGACCGCCTCGTCGACCGACGTGACCGTGCCGCCCTTCGGCTGCGGGATGTCCAGCCGGCGGAGCAGCGCTTCGAACCGCTTGCGGTCCTCCGCCTGGTCGATGCTGTCGAGATCCGAACCGAGGATGCGCACGCCGGCCTTCGCCAGCGGCTCGGCCAGGTTGATCGCGGTCTGGCCGCCGAACTGGACGATGACGCCGACCGGCTGCTCCTGCTCGATGACGTTCATGACGTCCTCGAAGAACAGCGGCTCGAAGTAGAGCCGGTCGGACGTCGAGAAGTCGGTCGACACCGTCTCCGGATTGTTGTTGATGATGACCGCTTCATAGCCGGCCTTGCGGATCGCCCAGACCGCGTGGACGGTCGAGTAGTCGAACTCGATGCCCTGCCCGATCCGGATCGGGCCGGAGCCGAGCACGACGACCTTCGGCTTGTCCGTCCGGACGGCTTCGTTCTCGGTTTCGTAGGTCGAATAATAGTACGGCGTCGTCGCCTCGAATTCGGCCGCGCACGTGTCGACCATCTTGTAGACCGGCTGGATGCCGAGTTCGAGCCGGTACGCCCGGACCGCCGCCTCGTCGGCGTGCGGGTCCGACGGATTCGCCTCGCGCCGGAGCTCCGCGATCGACCGGTCGGCGAAGCCGAGCCGCTTCGCCTCGTACAGCGTCTCCTTCGTGAGGCCCGGCTCCGACTTGATCCGCTCTTCGAACCGGACGATGCCCTCGATCTTGTCGAGGAACCACCAGTCGATCTTCGTCATGTCCTGGATGTCCTGCAGCTTCCAGCCGCGGCGGAACGCTTCGGCCACGAGGAAGATGCGCTCGTCGTCCGGCGTGACGAGCCGCTTGCGCAGCGTCTCGTCGTCGAGGCCCTCGACTCCCCTCAGATGGAGGCGATGCGCGCCGATTTCGAGCGAGCGGACCGCTTTCAGCAGCGATTCCTCGAACGTGCGCCCGATCGCCATCACTTCGCCGGTCGCCTTCATCTGCGTGCCGAGCTTGCGGTTCGCGGTCGTGAATTTGTCGAACGGCCAGCGCGGAACCTTCGTCACGACGTAGTCGATCGCCGGCTCAAACATCGCGTAGGTCCGGCCCGTCACGGGATTGACGATTTCGTCGAGCGTGTAGCCGACCGCGATCTTCGCCGCCATCTTGGCGATCGGGTACCCGGTCGCCTTCGACGCGAGCGCCGACGAGCGGCTGACCCGCGGGTTCACCTCGATGACATAATATTGATAGCTGTACGGGTCGAGCGCGAACTGGACGTTGCAGCCGCCTTCGATTTTGAGCGCGCGGATGATGCTCAGCGCCGCCGAGCGCAGCATCTGGTACTCGCGGTCGGACAGCGTCTGGCTCGGCGCGACGACGATGCTGTCGCCGGTATGGACGCCGACCGGGTCGATGTTCTCCATGTTGCAGACGACGATGCAGTTGTCGTTCGAATCGCGCATGACCTCGTATTCGATCTCTTTCATGCCGGCGATGCTCTTCTCGATGAGGCACTGGCCGATCGGGCTGTAGCGCAGGCCCGCCGCGACGATCTCGCGCAGCTCCTCCTCGTCGCGGCAGATGCCGCCGCCGGTGCCGCCGAGCGTGTAGGCCGGGCGGACGATGATCGGATAGCCGATGCGGTCCGCGAATTCCACCGCCTCCGCGACGCTCGTCACGATCGTGCTCTCCGGAATCGGCTGCCCGAGCTCGCGCATCAGCTCACGGAACTTGTCGCGGTCCTCCGCCCGCTCGATCGACTCGAGCTGCGTGCCGAGCAGCTTCACGCCCTCGCGTTCGAGGATGCCCGCGCGCGCCAGCTCCACCGCCATGTTGAGCCCGGTCTGCCCGCCGAGCGTCGGCAGGAGGCCGTCCGGCCGCTCCCGGCGGATGACCTGCGTCACGAAGTCGAGCGTGATCGGCTCGATGTAGACCTTGTCGGCCATGTTCGTGTCCGTCATGATCGTCGCCGGGTTGCTGTTGATCAGGATGACCTCGTAGCCTTCCTCGCGGAGCGCCTGGCAAGCCTGCGTGCCGGCATAGTCGAACTCCGCCGCCTGGCCGATCACGATCGGTCCGGAACCGATGACGAGGATTTTCTTCAGGTCGTTATTTCTGGGCATGCATCAGTTCCCCTTTCAGCGTCTCCGCAAGAATGACCTGGCGCGGCCTGCGCGGATTGCGGCGCTTGTGCTCGCGGATCATCGCGAGAAATTCGTCGAACAGGTAGCTCGTATCGTGCGGTCCCGGTGACGCCTCCGGATGGTACTGGACGGAAAACGCCGGATATTTCGTGTGCCGGAGCCCCTCGATCGTCTTGTCGTTGTTGTTGATCTGCGTGATTTCGAGTCCGGTGCCGGGAATCGAGTCCTCGCGCACCGCGTAGCCGTGGTTCTGCGACGTGATGAAGCAGCGGCCGGTCACGAGATCCTTCACCGGATGGTTGCCGCCGCGATGGCCGAACTTCAGCTTCTCCGTATCGGCGCCGCAGGCGAGCGCGAGCAGCTGATGGCCGAGGCAGATGCCGAAGATCGGATATTCGCCGAGCAGCTCGCGGATCGTCTGCACCGCGACGCCCACATCCTTCGGGTCGCCCGGCCCGTTCGAGAGCTGGATGCCGTCCGGATTGAGACGGCGGATCTGATCGGCCGGCGTGTCGTACGGCACGATCATGACGTCGCAGCCGCGCCGGGTCAGTTCGCGCAGGATCCCGCTCTTCGCGCCGAAATCGATCAGCACGATCCGCTCGCCGCCGCCCGGTACATTGATGAAGCTCTTCGTCGACGTGCGCGCCACCTGGTCGCGCAGAAGCGGCGTCGCGTTCAGCCGCTCCATCAGCTCCTCGACGGGCTCGTTCCCGGTCGTGATGATGCCCTTCATCGTGCCGTGATGACGGATGATGCGCGTCAGCATCCGGGTGTCGATCTCGCAGATGCCCGGGATGCCCGCTTCCTTCAGCAAGACGTCGAGCGGAATCTCGGCGCGCCAGTTGCTCGGCACCGGCTCATGGCGCCGCACGACGAAGCCGTGGACGTAAGGGATGATGCTTTCGAAATCGTCGCGAGTGACGCCGTAGTTGCCGATGAGCGGATAGGTCATCGTCACGATTTGCCCGCAGTAGGACGGGTCGGACAACACTTCCTGATAGCCGGTGATGCCGGTGTTGAACACCACTTCGCCGACGACGGACCCTTCCGCGCCGAACGAGCGTCCGGTGAACAGCGTGCCGTCTTCCAGCAGCAATCTTGCCTGCATCCGTATCACTCCCTGATTGACGATATCGGTATTCCGTCTTCGCGTCCGTCAGTCCGCCCGCCATACCGTGCGTCCGGCGACGATCGTGCGCACCGGCCAGCCCGCAAGGCGCCGGCCGGCAAACGGCGTGTTGCGGCTCTTCGAGAGGAATTTCGCCGGATCGACCGTCTGCTCGAGCCCGAGGTCGACCAGCACGAGATCGGCGGGCGCGCCGGGTTCGAGACGTCCGGCCTTCAGGCCGAACACCCGGGCCGGTTCGCTCGTCATCTTGCGCAGCAGGAAGCCGAGGCACCATCGGCCGGTCCTGACGAACGTCGTGTAGAGCAACGGGAACGCCGTCTCGAAGCCGACGATGCCGAACGGCGCGAGCTCGACGCCCTTCGCCTTCTCTTCCTCCGCGTGCGGCGCGTGGTCGGTCGCAATGATGTCGATCGTGCCGTCCTCGAGCGCCTCGACGACCGCCTGCACGTCGCGGGGCGTCCGAAGCGGCGGATTCATTTTCCAATTCGGATCCATGCCGGGGATGTCCTCGTCCGACAGCACGAGATGGTGCGGGCAGACTTCCGCCGTCACGCGAACGCCGAGTGATTTCGCGAGCCGGATGAGCCGCACCGACTGCTCCGTGCTGACGTGGCAGACGTGATAGTGGACGCCGGTCGCCTCCGCGAGCAGCACGTCCCGGCCGACGTGGATCGCCTCGGACTCGTTCGGGATGCCCTTCAGCCCGTGCCGGCGGCTGAACGCGCCTTCGGTCGCCCAGGCGCCCTCGACGAGCGAAGCGTCCTCGCAGTGCGCGATGATCGGCAGCCCCAGCTCGCGGGCGCGGATCATCGCTTCTTTCATCACCCGGGCGCTCTGCACGCCGACGCCGTCATCCGAGAACCCGATCGCACCCGCCGCTCTGAGCGCCGCAAAATCGGTCAGCTCGCGGCCGAGCTGTCCCTTCGTGATCGCCGCGATCGGCAGCACGTTGACGACGCCTTCGCGGGCCGCCTTGTCGAGGATGTATCGCACCGTCTCCGGCGTGTCCGTCACGGGGCGGGTGTTCGGCATGCAGGCGATCGTCGTAAAGCCCCCCCGCGCCGCCGAGCGCGTGCCGCTCGCGATGTCTTCCTTGTGCGTAAAGCCCGGATCGCGCAGATGGGCGTGCATGTCGATGAATCCGGCCGACACGAGCAGTCCGGATGCGTCGATCGTCTCGGCGCCGGAGGTGTCCGGCTCGCCGTCCCGCACGATCCCGGCGATCGTCCCGCCTTCGATGCGGATGTGGGCCGTCCGGAGTCCGCCGGCCTCTTCGTCCCAGATGTTGCCGTTCACAATCCACAAGGTCATGGCTTGCAATCGATCTCCCTTCGCCGCGGCCCGGCCGGCATCATCCGCGCAGCGCCCGCTCGATGACGGCCATGCGGACCGGCACGCCGTTCGCCATCTGCTGGAAGATGCGCGACTGCGGATGCTCGACCAACTCGTCGTCGATTTCGACGCCTCGGTTGACCGGCGCCGGATGCATGATGATTGCGTGCTTCGCGATCTTCGCCGCGCGCTCGACCGTCAGGCCGTATTGCTTCCGGTATTCCTCCGCCGACCGGATCATGCCGGTCTCGTGCCGCTCGAGCTGGATGCGCAGCATCATGATGACGTCCGCGCCCAGCGCCTCGTCCATCGTCACGTAGGGCGCGTCGAGCTCCGGCGCCTTCAGGTTCGGCGGCGCGCAGAACCAGACCTCGGCGCCGAATTTCCTGAGCGCCCACAGGTTGGAGCGGGCGACCCGGCTGTGCAGGATGTCGCCGATGATCGCGACGCGCAAACCCTGCAGCGTACCGAAGTGCTTGCGCATCGTGTACAGATCGAGCAGCGCCTGCGTCGGGTGCTCGTTGTTGCCGTCGCCGGCGTTGATCAGCGGCACGCTGACGCGGGCGGCGATCTCCGGCAATACGCCGACCGGCCGGAGCCTGATGATCCCGACGTCGATGCCGATCGACTCGAGCGTCCGCACCGTGTCGTAAATCGACTCGCCTTTGTTCACGCTCGAGACGGCCGCCGAGAAATTGAGCACCTGCGCGCCGAGCCGCTTCGCCGCCATCTCGAACGAGAACCGCGTCCGCGTGCTGTTCTCGAAGAACAGATTCGCCACGACCGCATCGGACGCCACGTTGTGGATCTTCTTGCCGCTCGCTTCCCAATACTGCGCCCGGTCGAGGATCGATTCGATCTCTTCCCTGGACAGTTCCTTCACGCCGAGCAGGCTCCGCTGCCTCAGTTTCGCCGCCGTCGTCATCGCGCGCGCCCTCCTGTACCGTATATCGCCACCATGTCCGTTCCGTCCACTTCCTTCAGCGACACGCCGATCGATTCGGAGCGGGAGGTCGGCACGTTCTTGCCGACGTAGTCCGGGCGAATCGGCAGTTCGCGGTGGCCCCGGTCGACGAGCACCGCGAGCTGGATCGTGCGCGGCCGTCCGACGTCCATGATCGCGTCCATCGCCGCCCGGATCGTCCGTCCCGTGTAGAGGACGTCGTCGAACAGGATGACGTGCCGGTCGTGGATCTCCGCAGGATCGAGCCCGGACTGCGCCCGCGCCCGGCCCGGCTCCGCGATGTTCCGCTCGCCGCGGTCGTCACGGTACGGCGTGATGTCGAGATCGAACGCGGGCACCGGCTTGCCCTCGATCTCTTCGATCCGTTCCGCCACGCGCCGCGCAAGATAGACGCCGCGGGTGCGGATGCCGGCGAACACGCAGCCGTCTATGCCTTTGTTTTTCTCCAGAATCTCGTGCGCGATGCGCGTGAGCGCCCGACGAATCGCGTTCTCGTCCATGATGACGTGTCGAATGTCGTCCAATGCCGTCACCTCCGCCCGAGTCGGGGCATGAAAAAACTCCCTGCGGGAAGCCGCAAGGAGTCAGATCGCACCACACATTGACCCGAAGCGCACGACGGCGCCGCCGGATCCATGCCTGTCCGATATGCCGAAACCTTGTCAGCCTCACGGGACTGAATTAAAGGTTCATTTTGTTCATTGTCCGTATTATGCCACTTCGACATGCCGAAGTCAATATCCCGCGGCCCGCACGTCCCCGAAACGGCGAAAATCCGCGGCGGTACGGGGACAGCGCTGCCGCCCGAAGGGACCGGAATCGTCCTGCACCCGGACGAACATCCCGGATGCCGGACCTGCGCCCGCCATCCCGCCGGAATGCGGGAAGAAACGGACCCGGCCGCAGGACCCGCTTCCCCGCATGAATCCGTGATCGCTACCATTTGAGCTTCGCGATCCGTTCGACCGCCCGCTCCGTGTTCTCGCGGCTGCCGAAGGCCGACAGCCGGAAATAGCCTTCACCGGCCTGTCCGAAACCGACGCCCGGCGTGCCGACGATGTGCGCTTCCCGCAGCAGCTTGTCGAAGAACGCCCAGGAGTCGTAGCCGTCCGGCGTCTTCAGCCAGATGTACGGCGCGTTGACGCCGCCGCAAGCCTCGATGCCGGCTGCCCGGAGCCCCTCGCGGATCAGTTGCGCGTTCGCCATGTAGTAGTCGACGAGCGCGGCGATCTGCGCTTTCCCCTCCGGCGTGTAGAGCGCCGCCGCGCCGCGCTGCGTCACGTAGGAGACGCCGTTGAACTTCGTCGTGTGGCGCCGGTTCCACAGATCCGCGACGACGACGTCGCCGCCCTCGTCGTCCTTCGCCTTGAGGTCCCGCGGCACGACCGTATAGGCGCAGCGCACGCCGGTGAAGCCGGCCGTCTTCGAGAAGCTGCGGAACTCGATCGCCACTTCCCGCGCACCCTCGATCTCGTAGATGCTGTGCGGCACCCCGTCCTCGCGGATGAACGCCTCGTACGCGGAATCGTACAGGATGATGCTGCCGTTCTCCTTCGCGTAGTCGACCCACCGCTTCAGTTCGTCCCGCGTCAGCGTCACGCCCGTGGGATTGTTCGGATAGCAGAGATAGATGAGGTCGACCTTCCGCCCGGGCAGCGACGGCTTGAAGCCGTTCTCCCGGCTGCAGGTCAGGTACACGATGTTCCGGTACCGGTTCGTCTCCCGGTCGTACGCGCCCGCCCGGCCCGCCATGACGTTTGAGTCCACATAGACCGGATAGACCGGGTCCTGCACCGCGACGACGGCGTCCTGGCTGAAAATCTCCTGGATGTTGCCCACGTCGCATTTCGAACCGTCGCTGACGAACACTTCCTCCGGCCGGACGTCGATGCCCCGATCCCGATAGTCGTGGCGGGCGATCGCCTCCCGCAGGAAATCGTATCCCTGCTCGGGACCGTAGCCGCGGAACGTCTCCTCCCTCGTCAGCTCGTCGACCGCGGCGCGCATCGCGGCGGCCGCCGCTTCGGGAAGCGGCCTCGTCACGTCCCCGATGCCGAGGCTGATGATGTCCGCCTCCGGATGTTCCTTCTGGAATGCCGCCCGCCGTCGCGCGATTTCCGAGAACAGATAGCTGCCCCGCAATTCCTTGTAGTGCGGATTGATCCTGGCCACCGGGTTCATCACCTTTCGTCGGGCCGCATCCTGGCGCGGTCCCCGGCCCGTGCTGTCTTCCAGCATACCGTCCGGCAGCGCGGATCGTAATGGAATAATCCCTCGAAAATTTGTACTCTTGCGGCATTCCACCCGGTCCTTTACCGGCTTCGCAGCATCTCCAGAATGCGCCGGAAATCTCCGGGGATCGGCGATTCGAAGCGCAGCCGCTCGCCCGTCCGGGGATGGACGAATCCGAGCACGGCGGCGTGCAGCGCCTGCCCGTCCAGCGGCACGGTCTTCGCCCGTCCGTAGACGGGATCGCCGGCCAGCGGATGGCCGATGTATTTCATGTGGACCCGGATCTGGTGCGTGCGTCCCGTCTCGAGCTCCAGCCGCACCAGCGTGTAGTCGCCGAACCGCTCCATGACCGCGAAATGCGTCACGGACGGCTTGCCGCCGGCCGTCACGGCAAACTTCTTCCGGTCGTGCGGATCGCGTCCGATCGGCGCGTCGATCGTGCCCCGGTCGTGCGGAAGGTTGCCGTGCACGAGCGCGATGTAGACCCGCTCGACCGTGTGCGCGCGAAGCTGTTCCGAGAGCGAAAGATGCGCGAGATCGTTCTTTGCGGCCATCAGCAGTCCGGACGTGTCCTTGTCGATCCGGTGGACGATGCCCGGCCGGAGCCGCCCGTTGATGCCGGACAGATCCCGGCAGTGATGGAGCAGCGCGTTGACCAGCGTTCCCGACGTGTGGCCGTGCGCCGGATGAACGACCATCCCGCGCGGCTTGTCGACGACGATCACGTCGCCGTCTTCGTAGACGATGTTCAGCGGTATCGGCTCCGGCCGGATGTCGGCGTCCTCGGGCTCCGGCGGCGTCACCGCGACGACGTCGCCCGGCGCGAGCCGGTAGTTCGGCTTGACGGGCTGCCCGTTCACGGTGACGGCGCCCGCGCGGATCCATTCCTGAACCTGCGTGCGCGAGACGCCTTCCTCGGCGGATTCCGCCACGAATTTGTCGATCCGCCCGCCCGCCTCCGCCTCCGTCACGACCCACTCCTGGGTCCACTCATCGTGCGGGCTCGTCGGCTTTCTGTCCGCTTGCGAAGTCATGGGAATGTCCTTCTCCGTCTCCTTCCGACGCGCTGTGCGCCTTGCGCTGTTCCCGGCGGATGTCCAGCACCGCGTCGAGCAGAATCAGGGCGACGCCGGTCGTGATGCCCACATCCGCCACGTTGAAGATCGGGAACGTGTAGCTGCCGAAATTGAACTGCAGAAAATCGATCACATGGCCGTACAGCACCCGGTCGACGAAGTTGCCGAGCGCCCCGCCGAGCACCAGCCCGAAGGCCGTGAGCAGCAAGGGCCTCCCGGTCCGCCGGTTTCTCTCCGTGTACCAGATGATGCCGATGACGACGAAGATCGTGATCACGATGAACAGCGTCCGGGCGCCGGGCAGCATGCTGAAGGCCGCCCCGTCGTTCAGCACGTGCGTGATGAGGAAAAAGTCTCCGATGACGCTGATCGTCTCTTTCAAGGGCACATTCGCGTCAATGATTTTCTTCGTCAGCTGGTCCAGAAAAAACACGACCGCCGCAACGGCATAATAGCGCAAATGCTTCACTTCGCGTCCCTCCGCCCCGTGATCGAATCGGCTTTCCGCCGAATCGCTCCGCAATGCCGCATGTCCCAATCATTGTATCACAAGTGCGCAGTCCCGCTCCACACCCGGACAAGGAATATTTTTCCTTTCCTTCAACCCGATACCTTGCCGACTGCCAGATAAAAATAGACCGCCGCGCGCAACCTACTGACCGACTGCAACGGTTGAAGGGAGCTGACCGCATGATGGCGTTCGAGGGCACGTTTGTGGCGGAGATGAGACGGAGGCTCGAGGCGGAAGCCGCCGAACTGGAGAGGCGGCTGAAGGAAAGCGAAAGCCGCGGCCTCGAAGCGGAGGCGCGGAGCGGCACGGGCGAGCTGTCCGTGCTGGACAACCATCCGGCCGACATCGCGTCCGAGACGTTCGAGCGGGGGAAGGACCTCGCGCTGCTCGAAGGCGACGAGCTCAAGCTGCGGCGCATCCGGGAGGCGCTCCAGGCGATGGACGAGGGCGTTTACGGCGTCTGCCGGACCTGCGGCGAGCCGATTCCGCGGGAGCGCCTCGAGGCCGTGCCCGAGACGCTGTACTGCGTCCGACATGCGCCGCAGCGGAACGAACCGGAGCGGCGGCCGGTCGAGGAAGAAGTTCTCATGCCCCCGTTCGGCCGGACCAGCCTCGACGGTCACGGCTCATGGAGCGGGTTCGACGGCGAGGACGCCTGGCAAATCGTCGAATCGTACGGTACGTCGGACTCGCCGGCGCTGGCGGAGAATCCCGGGGCGGATGACGAGCAGCTTGCGATCGAAGCGGAGGAGCACGAAGGATTCGTCGAGCCGATCGAAAGCTTCCTCGCGACCGACATCACGGGGCGGCACCGGACGGTCGTCCGCGGCCGGGCGTATGACGAGTATCTGGAGAAGGGCGAGGGCGAGCCGCTGCTCGAGCCCGATCCGGTGGTCGACATCCGGTTGGACGGAGAGTCCTAGACAAGGCGGGATCCGCCCGTTCGCGGTACGCCATACCGTTCATCGGTTCCAACCGGGGGGCGCGACCCGCGCCGCACGACACCCCATGTCGCGCCAAGCAGCAACAAGCCCGCGGCCAGCCCGGCCCAACCGTTCCCGGGCCGGGCGACGAACGCGCTGCGCGCCCAGCAGCACGATCGCCGGATGGCCGCGCCCGGTGCGCCTCGCGACCTCCCGAATAAGCAGCGCACCGCCTCTCGTACAGCGGCAACAACAGCACAAGCGCCGCGGCCAAATGCTGGATCGGGCTGCACCCCAGCAGGAACTCTCCCACCCACGGCGCCGGCCGGCAAGATCGGCCTCCGCTTCCCACGCTCCTCGACCGCTCCCTCCGCAAGGACTGTTCCTTCATCAGCAACATTTGCCGCCGACACCCGTCAATACGTCCGCCCCTCCAGCTGCCGCTGCACGATGCGCACGATGTCGGCGATATAGTCGCCGATGATCGGCAGGTTCAGCTTGCCGAGCATTTGCAGCACGTACAGGATCGTCGCGGCGAAGAACGTGAAGCCGATCGCGATGCCGACGCCCCGCGCCATGCCGGCGACGAGATTGCGCCAGATCAGCGACATCGGCCGGTTGAGCAGATCGACGTACTCCGATATTTTCGCCCGCTCGAGGCCGACCGACAGCCGGTCCAATTCCCTTGCCAGCCAATCCATCCGGTCGTTTCGGCCGCGGTCTTCCTCCCGCCGGGACGGTCCGTCGGCCTGTCCGAACCGGCTATCCGGCTGCGCGGACCGGCCGTCCGGCTTCCCGGACGGTTCCCCGTCCGCCCTCCCGAACCGATCCGCCGCCGCCCTTGCGGTCGGTGCGTCCTCCCGGCCCGACCGTTCTTCCGTCCGTTCGTCCACGCCGTCCGCCTCCTTGCGGGCTTCGCGCGCCGGCCGCGGATTCCGCCGCGCCGCCCGCCTTCTGCTCGCAACGAAAAACGAGCCCCGGTCCGTCCCCGGCGGGACGGAGCCGCGAAGGCCCGTTATCCTCGCTTGTCTTCTATCCAGTATGTCCTCAGAGATCGATCCGGATTCCGATCGTATCGTCGCCCGCCTGCGCCGTCTCCATGCCGTCCGCGCGACCGAACGCGATCTCCCGCACGAGCACGTTCGCGCGGAACAGCTCGTCGAATTCCTCGAGCGCCGCCCGGAGTTCGGCCGGCACGTCAAGCTGCAGCCGGACCCGCGCCTCGATCGGCAGATCGAGCTTCTTGCGCATGTCCTGCACGGCGCGGATCACTTCCCGCACCCGGCCCTCGCGCTCGAGCTCGGGCGTGATGTCCGTGTTGAGCGCAACCGTGATCCCGTCACCCGATGCCGCGCGGAAGCCCGTCCTGGCGCGTTTCTCGACGAGCAGTTCGTCGAGCGGGATCCGCATCGTCTCGCCCTCCGGCGACGTCCAGTCGAGCCCGCCGTCCTCCAGCACCGCGCGGCGCGCCGCCTCCGCGGGCAGCGACCGGAGGTACGCCTGGATCGGCGCGACGTGGCGGCCGTATTTCTTGCCGGCGAGCTTCAGGTTCAGCTTCAGCTCGAACTCGACGAACCCGCTGTCGCTCTCCTCGACGACGATCCGCTTCACGTTGATCTCGTCGCGGATGATTGCCTCGTACTCCGCCAGCGGGAACGGACGGCTGAGCGACACGATCAGCTCGGAGAGCGGTTGACGCGTCTTGATGCCGGCCTCGTTGCGCACGCTGCGCGCAAGTTCGACGATCCGGCGCGTCGTCTCCATGTCGCGCTCCAGCTCCTCGTCGATCAGCGACTCGTCGGCCTGCGGATAATCCGCGAGGTGCACGCTTTCGCCGCCGCCCAGGTTCACGTAGACATCCTCCGCAACGAACGGCGTGAACGGCGCGATGAGGCGCGCGAGATCGAGCAGCACCCGGTGCAGCGTCTGATACGCCTCGATCTTGTCTTCGGTCAGCCCGCTGCCCCAGAACCGGTCGCGCGAGCGGCGGATATACCAGTTGCTCATCTCGTCGACGAACGCTTCGATCCGCTTCGCCGGATTCAGGAAATCGTACGCCTCGAGCCCCTTGTTCACGTCGCGGATCAGGCTGTTCAGCCGCGAGAGAATCCAGCGGTCCAGCCTGTTCTTCGGCCGCCGGTACGGATGATCCTCGGGCCGGAACCCGTCGATCGACGCATACAGCGCGTAGAAGGCATGCGCGTTGACGATCGTGTCGATGACCTTCGACTTCGCCTCGGCGACGATGCCGCGCGAGAACCGCTTGCTGTTCCACGGCGCGCTGTCCGCGAGCAGCGCCCAACGGGTCGCATCCGCGCCGTACGCCTCGATGAGCTCCCACGGGTCGATCACGTTGCCCTTCGACTTCGACATCTTCTGGCCGTTCTCGTCGAGGACGTGGCCGGTCGAGATGACCCGCTTGTACGGCGCCTTTCCGGTATAGAGCGTCGAGACGGCCAGCAGGCTGAAGAACCAGCCGCGCGTCTGGTCGATCCCCTCGACGATCATGTCCGCCGGGAACTGGTCCTCGAACGTCGCACGGTCGCCGAACGGATAGTGGTATTGGGCGAACGGCATCGAACCGCTGTCGAACCAGACGTCGATCACCTCGGGCGTGCGCGTCATCACGCCGCCTTCGCAATGCGGGCAGGCGAGCTTCACCTCGTCCACATACGGTTTGTGGAGATCGAGATCCTCCGGCACCGGATGAGCGGCCCGCGCGCGCAGATCCGCGATGCTCTCCGGCGCGTACTCGCCCCGGCAGCTCCCGCACACCCAGACGTTGAGCGGCGTGCCCCAGTAGCGGTTCCGGCTGATGTTCCAGTCGACCAGCTCTTCGAGGAAGTTCCCGAACCGTCCGTCGCGGAGATGGGCCGGATACCACTCGATCCCGCGGTTGTTCGCGATCATCTGATCCTTGACGGCCGTCGTCCGGATGAACCAGCTCTCCGTCGCGTAGTAGAGCAGCGGCGTCTTGCACCGCCAGCAGAACGGATAGCTGTGCTCGTAGCGCTCCTTCGCGAACAGGAGGCCGCGCTCGGCCAGCATCTTCACGATGTCGACGTCGCAGTCCTTCACGAACCGGCCGGCGAAATCGGTCACCGCGTCGACGTACCGCCCCGCGGCATCGACGACGGTGAGCATGTCGATGCCGTTCGCCTGGGCCGCCTTGTAGTCCTCCTCGCCGTGCGCCGGCGCGATGTGCACGATGCCCGTACCGCTCGAAGCGCTGACGAAATCCGCCCCGATCACGACATGCCCGTTCTTGACCGGTACATAGCGGAACGGCGGCTCGTAGGCCAGGCCGATCAGCTCCGAACCCTTCACCTTCGAGACGATCTCGTAGTCTTCCTTCATGACCGACTCGACGAGCGCTTCGGCGACGATGTAGACCTCCCCGTCCTTGCGGACGCGGACGTAGGTCAGGTCGGGATGGACGGCCAGCGCCGTGTTGGCCGGCAGCGTCCACGGCGTCGTCGTCCAGGCGAGGATCGACGCGTCCTCGTCCCTGAGCCGGAACTTGACCGTGGCGGACAGATCCTTCACGTCC
This sequence comes from Thermobacillus sp. ZCTH02-B1, assembly GCF_002159085.1. GTDB lineage: Bacteria > Bacillota > Bacilli > Paenibacillales > Paenibacillaceae > Thermobacillus. Next base: position 56,867 of record NZ_LZRU01000012.1, read on the forward strand.
TCATACCCTTGCGCCACCTCATGCGAGCTGAGCGTCGTCTGGCAGCTCGGACAGTAGGGGCTCACACGGTGGCCGCGGTAGAGCAGGCCCTTCCTGTGGATCGTCGCCAGGATGTGCCAGACGCTCTCGATGTACGAGTTGTCCAGCGTGATGTACGGATGGTCCAGATCGATCCAGTAGGCGATCGCCTCGGTCATCTCGCGCCATTGCCGCTCGTACATGAAGACGCTGTCCTTGCACTTCTTCACGAACGCCTCGACGCCGTACTTCTCGATCTCCTGCTTGCCGGAGATGCCGAGCTCCTTCTCGACGCCGAGCTCGACCGGCAGGCCGTGGGTATCCCAGCCCGCCTTGCGCACGACGCGATAGCCGGACATCGTCTTGTAGCGGCCGATGAAGTCCTTGATCACGCGGCCGAGCACGTGGCCGATGTGCGGCAAGCCGTTTGCGGTCGGCGGCCCCTCGTAGAACACGTAGTTGGGCCTTCCGGCGCGGTTTTCGATCGACCGCCTGAACGTGTTCTCACGTCTCCATTTCTCGAGAATGCGCTGTTCACGGGCCCGCGCCCGCTCCTTGACGTCTACGCGTTGCAACCTTCACCACTCCCGTCGTCTTTCGTCTGCCTTCATGAAAAAAAGCCCGCCCCGAAAGGGACGAGCTTCTGGCTCGCGTTACCACCCTCATTCCGCCCGCGCCATGCCCGCATCACCCGAAGGACGGGGCGCGCGCCGACGGCACTTCGCCGCAGACCGCGGTCTGCGCGTCCGGATAACGGCGGACGGCCGTCGCGGCTTACTGCCGTGAAGCCCCGGAAGGCTCCGCGGGTTCGGCCGCGCTTCTCGGAGAGGATTTTCGGCTGCGGATCGAACGCCGGCTTTCAGCGAACCGCCGGCTCTCTGTGGAACGACCGCTGCAGCTTACTCGTTCTCGTCAACGAATTTCAACCGCATGCAATTGTACCTGTCCTTATAAGATACGCGCGGAAACCGCAAATGTCAACCGGAAGGCCCCCTACTCCTGGCCCGTCAGCTCGCGGTTCTCGCGGGTCGCCGCAACACCTTCGAGCGCATCCCAGCCGTCCTGGTTGAGGAGCTCGAGCTGCGCCTCGACCAGCGTCCGGAAGCGGGTCCGGTAGATCGCCGCCTGCTTCTTCATCTCCTCGATCTCGAGGGCGATCTTGCGGGATTTCGCGAGCGCCTCGTTGATGATCCGGTCGGCGTTTTTCTCCGCTTCCTTGATGAGGAGCTGCGCTTCCTTCTTCGCGTTGTTCTTCACTTCATCCGCCGCTTCCTGGGCGATGATGATCGTCTTGCTCAGCGTCTCCTCGAGATTGGCGAAATGGTTCAGCTTCTCCTGCAGCGCCAGCACCTGGTTCTGCAGTTCCTTGTTCTCGCGGATGAGCGCCTCGTAGTCCTTGATCACCTGGTCAAGGAACTCGTTCACCTCATCTTCGTCGTAACCCCGCAAGCGGCGGCTGAATTCCTTGTTGTGAATATCCAGCGGCGTCAGCGGCATGTGACGCACCTCCTCCTCACATTGCGCGAACGGTAACGTACCCTTTCGACAGGTTCCGATCGAATTCCTGCACGCGCTCAGACAAATTTGCCGACTGTCACGCGCAGACGCCCGCTCCGGGTAGGGCCCTCGACCTTGAGGATTTTGAAACGGCCGAACCCCTTCAGCGAGACGACGTCGCCTTCCTCGAGCCGGGCGGAAGGATCATCCTCGATCTTCCAGTTCACCCGGCACCGGCCCGCGCGGATCGGTTCCGCAATCTTCGACCGGCTGATCCGGAACGCGTCGCTCGCCACGCCGTCCAGACGAAGGGAGGCCGCCGTGATGACCGACACTTCCAGCTCGGGCTCCACAACCCGGAGCGCCTCCAGGGGAAGGACGGCCGTGCGGACGGGCACGCGGTTCACCTGCGTCAGATTCGCCTGCAGATAGCCGGCCATCTCCGCCGTGACGAGGCAATGGCACCCGTCCTCCCGCACGTGCAGGTCGCCGATCACATCCCGCTTGATGCCGAGCCCGAGCAGGGCGCCGAGATAGTCGCCGTGGTCAAGCTGGATGAACCGGCCGCCCGATGCCTCCACCGCCAACACGACGATGCCCGCGTCCACGTCTTCCGGATCGCGGTAGGCCGGCACGATGACGGCGCGTTTCCGCTCGGCATCCGGCCAGCCGCCGTCCAGCCTCATGGCGACATCCGGCTCCCGGCCCGCGATCGAGCGCAGAATGAACTGCTGGCGCGGGTCGAGGAAGTCGGTCACGATCTCCCGGTGCCGGCCGGCCGCCCGCTCCACCCAGTCCAGCGCGCGGTCGACGAACGGCCGCTCGTCCGGGCGGAAATGGACATACAGTTCCTGTCTCATCACACGAAGAAATCGATCACCGCGATGAGGCCTCTCGCGATGAAGTGCAATGCGATCAGCGCGACGATCGGCGAGACGTCGAGCATGCCGCCGATCGGCGGGATAAGGCGTCGGAACGGCTCGAGATACGGTTCGACCAGCTTGCCGAGCATTTCGCCGACGAAGCTGTCACGGGCGTTCGGAATCCAGGACAGCAGCACATAGGCGATGATGACGAAGGAGTAAATTTCTTGAGCGATCCAGATAAATGATGCGAGCTCCGACACGAGTTCACCTCATCGCTTGTATTCGTTGTCGTCCGCCAGCATGTCCGTGATCGTGCCCTGCACTTCCACCGTGTCCGGCGTGCACAGGAAAATGTTCGGCCCGATCTTGTTGATCGACCCGTTCAGCGCATAGACGGTGCCGCTCAGGAAGTCCACGATGCGGATCGCATGGTCGGACCGGATCCGCTGCAGGTTGACGACGACGGAACGGCGGGAACGCAGATGATCCGCGATCTCCTGCGCCTCGTCGTACGAGCGCGGTTCGCTCAGCACGACGCGGACGTTCTTCTGCGCATGGATGCTGACGACATTGCCGTTCTTCAAGGTTTTGCGCGGTTCGAACACCGGCGTTTCGATCTCCTGCTCCAGATCGGAGGACGACCGGCGCTCCACGATCTCCTCTTCTTCCTGAAGTCCGAGAAAACTCATGAAACGGCTCATGACGCTCATGACACAGCCTCCTCTTTCCCCACCAGAATCGTCCCCAGCCGGAGCCAGGTCGCGCCTTCCTCGACCGCAACCTCGAAATCGTTCGACATGCCCATGGAAAGCCCGGGCGCTTCCTCCGGCAGGACGGCGGCCCGGTTCAGCTCGTCCCTGAGCTCCCTCAGCCTTCGGAACACCGGCCGCGCCTCTTCCGGGTCTTCGACATGGGGCGCCATCGTCATCAGCCCGGCGACGGCGATGCCCCGCATATCCGCCAGGGTCCGCGCAAAGCCGATCAGCTCTTCCGGCGCAAGGCCGTGTTTCGTCGCCTCGCCGGAGACGTTGACCTGGATGAAGCAGGGCACGCGGATGCCGAGCTGTTCGGCGCGCCGGTTGATCGCTTCGGCCAGCGAAGGCCTGTCCAACGAATGGATATACGCGAACCGGCCGACGACATCCTTCACCTTGTTCGTCTGCAAGGTGCCGATGAAATGCCAGGTCGGCCGCGGGTCCTCCTCCTGCAGGGCGCGAAGCTTCGGCGCGGCTTCCTGCCACCGGTTCTCGCCGAGATGGACGAGCCCGGAGCGGAGCGCTTCCCGCGCGGTCTCGATGCTGACGTATTTCGTCACGGCGACGATTTCGACATCTTCCCGCCGGCGGCCGCTGCGGGCGCAGGCTTCGCGGATGCGGCGATCCACCTCGTCCAGTCTCGCCCGGATCGACACGGCGGTTCACCTCTCACGCATGCCGATGAAGCTCGCCATTCTTCCCGTCCTGCCGCCTTCCCGGCGGTGCGAAAAGAAAAGATCCGTCCGGCAGCCGGTGCAGTAGGACGACACGGCGATGCGATCCGGCATGATTCCTGATCTTATCATAATCTGTCGGTTCATTTCTTTCAAGTTGAGCCTTGCTTTGCCATCCGCCGTCAAGCGGATCATCGTTTCGAGCCGCGCGCCGGTGTCCGCCGCGAGCGCCTCCGCCAGCGGCAGCGCCCGTTCGATGACCGGGCCGTCCACTTCGTAGCAGCACGGGCCGATCGCAGGGCCGACGGCGGCGCGGATGTCCGCCGGACGGCTGCCGAATTCCCGCTCCATCGCCTCGATCGTACGCGCGGCGATCTCGAGCACCGTCCCCCGCCAGCCGGCGTGGGCGAGCGCCACGGCGCCCTTCGACGGGTCGTGGAACAGGAGAGGCGCGCAGTCCGCGTAATACGACGCGAGCAGAATGCCCGGCTCGTCCGTCATGATCGCGTCCGTGCCGGAAATCGCCGACGCCGCGTCCCTCGCACCCCGGCCGCGGTCCGCGCGGACGACCCGGTGGATGCGGCAGCCGTGCACCTGCTCGGCGCACGTCCAGGCTTCCGGTTCCCAGCCGGCCGCCCGCGCCGCCAGATCGCGGTTGCGGAGGACGTCCTCCGGGTCGTCCCCGACGTGCAGCCCCAGGTTCAGCGACGCCCACGGCGGGCCGCTCACGCCGCCTTCCCGGCCCGTGATGCCGGCCGTAAGACCCGGCGTCTCTTCCATCCAGGCGCGCAGCAGGAACAGCGAGGGACCGGCACCCTCCATCCGAACGAACGGTTCCATCGGGTTCACCTCATGACCAGTGTACCACGGCGGAGCCGCCGCCGGAACGGGCCGCGCCGCCCGTCCGTCAATCGTTCAGCTCCGCCTCCGGCCCGCGCCCGAGCCGGACGTCGTCCAGCCGGACGAGCACGACATCCTCGCCGACCTTGACGATGCTGCGCCACGGAATGACGACGTCGACGCCGCCGCCAAACAGGCCGAAGAACCGTCCGCCCTCCGGCACGATGAGCGATTCGATCCGGCCCTGCCTGAGATCCAGCTCCAGATCGCCGACATGGCCGATCTTCCGGCCGTCCACGATGTTGATGACATCCTTCGCCTGCAGTTCGGATATCCGCAAGCCGCGCCACCACGCTCTCCCGAAAGTTCTCCCTCTACCATGATATCGCGGCGGACGGTCCGAAATGTCCATGCGGCCGAAGAAAAAACGGAGCCCGCTGCGGGGCCCGCGGCCGCACGGGAAAAACCGGACGGCAAAAACCCGGAAGATGCCGGGCCGGGACATCCCGGCCGGCACATCCGGGCGCTGCCGACATGACGGGCCGGACGCTTCCGCGCCCGGCCCGGTGGTTCAGGCTTTCACATGCTTCTGCATCTGCTGGATGGCCGATTTCTCGAGACGCGACACCTGCGCCTGCGAGATGCCGATTTCGTCCGCCACTTCCATCTGGGTCTTTCCCTCGAAAAAACGCATGGATAAAATCGTTTTCTCCCGTTCGCCGAGTTTGGTCATCGCCTCCCTGAGTGCGATCTCCTCGATCCAGGACGAATCCTTGTTCCGGTCGTCGCTGATCTGGTCCATCACGTAGATCGGGTCGCCGCCGTCGTGGAAGATCGGTTCGAACAGCGAGACCGGATCCTGGATGGCGTCCAGCGCGAACACGACGTCTTCCTTGGGCACGCCGAGCGCTTCGGATATTTCGCAGATCGTCGGCTCCCGCGAGTGCTGGTTCGTGAGCGCGTCGCGGACCTGCAGCGCCTTGTAGGCGATGTCGCGCAGGCTCCGGGACACGCGGATCGGATTGTTGTCCCGCAGGTACCGCCGGATCTCGCCGATGATCATCGGCACGGCGTAGGTCGAGAACTTCACGTTCTGGCTCAGGTCGAAATTGTCGATGGCCTTCATCAGCCCGATGCATCCGACCTGGAACAGATCGTCGACGTATTCTCCCCGGTTGTTGAACCGCTGGATGACGCTGAGCACGAGCCTCAGGTTCCCGTTCACCAGCTTCTCCCGGGCCGACATTTCTCCCCGGGTCTGCAGCGCTATGAACAACTCGCGCATCTCGGCGTTCGTGAGCACCGGAAGTTTCGAGGTATCCACACCGCAGATTTCGACTTTGTTTCGGGTCAATGCGACAACCTCCCAAGGAGAAACATTACTGTACATTATCCCCTTGGGCCCCCGTTTTATTCTGGCAGAAAATGGGCCCTTGGTCGGACTTGCCGTCCGAATCCAGGGCCCAAAGTCCCGTTTCCGGGGTCACACCATCTTGTTGAATTCCTTGCGCAGCCGCTTGATGATCCGCTTCTCCAGCCGGGATATGTACGACTGGGAAATGCCGAGCAGATCGGCGACGTCCTTCTGCGTCTTCTCCTCGCCGTCCGCGAGGCCGAACCGGAGCTCCATGATCGTCCGCTCCCGCTCCGTCAACTTGTCCAGCGCCTTCTGGAGCAGCTTCCGGTCAACCTGCTCCTCGATGTTGCGGTAAATCGTATCGCCCTCGGTGCCGAGCACGTCGGACAGCAGCAGCTCGTTGCCGTCCCAGTCGATGTTGAGCGGTTCGTCGAACGACACTTCGGTGCGGGTCTTGCTGCTGCGCCGCAGGTACATGAGGATTTCATTCTCGATGCAGCGGGAGGCATAGGTGGCGAGCTTGATCTTCTTCTCCGGATCGAACGTGTTGACCGCCTTGATGAGGCCGATCGCGCCGATCGACACGAGATCCTCGATGTGGACGCCGGTGTTCTCGAACTTGCGGGCGATGTAGACGACAAGCCGGAGATTGCGCTCGATCAGCATCGCGCGGATCGCCGCGTCTCCGGACGGCAGGCGCTTGAGCAGGTATTCCTCCTCCTCGCGGGTCAGCGGCGGCGGCAGCGCCTCGCTTCCGCCGATATAGTAGACTTCTTCCCGCTTGAGGCCCAAGAAAAACAGCACGCGATAATAGAACAGCTGCAGCATCAATTTCCACTTCACGGGCATGATCGCCGAGTCCTCCCCCGTATGCGTGTTTGGCGGATTCATCCGCCGCCGTCTTCCCCGAGCAGGGACGGATGGATGATCGCCCGGTAGGAGCCGTCGGAAGCCAGCTCGCCGCCCTCCAGGCCGACCAGCACACGGCTCGTCTCGATGATTCGGCCGTCCCGATCGATGCGCACCCGGTCGGGCTTGACGGCCAGCATGAGCTGCGCTCTGCCGCCGATGCCCCGGAACGGCACGAACCGCAGCCGCCCGCTCCAGCCGTGGCCGTCCCGTTCCAGCCGGGCCAGCAGGCGTTCCACCTCGCCGCCGCGCAGCGCCTCGATCCAGGACGCGGGCAGCTCATCCTTCCAGAGCGAGGCTTCCGCGACCATGACGGGCGTCCGGGTGAGCGGATCGTACAGCCGGTTGCCCGTATCGATCAGCCCGGTGCAGCGCGCGGTCCGGCCGGCGATCTCGACGGTCACCTCCGCGAGGCTGTCCAGCGTCCGCTCCGTGCGCCTTCGGCCTTTGAGGACGGCGCGGTAGAGGAGCAGCGCCGCGCCCGCGGCGGCGAGCACCGAGGCCATTCCGTACTGCAGTTCCATGCCGACGGCTCCGGATTCGGTCAACCACAACCTGTCCCACACGCCGCCGCGGCTCTGCAGCAGATAGTGCAGCCCGACGGCTCCTCCCGCCGCGGCAAAATTGATGCCGTAGAAGGCAATCGCGTTGCGCAAAAACCGCTGAAGCCCGCCGAAGCCGAACGCGACCAGCAGCATCGCGAGCGAAACCGCGATCTTCGCGGCCGCGTGGAACAGGATGGCGGCGCCCGGGACCGGCAGCAGCGCGGCGTATGCCGCCCCGATCGAGGCCGCCGCCGCGAGCCGCAGCCGGTCCGGCCTGAGGCCTCTCACCCACGCCGTCATCAGCAGCACCGCGCCGTCGATGACCAGATTCGAGAGGAACACGAGATCCGCGTAAACGACCAGCCTGCTCACCCTCCGGAAATTCCCGCACCCGTCGGCCGCGCGCGGGAACGCTTGGGCTTCGGCGGCGGCTTTATGTTCCAGTATAGCGGAGGCCGGTTCGGAAGTCTGTCTAAAGGCGCCGTCAGGGTTGAACTAATTTTGTCGAGGATTCCGGTCGCAACGCGGGGGGACGGTTCGAGGCGCGGGAACAAAAAAAGACCGCCTTCGCGGTCCGCTCTTCCCGCTTCGTCCGCGATCCGGGACGCTGCCCGCAAGCCCGCGTGCCGGAATTTCGGGCCCCAAGAACAGACAGGCTGCCCCGCCGCGCGGCTGATACCGCCGCATGGGACAGCCCGATGTTCGAACCATATGCCGCCTGTCTTCCGGTTGCGCCGAGGTTCATCCGCGCTCGCTGCGCGGACGATTGCGCAGGAATGCCGGAATGTCCAGCTGGTCGCCGGACGGAAGCTGGCCGAACGGCCGCAGATGCGTGCCGGTCGAACGGTCCTCGTCCTGCCCACCGGTGCGCACGGCGGACGAGCGCCGGCCCGGACTTTCCTTCGTCTCGAAACCGGTCGCGATGACCGTGACCTTGATGTCGTCCTTCATGCTCTCGTCGATGCTGGCGCCGAAGATCATGTTCACATCCGGGTCCGAAGCCGCGATGACGATTTCCGCCGCCTCGTTCACCTCATAGAGCGACAGGCTCGGTCCGCCCGTGATGTTCATGATGATGCCGCGCGCGCCGTCGATGCTCGTCTCGAGCAGCGGGCTCATGATCGCCTTGCGGGCCGCTTCGGCCGCCCGGTTCTCGCCGCTCGCCACGCCGATGCCCATCAGCGCGGAACCGCGCTCGGTCATGATCGTCTTCACGTCGGCGAAGTCGAGGTTGATGAGCCCCGGCACCGCGATCAGGTCCGAAATGCCCTGCACCGCCTGGCGCAGCACATTGTCGGCTTCGCGAAACGCCTCCAGCATCGGCGTCTTCTTGTCGACGATCTCGAGCAGCCGGTCGTTCGGAATGACGATCAGCGTGTCGACCTTCTGCTTCAGCTCCTCGATGCCCATTTCGGCCTGCATCGCGCGCTTGCGGCCTTCGAACGTGAACGGGCGGGTGACGACGCCGACGGTCAGCGCGCCCAATTCCTTCGCGATCTCGGCGATGACGGGCGCCGCGCCGGTTCCGGTGCCGCCGCCCATGCCGGCCGTCACGAACACCATGTCCGCGCCCTTGAGGCGCTCGGCGACGAGCTCGCGCGATTCTTCCGCCGCCTTCTTGCCGATTTCGGGATTGGCGCCGGCGCCGAGGCCGCGGGTCAGCTTCTCGCCGATCTGCAGCTTGTGTTCGGATTTCGATTGCTGAAGCGCCTGCGCATCCGTATTGACCGTGATGAACTCGACACCGCGCACGCCGCTCTCGATCATCCGGTTGACGGCGTTGCTGCCGCCGCCTCCCACGCCGATGACCTTGATTGACGCCAGCGGTTCCATTTCCATATCGAATTCCAACATGTGTGAGGTTCCCCCGATCAAATGAATTCGCTGAACATCCGCTTCAGCCGCTCGAAGAGTCCCGGCTTGGCCGAGGACGCCGCGGAAGCCGCCGGCTTGCGCGCCGCCGAACGCCTCGCGGAAACGCCGGGACGCGGCCGCATGTAGCGGGTGACGTACTGGATCATCCCGACGCCGTTCGTGAACGCCGGATCCCGGACGCCGATGTAATCCGGGACGGCGATCCGGACGCTCGTCTCGAGCTCCCGCTGCGCCAGCGCCAGCACGCCCGGCATCGACGCCGTGCCGCCCGTCAGCACGCAGCCGTTCACTTTGCCTTCATATCCAAGCCGGAAAATTTCCTGGCGGACGAGCTGGAAAATTTCCTGCATGCGGGGTTCGATGATGTTCGCCAGATCGACCTGGGAGAATTCCTTCTCCACATTGCTCCCCATGCGCACGACCTTGAACTTCTGGTCTTCCGCCGCGTCGCTGACCAGCGCGCAGCCGAACTTCAGCTTGATCTTTTCCGCCTGGTCGGTTTGACACCTGAGGCCGTAGGAAATGTCGTTCGTCACGTAATCGCCGCCCACCGGCAAGGTCGACGTCGCGACGAGATTGCCCTGCTCGAAAATGGCGACCGTCGTCGAACCGGCGCCGAGATCGATGAGCGCGGTGCCCATGTTCCGCTCGTCCTTCGTCAGCGCCATCATGCCCGAGGCGAGCGACATGAGGATGACGCCGGCGATTCGGAGATCCGCCTTCTCGACGCAGCGCATCAGGTTATGTATCGCCGTCTTCGCACCGGTGACAACCGTCGCTTCCACTTCCAGCCTGACGCCGATCATGCCGCGCGGATCGGTGATGCCGTCCAGTCCGTCGACCAGAAACTGCTTCGGCACCAAACCGATGATCTCGCGCTCGGGGGGCAGCGCCACGACCCTCGCCGCCTGCAGCACCCGCTCGATGTCTTCATCGCCGATCTCGCGATCCTCGTTGGATACGGCGACCACGCCGTGATTCGTCTGGAGGGCGATATGGTTGCCCTGGATTCCGACGTAGACTTCGGATATTTCAATCCCGACCATGCGCTCCGCATGATCCACCGCGTTGCGGATCGACTGCACGGTCTGGTCGATATCGACGATGGCTCCCTTGCGAATGCCTTCCGAGTCGGCAGATCCGACACCGATGATATTGATCGCGCCGTTTTGGACTTCGCCGATGATGACGCGCACCTTGGATGTCCCGATGTCCAGGCTGACGATCAGGTCGCTGCTGCTCAACCCCTGGCACCTCCGTTTCTCCGATTCGAAAATGGAATCTGAAGCGCGAATTCCCAGCGTATTCGATCAGCGGGCGCAAATCGCTTGGTCCTGTTCAAATAATTCAACGTGCCTTATATTTTCCCTCTTTTTTCTACAAAGTTTTTACGCTGGCAAATGGTGGGCCATGGCCCGTCTAGCTTGAAATCATAAGTGGAATTGTATCATTGATCTGCCTGCTTGAGTAGGGCTATTGGTCCTGTCTGCCGCAAATTTAGCCATCCCGCGCCGCTTCGCCGGAACCTTCGTCCTTCGCATAGGGCATGTAGCGGTCCGCGAGCAGCAGCGTGATGATGCCCGGCTCCTGCGTCTCGATGACGGCGCGGATCGTATCCGCTTTCTCCGCAAGCAGCGAGACGGCGGTGACGACTTCGAACCGGGTGCGCGTATAGATCCGGATCCGGTCGGGCCAGGCTTCCGAGGGATAGGGCAGAATCTCCGAGAAATCGGACAGCAGGTCGTCCGGCAGCCGGGACAGCGCGTCGACGAGCCGGAGCTTGTCCGCTTCGCGCCCGTTCCAGTCGCGCAGCACCGGCCGGTCCACGACGGAGTCCGCGCCGATCGGCCGCTCCGCGCCGTTCGACAGGATGGCCGTGATCGCGCCGTCCTCCGTCAGCCCGTAAGCGACGGCCGGGTATTCCGTCACCTCGATGTGCACCCTGCCCGGAAACGTCTTGCGCACGGCCGCGTCGGCGACCGCGTCCAGCCGCTTCACCCGTTCGGCGATCGCCTCCGCGGTCGGCCAGAAGAACGGATCGCCCGGCCCGACGCCGGCGGCTCCGAGAATTTCGCCTTCGTCCGTGAAGCGGCCGCCCGAGACGGTCACGTCCGAAATCTTGCTCAGTTCGGAGCGGAAGAACAGGACGGCGAGAAGCACGATGAACAGCAAATAGATCGCGCCGAGAAGCCGTTTTCCCGCCTTTCGCTTCGGCTTCGGCGCCGGTTCCTTCAACACGGGAATGCGTTCGGTCATGTCGTCGTCTCCCGCGAGGGACCGGGCGGGCCCGTCCATCCGCCGCCACAACGAAACCCGGCATTCCCAGCAGGGAAAGCCGGGCGGCGGTCCTTCAGCCGGGAATCACGCGGTTGCTCGGCACGGCGGCAAACCGCATGATCCGCGCGCCGAGACTTGCGAACATCGCCTCGATCCGCTCGTATCCTCGATCGATATGATGAACCTGCTCGACGACCGTCTTGCCCTGCGCGGCCAGACCGGCGATGACGAGCGCCGCACCCGCCCTCAGGTCGGTCGCCTCGACGGTCGTCCCGTAAAGCCGGGGCACGCCGCGGATGACCGCCGAGTTCATCTCGACGCGGATGTCGGCACCCATGCGCACGAGCTCTTCGACATGCCTGAAGCGCTCCTCGAAGATCATCTCTTTCACGACGCTGACGCCGTCGGCCAGCGCGAGCAGCACCGTGAGCTGCGCCTGCAGGTCGGTCGGGAAGGCCGGATACGGACTTGTCACGATCCGCTCCACCGCCTTCGGGCGGATGACGCCGCCCACCCTGATTATATCACCTTCCGTCGCCACTTGAACACCGGCCCGGCGCAGCACGTGAATGAGCGATGTGAGATGGGACGGATTGGCGCCCGTCAGCGTCACCTGGCCGCGCGTCGCCGCCGCGGCGATCATCAGCGTACCGGTGACGATCCGGTCCGGAATGATCCGGTACCGGCAAGGCACGAGGCGCTTCACGCCCTCGATCCGGATCGTGCCGGTGCCGGCGCCCGATACGCGCGCCCCCATGCTGTTCAGGAAGTTCTGCAGATCCTCGATCTCCGGCTCACGCGCCGCGTTCGTGATCGTCGTCGCCCCGTCCGCGAGCACGGCCGCCATCATCAGGTTCTCGGTCGCGCCCACGCTCGGAAAATCGAGATGAATCTCGGTGCCGGTCAGCCTGCGCGCACGGCAGACGATCCGGTTGCCGTCCTCGATGATCTCGGCGCCGAGCATCCGGAGGCCCATCAGGTGCAGATCGATCTTTCGTTCACCGATCGCACAGCCGCCGGGCCGGTACACTTCGACTTCGCCGAATCTCGCCAGGAGCGGTCCCATCAGGAAGATGGACGAGCGCATCTGTCCCATGAGCGATTCCGGAATGTGCGCGGAATTCGCGGAGGTCGTGTCGAGCACGACGGACTGGCCGATCTGCTCCGCGCGGCATCCGAGCGAGCGAAGGATGTCGAGCATGACGTCGATGTCGAGCAGGTTCGGCACGCGGTCAATGATGACCGTGCCTTCCACCAGCATGCCGGCCGCCAGAATCGGCAGCGCGGCGTTCTTCGCGCCCTGGATCGCGATCGTACCGGAGAGCGGCCTGCCGCCTTCCATCACCAGAGTATCCAAAGCTGCACCTCCGATTTACCGCTCACCCACCACCAATACCTCAGGGACCAGTTCGACGCCGAATCGCGCCTTCACGGTCCTCTGGATATGCTCCATGAGGGTGAGGACGTCTTCGGCCTTCGCCTGTCCCGTGTTCACGATGAAATTGGCGTGAATGTCCGATACGGCCGCGCCGCCCACGCGATACCCCTTCAGGCCGGCCGCCTCGATCAGCCGCGCCGCGTGGTCGCCGGGCGGATTGCGGAACACCGAGCCCGCGGTCGGCACCTGCAGCGGCTGCGTCCGCTGCCTGCGCTCCTTGAAAGCCGCCATCGCCGCCGCGATCTCCTTCCGGTCGCCGGATGCAAGCTCGAACGTCGCCTCGACGACGATGCCCGGCATCGTGTGGAGAATGGAATGCCGGTAGCCGAACCGCATCGCCTCGCGGTCAAAACGCACAATTTCACCGTTTTCCGTGACAATCTCGGCCGACTTGAAGATGCGTGACACGTCCGACCCGTGGGCGCCGGCGTTCATGTAGACGGCGCCGCCGACCGAACCCGGAATTCCCCCCGCAAATTCCAGGCCGGTCAGCCCGTGCTTGCCGGCGAGCACGGACAGCTTGATGAACGAGAAGGCGGCGCCTGCGGTGACCGTATGCCCGTCGAACCGCGCGTAGTCGAGTCCGGGTCCGGGCTTGATGACGACGCCGCGGATGCCTTTGTCCAGCACCAGCATGTTCGATCCCCTTCCGAGGATCATCCACGGCACGCCGCGCCGGTGGATCAGCGCGACGGCGGCGGCCAGCTCCCGCTTCCCCCGGGGTATGATCAGGAGATCGGCCGGGCCGCCGATCTTCCAGGTCGTATATTTGGACATCGGCTCGTTCGGCAGCAGTTCCCCGATGTCGGCGCGCTTCAGCTCCTCGATCAGCTCCCGCATGGACGATCCTCCTTCCGGTCGGCCGGCGCTGGACTGAAATGACCCGCGGACCGCAAGCCGGGGCCGCCGCGGAATCGGCGGTCACGATCATGTGACAGTCTATGCCCGGCTCATGTCGAGTGTGACAAAAGCCCAGACACGCTTCGCCTTCAGCGCTTCGCGCGCGCGGCGAGCGCCCGGAGCTCGGCCGTGATCCGCGCGGCGGAATCCGGCGTCGCAAGCGTTCTGGCCGCTTCCGACATCGAGCGTCGGACGGCCTCGTCCCCCATGATCCGCGCGATCTCGCCGGCCAGCTTCGGTCCGGTCAGCTCGCGTTCGACGATCATGACCGCCGCGCCCGCTTCCGCAAGGCTTCGCGCGTTCGCTTCCTGGTGGTTGTGCGTCACGTTGGGGGACGGCACGAGAATCGACGGCACGCCGAGCGCGGTGATCTCGGCGAGCATGGAAGCGCCCGATCGGCTGATGACGAGCGACGACGCCGCGAGCACTTCCGGCAGATTGTCGAGATACGGCACGATCCGGAGCCGGCGGGACCTGTCCGCGGCAAGCCGGTTCAGCCGCTCCTTCGTCTGCTCATAATACGCTTCACCGGTGACGGCAACGAGCCAGACGCCGTCCATCCGGCTTGCGGCTTCCGCTGCGGCGGGAATCGCCTCGTTGAGCGCCCGGGCGCCGCGGCTGCCGCCGACGATCAGCACGATGCGGTCCCCCGGCGGAATGCCGAGCGAGGCGTACCCCTTCGCCTTGTCCGCGTGCAGCGCGTTCGTCGCGCACGGGTTGCCGGTGTGGACGATCCTGCGCCCCCGGCGGAACCGCCCCGCCGACTCCGGGAAGCTGACCGCGATCACGTCCGCATAGCGGCTCAAAAAAGCGTTCGCCAGCCCCGGCTCGACGTTCTGCTCGTGGATGAGCGTCGGAATGCCGAGCCTTGCGGCCGCGTAGACGACCGGCCCGCACACGTAGCCGCCGGTGCCGACGACGACGTCGGGGCGGAAGGCGCGGAGCAGCGCCTTCGAGCGGCGGACGGCGCGCAGGAAGCGGACGATCGTGCGCACGTTGTCGAGCGACAGCCGGCGCTTGAATCCGCTGATCTCGATCGCCTCGAACGGAATGCCGAGCTTCGGCACGATCCGGCTTTCGAGGCCGCTTGCGGAACCTATGTACAGAAGCTCCGTGCCGGGATCCTCCCGCCGGAGCTGGTGCCCGATCGCCGCGGCCGGATAGATGTGTCCGCCCGTTCCGCCGCCGGACAGGACCACTCGCATGGCGCGTTCACCTCGCATATCGGGAGATGTTGAGCAGGATGCCGAGCGCGGTCAGCATCAGCGTCAGCGACGAGCCGCCGTAGCTGACGAGGGGCAGCGTGATGCCCGTGATCGGCAGCAGGCCGATGACGACGCCGATGTTGATGAACACCTGCACGGCGATGATGCCGGTGATGCCGACGGCGAGCAGGCTTCCGAACGCATCCGGCGCGGCGATCGCGGTGCGCAGGCCGCGCCAAATCAGGATGAGGAACAGCAGGATCAGGCCCGAGGCGCCGATGAACCCGAGCTCCTCCGCGAGGATGGAGAAGATGAAGTCCGTCTGCGGCTCGGGCAGGTAGCTGTATTTCTGCCGGCTCTCGCCGAGCCCGAGGCCGATCAGCCCGCCGGGACCGATTGCGTACAGCGACTGGATGATCTGGTAGCCGGAGCCGAGCGGATCCTGCCAAGGATCGAGAAAGCCGGTGATCCGCTTCATCCGGTACGGCTCCGCGATGATGAGGGCGGCGAGCCCGAGCGCGCCGATGCCGGCCAGCGCGCCGAGATGGAGCATCCGGGCGCCCGCCGCGTAGATGACCAGCATCGCCGCGCCGACCATGACCGCGCCGCTGCCGAGGTCCGGCTGCAGCATGATCAGTCCGAACGCGGCGCCCAGAATTGCGAGCGGCGGCAACAGGCCGCGCGTGAAGGCGCCGATCTCCTGCTGCCGGTCCGCAAGATGCTTCGCCATGAACACGATCATCGCCAGCTTCATGAACTCGGACGGCTGGATGCCGAACGAGCCGATGCCGAGCCAGCTCCGCGCGCCGCCGCGCACGACGCCGACGCCGGGAATGAGCACGATGACGAGCAGCGCGAAGCAGGCGATGAGCAGCGCGGGCGCATGTTTCTTCAGCACCCGGTAATCGATGCCCGCCATGAAGGCCATCATGCCGACTCCGAGCGCGGCGAACAGCAGCTGCCGCTTCAGATAATAGAACGCGTCGCCGTGTTCGCGCAGCGCCAGCACGGCGCTGGAGCTGTACACCATGACGAGGCCGAAGGCGAGAATGGCGAGGACCGCCGCGATCATCCACATGTCCGGTGCGGGTCGGGCTTTCGGCATGCTGCGACACCTCTTGCAATCGGATTGGGGGACAGCCCCCTTCGTTACAAGATATGCGCCGCTTCCTTGAAAATACGCCCCCGTTCCTCGTACGACCGGAACATGTCCCAGCTCGCGCAGGCGGGCGAAAGCAAAACGGCGTCCCCCGGCTCGGCGAGCGCGTCCGCCTCCCGCACGGCCCGCTCGAGCGTCGCCGCTGGGCTCTCCGCGGGTTCGATCACGCGGATCAGCCGCACGCCCGCTTCTTCCGCGGCCGCCGCGAGCTTCCGGCGCGTCTCGCCGATCGCGACGAGCGCCTTCACCTTCTCGCGCATCACCGGCACCAGCACGCCGAAATCCGACCCGCGGTCCAGCCCGCCGGCAAGCAGCACGACGGGACCCTTCAGCGACCGGATCGCCATCGTCGTTGCCGTCGGGTTCGTATCCTTCGAGCTGTTGTAGAAACGGACGCCTGCCTTCTCCCGCACGAATTCGAGCCGGTGCTCGACGCCGCGGAACGCGCGCAGCGGAGCCGCGAGCTGCCCTGCAGGCACGCCGGCGGCCAGCGCGGCGGCAGCCGCCGCGGCCGCGTTGGCGACGTTATGCCGCCCCGGGACGCCGAGCTCGTCCACGGGAAGGATCACGTCCGTCACGCCGCCCGACCGCCGGACGATCGAACGCGCCGCGCCGTCGTCTCCCGGCGATTCCGGATAGGGCGGATCGACGAAGACGCCTTCCCCGAGCCGCTGCCGGATCGCAAACGGCACGATCCGGGCCCGGATCCCCCGGACGAGCCGCCGGCATTCCGGGTCGTCCCAGTTGACGACCGCGACGTCGTCCTCCGTCTGGTTTGCGAACAGCTTCGCCTTCGACGCCGTATAATCCTCCATGCCGCCGTGGTAGTCGAGATGCGTCTCCGCCACGTTGGTCAGCACGGCGATGCGCGGCCGGAAATGCACCGTCCCCTTGAGCTGGAAGCTGCTCAGTTCGGCGACAAGCCAGCTCCCGGCGTCCGCTTCCCGGGCCGCTTCGGTGAGCGGCCGGCCGATGTTGCCCGCGACGATCGTCTTCCGCCCCGCCGCCTCGAGCAGCCGGCCGATCAGCGTCGTCGTCGTCGTTTTGCCGTTCGAGCCCGTGATGCCGATGATCGGCGCGTCGGTGAGCCACCAGGCGACCTCGACCTCCGTCACGACCTCGATGCCCAGCGCCATCGCCTCCCGCACGGGCGGTGACGAGTAGGGGATGCCCGGATTTTTCACGACCAGGGCCGTGTCCGGCGTCACGAGCCCCTCCGGATGACCGCCGCAGAGAACGGAAATGCCCAAAGCGGCGAGTTCCTCCGCTTCGGGGCACTGTTCGCGCGGCTTGATGTCGCTCGCGATCGTCTCCGCTCCCAGCTCGTGGAACACCTTGGCCACGCTGACGCCGCTGCGCGCAAGTCCCAGCACGACGACGCGGCGGTTCCGGTATGTCGAGGGATGTTGCATGCTGACACTCCTTCGGATGCCTGCGGACGGCGGACGGCTACACCGCGCCGTTCAGCATGAGGCCGGCGGCGGCGAACAGGAATCCGGCCGCCCAGAACATCGTGACGACCTTCCATTCCGACCAGCCGCCCAATTCAAAATGGTGATGGATCGGGCTCATGCGGAAAATCCGCTTGCCGCGCAGTTTGAACGAGGCAACCTGCAGCACGACCGACAGCATCTCGATCACGAAGATGCCGCCGATCACGATGAACAGGAGCTCGGTCTTCGTCAGGATCGCGACCGCCGCGAGCCCGCCGCCGATGCCGAGGGAGCCGGCGTCGCCCATGAACACCTTCGCGGGATGGGCGTTGTACACGAGAAACCCGAGCACGGCGCCGATCATCGCGGCGGAAAAGACGGCCGCTTCCGGTTCGGCGGCCCTGAGCGCCACGATCGCGAACGCCGCGAACGCGATCGCGCTTGTCCCGGACAGCAGGCCGTCGACGCCGTCCGTGAAGTTGACGGCATTGCCGACCGCCATGAACATCAGGATGACGAACGGATAATAGAAAAGGTAAAGATCGAAGCTGATGTCCGTTCCCGGCACCGCAAGCCGCGTGTCATGCCCCGCAAGGTACAGGATGACGCAGATGACGGCGCCGACCAGGAGCTGCCCCAGCAGCTTCTGCCGCGCGGTGAGGCCGAGCGAGCGCTTCATGGCGATCTTGATGGAATCGTCCAGAAAGCCGACCAGCCCGAATCCGAGCATGGCGGTGAGCAGCACCCAGAATGGCGCCGTATATTCGGCGTATCGGAGGAACGACACGGCGGCGGCCAGCAGGATGATGATGCCGCCCATCGTCGGCGTGCCCGCTTTCTTCAGATGGGTCTGCGGTCCGTCGGACCGCACCTGCTGGCCGAACTTGAGGCGCCGGAGCAGCGGGATGGCCAGCGGCCCCAGCAGCACGGCGATCAGAAAGGACACGCCGAGCGGGAGCAACAGTACAGGTATATCCAAAAAAGGTCTCCTCCTAACCCCGGACAAGCGCGTGCACGATTTCTTCCATCCGCATGCCGCGCGAGCCCTTCACCAGCACGAGATCGTCCGGCGAAAGCTCCGCAAGCAGCCGGCGGACGAGGGCATCCTTGTCCGCGAAATGGATCGCCCGATCCGGCCCGAGCCGTTCCGCGGCGCCGCGGACCGTGTGCTTCGACCGTTCGCCGACGGCCAGCACCGCATGGATCCGGTCGGGGTCTGCGCACGCTCCGGTCTCGTAGTGGAGCCGGTCCTCCTCCGGCCCGAGTTCCAGCATGTCGCCGAGGACGAGCCATTTGCGCCTGTAGCCTTCCAGCTCTCCGACGAAGGCGATCATCGCCTTCACGGAGGCCGGGCTCGCATTGTAGGTGTCGTTCAGCACGACTGCGCCGCACGCGGCGGTGACGGTCTCGAGCCGCATGCCCGACAGCCGGACCGACTGAAGTCCGCGCCGGATTTCTTCGGGCCCGAGGCCGAACAGCGCGCCGACGGCGGCGGCCGCCAGCGCGTTCGCCGCGTTGTGCCGGCCCGGCGCCGGCACCCGGAATTCGCCCGGCCATGCGGGCCCTTCGGGCGGGCGGATCGTGAACGCCGTCTCCGTCGCCGTGACGGCGGTGATCTCCGCAGACCATCCGTCCCGCGCCTCGAGCGCGAACGTCTCGAGGCGCCAGGCGCCGTATCCCGGCGCCCGCTTCGCGCCTTCCCGGAGGAGCGGCTCGTCTCCGTTAATGAGCAGGACGCCGCCTTCTTTCAGTCCGGCGGCCATTTCGAGCTTCGCCTTCGCGATTCCCTCCCGCGACCCGAGCTGCAGGAGATGGGCGTCGCCGACATTCGTGATGACGGCGACATCGGGCCGGGCGATGCGCGCAAGCCGCTCGATCTCGCCGAAGCCGCTCATCCCCATCTCGAGCACGGCCGCTTCCGTATCTTCATCCATCGCGAGAATCGTAAGCGGCAACCCGATGTGGTTGTTGAGATTGCCTTCGGTCTTGTGCACCCGGTATCGCTGCGCGAGGACGGACGCCGCCAAGTCCTTCGTCGTCGTCTTGCCGTTGCTGCCGGTGATGCCGACGACTTTCACGCCAAGCTCGCGGCGGTAGGCGGCGGCAAGCCGCTGCAGCGCGGCCAGCGTGTCGTCCACGAAGAGCAGCGGACGGCCGGAGAGCGCCTCCGGAACGGGGCGTCCGGCCTGCCAGAGCGAGACCGCCGCGCCGCCCGCGAACGCGTCCGCCGCGTAGTCGTGCGCGTCGAACCGCGCCCCCCTGAGCGGCACGAACAGCGTCCCTTCGGCCGGCCGCCGCGAATCCGTCGACACGCCGCGAACTTCGGTCTCTGCGATCCGCGCCGCGGCCTCGTTCATCTCCGCGCCGCACATGGCGGCAAGCTGCGCCGTCGTACGCCTGATCACGTCCGTCTTCTCCTTATCGCTTCGCCGGCGACGAGCCGGTCGTCGAAATCGATTCTGCGATGGCCGATGATCTGATAGGTTTCATGGCCCTTGCCCGCAATCAATACTACATCCCCCGGGCTTGCCATTTCAACCGCTTTTTCGATCGCCGCGCGCCGGTCCGCGATCCGCTCGTAGCGATCCGCCGGCACCCGATCCTCCCTGAGCCCCGCCTCGATGTCGTCCAGGATCGCCTCGGGCTGCTCGGTCCGCGGATTGTCGGAGGTGAGGATACAATAGTCGGCATAGCGGGCGCCGATTTTGCCCATGATCGGTCGCTTCCCGCGGTCGCGGTCGCCGCCGCAGCCGAAGACGAGGATGAGCCGCCGCTCCGCAATCTCCTTCACCGCCCGGAGCACGTTCTCGAGCCCGTCCGGCGTATGGGCGTAATCGACGATCACCGCGAACGGCTGGCCGGCGTCGACCGCCTCGACCCGGCCCGGCACGCCCGGCACGCGCTCCAGCCCCGTCTTGACGACCTCGAGCGGAATTTCCTCGAGGAGCGCGGCGGCGATCGCCGCGAGCGCGTTGTACACGTTGAACTTGCCGACGAGCCGCAGCGCGATGTCCGCCTCGCCGCGGAACGTGACCGCCCGGAACGACGTCCCCCGCGCCGTGATGCGGATGTCTTCCGCGCGCACGTCCGCCGGCCGGTCGATGCCGTAAGTGACCGTCTCCACCGCCGTCGCGCGCGCAAACGCGGCCGACGCGGGATCGTCGGCATTCAGCACCGCGTACGACCGCTCGTCCGGTTCCGCGGGATAGACGTTGCCGAGGCGGGAGAACAGGAGTTCCTTCGCAGCGGCGTACCGCTCCATCGTGCCGTGGTAGTCGAGGTGGTCCTGGGTCAGGTTCGTGAAAATCGCCGTCCGGAACTTCACGCCCTTGACCCGCCCCTGCTCGAGCGCGTGCGACGACACCTCCATCGCGCAATAGCCCGTGCCCTCTGCCGCCATGCCGGCGAGCAGCCGCTGCAGCTCGAGGCTGTCGGGCGTCGTCGTCGACATCGGCAGCGACCGGCCCGCGTAGCGGGCTTCGATCGTGCCGATGACGCCGCAGGTTCGCCCGGCCTCCTGCAGGATGCGCTCGATGAGATGCGTTGTCGTCGTCTTGCCGTTCGTGCCGGTGACGCCGATCACCTTCACCCGCGCGCTCGGGGATCCGTAGAACCGGTCGGACATGACCGCGAGCGCGAGCCGGCTGTCCTTCACCACGATCTGCGGCACGCCGAGGGGCAGGCGGCGCTCGACGACGAGCGCCGCGGCGCCGCGCGCCACGGCCTCCGCCGCAAAATCGTGGCCGTCCACCGTATGTCCCGGCAGACAGAAGAACAGGTCGCCGGGTTTCACCTTGCGGGAATCCGCGCAGAGCCCGCCGGGCCTGAGGTCTTCGCCCTCCAGCCGCGCCATGGCGAGAGTAGCCGCGAGATCACTGAGCCGCATGCGCCGTACCTCCCTGACTGCATCCCGATAGTTTCCATTATGGACGGGCCTGCGCGAATCTAGGCGTCGTCCCTGCCCAGGTAGATGCGGATCGTCGATCCCCGCTCCACCCGCTCGCCCGCCGCCGGCGCCTGCCGGATCACGATCGTGCCGGAACCGGAGGCGGCGAGGTTGAAGTTCATGTTCAAATCCTCATACAGATCGGACACCGACTTGCCGACCAGATTCGGCACGGTGACGATCGGCGTGTCGCCGTAAGTCAGCTTTCGCTCGAGCTGATCTTTTCGCGGCTTCACGCCCAGTTCCGGCAGCGCGTCGGCGAGGATGTTCCGCACGATCGGCGCCGAGACGACGCCGCCGAACTGGATGCCCTTCGGATTGTCGACGGCGACGTAGACGATGATCTGCGGATTGTCCGCCGGCGCGAAACCGATGAACGAAACGATGTGCTCGGTCGGCGAATAGCGCCCGTTCACGACCTTCTGCGCCGTGCCCGTCTTGCCGCCGACCCGGTAGCCGTCAATGAACGCGTTGCGCCCCGTCCCGCGAGCCACGACGCTTTCGAGCGCTTCGCGGATTTTCTTCGACGTCTCCGGCGAGATGACGCGCCGCACCGCCTGCGGCTCGAAGCGCTGCACGACCTCGCCGGTATCGGGGCGGATCAGCGCCTTCGCGACATGCGGCCGGTACAGCGTGCCGCCGTTGATCGCCGCCGATATCGCCGCGACCTGCTGGATCGGCGTGACCGACACGCCCTGGCCGAACGACGTCGTCGCCAGCTCGACCGGTCCGACCCGGTCGAGCTTGAACAGAATGCCGTTCTCCTCGCCCTTCAGATCGATGCCGGTCTTCGCGCCGAAGCCGAAATCGCGGATATACCGGAACAGCGTTTCCTTGCCGAGCCGCTGCCCGAGCGCCACAAAGCCCGGGTTGCACGAATTCTCGATCACCTCGAGGAACGTCTGGCTGCCGTGCCCGCCCTTCTTCCAGCAGCGGAGCCGCGCGCCGCCGACTTCGATCGCACCCGGGTCGTGAAACCTTTCGTGATGCAGATCGACTTTCCCTTCCTCGAGCGCGGCGGCCAAAGTGATGATCTTGAACGTCGAACCCGGCTCGTAGGTCATCCAGATCGGAAGATTCCGGTTGTACACCTCGGGCGGCGCCTCCCGGTAGCGGTCCGGCTCGTAGGTCGGCCGGCTCGCCATGCCGAGAATTTCGCCCGTGTTCGGATTCATCGCGATCGCGAGCGCGGCGTTCGGCTCGAGCCGCGCCATCGCGTCGTCAAGCTCGCGTTCGATGATCGTCTGAATCATGTAGTCGATCGTAAGCTGCAGATGGAGGCCGTCCTTCGGCTCGTGGTAGACATCCGCGGAACCCGGCATCCTGCGGCCGCCCGCGTCCGCGAGGAACGACACGCTGCCGGAGATGCCGCTCAGCATCTGGTCGTAGTACAGTTCGACGCCGGTCAGCCCCTGGTTGTCGATGCCCGTGAAGCCGAGCACATGCGCCGCGAGGCTGCCGTACGGATAATACCGCTTGTTGTCTTCGGCGACGACGATGCCCGGCAGGTTCATCGCGCGGATTTCCGCCGCCTTCTCCGCCGATATTTTGCGGCCGCCCGGCTGGATGCGGACGATCAGCTCCCGCTTCGTCACGAGGCGGTAGACGTCCTCCTTCTTCATGTCGAGGGCGAGCGCGAGCTTCTCGGCCGTCTCTCCGGGATCGCGGATCTGGGCCGGGATGGCCATGACCGTCGGCGAACTGATGTTGTAGGCGAGCCGGACGCCGTTCCGGTCCAGGATCTCGCCGCGTTTCGCCGTAACCGGGATGTTCCGGCGCCAGGACGCTTCCGCGCGGGCCGCCAGTTCGTCACCTTCCCACAGCTGCACATAGCCGAGCCGGACGATCAGCGCGAGAAACGCGACGATGCCGCCGATCAGAATCCGGAAAAGCCTCCGCCTGACCGTAAGGCCCGAAATCCGGTTGCGCATGCCGATCTCCTCCGAAAGGGCGGGGTGGGAGCTTCAAGCTCCGCTTCTCTCCCAGCCTATTCGGACGAGTCCGCAAGTAGAACAGGCCCGGAGCGTCAGCCTCCGCCGCCTTCGGCCTCCGCCGCTTCTTCCGGGCCTTGTTTCTCTTCGCCGGAGGATTCGCCCTTTTCGCCGGCCGTTCCGCCTGCTTCCGCCGTGCCGCCGTCCGGGGGCACGACCGGAACGCCCGGCGGCTCCAGCTCGAGGCGCAGCACCCGGCCGTCCGGGCCCTCCGACAGCGATTGGGATTTGACGAACCCTTCCCCCTCGACGAAGCAGCGCATTTCGAGCAGCGAACAGATTTCGAGCGCGTCGCGCAGCGGCAGCCCGGCCAGATGGGGCACCTGCAGCTTGCTTCGCTCCTCCGTGATCAGATAGATCCGCTGCGAAGGCGAGACGATCGAACCCGCCTTCGGGATCTGTTGCAGCACCTCGGTGCCGCTGCCCACGACTTCGAAGCTGAACGAACGCGCACGCAGCTCCTCGCGGGCCTGCGGGACGGTGAGCTCCGTGACGTCGGGCACCGTGACCACCTTTCCCCTGCGCGCTCCCGCATTCAGCGCCTTCACCGCGTTCGACGGCGCGATGCCGAGATGCCGGAGGCTCTGCAGCATGATCTCCCTGAACACCGGCGCCGCGACGGAGCCGCCGCCCGCATACGGATCGTTCGGCTCGTCGACGACGACGTACACGACGACCTTCGGGTCCTCGACCGGCGCGTATCCGATGAAGGAGACGATGTATTTGCCCTCCGCGTACTCGCCGTTCACGACCTTCTGCGCCGTGCCGGTCTTGCCCGCGATGCGGTAACCCTCGATGTACGCGTTCTTCCCCGTGCCGTCGACGACCACCTGTTCCAGATATTCGCTCACTTTGCGCGCCGTTTCTTCGGAGATGACGCGCCGCACGACCTTGGGCTCGACGCGCTGCACGGTGCCGTCGTTCGGATCTTCGATCGATTCGACGAGCTGCGGCTGCATCAGCACGCCGCCGTTCGCGATCGCCGCCACCGCCGTGACCTGCTGGATCGGCGTCACCTGCACGCGGCCCTGGCCGAAGGTGAGCGTCGCCCATTCCGTCGCGTAGCGCGGCGCGACCATGCCGGACACCTCGCCCTTGAGCGGGATGCCCGTCGGCTGGCCGAAGCCGAACGCGTCGATGTACCGTTTCAGCGTGGCGGAATCCATTTTCTCGTAGCCGAGCTTGACGAACGCCACGTTGCTGGACAGTTTGAGCCCCTCCAGCATCGTGATCTCGCCCCAGCCCTCGCGCCGGTGGTCGCGGATCGTGCGGCCGGCGACCGTGATGCTCCCGGACTTGTACGTCTCGTCCGGATCGAACACGCCTTCCTCGACCGCGGCGGCGAGCGTCACGATTTTGAACGTCGAGCCCGGCTCGTACAGCCCCTTGATCGCGTAGTCGAAATCGGCGCCCGGCTCCGCCTCCCAATACACGTTCGGATTGTAGGACGGCAGCGACGCCATGCCGAGAATCTTCATCGTCTCCGGATCGGCCGCGATCGCCGTGATGCTCTTCGGCTTGTATTTCTCGTAGGCTTCCCGGATCGCCTTCTCGATGTAGTACTGGATGTCCGAATCGATCGTCAGCTGCACGTTCTTCCCGTGCACGACCGGATCGATCTCCACATGGCCGTTCTGAATCTGCACCCGGTTGCCGTCCCGCTCGTACTTGATGCGGCCGTCCTTGCCGCGCAGCAGCTCGTCCAGCGACAGCTCGATGCCGTTCATCGCTTCGCCGGCTTTGTTCACGTAGCCGATCAGATGCGCGGCCATCGTGTTCTTCGGATAGTACCGCTTCTGCTCCTCGAGCAGGTAGAGGCCGACATCCTTCTCCCCGACCCGGTTCCGGAGCTCCTCGCGGAACGCCGCGATCCGGTCGGCCAGATCCTTGTCGATTTTCCAGCCTTCGTTCCTCACTTCGCGCTGGCGGTAAAATTTGCCCTCCGCCGTCCGCTTCGTCGCGATATCATAAAGTTCGTCCTTCGGCTTGCCGAGCAGCTCGTGCAGCCCGTCCACCACCTCGTCGACCAGGCCGAGCTTGTTCAGCATCTCCGGGCTGACCGCCACGGTGTAGCCGGCGACGTCCATTGCCAGCACGTTGCCGTCCCGGTCGGTGATTTTGCCGCGCACCGCCGGGATCGTCTCGGAAGCCGACCAGGTCTCCTTCGCCTTCGCAAGCCAGAAATCGGCATGCACGACCTGGACGACAAAAATGCGGACCACCAGTACGGCAAACAGGAGGGTCATGATCCCCCCGATCGCCAGGGATCTCAGCTTGATGCGTCTGGCCACGGAACCACCCGATCCTTCATCGCCGCGCATCCGTCATCAACGCGCATCCGTCATGGCCGTGCGCTCCGACGAACCGACGACTTCCAGCGTGATGACGTCGTCGAACTCGGGATAGACCATGCCGAGCTCGATCGCCTTCTCCGTGATTTCGCCCGGATCGCTGAGCGTCTCCACCTTCCGCTCCAGTTCCTTGATCTGCAGGTTCAGCTGCTCGTACCGCTGCGTCAGTTCGCGGATTTCGAGATTCATCCGGTAAATCTCCGCATATCGGAACAGGATGACGCTGGCCGCCATGACGCAGACGACCACGGTAAACAGGTACAGCAGCTTCTCCTGAACGGGGAGCGGCTTGCGGCGGATGATTTTCCTGCGAACCTCCTGTATTTCGGGCTCCCGTTCCGGCCGCTTATTCGGTTTCATGGCCAGATTGCCGTGCATGATGGCCATTGTCGTTCCCCCTCTGCTGATGATCGGTCCAGACGGACACAAACGGAATCCTGATGCGGATCAAGGCGCGTCCGGCAGCTTCTCCGCGATTCTCAGCTTCGCCGAGCGGGCCCGCGGATTCGCCGCGATCTCGTCCGCGCCGGGTTCGATCGGTTTCCGGTTGACCGGCCGCAGGACCCCGCGCGCGCCGCAGGCGCACACCGGAAAGTCCGGCGGGCAGGTGCAGTTCCCGACGTACTGCGCGAATACCCGCT
Organism: Thermobacillus sp. ZCTH02-B1; assembly: GCF_002159085.1. Lineage (GTDB taxonomy): Bacteria > Bacillota > Bacilli > Paenibacillales > Paenibacillaceae > Thermobacillus. The sequence continues at coordinate 83,544 of NZ_LZRU01000012.1, forward strand.
TGCAAATCCGGTCCTCCAGCGAATGGAAGGTGATGACCGCCACCCGGCCGCCGGGCTTCAGGCAGGCGACCGCCTGATGGAGCGCCTCCTCCTCCGCGCCGAGCTCGTCGTTCACCGCGATCCGGAGCGCCTGGAACGAACGCCGCGCCGGATGGCCGCCCGTCCGCCGGGCCGCCGCGGGGATCGCCTCCTTCACGATCTCGGCGAGCTCGCCGGTCGTCGCGATCGGCCGCCGCCGGCGCGCCTCGACGATCGCCCGCGCAATCCGGCGTGCGAACCGCTCCTCGCCGTAACGGTCGAGGATCTCCGCGATCGCCCGCTCATCCCAACCGTTGACGATGTCCGCCGCCGTAAGCTCCTGCGTCCGGTCCATCCGCATGTCGAGCGGCGCGTCGTGCCGGTAGCCGAATCCCCTCTCCGCCTCGTCGAGCTGCGGGCTCGAGACGCCGAGATCGAACAGGATGCCGTCCACCTGCGGTACGCCGTCCCGCGCCGGTACGCCGGCCTCCAGCAGCTTCTCCCGGAGATGGCGGAAATTGCTCCGGATCAGCGTGACGCGGTCCATGTACGGAGCGAGCCTTGCGCGCGCGTGCTCGATCGCCGCCTCGTCCCGGTCGAAGGCGATCAGGCGGCCGCCCTCCCGGAGCTGCGCGACGATCCGCTCGCTGTGGCCGGCTCCTCCGAGCGTGCAGTCAACGTAAATGCCGTCCGGCTTCACCTTGAGGCCGTCGACGGCTTCCTCAAGCAATACCGTCACATGATGATACAAGGGTGTTTCCCCCCGGGGCGTGGTGATTCCGCCATTCGGTCGGCTACAGGTTGAAGTCGAAATCGACCAGCTTCTCGGCGATTTCGTTGAACGCCTCTTCGGACTGCCTGTAATAGCCTTCCCATGCCGCCTTGCTCCAGATCTCCACGCGGTTCGATACGCCGATCACGACGCATTCCTTCTCGAGCTTCGCGTATTCGATCAGATGGTTCGGCAGGTTTACCCTGCCCTGCCGGTCCAGCTCGCATTCGACCGCTCCGGAGAAAAAGAACCGGGCGAACGCGCGGGCATCCGACTTCATGAGCGGCAGCGACTTGAGCTTCTGCTCGAGCACGCTCCACTCGGCCTGCGGATAGACGAACAGGCAGTTGTCGAGGCCGCGGGTCACGATGAACTTCACGCCGAGATGCTCGCGGAATTTGGACGGAATCGTGAGACGGCCTTTGTCGTCGATGGAATGCTGGTATTCCCCCATGAACATCCGGCCGTTCCACTCCTTCCCCCAAATCTCCCACTTTGCCCCACTTTACACCACTTAGCATCTACTATTCGCCACCTGTCAGCCAATTCCTGCTGACGTTGGACATTTTCGAAATAAATATTTTACGGGGTTAAGAATGCAGGCCGGCCGGGAGGCGATGAGGCGGGCGTTGGACGATGCGGTGCGGAAGCGTGAAGGGGCCGATCGTCGGCGGCATGGGCGCATGCCATCTGCGGTCGGAGGGGTTCGGGGACACGACACAGGGAGCTGCGGGCATCGGATGCGGCGCGCGGACAGCGGGACGGAAACGCCGCGGGGCAATCCATGCATAAAAGGAATGGTGCATGGCCCGTTCAACAAAAAATCCGGCCGGGACTTGCTCCCGGCCGGCCAACCTCAATGTTCCTGCCAGCTCTCGAGATATTTCCGCTGTTCGTCGTTGAGCCGGTCGATCGACAGGCCCATCGACTCGAGCTTCAGCCTTGCCACCTCTTCGTCGATCTCGTACGGCACGTTCACGACGCGGCGGCCGATTTGTTCGTGCGACTCGTTCACGTATTTCAACGCCAGCGCCTGGAGGGCGAACGTCATGTCCATGATCTCGGCCGGATGGCCGTCGCCCGCCGCCAGGTTGACGAGCCTCCCCTCCGCGAGCAGGTACAACCGGCGTCCGTCCTTGAGCCGGTACTCTTCAATGTTCTTGCGGACCGTCCGCCTGCTCTCGGCCATCGCCTCGAGATCCGGCTTGCTGATCTCGACGTCGAAATGCCCGGCGTTCGCGAGCAGGGCGCCGTCCTTCATCACGGCGTAATGCTCGCCGCGGATCACGTTGCGGTTGCCCGTCACGGTGATGAAGATGTCGCCGACCTTCGCCGCCTCGATCATCGGCATGACGGCGAAGCCGTCCATGTACGCTTCGACCGCGCGGATCGCGTTCACTTCGGTCACGACGACGTTCGCGCCGAGCCCCTTTGCCCGCATCGCGACGCCTTTGCCGCACCAGCCATAGCCGCACACGACGACCGTCTTGCCCGCGATGACGAGGTTCGTCGTCCGGTTGATGCCGTCGAACACGGATTGACCCGTGCCGTACCGGTTGTCGAACAGGTATTTGCAGTAAGCGTCGTTGACGGCCACCATCGGGAACCGGAGGGCGCCTTCCCGCTCCATCGCCTTCAGGCGCAGGATGCCCGTCGTCGTCTCTTCCGCTCCGCCGCGCACGTTCGCGAGCAGATCCTGCCGCTCGGCGTGCAGGATCGCGACGAGATCCCCGCCGTCGTCGATGATGAGATCCGGCTTCGTCTCCAGCGTCCGGACGAGCAGTTCCTTGTATTCTTCCGGGCCCGGATTGTATTTCGCGAAGACCGTGATGCCGTCCTCGACCAGCGCGGCGCAGACGTCGTCCTGCGTCGACAGCGGATTGCTGCCCGTAATGGCCACTTCGGCCCCGCCGGCGGCGATCACCTTCGCGAGATAGGCCGTCTTCGCCTCGAGATGCAGCGATATCGCCACCTTGAGGCCGGCAAAAGGCTTCTCGCGCTCAAACCGCTCCCGGATGCGGTTCAGCACCGGCATGTGCGCCGCCGCCCAGTCGATCTTCAGACGGCCTTCCGGCGCCAGCCGGATATCGGCGATCACGCTTCTTTCCAGAACGCCCATCGGGCTACCTCCTTCGCGGCGCCGGCCCGGACCGGCCGCACCGCATGATCAATGGGAAGGGGTCGAATCACAAATCGACGCGGTAATGGCCGCCGAGGGGATCGAACGGCACCGCCCGGAGCGCCTGCAACCATTCCGGACCCCAGGCGTTCCACATCGCCGTCAGGTTGAGCATCCGTTCCTGCGGCCGGCCGCCCGGCGCCAGCCAGTCGCCGAGCCGGTCGAACCGGCGGACGTCGGCCTCGAACCGCCGGTTCCGCGATTCCAGCGCCTTCCGTTCAAGCCAGCGGATCTGCTCCCGGATTCGCTCCCTGTTCCGCTGCCCGAGGGCCCCGAGCCCGGCATCCGCGGCGGCGAGCTCGGCCAGCAGCGGATCGTACAGCTCGTCGAAACGCCGGATCGCCTCCGCGAACATCCGCTCCACCGGCAGGCTGTCATGTCTTGCAAGCCAGGCCTGCTTGCGTTCCTCCAGGCGTTCTCCCACGTCCTCCAGCGTCAACCCGAACATGTCCATGAGCTTGCGAAGCGCGCCGTCCGTCACCGTGTACGACATCCGGGGGACGATGACGGGCATCTCCATGCCGAACGCGCGGAACGCTTCGCCGACCTGCGCCCAGTACGCGATCTCGCCCGGTCCCAGCACCGTCGCAAGCACCGGCAGCACATAATCCTGCATGATCGGCCGGGTCAGCACGTTGTTGCTGAACAGTTCCGGCGCATCCAGCGCGAGCCGCTCCAGTTCGCCGCGGTCCATCGAGAACGTGCGCCGCTTGTCGGTGAATTTGCCGCCGTCCCGGAACAGCATGACCCGCTCTCCCGCCGGCGCGCCCGGTCCGATTCCGCCGAACCGCTCGTCGCGGAACAGGAACAGGTTGGCGCCGTTCTCGTGCAGTTCCGCCTGCGCGGCGTATCCCAGCCGGGCGAGCTTCTCGCCGGCCGAAGCGAACGCCGAAGCCAGCCGCTCGTTCTCGGCGACCATCCGCCGGAACATCGGCGCCTCGAGCGCGCGGATCGCCGGATCGTCCGCGTCCATCAGGATGAGGCCGTCCTCCGCGAACAGATCCGCCATCAGTGCGCCGAACCAGTCGGACAGCGTCTCCGCCCGGGCGGCCGCCGCTTCGATCCGGTCCAGCAGGGCGGGCTTGTGCGCGGAATCGGGAAGCGACTCGGCGAGCCTGCGGACCGCTTCCTCCATTCGCTCGCGGCCGAGCTTCGTCCGGCTGACCGAAGTGCGCGGATGCTCGTCCCGCTCGATTGCGATCCGCACGAGGCCCTTCTCGTTTGAAACGATGTAGGCGTGGTTCGCTTCCTGCCAGTCGTGGTCTTCACCGGCGATCCAGAACAAGGGAACGACCGGGCGGCCCGTCTCCCGTTCGGCCCATTGCGCCGCGCGGATGACGGACAGCGCCTTGTGGATGACCATCACGGGACCGGTGAACAGCCCGGCCTGTTGGCCTCCGACGATCGCCAGGGCTCCCGCCTTGAGCCGGTCGATGTTCGCGAGCGCCGCGCCGGAGGCGCCGATCCGCCGGTTGTACGCCGCCAGCGCCTCCGCGACCCTGCCCGCGTCCGCCCGCTCACGGCCGGACCGCTCGAGCCGTTCCGCACGCCGGCGCAACGCCTCCGGATCGGCGGCGGGTCCGCCGAACAGGGCGGCGAGCTCGGGATCGGCCCCCCGGACATAGGCTTCGCTGACGGGCGAACTGATCGGATTCGTCATACAGTGAACGTGCATGGATGCGTCCGTTCCTCCTCGCGCGCTCTCCGCTCACAGATGTCACGATCTGATTGTACCAGCGCGCTCGACAGCCGTCAAAACCGGGCGATTTCTCATCGGGCCCGTCAACCGATCGAGCCCGTTCCCTTCCCCGTCCGCCTTGCATCCTATCTGCACTCTCCACGCACGGATGATCGCCGAACCCGGGCGCATGCGCTTCCGGACCGGCCGGCGTCCGGAAGCAGCCCCAAGCAACGAAGCCTCCGTCCGCCGGAGGCTTCACACATGGACAATCGTGCGGATGAGTCCGATCAACAGCAAGATGACGTACAGGACGGCCAGGACGAAGAAGCCGATCCGCCAGATGACCCGGACAATGCGGACGGGGTCGAACCGGCCCTTCGTCCGGTACTGCAGGTTGCCGAGCAGGCCGGCGCAGATCAGCATGACGAGCAGAATGCCGTAAAATCCGAACGACCCGCCGAAAAGCTGGTTGAACAGACCGGCAACGCTGCCGATCAGAAACACCATCGTCACGTCCATCGCGAGCCGGATCGACTGCTTCCGGTCCCTCGAATACAGGAACGTGCCGAGATAGACCACCGCAAACGGTATGACGGGAATGACGGCCAGATAGCCATAAGCCTGCTTCACGACTTCCCACAAAGCTCCCATCGCTCCTCGCCTCCTCCCGGCTCGCCCGGTCCGATCGCGCCGATCAGGGCCGCAACCGCCTCGTTGAGCGGCGCCGCAACGCCGGCCTGCCGAGCCAGCCGGACGACCCCTCCGTTGATTGCGTCAATTTCGGTCGGCCTGCCCGCCTCGACGTCCGCGAGCATGGAGGAGCGGTTCTCCGCCGTCCGGCGGATCACGTCGAGCAGCCTGTCCCATTCTCCGCCGTCCGTCCGCATCCCGGATGCCGCGAGCACGGCCAGCGTCTCGCGAAACAGCGCTTTCATGAGGCGGAAACGGACGGGATCCGCGGGCAGCTCTCCGTTCTTCACGCGGAAAAGCGCCGTCAACGGATTGACGACCGCGTTCACGAGCAGTTTGCCGTACACATGTTCCATGATGTTGTTCGACAAGACCGCCTCAATTCCTGCTGACGAAAGCGCGGAGACCAGCAAATGTTGCCGGTTTGCATCGACGGCCGGACGCGTTCCGTCCGGAACGGACGGAACGGGCGGCTCATACGGGCCGATCACGGTCCGGCCGGTACCGGTCAGGCGGACGACGGCCGGACCCTCGCGCAGCGCGCCCTCCGTCGTGACGCCCGCGAACAGCGGCACGCCGGGCATGCGGTCGGCGAGAAATTCCAGGTGTCCGATGCCGTTGGCCAGGCAGATGACCGGCGTCTTTCCCGTTCCCGCAAGGGCCCGCAGGAAACGTGCGGCCGGCTCCGTCCGGAGCTGATGCGACTTCATCGCCGCGATGATCCATCGCTCCCGGCTTCCCGCGCACGCGGCCGCTTCCGCCGCGATCTCCGGCTCCGCGGGCCGGGCATCCGGCTCCGCGCGCAGCACGCCTTCCGGAAGGGTCAGCGCCGCGCCCTCCGCGCGAATCCGTTCGGCCTGCTCCCGCGTCCGCGTCCACACCCGGACGTCCGCGCCCGCGGCGGCCAGCCGCACCGCCCAGGACAGTCCCACGGCCCCGCCGCCCGCGATCTCGAACAGCATCCCGATCCCTCCGACCATCTCGTCGGGATCATTGTATCATTCTTCCATAAACGACAAAAGGCATGTCCCGGCCCTACGCCGTCATGCCTCGGTTTTTGACGCCCGTGATCCCCCCGCGGACGCTCCGCTAGCTCCGCTATTCGATCCGCTCGAGGTTGCCGTTCGCGTCCATCTTGAACCGCGGCTTCGCCTCCTCCTCTTCCTCCATCACCGCCAGCCGCCTCGCCCGGTCCATGATTTGGATCAGCGCCTTGTAGTCATCGTTGACGGCGCGGTAGTCGCTCTTGGCGGCCGCCATCTCCCGGGCCAGCTGCTCGTTCTTCGCCTTCAGCTCCCGGATCTCCTCGTCCCGTTCCTTGAGCTCCTTCTCGAGCGTCCTTATCCGGCGCATCGCGTCCTGCCAGGCGCCGCGCCAGCTCCGCAGATGCCGGATGAGCGCATCGAAGGGCAACGGTTCCAAAGCCGTACTCTTCCCGGCCTGTCCGCCGGAATCGCCGCCGCCCTGAGCCTGCTGACCGGCACCGGCCTTCTTCAACTGATTCCGCTTCTGTCGCTGCTGTTTTGCAAGCTGGATTTCCTGTTCATAGCGCTTGCGCACACAGCTGTTCCAACGGAAGCCGCACGCCGCGCTCGTCCGTCCGATCCGCTCGCCCACTTCCTCGAAGGCCGCCAGCTGCGTGCTGCCTTCCCGGATGTGGCGCAACGTCACTTCAGCCAATATGCGATCGTCTTCCGGCGTCCAAGCGTCCTGTCTCATTGCCGCCATCGAGCCACTACCTCCCAAACGGAAAAAATCACCTGTTTTATCCCTATGCCCTTGGTAGAGTTCATAGAATCTGCCGCATACTCCATTGTATTGCCAATCTCGCCGCGGCCCATACGTCCGCGCATGAACGCGGCGCCGGAAGGACATGCTAACACGCGAACGAAGGCCCCGTCGCGAAAAATTCGCCGAATCGTCAAGGTTGGCGGTTTACTCGGACGGCAGGCGACGCTATAATGGACGTTAGGTTACGGGAACCGTGGCAACGAGAGGGGGATATCGACATGGCACGCATGTTCCGGGTGCTCGGCGTCTTCACGCTCGCGATCGGTCTGATGGCGTTTGCCGGCGGCCTGATGGAGATGGCGCTGCTGTTCTTCTTCCAGACCGCGTTTTTCGTCCTGCTGGGTTATCTGAACCTGTCGGAACGCAGCTACATATTGACGTTCTGGGGATATATGATCGTCGCCTTCCTCGGATTCACGTACTATTCCGTCTTCGTGATGGAACTTCCCTACTGATCCGGGAGACGGACAAAGGACGGACAAAGCGACAGCCCCGCGTTCACGCGGGGCTGTCGCCTTTTCACGGAAAGGGATTACGGTGCGGCAAGCACGATCACCTTGAACAGCATGCCCATCCCGTCGTCGACGAGGAGCTGCCGCACCGCCCGGTTGCGCCGCGCCTCCGCGGAGAACGGATCCGTCCCGTCGTGCGCCTGGAGCAGTTCCAGCGCGCCGTGCTCGATCAGGAACCGCCGCTGCGGGCCGTACCAGACGGTGCGCCATCCCAGGCGCTCCGCTGTGCGACGGACCGCGGTGAAGTTGACGTGCGCGGTGATGTCCTGGTCGCCGGGGAACCGGTAGGGGTCGTCGTGCACGACGTGCCGCCGGTAGCAGCGCATCGTGCCCTTCATGCGGTGCGGCGCGAGCAGCTCGTCCTGCTCGTCGCCGTAATCGATCAGCACGACGAGGCCGCTCCGCATGATGCCCAGCACCCGCTCCAGCCAGGCGAGCGCATCCGTTCCCCACTCGAATTCCTGTCCCTCGGCCGGACGATAGCCTTCCATGTCCAGACGCCCGAGCGCCTGTTCGTCCAGCGGCATCAGCGCGTCGCGCAGCCTTCCTTCCCGCTCGTCCCAGGCCGCTCCGATCTCCCAGAGCCGCCCGCCTTCCCGCCTGATCCGGCGAAAAGGAAACGCGTCCAGCAGTTCGTTCGCGATCAGGAGCGGCCGGTCCGCCGCCCGGAGACGCTTCTCCGCCTCATCCGGAGCGAGCGCTTCGACCTGCGCCATCAGGCCGGCCGCTTCGGCGGCCCGGCGGGCCGTCCCGCGATGGCCGGCGTGGCTGTCCGCCATCACGTAGCGGACGCGCGCCGCCTGTTCCGGATCGACGGCCCGCCATTCCCCTAGGAGCCGGATGCCGAGCCGCCCCGTGCCCGCTCCCCATTCGAACACCGCCGGTTCCCCGTCCGCTTCCGCGAACGCGCGGCTCGCAAAGCGCGCCAGAACGGCGGACATGACGCCGCCGACATCGGCGCTCGTGTAGAAATCGCCCTCCCGTCCGACCCGGTTCGGGCCGGCGGCGTAATAGCCGTATTCCTCGTCATACAGGCAGGCGGCCATGTAATCGCGAAACGGAATCGCCGGCAGATCGCGCAGGCTTCCGTCCCCGTCCCGGACATATCCCGTCCGTCCGTCTTCCCGGATGCGCCGGATCAGCCGCCGCACCCATTCCGCGTTTCCGCTGCCTTCTCGTTCCGTCATCGTTCACCAGCCTCCGGGACGCCCGCCGCCCATCCCGGAAGACCGGGCAAAGGACAAATCCGCGGCGTCCGATTATAATGGGATCAAGTCCGGCATACGCATGGTGTTGTCCCGTGGTGTTCAACCCGGACGTGAGAGGAGGGCCCGCACCTTGCACCGTCCGCGATTCCGCAGGCTGGCAGCCCTGCTGGCGGCCTGCATGCTCTTCTGGGCCGCCGCGCCCGCCCCGTCGCTCGCCGAGGGCGAAACCGCGATGAGCGACGGGGAGATTCACGAGTTGCTCGAGAAAAGCCTGAACATCGTCGAACTCGACAAGGAGATCGAACGGATCGCCGGTCAGCGCCGCGAGACGGAGGACCGGATCCGGACGCTGTCCGTCCGGATCGCCGAAGCGGAGCGCGAACTCGACCGGCGCCGGAGGCAGGTCGACGAAATCCTCCGCGCCTGGTACACGGGCGAGCGGGACGTGCTGATCAGGGCTGTCTTCTCCGCCGACAGCCTGTCCGATCTGTTCGCCATGCTCGATTATCTGACCGAAATGTTGTCCCATGACAAGTTTACGCTTGAGGCATTCCGGAAGCAACGGGAAGAGTGGCTTCGCGAGCGCGAGGAGCTGGTTGCGGAAGAGAAGCGGCTGCGGGATATCGAGAACCGCCTGCGCGGGCAGCGCGAGCGGGTGCTGCGGCTCAGGGCCGAGGTGGACGCGATCCTCTCCTCCAGCGGGGACATCGAGCGCCTCCGGCTGCTCATCGCGGAATGGATCGCCTGGTGGGAGAACACCGGCCTGCCCGAGGTCGAACGCCATTTCCGGGCGCTCGCGGACGCGATGGAGAACCTTCCCGGCTGGCTTGCCGAACGGTCCGACCTCGTGAGCCGATCGGGCTTCACCTACACGGTGCGCCTGCCGGAAGCGGATCTGAACGCCTTTCTCCGGGAGCAGAACCCGCTTTTCGAGCATTTCGCCTTCCGCTTCGACGACGGCATCGTCGCGGCGTACGGCCGGCGCGAAGACGACGATATCGAAGTGGAGATCGCCGGCCGGTACGCGATCGAGGACGAGCCGGAACACGCGGTCCGGTTCCACGTCGAGCGCGTCGTGTTCAACGGTTTCACCCTGCCCGAATCGACGATCCGCGATCTCGAGCGGAGGTTCGATCTCGCCTTCTATCCGCAGCTCCTCGTGCCGCTGGTCCGTGCCTCCGGCGTCGAAGCCGACGACGGCGTGCTGACCGTCGAGCTGCGCATCGGGTTCGGCCGCCGGAACGGCGGAGCGGATTGAGGAGGCGAAGCGGCTTGCAGCCGCCCGCCGCGGCTTCAGGCGCGTACATAACGGCAGCCGATCGTGGCAACGATAAGGACGGATGGCCAACGAAGGACGAAAGGATGCGGAACGATGATGAAACGGATCGCTTGGTGCCTGATCGCCGGCCTGCTCGTCCTGGCCGCGGCCGGCTGCGGCGGACAGCGGAACGGCGGTGAAAACCCGCCTCCGTCCGATGGCGCGGATCGCGGAACACAGGCGCAGCATGCGGAAGGAATGCGGAAGCTTGAAATCGACGACCCTGTCGCCGTCGCGCGCCATCTCGAAACGCTTGCGAAAAGCGTTCCGGGCGTGAAGGACGCGCGTTGCGTCGTCATCGGCAACACGGCGGTCGTCGGCATCGATGTGGACGAAAATCTCGACCGGGCGCGCGTCGGCACCATCAAATACTCCGTCGCCGAAGCGTTCCGCAAGGATCCGTACGGCATCGACGCGTTCGTGACGGCCGACATGGACCTGAACGAGCGGATCCGCGAGATCCGCGCGGACATCGAGGCCGGTCATCCGGTCGCCGGATTCGCCGAGGAGCTGGCCGACATCATCGGCCGGATCATGCCGCAGCTGCCGCGCGACATCGAGCTGAGGGATCCGCCGGAGACGGACGCGCCGAAGACGAACGACAACCTGTAACGGACCACACAAGGCAAAAGCCTGACGGCCAAAGAGCCGTCAGGCTTTTCGCATGGCTTCGAACACCTGTCGGTCGAGCTTGTCGGCGGCGCGCTGGTCGTACGTCTTCTCGTACTCCGGCAGCGCCGTAAGACGCGCGCCGTAGAACATCGCGTCGCGCACCGCGGAAATCTTGATGTCGAAGCAGACGAGACGGAAAGGCACGCCCTCCAACGATTCCGTCACGACCGAAGCCGTTCCGTATACGGCCTGAACCGTCCCGCCGGCGAACAGCGTGACGCAGCAGGCGGGATGTTGCTTCAGGTTGTTCACGAGGCGGGAACGCCCGTCCACCGCGAACCGGAGCACGGTCGGACTCGGCGCGTAAATCCACGAAATCGCGTTCGTCGTCGGCGATCCGGTCTCCGCATCGATCGTGTGCAGCAGGACGAACGTCTCGCCCTGCATCGCGGCGAATTGCGCTTCGGACAATGCGGTCCATGACTCGGCCACGCGCAAGACCTCCCTGGCTGCATGGGGCAGGATGGCTGCGCCCCCATGCACATGGTTCGCCGTCCATTATACCACAGGCGGCAATCGCCCCGCCACGGGCGGGTCGTCAGTCCAGGCGCGGCGCCATGATCTCCCTCAGCGCCGCCTTCGCTTCCGCTAGCTTCTCCTCGTCCAGGTACACGTAGGGGCTGCGCCAGGTGCCCTCGAGATGGATGAACGTGATGTCGGAGCGGCGGATGTTGAAATAGACTTTGATCATCCGCTCGATTTCCGACGCCGGCATGTCAACCGACAGATTGTTGCCGACCGCCCGGATGACGTCGTCCAGCTTCGTGATGCTGCCGAGCGACAGCAGGCGGTCCACCAGCGCGCCGAGCACCTCGCTCTGCCGACGGTTGCGCTCGAAGTCGCTCGACTGGCGCGTTCCCTGATTCGACTGCCGGTAGCGGACGAAATCGAGCGCCTGGTCGCCGTTCAGTACCTGCTGCCCCTTCCGGAGATCGATGTAGGTGTCGCCGGCCTTGTCCACGTATTTCATGTCCTGGTCGACGTACACCTCGATGCCGCCGAGCGCATCCACGACATCGGAGAATCCCTGGAAGTTGATCTTCGCCGTATAGTCGATCGGAATCCCGAGGAATTTCCCGAAAAGCTCCTTCATCTCGCCGCGGGCCTTCAGGTCCGCCGCCGCCGCGTCCAGCTCCCGGCGCGCGGCCGTATAGAAATTCGCGTAATAGGCGTTCGCCTTCCACACCTTGTAGCCTTCGACATCGATCCGGGTATCGCGCGGAATCGTGACGACGACCGCGCGCTTCTCCACCGGATCCAGCGCGGCCGCCATCAGGACGTCCGTGTTCAGGCCGCCGATCTTCGGGCGCGTGTCGAGCCCCATGATCAGCACCGCGATCGGCTTCTCCCTGACCGATACCGCCGGTTCCGTCCGTACGGTCTTGCTTTCGTCCATCACGTCGCTTTCCGTGCTGATGTTCCGGATCGCTTCCTTCGCCGTGCCGTACAGGCTGCCGAGATACCAGGCCAGAGCTCCCGCGATCGCCAGCGGCGGAAGCAGCCAGAACAGCCATGCCCGCCTTCTCTTTCGTCTCGGACCGCTCTTCGCCCGGAGGGCCTCGCTGCGGGGCGGCAGAGGATTCTGCGTGCTCATGCGCTCACCTGTCATTCGTTGAATTTGGGGTTGGCGTTGATGTCGATGAGCAGCTGCTCGGCCGCCTGACGGGGGGCCCGCCAGACGCCCGGACGGCCCTCGCGGACATAGGAGACGGTGATGAAATCGTCATCCTTCTCCGCGATGCCGATCTCCGTCACGCCGTGATCTTCGGTCAGAATCTGAAGAAAGAAGTCCCGCGTCTCCATCGCGGCCCGGTCGTCGGGCCTGCCGGCGGTCACGATCTCCATCTGCAGCCAGTTGAACAGCGCGTCATCAAATTTCATCCGCCGCCTCCCGCCCTTCGCATGTCATCCGCCGCCTCCCGGTCTTCGCCCTGCGGACGTTCGTTCGCGGCACCGGATCCGCGGCGCCCGCGCCACCGGTCATACAGCTGTCGGAGGCGCAGGAGCAGCATCATCGCGACCGCCACGCCCATGCACTGAATGATCGGCAACCGTCCCTGCAGCACCAGCAGGATCAGGCCGCCGAGCAGGATCGACACGTAGACGCCGATTTCCCTCGGGATCGACAGCCGTTTCACCGGCCGGAATACGCTGTTGAAAATGAAAATCGTGAACCCGACGATCAGCAGATAGGACACCAGCCTGTGCTCCGCCAGCCATTCCTGCATTGTTCCGTCCCCCTTTTCCGTCACCAGCGGGCGCGCCGGCCCCAGGCCATCCAGGCGCCCGCCAGAATCAGCGCGGCGGCGAGCAGATAGATGAAGGCCGACCGGAACAGGCCGATCAGGAGCAGCAGCGCGGACAAGGCGATCAGACCGACCGCGATCATCCGCAACGTCCGGTCCCGGTTCGGCCCGAACACGCTGTATTCGTAAAGCCCGACCGCCGGGCCGGCGATGAAGACCGGCCACAGCCAGACGAGCAGCTTCCATCCCCCGAGATTGCAGACGAAGAACAGGAGACCGTACACGGTGAGCACTCCGGCCGGAATGAGCGCGACGGCGCTCGTCAGCATTCGCCCGAAATAGAGCAAGTGCAGCAGCACGCCCGGCACGAGGATGAGCAGCGGCCAGAAAATGTTGCCGATAAACGCGAATACGCCCAGCTTGCCGAGCAGAATGACGAGGCCGGCGGCCAGGATGGTCAGACCGATCATGGACTGTTTGTTCGACATGCGACCCACCCTCCGGAGCAACCCAGGTCATCTTCTCTAGTGTACTGGAAGTGAAGGCAAAAAAAAAGTCCGGGAACGGTCTTCCCGTCAGGCCGCGTTCCGGCCCGCGCCCGGTTCGCCCCGATCTTCCCGATCTTCCTTCCGCGGCGGAAACAACGTCACGAGCAGCATGAGGATGCCGATTCCGACGGCGTTGAAATCTTCGGTTCCGGCAGGATCGGCATCAATGCCGCGTCCAAAATCATCAAGGCGGCGAGCATGCCGAGCGCGTGGAGAAACGCGCCCGGCCACCAGATCCGCCGTTCCGGCCGGCGGCGCAGGACCGTCAGCCGCAGGATCCGTCTCCTCGGCCCGACGCGCGGTTCAACCGCGAATGCCGGGATCATGCCCATGACGGAAAATGCCGCGATCACGATCCAATCCGTCATGCAAACCCGTTTCCCCCGGCAGCATTCATTTTCTGCCATTTTGTCTTATCAAAATCGGATACGCTTCACCAGCAGCCAGATCGTGATCACGAGCGGCGCGGACAGCAGGGGCAGCGCTTCGGCGGCCGCGGGGTTCAGGCGGAACAGCAGCCTGTCCATTCCGGGATCGTGGACGAGCATCCGGCCGGCCTCATAGCCGAGCAGCGCGGCGCCGGCATGGACGAGGAGCGGGATGCGGTCCAGCAGCGTCCCGACGAACCGGCTCCCCCAGATCACGATCGGGATCCCGAGCGCGATGCCGATCAGCATGAGCACGATCTCCCCGTCCGCGATCGCGGCGACCGCGAGCACGTTGTCGAGGCTCATCACGAAATCCGCCGCGATGATCGTGCGGATCGCGTCGGCGACCGTCGCGCCTCCGCGCACGCCGCGCGAGCGGCCGTCCGCCCCGGCGTCCAGCAGGAGCTTCACCGCGACCCCGTACAGCAGCAGCGCTCCGGCCGCCCGCAGGAACGGAATCGCAAGCAGCGCGGCGGCCGACACGGTGAGCAGGCAGCGCAGCACGACCGCGGCGACGGTGCCCCAGAGCATCGCGCGCTCCCGAACGCCGGGCTCCAGGTTCCGGCAGGCCATCGCGATGACGACGGCGTTGTCGCCGCTGAGCAGCAGATTGACCAGCATCAATTGCGCAAACGTCATGAGACCGTCCATGGCCCCCGCCCCCTCGCCACCCACTGTATGAGCGCGGCGGACGGGTTATGCCGGGAAGATGGCGTCCGGCACGGACCGACGGGCCGGAGATTCCCCGCGGGCATCCCCTTGTCGCGGATCGACCGGCCATTGAAAAAAAAAAAAAAAAAAAAAAACAGGGAGCGCGCCGAAGCGGCTCCCGCTTTGCGTAGGTCCGGATCAGAACCAGTCGTCCCGGTCCGCGGCGGACGATCCCGCGGGCACGGGTTCGTCCGGCGTCAGCTCGAGCGTCTCCGTGTCCTCCACCGCCTTCGCGATCATCTCGTCCAGCTCCGGAATGCCGCGCTCGATGCGCTCGACGACGCGCAGGTTCGGATTCGTGGCCGGCGATTTCGGCACGAACAGCGTGCAGCAGTCTTCGTACGGAAGAATCGACGTCTCGTAGGTGCCGATCCGCTTCGCCATCGCGATGATTTCGAGCTTGTCCATCGAGATGAGCGGACGGAGCAGCGGAAGCTCGCACGTGCGGCCGATCACGTTCAGGCTGCTGAGCGTCTGGCTCGCCACCTGGCCGAGGCTGTCGCCGGTGACGACCGCGAGCGCGCGGACGCGCTCCGCGATCTTCTGCGCGATGCGGAGCATCGAACGCCGCATCAACGTGATGATGAGGTGTTCCTGCCCGGTCTGCGCGAGCCGCGTCTGAATGTCCGTGAACGGAACGAGATGGAGCTTGAACGGCGAACCGGCGTAGTGGGACAGTCGCTTCGCAAGGGTGACGACCTTGTCCTGCGCTTCCTTGCTCGTGAACGGATAGCTGTGGAAATGGATCGCCTCGACCTCGAGTCCCTTGCGCATCGCGTACCATACGGCGACCGGGCTGTCAATGCCGCCGGACAGCAGCGCGACGGCCTTGCCGTTGGATCCGTACGGAAATCCCCCGGCGCCCGGAATCACCTCGCAATACACGTATGCATGATGTTCCTGAACCTCGACGTTCAGCTCGATGTCCGGATTGTGAACGTCCACCTTGATGTGCGGCATGTTGCGCAGCACGTGCGCGGCAACCAGATGGTTCAGCGACATCGTGTCGTGGGGAAATCCCTTCCACCGCCGGCTGGCCTTTACTTTGAAGGTCGCCTCGCGCTGCGGGAACGAGCGCATGACGGCGAGCGCGCCCTCCCGGATCGCCCCAAGTTCGGGCTCCACCCGCTTCACCGGGCTGAACGACGAAATGCCGAACACGTCCTTCAGCCGCTCGGCCACCGGTTCATACGGTTCGTTGCCCAGGGCAATGTACAGCCGCCCGAATGTCCGGATATAGGTCAGTCCGGGGAACGAGCGCAGCGCGTGCTTGACCTGCTTCAGCATTTCCGCCTCGAAGCGGCTGCGGTTGCGCCCTTTCACCGTGATTTCCCCGAATCGGATCAGGATATGGTCGAAGGTCAATGGCGTTCTTCCTTTCTTCTCAGCGGCATCAGTCTGCGCAGCACGGTCTCCAGCCGTTCGAGCAGCGCGTCGATGCTCGCTTCGTCGTGCTCGTCGCCGAGGCTGATGCGGATTCCGCTGGACGCGCAGGCGGCGTCGCGGCCCATGGCCGTCAGCACCGCGCTGGGCTTGTCGTCCTTCGAAGAGCAGGCGGACTTCGTCGAGACGAGGACGCCCAGCTCCTCAAGCGAATGGACGATCACCTCCGGCTTCAGCCCGGGACAGCAGAAATGCACGATGTGCGGCGCCATCGGCCGGTTCGGATCATCCTCCTCCGGGCCGCTCAGCACGACGCCCGGCAGGCGGACGACGCCTTCGACAAGCCGCCGGCGCAGGCGGCCCATCCGCTCGGCCCGCACGGGCTGCGACTCGATCGCGAGGCGCAGCGCCTTCGCGGCTCCGACGATGGCGGGCACGTTCTCGGTTCCGGACCGGAGGCCGCTTTCCTGTCCGCCGCCGTACAGAATCGGTTCGAGCTCGACGCCGCCGCGGACGTAGAGCCAACCGGCTCCGCGCGGCCCGCCGAATTTGTGCGCCGAAATCGTGAACAGATCGACGCCCCACTCGCGGATCGGGACGGGCAGCTTGCCGACGCTCTGCACGCCGTCGACATGGAACAGTGTGCGCGGCCTGTCCCGGAGCAACCGTCCGATCGCTTCGATCGGCTGCACGGAGCCGACCTCGTTGTTCACGTGCATGACGCTGACGAGGATCGTCTCATCCGTCAGCGCCGCCTCGACGTCCGCCGGATTCACGTGGCCCGTCGGGCCGACCGGCAGCACCGTGACGCGGAATCCCTCCCGCTCCAGGGCGCGGAACGGCTCGGCGACGGACGGATGCTCGACGGCCGAGACGATCAGATGCCTGCCCCGGTTCCGGTAGCGCCGCGCGGCGCCGAAGATCGCCAGATTGTTGCTTTCCGTGCCGCCGGACGTAAAGCGCCATTCGGACGGTTCGGTGCCGAACAGCCGCGCGGCCTGTTCGCGGGCGCGCTCCAGCAGCTTGCGGGCCTCCGCGCCGCTCCGGTGCAGCGACGACGGATTCGCGTAGATCTGCGCCATCACCTCGGACACCGTGCGGATGACCTCTTCCTTCGGCGGCGACGATGCGCTGTGATCGAAATAAAGCATGGTCCGTTCCCTTCCTTGAGAAGCGGAAGCCGTCCCGCCGCGGAGACGTGCAAAAAAAGGAAAGACCCCTCTCGGAGTCGGTGCTTCCGCCGTGTGTGGATTTCAGGATGCGCCGCCGGCGGCCGCGCGATAGCGTTCGAACGCCTCGAGCACCCTGTCGACGTAGCGCTGCGTCTCATCGGGCAGAAGCGAGCGCTTCTCGTCGAACGCCTCGTCCGTCAGGATGCCGAGCCGGTCGACGCGGCCCGGTCCGGCGTTGTAGGCGGCGAGCGCCGCTTTCAGACTGCCGTTGTACTTGCCGATCAGCCAGGCAAGGTAGCGCGTGCCGCCCGCCACGTTCTGCGCGGGATCGAACGGATTGTCAACGCCAAGCGCCCGCGCCGTCGCGTCCATGAGCTGCATGAGCCCCTTCGCGCCGGCGCGCGAGACGGCGTAGGGATTGAAAGCCGATTCGATCCGGACGACCGCCTTCACGAGGGCGGGATCGACGCCGTATCGCTCGGCGGATTGCCGGATCAGGTCGTCATAACGGTCGGAATCTCCGCTCGAAGCCCCGGCGGATGCATGCTGCAGCTCCATGAGCAGCGGCAGGATAGGGCCCGAAGAAGGCGAACCGGTCCATCCGGCTTGGAGCACGGCAGCCAAACCGCCGCGAAACGCCGGGTATGTAGCGCCGTACAACGCCGGGAGTGCATGCCCGTGCGAACCGGTGCCGTAACCGCCGGCAGCCGGCGCCGCAGCGCCGCCTCCGGACAGCAGTTCGTCCAGCAGCGTCCCGAACAGCGATCCGGAACCCGATGATTCCGTCGAATTGGAATAAAACGGCGATGTGAGCTCCAGGCGCAGCAGCGCGCCGAGTACCCGCGGATCGATGCCGATGCCCATGGCGTCTCCTCCGTGCGCGAGCTTGTCTCACCCTACCATTGTACACCACTTTGCCCGGGGTTGCCAGAGGCTGTTCGGGCGCACGGCAAGCCGGCGGAACGCGCGAAGCGGACCGCCGGCTCGAGCCGCGCCTCACCACGCGGCCCGGATCGGGATGAGGACGAGCTGCGCCGCAGCCGCCGCGAGGCCGAGGATGACGGCCCCGGCGCCGAGACCGCGGGCGCCTTCGCGCATCACATAAAGCCCGAGCGCGGAGGCGGTCAGCCCGAGCGGCAGCGACCAGACGAACAGCGAGACGACGGCGACCGCGAATGCGATGATCCCGGCCGCCCGGCCCGTGCCGGAGGCCTTCATAGCCGCGGGACGTCCGCCCAGGCGCCCCGGCCCCGGAATCCCTGCGGCGTGGCCGGGGCGGCTGCTTGCGCGCGGACGCTCCTCCGGCCGCGATCCGCCGTCTCCGCCGTAGGCGGCAAGCTCCGGATTCAGGCCGGGAAAGGCCGAGCGGCGGGAAGCGGTATGCCGTTCCGCGCCGCCCGGCCTTTCGCGGAGCGGACCTTTCCTCCGCTCCGCATCCTGCCGCGTCTCGCCCGGAGCAGGCCCTGCAGCTCTGCGCCCCAAGACGTCAGCCTTCCTTCGGACGGAACGTGTGGCAGCACGTGGACGCCGAATCGGCCGCCGTCTCCCGGCGCCGCTCGTCGAAGCTTTCGGCGAATTCCGAACCGTAGTCGGCCCGGGCGCGGCGGTCGATGTCGACCATGATTTCCTCCGCCGAGCAGCGGTTGCCCTTCGCCCAAAACGCGCAGTTGCTGACGCTGCAGATGACGCCTTCCGGCATGCGACTCACCCCCGCTATCAAGTTGCCCTTCGCGGGAGCGCCGTATGCCTGCCTTATTTTTGCCCCTGCATCCGCCGCCGGATCAGATATTCGCTCTCGTAATAGGCGAGCTCTTCGCGCAGATCCTCGAAAATCTTGTTGATGCCGAGCACGATGTCCCGCGCCGCACGCACCGGCTTGATGCGGAACCGGATCGCGTCCTGTCCCGTGTACGCATACCGCCCGTCTTCCGAGTACCCTTCATGTTTCGGGTAAAAATAGGCGTTCACGCACTGGTGGTACGCCTCGTACAGCGCCCGCTCCGCGAAATCGACGTCGAATTGGGCGCGCCTGAGCGCAACTCCCAGCTTCTCGTAGACGACTTCCGAGAAGACGAGCAGGTGCCGGAGATCGGAGAGCAGCCCCTGGTAAAAGGCGACGGTTTCCGGCGGAGCGTCTTCCCCGGCCAGATCGCGCAGCGTATGCCCGTTGAGAAACGGCTCCAGCCGGTCGATCGCTTCCTTCAGTCTGGCCCGCGTCGATTCGGTCAATTGTCTCACGTTGTCGGACGGCATGTGCTGGACTCCTTTCGCTTTGCCCCGTTCTGGCTGACACAACCACATGTTAACACAAATCGCCGCTCCGCGTCATCGATGCGGCAGGGATCCGGCCGTATATTTTCGCGCTCCGGCCTCCAATCTATAAACGTTATCCGAGACGAACGAACGGAGGGAGCGGGACATGGGCGGCAGACCGAAATGGCTGCGCTGGTTGGTGCCGATGGCGGTGCTGGCCGCGCTGTTCGCCTTCCTGCCCTGGCTGGCGGGCGACCGGCCGGAAAGCGAAAGCGGCGGGGAGCGGACGTCATCCGGGGCGGACGCCGGGGAGGAGAGACGGTACAAGATGGCGGCCGTCCGGCGGGATGCCGAGATGACCGCGCAGCTCTGCACGCTGGAATGCTCGAAGGAATTCCGGGCGCTGCCGGCAGACGCGGACGGCGGACAGCTGCGCCGGCTGCTGGCGCATCACCCGCACATGGCCTATGTAAGGGTGCGCGCCCGCGGCGGCGGGACGACGGAGGCCGGCGAAATGCCGAAGGGCATCGCGGACTGGAACGCGCATCTCGCGAAAGCCGAGGCGGCGGCGAAGGTGGGCCGCACGTACGTGTCCGATCCCGTCCGGCGGAACGGCAGCCGCTACATCGTGCTGGCCGTGCCGTCGGCCGACGGCGCAGGCACGGTCAGCGGCATCATCCGGCAGGACATCGTCGATGAGGTCGAACAGCGCCAGTTCAAATATCTGCGGATCGTGCCATATCCTGCGGAAGGCCGGTACAAGATCGAATCGGCAAGGCCGAACTCGACGGAGGACATCACGGTCCGCACGGGCGAGGACAACGGCGCGGCGAGCCACTATCACGCCAACGAAGCGGTCGTCCGTTTCCGTGAAGCGCCGACGGAAGCCGAAATCGAGGCGATCTTGAAGGACATCGACGGCGTTTCGGTGCGGAGGGTGGGCTACGCCCACGTGTTCACCTCGCGCTCGATGGAAACGGAAGAGCTGATCGCCTATTTCCGCGAGCGCTGGAATCCGGTATACGTCGAGCCGCACTATCTGTATCTGGCGAACGGACTGCGCGGGAAGTTCCCGCGCGGAGCGGGCGGCAGGATGGATGCGCCGGACCGGATAACCGCGGCGGATGGCGATGGGACGAAGGCGCGGACGGCGGACGGCGTCCTGAAGGCACGGGCCGATGAAGACGCGGACGGCGGCGCGATCGTGCCGAACGACCAGTTCTACGGCCCCTACCAGTGGAACCTGCCCGCGATCGGGACGGAGCGCGGATGGGCGCTGTCGCGGGGAAGCGACGACGTCGTGATCGCGGTGCTCGACACGGGCGTTCAGCTCGACCACCCGGATCTCAGGGGCCGGATCGCGGAAGGCGTCAACCTCGTCGGAGAGGGCGATCCGGAAGACGACGTGGGCCACGGCACGCACGTCGCCGGCATCATCGCGGCCACCGTGAACAACGGGGAAGGCGTCGCCGGCCTGTCCTGGCGGGGCCGCATCATGCCCGTGAAGGTGCTCGACAGCACCGGTTCCGGCTCGGCCTATTCGGTCGCGGAAGGCATCATCTGGGCGACCGACCGGGGCGCCGATGTCATCAACATGAGCCTCGGCAACTATGCCTCCTCCGAATTCCTGCACGATGCGGTCAAATACGCGTATGACCATGGCGTCGTGCTCGTCGCGGCCAGCGGCAACGACAACACCGACCAGCCGGGCTATCCCGCGGCGTACCCCGAAGTGTTCGCGGTGGCCGCGACCGACGCCGCCGACAACCGGGCTCCCTATTCGAATTACGGGGACTATATCGACGCGGCGGCCCCGGGTGACGCAATCGCGAGCACCTACACGGGCAGCCGGTACGCCGCGCTGTCCGGCACCTCGATGGCGAGCCCGCACGCCGCCGCGCTAGCCGGCCTCATCAAGTCCGTCAACCCGGACCTGACGAACGAAGAGATCATGGACATCATGCGGAAGACGGCCGTCGACCTCGGCGACAAGGGATACGACATGTATTTCGGCTACGGGCGGATTGACGTCCGGCGCGCCCTGGAAGCGGCGGAGCAGACGGCGAACACGCTCGGCGGATTCCCCGTCCGCTTCGAACGGCGGATCGAGGCGCTCCGCCACCGGTTCGGCCTCGGGATGGCGGAATGACAGCGGTCTTGACCGTGGGCACGTTTGTCGGCAGAACGAACAAGAGCCTTCGGAACCGCCCAGGATTCCGAAGGCTCTTCGTTTCGAATCGTTCCGGCCGCCGCGCGGCCGGCAAACCGTTGCGGAAAGCCTGCCATAAGCCGGGTTCTGTACTTCCGGTGGTGTAACGGGAACGACCCTCCCACGATGGAAGCGACAATCATCTATCTAGGCTGCGCATTGCTGCGCAGCTCAAGCGACCAACCCGAACGCACCCCGGGCCAGGGTCGCGGCTTCGAGAGCCGCCGCGTTCTCTCGGTCTTGCTCCGGATGGGGTTTACCAGCGACGTTGTCACCAACGCCGCTCGTGGTCTCTTACACCACGGTTCCACCCTTGCCTGATCCGGCCTGAGGCCGGCCATCGGCGGTCCATTTCTGTGGCACTTTCCTTCGGCTCGCGCCGACTGGACGTTATCCAGCATCCTGCCCTGTGGAGCCCGGACTTTCCTCCCGCGGCCTTCAAGGCCGCCGGCGATTGTCTGTCAGACTTTCCGACGCATCCTCCAGTATACCGCGCCGCGGAAGAAAGCTCAACCGGCAAATGTTGTGCGGCGCGTACGGAATTTGCCGTTCATGGATCCGCCGATGCCTGCATTCGGCTGCGCACGTCGCATCGCTGTTTCGCGGTGGTTCTTCCACGGCTTTAACGGTACGACGTACCGTCAACTCGCAAATGCACCGACGCGCCGTAACGGTACGGCGTACCGCCCATGCGCGATCCGAAAGCAGCCGGCGGCTCCCCTCCGGAACTCCGGCCGCACACTGCTCCGGCCGCCATCGTCCCATACCGCCGCCGGACGCGCCGCCTACATCACCCGGAACGGATCGGTCGGCACCGACGACGGGATCACCTCAGTCAGATACCCGGCCGCCGCCAGCTCCGCCGCCAGCCGCTCGGCCGTCTTCGCCTTCATGATGTTCTCCGCGTTGTGCCCCGGATCGACGAGCGCCAGCCCGGCGGCCAGCGCGTCCTGCGCCGTGTGATAATCGATGTCGCCGGTGACGAACACGTCGACTCCGGCCCGGAGCGCGTGCCGCATGTAGCGCGAGCCGGAGCCGCCGAGCACCGCGGCCCGCCGGACGACCCGGTCCGGATCGCCGACGATGCGGACGAACGGCACGTCGAGCGCCTCCTTCACGCGAAGCGCGAACGCCTCCAGCGTCGCCGGCTCCTTCAGCCGCCCGAAGCGGCCGAGGCCGCTCGTCTTCCCCGGCAGAACCAGCGGGAAGATGTCGTAAGCCGGCTCCTCGTAGGGATGCGCCTCCAGCATCGCCCGCACGATCGGCTCTTGAAGCGACTCCGGCAAAATCGTCTCGATCCGGTACTCCTTCACCCGCTCCAGCTGGCCCTGCGTGCCGATGTGCGGGTTCGTCCCCTCGCCCGGACGGAACGTGCCGGTTCCCTCCACCTCGAAGCTGCAGCAGTCGTACCGGCCGATGTGGCCGGCGCCCGCCCGCCAGACCGCCTCCTGCACGGCCTGCCGGTGCGTCTCCGGCACGTAGACGACGAGCTTGAGCAGCGGATCGACGTGGACCGGCTCGAGGCAGCCTTCGCTCTCGATGCCGAGACACTCGGCCATCCAGTCGTTCATGCCGCCTTCCGCGACATCCAGGTTCGTGTGCGCCACGTAGACCGCGATGTCGTTTTTGATCAGCTTCTCGAACACGCGCCCCGCCGGCGTCGACGTATCGATCGCCTTGAGCGGATGATAGATGATCGCGTGGTGCGCGATGATGAGATCCGCCCCGGCCGCGATCGCCTCGTCGACGACGGCATCCGTCACGTCAAGCGCGACGAGCGCCTTCCGGATCTCCTTCCCCAGCGTGCCGACCTGCAGGCCGATCCGGTCGTTCTCGACCGCCAGATGCCTTGGCGCGAACCGCTCCATCAGCCCGATCACGAAATGCCCGCTTGCAAACATGCCATCACCTCCCCGATCAGTGCGATTTCTTCGCCCAGCTCCCGAAGCTTCCTCGCCGCTTCCGGCGAATCGGACCGTTCGATCTGCCGGCGGATGGTTTCCATCTTGTCGAGCTCCGAGCGCCATTTCCCGAAGAACCGTTCATCCGGCTGCCGGAGCAGCCACGGCCCCATGCGCAGCAGAAGCGCCCTCAGCCGTTCGGGCGGATGCTCGAGCCCGAGGAACGACGGGTCGTAGAGCGCCGCGTTCAGCCTGTCCGCGTCCTTCAGCCTCCGCGCCTCCAGCATTTCGTACCATCGGCCGTCCTCCTCCACGATCCGCTCGGATGCCAGATGCCAGCCGTGTTCCAGCAGCCAGCGCCTGACAAGGTCCTCGCCGACGTTCGGCTGGAGCACCAGCGTCCGCACGCCGCGAAGCTTGCCGGCCGCTTCCCCCGCGTCCAAAATGGAGGCGATCAGCGCGCCGCCCATGCCCGCGATGACGACGCAGTCGACCTCGCCCGGCGCGATGACGGCCAGTCCGTCTCCCTTGCGGACGGCCACGACGTCCGCAAGCCCGTCGGCCTCGATCCGGGCCATCGATTGCCGAAGCGGGCCGTCCCGGACTTCGCCGGCGACGGCGAACGGCGATTTGCCGGTCGATACGAGCCAAGCCGGCAACAGCGCGTGGTCCGAGCCGATATCCGCGACGCGCGCCCCCGGCGGCACCAGCTCCGCGACGGCCGACAACCTGGCGGACAGCGCCCGTCTCGCCGCGGCCGCCGCCTTCATGCCACCCACACCGTCCACTGCTTGCGCAGCGCGTAGAAGATCCCGCCGGCAATCGCGATCTTCGCGATGAGCGCAAGCTGAATCCAGTCCGGCTGACCCATCAGCACGGCGGCATACAGCTCCGGCATGAACCAGAGCGTCGCCGCCGCCCCGAGCAGCACGGCCGAAGACGGTTTCGACCATCGGTGGACAAACCAGCTGAACCAGCCGAAGACGAACGAGGCGGGCAGCCAGAACAGCTCCACCTCGTACCACTGCGGCTGGTCGCCGTCGGACGCGAGCAGCATCGCGTAGACGAGGAAAATGGCCAGCCATCCGCAATAATGAAGGAACGGGAACCGGGCCGCGATGCCGAACACGATCCAGAACAGCCCGCATCCGATCAGGAACAGCGACGTCCAGAGCGGCGTGTCCAGTCCGTGCAGACGCAGCATGGCGATGCCCGCAAGGAGCAGCGTCAGCATGCCGAGGCTGATCAGCGCAAGGCCGACGGCCTCGCTCCTGCGCCGCCGCCTGAGCCCGAAATAGAGCAGCAGCACGACGGCGAAGAGCGAAAGCGCCGTTTGCAATACGGGGTGGAAGACGCTAAAATAAAGGACAACAAGACAGACGACGGAAAATATGCCAAATGCAAGAAACCATTGTTTTCCGCTCGCGCTGTTCACGACGGAGACGGCGCGGACCGCCCATCCGGTGTCGGGGCGTCCGATTTCCTCGTCCGACTTGTACAGATTCATCAGGAAATCGCAATATTGATCCGGCAGCAGCCTGTTCTTCTGCCAGTAATCAATCTCACGGATGATCGTTCTGCGTCGCTCCTCGTTCATCCGGCACTCGTTCCTTTCCGGCAAGGCGCGCGGACACGCCTCTCCGTGGTGATAAAAGGGGACCTTCCTGCCGACGCAGTCAGGTCCCGTGCGTTCCCGTCACTCCAGGAAATCCTTCAGCCGCTTGCTGCGGCTCGGATGCCGCAATTTGCGCAGCGCCTTCGCCTCGATCTGGCGGATCCGCTCGCGCGTGACGCCGAACACCTTGCCGACTTCCTCGAGCGTGCGGGTGCGGCCGTCATCCAGACCGAAGCGCAGCCTGAGGACATTCTCCTCGCGTTCGGTCAGCGTATCGAGCACATCCTCGAGCTGCTCCTTCAGCAGTTCGTACGCCGCCGCGTCGGCCGGCGCCAGCGCCTCCTGGTCCTCGATGAAGTCGCCCAGATGCGAATCGTCCTCCTCGCCGATCGGCGTCTCGAGCGATACCGGCTCCTGCGCGATCTTCATGATTTCCCGGACCTTCTCCACGCTGAGATCCATCTCCGCCGCGATCTCCTCCGGCGTCGGTTCCCGGCCCAGTTCCTGAAGCAGTTGCCTCGATACCCGGATCAGCTTGTTGATCGTCTCGACCATGTGCACCGGGATGCGGATCGTCCGTGCCTGATCGGCGATCGCGCGCGTGATGGCCTGACGGATCCACCAGGTGGCGTACGTGCTGAACTTGAATCCCTTGCCGTGGTCGAACTTCTCGACCGCCTTGATGAGCCCCATGTTGCCTTCCTGGATCAGATCGAGGAACAGCATGCCGCGGCCGACGTAACGTTTCGCGATGCTGACGACGAGGCGGAGGTTTGCTTCCGCAAGCCGCCGCTTCGCTTCCTCGTCGCCCTGCTCGATCCGCTTCGCGAGCTCGATTTCCTCCTCGGCGGTGAGCAGCGGCACGCGTCCGATCTCCTTCAGATACATCCGGACGGGATCGTTGATCTTGATCCCCGGCGGCAGCGAGAGATCGTCGTCGAAGTTGAAGTCGTCGTCATGATGGTCGTGATGGTCGTGATGGTCGTGATGATCGCGATCGACGCCTCTCGCCGGAAGCGGACGGTGTTTCCGGTTGTCGCCATCGTCATCATCGTCGTCTTCGTTCGTCACTTCGATGCCGAGCTCTTCAAGCTGCTCGAAGAATTCGTCGATCTGCTCCGGCTCCTGGTCAAACGGGGCGAGCTTCTCCATGATTTCCTTGTAAGATAAGGACGAGCGTTTCTTGCCCGCTTCGATCAATTGCTGCTTGACGGCTTCCAGCTTTTGTTCCGCGTCCTGTTCCGTGTGGTGATCGTTCGTCATACTCCGACTCCCTCCTCCCTAGGACGGTCGCGTGGCCTTTCCTCTCAACTGTCTCTCCAGGTTGTGGATTTCGACGGCGATTCTGGCGGCCCGCAGCGCGTCGCCGGCCCGTTCGGCGCGTATCCGTTCTTCCACCCGTTCCTTCAACGCCGCAAGTCGCTGCCGTCTCAGCACTTCCTCCGCATAGGCTTCCAGGTTGTCGCTCGTGCAGGGCGGCACGGTCTCCATGCTCAGAATCGAGGCGGCAGTCCGTTCCAAACGTTCGTCCTGGAGGGTCGAGAAAAATCGGGTGACATCCGGCTCGTTGCCTTGTGCGTAGTAGGCATACAGATAAGCGGCAATCGCCGCATGGTCTTCCGCCTGGAAAGCGTCTCCCAGTTTGTCACGCACATATTCGGCCGCTTCCGCGTCGTGCATCATCCAGTACAACAACGTCCGTTCGACGTGATGACGTCCCGGCGGCTCCGGCACCCATCCTGCGGGCGGGGGAGCCGTCTCATTCCTACCATTATTCCACCGATTGCCCGACTTATCCCCGGGGATCGGTTTTTTTTGCGCGGCGGAGCGAATCCGGGCGCACTCCTGCCTCAGCGTCTCCAACGGAAAATCGAACTCCCGCGCGAGTTCCCTCAGGTAAAATTCCCTTTCGGCCGGCGAATCGAGACCGGCAATGACGCGCACCGCTTCGAGCACGTAATCCTTGCGTCCTTCTTCTTCCAGCATTTTATGGTTTTTGCGGAGAAATATTAGCCTGAATTTGACGGCGGACATCGGCTGTCCGATCATGTCGCGCACGAACGACTCCGGACCGTATTTCCCGATGTATTCGTCGGGATCCAGTCCGCCGGGCAGCAGAACGATTTTGACCGGCATGCCGGCGCTCTCGAAGATCGCCGCGGTCTTCAGCGCCGCCGCCTGCCCCGCGTCGTCGCCGTCATAGCAGATCACCGCTTCTTCGGCGACGCGACGGAGGATGGCCGCGTGTTCCTCCGTGAACGACGTGCCCATCGAGGCGACGCCGTTCCGCACGCCGGCATCCCACGCCCGGATGACGTCCATGTATCCCTCGAACAGGACAACCCTCCCCGATTTCCGGATTTCCGGCCGCGCTTCGTGGAAGTTGTAGAGCACGCGGCTTTTGTTGAACAGCACGGAATCCGGCGAATTGATATATTTCGGCTGTCCGTCATGCAGAATGCGGCCGGCGAACGCGATCGTCCTGCCGTCGCGGTCCCGGATCGGGAACATGATGCGGCCCCGGAACCGGTCGTAGTAGCCGGTGCCGTCGCTGCGCGCGGCTACCAACCCGCCCTTCTCCATGAGCCGCATATCGTAGCCCCTCTTCTCGAGAAAACCGGTCAGGAGATCCCCTCGCTCGGGCGCGATTCCGATCATGAACCGGTCGATCAGCTTGTCCGACATGCCCCGGCGCTTGAGATATTCCTTCGCTTCCTTGCCGTGCTCGGTATTCTGGAGCAGATAGTGGTAGAATTTCGCCGCGTATTCGTGCGCCTCGATCAGCTTCTGCCGTTCAAGCTGCGCGGGAGAAGGCTCCGCCGGAACGCCGGCGCCGCGGGGAAGCGGTATGCCCGCCTCCTCGGCCATGACGCGTACGGCTTCCGGAAACGTATAGCCTTCGAGCTCCATGCGAAACCGGATGACGTTGCCGCTCTTGCCGCAACCGTAACAGTGGAAGATGCCTTTCTCCGGAGTGACGGTGAACGATGGTGTTTTCTCGGAGTGAAACGGGCACAGACCCTTCAGATACTTGCCGCTCTTCGTCAGGTGAACGGTCCGACCGACCGTTTCGACGATGTCGTGTGCGCGCAGGACAGCCTGGATGACATCCTCCGGAATTCTGCCGCCGGCCATCCGCATCACCTTCACCCTGAATAACACGTATTAGTATTCTCTGCCTGTCACCATTATCCTGCATGTCTCGCAAATCTTTTGTCACCATTTGTTGAAATCGCGGCCGATCTTCAGGGTCTCCGTCCGGAACGCGGCTGTCGGGCGACGCGCCCGTTCGCTCCGCGCTCCTCGCGCGCCCGCATCTTACGTTCTTTTTCTTACTATAAAAAAGATATTCGTCGTCCGGACCGCTTTTCCTTCCGTATCGGATCCGACCGGACCGACCCGGCCGCGGGCCGTTCAGATCCACTGCCCGCCCGCTTTCCGGATATGCTCCATGATCAGGCTCGCCGTCTCTTCGACCGCGCGCCGGGATACGTCGATCACGAGGCAGCCGAGCCGCTCCATCACATCCCGCGCGTAGGCGAGTTCCCGCTCGATGCGCTCCGGTGCCGCATAGGGCGCGGTATCGGGAAGGCCGAGCGCCTTCAGCCGTTCCTTGCGGATCTGGTTGAGATCCTGCATGCCGATCGTCAGCCCGATGATCCGCCACCTGGGCACGCGCATGAGTTCGTCCGGCGGCTTCAGCTCCGGCACGAGCGGCACGTTCGCCACCTTGAACTTGCGGTGGGCGAGATACATCGAGAGCGGCGTCTTCGACGTCCGCGAGACGCCGATCAGCACGATGTCCGCCTTCAGGATGCCCGAAGGGTCCTTCGCGTCGTCGTGCTTGACGGCGAACTCGACCGCCTCCACCCGGCGGAAATAATCGTCGTCGAGCTGATGGTTCAGGCCGGGTTTGTATTCCGGCCGGACGCCGGTGCGCTCCTCGAGCGCATCCATCAGCGGGCCGAGCGCGTCGATCGCCTTGACGCCGTCCCGCTCCGCGTACCGCGCCATCGCCTCGCGCAGATGCGGCAGCACCAGCGTGTACAGGATGATCGCCCGCTCCTCCCGCGCCTCGGTGACGATGGCGGCCAGCTGCCGCCGGTCCTTTACGAACGGCCGGCGCCGGATCTCGGTCCGCGCGGTCTGGAACTGCGCGACCGCCGCGCGCACGACGGCCTCGCCCGTCTCGCCGGCCGAATCCGAAACGGCGTAAATCACGCACGGTCGATCCGATCCATCCATCCGGAAACCGTCCATGCCGCGCACCCGCCTGTCCGTTACGGCCAGACGATCTTCGTGAAATCCGCGATCCGCCGGATGTCGGCCGCGACGGCCGCAAGCTGGGCCAGGCGGTTGTCCCGGACCGCCGGGTTGTCCGTCATGACCATGACCCGGTCGAAATAGGCGTTGATCGGGTCCTTCATCTCCGCGAGGGCCTCGAGCGCCCGCGCGGGATCACCCGCCTCCAGCGCCTCCCCGGCGCGGACGCGTGCGGAAGCGTGCGCCTCGTGCAGCCTGCGCTCCGCCTCGTCCTCGAACAGCGACGGATCGACGTTCGCGTGCCCGGCCTTCGCCGCGAGGTTGCACACGCGGTTGAACGCGTCGTTCACGGCCTTGAACGCGTCGCCCCTCGCGACCGCCTCCGCCACCGCTTCCGCCCGCTTCACCGCGAGCAGCGGATCATCGAAGCCCGACGCCATGACCGCGTCGGCCACGTCATACCGGATGCCCGCCTCCGACAGCACGTTCCGGACGCGCAGGCCGAAGAACTCGTACAGGTCGCGCAGAATCTCGTCGCGGCCGCGCTTCAGCCCGCGCTCTTTGTAAAGGTCGAGCGCGATGCCGAACAGCTCGCCGAGCGTGACCGGCAGCTTGTGCGCAAGCAGCGTCTGCACGACGCCCGCCGCCTGGCGCCTGAGTGCGTACGGGTCCTGCGAGCCGGTCGGCACGATCCCGATCGAAAAGCATCCGACGATCGTGTCGACCTTGTCGGCGATGCCGACGACGGCGCCGACCAGGCCCTCGGGCGGGCCGTCGCCCGCGTGGCGCGGACGGTAGTGTTCGTTCACCGCGCGGCAGACCGCCTCGCGCTCGCCCCGTTTGCGGGCGTAGTCTTCGCCCATGATCCCCTGGAGCTCGGGAAACTCATACACCATCGACGTGACGAGGTCGAACTTGCAGATGTCCGCGGCCCGGCTGATGTCGGCGCGCACCGCCGCGTCGTCCGTCACACGGGAAGCGACGGCGTCGGCCATCCGTCGGATGCGGCGCGCCTTGTCGCCCATCGTGCCGAGCTCCTCGTGCCAGACGATCGTCTCGAGCTTCCCGAGCGCCTCGCCGATCGTGAGCTTCCGGTCCTCTTCGTAGAAGAATTTCGCGTCCGAGAGCCGCGCCCGGAGCACCTTCTCGTTCCCGCGGCGCACGACGTCGATGGAGGTCGCGTCGCCGTTGCGCACCGTGACGAAGTGCGGCAGCAGCCTGCCCTCGCCGTCGAACACCGGGAAATACCGCTGGTGCTCGCGCATCGAGGTGATCAGGACCTCCTGCGGAATGTCGAGGAACGCCGGATCGAACGAGCCGTACAGGACGGTCGGATATTCGACGAGGAACAGCACCTCTTCGAGCAGGTCGTCCGGCACCGCGATGTTCCAGCCGCGCTCGCGTTCCAGCGCCCCGATCTGCTTCAGGATCTCCGCCTTCCGCCCGTCGACGTCCGCCAGGACGTACTGCTCCCTGAGCTTCTCCGCGTATTCGGCCGGCTTCGCAAGGACCGCGTCCGCGCCGAGGAACCGGTGTCCGCGCGTCACGTTGCCGCTTGTTACACCGGCGATCTCAAACGGGACGACGCGCTCGCCGTACATTGCGACGATCCACCGGATCGGACGGACGAATCGCAGGTCGTGGCTGCCCCAGCGCATGCTCTTCGGGAACGTCATCGACGCGATGATGCCCTTGAGCCCTTCCGGCAGCAGCTCGGCGGTCGGCTTTCCTTCGCCGCTCTTCATCGCGTAGACGTATTCGACGCCGCCCGTCTCCTTGAAATAGAGCTCGTCCGGCTGCACGCCCTGGCTGCGGGCGAAGCCGAGCGCCGCCTTCGTCCAGTTGCCGCTCTCGTCCACGGCGATCTTGCGCGCCGGTCCGCGCACTTCCTCGCGGACGTCGGCCTGACGTTCCGCCACGCCGCGCGCGAGCACCGCGATCCGGCGCGGCGTCGCGTACGCCTCGATCGATTCGAAGGCGATGCGCGACGCTTCGAGCCATTCGGCCGTCTTCGCCTCGAGCTGATCCATCGCACCGCGGACAAAGCGGGCGGGCACTTCCTCCATCCCGATCTCGAGCAAGAGATCCTCAGCCATTCGACGCCGCCTCCTTCTTCAGCAGCGGGAAGCCGAGCCGCTCCCGCTCCTTCAGGTAGACCATGGCGCACTGCCGCGCCAGGTTGCGCACGCGCATGATGTAGCCGGTCCGCTCCGTTACGCTGATCGCCCCGCGCGCATCAAGCAGGTTGAATGTGTGGGAACATTTCAGCGCATAATCGTAGGCCGGATACACGAGATTCCGCTCCAGCGCGCGCTTCGCTTCCTCCTCGTACTGGTTGAACAGGTTGAACAGCATCTCGACGTCCGACACTTCGAAGGTATACTTCGAATGCTCGTACTCGGGCTGCAGGAAGACGTCGCCGTAGGTGACGCCGTCCACCCATTCGAGCTCGAAGACGTTTTCCTTGTCCTGGATATAGGAAGCGAGGCGCTCAAGGCCGTACGTAATCTCGACCGCCACCGGGTTCATCTCGAGGCCGCCGACCTGCTGGAAATAGGTGAACTGGGTCACTTCCATCCCGTCCAGCCACACTTCCCAGCCGAGCCCCCACGCGCCGAGGCCCGGGTGCTCCCAGTTATCCTCGACGAAGCGGATGTCGTGGTGCCGCGGATCGATGCCGAGCCGCTTCAGGCTCTCCAGGTACACCTCCTGGATGTTGTCCGGCGACGGCTTCATGATGACCTGGAACTGGTGGTGCTGGTACAGCCGGTTCGGGTTTTCGCCGTAGCGGCCGTCGGCAGGGCGCCGCGAAGGTTCCACATACGCGACGTTCCACGGCTCCGGGCCGATCGACCTCAGAAACGTCATCGGGTTGAGCGTGCCCGCGCCCGTCTCGATGTCGTACGGATTGACGACGACGCAGCCCTGTTCCGCCCAGAACTGCTGCAGGGTCAGGATGATGCCCTGAAAGTTCATGCCATGCACTCCCTCGCCACGAATGGTATGATCCGGCGGTCGCGGCGGAACGCCGGCCGCATGCGGAAGCCGTCGGGAGCACGCCAAAAAACTCCCGTCCCACACGTCCGCATCCGGACGCAGGGACGGGAGCATCTCCCGCGGTTCCACCCTGCTTGGCCGCCGCCTGCCCGGCGGACAGCCCGCCTTCATTCGAACAGGACTCCGGAGCGCCGTTTCACCGGCCGGACCGGCCGGGCTCGCACCATCCCCGGCTCGCTTGCATCACGGTCCGCTGGCCGGCTACTTCTCTCCGTCATCGTCCATGACATATCCCATATTCATATTAGGATATTATATCAGCCTGATTTATCCATGTCAAATATTCACGATCCCGGAAATCGCGGGCGTCCTTCCGTCCGCCCGTCCGCCCCGTGTTCCGGTGCGGGCGGTTTGTCCGGAACCGGAAGCCCGCCGAGCGCCTCCAGCGATTCGAGAAACGCGCGCGACTTCAGCCGGTGCGGCAGATGCTCGTCGACGAGGGCGCGAACGCCCCGGCGGACGGCCGCCTTCGTTTCCGGTCCGACGTTCACCTCGCCGAGCCGCCGGAGATCGACGGCGGCGAGCAGGCGCATGAGCTTCATCGCCTTGTCGCCGAGGCGGAGCACCAGCCGGCCGTCCGGACGGCACGCCTGGCAGACCGCGCCGCCGAGCGCCGGCGCGAGCGCGTCAAGCCCGTCCGTCCGCCCGCAGGAAACGCACCGGTCGAGCACCGGCGCGTAGCCGGTCGCCTGCAGAATCTTCAGCTCGTAGACGTGCGTCGTCACCTGCGGGTCCTTCCCGTCCTCCAGCGCGCCGAAGCAGGCGAGCAATTGTCCGAAAATCCGGCTCCCCGCCTCCTCGTCCTGCAGCGCCCGGTCCGTCAGCTCCGCGGCGTACGACGCGTACGCGGCGAGCTCGATGTTCTCCCGCAGCTTCCGGTGGGGACGGATGATCTCTCCGCTCGACAGGGTGCCGAGACCCGATCCCTTGTAATAGACAAATTCGCCGTATGTAAAAGGAAGGGCAAGCGAGCCGTACCGGCTCCGCGGCTTGCTGGCGCCGCGGATCAGCACACCCGTCTTGCCTTGCGATTCGGTCAGCAGCGTGACGATTTTGCCGCCTTCCCCGTATTCCATCGATCGGATGATGACGCCTTGCACGCGAATCAGCACGTTCTGCGCCTCTCCCCCCGCACAGCCCTTGTCCGGCGCGGATTCATTCGGGCACCTCGTCCCAGTGATCGAGCGAATCCAGCGATTCCGGCGTCAGCTTCTTCTCCCGTTCCTCCAGTTCGTCCATCTCCCGGTACAGCAGAAACGCATCCACATCTCCCGTCAGCGTGAAGATCTTCCAAGAGAAATCGCGCATGCGGACCATCCTTTCGATGCGGCCGAGACCGGTCCGCAGCCGGAACGGCCTTCGGCCGGATTATGCACGACTCTTGCGGGATTTAGGATGCGACGCCCTCCCGCCGGCTATCCGAGGGAGTTCGGCCCAGCGCCGGCGGCCGCCCGACCGGGAAAGCGGCGTCACAGCCGCCGATTCCGAAAGTTGGAAACTGCGTCAGTCCTCCGGCCGGAAGCCGAAGTCCCGCAGCACCCACTCCTGGTTGCGCCAGTCCTTTTTCACCTTCACCCAGAGATCGAGATAAATGCGCGAGCCGAGCAGCGCCTCGATCTCCTGGCGCGCCAGGGCGCCGATTTGCTTCAGCATCGCGCCGTTCTTGCCGATGATGATGCCCTTCTGCGATTCGCGCTCGACACAGATGACGGCGCGGATATAGACGACGCCGTTCTCCTGGGCGCGCATCTCCTCGGTCACGACGGCGATCGAGTGCGGCACTTCCTCGTAGGTGAGGTGCAGAATTTTCTCCCGGATCAGCTCGGCGCAGATGAACTGCTCCGGATGGTCCGTCACCTGGTCCGCCGGGTAGTACATCGGCCCTTCGGGCAGATAGCGGATGATCTGCTCGAGCAGCGTCCCGACATTGTTGCCGTTCAACGCCGAGATCGGCACGACTTCGGCAAATTCGTGAAGCTCGCGGTATTTCGCGATGGCCGGCAGCAGCGCGTCCGGATGCACCTTGTCGATTTTGTTCAGCACAAGGAAGGACGGCGTCTTGATCTTCTTCAGCTTCTCGATGATGAAGCGGTCGCCGCCGCCGAGTTCCTCCGAGACGTCGACGAGGAACAGGATGACGTCGACTTCCTTCAGCGCGCTGTCCGCCGACCGGTTCATGTAGTCGCCCAGCTTCGACATCGGCTTGTGGATGCCGGGCGTGTCCAGGAAGACGATCTGCGCCCGGTCCGACGTATAGACGCCGTGGATCTTGTTGCGCGTCGTCTGCGGCTTGTCCGACATGATCGCGACCTTGCGGCCGATGAGATGGTTCATCAGCGTCGACTTGCCGACGTTCGGCCGCCCGACGATCGCGGCGAAGCCGGAGCGAAAGCCGCCTTCCCGTTCCGCGCCGGCCGTTGCATCCGGGCTTGTGATCCGTTCGCTCATGGTTTCTGCCCCCCTTTCCGCGACCGGTCTTCCTCAAGCTGCGCCGAAGTGAACGCGCCGGGCAGCAGCTCGGCGACCGTCGTCACCCGCCACTTTCCGCGGATCGTGCCGAGCACGACCGGCATGTCTGGCGCGCACAGCTCGGCGAGCACCTGCCGGCATGTGCCGCAGGGCGTCACCGGTTCCTCCGTGTCCGCCGTGACCGCGATCGCGCGGAAGCTGCGCGGCGGCCGGCCGGCCGCGACGGCGCTGAACAGGGCCGTCCGCTCGGCACAGTTCGTCGGCCCGTAGGCGGCGTTCTCGATGTTGCATCCGGGATGCACGTTGCCCTCCGCGTCGAGCAGCGCGGCACCCACCGCGAAACCCGAATAGGGGATGTAGGCGCGGGTCCGCGCTTCGGCGGCCGCCGCCAGCAGGGCCAGCGCCTCCCGCTCGCCGATCGGGAATGACGCGCGATCGCTCATGTACGGCCGTGCTCCTTTCCGTCAAGTCCAGTGTTGCCGAATGCGGGATTCGCCATGACGCCGGCCCGGGCCGGCGTCAGCATCCGATCAGTTCCCGGAGCCTGTTCCAGAGCGGCGGGCCGAGCAGGATCAGCCCGACGGCGGCCGCGAACAACGCCGCGGCCAGCACGCCGCCCGCCGCCGCATCCTTCGCCTCCTTCGCCAGCGGCCGGTGCTCCGGGCTGGCGAGATCGACGACGCGCTCGACCGCCGTATTGACGAGCTCGAGGCCGATGACGAGCCCGCACAGCGCGAGCAGGACGGCCCATTCCAGAGGCCCGGCCCCGAGCCACAGCGCGAGCAGCGCGACGGCGGCCGCCGCACAGAGATGGATGCGCATGTTCCGCTCCTTGCGGACGGCGAGCGCGATGCCCGCCGCGGCGTATTTCAGGCTCTCCAGGAAGCGGCGCATCACCGGGTCAGCCCCGCCCGCCGCAGAATCTCCTCCTGCTTCGCGAACATGATCCGTTCTTCCTCTTCGGTCTGATGATCGTAGCCGAGCAGATGGAGGAACCCGTGCACGAACAGGAAGCCGATCTCCCGCTCCAGCGAATGGCCGTACGCTTCGCTCTGCGCCTTCGCGCGCTCGAGCGAGATCACGATGTCGCCGAGCATGCCGGAGATCGGATCATCCTCGTCGTCCGACAGATCGCCGAACACGATGTCCGGCTCGCCGCCGTCTTCGTTCAGCGCGAACGACAGCACGTCGGTCGGCCGGTCGATGCCCCGGTATTCGCGGTTCAACTCGCGGATGCGCTCGTCGTCGACGAAGGTGAGCGCCACTTCGCCGCGTTCGATGCCCTCCTCTTCGCCGGCCAGCCGAAGCAGCTCTTCGAGCCGCGCGATCCAGCCTTCCTCGAGCCTGACCGCATCCTGTTCGTTGCTCCATTCGAGCACAAGACCCATTTACGCCTTCTCCTTCGATTTCATGTCTTCGGGATATTCGATGCGCGAGTGGAAGATGCCGACCACCGCTTCCTTCAACGTCTGCGCGATCTTGTCCAGTTCCTTCAGCGTCAGGTCGCACTCGTTGAACTGGTTGTCGTCCAGCTTGTCCTTGATGATCCGGTTGATCATCGACTCGATCTGCTCGATCGTCGGATTGCGCAGCGAGCGAACGGCCGCTTCGACCGAATCCGCGATGCCGACGATGGCCGCTTCCTTCGTCTGCGCCTTCGGACCGGGGTAGCGGAAATCGTCCTCGGTGAAGTCCGGTTCGACGCCCGCCGCCTCCGCCTGCTTCAGCGCCTTGTGATAGAAGTATTTCAACAGCGTCGTGCCGTGATGCTGTTCCGCGATGTCGCGGATCGGCTTCGGAATGTTGTGCGCCTTCAGCATTTCGACGCCGTCGCGGGCGTGGGCGATGATGATCGACCGGCTCAGCTTCGGATCGATCGAATCGTGCGGGTTCTCCATGTTGTTCTGGTTCTCGATGAAGTAGGCCGGCCGCTTCGTCTTGCCGATGTCGTGATAGAACGATCCGACGCGGCACAGCAGGCCGTTCGCGCCGATCGCCTCCGCCGCCGCCTCGGCCAGGTTGCCGACCATGACGCTGTGGTGGTAGGTGCCCGGCGTCTCGGTCAGCAGCTTGCGCAGCAGCGGATGATTCGGGTTCGACAGCTCGATCAGCTTCAGTGCGGACAGGATGCCGAACGACAGTTCGAAGAACGGCATCAGACCGATGACGAGCACGACGGCGAGCAGCCCGCTCGCGAACGCGCAGGCGGCCGCGTAGAAGATCTCCATGCGGGGCGGCAGCTCCCCGAACGAGATCAACGCGAGAACCGCCGCGGTGCCGGACAGGCTGGCCAGGGCGCCCGCCTTCAGCAGCGTCGAGCGCTGGCCGGCCTTGTGAACCGCAAACACCGCCGCGAGCGAGGTGACAAGGGTGACGAACCCGAACGTAAAATCGAAGATCCGCCCGCTCTCCGCATTGAACAGCACGCTGCCCGCCGCCGCGAACACGACGGCCGACAGCACCGCGAGGTTGAGATCGAGCAGAAGCGCGATGAGCACCGGTCCGAGCGCGGCCGGCGCCAGAAAGCCGAGATACCAGGTATCCGCCGTCTGGATCAGCGCCACGATCGCCATCGCGAGCAAATTGATCGCGAAGATCATGAGCAGCATGAGGAGCTGCGAGTTGCCGTATTTCGCGTTCGAACCGCCGCCGGGCAGTCCGACCGTCTCGAGATGGCAGTAGATCGCGAGCGTCGACAGCAGCGCGACGACGACCAGCCCGAAGTAAGGCCGGACGTTCGCGGAGCTCTTCAGCAGCCCGAGGCCCTCCAGCCGCTCGTAGATTTCCGGCGTGATCGTCTGGCCTTTCCGGACGACGATGTCACCTTCCCGGATCACGACGGGCGGCGTGTTCTCCCGCGCCTGCGCCCGCGCCTTCTCGGTCGCCTCCTGGTCGTAGAACCGGTTCGGCATGATCGCGAACCGCGCCAGTTCGGCCGCGATCTCGCGGTCGACGCGGTCTTCGAGCGAGCTCGTGTTGACGAACTCGGCCACCTTCGCGCGCGCGGTCTCGGCGTCGGCGAGCTGCTCGGCCATCAGCCGGCGCACCGTCTCGGACGCGACCTGGCGGATCGCCTGCAGCCGCTCGCCCGAAAGCAGCGGCAGCTTGTAGTAGGTCTCCTCCGGAATCGTGTAGCGCTGCTCCTTGACGTTGCGCGCCATCTCTTCGAGGAGGCCGGCGTTGTAAATGTCCGAATCGCGGTTCTCGGCGACGAACCGGTCGACGAACGCGTCATACCGGGCCGGAATCTCGCGCCGGTAGATGTCGACCTTGTTGTCGAACGAGACGTCTTGGTCCGCGTTCAGCTGCTCGATGCGGGCGACGATCTGGTCGACCAGCGTCTCGCTGCGCAGCGCCACGATCGAATATTTCGGCTCGACGCTCTCGGCCGCCTGCTCCTTCGCGAGCTCGGTCGCCCGTTCGTCCACCCACTGCCGGGGTGCGGCGATGTCGCGGGTGCTGACGCCGCCGAGTTCCAGATTGTAGGTTTTCGGAATGAGCCGCGGCGAGAGAACGGCACAGAACAGCAGCACGAACAGGGTAAGCAGCAGCCAGCGCACCGCCGCGCTCTGCTTCCAGCCCGCCTGCCGTCCGCGGCCCGTCCTCCGGACCGCCGCACCGTTCGTACCCATGCGGCATCCCTCCCGTGTTGTGCGGACGGCGTCCGCGCGGCCCCGGCGCGCCTGCGCACCCGGACGCTTGCCCGGCCGGCGCGTCCGCTCCGCCGCGTTCCGGTTCTCCGTTCCCCGGGCTCCGATGCTTGTCCCGTGACGCCGGCTTCCTGCGCCCGGTCCCGGATCCGGACCGCCGGCCGCGCGTCCGGCATGGTCAATCCGTCCGATCGTCTTTCCCCGAGGACGCTTCCTCCTCCGCGCGGGCGTACGCCGCGATGATCCGCTGCACCAGCGTATGCCGGACGACGTCCGACTCGGTCAGCTCGACGAAGCCGATCTCCCCGATGCCGTCCAGAATGCGGCGCGCCTCGATCAGGCCGCTCTTCTTGCCCCGGGGGAGGTCGATCTGCGTCACGTCGCCGGTGATGACCATCTTCGAGCCGAAGCCAAGGCGGGTGAGGAACATCTTCATCTGCTCGGGCGTCGTGTTCTGCGCCTCGTCGAGGATGATGAACGAGTCTTCCAGCGTACGGCCGCGCATGTAGGCCAGCGGCGCAACCTCGATGATGCCGCGCTCGAGCGCCCTTGCCGACTGCTCCGGCCCCATGACGTCGTGCAGCGCGTCGTACAGCGGCCTCAGATACGGATCGACCTTCTCCTGCAGGTCGCCCGGCAGGAAGCCGAGATTCTCGCCCGCTTCGACCGCGGGACGGGTCAGCACGATCCGCTTGACCTTGCCTTCCCGGAGCGCCGCGACCGCAAGAACGACGGCGAGATACGTTTTCCCCGTGCCGGCCGGGCCGATGCCGAACACGATGTCCTTCTTGCGGATCTCCTGGACGTAACGGCGCTGACCCAGCGTCTTGAGCTGGACCGGCTTGCCCCGGTATGTCGTCGTGATCGGCGTCTTGAACAGATCGAGCAGCTCGTCCGCCTTGAGTTCCCGCGCCAGCTCCAGCGCGTAGGCAATGTCCCGCTCGGAAGGCGTGTAGCCGCCCCGGACCAGCTCCAGCAACACGGTGTAGAGCTGCTCGAGGGCGGCAAGCTCGCGCTCCGGACCCGTGATCACGATCTCGGCGTCCCGCGACCGGATTTCGGATTGCATCCCGCTCTCGATGAGCCGCAGGTATCGGTCCTGCGGACCGAACAAAGCCATTCCTTCCGCCGTGCTTGCCAGCGGAATCCTGACGGTTCCCGTCTTCTCGTGCAAAAGCGTCATTCTCCTTGCAGTTGAACTAGCGGTCTTTCTTCCGTAATCGACTGTTCCGCTTCGAACAGTACTTTCATATAAACTTTACCATTCTCGGTCCGGCGATGCAAAATCTTTTCCGCCCGGATTACCGCGTCGGCGCCCGCCTTCCGCAGGAGGTCGGCACGGGCCTGCATGAGCCCGACGGCGATCGCTTCCCGCTCCGTCAGCCGCCGCTCCTCGTACCGGACCTCGAGCTGCGTCTCCCGGATGCGGCCGACCGGCAGCACGATGCCGCGCCAGGCCGCGTTCTCCTGGTGCAGGACGGATTCGTATTTCTCGAAGGGCGGCGGGCCGAACCCGCTGACCTTCAGGCTCCGCCGGCCCAGCACGGCGTGCCAGACCGTGCGCCGCTCGCCCGTGTACGTCTTCGCCTTGCGCACCAGCGGCGATACGATGTCGTATTCGTGCCAGACGAGACCGCGCACGGTCCCCTCCGCCGGCACGGTGACGAAGTTGCCTTCGCTTCCGAGGATGCCGGAGATCAGCACGTCTCCCTTTCGCACCCGCTGGTTCTTTTTCACGACGGGCCGGCCGCGGGTTGCGACGATGCGGGTGACGACCGCGTCCTCCGATGCGACCAGATGGCGCGGGCTGAGCAGTTCGCGCGGCTCGGGCTCGGTGGACTCGACGATATGGATCCGGACCAGCGTGCCCCGCTTCTCCACGCCGACCCAGGCCGCGCCGGGCAGCGCGCCCTGGAGCCGCCGCGCGAGCTCCGCGGAATCCGGCAGGCGGAACGACCACTGGAACGGACGGAGCCCTTCCGCCCGCGCCGCCGCGAAAATCTCCTCATCCGGAATCCGCTCGTTTCCCTCGATCTCGACGCGCC
The DNA here is from genome assembly GCF_002159085.1 of Thermobacillus sp. ZCTH02-B1. GTDB lineage: Bacteria > Bacillota > Bacilli > Paenibacillales > Paenibacillaceae > Thermobacillus. The sequence goes on from NZ_LZRU01000012.1 coordinate 124,335, forward strand.
AGACGAGCGACGAGAGCAAGTAGAGCGCCGCGAAGAACAGCGCCATCCCGGCCGCGAAGAACTTCCGCCGTCGCACCTTCGCCATGAGGAATGGCAGCCCGCTCTTGCGCGCGATCCGGATCCGGCAGCCTGTCCGCTTGAGGTGCGGGCGCAGCCGGAAAAAGTCGCCCGCCGTCACGATGCATTCCAGCTCCCCGCGGCTTGTCCGCCGCAGATGGAGGAGTTCGATCCCGTCCGCCGCCGCCTCCCCGAGCAACCGCTCCGTCCCTTCCCCGGAAATGCGCACCGTCACAAAGCCGCGCAACGCATGAAACCATGTCACCCTCATCCGCACCACGCTCCCCGTCGAAACCTTGTCCTCTTCACGGGCACGGGACTCCCCGTCGAGATCGCTTCTCCCGCATCCGTCCGCAATCCCCGCCGGCACCTTGTCCCCTTCGCGCGCACGGCGCTTCCCGCCGATCCCGTCTCGCCGGCATCCGCATCACGCCCCCTGTCCGTTGATCGATACCTGCGTGATGACGCCTTCCACGAACATTTCCTCCGCCCAGATGCCGCGGATGACCAGACCCTTGCCCGCGATCTCGAGGCTGCCGTTCGGCAGCCGGAGGCTCAGCCTGTCCGGCGAGAAATGGATCACGCCCCGGTGGTTCTCGATGTGGAGCTGCCGGTCGCCGATCATCGTGAGGCGCGGCAGATCGAACACGACGTCCTGGGGCAGCTCGAGCACCCGGGCCGTCCAGTGGCGCAGGCGGCGGCTGATTCGGCGCATGGCGGATCCGATCCCTCCCCTTGTACCTTACAAAACTATGCGGCGGAACGGGGGAATATGAAGAAGCCGGGGGCTGTTCGGAGCGTTGCGCGCAACGGGAAGCGGATGCGGCGGCATGCGGGACGGCGGAAGATGCGGGATCCGGCCGGCACGCGAAAGCGGACGGGGATGGGCCCATGAAGCCGCGGTCCCACAAAGGCCGGGAGACGACATGGCGGGGATTGCGGAGACGGGGACAACGGATGCCGACGGAAGCATGCGCGCCAAGTGCCGCAGCCCCCTTGTCCGGAGACAAGGGGGCTGCCTGCGGTTCGGTTACCGCCCGATACGACGCCGGCCGTAGGGCCTGAGCGCCCGCGGCGGACCGAGGATTTCGGCCCAGATGATCGCCTTGCGCAATTCGTCCGGCCCGGCGGGCGCCCGCGCGGGCCGTCGTTCGACCTGCAGGGCGGGCGCGATCCCGACGGCTTCGGAGGTGCGGGCGGCCGACGGGTCCGGCGAACTTGTCCTCGGGGAAGCCGGCGCAGCCGCGGACGGCGCCGGGGAGCGGTTTGCCGCCGAAGGCTGCCCGCCCAGGCGCGCGTCCGCGGTGACGACCGGGCCGTGCCCGGCCGCGTCCGCATGGCGCGGCGCCACCGGGATGCCGGGCATCTCCGCCCGGCCTGCGCGATGCGGGCCGCCCGGCGCCCCGCCGGCCCACGGGGGACCGCCGCCGGCTTCGCGCCGGGTCCATCGGCCGCCGGGAACCGCGCCTCCGGGATGCGTTCCGTCGGGCGACTCCCGCCGGTCCCGCAGCGGGCGGTGCGGCAGGCCGCTGCCCGGTCCGCCGCCGAAATCCGGCATCCGGCTTCCGCCTCCCTGCCGTCCGGCGCGGCCGAACAGGGATGTCAGGATGCCGATCACGATGATCACGAGGATCAGATTGTCGAACAGGAACCCGATCAGCGCTTCCATCGTCCACCCCCGTCCCGGGCCGAAGGCTTCCGCCCGTCAAGCCTCGTCATCATTGTTCGCCGGCCTGCCGGATTTGCCGATCGAATCGCGCATCAGCGTGTCGGCTTCGATGTTGCGCATGTTCAGCACGTCCATGACGCCGATCTTGCCGCTGCGCAGCGCTTCCGCCATCGCCCGCGGCACCTCCGCTTCGGCTTCGACGACCTTCGCGCGCATCTCGACGACGCGGGCGCGCATCTCCTGCTCGAGCGCGACCGCCATCGCGCGGCGCTCCTCCGCCTTCGCCTGCGCGATCCGCTTGTCGGCCTCCGCCTGCTCCGTCTGGAGCTGGGCGCCGATGTTCTTGCCGATGTCCACGTCCGCGATGTCGATCGACAGAATCTCGAACGCCGTGCCGGCGTCGAGGCCCTTGTTCAGCACCGTGCGCGAGATCATGTCCGGATTTTCGAGCACTTCCTTGTGCGAGTTGGCGGAGCCGTTCGTGCTGACGATGCCCTCGCCGACGCGGGCGATGATCGTCTCCTCGCCGGCGCCGCCGACAAGCCGGTCGATGTTCGCCCGCACCGTCACGCGGGCCCGCACCTTGACTTCGATGCCGTCCTTCGCGACCGCCGAGACGTAAGGCGTCTCGATGACGCGCGGGTTGACGCTCATCTGCACCGCCTGCAGCACGTCGCGGCCGGCGAGGTCGATCGCCGCCGCCCGCTCGAAGCTGAGCGGAATGTTTGCGCGCTGCGCCGCGATCAGCGCATTGACGACGCGATCGACGTTGCCGCCGGCGAGGTAGTGGCTTTCCAGCTGGTTGATCGTCAGCCCGAGCCCGGCCTTCGACGCCTTGATGAGCGGGTTCACGATCCGGCTCGGCACGACGCGGCGGAGCCGCATCGCGACGAGCGTGACCATGCTGACCCTGACGCCGGACGCGCGCGCCGAAATCCAGAGCATGATCGGCACGAAGCTCAGGAACACGACCAGCGCCGCGACGATCAGCGCAATCAGCACGAACATGAACACAAGCGAATTCTGACCCATGATCCTGCCTCCTTCGTCCGCGGCCCCAGGGCCGCGGGTTATTCATCCTTCCATTCCCTGACGACGACGCGCAGGCCTTCCGCCTTCGTCACCCGGACCCGCGCGCCGGCCTCGATGAAGCCGCCGTCCGACACGGCATCGATCCGCTCGCCATCGATCAGCACGACGCCCGCAGGCCGGAGCGGCGTCGCCGCCGTCCCCGTCTTGCCTTCCAGATCCGCGCGCGTCTCCGTCGACAGGTAGCCTTCCTCGGACGTGAGCGCTTCACGCAGGATGAATTTGTTCCAGACGCCCCGCCTGCGGAACACATAACCCGCGATGGCGGTCAGCACCGCCGCCGCCGCGAGGGCGTAGAGCAGCGTCATGACGGCGTCTCCGGCGTCGTACGCGGCGGTCGCGATCCCGCCGATCACGGCCGCCCCGCCGAGAATGCCGAGGATGCCGTAGCTCGGCACGAACAGCTCGAGCACGAGCAGGATGATGCCGGCAACGAACAGGGCGACGGACTCGACGCCGGCGAACCCCGCGACGTACTGGCCGAAGAAGTACAGCGCGAGCGACAGGATGCCGAGAATGCCCGGCACCCCGAAACCCGGCACCAGGAGCTCGATCAGGATGCCGGCGATGCCGACAATCAGGAGGATCAGCATGACGCCGGGCTGCGTCAGCACCCGCGCGGCCCTCTCGGCCGGCGTCGGCTCGACGTGCACGACGGCGCGCTGCCCGAGGCCGAGCCACTCGATCACCTCTTCCACCGAGCCGGCCAGGTGATCGGCGTAGCCGACGCGCAGCGCCTCCTCCGCCGTCAGCGTCAGGATGCCGCCCGCTTCCCGGCCGAGCCCCGGGATGTCGCCGCGGAAATTCGGATCGGCCATCGCGGCGGCGATGTCCGGATGGCGCCCCGAAGCCTCCGCCGCATCGCGCATTTCCGCCGTCCAGGCCGAGATCAGCTTCGGATTGTCCACAAGGTTGCCGGCCGCGTCGACCATGGCCGCCGCGCCGATCGAGCTGCCGGGGCGCATGACGATCTGGTCCGCGTTGAGTGCGATGTAAGCGCCCGCCGAGAACGCCTTGCTTTCCACGAAGGCGGTGACCGGTACCGGGCTCGAGGCGACCAGGTCGCCGATGTTCTGCGCGTTCTCGAGCCGGCCGCCGTTCGTGTTGATCACGAGCACGATGCGCTCGGCCCGCGCCTCCTCCGCTTCGCGGAACGCGCGCTTCAGGAACGCCTCGAGGCCGGATTCGATCGTCTGCCGGACCGGTATGACGTAGACGGCCGGCCCGGAGCCCCGCGATTCTTCGCCTTCCGCCCCGAACGCGGGAACGGCCCCCGGCAGCGCCGCAAGCAAAAGCAGGGCCGCGGTGATGCCGCGGAACCCGCCGAGCCGGTTGAAAAGCCGCATGCCATTCACCACCCGCAAGTAGGTTGCCACGGGAACCGGCCGCCGGATGCGGCGGATGCAGCGTTTTCATTTCACGCCGCGGCGCCGGAACGCCGGCCGGCTCCGCATCCATAGAAGAAAAGCGCCCCGGTGCGGAGCGCTTTGCGTGCGGTCATCAGCTGAGATGTTGCGAGACGATCCGATTGACCAGCTTGCCGTCAGCACGACCTTTCACCTTCGGCATCAGAGCCGCCATCACTTTGCCCATGTCGGCTTTCGAAGAAGCGCCGGTCTCCTGGATGGTTTGCTGTACGAGGGCTGTCACTTCTTCTTCCGTCAGAGGCTCGGGAAGGTAAGCGCTGATGATCTCGATCTCGGCGGTCACCTGCTCCGCCAAATCGGTACGGCCCGCTTTCTCGAAATCCTGGAGGGACTCCCTGCGCTGCTTGATCTCGCGGCTCAGGACATCGATCAGTTCGCCTTCGTCAAGCGCCCGCTTGCGTTCGATCTCCTGATTCTTGATCGCCGCGCGGATCATGCGCAGAACGTTGAGCCTGATTTTGTCCTGCGATTTCATGGCCTGTTTCAGATCTTCGTTCAGCCGTTCGGCGAGGGTCATCTCGGATTGCTCCTCCCGTCCACTGCTAATACTTTCGCTTGCGCGCAGCTTCGGATTTCTTCTTGCGCTTTACGCTGGGCTTCTCATAGTGCCTGCGCTTCCGGATTTCGGCCATCACGCCGTCCTTCGCGAGGGAGCGCTTGAAGCGGCGCAGCGCAGCGTCGATCGATTCGTTCTTGCGCACTCTGGTCTCGGACACCCGTCTTCCCTCCCTCCGGAACGGACCGCGGCCGTACAGCAAACACGGTTATAGGGCTCATTATAGGGGATCGGGAATGACGGTGTCAACTTGCGCGGGATCAGCCTGCGTCGGGCTGTACGATCGCGCCCAGTTTCCGCCCCGCGAGCAGGTGGACGTGCAGGTGGTACACGACCTGTCCGCCGTCCCGGTTCACGTTGTTCACGAGCCGGTAGCCGGATTCGGCGACGCCGAGATCGGCCGCGATCTTCCTCGCGGCGGCGAAAATCTTCGCGATGAGCGCGCCGTCTTCGTCCGTCACGTCGTTCATCGTCGGGATGTGCTTCTTCGGAATGATCAGCACGTGGATCGGCGCGGCCGGCTGGATGTCCTTGAACGCCAGCACGTCCTCGTCCTCGTACACCTTGGTCGAAGGCAGCGTGCCCTCGACGATTTTGCAGAAAATGCAATCCGACATCAAGGCTTCCTCCCGTCTGCACCTTCCCGCATCGTTCGGAACGTCCCGCCCGAATGCGGAACGGACCGCCGCGGCGGGATGTTTTTCTTCCATTGTAGCCCAAAACCATCCCCTCGTCCAATCGGCCGCCGGATTCATATCGGATTAATTAGACTATCAGTCTAAATTGAGATGGATTCAGATGGCCGCCTGTCGTATAATGGACACAAATCCGTCACAAAATGTCCCGAAAGGCGGCTGGCGGTCCATGCGCGCGTCCACGCGGAAGAAAAAATACCTGGTCGCGGAGGCGGCGTTCCGGCTGTTCCGGGAACGCGGCTACGACAACGTGTCCGTCGACGACATCATCGCGGCGACCGGTACGTCGAAGGGCACGTTCTATCATTATTTCAAGAGCAAGGACGAGCTGCTCGGCGAACTGCCGCTGCGACAGCTCGCCGTGCTCGAACGATGGGCGAAGGAGCGGAGTCCGCTCAAGGTTCGCTCGCTGGAGTCGCATGTGCTGCAGCTGTTTTTGGACCTCGGGTCGATATTGGAGCCGGTGCCCCGCATCGTGCATCATCTTGCGGCTGTCAGCGCCGATCATCCGGTCTTGAGGCGGCTGCAAAGCCGGCTGCGGGCGGCGCTCCTCGAGGAGCTCATCCGCTGGCTCGGCGACCGGGACAAGGCGGCGTTCCTGCTCGCCGTCTATGACGGAACGATCGCGGCCTGGCTCAACGGCGAAGGCGCGAGCCTCGAGGAACTGCTGCGCCGGAGGCTGGCCGCCGCGTGGGCCGGCATCCGGCATATGGACGAAACGGAATACGGGATGACCGGCCGGGAATCCGGCGCGAAGGAGGAGCGACGCATGCGAATTGCCGTCATCGGCGGCGGCCTGGCGGGACTGACCGCGGCCGCCTATCTGTCGGAAGAACACGGGATCGAGGGCGTATTGTTCGAGCGGAGCCCGCAGCTCGGGGGCCGCGCGTTCACATACGAGAAAGCGGGATTCACGCTGAACTACGGGGCGCACGCCGTTTACGGCATCGACCGGCATACGCTGTCCGTGATCGCGAAGGAACTGGGACTCACGTTCGGCAGCCGGCAGGTCGACAAGCGGCGGGTCATGTACGCGAAGAACGGTGAGATCGCGGCCGCGCCGCTCGATTTCGTCAACCTGATGAAGACGGAGCTGCTGGACGCGAGGGCGAAAATGCGCTTCGCCGCGGAGGCGGCGGCGGTCGTCGCCAACCTCCACGCGCTCCGGAACTACCCGACGCTCGGGGACTATCTTGCGGAATCCGGCGCCGACGAGGCGGTGAAGGAGCTGTGGGAGCATCTCGTCTGCTCGAACTTCTTCATCGCGCCGGAGGACGCCCGGAAGGTGCCGGGGCACGTCATCCGCGAGTATTACCACAACCTGTTCCTGTCGCAACGGCCGGTCAACTACATCCTCGGAAGCTGGGCCGTCATCACGAACCAGCTGCGGCTCAAGATCGAATCTTCCGGACGATGGGAAATCGCGCTGCAGGAAGGGGCGGATGCGATCCGGTACGAAAACGGGCGGTACGTGATCACGACGAAAAAGCGCGAGGAGGCGTTCGACCGCGTCGTGTTCGCGATGCCGGTCCAGCAGGTGGTGAAGCTGCTCAGGGGCACGCCGTGGGAGCCGTTCCTTGCCCCGTACGAGCACAACCGGCCGACCGAGGTCATGGTGTACGACATCGGGCTCAGCCGGGTCGTCGCACGGCCGTTCCATTACATCAGCGACCTGGACGGCAAGATGTTCATCACCGACGTCTCCGCCACCGATGACACGCTGGTACCGGAGGGCGGGCAATTGCTGCAGGGCGTCGCCTACCTGGCGGACGACGATTTCGGAGACGAAGAACGGCGCAAGGCCTATCTCGACGAGCGGCTGGCCGGCATGGAGGCGCTGTTCGACCGCTATTACCCGGGCTGGCGCGACCACGTCGTCGTCAAGCGCGTCTCGAAGAAGGCGATGGTGCAGAGCGTCAAACATACGGTCGACAACCGGCTGCTGCCGGTTCGGCTCGAGAGCGTGCCGTTCTACTTCTGCGGGGACGGCTGCGAGGGGAAGGGCGAGCTGGCCGAGCGCGCCTTCTCGAGCGCGCGCCGGGCGGCGATGCTGCTCGCGGCCGAACTGAGGCCGCTGGCATTGGCGGCGCGGTAAGCGAGAGCACAACGGTTTGCGGAACCGTGAACGTCCGTCCGGGCAAGGCGGGAAAGACGCCAGCGGTCTGCGGGGCCGTTTTCGCCGCGCGATCACGTATGCGACAACGCATGATAAACGGCGGGCTTCATGTGGCACACCTTCAACAAGAAAGCGGTTTGGCTCCTCTCCGCGTTCGTTCCGCGGATGGAGCATCCCGCTTTCCTTCGTTCCGCCGACCGGATTCGGCACGGCTCGTACCTTACGGACCGGACGCCGCCCAGTCCTTCAGCGCCTGCGCGGCTTCGGCCGCGGCTTCGATCCAGCGCCTGCCCGCCAGCAGCTGCATGGCCGCCATGTCCGTCAGTTCGGCCGGCACATGCACGGCGTCCGCGGACGAGGCCAGCCGATCGAGCAGCATCCGGAGCCCGTCCAGTTCCCGGAGCTCCGCTTCCGTGAGCGGCTCCGTATGCGCGCCGAGCCCGCGCAATTTCGCGTAGGCGGCCTGCAACGCGGCCAGCGCGTCGGCCTCGGTCGCCTTCACGTGCGAGCCTGCGGGCTTGGCCGCCGCCGATCCGATCAGCCGCGCAACCGCCGGCAACCCTGCCGACAAATCCGCTTCCAGCTCGACCTTGACCCTGACGCGGTTATCCCCTTGCGCGATGGCAAGCCGGTCCAGCGTCCGGGCCGCGGAGGCGAGCGAGACGGACGCCGCGTTCAGGTCCGCGGCGATCTGATGCCCCTCCGCTTCCCGCCTGTCGCGGTCATCCTGCAGCACGAGCGTGAGCAGATAGACGTTGACGATCATGCTGAGCACGAACAGCACGGCCATGATCGGTCCGAACCAGCCGCGCCTGCCTGTCTTCCGACCGGACGAGGTTTCGTGCAGCGTTTCGTTGTCGTCCATTGTCGATCACCCTTCACAGTGTATCACGCCGATCAGAGCGTTTCCAGACGCACCCGGCTGCCCCGGCCCGCGGGATCCGCCGGCTCGACGATCAGCCGCCTCGGCAGACGCTCCCGCAGCTCCGGCACGTGGCTGATGACGCCGACCGCAAGTTGTTCCGTATGCAGCCGCTCCAGCGCGGTGACGACCGTGTCCAGCAGCTCGGGGTCGAGCGTCCCGAACCCTTCGTCCAGGAAGAAAAATTGCAGCGGATGCCGGCCGCGCAGCTGGATCTGGGCGGACAGCGCGAGCGCCAGCGCCAGCGACGCGAGGAACGTCTCGCCGCCCGACAGCGAACTGACCGGGCGCCGCATGCCGCCGCTCGCATCGTCCCGGACGACGAAACCGCCGGCCGAATCCAGCTCAAGGGCATACCGCCGCTTCGTCAGGAAACCGAGCCGCTCCGACGCGGCGCGGCATACCTGCTCGAGCTGCGCCTCCGCGACGAATTCGACGAACGCGTTGCCCCGGAATACGGACTGCAGCTTCGCATACCTGCCGGCCAGCTCCTCCAGTTCCCGGCGCCGGCTTTCCAGTTCCGCCCAACGGACGGCCTTCCGCTCGATCTCCTCCAGATCGCGCTCGGCCTTCGCGGCGGCAGCCAGCGCCTCCTCGGCCCTCGCCCGGGCCGCCGCAAGCCGCTCCTCGCCCGCGCGCCATTCCTCGTCGCTTATCGTGCGGCCCCCAAGCGCCGCATCGATATGGGCGATGCCCGCCTCGACCCGGCGCAACGCCTCGCGGTGCGCCTCGACTTCCGACAACGCCGCCTCCCTGCGGGGCAGCGCGGCAAGCGCCGACCGCACTTCATCGGCATCGCGGAAATCCGACGCCTGGAGCTGCTCTTCAAGACGGCGCGCGGCTTCCCGCTCCCGCTCGGCCGCGCCCTGCGCCGCTTCGGCGGCGGAGGCGCGGCGTTCGGCCGCCTGCCGCAGCAGCGCCGCCTCCGTCTCCCGGCGTTCGCGGCTCATGGCGAGACGCGTGCGCACCGCTTCCGCTTCCCGCCGGATTTCCGCGATCAGCTCCGCGGCGGGACGGCCGCCCGTCCAGACTGCCAGGCGCGCGTGCAGATCTTCGAGCGCCCGGTTCCGTCCTTCGAACCGCTCGCGCCACACTTCGCGCTCCAGCCGCGCCTCCTGCACGCCGCGTTCCGCTTCCCGCACAAGCCGCTGCTGCTCCTCGACGAACGGCATGCTCCGTTCCAGTTCCTGCCGGATCGCCTGCGCTTCACGGTCCCGCCGCTCCCATTCGCGGATCGCTTCCTCCGCACGCTCCGGTCCGAGCGACGGAAAGCGCGCGCGCCAGGCTTCCAGCAGCGACCGGTAAGCCTCTTCCGCTTCGGATTGCCGCGAGAAGGCCGCATCGCGGGCCGCCGCCGCCGCTTCCGCCTCGGCGGACAAGCGCTCCCGGTAGCGGTCGGCTTCCGCAAGCGCTCGTCCGATCTCGTCCGCTTCGCGCTCGAGGGCGATCTGCTCCTCTTCGCAGCGTGCGGCAAGCCCGCGGGCCTCCGCCGCGCGCGCCTCCGCCCCCTCCAGCGCGTCCGCCGCGATCGCGGCGCCATCGGCGGCTGCGGACGCCGCCGCCCCGTGCGCCGGTCCGGCCGGGAATTCGCCGGCGGAAGCCGCGGCCGCTTCCGCGTGGCCCGCCGGGGCGAAGGCGGAGGCTTCGCCCCCCGGACGTTCCGTTCCGCCGGCCGGAAGACCCGCGGCTTCGGCAAGCGACCGGAGCGTCCGACCGGCACGCTGCAGCATGGCCCCGACCCTGAACCGCAGGCCGCCGAGCTCGTCGGCGAGCCGCTCGCACCGGCGGACGAGCGCCTCCAGCGCCGCGGCGTTCCCGCCGTCTCCATCGGGATCCGGCGCGTGCGGGCGCGGATGCTCGAGCGCGCCGCACACCGGGCAGGGCTGCCCGTCCACGAGCGTCGCGGTCAGCCGGGCCGCAAGCTGCCGTCGTTCCGCTTCGCGCGCCCGCTCGCGCAGCGCGGCCGTCAGCGCGGGCAGCCGCTCCATATCCCGCCGGATCGCCGCATCCAGCATGTCCAGCCGGCGGATCGCCTGAGTCGCCCTGCCGTGCAGGGCCTCCGCCCGCCGCGCCAGCTCCCCGTGCCGGCGCTCCGCTTCCGCCGCCGCGTCCCGCGCCTGCGCCAGCGTCCGCTCCGCCCGGGCCAGATCCTGCGCCGCCTCTTCCCGGCGGGCCGCGGCGGCGCGGAGCTGCTCCGCCTGCGCGGCGGCCGCCATCCAGGCGCCGCGTTCCTCCGCCCCGAGCTCCACCGCCCGGAGCCGCTCCCGCAATTCCTGCTGGCGGGAGACCGCATCCCGGAGCCAATCGGCAGCCTGCGACGCCCGCGCCTCGCATTCGCGCAACCGCTCCTCCGCTTCGGCGAGCCTCCGCCGGCTTTCCTCCGCTTCTTCGGCGACCGCCGCCGCCTCGCGCTCCAGTTCCTCCGCCTGGGCGAGCTGCTCGAGGCGCGCGGCCATGCGGGGTTCCGCTTCGGCCGCCTCCCGCTCCGCCTCCGCCCACGCGGCTTCCGCCGCGGCGGCGGCCTCCAGGCGGACGGCGTGCTCGCGCTCGGCCTCCGCCAGGCGCTTCTCGGCTTCCAGCCGCGCGCGCCGCGCCTCATCCGCCGCCTCCAGCGCGGGCACGAGCCGCTCCGCCTGCCCGAGCCGGGCCAGCTCCGCCTCGAGCCGCTCGATCCGGGGCGCATCGGCCAGCAGCGCTTCCCGCCGCGCCAGCAACGCCCGCCGCTCCTCCATGCGCTCGCGCACCTTGAGCAGCCCGGCATGCGCTTCCTCGGCGGCGGCAAGCTCCGCGCGGGCCGACGCGGCGGCTTCCGCCGCCCGCCTGCAGGCTTCAGCGGCGGCCGACCGCGCCGCCTCCGACGCGTCGCCAAGCCCCTGCTGCTCGGCGATCGTCCGCTCCAGCTCCGCGCCCGTCTCCTGGGCGCGCCGGTTCAGCTTCTGCAGCAGTTCGTCGCCGTAGCGTTCCAGCGCGAACAGCCGCTGCAGCATCTGGCGCCGCTCCCTGCCGGCCAGCGAAAGAAACTCCGCGAACTTGCCCTGCGGCAGCACGACCGCGCGGGTGAAATCGTCCATCGTCAGGCCGATCCGCTCCTCGACGCAGCGGTTCACGTCGGCCAGCCGGTCCGCCAGCACGACGTCGCCCTCCGGCCGGACTTCGACGAACCGGCACAGGTGACAGGTGACGGACGCGTCGCCGGTCCGCCGGAAGCCGCGCTCGACCCGGAACCGCTTCGTCCCCTCGGCGCCGGCCAGCTCGAACGTGAACGAGACCGACAGCGTCTGCTCCGCCTGGTTCATGATGCCCTGCGTCCCCTTGGCGGCCCGCTCGACCTTGCCGTAAAGCGCCAGCGTCATCGCGTCGAGGATGGTCGACTTGCCGCTTCCCGTCGGGCCGAAAATGCCGAACACGCCGCCCTCGCAGAGCCGCTCGAAATCGACTTCCTGCTTCTCCCGGTAGCTCTGCAGGCCGGCCAGCGTCAAACGGATCGGCTTCACGGATTCCCGCCTCCCTTGCCGGCCGCGTCCATCCGGATCGGCTTCACGAACTTCCAGCCCCTTCCCGGACCGCGTCCGGCCGCGTCGGCTTCATGTCGTTCCGGCTTCTTTGCCTTGCGGACAGCATCCAACCGCATCGGCATCATGCCCTTCCATCTCCTTCACGGGACGCGTCCGGCCTCACCGGCTTCACGCCCCTTCCTCCCCGCCGGCCGCGGCCTCCCGGTCCGCCTCGGGCCGCGGTCCGGCATCTTCCGCCTCTTCGGCGACCAGTTCAAGGAACAGGCGCATCGTCGCCTCGTCGGGCTCGGCGCCGCCGGTCTTCTGCGCGTAGAACCGCCGGAACAACTCGTCCACCGGCAGCCGGTCGCGCGCCGCCGCGCCGCCGTCCTCCCGCTCCCGATCCCGGGGAAAGACGGGCCGGATGTGCAGGATGCCGTCATGCGCCTTGCGCAGCCTCGCGATCTCCTCCGGCGCGATCAGGTCGGCCACGTGGATCTCGAGATCGATCCAGGCGTTCGGGTCCCGGCCCTCGTCAAGCCACCGCCACACCTCCGCGATTCCGCCGGTGGCGGTCCAGCGGACGAGCGGTTTCCCGGCCGACAATAGCACTTCCCTCGGCTCGACCGGACGGCCGGGGACGGCCTCGAACAGCACGACCGACTTCGCCTGCCCCGCCTCCGAGAAGCTGTAGGCGAGCGGCGATCCGCAGTAGCGCACCGTCTCCCGTCCGGCCACCCGCTGCGGCCGGTGCAGATGGCCGAGCGCCGTATATTGCGCTTCCGCCGGCAGCGCGTCCGGATCGACCGTGTAGGCGCCGCCGACCTGGATCGGCCGTTCCGAATCGGACTCGACGCCGCCGAGCACGTACAGATGGCTCATCGCGAGGTTGACCGCATCCGGACGGAACGCCGAGGCCAGCTCCGCCATCAGCCGCCCGACCCGCTCCGAATAGGCGGCGCGCAGCAGCCGCTCGTCCGCTTCGGCCGCGAGCAGCTCGTTCAGCCGCGACTCGGAAGGGTAGGGCAGCGCCGCGATGACGGCGGTTTCGCCGGTGCGGGGGACTCCGATCACGAGCGGCTTCGCCTCCGGCAGCCCGGCGAGATGTATGCCGCTCCGCACGGCGAGCGGCGCGCTCGCCGCGATCCGCTCCGGATGGTCGTGGTTGCCCGCGATGACCGCCACGGCCCGGCGTCCGCCGTCCGCGAGCCGCGTCAGCGCTTCGTAATACAGTTGCTCCGCGGCGGCCGGGGGATTGACCGAATCGTAGACGTCGCCGGCGACGAGCACGAGGTCGACCGCCTCCTCCTCCGCGATCCGCACGAGCTCGTCGACGAACGCCTCCTGTTCCGCAAGCCGGCTCCTCCCCTCCAGCGACCGGCCGAAGTGCCAGTCGCCCGTATGCAGCACGCGCATGACGCAGTCCTCCCTTTTTCCACCAACAAGGAAATCCGCACCCGGAATCCTACAGAATCCGCACCGCCTGCGCCGCATCGAAGAAGAAGACATGCGCCTCGTCGACCGGCCTGCCGAGAATTTCGCCGATCGACTCGGCGTACAGCTCGATCTGGAACCGGTGCCGCTCCGCGGCGGCGAGGACGTCGCCGTCCCATATCCGGTCCGTCTTGTAATCGAGCAGCACGAGCCGTCCGTCCGCGTCTTCGAACAGACAGTCGACGACGCCCTGGACGAGCACGGACTCCTCCGCCGCCGGACCGCCCGCGACATCCGGCCGGATGCGGGCCGCCGGCACCATGCGGCTGAACGGCACTTCCCGCATCACGCGCCGGGCGGCCGCAAGCCTCTTCCCGGGATCCCCGGCGAAGAACGCGGCGATTGCCGCGCAGTCCACGGCTTCGGCCTGCGCCGGGGTGAGCAGCCGCCGTTCGACCATCGACCGGACAACGGCGCGGATGTCCTCCTCGCCGTGGGGGCCGCCGGCCGGGACATGCTGCATGACGAGATGCGCGGCCGTACCGCGCTCGGCCGGCGTCAGATCCCGCTCCTCCATGAAGCGCGGCCGGCGCAGCCGGAACGAAGCCGGCTCGCCGCCTCCGGCCGCAGCCCCCCGCGGTCCTTCCGCCGGCATCCGGGAATCCGCCGCGGGACCCGTGAACCCCTCCGCCGGCGTCCACAGGCGTGCCGCCGGCTCCATCCATCCTTCCGCCGGCAATTCCTCATCCTCGTCGGCCGCGGACATATGCTTCATCTCGGTGACGGACGTCTTCGCGGCGATCCCGACCGCGTCCTCGTGCGGATAACGCCAGGACAGGCGGCGCTCCACCTCGGCCGCGTGCGCGCCTGCCGAAGGCAGCGGTTCTCCCGCCGTCATGAGGCGCGCCAGCTCCCCGCGATCTTCCGCTCCGTCCGCGGGCGCCTCGGCGGCCGCCGCGGTCTCCGCGGCCAGCAGCTCCGCCCGCTCCACGCCGAACCGCCATCCGAGGGCGGGCGCCCCGCCCGCGGCATCCGCCGCTTCCGGTTCGGCGAAGCGCAGGACCGGCGGCATCAGCCAATCGAGATAACAGCGCGCCGACGTCAGCGCGTGGTCCGGCACGACCCCGTCCTTCCGCACCAGGTTCCGCCACCGCTCCAGTTCCGCCGCCGCGTCCTTCACCGTGCCGAGGAGGATCAATTTCTCCTTCGGACGGGTCATCGCGACGTAGAGCACCCGCATTTCCTCCGCGAGCATCTCGGCCCTGAGCCGCCGGCGTACGGCGAGCTGCGGCAGCGACGGGTAGCTCAGGCGCAGCTCCGGATCGACGATCCGCGGGCCGAAGCCGAGCTGCTTGTGCATCAGGAAGGCGCCGTTCAGATCCGAGAAATTGAACCGCTTCCCGAGCCCCGCGACGAAGACGACCGGAAATTCCAGCCCCTTGCTCGCGTGGATCGTCATGATCCGCACGACGTCGTCCTGCTCGCCGAGCGTTTTCGCCGTGCCGAGGTCCCCGCCCTGGTCGCGCAGCCGGTCAATGAAGCGCAGGAAGCGGAACAGCCCGCGGAACGACGTCGCCTCGTACTGCCGGGCGCGGTCGAGCAGCGCCTGCAGGTTCGCCTGCCGCTGCACGCCGCCGGGCAGCCCGCCCGCCAGATCGTAAAACCCGGTCTCGCGGTAAATGCGGCGGATGAGCTCGGTCAGCGATCCCTGCCGCGCCTCGTCCCGCCATCGCTCCAGCCTCCCGAGGAACTTCTCCAGCTTCAGCCGAAGGGACGCGGGCGCCTCCGGATCCCGCGCCGCCGCCCGCACCGCGTCGAAGAACGGCCCGCTGCGCGCGGCAATGCGCACGGCGGCCAGCTCCTCGGCGTTCAGCCCGCCGATCGGCGAACGCAGCACGCCGGCCAGCGGGATGTCCTGGTACGGATTGTCGATGACGCGGAGCAGCGACAGCATCGTCTCCACTTCCGTCTGCTCGAAATAGCCGCCCTTCCGCTCGGCATACGCCGGAATGCCCGCGGCCGCGAGCTCGTCCGCCATCGCCTGCGCCCACGATTCCTGCGCGCGCAGCAGGATGACGAAATCGCGCCAAGTCGCGCGGCGATGGACGCGCCGCTTGGCGTCCCAGACGCGGAGCGGCGGCCGTCCGTCCCCGCCGGCGATCATCGCGCGGATGCGCGCCGCGATCCAGCGCGCCTCGAGCTGCGCCGTCTCGAGCTCGGCCAGCTCCTCGGCGGCGGCCCGCGCCGCTTCGTCCTCTTCCGTACCGCCGTCCGCATCGCCGTTCTCCGTCCCGTTCGCCGCGCCCCGGTCAAGCAGCACGCACTCGACGGCAAACCGGTCTTCGCCATCGAGCTCCGGATCGGGATCGGGGTACGACGCGCCGTATTTCAGCTCGGCGCGCTCGTCGTAGTCCAGCTCCGCGGCGCGCTCGCGCATGATGAGGCGGAACAGGCCGTTGACGCCGCTTACGACTTCCCGCCGGCTGCGGAAATTGCGCGCGAGATCGATGCGCAGCCCGGGCGCGCCGCCGTCGGCTTCCCCCGCGGCATAGCGGCGGTACTTGTCCAGGAACAGCCCGGGATCGGCCAGCCGGAACCGGTAAATGCTCTGCTTCACGTCGCCGACCATGAACCGGTTGCCGTGGCCGGGCCGCGCGATCAGGTCGAGAATCGCCTCCTGCACCTGGTTCGTGTCCTGGTACTCGTCGATCAGAATCTCTTCGAACTGCTCCCGGTACTCGAGCGCCGCGGCGGACGGCAGCGGCCTCTCCGGCGTCGAGGCGGGATCGCGCAGGATGCGCAGGCAATAATGCTCGAGATCGCCGAAGTCGACGAGCCCCCGCTCCCGCTTCACCGCTTCGTAACGCCGCCCGAAATCGATGACGAGTTCGGCCAGCGCCTCCATGAGCGGAGCGATTTCATTTAGTTCCTTCGCATAATCGGCGAGCGGACGGGAGAACAGCTCCTCCTTCAGCCCGAGCACGATCGCCTTCGCGTCGTCGCGCAGCTTCCTGATCCGTTCCTGCAATGCCTTGTCCGCATCGCCGCCGCGCTGCGGTTTGAGCGGATCGAACGAAGCCTCGCGGAACGCGGCGAACCATTCGGCCATCGGCCGGCTCCGCACCGTCTCGAGGAGCCGGCCCGCCAGGGCCAGGTCGGCGCGCAGCGTCCCGGCGTAAGCCCCGGGACCGTCCGGGCGCATCGCGCCGGCGAGCGCCTGTTCGAGCAGCGCCTCCGCCTCCTCCAGCTCGAGCTGCACGGCGCGGCGGATCTCGCGGCCCCACGCGCTGTCCTCGAGCCGGTCCGGACCTGCGATCCGGAACGCGGCGGCGGAGGCGCGCAGCCATTCCTCGGGCCAGGGATGGCTGCGCGAGAACTCGAAGAGGTCAAGCACGAGGCGCGCGAACGGCTCGTCGCTCCGGTCGCCGCCGAACGTCTCGGCGAGCCGGGTGAACCGGCCGTCCGCGTCCTGGGCGTACCGCTCCTCGAACAGGTCCTGGAGCGTCTCGGCCTTCAGCAGCTCGGCCTCGGTCTCGTTCGCGACACGGAATCCCGGATCGAGCCCGATCATCGGATAGTAGCGGCGGATGACCTCGAGGCAGAACGAGTGGAGCGTCGTGATCACCGCCCGTCCCATCAGGGCGAGCTGGCGGCGCAGGTGTCCGGAGCCGGGGTTCCGCTCCAGCGCCTCCTCGAGCGCGAGCCGGATCCGCTCCTTCATCTCCGCCGCCGCCGCGTTCGTGAACGTCGCGACGAGCAGCCGGTCGACGTCGGTGTCGGAGGAGATTTTGCGGATGATGCGCTCGACGAGCACCGCCGTCTTGCCCGAACCGGCGGCCGCCGCGACGAGCACGTTCCGCCCGCCCGTCCCGATCGCCTGGAGCTGCTCCTCCGTCCAGGACAGGTCCGCCGCCTTCGCCGTTGTGCTCTCAGCCATCACCCTCACCTCCGTCACCGGCCCAATCGTTCCCGCGGGCCGCAGCCTCTCCGCCGGCCGCGATTTCGTCCAAGGCGCCGCCGGGATCCGGTCCGGCGGCTTCCGAACCCCCGCTTGCGACCGCAGGCGGGTCCGCGCCCGCATCCGCGCCGCCGGCCGCTTCCCGGAGCGGTTCGATCCGGCCGGCCGCCGCTTCCGCGGCCTTCGCCCCGCCGTCCGTCCGTTCCGTCCCGTTTCGGTCCGCCTCGACTCCGACAGCCGCGCCTTCCCGCAGCAGTTCCCAGATCCGCTCCTTCGGGATCCGGCCGATCCTGCGGTAGCCGTTGCCTTCGATCAGCGGATCGAAGTGGCACACCGGCTTGTACGGACAATACGCGCACGGCGATCGGTCGCCCAGCCGGTACGGCGCGATCGCGACTTCGCCGTCGAGGATGCGGCCGGCGATCCGCCCGATCGTCCTCCGGACGGCGCCGCGCAGCACTTCCCATTCGTCCCGCGTCACGACCGCCGAATCGCTGTAGAATCCGCCGCCCTTCCGAAGCCCGGCGGGAACGAGATCCGAACGGCCCGTCTCCAGTCCGAGATCCATCATCCGGACGACGGCTTCGTCCGCCGTCAGCAGCCCGCGCGTCCTGAAGCGCTTCAGCGCCTGCCTGCGCGCCTCTTCGCCCGGCAGCGGGGCGGGTACGGCGAGCAGCGGATCGTGCACGTGGAAATAGAGCACCCCCGCCGGTTCGGCCGGCCGGCCGAGCCAGTCCGGCGCGTGGGTGAGCAGCGCGTCCATGTAGGTGACAAGCTGCAGGGCCAATCCGAAGGCGACTTCCTCCAGCCGCAGGATCTTCGCCGACGACTTGTAATCGATGATGCGCAGGAGCAATCCGTCCTCCGTCTCCGCCGCATCGACGCGGTCGATCCGGCCGACAACCTCGACGGACCGGCCGGGTCCGGCCGGCAGCACGAGCGGCGGCAGCCGTTCGCCCGGGCCGAACGCGATCTCCAGTCCGACCGGCCTGAACAGGCCGCGCCGCGCATGCTCGGCGAGCGCCGAAGCGGTCCGGACAAGCGTCTGCTTGAGCCGCCGGGCGATGAAGCCGTAGCGGCTGCTGCTCATGAGAATGCGGGATTGCAGGCGGGGCACCAGGCTGTCGACGATGTCGGACACCGCCTTCGCGATCTCCTCCTGCGAGAGTTCCCCCAGCCCGGGACCGCAGGCTTCCGCCAGCCGCGACAGTGCCGCGTGGAACAGCTGCCCCACGTCCGGCGCCTCGAGCCGGTGCATGCGGCGTTCCTCCAGCCGGAGCCCGTAGGCGGCGAAATGCTGGAACGGACAGGCCGTGAACCGCTCCATGCGCGACACGCTCGCGAGCAGCCGGTCGCCGTACAGCCGCCGCGCCGTCAAAAGCGGCAGGGGCGCCGCCTCGTTCCGGTAGCGGAGCGACGATGTGACCGTCAGGAGCCGATCCCGCCATTCCGGCCGCGCGGCGAACCAGTTGTACACGTCGCGCCACGGCTCCGGAAGCCGGCCGTCCGTCCGGAAGCGTCGCAACCGGCCGGAGAGCAGCGACAGCGCGCGGTCCGGGCGGCGGATATGGCGCAGATGCTCCTCCGCGCCCGCTTCCTCCTCCGGCTCTCCGGTTTCGGAGCGAATCCCGATACCGGGGAACAGCGCCCCGACCTGGCGGATCAGCTCGGAAGCGTACAGCCCTTTCCCTTCCTCGTCCGCCGCCGCGTAGCTGATCCACAGCACGCGGGAAGGCATCGTCAGCGCGGCGTAGATCAGGAACCGCTCGTCGAGCAGCCGGCGGCGTACGCCGGGCGCAAGCCGGATGCCGGCGTCGCCGAGGCGCTCCCGCTCCCGCTCGGTCAACACGCCGTCCTCGCGGGACCGCATCGGCAGCACGCCTTCGTTCGCGCCGAGCAGATAGGCGGCCTTCACGCCGCCCGTGCGGGACCGGTCGAGGCTGCCGACCAGCACCTGGTCGACCGACGGCGGCACGCTGCCGAGGCGCAGGCTGTCCAGCCCCGTCTCGACCATGCCCGCGAACAGCCCGGCCGGCATCCGCTCCTCGCCCGCCAGCTCGACGAGCTGATCGAGCAGGTGCATGACGCCGTCCCACAGCTGGCGGTGCGCCCGCGACCGGAGGAGTTCGCCGCGCTCCGCATCTTCGGCGCTCCACGCTTCCAGCCGGTCCGCCGCGCCGACCTCGTCCAGCAGGCGGTACAGGGCCTCGCACATCGACCGGACGTCCCGGGCGCGGGAGAGCGCCTTCCCGAACCGTTCCAGCGGCCCGACGACCCGCTCCCGGCAGGCGAGCACCCGCCGGAATCCTTCCAAGTCCTCTTCCTTCGCGTTCCCCGGCTCGTCCTCGAGCGGGTCGCGCACGAGCGGGCGCCAGCCGTCAGGATCGAGCCATCTCCAGCCGTCGATGCCGGCGGCGAGCACGTAATTCTCCAGCCGGTCGAGATCGCTCCGGTCGATCCCGGAATCCGGCCCCGTGAGCAGCTCCGTCTTCACGCATCGGATGACGGCGTCATGCCGCCATCCCTTCGTCACCGTCTCGAGCGCGGAGCGGATGAACTCGACGAGCGGATGGTGGTGGATGACGGTTTTCCGGTCGAGGAAGAAGGGGATGCCGTAGTCTGAGAACGTCTGCTCGATCAGATCGGCGTAATCGGACAGGTTGCGCACCATGACCGCGATGTCGCGCCAGCGCAACCCGTCATCCTGCACGCGGCGCAGGATGTCACGGGCCGCGGCGTCGACCTCGGCGCGCCGGTTCGCCGCGGCGCGGAGCACGACGCCGCAGCGCGGATGCTCCGGATCGAGCCAATCGGCGGGCACGGCCATCGGCGTCCGCGTGCCGTAATGCCGCTCCAGGTGCGCGAGCATCGGGCTGTCCGCCCAGCGGGGCGCAGGGTCCGGACGGAGCACGACCGGCTCCTCCACGGGCACGCCCGCCCGTTCCGCGATCTCGCGCAGCCGGATATACGTCTCCGCCGTCGGCCGGAACAGGTCGAGTTCGGACGGCTGCTCTCCCGGTCCGTAGGGACGGTCGAGGGTCAGCGCCACGGTCACGCCGCGGGCGGAGCGGATCATCGCCTCGAGCGCGGCGTATTCGGCAGGCGTGAACCCGTGGAAGCCGTCGACCCAGATCTCGGCCGCGGCGAGGCTGCTCGCCCCGAATCCGCGCGCCAGAAACCGGAGGCCGTCCTCGGCGTCCAGATAGCGCCCGGCGAGCGCGTCCTCAAGCTCGGCGTACAACAGCCGGATGTCGTGCAGCTTGCGGGCGAGCAGGTCATCCCGCGCGTCAAGCCCGGCGTCTCCGGACAGCTCGTCCAGCCTGTCGGGCGTCACGCCGTACCGCTTCATCTCGGTCAACAGTTCGTTCAATTTTTCGACGAAGCCGCGCTGCCCCGCGCTTCCGGCGAACAGGCGCAGGCGGTCGGCGTGGCGATGGATCAGCTTGAACAGCAGCATGTTCTTCCCGTTCTCGCCGATCGGCACGAGCGCCGTGCCGCCCGTCTCCTGCATGACGCGGAAGGCGAGGCGCCGGAAGCTGAGCGCCTGCGCGCGCATCGTGCCGGGAATGCCCGAACCTTCAAGGAGCGCATATTCTGTTGTAAACGTTGCCTGCTCGGGAACGAGCAGGATGAGCGGCGGTCCGTCGGGCGCATCCGCCAATCTGGCGCGGACCTCGTCAAGACAGCGGCGCGTCTTGCCCGTTCCCGCGCGGCCGAGCACGAATCGCAGCTTCACGGCGATTCCCCCTGTCCATGATTCTACTATTCTAGCATACCGGCTGGGGAAAATCACCGGAAAAACCGAACACATGTTTCGTTTCCGGCGCGCATGTCCATGCAGGGATGTGCAACGCTAATGTCGAATAACGGGAAAACCGGTCGAAGGGAGGCGGACGGGCCATGCGAGGAACATGGCATCAGAGAAGACGTCTCCGGATCCTGTCGACGATCGCCGCCGTCCTGACGCTGGCGCTCGTCCAGATGTTGGGCGGCGCCGCGGGCCGCGACGCGCGGCATCCCGTCCGTTCCGCCGTCGCGCAGGCTCCCCGGGCGCTTCATCCCGGCCAGGGCGACTTCTCGGTCCGGCCGCTGATCGTCGCCCATCGCGGCGCCTCGAAATACGCCCCCGAGAACACGATGGCCGCCTTCCGCCTCGCCCGGGAGATGGGCGCGGATTACATCGAGCTGGACGTTCGGATGACGCGGGACGGACGTCTCATCGTGTTGCACGACGAGACGGTCGACCGGACGACGGACGGCACGGGTCGGGCGGACCGCATGACCTTCGGCGAAATCCTCGATCTGGACGCCGGCGGATGGTTCTCCGCGGCATTCCGGGGCGAGCGCGTGCCCTCCCTCGAGGAAGTGCTGGACGGCTTCGCCGGCGCGATCGGGCTGATCCTCGAACTGAAGCAGCCCTCCGCCTATCCCGGCATTGAACACCGGCTGGCCGGCATGCTGGCCGAACGCGGCCTGAACCGGCCGGACAGCGGGCTGATCATCCAGTCGTTCGACACCCGTTCGCTCCGCAGAATGCGCGATCTCGTGCCGGACGTGCCGATCGCCGTGCTGGTCCGCCCGGGCCGGCGCGTCACCACGCAGAACCTGGCCGCATACCGGACGTACGCTGACGCCGTCAGCCTGCCCTTCTCCCTGGCCCGCAAGCCGGTCATCGACCGGATCCGTGCGCACGGCCTGGCCGTCCTCGTCTGGGACGTGCGCGGCGAACGCCAGCTGGACCGGCTGCTCGCGTACGGCGTGGACGGCATCCTGACGAACGATCCGATGCTGCCCGTCCGCTGAACCGTGATGCCGTCGAAGAGAGCGGGTGATTTCGACCGGGCCTCCCCGGAACAGGCGAAAGTTCCGCCTGGGCGGCGAAAAAAGGCCTCCGGTTGTTCCGAAGGCCTGCATATCCGCCGCTACGGCGCCCGCATCCGGATCATCCGCTCCGGATCATCCTTCCATCCGTCACCGCTCGAACCGGAACCACGCGAAGTCGAACCGGCTGCCCGGCAGGAACACGAACGTCACGTCCCGCGCGCCCGTCACCCGCTCCAGCTCAAAGACGCGCGCCTCGTACCCTTCCGAACGCAAGAATTCGACCGCCTGTACCGTCTCGCCCCCGGGTCCCGCAAAGCGGATATGGATCGTGTTCCGGTCGATCGCCGAACGCCCGCAGATGACGATCCGCGATGCGCCCTCTTCGCCGAAATCCATTCCGTTAAACAGCAGCGACACGTTGTTGCCGATCTCCTCGACCGCGCCGCCGGCGACCGTGAACGAATCGCCGTAGACGTGGTCGCACGACGCCGCGTCGTTCCGCATGAAGGCGCGGCTCAGGCGCCGGAACGAAAAGCCCTTGATGTGCATTTTCGCGCGCGTGACGAGGCTGATCGACGTGACGCCCCGGAGCACCTTCGACAGCCTGTACGTCTCCTCCTGGTAGACGTTCCACTTCGACGGCTTCTGGTAGACGACGTCCGCGAGCAGTTCGGCGCCCTCCTCGCCGGGCATCCCTTCCCAGATCTGCAGCGAATAGGGCTCGCTCGTCAGCGCGAAGATCGGGATCGTGATCGTGTCCGAACCGACGGGGCCGAAGTCGATGCCGCGCCAGCAGACGACCGTCTCGCCGTCACGCGCCGTCGCGACGCCGCGCTCGTTGCCGTTGCCGGCCTCGCCCCGGACCTCGTCGTACAGCCCGCCCGCGATGAATCCGTACGGATCCTTCCAGGCCGGACCGAGACCCTCCGCCTCGAACTCGAGGCTCGAGATGAGCCGGATGCCGTCCGTGCCGTTCCGGCTCATGCAGCGCAGGCGGAACCGGCCGTCACCGAGCGCCGTCACCTTCGCCCGGAGCCCGTCCGCCTCCACCTTCGCGAGGTTCGAGTCGATGCCCGCGTCGTTCACGACGCGCCACTCGACGTCGCGATACGTGGCGTTCGCCGGATGGAGCCGCGCCTCCACGACGATCTCCCGCCGCGACGGACCGAAGCGCCGTCCCGCCGCGCTGACCAGCTCGATCTTGCGCACCGGCACCTCGTCCTCCCGCCCCGTCACGACCGGCATCGGGCGGTTCTCCATCCGCGCGGAGACGCCCCGCGGCGGGCCGCCCGCCGGCGCGATCGCCTCCAACTCCAGCGCCGCCGTCCCGAGACCGGGCGAAGACACTTCGATCCGGACCGGTCCCGGTTCGAGGCGCGCGGCGACGATTGCCATGAGCTTGCCGCTGAACAGCCGGCGGCTCGTGCCCTTGTACTGGTCGTAATCCGTGCTGTCGCCGTTGTCGAGTCCGACGAGCCGGCCCGCGCCGGCAACCTGCACGTGCACGCGGTTCACGGCGTTCTCGACCGGGTTGCCGTCTTCGTCCTCCATCCCGATCTCGATGAACGCGAGATCCGTGCCGTCCGCGACGAGCATCGTCTTGTCCGCCTTGAGCCGGATCCGCTTCGCGTCGCCGAACGAGCGCCTGACGTCGGTCGCGACGACGTTGCCGTCCGCGTCATAGGCGATCGCCTCCAGCACGCCGGGCTCGTACGGCACCTTCCACCACGCGACGAGCCGGTCGCCGCGCCGGCGGTCGAGCTCCTGCACGCCGAGCGAGCGGCCGTTCAGCCGGAGTTCCACGCGCGGTGCGTTCGTCGCGACCCGCACGTCGACGATCTGGCCCGGATTGAAATCCCAGTACGGGAACAGGTGGATGACCGGCCGCTTCTCCGGATCCGTCCATGCCGCCTGATAGATGTAATAGGCGTCCTTCGGGAACGTCGCCGTATCAAGCTGCCCGAAATACGAATTCTTCGTATGGTACGGCGTCGGCTCGCCGATGTAGTCGAACCCGGTCCACAGGAACTGGCCGAGCGAGAACGGCGCGTCGCGCTCCGCGATGATGCACGCCTCCGGCGATTTCGCGCCCCAGCTCGTCGTGCTGTTGCCGAGGGCGGAGCACTGCCCGTCATCGTCCGCAAGCACCGAAACCTCGAACGGGAAGCGGTAGATGCCCCGGCTCTGCACGATCGAACCGGTCTCGCTTCCGTAGATGATCCAGTGCGGATGCTCCGCGTGATGTTTATGGTACAGCTTCTCGCCGTAATTGTACCCGACGACGTCGACGAGCTCGGCGCATTTCTGCGCGTTCGGCCAGGGCATGTAGTTCGAGCCGATCGTCACCGGCGCGTTCCCCCTCGGATCGTGCTCGCGGACCCGGGCGACCAGCATCCGCGTCAGCTCCTGCCCCCGTTCGTCCGCGTGGGTGTCGTAGATCTCGTTGCCGATGCTCCACATGAGCAGGCTCGGATGGTTCCGGTCGCGCCGCACCCAGCTCCGCACGTCCCTCGCCGCCCATTCCGGGAAGAACCGCGCGTAATCGTAAGGGGTTTTCGGCCGCTCCCACATGTCGAACGCCTCCGAAACGACGAAAAACCCCATCTCGTCCGCGAGGTCCATCAGCTCCGGCGCCGGCGGATTGTGCGCGGTGCGGATCGCGTTCACGCCCATCTCCTTGAGGAGCATGAATCTGCGCCGCAGCGCGTTCACGTTGAACGCCGCGCCGAGCGCCCCGAGGTCGTGGTGCTCGCAGACGCCGTTCAGCTTCAGGTTGGTGCCGTTCACGATGAGCCCCCGGTCCGGATCCATGACGATATGGCGAAAACCGATCCGCTGCACCACCCGCTCATGCGGTTCGGCGCCCAAAGGCGCATCCGCCGGACGAAGCTCCGTGACGAGCGTATAGAGGTTCGGCTCGTCGGGATGCCACAGCTTCGGATCCTCGACGACCAGCTCATGCGACGCCGCACGGCGGCCCGCCTCGACGCGCCCGGAGACGCTGGCGATCTCCCGCCCCCCGTGCACGATCGCATGCCGGAGCTCCGCCGCCTCCTCCAGGTGCACCTCCGTGTCGATCTCGACCCGCCATCGCCCGTCCTCCCGCCGCCGTACTGACACGTAGACGCCGTCGGTCTCGATCCAGTTCGCGCCGCGCGTCTTCAGCCAGACGTTCCGGTAGATGCCGGCGCCCGAGTACCAGCGGCTGTTCGGGCTCTCGTGGACGACCTTCACGACGATCTCGTTCTCGCCGTCCGCGAGCGCTTCGGTGATGTCATGCTCGAACGACGTATAACCGTATTTCCACTCGCCGACCGGCATCCCGTTCACGAAGACGGTCGAATTCATGTACACGCCGTCAAAGCAAAGCAGCGCCCGCCGGCCGTCCTTCTTCCAGCGAAACGTCTTGCGATACCAGCCGATGCCGTTCTCGTACAGGTTCCGCGTATCCCAGATCAGCCAGTCATGCGGCAGGTCGACCGGCACGAACGCCAGTCCCCTCCAGCTGTCCGCGTCCAGGCCGGTCTTCGCGAACATCCAGCCGTCGTTGAACAATTCCCGGGTGTTCATGTCGACTCCTTCACTCCGCCAGGATCTATTCCGCCAAGCCGATTATAGTCGAGCGCGCCCCGTTCCGATACCCGGCA
Organism: Thermobacillus sp. ZCTH02-B1; assembly: GCF_002159085.1. GTDB lineage: Bacteria > Bacillota > Bacilli > Paenibacillales > Paenibacillaceae > Thermobacillus. The sequence goes on from NZ_LZRU01000012.1 coordinate 150,223, forward strand.
GATCGGACAACATGCCGCATCCGGCGAAAAAGGTCTTGACTTCGTCCCCGTATCGGTATCCGGTCCTCCTCCATGCCCATGCCCCATTTCCCGACGGCCGGCTCCATGCCGTCGACACGATCGCCGGCACCGGCGGACGGAATCGAAGCAAAAGCGGACCATCCCGCCGGACGGGCGGAGATGGTCCGCTCTTGTGGCGTGCACCCTTGATCCTTCAGATTTCTTCCGCCTTCGCCTCGATCGCTTCCCTGATCCGGCGGATGATCGCCATCCGGTTGTCCCAGCACGCCTGGCTCAGGTCGACGGGGTATTCCGGCGGATTCATCGTCCGCTTGTATTCATCCCAGAGCAGATCGAGATTGTCCCGCGCAAAGCGGCGGATGTCCTCGAGCTTCGGCAGCTCGCAGACGAGCCGCCCGTCCTCGAAAACCGTGTGATGCAGTTCCCGCGCCTCGAAATTCGTCACATACTTCATGAGGTGCGTATGCACGGGATGGAACATTTTCAGCCGCTCTTCCCGCCGCGGGTCCTCGTGCTCGAGCGCGATGTAGTCGCCCTCGGCCTTGCCGGTCCGGCGGTTCACGATGCGCCAGACCCGTTTCAGCCCGGGGGTCGAGATCTTCTCGGGGTTCGAGCTGATCTTGATCGTATCCTGGAGCGTTCCGTTCTCGTCCTCGATCGCGGCCATCTTGTAGACGACGCCCAGCGCGGGCTGGTCGTACGCCGTGATGAGCCGCGTGCCGATCCCCCAGACGTCGATGCGGGCGCCCTGGGCCTTCAGGTTCAGAATCGTATGCTCGTCGAGATCGCTCGACGCGACGATCTTCGCGTCCGGGAATCCCGCCTTGTCCAGCATTTCCCGCGCCTTCTTCGAGAGGTAGGCGAGGTCGCCGCTGTCCAGCCGGATGCCGACGAAATGGATGCGGTCCCCGAATTCCCTCGCCACCCGGATCGCATTCGGCACTCCCGAGCGGAGCGTGTCGTAGGTGTCGACGAGAAAGACGCAGTGCCGGTGCCGGGAGGCGTATTTTTTGAACGCCGTGTACTCGTCGCCGTAGGCCTGCACCATCGCGTGGGCGTGCGTGCCGACGATCGGGATGCCGAACATCTTGCCGGCCCGGACGTTGGAGGTGCCGGCGAAGCCGCCGATGTACGCCGCCCTCGCCCCCCACACCGCCGCGTCCATCTCGTGCGCCCGCCGCGAACCGAATTCGAGCGCGTCGTCGTCACCGATGATCTGCTTGATGCGCGAAGCCTTCGTCGCAATCAGCGTCTGGTAATTGACGATGTTCAGGATCGCGGTCTCGATCAGCTGGCACTGGATGAGCGGCGCCTCGATGCGCATGATCGGCTCGTTCGCGAACACGACCTCCCCTTCCCGCATCGAGCGGAGCGTGCCCGTGAACCGCAGGTCCCGCAGGAAGTCGAGATAATCCCCGTCAAATCCCTGTTCGCGCAGATAGGCGAGATCGGTGTCCGAGAACCGGAAGTTCTGCAGGTACCGCACGACCCGCTCCAGACCGGCGAAAATCGCGTACCCGTTGCCGAAGGGCATTTTCCGGAAATAGACCTCGAACACCGCCCGGCGGTTGTGCACGTTGTCCGCCCAATAGACTTCGCCCATGCTGAGCTGGTAGCGGTCGGTATGGAGCGCCGCGCTGTCATCCCGGTAAAGTTCGCGTTCCATCGATCCAATCTCCCTTGCCGCGGTCACACCACGGTCGCTCCCAGCGTGTTGCGGAAATGGCGCAGGGCCCACTCGTGGCCCGCCGGATCGAAGCTGGCGACGGCGCCTTCGTGCACGACGATCCGGAACCCCCTGTTGTAGGCGTCCACCGCCGTATGCAGCACGCAGATGTCCGTGCAGACGCCGACGAGATGCAGCTCCTCAATCCCCCGCGCGCGCAGCACGAGTTCGAGATCCGTTCCCGCGAAGGCGCTGTAACGCGTCTTGTCCATCCAGATCACGTTCGGTTTGTCCCGGTTCGCCTCGTAGATGGCCTGGAGGCTGCCGTACAGTTCGCGCCCCTTCGTCCCTTCCAGATTGTGCGGCGGGAACAGCTTTGTCTCGGGATGGTACGGATCGTCCTTCCGGTGCAGGTCGATCGCGAACACGACGAGATCGCCGGCTTCGATGAACTCCCTCGTCAGCTCCGCGATCCGGCCCTCGATCGCCTGCGCGGGCTCGCCGCAGGTCAGGGCGCCTTCCGGCGCGACGAAGTCGTTCGTGTAATCGATGTGGATCAGCGCTCTCTTCATGGCCCGTTCCTCCCTCGCCTGATGTTCCTTCGCCCGATATCCTTCAACCGTTGCACACGGACGGATGCATTCCGATGTTGCCTTGATTATACACCAACATTCGACGGTTTATTAAGCGCAAGCGGGGGACGGAATCGTCCGGCCAAGCACAAGGGCCGTTTCCGGATCGATCCCTTGCGATCGGAAACGGCCCGTCAACGGCCGCGCTCCCGCGCCGGTTCCCTCAGATCGAAGCGCGGCTGCGCACCTCGAAAATCCCGAACTTGAGATACTGTCCCTCCTGCACGCCGAGGATCCGCGGATGGTCCTTCGCCTGCGTTCGCCATTCGACGAGCCGCAGCACCTTGCCCGCGTCCTTCGCGGCGTCCAGGATCGCCTCGAGGAAGAGCTCGGGCGACACGTGGTACGAGCAGCTCGCGGTGACGAGATAGCCGCCCTCGTTCACGAGCTTCATCGCGTGCAGGTTGATGTCCTTGTAACCGCGCAGCGCGTTCTCCACGGCGCCGCGCGATTTCGCGAACGCCGGCGGATCGAGGATGACGACGTCCCAGGTGCGCGCCTCGCCCAGCGGCACGGACGTGTCGATCTTCTTCCCTTCCTGCACGGCCCGCGCCCGGCGCATCCGCTCCTCCAGCGCCTTCGCCCGTTCGCGCAGGTAGTCGAACGCGTCGGCGACGACGAACTCGACGCGGTCCAGAAAGCCGTTCCGCCCGACGTTGCGGCGCGCCGTCGCGATCGCGTGCTCCGAGACGTCGAGGCAGGTGACCTTCTTCGCCCCGTAACGGCAGGCGTGCAGTGTGAAGCTGCCGGTGTGGGCGAAGCATTCGAGCACGGTCGCGCCGTCCCAGTACGGATACGTCACGACGCGTCCGTTCGCGTTCACCGGGACGCGGATCCGGGCGCCCGCTTCGGGCCGCGCGATCCCGCGCAGCGCGAAGTAGTCGTCCGGCACCTCGGCGGCGTCCCGCTCCTCGTAACGGATGCCGCTGCGCGCGCCCCAGCCGGTCATGAGCGGGGCGATCGCCGCGCGGTTCTCGCGCTGGTCGTAGAAATGGCCGGTCTTCTGCCCGGTCCGGATGTCCACCTCGAGCTCGATGCCGTTCTCGACGATGACGACGGTGTCCGGGCATTTGCCGTAGAGCGGGCCCGTCCGCTCCTCGAGCCCTTCCAGCTTCCGGACCGGCACGTCGGACCGCTCGTAGATGGCCTCCGGCCGGAAAACGTCCACGAGCGCCTCGACGATCTCCCGCCGCCTCACGTCCATCCCGAGCGTCAGAATCTGCACGACGAGCACGCCGCCGAACCGGTCGACGATGAGCCCGGGCAGAAAATCCGCCTCACCGTAGACGAGCCGGCAGTCCCGCGGATTCTCGACGAAACGCTCGCGGTGCCGCCGGCACGCCTCGAACCGGGCGGCGAAGAAGGCGCGGTCCATCTTCTCCAGCGGTCCGAACGAGACGGCGCGCACCGCGATCTGCGAATGCGGATTCCAGTATCCGGTCGCCAGCAGCCGGCCGCGATGGTCGCGCACGGCGACGAGATCGCCCGGCTCGGCCTCTCCCTCCATCCGCTCGATTTCGTTTGCGAAAATCCACGGATGTCCGGCTTCCAGCCGCTTGCGGCGGCCGGCGCTCAAGTACACGTCAGCGCCCATTGCGCCCTCCCGATTGCGTTCGATATGGCTTCACGAAATCGGCCGGCTCCCGGGCCGGCCTGTCATGCCCGTCCGATCCCCGGCATACACTGGGATGACCGGACGACGGCGGAAAGGAGGCCGCACCCATGACCGATATCCTGCTGCCGATGCTGCTCGGCTTCGCCGTCTTCATGACCGGCATGCAGCTGATGGAGCTGGCGCTCCACCGCCTGGGCGGCGGCAGGATCGCGGCCGTCCTGGAGAAGGCGACCGCGACGCCGCTGCACGGCCTGCTGTCGGGCGCGGCCGTCACCGCCGCGCTGCAGAGCAGCACCGCGGTGACGGTCATGACGATCGGCCTCGTCAACGCGGGGTTGATCACGTTCCCCCGGACGCTCGGCATCGTCCTCGGCACGAACATCGGCACGTGCCTCACGACCGAGCTGATCGGCCTGAACCTGAACCGGTCGGCGGTTCCGCTCATGGCCGCCTCGGTGCTCGGCTGGCTCGCCTCCGTCCTGCTGCGCGAGGCGCATCCCCGCTACGACCCGGCGTCCCCCGAACCCGCGTGGCTGAAGCCGCTCCGCTTCGGCTCGCTCGCCATCTTCGGCTTCGGCCTGCTGCTCCTCGGCATGACGGTCATGCAGTCGATCGCGCCGGAGGTCGAGCAGACGCGGATGTTCGCCCTGTTCCTGGAACGGGCGAACGACAGCGTGCTGTGGGGCATCGCGGCCGGCGCCGCGCTGACCGCGGCCGTCCACAGCAGCGCGGCGGTCATCGGCATGATGATGGGGCTTGCCGCGTTCGGCGCTTTGCCGGTCGAGATCGGCGTCGCCGGCGTGCTCGGCGCGAACGTCGGCACCTGCTTCACCGCCGTGCTGGCCGCGATCGGCGGAACGCCGGGCGGTCGCTTCGTCGCCTGGTCGCATCTGGCGCTCAACCTCGGCGGCTGCCTGCTGTTCGCGCCGCTCGTCAACGTTCTCGCCTGGCTTGCCGGCCTGATTTCCGCGTCGCCCGCCGCGCAGATCGCGCACGCGCAGACGATCTTCAATATGGTGTGCTCGCTGCTGGCCCTTCCGCTCTGTTATCTTCCGATCTGGAACCGTCCGGCGCGCCCTCCGGTCGATGACCGGCTGGCGGCGTAGCATCCGGCGGCCGTCCGGACAGGATCGCGACGCCGGCGCTCGTCCCGATGCGGTTCGCGCCGGCCGCCAGCATCCGCCGGGCCGTCTGCCCGTCGCGGATGCCGCCCGCCGCCTTGACGCCGATCGTCGGCGAGACGCTCGCGCGCATGAGCCGGACGTGCTCCTCCGTGGCGCCGCCGGGTCCGAACCCGGTTGACGTCTTCACGTAATGGGCGCCCGCCGCCTCGGCGACGCGGCACGCCTCCGCGATCTGCGTGTCGTCCAGCAGGCCGGTCTCGAGGATCACCTTCACGATCGCCCGTCCTTCCACCGCCCGCACGACGCCCGCGATGTCGTTCGCGACGACGCCGAACCGGCCCTGCAGCACGTGGCCGACCGACAGCACCATGTCGATCTCGGACGCCCCGTCTTCGACGGCGGCCGCCGCCTCGAACGCCTTCACCCGCGGGTCGCTCGCGCCGAGCGGAAACCCGACGACGGCGCAGATCTGGACGTTGGAGCCGGCCAGCCGTTCGCGGCAGAAGTCGACCCAGATCCCGTTTACGCAGACGCTGTGGAAGCCGTAGGTGCGCGCCTCGTCGCACAGCCGCGCGATGTCCGCTTCGGTCGCCCCCGGTTTCAGCAGCGTGTGGTCGATGTATTTCTCCAGCGTCTCGCCGGGCTTCCAGTACTTAATCAACGCCTTCCACCCCGATTCCGAGCAGCCGGAACGCGCCGGCCAGCACGCGGTCGTTGTTGTCGTAACCCATTTCCCGCTGCAGCCTCCAGGCCTCCTCGGGCGGGTGCCAGCCGACGGCGCCGATCTCTCCCTCCTGCGCCCTGAGGGTGCCGGAGACCGCCTCCACGAGGAAATAGTGGACCTCCTTGTCCACCGTCTCGTTGTCCCTGCCCGTGTAGCTGTAGGTGACCCGTTCGATCGGGGCGACGATCCGGCCGCGGATGCCCGTCTCCTCCTCGATCTCGCGCAGCGCGGTCTCCTCGTACGTCTCGCCCGGCTCCATCTTTCCCTTGGCCAGCGTGATCCTGCCGAAACGGTCCCGGATGAGCTGGATCTCGATCCGTCCGTCCAGGCGCCGATAGACGACGCCGCCCGCAGATACTTCCTTCATCGCAAGCATCCCCCGTCCCTCGCGTTTCCACGGAAATGCGCAGGGGATTTCCCGCCGCCGCGGGACCGGGAAATCCCCTCCGTGCCGATTCCGTCCGGGATCCGTCGCCTGGCTTCCCGCGCGTCAGACCGCGGCCGTCGCGCCGGCCTGAACGGGCTCGCCGCGGCATTCTTCGATGCCCGCTTCCGTCAGGCGGACGGGAACAAGCGTCCCGATCAGCGACGGCTCGCCGCGGAACGTGATCTGCAGATAGTTGTCGCTGTAGCCGGTCAGCAGGCACCCGCCGTCCGCTCCCGGAGCCTCCCGCTCGGGGATGACTTCGAGCACCTCGCCGACGAACTTCCGCGCGTAATCGAGCTGCAGCCGTTCGGACAGCGCGATGAGCCGGCGCACCCGCTCGTGCTTCGTCTCCTCGTCGACCTGGTCCTCCATCCGCGCCGCCGGCGTGCCGGTCCGCTTCGAATACGGGAACACGTGGATCCGGGCGAACCGCATCCGTTCGATGAACGCGAGTCCGATTTCGAACATCTCGTCCGTCTCGCCCGGAAAGCCGGCGATCACGTCCGTCGTGATCGCGACGCCCGGCATCGCCTCGTGAAGCTCCTCGATTTTGCGCGCGTATTCTTCGGTCGTATATTTGCGCCGCATCCGCTTCAGCACCGAGTCGTCCCCGGCCTGCAGCGGAATGTGGAGATGGCGGCACATTTTGCGCGAACGGTTGAGCACGTCGATCATCTTGCCGCTGATCTGGCTCGCCTCGATCGAGCTGATGCGGATCCGCTCCAGCCCTTCCACCTTGTCGAGATCGGCGAGCAGATCGGCAAGATCGTAGCCTTCCAGATCCTCGCCGTAGCCGCCCGTATGGATGCCGGTCAGCACGATCTCCCGGTAGCCCGCCGCCGCCAGCTTGCGCGCCTGGGCGATCACGCTCTGCGGGTCGCGGCTGCGCGACAGCCCGCGCGCCCAGGGGATGATGCAGAACGTGCAGAAATTGTTGCAGCCCTCCTGGATTTTCAGGAACGCCCGCGTCCGGTCGGTGAACTCCGGCACGTCCATCTCCTCGAACTCGCGTGTCTTCATGATGTTGCGCACCGCGTTCACGGGCTGGCGCGTCCGCCGGACTTCCTCGACGTATTCAAGCAATTTCGAGCGGTCCTGGTTGCCGATCACGATGTCGACGCCGGGGATTGCCATCACCTCGGCCGGCGACGTCTGGGCGTAGCAGCCGGTCACCGCGACGACCGCGTCCGGATTGCGCCGGATCGCGCGGCGGATGATCTGGCGGCTCTTCTTGTCGCCGGTGTTCGTCACCGTGCAGGTGTTGATCACGTAGACGTCGGCCGGCTCGCCGTCAAAATCGACCTGCCGGTAGCCCGCCTGCTTGAACATCTGCCAGATTGCTTCCGTGTCGTAAAAGTTCACCTTGCAGCCCAGCGTGTAAAATGCGACCGTCGGCATCTAACCGTCCCCTCCCATCTCTCCGGATTCGTACATGAGGCAGGCGAGCACCGCGAGCGCGGCCGTCTCCGTGCGCAGGATGCGGGAGCCGAGCCCGACGGGCCGGGCCCCGGCCGCTTCGGCCTCCGCGGCTTCCCGCTCGGTGAAACCGCCCTCCGGCCCGACGACGACGAGCAGCTTGAGCGGCCGGTCCGGAATGCGGCTCATCGTCTCGCGCACGAGCGTCCGGAGGCCGGCCGACGGCTCCCCTCCCTGCCGCTCGTAACAGAAATAGACATCGTCATATTCCGGGAACGACGCGAGCAGCTCCCGCCAGGAAGCGACGCCGGACACTTCCGGCAGCCGGCCGCGGTGCGCCTGCTCGGCCGCTTCCTTCGCGATCCTGCGCCACCGCTCGAGCCGCTTCGCCTCCTGCTTCCCGTCGTAGCGGACGATCACGCGTTCCGAGCGGAACGGCACGAAGGCGGCCGCGCCGATCTCCGTCCCCTTCTGGATGATGAGCTCCATTTTGTCGCCCTTCGGCAGACTCTGCGCGATGACGACCGTCCACGCCGGCTCTCCCGCCGACGGACGGAAATCCTCCGCCTCGGCCTCCGCCCGGTCGGGCGCGACCTTCGTCAGCACGGCCGTCGCCTCGCGCCCGCAGCCGTCGCAGACGACGATCCGGTCGCCGGGGCGCATCCGCATCACCCGCGACAGGTGGAATGCGTCGTCGCCCTCCACGACGACCGTCCGGCCGCGGAAGGCCTCGGGCGGCACGATGTAACGCTGCATGTCCATCGACCAACCTTCGTCATACACGATCATACACATTTTGCGGGTCAGCCGCCACAGGAAATCCGTGCGTCAGTCCGTCGCAACCGAGAGGCCGAAGAGCGAGAACAGCCCGGAGATGATCGGCCGCGCGAGGCCGAACAGCGGATCGAGCGTATAGCTCCTCAGTCCCGGTATGAACACGACCAGCAGGAACACGAACACGCCCCAATGGATGTAACGGTCCATTTTCATCCGGATCCGGGACGGCGCGAGATCCTCGATGATCCGGTAGCCGTCCAGCGGCGGCAGCGGAATGAGATTGAACAGGAAGAGCAGGACGTTCATGCTGATCAGATAGTTGAGAAACAGGTGCACCGCCACCCGGGCGCCGTAGGAGACGCCGCCGAGCCAGCCGGTGTGGGCCAGCAGCGAGTACGCGGCGATGCCGATGAAGGCGAGCAGCAGGTTGCTGAGCGGGCCGACGGCGGACACGACGATGCCCATGAGGCGCGGGTAGCGGAACCGCGACCGGACGACCGGCACCGGCTTCGCCCAGCCGAACCCGGCGATCAGGATGAGAAGCGTCCCGATCGGATCGAGATGGGCCATCGGGTTCAGCGTCACCCGTCCCTGATCGCGGGCGGTCGGATCGCCGAACCTGTAGGCGCTGTACGCGTGGGCGAATTCGTGCAACGTGAACGCGAGCGCGAGAACGATCACGATGAACGGCAGATGCTCGAGCGGATACCAGAGAAACTGCTCCAGAACCTCCATCAGCGTCCCTCCGGCTTCCTCGCCGTAAAGGCGATCCAGTCTTCCCGCTCGTCGCGGTCCAGGATCTCGAAGCCCGCCGCTTCGAGTCCCCGCCGCACATCTTGTTCCTTGTTCACATAAATGCCGGACGCGATGTAGAGGCCGCCCGGCTTCAGTGCCGCGTATACGTCGTCCATGAATCGAAGGATGATTTCGGCGAGAATGTTTGCAACGATGACGTCCACCGGCGGCGACACGTTGAGCGGCCGGTGGTCGTTCGTCCCGCCCGCCTTGAGCGCGCCGAGCAGGTCGCTCTCGCGCACGTCGATCCGGTCCTCAAGACCGTTGAGCGCCGCGTTGGCCCTGGCGCTCGCCACGGCGACGGGATCGAGGTCGAGTGCCAGCACGCTCCGCGCACCCAGCTTCGCGGCGCCGATCGCGAGGATGCCGGAACCGGTGCCGACGTCGATGACCTCCTCACCGCCCCGGATCGCGCGATCCAGGGCCTTGAGGCTGAGCGCCGTCGTCGCGTGGGTGCCCGTGCCGAACGCCATGCCGGGATCGAGGTCGATCACGATCTCTCCCGGACCGGGTTCGTACGGTTCCCAGATCGGCCGGATCGTCAGCCGGTCCGTGACGCGCAGCGGCTTGAAATACCGCTTCCACGCCTCCGCCCAGTCCTCCTCGTCGACCACCGCTTCTTCCAGCGAGAAGTTCCCGGGATCGATGCCCCAGGTCCGGAGTTCGCCGATCCGGTCCCGCAGCGCTTCCCGCAGGGATGCCGTGTCGGTTCCCTCGGGGAACCAGCCCTTGATCTCGACCCATCCGGCCGGTATGTCATTGGGCGGACGATCGAACCATTCGTCAAGTTTCGACCCGGACGGCTTCCGGTCCGCCCAGGATTCCTCGACCGACACGCCGTCCGCGCCGAGTTCGTGCAGAAAATTCGTCACCATCTCGACCGCTTCCGCCCGCGATCGGATGGTCAGCTCATGCCATTTCAACCGCCTGGACCTCCCCGCATGTCGGCGGCCGCATGCGTGAACGCGGCCACTTCATCCATTGTACAACACCGGAAGCCGCGCGACAAAAAAATCCTTGTGCAGGACATGGAAACGCCCCGGTTCGGTCCGCCGAGCCCGGGGCGTTTGTCCGTCTCATTCTGTCCATTCCGCCGTACCGCCGTGCGTCTCGATCAGCCGGGTCGCCTGCTCGACGATCGCGTCGTCGACGCGGGCGACGAGCGCCGTGCCGTCCGTTCCCGGCCGGACGGCCGCCGAAGCCCGCAGCGCCTCCAGCTTGCGCAGCGCCTCGCGGGCCCGCGCGGCGTCATGGAACGATGCCGTCAATTCCGCCACGGCACACGCACCGCCTCATCCGCCGCGCTGACGGCGATCCGCCGCCTGCGCTCTGGCCGCCGCTTCTTGATCTTCGGCATCCGCCGTCCGCGGATCGAACACGACGTCTTCCCTGCCGGCGGTCGGCAGCTTCCGCCTGCCGTTCTTCCCGCCTGCTTCACGGGGCGCCATGCGTCCATCCTCCTTCGCGCGCCGGGCGGCGTGCCCGCGCACGACGATAGTGTGCGGCGGCGCCGGGACGAATATGCGCCCGTGCGCCCTCCGCCGGCGTCATTCGCCGCGGAACGCCCGGCGCATCCGCTCGAACAGGTTGCCGCCGGAATGACCGTTGGCCGCCGCGTATGCGCTCTCCCCCGACAGACGGGCGAACTGACGCAGCAGTTCCTTCTGTTCCTCGGTCAGATTCGTCGGCGTCACGACGGTCACCTTCACGTGCTGGTCGCCGGCCCCCGTTCCGCGCAGCCGCGGCACCCCCTTGCCCCTCAGGCGGAAATAGGTGCCCGTCTGCGTGCCCGGCGGAATGCGAAGCTTCACCTTGTCCGTCAGCGTCGGCACCTCGATCTCGTCGCCGAGCGCCGCCTGCGCGAACGTGAGCGGCACTTCGCAGTAAATGTCGTCGCCGTCGCGCTCGAAGAATTCGTGCGGCTTCACCCTGATGACGATGTACAGGTCGCCGGGCGGGCCGCCGCGCAGGCCGGCCTCGCCTTCGCCGGACAGCCGGATCTGCGCGCCTTCGTCGACACCCGCCGGGATGCGCACATGGATCGTGCGCTGCCGCTTCACCCTGCCCGTGCCGCGGCAGGAGCCGCATTTCTCGCGGATGAACCGGCCCGCGCCTCCGCACTGCGGACACGTCCGGCGGTTCACGATGCGGCCGAACGGCGTGTTCTGCACGATCTCCTGCTGGCCGGTGCCGCGGCAGGCCGGGCACGTCTCGGGCTTCGTCCCCGGACGGGCGCCGCTGCCGTGACAGGTGTCGCAGGTTTCCGTTCGCGGAATCGTGATGTCCTTCTCGACGCCGAACACCGCTTCCTTGAATTCGAGCGTCATCGTGTACTGCAGATCGTTGCCCCGCTGCGGCGCGTTCGGGTCGCGGCGGCTGCCGCCGCCGAAGAACATGTCGAAGATATCGCCGAATCCGCCGAAATCGCCAAAGCCGCCGAAATCGCCGAATCCGCCGCCTCCGCCGAAGCCCTGGTTCGGATCGACATGTCCGTAGCGGTCATATTGGGCGCGCTTCTTCTCGTCGCTGAGGACGTCATACGCCTCCTTGACTTCCTTGAAACGCTCCTCCGCATCCGGAGCCTTGTTGACGTCCGGATGCAGCTTGCGGGCCAGGTTGCGGTACGCCTTCTTGATCTCCTCCTGCGTCGCGTCCCGGCTGACTCCCAGCACCTCGTAATAGTCCCGCTTCTGCGCCACTCAGCCACCCCCGTCCAATTGAACCTGGCGACCGCCTTCATGCAGAACCGAGGGTCAAAGCCGATTGGACCGACTTTGACCCTCCGCCACGCTTTCGAACCTCACTTATTTCTTGTCGTCGATCACTTCGTAGTCGGCATCCACGACGTTGTCCTTGCCCTTCGCGGCGCCGTCCGTGCCGGAGCCGCCGGATGCGCCCTGCTGCGCTCCGGCCTGCTGGTACAGCTTCACGGAGAGCTGCTGGATGACGTTCGACAGCTCTTCGGTCGCCGACCGGATCTGGTTGATGTCGTTCGATTCGATCGCCTTCCGGACCTTCTCCTTCGCGTCGTTCGCCCGCTGGATCTCGGACTCGTCGACCTTGCCGCCGAGATCCTTCAGCGTCTTCTCGACCGTATAGATGAGATGGTCCGCGTTGTTCTTCGCCTCGGCGAGCTCGCGCCGCTTGCGGTCTTCCTCCGCGTATTGCTCCGCTTCCTTCCGCATCCGCTCGATTTCTTCCGGTGTCAGGCCGCTCGAGGACTGGATCGTGATCTTCTGCGATCTGCCCGTGCCCTTGTCAACGGCGGACACGTGCACGATGCCGTTCGCGTCGATGTCGAACGTGACCTCGATCTGCGGCACGCCGCGCGGCGCCGGCGGGATGTCGCTCAGGATGAAGCGGCCGAGCGTCTTGTTGTCCGCCGCCATCGCGCGTTCGCCCTGCAGCACGTGGATTTCGACGCTCGTCTGGTTGTCGGCGTACGTCGTGAAGATCTGCGACTTGCTCGTCGGGATCGTCGTGTTCCGCTCGATCATCTTCGTGAACACGCCGCCCGCCGTCTCGATGCCGAGCGAGAGCGGCGTCACGTCGAGCAGCACGACGTCCTTCACTTCGCCCGTCAGCACGCCGGCCTGCACGGCCGCGCCGAGGGCGACGACCTCGTCCGGGTTGACGCCCTTGTGCGGCTCCTTGCCGATCAGCTTCCGGATCGCTTCCTGCACCGCCGGGATGCGCGTCGAGCCGCCGACGAGCACGACCTTGTCGATGTCCTCCGGCTTCAGGCCGGCGTCGGCGAGCGCCTGGCGGGTCGGGCCGAGCGTCCGCTCGACGAGATGGGCCGTCAGCTCCTCGAACTTCGCCCGGGTCAGGTTCATTTCGAGGTGCAGCGGCACGCCGTCGGACATCGTGATGAACGGCAGCGAGATCGTCGTCGTCAGCATGGTGGAGAGCTCTTTCTTCGCCTTCTCCGCCGCATCCTTCAGGCGCTGCACGGCCGCCCGGTCCTTCATCAGGTCGATGCCGTGCTCCTTCTTGAACTCGGCGGCCATCCAGTCCATGATCGCCTGGTCGAAGTCGTCGCCGCCGAGGTGGTTGTCGCCGCTCGTCGCCTTCACTTCGAAGAAGCCGTCGCCGAGCTCGAGGATCGACACGTCGAACGTGCCGCCGCCGAGGTCGAAGACAAGGATCGTCTGGTCTTCCTCCTTGTCAAGGCCGTACGCGAGCGCGGCCGCCGTCGGCTCGTTCACGATCCGCAGCACCTCGAGGCCCGCGATCTTGCCGGCGTCCTTCGTCGCCTGGCGCTGCGAGTCGTTGAAGTAGGCCGGGACCGTGATGACGGCCTTCGTCACCGGCTCGCCGAGATAGGCCTCGGCGTCGGCCTTCAGCTTCATCAGGATGAACGCCGAGATTTCCTGCGGCGTGTATTCCTTGCCGTCGATGTTGACCTTGTGGTTCGTCCCCATGTGCCGCTTGATCGAGATGATCGTGCGGTCGGGGTTCGTGATGGCCTGGCGTTTCGCCGCTTCGCCGACGATCCGCTCGCCGTCCTTCTTGAACGCGACGACGGAAGGCGTCGTGCGGCCCCCTTCCGCGTTCGGGATGACGACCGCCTCGCCCCCCTCCATGACGGCGACGCAGGAGTTCGTCGTGCCGAGGTCGATGCCGATCACTTTGCTCATGGATCGTTCCTCCTTGATGGATTCCCAGAATCACAGCCGATTCAGCCGCTGACCTTCACCATGGCCGGACGGATCACGCGATCCTTGAGAATGTAGCCGCGCTGAAGCTCCTCCACGACGGTCCCTTCCTCGTGCTCGTCGGATTCGACGCGCATGACCGCCTCGTGGAATTCGGGATTGAACGGCTGTCCGACCGTCTCCATCGGCTTCAGCCCTTCCTGCTCGAGCACCTGGAACAACTGGCGGTAAATCATGTCCACGCCCTTCGCCAGCGCTTCGAAATCGCCCGAGGCCTTCGCCGCGGCGATCGCGCGCTCGAAGTTGTCCAGCACGGGCAGAAGCCGGGTGATCAGCCCGGCGGAGGCAAATTGCACGAGCTCTTCCTTCTCGCGCTGCGTGCGGCGGCGGAAGTTGTCGAAATCGGCCTGCGACCGGAGCAGCCGGTTCCGGTATTCCTCGAGCCGGCTCTCGAGTTCGGCGATGCGCGCGTCCCGCTCGTCCGCGGGCTCCGCGTGGTCCGCGCCCGCCCCGGATTCTCCGGCCCCTTCCTGCGGTTCCGGTTCGCCCGATTCGGCGGATGCGGCACCCGCACCCGGTTCTCCGGACGCGGCTTCGCCTTCCGGTTCTCCGCCGCTTCCGGGCGTGTCAGATGCCGCATTGAGCGTATCGGCCGGCGCTTCCGCCGCCGGCCTGTCGCGTTCGTTATCCGCATTTGCCGCGCCGCCGCCGGCAGCGGCCCCCTGGTCCAAGCGTTGATCTGCCGCATCCTTTGCTTGCGTCATTGCTGCGGATCCACCTCCCTGACGCCGCGGTCGAACCATCGCGCTCAGCCGCGGTCAAACCATCGTGCTCAATTGTAACATCTCGCGAGCATGACAGACAAATTTTTGGAGAGGATGTCCATCAACGTGATCGCCTTCGCGTAATCCATGCGCATCGGTCCGAGCAGTCCGATCGTGCCGACCGTCGTGCCGTCCACGACGTAGGTGGCCGTGATCAGGCTGCAGTTCTGCAGCGCCTCGTCCGCGTTCTCGCTGCCGATCCGGACCTGGATGCCTTCCTGCTTCGGGCTGAACGAGCGCACCAGGGCCGGCGTCTCGTCGAGCCATTCGAGGATCGACTTCACCTTGTTCACATCCCGGAACTCCGGCTGCGACAGCATGTTCGAAGTGCCGCTCGTGAACGCACGGTGTTCGGTCCGCTGCTCGAGCGCCTGCGCCAGGGCGTCGATGATCATTTCGCAATGGTTGACGTAGCGGTTCAGCTCCTCGCTCACTTCGGTGTAGAGCTTCGTCTGCAGCTTGTGCAGCGGCACGCCGACGAGCTTCGCGTTCAGGATCGCCACGATCTTCTCGAACTCGTTCATGTCGAACCCCGGCGGGATCGAGATCGTCCGGTTCTCGACATGGCCGGTGTTCGTCACGATGATCGCGACGGCCATCTGCTCGTTCAGCGGCACGAGTTGGAAGGCCTTCAGCGAATTGCTGAACACCTCGGGACCGAGCACGATGCTCGTATAGTTCGTCAGGTTCGCCAGAATCGTCGCGGCATGCTGGATAATCTGCTCCATGCGGGTCATTTTCCGGGAGAAAAACTCGCGGACCGTCCGCAGGTCCTCCTCGTCCACTTCACCGAGCCGGAGGAGGTGATCGACGTAGTAACGATATCCCTTCGCCGACGGAATCCGTCCGGCAGACGTGTGCGGCTGCTCCAGATACCCGAGTTCCTCCAGGTCTGCCATCTCGTTCCGGATCGTGGCGGGACTGTAACCGACGCCGCTCTTCTTCGAGATGCTGCGCGATCCCACCGGTTCGGCGGACCGAATGTAGTCATCCACGATGGCGCTCAATATCAGTCGCTGTCTTTCGGTCAACATCTCCCGAACCCTCCCGACCGGACGATGCTTGCCTTCAGACCGTTGTTAGCACTCGACGACCGAGAGTGCTAACCAACAATACAAAAATACCAAACCGGCTTGACGATTGTCAAGTCAGTTCAGTACCTTGAGCACCGCGATCTCGTCGCACGCATGGCGTTTCGGACAATTCACGCAATCGGTCCATACCTTCTCCGGGAAGATCGCCTTGTCCACCACTTCGAAGCCGTTTTTCCGGAAAAAGTCGACCGCGTACGTGAGCGCCATCACCCGCGGAACCCCCTGCCTGCGCGCCTCCTCCACGAGCATGTCCACCAGCTTCGTGCCGATGCCGCAGCCCTTGTATCCTTCCTTCATGCCGAGCGAGCGGATCTCCACCAGATCGTTGCCGAGCCGGAACAGCGATCCGCAGCCCACAATCTCGCCGTCGATCTCGGCCACGACGAAGGAATCGATGTGGCGGGCGAGCGCTTCCCGCGAGCGCGGCAGCATGATCCCCTTCTCCGCATAGCTTGCGATCAGGCGGTGCAGCTCCTCCACGTCGTCGAGGGTCGCCCGTCTGCACACCGCTTCTTTCACCATCATCTCACATGCGCGCCTCCCGCTTCCGGCCGATCAAGGGCCGATGCGTAAAAAAGAATATGAATAAATATACAACAAGATGCAATCTGTTGCAATCCCGAATTCGCGGAGGCGGACGTGTGGCGGCGGTATGCATGGGTCGTATCGGCGGGACGATGCGCGCGAATGGCTGCCGCGGAACAGTGCTTGAAGGCCGTGACGCCGGATGACGTGCGCAGGGTGCGCGCAGGACAGGGGGAACGCGGCGGGCGGCCGGACGGACGGGCGCATGGCGAATCTGGTTGAATTCCGATTTTCAGGCGGGCATGAAGGCAATCGGATCGGGTGGACCGAACGGCACGGGCGGTAGCGGACTGACGCGCGCGGTTGAAGACGGCCTCCCGCAGACCGTTGCCATGCATGCCCGGCATGCCGCGGCCGGTGTTGACGGTCCCGCGGACCGTTAACCCCTCACTCCGCACACCGGCCGGGCGGCATAACGGTCCCGGGGACCGTTGACGGCCAACTTCGCGTGCCCGGCACCCTCCGTCCGGCCCCGCTTACGGTCCCGCGAACCGTTAACCCCTCACTCCGCGCACCGGCCGGACGGCATAACGGTCCCGGGGACCGTTAACGGCCAACTTCGCGTGCCCGAATCTTTCCGCCTTCCCCGCCTGCAACCGGCCCCTATTCGCTCAGCGCCCCGACGAATGCGCCGAACACCTCGTTGCCGACCGGGATCGCGCGGTCGGTAAGCCGCCAGCCGGCGCCGTCGGGCCGTCGCTCGAGCAGGCCGGCATCCCGGAGCCGGGCGATGACGCCGCCGAACACGTCGTCGATCGACCGGCCGCCGAATTGCGCCGCGAAGTCGTCGTCGCGGACGCCGTCCCGCATCCTTAGCCCGACCATCATGAAGTCCTCCATCGCCTCTTCCTCGGATACCGGCTCCTCGGTAAGCCGCGGCAGCCGCTCCCGGGCCGCCTCGATATAAGGCGTCACGCCCCGGATGTTGACATGGCGCACGCCGCGCGCGTATCCGTGGGCGCCGGCGCCGATGCCGTAATACGGCTCGTTGCGCCAGTAGGTCATGTTGTGCCGGCTTTCGTATCCCGGCAGCGCGAAGTTGCTGATCTCGTACTGCCGCCGGCCCGCCGCTTCAAGCCGCTCCATGATGTGCAGATACATGTGCAGCTCCTCTTCCTCGCCGGACAGCGGCAGCTCTCCCCGCTCATGGAGCGTGTGGAACAGCGTATTCTCTTCGATCTTCAGCGCGTACAGCGAATAGTGCGGCAAATCGAGCTCGACCGCCCGGCGCACGCTGTCCGCCAGCATGTCCATCGTCTGACCCGGAAGGCCGAACATGAGGTCGATCGAAATGTTCGCGAATCCGGCTTCCCGCGCGAGCGCGACGCTGCGATAGGCGTCCGCCGTGTCGTGCATGCGGCCGAGGCGCCGCAACAGCGCATCGTCGAACGCCTGCACGCCGAAGCTGATCCGGTTCACGCCGCCCTCCCGCATCAAGGCGAGCAGCTCCGGTCCGACGGTGCCCGGATTGGCCTCGACCGTGATCTCGGCGTCCGGCGCCACCGGGAACCACCGCCGCACGGCCCCGAGCAGGCGCGCCATCTGCGCGGGCGTCAGCACCGTCGGCGTCCCGCCGCCGACGAACACGGTGTCGATTTTCTCCGGAGGCAGCGCTTCGACCGTGCGCTCCATCTCCCGCTCGAGCGCCTCCAGATACGCGTCGACCGGCTGCCCCGCCAGCGCGTAGGTGTTGAAATCGCAATAATGGCACCGCTGCGCGCAGAACGGGATATGGATGTAGAGCGCCCTCGGAGGATGCATCAGCATCTGGTCCGTTCACCCCTTTCGCGATGCGGAACAAGAAACCCGCCGGACCAACGTGCGCCGCCGGCGGCGTATCGACGGACCGGCGTCGTACCCGTTCCGGAGCCACGGAACGGACGCCGCACCGCATCCGCCCGCCCGACATCTACGCACCGGGCATCCGTCTTCAGGAACAATGGAGCCGCCGGGATGGCCCCGGCGGCCGGACGGCGGCGCTACTGGTCGATGCGCAGCACCGCCATGAACGCTTCCTGCGGCACTTCCACGCTTCCGACCTGCTTCAGCCGCTTTTTGCCTTCCTTCTGCTTTTCGAGCAGCTTCCGCTTCCGCGTGACGTCCCCGCCGTAACACTTCGCCAGCACGTTCTTGCGAAGCGCCTTGACCGTCTCCCGGGCGATGACCCGCGAGCCGATCGCGGCCTGAATCGGCACTTCGAACATCTGCCGCGGAATGAGCTCCTTCAGCTTCTCGCAGACGGCCTTGCCCCGCTGGTAGGCGCGGTCGCGGTGCACGATGACCGACAGCGCGTCCACCACTTCGTTGTTCAGCAGGATGTCCATCTTCACGAGGTTCGACTTCTTGTACCCGGACAGCTCGTAATCCATCGAAGCGTAGCCGCGCGTGCTCGATTTGAGCTGGTCGTAAAAATCGTAGACGATTTCGGACAGCGGAAGCTCGTACGTCAGGTTCACGCGGGACGTGTCGATGTATTCCATGTTGACGAACTCGCCGCGCCGGCTCTGGCACAGTTCCATGATCGGGCCGACGTAGTCGTTCGGCACGATGATCGAAGCTTTCACGTACGGCTCCTCGACGTACTCGATCCGCCCCGAATCCGGGTATTTCGAAGGGTTGTCGATCTCCAGCGTCTCGCCGTTCGTCAGCTTCACCCGGTAGACGACGCTCGGCGCCGTCGTGATGATCGGAATCTTGAATTCCCGTTCGATCCGTTCCTGGATGATCTCCATGTGCAGCAGGCCGAGAAAACCGCACCGGAACCCGAACCCGAGCGCGGTCGACGTCTCCGGTTCGTACCGCAGCGACGCGTCGTTCAGCTCCAGCTTCTCGAGCGCCTCGCGCAGATCGTTGTAATCCTGCGTGTCGATCGGATAGAGCCCGCAGAACACCATCGGGTTGACGCGCCGGTAGCCCGGGAGCGGCTCGGCCGCCGGGTGCTTCGCGTCCGTGACCGTGTCGCCGACGCGCGTGTCCTTGACGTTCTTGATGCCGGCCACGATGTAGCCGACGTCGCCGACGGACAGTTCGTCGACCGGCGTCATCCGCGGCCGGAACACGCCGACTTCGTCCACTTCGAACTCCGCGCCCGTCGCCATGAAGCGGATCCGCTTGCCGGCCCGGATGCTGCCGTCCACGACCCGCACATAGACGATGACGCCTTTGTACGCGTCGTAGTGGGAATCGAAGATGAGCGCCTTCAGCGGGCTGTCCGGATCGCCCTTCGGCGCCGGGATTTTCGTGACGATCTGTTCCAGAATCTCCTTGATGCCGATGCCCGCCTTCGCGGACGCGAGCACCGCTTCGCTCGCATCGAGGCCGATCACGTCCTCGATTTCCCGCTTGACCCGGTCCGGATCGGCGCTCGGCAGGTCGATCTTGTTGATGACCGGCAAAATCTCGAGGTTGTTCTCGAGCGCCAGATACACGTTCGCGAGCGTCTGCGCCTCGATGCCCTGCGACGCGTCGACGACGAGCAGCGCGCCCTCGCAGGCGGCCAGGCTGCGCGACACTTCATAGGTGAAGTCGACGTGGCCCGGCGTGTCGATCAGGTTGAGCACGTAATCCTGGCCGTCGTCGGCCCGGTAATGGAGGCGCACGGCCTGCAGCTTGATCGTGATGCCCCGCTCCCGCTCAAGCTCCATGTTGTCCAGCACCTGATCCTGCATTTCCCGGGGCGACAATGCGCCGGTATATTCGAGAATGCGGTCGGCCAGCGTCGACTTGCCGTGGTCGATATGCGCGATGATGCAGAAATTGCGGATGTTCCGCTGCCTCGACAGAGCGTCCGTCATGCAGTTCCTCCAACCAGTGCGTGAATGCCGTTCGAGCTTCTATTATATCAGCAGCGGGTTGGGGGCATCAATTCGCGGATGCGCGGCGTCAGTCCGTCACCGATTCGAACAGCGACACGATGAAGCGGATCCCGCCCTTCGCCGCGGATTGCAGCAGGCCGGCCGCACCGTCCGCCAGCCTGCCCGTTCCGCCGCCGCGGTCTCCGGCGTCCCCGTAGCCGTATCCGCCGTAACCGGGCTCTCCCGGCGCCGCGCCGTACCGGTCCCGTCCCGCCGTGCCGCCCGAATCGTACGCGGCTCCCGGCCCGGTTTCGCCGTCCGGACCGTACGCGGTCCCCGGCCCGGATACCCCGTCCGGCCCGGACGCGCGGCCGTACGCCCCGTCGGACCAATCGCCGTACGGATCCCCGCCGCGAATGCCGTACGGATCGATCGTATGGCCGTATCCGCCCGCCCCTCCCGCATCCACGGCCCGGTTCGCACCGGGTTTCGGCGGGCCGTACACATCCTCGATGCCGTCCGACGCCATCTCGATTCCGTACAGGATGAAAACCGTGACCGCCGCCCCGAGCAGCGCGTACTGCCAAGGCCTTCTCATTCCCCGCACCCCCGTCATTCGGGCACCGCGCCCGTCTCGACCGCCGACCGGTACAGCTCGGCGATCACTTCCGCGAGCGCGTCGGCCGTCCGGTAGCATTCTTCAAGCGTATTCTCGATGCCGCCGATTTCGATGAGCACGCTGTTCGGCGACAACGACTGATTGTACTCCCCGTTGCCCTTCGCGGCGTCCTTGCCCCAGATGCCGCGCGAAATGCCGGGATAACGCTTCTCCAGCAGCCTGTGGAGCTCCGCCGCGAACGCCTCGTTCCGCTGCCAGTCGGGATTTTTTTTGCCGATCACGAAATAGACCTGGGCGTAATCCTTGCCGTCGATCGTCACCGTCGTGTAGCCGCGCGGCTGCGAATCGCGGTGGATGTCGAACAGATAGGTCAGGCTTTCGTGCGCGGCCATCGCCTCGAGGACCGTCTCCTTCGAATATTTATAAGATAATTCCCAGCGATAGTCCTCAACCGCCGTCGCGTAGTCGACGGCGGCATGGACCGCGCCGATGCCGGCCTCTTCCAGCCGCTCGGCGAGCCGCTTGCCGACCAGCGTGATGTTGATCTCGTCCGACTCCGGGTTCTTCGCGCCCTCCCCGAGTTCGGGCAGCCACGATTCGCGATTGTGGGAATGGTAGATCAGCACGACCTTGCGCTTGACCCGCCCGGGCGTCTCCGGTTCGTCCCCGTTCTCCCCGCCCGCTCCGGGCTTGTCTCCCTCCGTTCCGGGATCCGCGCCGTCCCCGGGACCGCCGTTTCCGGCATCCGGTCCGGCCGTTCCGCCGCCGGCTGCCGGATCGGACCCGCCTTCGCCTCCAGCCGGTCCGGCACCGCCCGGTCTGCCCGGACCCCGCGGCGCATCGATCGACCCGTCCCGATCGGACGCGCCCGTGCCGACCGCCGGAAGCGGCGGCCGGTCCTCGGGACCGGTGACGTGATCCCCGACGCTGCCCGGCCTGAGGAGCACGGCGCGGCCGGTTTCGAGCCCGGGTAGCTCGCTCGCAAGCAGGCTGCGCGGCTGGTGCGGGTTGATGCCCGTCGCGAAGCGGAACAGGAACGCC
Source organism: Thermobacillus sp. ZCTH02-B1 (assembly GCF_002159085.1). Classification (GTDB taxonomy): domain Bacteria; phylum Bacillota; class Bacilli; order Paenibacillales; family Paenibacillaceae; genus Thermobacillus. The sequence goes on from NZ_LZRU01000012.1 coordinate 172,035, forward strand.
GCCGTCCGTCTTCCGTCGATGCCTCCCCCGCGGTTCGTCCCGAACGACGGAAGCTCCATGCGGGCCGCCTGCGCGATCACGCCGTCCGGAAGCGCGGCCGCCGCTCCTCCGACCGGCCAGTCCGGCGCCTGCGCCCGGAGCGCCGCGGCGGTCAGGCCGGCCGCGACGAAGGCTGCGAACGTGAAGGCGGACAGCAGCGTGAAGGCGCGCCATCCCGCGAGCAGCGCGCACAACGCTTCGATGGTTCGCGACGGATGTCCGAAGGCGGTGATCTTTTTCATCGACGATTCCTCCCACAGACTGCGGCTGTTGCCGGATTCTGCCATCAGTCTATGAGCGGAAGGCCGTTGATAGAACGAAAGATTCGTGCAAAAAAGCTAGATTCGAAGACGAGGCGCTGCGGCGGGCACAGAAAAACCGGCGCTTCAGCGGGTGTAAGCGCCGGTGTTTTCCATCGTGACGGCGTCGTGCAGCGCGGCGTTCAGTCCGCTCGCGATGATGTTCGCGATGTCCTCGATGAAGGAATCGACCTCCTTCGGCGTGACGAGCAGGTCGTGCCCCATCGGCTGGAGCACTTCCTTCACGAGTTGGAGCCGGTCCTCCGCCGAAATCGAGTGGAGCATGCCGAGGATCGGCGCCGCGTTGTCCGTCTGCCGGCGGAAATGCTCCGCCATGAGCTCGATGCAGTTGTTTACGATCGTCGACGCGTAGACGACGGTCGGCACGCCGATCGCAATGACCGGAACGCCGAGGATGTCGCGCGTGAGGCCCTTGCGCTTGTTGCCGATGCCGGATCCGGGATGGATGCCCGTATCGGCAATCTGGATCGTCGTGTTGACCCGCTCGACGGATTTGGATGCGAGCGCGTCGATCGCGATGATGAGATCGGGTTTGATCTGCGAGGCGATGCCGTACACGATATCGCTCGACTCGATGCCGGTGATGCCGAGCACGCCCGGCGCGACCGCGCTGACGGGCCGGTAGCCGGGCGCCACCTGGTCGGGCATCAGCTCGAACAGATGGCGGGTGACGAGCGTGTTCTCGACGACGAGCGGCCCGAGGGCGTCGGCGGTCACGTTCCAGTTGCCGAGCCCGACGACGAGCGTCTTCGCGCCGCGGTGGATGCCGATCCGGTCGAGGAACGCCTCGAACTCGCGCGCGAACACCCCGGCGACGCGGTCCTGCAGTTCCGTGTCCCTGTTCCGGAGCCCCGGCACCTCGATCGTGACGTAGCGGCCGATCATTTTGCCGATCGCCCGCGCCCCTTCCTCGTTGTCGACGCTCATCCGCGTGATCGTGATGCCGTCCTCGCGGACCGTCTCCGTCGTGATGCCGTTGATCGGGGCGTCCCCGCCCGACTGGGCCATCTCTTTCGCTTCCAGCGCAAGGTCGGTACGGACGTCGTATTGGCGCAATTCGATGTCGTGCATGGCAGCGCATTCCTCCGTCTCTTCGGATCGGCCTTATTGTGCGCGTGCCGGACGGGGGTTTATGCAGCGATCCGCCGGTTTTCCCGCCCCTTTCCCGCTCTTGCAAATTCAAGGGCCGCATGATAGAATGTCTCAAGTTGACTCAAGATGAGGAATGCCTTGTTGACCGGGAGGTGAACCGAGTGCCGAACATCAAATCCGCCATCAAGCGCGTGAAGACGAGCGAGAAGCGCCGCGCGAGAAACCAATCCCAGAAATCCGCGCTCCGCACGGCCATCAAGGCTGCCGAGAACGCCATCTTGGCCGCGGACGTCGAGAAGGCCAGGGCCGCCGTCGCCTTCGCCCAGAAGAAGCTGGACAAGGCCGTCACGAAGGGCCTCATTCACAAGAACAAGGCCGCTCGCAAAAAATCCCGCCTGGCCCACAAGCTGAACGCGCTGCTCGCGCAGCAGGCCTGATCGGCCGGCGATAAGGGGAACGGCCGGCGTCATCCGCACGGATGGCGCCGGCCGTCCTGTCGTTGCCGCCGGAACGGGCATGATGCCGGGATCCGGACACCGGCGCGTTCGGCAAGGAGAGCTTCACGGCCGCCCGCTCCGGGGGTCAAAGCGTCTGCGGGGCCGCACCGCTTGCGCGCAGCCTCGCGCAGAGGCCGTTTTTCCCGATCAGCGACGCGTGCATGCCGCTTTCCCGGATCGGTTCTTCGCGCAGGACGCCAATCCGGTCGGCATGCCCGATCGTGGAAACCGGCGGGCGATGATCACGATGTTCGTCCGTTTCCGATTCGCAAAGCGCGAACCGCCGTTCTCCGCAAGGGAGAACGGCGGTTTCGGTTCCTGCCGGTCATCCCGGGTCATTTCAGGTCAAATGCGCGTCCCGGCCGGACGCCCCATCGCCCCGGACTCGAGCAGATAAAGTTCGAGTCCGATCGCCTTGTCCACCTGCCCCGTCTTCATCCTGTAATCGAGTTCGGCGATTTCGCGCAACCGCCCGGCCAGATGCGCCTCGGACCAGAAGCGGGCCTTCTCCGCCGCCAGACGGACGCGGTACGGGTGCAGGCCGAGTTCCGCCGCGATCTGCCGGACCGGCCAGGAACGCGCCGCCAGCTCCTTCACCTGCAGCATGATGCGGAGCTGGCTCGCGATCAGCGCCGCGATCCGGATCGGCTCTTCCTTCCGTTCGAGCAGCTGCCGGTACAGCGAAACGGCCCGCACGGCATCGCCCTCCATCAGCGCGTCGACCAGCGCGAAGACGTCCTCCTCGAGCACGGGCTCGGTCAGCGCCTCGACATGCTCGCGCAGGATCGTGCCCCCGGGTCCCGCATACAGGCACAGCTTGTCCGTCTCCGCGGCGAGCGTCTGCAGGTTGGTGCCCGCGCGGCGGATCAGCGCTTCCGCCGTCTCCTCGCCGATCGAGCGCCCCTGCTGGGTAACGCGCCGCATGACCCAGCGAACGAGATCCCGGCCCTCGAGCTCGGCGAACTCGATGACCGCGTCCATTTCCTTCAGCAGCCTGACCGCCTTCCGCCGTTCGTCCAGCTTGTCGCTGTGCACGACGAACAGCAGCACGCTCGTCTCGCACGGCTTGCGCAGATATGCGACCAGCCGGTCGACGTTGTGCTGCAGCCGGCCTTCCTTGCCGCCGCCCGACGCCAGCACCGTCTCGTCGCGCACGACCACCAGTTTGCGGCTGACGAAGAACGGCATCGCTTCCGCTTCCTCGATCGCGGCTTCGACCGGCGTCTCCGACGTGTCGAACCGGAACAGGCCGAGTTCCTTTTCCTCTTCGCCGAGCAGCTTGTCCGCCGCGAAGGCGACGAACTCCCGCATCCGGTACCGGTCGCGGCCGAACACCGCGTAGACCGGACGGAATATCCCGGCGCTCATCTCTTTCGCCGCTGCAGTCGGATTCATGGGACCTCCGTTTCCCGCCTTGAAGCCGCGGGCGGAGGGGGGTGAAACAACGGGTTCACCATCACGGGTGTCACCGCTGCGGGTCTCACCGCGACGGGATTCACCCGTCGTCCCCGCTCCCTCCGCCCTTGATCTATGTCAACACCAGCGGGAGGATCCATGGCTCCCCCCGCAGATGGTGCGACCGATCAGGCGGCTCAACGCATCATACGCGTCCGGCGTCGGAAATGTGAATGCCGTTTTGCGGAATGAGCGGAATCGAAGGTGGCTTACGGCTCCCTCGTCTCCGTTCCCGCCGCGGGATCGATCCGGTACGTCTCGCCCGTGCCGTCGCCGCGCCGGATCTCGTACCGGAAGAACCCCCCGTCTTCCGTCCATCCGTAAGCGGCGATCGCGCCTTCCCGCTCTTCTCCCTCGAACCGCGTGTTGCCGTTCCGGTCGTAGATGATGACGCGGGAATCGGCGAACACGGCGACGTACGATCCGTCGGGCGATACCGATTCGACGGAACTTGCGGCCAGCTCCTTCCGGAGATCGACGATATCCTGTATCACGCCGACCGCCGGCATCTCCGCCCCGTCTCCGGACTCGCCGCGCTGTGCAACCGGGGCCTCCAGGAGCTCCGCGTTTTCGGTGCCGGAGCCCGGCGCGGCGTCGGCGCCCGGACTTGCGTACACATCCGTTCCGGCATCCGCACCGGATCCCGTTCCCGAATCCGTCCCTCCGGCCTCTCCGCGGTCGGGAACGAACTTGTAGCCGACTCCCGAAGTCGGGCTCGCCTCCTGCCCGGTAGGCGACGAATCGCCGGCATTTGCCGCATCCGCGGACGTTTCCATACCGTATTGGTCCGCCACGTTCATCGCGTCGAACGACTCGCTGACGGTTCCGAACATGATTGCGGGTTCGGATGATCCGGACGCATCCGACGACGCCGATCCGGACGAAGCCAATTCGAGGGCACGGTTGCCGATCATATCCTCTTCCAGACGGTCGCGGTCATACGTCACGAGGAAGACGCCCGCGACGATGCCGGCCGCGACGACCCCGCCGAGCACGCGCAGATTGAAGCGGCTGATCCGGCGCCGCGGTGCCGCCGGCGCGCTTCCGGTCTTCTCCCCGATGCCCTCCGCGCCCGCGGGCTGGCCGTCCGCTCCGGTTCCCCCGCCCGCCGCGGCCCGGTCAATCTCCTCCAGTTTCGGAAGAATGGCATCCACGAGGCTGAACGGCGGCGTCACCTTCGGCAGGTTCTCGAGCTCGGCCGACAGCCGTTGCAGGCGCTCGTACATCTCCGCGCAATCCGCGCAGCGCCGGATGTGCTCGCGCAGTTTCGCGGACTCGATGTCGCCGAGATCGCCGTCGAGCTCGCGCTGCATATATTCCATCACCTCTTGGCAGTTCATCCCCGGACACCGCCTTTCTGATAGTCTCGGAGCAGAACCTGAAGCTGCTGCCTTGCCCGGAACAGATAGGATTTCACCGTGTTGAGCGGCAAATCCAGCGAATCGGCAATTTCATTGTAAGAAAAGTCCTGCAGATACCTGAGCACGACGACCGCCCGGTGATGATCGGGCAGCCGGTCGATCGCCTCGCGGATATCCTTCGCGGCGCAGGCCGCCATGACCTCCCCCTCGACCGATTCCCTGCCCTCGAACACCATCTCGTGCTCCTCGATGGAGACGGTCGGCTTGTTCCGGCGGAACTTGTCGATGCAGATGTTCGTCACGATGCGCTGCACCCACGTTTTGAATTGCGCTTTCTCTTCATAGGAACCGATTTTCGTATAAATGCGGATCAAGGCCTCCTGCGCAGCGTCCATCGCATCCTGTTCGTTGCCGACAAGATAATAGGCCGTACGGTAGACATGCGTCTCGATTTTTCGCAAAAGCGTGATCAGAGCTTCGCGGTCGCCCTCCCGGGCGGCACGGATCAGCGACGGCTCTACCACGAGGATCCCCCTCTCTTGCACCCTCTCAAACGGACCGCACCGCCGAAATGTTGCAGTTCGTGCGCGATCCGGATCGATTTTCGGAAGATCGTCCGACTCCATTCATCCGGCGCCCATCCGCGACCGGTCAGCCTTGCGTCTTCCTCAAAGCCTTGCTTCTTCCACATAGCCTTGCATCTTCCTCAAGCATAGCAGAAATCCTCAAGAGCGTATACCGGTGTCATTTGTCATTCCGGACGGTTCGGGCCGAGCGCCGTGCGGACCGCGAGACGGCCTCCCGCGATCCGGTACTGCGTCTCGCCATATTCGTCCGTCCTCCGGATCCGCGCGCCCGCCTCTTCGATTCTGCCGAGCGTGTCGGGGTGCGGATGGCCGTACGCGTTGTTCCGGCCCGCGGAAATGACCGCTTCCTTCGGCCGCCAGAACGCGAGCCATGCTTCGGACGCGGAACGCCGGCTCCCGTGGTGCGGGATTTTCATGACGTCCACGGGAGAATCCGGCGCTTCCGCGCGCGACAGGATCGCCCGTTCCTCGGCAAAGCCGATGTCTCCCGTAAAAAGGAAGGTGCGGCCGGCCAGTTCGACCCGCAGGACGATGCTTCGTCCGTTCTGATCCTTCAGCACCGGCAGACGGCCGTCCGCGGCGACGGATTCCGCGGCGGGCCAGAGCACCTGAATCGCCGTGCCGGCGTCCGGCCGGTAGGTCCCGAGCCCGGCGTGCGCGGCGATCAGCCGGACGCCCCGCTCGTCCGCGAGCCGGAGCAGCGCTTCCCCGTCCTCCCGTCCGGACAGCGTGCCGTTCCAGAGCAGCGCCTCCGCCGGAATCTTTTTCAGCACCGCGGCAAGCCCGCCGATATGGTCGGAGTCGAGATGGGTGGCGACGACGAGATCGAGCTTGCGGACGCCGCGCTTCATGAGCAGCGGCACGACCACGTCCTCGCCGACATCGAACGGATCGAGCCGCCGGCGCCATTCGTCGCCCGGCTTCTCGAAGCGGATCGTGCCGCCGCCGTCAACGAGGATGTGACGGCCCGCCGGCGTGCGGATGAGCGCCGCGTCGCCCTGCCCGACGTCCAGAAACGAGACGGTCGCCGTCCGGTCGAACCGGCCGGGGTCCCAGGCGTAAACGAGCAGCAGCGCGGCCAGAGCCGCCGGCAGGACGGCGGGCAGATGGCTGCGCAGCCGGCCCGCGGGATGCGCGCCGGTTCGTCCATCGTACAGGCTGCCCGACAGCCCGGCATGACGGAAACCGGACCGCCCGATTTGCGCTCCGCCCGCCGGATCGGCCGGAACCGGACCGGTACGCCCGCCGCCCGACGCCATGCCGGCAAGCGGAAGCGTCTCCGTCACCGGCTCGCCGTCCCGCGGCCGCCCCCGATCCGCCGAGCGGTCGGGCAGCCGGTGCGCCAATGCCAGCAGCGCGCCGTACCAGGCCAGCATCCACCACAGCGGCGGCGTCGGCCAGATCGTCGCCAGTTCCGGCTGCGCGGCGAGTTTTTTCACCAGACCGAACGTCGCGTCGTTCGCCGCCTCCGTCACGCGCGCGAGCAGCCGCCCCGCATCCGGCCAGACGAACGATGCGAGCAGCGCCGCCGTGCCGAGGGGCAGGACGACGAAGCTGATGAACGGCACGAGAATCGCGTTCGCGGGCAGCGAGAGCAGATGGAACCGGTTGAAATAATGAATGGTCAGCGGAAACGACACGGCCTGCGCGACGACGGTGACGACGAGCAGATCGATGATCGGCCTCCCGCGCTTCGGCGACGGCAGCGCACGCCTGACGGGCGGCACGAGCGCGATCAGGCCGGCCGTCACGGCGAACGAGAGCTGGAACGCGATGTCGGACAGATAGTACGGATCATAGATCAGCATCGCCAGCGCGGCGGCGGCCAGCAGGTTCATCCCGTCCTTCAGCCGGTTCAGCCGAGCGGCAATCAGCCCGATCACCGCCATCAGGCCGGCCCGGACGACGGAGGGCGACGCGCCGGTCAGCAGCACGTAAAACGGGACGGCGGCCGCCGTCAGCTCGAGCGTCGTCTCGCGCGGCAGCCGGAACAGCCGGAGCAGGGAGCCGACGCCGAGCAGAAAAACGCCGACATGCAGGCCGGAAATCGCAAGGATGTGGGTGAGCCCGAGCTCCGCGAATTCATCGTAGAGTTCCGGATCGAGCCGCTCGCGTTCGCCGAGCACCAGGCCGTTCATGTAGCCGGCCTGGTGCCCGGGGAACAAGTCCGCCATCCGGCCGGTCAACAGGCCGCGCAGCCGGTCCATCGCGCGCAGCGCGGCCAGCCCCGCGCCGCCGCCCCGTCCGAGAGGCTTGACGCTGTCCGCCGATTCAGCCTCCAGCAGCCAGTGGATCCGGTGCCGGTACAGATAGGCGCGGTAATCGAACCCTCCGAAATTGACGGCTTTCCCCGGCCGCTCGAGCACGCCGGAGACGGCGGCCCTGTCGCCCCGCCGCCAGCCCGCGGCGATGCCGAGCTCCTCCTCCTTCGCGAGCCTGATTCGCACCTGCACCCGCTCGGAGCTCAGCCGTCGCGGCGCTCCGCCGCCGTATGCGACCGACTCGAGCTTCGCGCGGAACATCACGCGGTCGCCGTCGATCCGGGGCACGGTGTCGATGGTCAGCACCGCTTCGACCGCGGCCGGCGGCCCGCCCGCTTCGGCCGCGGCGGCCAGATCGGAAAGCTCCGTCCCATTGCGCGCGTCGGTCCAAGCGCGGTGGCCCGCGGCGAGCGCGTACGCGAGTACGCAGGCTGCGGCCGTCCGCGGGCCGATTCTGCCCGCGAGCGCGACGGCAGCCAGCGCGGCCGCAAGCGCGAGCCCGGCCAGCAGCACGCCCGTGCGGCCGAACGTCGCGGCCGACGCACCGCCCGCGATCCAGCACGCCGCGAACGCGCAAAGCGGCCTACGGAACAAGGCTTGCACCCCCTTCGCATTCACAAAAAAACCTCCGCGCGTATGGTGACGCACGGAGGTGCTTCCTTCCGATCGATCGTTCGGTTCAGTTGTCGTCAATGCCGCCCGCGGCCTCCGCCGGCGGCTCGTAGGACGCCAGCTGCCGGAAGATGATGCCCTTCCGGCTCATCAGCCAGTTCACCTTGTCCGCGTCCTTCGGATAGGGACGATGGTAGACGATTTCGGTGACGCCGCTGTTCGCCAGCATGTTGGCGCACGTCCAGCACGGCTGGTCGGTGACGTAGACCGTCGATCCTTCGCGGTCGATCCGGTCGGTGAACAGGAGCAGGTTCTGCTCCGCGTGGATCGTGCGGATGCATCGCTCTTTTTTGACGACCCGCTCCACGCCGTCCACGATTTCGAGCTCGTACTGTTCGGCGATCATGCAGCCCGCCTCGGAGCAGTCCGGCACGCCCATCGGCGCGCCGTTGTACGCGGTGCCGAGCAGCTTCTTGCCCTGCACGAGCACGGCGCCCACCCTGCGCCTCAGGCAGCGCGACCGCGTCGACACCATGTAGGCGATATCCATGAAGTAGGTATCCCAATCCTTGCGCACGATTGCGGTTTGCGACATCCCATGCACCGTTCCTTTCGCCTCCGGTTTGACGCCCGGCATCCATTGTTTGACACCCATTGTCGCATATCCGCGGGTTCACGGCAACCGATCCGTGCGGAGAACGCTTGGCGCCGACCGGCACCAAGCAAAGCCGGTTCGCCGATTGCCGCCCGATCTGGATGCACGAGGGCACCAAAGCTGCCGGGGTGAACTCGTCGCCGTGCTCCCGGCGCTTCCGCACCGTGCGCGTCCGCATCAGCCGCCCGAAGCATTCCGGGCCGCGATCGCATCCTTGATCCGCTCCAGCAGCTTCGGCCCGATCCCCTTCACCCGCAGAAGATCGTCGACGCTGCGGAACGGACCGTTCCGCTCCCGGTCCTCGACGATCGCGCGCGCCTTGGCGGGGCCGATGCCGGGCAGCTCATCCCATTCCGCTTCGGTCGCGCGGTTGATGTCGAACCCCCCGGCGCCGGGCGCGGAACCGGATGCGGCATCGGGAGAAGCTCCGGCAGCATGGCCCGAAGCCGTGCCGGCGGCACCGCCGGACGCCGGGCCGTGGCCGGCCGCATCATCCGGAACGGGGCCGGCCGCGGCATCCGATCCGGCATTCGGGGCGGCGCCGGAACCGCCCTCCGTGCCGGACGTCACCCCGGCCGCGTCACCCGCGGCGGAACCGGTATCCGGACCGGCGGCATCCGAGCCCGCATCCGAACCGCCGCCGGATGCCGACCCGCCGCCGGTTCCTCCGCCCGCCGATGAGGGCGCCGCACCGGTTGAACCTGCGTTCGATCCTTCATGTTCTCCGACGGATGCGGCCAGCCGGTCATTCACGGGCCGCCAGTCCGGCGGCAGCCGCTCCGGTTTCTCGTCCCTGAACGCGCCCCACAGGAGGCCGGCGGCGAGCAGCAGCAAACCCGCGGCGGCGAGCATGCGGGGTTGCGTCAACGCATGCATGATCCTGTCCACCTCCTCCGGACCGCCCGTGTCATGTCGGACAATCGGGCGGGCATATGGTGATAAGAGCAGGATTTTCGGCCGAAGACGACGCCATCCGTTTTGCCGATCACGGACGGGAGGGGTAAGCGTTGAATGTCGGATTTATCGGAACGGGCAGCATGGGCGGCATGCTCGTGGAAGCGTTCATTCGCTCCGGCGCGCTGCCGCCGGAGGCGATCACGGTGGCGAACCGGACGTACGCCAAGGCGGAGCGGCTCGCCGCACGCCATCCGGGGCTCACCGCCGTCCGCTCGAACGCGGAAGCCGCCGCCGGACGCGACATCGTCTTCCTGTGCGTCAAACCGCTCGATTTCAAGCCTGTCATCGACGAAATAAGGGCCAGCGTGCAGCCGGAACAGCTGATCGTCTCGATCACCAGTCCAGTGCTTCTGGCCCATCTGGAAGAATGGCTCCCCTGCCGGGTCGCCAAGGTGATTCCGAGTATCACGAATCTGGCGCTCGGCGGCGTGACGCTCGTCATCTACGGCAGCCGCGTCGAGCCCGGGCAAATGGCGATGCTGGAAGGGCTGCTATCACACATCAGCCAGCCGGTCCGCATCGAAGAAAAGCATACGCGCGTCGCATCCGATCTGTCGAGCTGCGGCCCCGCCTTCATGGCGTTTGTGCTGGAGCGCTTCGTCGACGCCGCGGTCGAAGAGACGGGGATCCGCCGGGAAGAGGCGGAACGGCTGGCCGTCGGCATGCTGCTCGGCACGGGGCGGCTGCTGGCAGGCGAGGGACTCACCGCCGGCGAAGTGATCCGGCGGGTGTCCGTACCGGGCGGCATCACCGCCGCCGCGCTGAAGCTGCTCGACGCCGAGCTGGACGGCGTCTTCAACCGGCTCATCCGGACGACGCACGCGAAGTTCCGCGAAGATCTGGCGAAGGTCGAGCAGGCCTTTGCCGTGAAGCATGGACCCGCCTGACGCCGTCCCGATGCGGTCAGTTCGCGACGACGTTGACGAGCTTGCCCTTGACGACGATGATTTTGCGCACCGTCTTGCCCGAAGTAAGCTCCTTCACGCGGCCGCTTTCGCGCGCGAGCCGCTCGAGCTCCTCTTCCGTCGCGTCCGCCGCCACCTTCACCCGTTCGACGATCTTGCCGTTCACCTGGATGACGATCTCGATCTCCCGGTCGGCGATCCAGGCTTCATCATATTCCGGCCACGGCTCGTAGGTGATCGTGTCGCCGTGACCCATCCGCTCCCACAGTTCCTCCGCGATGTGCGGGCAAATCGGCGACAAGAGCTGGAGGAAATCGTTCATCGCCTTGCGCGGCAGCTTTTCCGCCTTGTAGGCTTCGTTCACGAAGATCATCATCTGGCTGATCGCCGTGTTGAAGCGGAGATTCTCGTAGTCTTCCGTCACCTTCTTGATCGTCCGGTGCCAGGTGCGGATGAACGCTTCGTCCCCGCCCTCGTCCGTGATTTTTGGGTTGATCGCGCCGTCTTCGGTCACGTACAGCCGCCAGATACGGTTCAGGAACCGGTGGATGCCCTCGAGGCCGTTCGTGTTCCACGCCTTGGTCGCTTCCAGCGGTCCCATGAACATCTCGTACATGCGGAGCGTATCGGCGCCGTACTCGTTCACGATGTCGTCCGGGTTGATGACGTTGCCGCGCGACTTGCTCATTTTCTCGCCGTTCTCGCCGAGGATCATGCCCTGGTTCACGAGCTTCCGGAACGGCTCCTTTGTCGAGACGACGCCGATGTCGTAGAGCACCTTGTGCCAGAACCGCGCGTAGAGCAGGTGCAGCACCGCGTGCTCGGCGCCGCCGATGTACAGGTCAACCGGCATCCAGTATTGCTCTTTCTCCTTCGAGACGAGCTCCTTGTCGTTGTGCGGGTCGATGTAGCGCAGGTAGTACCAGCAGCTTCCCGCCCACTGCGGCATCGTGTTCGTCTCGCGGCGGGCCTTCAGGCCCGTCTCCGGATCGACCGTGTTGACCCAGTCCGTCGCGTTGGCAAGCGGCGATTCGCCCGTGCCCGTCGGCTTAATCTCGTCGAGATCCGGAAGCAGGAGCGGCAGCTCGTCTTCCGGAACCGGCTTCATCGTGCCGTCCTCGAGATGGAGGATCGGGATCGGCTCGCCCCAGTAACGCTGGCGGCTGAACAGCCAGTCGCGCAGCCGGTACGTCGTCTTGGCGCGCCCCTTGCCCTCCTTCTCGAGCCATTCGATCATCTTCGCCTTCGCTTCTTCGTTGTGGAGGCCGTCGAGCAGGCCGGAATTGACGTGCGGGCCGTCGCCGGTGTACGCCTCCTTCGTGATGTCGCCGCCCTGGACAACCTCGACGATCGGCAGGCCGAACTTCTTCGCGAATTCCCAGTCGCGCTGGTCGTGGGCCGGAACGGCCATGATCGCGCCCGTGCCGTAACCTCCCAGCACGTAGTCGGCGACCCAGATCGGGATCTTCGCACCGTTCACGGGATTGATCGCGTAGGCGCCGGTGAAGACGCCCGTCTTGTCCTTCGCGAGATCGGTCCGCTCGAGGTCGCTCTTGCGCGCCGCCGCCTCGCGGTAGGCCACGACGGCCTGCCGGTATTCATCGGTCGTGATCCGGTCCACCAGCTCGTGTTCGGGCGCCAGCACGCAGTAGGTCGCGCCGAACAGCGTGTCGGGCCGGGTCGTGAACACCGTGAACGAGGCATCGTGCCCGTCGACCGTGAACGTCACCTCGGCGCCCTCCGACTTGCCGATCCAGTTCCGCTGCATCTCCTTGATGCTTTCGGGCCAGTCGAGCTCCTCGAGGTCCTCCAGCAGCCGTTCGGCGTATTCCGTGATCTTCAGCATCCACTGGCGCATCGGCACGCGGATGACCGGATGGCCGCCGCGCTCGCTGACGCCGTTGATCACTTCCTCGTTCGCGAGCACGGTGCCGAGCGCCGGACACCAGTTCACCGGCACCTCGGCCATGTAGGCGAGCCCGCGCTTGTAGAGCTGCAGGAAAATCCACTGCGTCCACTTGTAATAGGCGGGGTCGGTCGTGCTGATCTCGCGGTCCCAGTCGTACGAGAATCCGAGCGATTTGATCTGCCGGCGGAAATTGGCGATGTTCTGGTCCGTGAAGCCGCGCGGATGCTCGCCCGTGTTCAGCGCGTGCTGTTCGGCAGGCAGCCCGAACGCGTCCCAGCCCATCGGGTGCAGGACGTTGTAGCCGCGCATCCTTTTGTAACGGGCGACGATGTCGGTGGCCGTATACCCTTCCGGATGGCCGACGTGCAGTCCCGATCCGGACGGATACGGGAACATGTCGAGCACGTAATATTTCGGCTTCGTAAAGTCGTCCGACGCCTTGAACGTCTTGTTCTTCTCCCAGTACGCCTGCCATTTCGGCTCGATCGTGCCGGGATCATAGACATGCCGTTTCGCTTCCGTTGCCATCTCGCATGCGTCTCCTTCCGTCTGTCAGCCGATTGATCTTCATCAAAAAAACCTCCCATCCATAGCGCATCGGCTAGGGACGAGAGGCTTCTCCCGCGGTACCACCCTAGTTAACAGCGGGCGTGCTTCGCCGCTGTTCACTCGCAGCCCCTAACGCGGGCCCGACGGCATCGCTGGCGGCGCTGGGCGCCGGTTCACGAATGCGGCTCCGAGGCGAGTTCGCGCGCCGTCCGGTCCGGCTCGCACCAGCCGCCGGCTCTCTGGTTCCGGCGCGGTCCGCGCTACTGCTCCTCTTCACAGCCATTATCTGGTCATGTAAATGTCATTCCGATTATAGGCCAGCGGGCGGCGTGTGTCAAGTTCGGGCGGATGCGCGGAAGGATGGCGGATCGGCTGCGGGCTTGGCCGGAACGCGGGCGGAGTGGTATAATGGGAACACATGTTCGTGTACAAAGGGAGGTGCGGCCATGCGGCCGACCCTGGAACCGATGGCGGCGAAGACGATTCTGAACCGGGTGCGCGTGCCCGCGATGCCGTTCGACTGGTCGATCAATCCGTACCGCGGCTGCCAGCACGGCTGCAGCTTCTGCTATGCCAGGAGCACGCATGCCTTCCTGGGACGACCGGCGGACGATACGTTCCAGCGTCACATTTACTGGAAGGAGGGAGCGCCGGACATTCTTCGCGGGCAGCTGGCCCGGATGGCGCGGCTGGGCCGGATGCCCGGCCATGTGGCGGTTGGCACGGCGACGGACCCCTATCAGCCGCTGGAGGCGAAGGCGAAGCTCACCCGGGGGTGTCTCGAGGCGCTGGCCGACTACGGCGTCCCGTTCAGCGTGACGACCCGCTCGCCGCTCGTGCTGCGCGATCTGGACATCCTGCGCCGGGCGCGGGTGCTGTCGGTCAACATCAGCCTGCACACGCTGGACATGCGGATATGGCGGCGGTTCGAGCCGGCCAGTCCCGCGCCGTGGCGCCGGCTGGAGACGATCGCGCGGCTTGCCGACGCGGGCATCCCGGTCACGGTGTTCGCGGCGCCGATGCTGCCCTATCTGACCGACACCCGCAAAGCCGCGGCGGAATTGGCCGAAGCGTGCGCCGCCGCCGGGGCGGGCCGGGCGATGGTCGATTTCCTGCGGCTGCAGACGCCGGAAGTGAAGCAGTGGTTTTTCGGCACGCTCGAGCGGCATGATCCGGAGCTCGTTCCCGCGTACGGCAGGCTGTACTACATGCGGGCGGGCTTGCCGGACAGCTATCTTCGCCCCGCGCGCGAGCGGGTGGAGGCGGAGTTTCGCCGCCGCGGCCTGATCGGGCGGAAACCGAAAGAAGATGTCGGGCGAACGCCTGTCGACGGAAGGTTTGGAGCGGAAGGGACAGGCGGTACGGACGGGTCCGGGGCCGGTCCGGTCGGAAGGGCGGACGGTCATGCAGCCGCCGCATGCGACGAAGAGCGGGCCGGTTCGGGCTGCACGCCGCTCCAGCTCACGCTGTTTTGAGGGAGGAACGGTTCACGCGGAAACGGGGGGATATACGGAGCGGCGCCCGGCTTCGCCGACTTCACGCGGTCGCCGCGAAGAACAACCGCTCGGCATCTTCGCCGGGCGCCTCGAACTTGAAATCCGCGTACATCTCGACATGCGAGAAGCCCGCGCGCAACAGGGCGCCGCGGATCCACTCCGGTTCATAGGCCCGCTGGATGTGCGTCTCCTCGAAGCGGATGTATTTGCCGTCCCTGTCGTCGCGGGTGAAGATGGTCAGATGATGCTCGATCTCCCGCCGGTCCGGCGAATACTCGCTTGTCCAGATGTAGGCGATGTCGCGCTCGTTGAACGTGAACGGCTGCTCCCGCGCGTAACGCTCGAGCTGCCGCGGCGCGTGGACGTCGAACAGGAACAGGCCGCCGTCCTTCAGCCCGCGGCGCGTCGCGCGGAACGTCGCCTCCACGTCTTCTTCTTCCAACAGATAGTTGATGCAGTCGCAAAAGGACAACACCGCGTCCACCTGTTCGGGCAGCTCCCAGTCGCGCATGTCCTGCTGCAGCCAGCGGATCGAGCCGTTGCCGGTATAACGGTGGGGCGAAGCGTCCCACTTGCTGCGCGCGACGGCGAGCATGTCGGCCGACAGATCGATGCCGAAGACGCGGAATCCCGATTTCGCGAGCGGAATCGCGATGTTGCCCGTGCCGCAGCCGAGATCGACGACCGTCTCTGGAATGCCGGCCAGCTCCCAGCATTGCCGGGCAAACCGGAGCCATTCGGCGTACGGCATATCCTCCATCAGCCGGTCATAGACCAGCGCGAATTGTCTGTAGGCCCGCATACAGGCTCCTTCCGGATCAGCCGTTGCCGCAGGATCGGAACGACCGCGACGCCGGCTGATCCCGTTTGATTCGTTCGAACAGGCAAGGCGTTGATTCGGCTGCGCGTCGACTTCCGTCCGGACGGCGGCGGCTCGGAGCGCCTCCGGCCCGGCGGCAGGCGCTCCCGCCCTCCGTCAGGGCACACGGGCCGGAATCTCCGCCGCAAGGCACCGCCCCGCGCGGAAGCCCGCGCCGCTGCAGGCTCACGCGAACTCTACAACCTTCGCATCCGACCAGAGCCGCTCGAGGTTGTAATACTCGCGTTCGTCGCGATGGAAGACGTGCGCGATGACGTCGCCGAGATCGATGAGCACCCATCGGGCGGCATCCAGCCCTTCGACGCCGCGCACCGGCACTCCCCGCTCCTCCGCCTTCTTGCGGATCTCGCCGGCGATCGCCTGCACCTGCGTGTCCGAGTTGCCATGGCAGATGACGAAATAGTCGGCGACGGGCGAGATGCCCGCAAGTCCCAGCGCGACGATGCGGTGCGCCTTCTTCTCCTCCGCCGCATCCACGACGAGCCGCAGCAATTCATCGGGTTGCATCAACCGTTATCGGCCTCCTTGTCGAGTTGTCGGATCAGATCGTTGCGCGCCATCACGGTCAGCGGGTATATCGGCCGGCCGTTGGCGATCAGGTACGCGATCGTCGAATCGAAACCGAGGACAAGCGCCCGCTCCAGGCTGCGCTCCGCCTCTTCCCGGATCCTGTCCACTCCCGGAAAATCGCGCCCCGGCTCGATGTAATCGGCCAGACACACCACCTTGTCCAACTTCGTCATGCCGACGCGCCCCGACGTGTGCCAGCGGATCGCGTCCAGAACCGCGGCATCCTCCACGCCGTAGTCGCGCTTCGCGACATAGGCGCCGACCGGGGCGTGCCACAGGGCCGGATCATAGCCGAGCAGATCGCCGGCCTCGCCGCTCTCGATCAGCACGCGTCTCTGCGCTTCGATCGCCCAATACTTGGCGACGTCGTGCAGCATGGCGGCGAGCTCCGCCTTCGCCGGATCCGCGCCGTACCGCTCCGCCAGCCTGACCGCCGTCTCCATGACGCCGGCGGTGTGCGCCCAGCGTCGTTCGGGCATCTGCGCCCGCACGCGCTCCATGATCGCGTTACGATCCATACAACCCCTTCCTTACGATATAATCGTGCACGCCGTCGGGAACCAGATACCGGATCGAACGGCCTTCCCGCCTCGAGGCCCGGACGCCGGAAGACGAGATGTCGAGCTGCGGCATCTCGATGAGGCGCACGCGCGCCCGCAGAAATTCCGGCAACGAACCGATATCGACGGGATGCCCCGGCCGCGCGACGCCGATGAACGATACGGCCGCCGCCAGTTCTTCGATCCGGTGCCAGCGCGGCAGATCGTTCACCCGGTCCCCCCCGATGATGTATGAGAACCGGCATTCGGGATGTCTCGCGCCGAGCTCGGCCACCGTATCGATCGAATACGACACGCCCGGCCGGCGAAGCTCCAGGTCCAGCGCCCGGAAAGCCGGGTTGCCGGCGATCGCGAGGCGCACCATCTCCAGCCGGTCCTCGCCCGACGCGGCCGGTTCGCGCGATTTGAGCGGCGGCGTCCGGCTCGGGATGAACCAGACCTCGTCCAGGCCGCACCGATCCCGGGCCGTCTCGGCGAGCAACAGATGGCCGAGATGGATCGGATCGAACGTGCCGCCCATCAATCCGACGCGCTTCAATGCTCATCCGGCTCCTTCGCCGCCGCCCGTCAGGGCAGCTCGATCTTCTTGCGATCCTTCGATTCCCGGTACAGCACGATCGTCTTGCCGATCACCTGCACCAGCTCGGCTCCGGCGCGCCGCGCGATCTCCGCGCCGATCTCCTTCGGATCGCCTTCCTGGTTGTTCAGCACCGAGACCTTGATCAGCTCCCGCGCTTCCAGCGCCTCCGACACATGGCGGATCAGATGGTCGTTCACGCCGCCCTTGCCGACCTGGAAGATCGGTTTGAGCGGATGCGCCAGCGCGCGGAGGTAACGGATCTGTTTTCCGGTCAGCATGATGGAATCGACCCGCTTTCCTGAATAAATGGACGTCACCCGGCGCCACCCGGTTGTCCGGGGCGGACGGCCGGCACGGGGGAAACGGCCCCCGGTCATCCGGACGCGGCTGCCGGTAGGCCCGGCATCCCGCGGCCCGCTATCCGCCGAGCGCCCGGAGGACGGCCTCGCGCATGGCTTTCACGGGCGCGGGCCGCCCGGTCCAATATTCGAAGGCGTACGCGCCCTGATAAATGAACATGCCGAGACCGGAATGGGTGCGGCATCCCGCCCGTTCGGCTTCCGCGAGGAACCGCGTCCGCAGCGGATTGTAGACGATGTCGCTCGCGACGGCGCCCGGCTTCATCCAGGTCGCGTCGATGCCGAGCGGCAGCTCGTCCGTATTCGGCGACATGCCGGCGGACGTCGTGTTGATGACGATGTCCGCGTCCGCGCAGACCTCGCGCAGGTCGTCCGGCCCGATCGCCTCCGCCGCGCCGGACGGCAGCGACCGCGCCAGCTCTTCCGCCCGGGCGAACGTCCGGTTCACGATCGCGATGTGCGCCGGATTCTCCCGCGCGAGGGCGTGGAGGATGCCCCGCGCCGCACCGCCGGCGCCGAGGACGACGACGCGCCGGCCGGAAATTTCCGCGCCCGCTTCCTCCTTCAGCGATCGCACATAGCCCGGTCCATCGGTATTATAGCCGATCAGCCGCTCGTCCCGGCGGACGACCGTGTTGACCGCCCCCGCCGCCTCGGCCGTCGGATCGATCTCGTCGAGATATGCCATGATCGCGGTCTTGTGCGGAATCGTCACGTTGAAGCCGCCCATGCCCATCGCCCGCGCCCCTTCCGCGAAGGCGGCGAGCCGGTCGGCCGTGACTTGGAACGCCGCATAGACGGCGTTGACGCCGGTCTCCCGGAACGCGCGGTTCATCATGACCGGCGATTTCGAATGGCGGATCGGGTCGCCGATGACGCCGTACAGCACCGTATGGCTGTCGATCGACGGGACCGCTTCGGTGGCCGCGGATCCGTTCATCGCAGTGCATCCTCTCCCCGCTTCACTTGGACGCTCAAATCATCGCTTCGCGCAGCATGACATGGACGCCTTTCGGCGCGTACACTTCGACGTTGGCGCCGGCCGCGCTGTTCGCCCGGATCCAGCCGAGGCCGGATATGCTGATGTCGGTCCGGCTGCCCGGCGGCACGCGCAGCGAATGCCGCGTCCACGGCGGCAGCAAATCCAGTTCGTCGGCGTCCGGCGGCGAGAGCAGCCCGCCGCGATGCTCCGCGTACAACTCGTCCGCCCGCTCGAGCTTCGTCCGATGGACGTTCAACGCGGGCGAGACGTAGATCGTGAAGGACTGCGGCTCGCCGCGCACGAAGTCGAACCGGGCGAGCGCACCGAAGAACAGCGTCTGACGCGGATTCAGCTGATAGACGAGCGGCCTCAGCGGCCGTTCGGGCAGGAGCTTCGGCAGCACGCCCTTCGGCACCTGCTCGGTCAGCCGGTACGGGTAGACGATGCCCGGCGTATCGATGATGTATCGGCCGTCGTCGAGCGGGATGCGAATCTGGTCGAGCGTCGTGCCCGGATAGCGGGACACGGTCAGCTCCCGGTCCAGATCGCTGTAATCCCGGATGAGGGAGTTGATCAGCGTCGACTTGCCGACGTTCGTCGCACCGACGACATAGATGTCGCGTCCGTCCCGCAGCGTCTGGATCGCCTCGACGACGCGCTCGAAGCCGATCCGCTTGGCGGCGCTGCACAGCACGACCCCGGCCGGCCTCAATCCCAGACGCTTCGCCTGCCGCCGCACCCATGCCTGAATCTTGTTCCAGTTCGTCGATTTCGGCAGCAGATCGATCTTGTTCACGACGAGCAGCACCGGATTGTTCCCGACGAACCGCTGCAGCCCGCTGATGACGCTGCCTTCGAAATCGAACAGGTCGACGATGTGGACGACGAGGCTGTCGGTCGAGGCGATGCCGGAGAGCATGCGCAGGAAATCATCCCGGTCGACCGCAACCTGCGTCATGTCGTTGTAATGCTTGATGCGGAAACAGCGCCGGCAGATCGCGTCTTCGCGCCCGAGCGCCTGCTCCGGCACATAACCCGGCTTGTCCGGCGACTCGGTCTGCAGCCGGGCGCCGCAGCCGGGACAGACGGGTGCGTCCGCCTTCGCGTCGCTTGCCGTCACGGTGATTCCTCCCTGGGCCACAATCCTTTGCGCGAAAGTCTTCGGTGCGCCACCCGCTCGATGATGCGGTTGAAACGGGTGGCCACCCCCTCCTGCGCCGGCGCGATCGGCTTGACCAGAATGACGCGCAGTCCCGACCGCTTCGCGCCGAGCACATCGGTAAGCAGCTGGTCGCCGATGACGACGGTCTGGCCGGGCTCGAGTCCCAGCCGGGCGAGCGCCTTTCGGAATGAGGCACGCACCGGCTTGCGCGCCCTGTATATATAGGGTATGCCGTGCGGTTCCGCAAACCGGGACACGCGTTTGCGGCGGTTGTTCGAGACGATGATCATTTTGAAACCGAGGGACCGGACGCGCTTGAGCCATTCCACCATCTCCGGCGTCGCCGAACGATCCCGGGCGCCGACCAGCGTGTTGTCGAGATCGCAAATGATGCCGGTTATGCCTTCCGCCCGGAGTTTCTCGAGATCGATATCATATATGGTTCCCGCCACCTGGTGCGGGAGCAGCCATTCCAGCATATTCCTTGCTCCTTGTGTCGTGTTCGTCGCCTTGACCCCCGGCTTATGGCAAAACTATATCACACCGGCGAAAAAGATTGCAAAACGGCGGCGGTTCCGTCCGCCGCCGTCTGCGGCGGGATGCGGAACCGCCGGCATGCGCTACAACCGTTCCCGGATCAGCCGGACCTTCGCGGCGAACCGCCGCACATCTTCCTCCGCGAGCGGACGTCCGCCGTACTTCGCTTGCTCGAACAGAACGAGCAGTTCCCGGAAGTCGTCGGCCAGCGAGCGGCGCCGTTCGCTCCAGCGCCTGAACGTCTCGCGCAGCGTCTCGTGCTCGTTCCGCTCCAGTCCGCGCCTGCGGCAGAGGCGGATGAGCCGTTCCGTCTCGTAGACAATCTGCTCGTTCGCGCTCATCGCGCCGAACCGGATCCGCCGCCAGAGCGGCCGGATCTTGTCACGCTTCAGCCAGATCCAGATCGCCGCGGCGGCCAGCGCGAGCGCGGCGGCGGCCAGGCCGAGGACGGAGACGGCGCGGAACACATGCGCGGGAATCCGGATCCCGCCGCTTTCGCCCGCGGATTCGGCGATCGAGTCCATGTCGGGCAGTTCGGGCATCACGATCTCCGGCGTCTCGCCTGCCGGATAAACGTACGGATACGAGAAGCCGGGCGTCGCCTCGAACGGAATCCAGCCGAATCCCTCGAAATACACCTCGACCCAGGAATGGGCGTCCGCGTTGCGGACCGTGTACGTGCCGCCCATGTCCGGATCGAGCGCTTCCCCCGGCATGCCGATGAAGAGTTCGGCCGGCAGGGCGCCCGGCGCGAATCCCTTCACCCAGCGGGCGGGAACGCCGGACGCGCGCGCGAGGACCGCCAGCGCCGTCGAGAAATAGTCACAGTAGCCCTCCCGCACTTCGAAAAGGAAGGCGTCGACGAAGTCTTCGCTGCGCCGCCTCGAGATGTCCGGCGTGTTCGAGTACGGGTAATTCTCCTTGAGATAGGCCTCGATCCGCCGGATCTTGTCGTAGTCGCTCGCCGCCCCGGCCGTGATCTCCTCCGCGAGCCGGAGCACCCGTTCGGGCATGTCCGGCAGCCGGGTATACCGCTCCGCAATGCGCGGATCCGGCGGACCGGCAGCGCGCAGCCGGTCTTCGTCCAGCACGACCTGCTCGGATTCGATCGTGTAGACATCCGGATACGGCGTCCTGTCCGACCTCGGCCAGCGCAGTTCGGCGGATTCGGGCAGCCAGGCCAGCGCGGGCGGCATCGACTCCGATTCGCCGATCGATCGGATCACCGACGGCTGGTCGGGGCCGAACAACACCGGAAAGGATTCATCCCGGCGCATCGTGACCGTCGCGACGACGGTTACCGTCTCCGCTTCCGGGGCAAGCGCGAGGGGTTCGCCGGCCAGCATCTTCGGCAACGGCTCGCCGGCCGCCAGACCCGACAGGCCGACTTCCGTCTGCTCCTCCTCGCTGTCGACCCAGCCCTGCCCCGTATACTCGGACTTCGTCTCGCCCCGCCAATAACTGCGCCTCGACGTGTGGACGGTCATCACTTCCGAATAATCAAACTCGAAGCCGTCGCCGAGCCGGTCATCCGCCCGGCTGTAGCCGGAACGGGCGTCGCGCGTCCTGACCGACGACGGCACGCTCCGCACCTTGTCGCCGACGAAGGACGGCACCGATTCGCCGCGCGCCTCCATCCAGAGCGTGTACGGATCCTTCAGCACCGGATTGACGCTCGGCGCGAGCAACCCGGCCGCCATGACGAGCCCGAGGATGGAAGCGACGGACAGGCCGAACGATACCGGATATTCGACGAGGTGCCGCCAGGTGTCGGGATGGCTGAGCCGGAACCGCTCGAAGTGCTCGGCCACGAACCAGCACAGCGCAATGAACACGCACCAGGCGACCTCGTCCCACAGATAGATGGTCGTGAACGAATCCAGCACCGCCAGCGACAAGATCACCGCGGCGCAGAACAGCATGACCTGCGGACGCGTCCGGCTGAACCGGCCCGCGAACAGGAACAGGCCGAACGCGGCGGAAGAGACGCCGACGTAAGGCCGGAGCGGCTCCGATATCTCCGCCAGCCAGTCGCCCCAAGCCGCCGCGTCCTTCCATTCTTCCCGGGGCGCCGGAATCCAGCGGAATCCGCTCCATGCCATGATGGACGCAAGCAGCGCGGCCGCATGCAGCGGCAGCTTCCACCGGAGTCGGCCCGGCACGAGCAGCTCGATCGCCGTTCCCGCGATCAACGCGGTATGGACGATTGCGAACGTCTGCGGCCACCACAAATTTTCGAGCGAATCGTACCATTGCCACAGCATGACGGCGGCGAACAGGAAGCAGAGCTTCCGGTAGCCGTTCCGCACGAGCAGGCGGCCGAATCCCGTCGCGATCCGCTTCGCCATCACCGGCCGCCCCCTTCCAGCGCCGCGGGCAGCTCGGCCAGCGTCCGCACATTGTACACCGGCCAGCCGCGGACGGTGAGCAGCCGCTGCCAGCCGCGAACGTCCGACAGGTTACGGTCGCCGGGCAGATGGATCAGGCACGGCGTGTTGCCGTTCCGCTCCAGCCACTCCATCGTCCGGATCACCTCTTCGCCGTCATGCGGCGTCACGAGCACGACGAACGATCCTCCCGGGATGAGCGCGGACGATTGGTGCAGCGAGCGGTAAAGCCCGGCCGCTCCGTCGGCCTGGACGTCGACGAGATGGTTCAGGATGAGCCGGCGTTGATCGGCGATGGACCGGGGGAGAAAGCCTTCGACCTTGGCGCCCGTCGAGACGAGCCCGATCGCCATCTC
Source organism: Thermobacillus sp. ZCTH02-B1 (assembly GCF_002159085.1). Classification (GTDB taxonomy): domain Bacteria; phylum Bacillota; class Bacilli; order Paenibacillales; family Paenibacillaceae; genus Thermobacillus. Next base: position 195,103 of record NZ_LZRU01000012.1, read on the forward strand.
TCTGCGGATGCCGTATTCGACGAGCGACGCGGCAATCGAGACGGCCAGCTCGAACCGGTCGGCGCTACCGTAGGCCGTGCCGCAGCGGTCCAGCACGATGACGGTGCGCGGCACCGACTCGCGGTCGAACTCCTTCGATTTCCACTGGCCGGTCTTCGCCGTCGCGTTCCAGTGGATGCGGGACAGCCGGTCGCCGTATATGTATTCCCGGACGCCGTTGATCTGCGTCGTCTCCTTCGCGTGGCGGTGCGAGACGGCGTGGGCGTAGGGACCCTTGAGCCCGCGCTCGACCCTGTTCCACTCGCGGATCGGTATCGTCTGCGGCAGCACGGTGAAGCGGTGATGGGCATCGACGGCTCCCCGGTGCTCGAACAGGCCGAAGATGTCCCGCGTCACGCATTCCGTTTTCCGGAACACGTACCGGCCGCGCGGAAGCGGAGGCGTCGAATAGCTGACGGCGCCGGACCGACGGAAATCGGGGATGAAGGATACCTCGAACATCATCGGCCGGCCGCCGATCCGTTCGAGCGTATCCTGCACGAGCACATAGGGGATGGGCCAGAAGCCCGGAATGCGGAGGTGGAGCTCGACGTCCAGCCGCGATCCGGCGGTCAGGACATGGTGGTGCGGGAAGGGATCGCCGCCCAGCCTTCGCTCGCCCCTGACCCGCCCGATGCCGCTCAGCTTGCCGAGCGCAAGATACAGGATCAGGGCGTTCAGGATGACGAACAGCATAACCGCCGTTTTGCCGCCCTGAAAAAGCAGATACAAGGTGCAACACACGTACACCGCGGCGATCATCCGCCAGCGTACGGTCAGGGTTTTGGCGGCCGGCATCGTCATCGCTCCAATCGGATGGGGACCGGCGTGCGCTCGACGACCTCGCGGACGACTTCCTCGGCGGTCAGACCGTTCACGCGCGCCTCGGTGCTCATCAGGATCCGGTGCGCCAGCACGGGCACCGCAAGCCGCTTGATGTCATCCGGGATGACGTAGTCGCGTCCGTCAAGCAGCGCGCTCGCCCGGGCCGCCGCCATCAGCGAGATCGAGGCGCGCGGGCTTGCGCCGACCTGCACGCCGGGATGCTCGCGCGTGCCGCGGATGATGCGCACCAGATATTCGCCGATCGCGTCGTCGGCATGCACGGTCCGGACGCGTTCCTGCAACCGCAGGATATCTCCGATCTCCGCGACCTGTTCGACGCGCAGGTACGCCTGGTCCGAACGGTTCTCGAGCACCATGCGGCGTTCGGTCTCGTCGTCGGGGTATCCGATCGACAGCTTCATCATGAACCGGTCCAGCTGCGCCTCGGGCAGCAGATAGGTTCCCTCGAATTCGACCGGGTTCTGCGTCGCGAACAGGATGAACGGAACCGGCAGCGGATGCGAGACGCCGTCCACCGTCACGTGCCGCTCTTCCATCGCCTCGAGCAGCGCCGACTGGGTTTTCGTCGTCGCCCGGTTGATCTCGTCCGCCAACAGAATGTTCGCCATGATCGGGCCGGGCCGGAAGACGAACGTCTCGTCCTTCGGATGCCATATGGACACGCCCGTAATATCGGTGGGCAGAAGGTCCGGGTTGCACTGGATGCGCCGGAACACCCCGCCGCATGCCCTTGCCAGCGCTTTCACAAGTTGCGTCTTGCCGGTGCCGGGGACATCCTCGAGCAGGACATGTCCGCCCGCCAGCAGCGCGACGAGCATCCGTTCGATCGCTTCAGGCTTTCCCAAGATGCAGCGCCCGAGGCTCTGTCGGATGTCGTCAATCAGCCTGATATCGTTGTCCGTCGTCCCCATCGCTTTCCCCTCCCGGTCTCGTATATCCTCTATTTTACAAGAAGGGTGGATGGGCCACAATTGTGGCGCTTGGCAGAAAAAATTGGAGGATCACACAGTCCTTCCGCGTGATCCTCCAATCCTTGCCGAAAACCCGCGATCATCCCTTCGGCCGGACCACCAGCGCGGCGAGGAACGAGAAGATGATCGCCGCCGAAATCCCTGCGCTCGTCACCTTGAACATGCCCGTGATGACGCCGATCGGCCCGGTGTTCTGGAGCTCGGTCAGCGCGCCGTGGACGAGGGCGTTGCCGAAGCTTGTGATCGGCACCGTCGCGCCCGCGCCGGCGAATTCGATCAGGGGCTCGTACCAGCCCAGGGCGTCCGCGATCGCGCCGAGCACGACAAGCGTTGACATCGTGTGCGCCGGCGTCAGCCGGAGCACATCGAACATGAGCTGCCCGAGGACGCAGATGCCGCCCCCGACGACAAAAGCCCATACAAACTGCATTCAGGCGTCACCCCTTTCAATGGCAACCGCATGCGCGATGCATGGAATGGTCTCCCCCTGCTGATAGGAAAGCGGCGAGAGGAGCGCCCCGGTGGCGACGACGAGGATCCGCTTCAACTCGCCGTTCCTGAGCCTTTTCATCAGATGGCCGTAGGTGACAACCGCCGAGCAGGCGCATCCGCTGCCGCCGGCCTGCACCTTCTGGCGCTCGATGTCGTAGATCATGAGCCCGCAATCGCTGAACACCGTGTCCTGTATCGGCACGCCGTCGCGGGCGAACAGGTCGACGGCGATGCGGTGGCCGACGGACGCGAGGTCACCGGTCACGATCATGTCGTAATCGGCCGGCATCCGCCCCGTGTCGTTCAGATGCGTCTGGATCGTGTCGACGGCTGCCGGCGCCATCGCCGCGCCCATGTTGAACGGATCGGAGATGCCGAGGTCGACGATCTTGCCGATCGTCGCGCAGGTGATGACCGGGCCGATGCCCGATTTCGCGACGACGGCCGCGCCGGCGCCGGTCACCGTATACTGGGCGGTCGGCGGCTTCTGCGAGCCGTATTCGGTCGGGTACCGGAACTGCTTCTCCGCCGTGCAGTTGTGGCTGCACGTTCCGGCCATCGCGTACTCCGCCATGCCGGAATCGACGAGGTGCGCCGCCAGCGCGAGCGACAGCATCGACGTCGAGCAGGCGCCGAAGACGCCGATGTACGGCAGGCCGAGTTCCCGTGCGGTGAAGCTGTTGCTGATGAGCTGGTTCAGGAGGTCGCCGCCGACGTAGAATTGCACCTGGTCCCTGCGGATGCCCGCGTTCTTGATTGCAAAGTCGGAAGCCTGCTCGAGCAGGAGCCGCTCGGCCTTCTCCCAGCTCTTCTGGTTCAGATCGAGCTCGGCGTGGACGAGGTCGAAATCGGCCGCGAGCGGACCCGCGCCTTCGTCGGGACCGACGACGGTGCCCGTCCCGATGATGACGGGCCGGTTCTCGAACCACCAAGTCTGCTTGCCGCGCAGCATGTCAGTGCCCCCTGATCCCGAAGATGACGTGGATCAGCCCGATGACGAACGCGGCGACCGTGCCGTACACGATGACGGACCCGGCCAGCTTGAACATGTTGCCGCCGACGCCGAGGACGAGCCCCTCGGCGCGGTGTTCAAGGGCCGCCGAGCACATCGAGTTCGCAAACCCCGTCACCGGCACGGCCGAGCCCGCGCCGGCCCATTGCGCCAGCCTGTCATAAACGCCGAGGCAGGTCAGCAGCACCGAGATGAAGATGAGCGTCGCGACGGTCGGGTTCGCGGCCTGCGTGGCCGAAAGCTTCAACCAGGACATGTAGCCGTTCTGGATCGCCTGGCCGAGGACGCAGATCAGGCCGCCCGTGACGAACGCCCGGACGCAGTTCGCGAAGACGGACCGGGCCGGCTCGCGCTGTTTCGCGAACGTCTTGTATTCCTTCGATGACATCGACAACGGTTTGAATTTGCCTCTCCCGGCGGTATTGGTCGCCACTTGACGCATCCCCCTGTCGCTTGCATTGTTACAAGTTGCATTGTTTGCCGATTCGGCCCGCATTATGCCGTGCGGAACGGCGCGGTCCGAAGCGCATAAAAAAAGAACCGCACGGCGTGCGGTTCGCAGAGGGGGACTCGCCTGGATCAGAAGGCAGCGAACAAAAGCACAAACAGCGCGAGAGAAGCACGTTCGGAAGCGGGATTGACAACCCCGGTCAGCTCACAGCTCCCTCCGGAGCTCCCGTCGCACGTTACGCTTCTATCCTATGCCGGCCGCGCCCAGCGGTTCTTCACCGGCCGGTCGGATTCGGCATTGGTGACGCTGTACGTCCGCCATGCGGTCTGCGCGAATGAGACGAAACTTGGGCGGACGCCGGCTTTCGTTCGCGCCGGTCTGTCCGTCGGCGTCATCGGACGGCTTCTTCGCCATCCAGTCTTCATATCGCTTGAAGTCGATGCCAAGTTGTTCGAGAATCCGCTTGACATCCAACGCGACCAACACAGCAGATTCCTCCAATCCGCTTGATGCTTTCAAGCGTCGCCACCCTGACCAACCGTTTCGCTTTTATTGTATAAAGCGGTTCGGGATAGCGTAAATAGGAATTATTGTCGGATTCGTGGGAACTATTGTCGCATGATGTCAAGATTGGCCGGAAATGGTGCCGCGGGATCATGCGGGGACATCACCGGGCGCGGAGATCGCGCTGACCGCCGGATGGTTGATGAAAACGATTCCTATTCCAATCCGATAATATAGTTAAAAGTTGATTTGGTCCAAGGAGCGTTGAAATGGTGACGATTTACGACATCGCCGCGCGGGCCAACGTGTCGGCCATGACCGTCTCCCGGGTCATCAACCGGCCGGAGCGCGTGAGCGCAAAGACCCGCGAGAGGGTGCTGAAAGTCATGGAGGAAATGCACTACGTTCCGAACGGCATGGCGCGCAGCCTCGTGCTAAAGGAGTCGAAGCTCCTGTTCCTGCTCGTGACGGACATCCGCAATCCGTTCTTTACGACCGTGGCCCGCGGCGCCGAGGACGCCGCCGCAGAGAACGGGTTCCGTCTCCTCTTCGGCAACAGCGACGAGAGCCTGGACAAGGAATCCGAATATATCGAAGCGATTTTGAAGGCGCGCGTCGACGGCGCGTTGATCGCGCCGTCGGGTGACGGTTCGCTTCCGAACCTGGAGCGGCTGCGGAAGCACAAGGTGCCGTTCGTGCTGCTCGACCGCGAAGTGCCCGGCATCGATTGCGACGTGGTGCTCGGTGACAGCATCGAAGGCGCACGGCAGCTGGTCGGGCATCTCGCCGGACTCGGCCACCGGCGGATCGCGCTGGTCAACGGCTCGCTCTCCGTCTCGAGCGCACGCTACCGCCAGGAAGGCTATCGCGAGGCGCTCAAAACGTACGGCCTGGTCTATGACGAACGGTACGTGCTCGAGGCGGGGTTCGGACTCGAGCACGATCCGTCGCCGATCGAGGAATGGCTGAAGCGGCTCGACCCGATGCCGACCGCCATCGTCGCGGGCAACAACGTGCTCGCGATGCACGTCATCCGCCTGCTGCGCGCCGCCGGCATCGATGTGCCGGAACAGGTGTCGGTCGCCTGCTTCGACGATTTCGGGCCGTTCGCCGGCGCCGACCCGTTCGTTACCGTGGCCGCCCAGCAGGCCTACCAGTTCGGCCATGCCGGCATGCGGCTGCTCATCGAGCGGATCCGCGCGCGGGACGGGGAACGCCCGCGGAAGCGGATCATGCTGCCGACCGCCCTGATCCTGCGCAAATCGACGGCGCCGCCGCGGGCCTGATCAGCCCGGTCCGGCGGCGCCGTTCCATAGCCGCCTGATGCCGATCCCGTTCGTCCCGTCCGCAAGCAGTTCGAAGACGTCGGGATTGGTGAGCTTTTTCCAGTCCTCGTATCCGTACCGGCCGTCGCATGCCTTCAGGATGAGCGCCAACAGGTTCCCGTGCGTGACGACGATCGTCGCCTCTTCCGGTCGCCGCAGCATCTCTCCGATGACGGCCATTCCCCGCTCCGTCGCCTCCCGTGAGGTCTCTCCTCCCGGCAGCCTCACATCCATGTCGTCGAAGGACGCCTTCAGCCGTTCCATCCAGTCGGGAAGCGGCTCCGTCGACAGCACCCGTTCTCGCAGACGGCCGTCGGTCTCGATCGCGATGCCGGCTCTGTCGGCAAACGGCCGGATGGATGCGACCGCGCGTTCGAACGGACTGGACACGATGCGGTCGACCTTTTTTCCCGAGAAGAAGTCCGCCAGCCGTTCCGCCTGCCTCACGCCCTCGTCGGTAAGCGGCTCCTCCGGCTCCTGGCCGGCCGCCTTGCAATGCCGCACGAGCCAGATCCGCTTCACGGCCTGCGATCCTCCCGGATTTCCAGAAATTCGATCCGGTTGCCGAAGGGATCCGTTACATAACATCTGTCGATCCCTTCATCGGCCCTGGCATCATCGTCCGCGATCGTCACGCCGTTGGAACGCAGATGCTCGCGCAGCGCTCCGAGGTTCCGCACGCGGAACGCCGGATGGGCCTTGCGCGCGGGCGTGAAATCCCGCTGCACGCCGATATGCACCTCGTGCGCGCCGCACCGGAACCAGACGCCGCCGCGATGCCGCAGCGACTCGGGCTTCGGAATTTCCTGCCACCCCAGCACGCCGCCGAAAAACGCCCGCGCCTCCGCTTCGCAGCCTTCCGGTGCCGCGAGCTGCACATGGTCGAGCCCGTCGAATTCGAAAGCCACGGTCACCCTCCTGTTATTTCATTTTTCAATACCGTGTTTCGATTGTTGAAACTATTATCATACAACGTTTTCCGGTGTGCCAGAGCAATACGTCCCTGTCCCGGTCCCATGACTTCTGATCCGCATCCATGACACCCGAAAGTGAACGATCTCGGCATGCCGGCGTTGGCCAAGGCCTGACATCGCCCGGCGATTTTCGCCATACAAGCACAAATGGGCCGCCGCCCACATAGACTGTAAAACAGTCTTCCGCCGCCGGAGGCGTGCAGGCCGTTCCGGTGAATCCGACCTGGGGGTGGCCCGTTCATGCCTGGTTTGTTCGCCGCCATCGCATTGTTCATCAAACAGCTCTCGCTGCTCGTCTCCTACATCAAGAACAACGCCTTCCCGCAGCCGCTTCAGGAGGAAGAGGAGGCGATGCACCTCAAACGGATGGCCGAAGGGGACCAGGAATCCCGCAACCTGCTGATCGAGCACAACCTGCGCCTTGTGGCCCACATCGTCAAGAAATTCGACAACACCGGCGAAGACCTCGAAGATCTGATCTCGATCGGCACGATCGGGCTGATCAAGGCGATCGAGAGTTTTCAGCCCGGCAAGGGGACGAAGCTCGCCACGTTCGCCGCACGCTGCATCGAGAACGAGATCCTGATGCATCTGCGCTCGCTCCGGAAGACGCGCAAGGACGTGTCGCTCCACGACCCGATCGGGACCGACAAGGAAGGCAACGAGATCACCTTGATCGATATCCTCGGATCGGACACGGACGAAGTGGTCGACAAGGTGCAGCTCAAGATCGAGAAATCCAAGATTTACAAGAACCTCGACATTCTCGACGAGCGCGAGCGCGAGGTCGTCGTCGGCCGGTTCGGACTGGAGGGAAGCGGCGAGGAACGAACGCAGCGGGAGATCGCGAAGGAGCTCGGCATCAGCCGCTCCTACGTGTCCCGGATCGAGAAGCGCGCACTCATGAAGCTGTATCACGAGTTTTACAAGCAGAAGAAATGAAAAACAGCCGGAGTCCCGGACAGAGGCTCCGGCTGTATGCGTTCCTTGACCGAGCATCCGCGGCCGCCGTCAGAACGCGAACGTCTCGTCGGTGATCGGCGCAACCTTCGCCACCGCGTACGTCGTTCCCTTCTGCGAGAAAAAGTCGTACGTCGTACCTTCGTTCCGGATGCCGTTCATGACGATCGGATGGACCTCCTCGTCGGGGAACATCGTCTCGAATCCGAGGTTCATGAGCGCCTTGTTCGCGTTGTAGCGCACATAGGCTTTCACCTCCGGGGCGAGGCCGGTGTCCGCGTACACGTCGTCCGTATACGCGAGCTCGTTGTGGTACAGGTCGAGCAGGAACTCGTACCCCCAAACCGCCAGTTCCTCCCGCACGTGATCCGGAAACGTCTTGTACAGTTGCTGCGCGAAATACCCGACCGCGACCCCGTGGATCGACTCGTCCCGCAGAATGAGCGAGATCACCTCCGAGCTGCTGCGCAGGATGCCCAGCCCGCCCAGATACAGCGGATAGAAGAAGCCGGAGTAGAACAGGAACGACTCCAGCATGACCGAAGCGAACATCGCCTTCCACAGGGTGACGGGGTCCCCGTCCCGGATCGAACGGTAGACGTCGGCGATCCGGCCCGCCTTGTACTGCAGATTGCCGTTCTTCTTCACCCAGTCGAAGATCGCCTCGATCTCGGCATTCGTGCACAGCGTCGTGAAAATGTACGAATACGACTTCGCGTGGATCGCCTCGAAGGCCGCGAACACCGTGTACAGCGCCTTCTCCTGGAGATCCGGCGCGTGGCGCGCGATTTCGTTCATCCCGATGTTCGTCTGGATCGTGTCGAGCAGCGTGAGGCCCCCGAGCACCCGCTTGTACGTCTCCCGGTGCTCGAACCGGCTCCACTGCTTCACATCCTTGCTCACCGCGATCTCCTCGGGGAACCAGATCTGCCGCCACTGCTGATCCCAGAACGCCTTCACGAGCTCGCCGCCCTGCCGGTTCCAGTTCACCGCTTCGTATCCGTTCACACCGAGCATGCCGCACACTCCTCGATTTTCCGCAGCTTCTGCCGCACGTAATAGACCGTCTTGATTCCCTTCATCCACGCGTAATAATACAGCCGGGCGAGCCGTTCCGTCGTCCACTCGTCGGTCACGTACAGCGTCATCGAGATGCCCTGGTCGACATGCCGCTGCGCCGCCGCATACAGATCCACCAGCCGGTAGGGGTCGATTTCCCAGGCTTCCTTGTACAGATGCCGGTTGCCGTCGTTCAGGAACGGCATCGGGTAGATCGTGCGGCTGTCCGCGTAGTCGCGCACCTCGACCCGCTCCGTGATCGGCGCGATCGACGCGGTGCAGTTCCGGATGTAGGAAATGCTGCCCGTCGGCGCGATCGCGAGCCGGTAGGCGTTGAACAGCCCGTGCCGCATGACCTGCTCCTGCAGCTCCCGCCACATCCGCCGCGTGATGACGGGGACGGTGCCGAGCGCCCGCCGTACGGCTTCGGGCAGCTCCCGCTCCTCCTTGTCCACGTACGGATCAAAATAGGAACCGTCCGCATAGTCGCTCAGCTCAAACCCGTGGAACGCCTCTCCCTTCTCCCGCGCCAGTCGCATCGAGGCAAGAAGCGAATAGTAGTTCAGCGCCTCCATGAACGCATCGACGAACCGAATCGACTCGTCCGAACCGTATTCGATCCCCTGCGACACGAGATGGCCGTGCAGGTTCATGACGCCGAGTCCGACCGCGTGCATGAGCCGGTTCCCCTTGCGGACGGACGGCACATTCCGGATGTCGGTCATGAGCGACACGTTGGTCAGGAGACGCATCGCCGTATCCACGAGCCGTTCAAAGTCCGTCCGCGTCGCCCGGTGGATGTCCAGCGAGCCGAGGTTGCAGGAGACATCCAAGCCGTATTCGTTCTCCTCGCCGTGGTCGCGGATGAGGCTGGTCTCCTGCACCTGCAGAATTTCCGTGCACAGGTTGGACATCTTGATCCGTCCGAGGCGCTTGAGCGGATGCTTCGCGTTCGCGTTACCGTCGAACATCTCGAAGGGATACCCCGATTCGAACTGGGATTTCTTGATCTCCGTATACAGCTTCCGGGCGTTCACCCGTTTCAGCTTGCGGATGTTCGGATTGTCGAGCAGCTCGCGGTACATCCGGCTCATGTCGATCTCCGACATCCGCTTCCCGTATTCGCGGCGGATGTCGTACGGGCTGAACAGCGCGATCTCCTCGTCCCGCTTCATCAGCTCGAAGAAGATGTCCGGCACGATGACGCCGGTGGACAGCGTCGCGAGGCGCATCTTCTCGTCGGCGTTCGGCTTCTTCGCGGAAATGAGGCTCTCGATGTCGGCATGGAAAATGTTCAGCCAGACGACGCCCGATCCGTTCCGCTGGCCGAGCTGGTTCGAGTACGAGAAGGCGTTCTCGAGCAGCTTCGCGACGGGCATGACGCCGCTCGCGCGGTTTTCGATGCCTTTGATCGGATCGCCGAGCGGGCGGATGTCCGTCAGGTTGACGCCGACGCCCCCGCCCAGGCGGGAAAGCTCCAGGCAATAGCCGATGTTGGCCGCGATGCTGTTCATCGAATCGTCCATCGTCAGCTTGAAGCAGCTCACCAGCTCGCCGCGCGCCCGCCTGCCGCTGTTCAGCATCGTCGGCGTCGCCGGCTGGTAGGCCGTCATCATCGCGTCGACGGCACGCTCCGCAAGCTCCCGGTCGCCGCGGGCGAGATAGAGGGCGGTGATCGCGACGCGGTCCTCGTACCGCTCCAGAATCTCGGACCCGTCCCGGCTCTTCAGCGCATAGCCGTCGTAGAACTTGCTCGCGCTCATGAACGACGGGAACCGGAACCGGTAGCCGTACGCCCGCCCGAACAGCGCCGCGATGAACGCCATGTCGTATTGTTCGAGGAATTCCCGCTCATAGTAGCCTTCGTCGACGAGGCGGCGGATCTTCTCCTCCATATCGTCGAAATGGCGCATCCGGGGGTTGACATGCTCGAGAAAATAGCGCCTCGCCGCCTCCCGGTCCTTCGCGAGGTCGAGCCGTCCCGTCCGCCTGTAGTGGTGCAGCACCTCATTGTTCAGACGCAAATACGATTTCGCGCTCACGCCCGCTTCCCTCCCCGATCCGTTCCAGGTAAAACTGCCGGATGGCCTCGTAATCCCGCGGAAAGCCGCGCAATTCCAGCTTCCTAACGAGCGGCACGTTCCACCGCTCCGCGATCAGGTCGCCGGCCCGGCCGAAATGCGCATGGCCGAAATTGCGGTTGCCGCTCGCAACCACCCCCCGGCAATACGCGCCGTTCCGGTTCATGAACACTTCCACGACCGGCGGCACTTCCCCGAGCCCGTCGGTATAGGTCAGAAGCAGAAACGGTTCTCCGACCGTCGTGTCCCCGCGGATCTCGATTCCGGGCAGCCCGAGCTGCAGGAAGATGTGGCGGACATTGCCCGTTCGGCTGGCGTAAGCGATCATCCGTGCCCGCCCCCCAGCTTCGCGAGCATCGCTTCGGGATCCGTCCAGAACCTGCCGTCCGCTTCGAGCGCCGGCACGGTCCGCACGCCGGCGGTGATCAGCCGTTCCCGGGCCGATTCCTCCTTGTCGATGTCGACGATCTCCACTTCCCTGCCGGAACGCCGCACCTCGGACTTGATCCAGAGACACCGGGGACAGACGGTTTTCGTGTACAGTTTCATCGGCGTACGCCTCCTTTTTCCCTTGCACGATTGGACAAAAGACAGCAGGAGACAAAACAAAGGGCACCCTCTCCCGAGGATGCCCGACGACAGCAGCATGATCGGACCGGACGAGCCGCGGCGCTTCTTCATGCGCCCGACCGTCCGCATGCTTCGGCCGTCCCTTCTCTCACCCCCCGAAGACAAGGAAACGTTCGTTCCGCCGGGCAGGTCTCCTGGCTTCGCTTCATCCTCCCGTTCCCTTCCCATGCGCCGGGGCGCACAGTGGATGTGAACGTTCGTCCGCGTCACAGTTGCGGGGACAGCGCCGGATTCGCACCGGCTTCCCTATGAAACCGCCTTCGCGGTACCCGCCGGAACCAATATATGCAATTGTCAACCGCGCTGCTGCCGACGGCCGTCATGATTTTCTATGTCATGCATTTCCGCAAATTTCTGCAGATTCGTCCCCTGGCCCGGGCGAAAGTGCTGGAGCACATGTCCGAAGGCATCCTGATCGCGGACGAGCGGAACCGGATCATCGATTCGAATCCGGCCGCCCGCAGCCTTGCACTCGGGGCTCAAGGGAAACGGTTCGGCGCGTCGCTGACGGATCTGTTCGCCGATCATCCGGAGCTGAAAGCGGCTTGCACATCCGGTGAGCAGAGACGGCTGGAGGCGAAAATCGGCGAAAAATGGTTCGATGTCCGACTCATTCCGCTGCGGATCCGTGACGAGCGAACCGGAACGCTGTTGATTTTCGCGGATATCACCGGGCGAAAGCTTGCCGAGGGGGAACTGATCCGGCGCGCGACGACGGACGGATTGACCGGGCTCTCCAACCGGCTGCATTTCTTCGAGAAACTGCACGAGGCCGCCGAATCGTGCCGTTCGTCCGGCGAGCCGCTCAGTCTCATGGTGATCGATCTCGATCATTTCAAAAGCATCAACGACCGGTACGGCCATACGACGGGCGATCGGCTGCTGTGCTGCTTCTCCGGGCTGCTGCGGGATGCGGCGGGATCCGGCCATACGTCCGGACGGATCGGCGGGGAGGAATTCGCCGTTTTCTGCCCGGGGCTGAACGGCGAAGCCGCCTACCGGCTGGCCGAAACGATCCGGCTGCGCGCCGCCGGGGAGCCGATCGTCCTGGAAAACGGTGAGACGATCGCCTATACGGTCAGCATCGGCATTGCCGAGCTGCACGGCCCCGACATGACCGTGGAGTCGTTGTATGCCGCGGCCGACAATGGCCTCTACGTCTCGAAGGTCAGCGGCAGAAACCGCACGACGCTGGCGGGACGGAGCGCCTGATTGCAGCACAAAAGCTCCTGCGCGACTCGGGATCCCGCTCGCAGGCCTGCACGCGGTGGCAGGCGTTGCAGATCCGGGGGGTTATGGTCTGCGGGCGGATAACCGGGCAGGGCAGGGACGCGGACGCAAGCGCTGGCGGAAGCGGAAAGGAAGCGGCAGCGTCGGATATGGCGGAAGCCGGCGAACAGGCGGGATGGTTTTCGGGGAAAATCCGTGCGGAACATGGAAGATGCGCGCGGGAGCCGGCGGCGCCTAGTAGCGGTGCCTGACGCCCTTCAGCGCCGGAGCTCCCTCGAAATGGGAGTCCAGCACGACGAGCGTCCGGCAGCCGATCAAGCCCGGCTCCGCGACCAGCTCGTTCGTCACCGTCGCGCTGAGCACGAAGCCGGCCTCCGCCACCATCGGCTCGTCCCGGCCGTATTCGATCGCGTCGTCGTAATCTTCCTCGAGCAGCCGCTCCGGGTCGATCAGCACGGACGTGTACACCGTCCCCGTCGGCAGGAAGTAAGCCGCCAGGAAAAACGGCCGGTCGGCCGGATAGCCGCCAAAGCAGAGGCGCTCGCCGTAATAGCGGAGCACCGTGCCGACGAAGAGCGGCAGGAAGCCGTCCGGGAGCTCCAGATGTTCGACTTGTCTGGTATCCACCGATATCCATGAATCCTGACGCATGCTGTTCCATCCTTCCATCGGATCGACCGTATGAGCAGCCGGCAGCCCCGTACAGGTTCACTATAATGGATGTACAGCGACAGCCGCAAGCGGCCGGTGTCGCAGCGCACTGCCTTCGTCGACCGAAAAAAAAAGCGCAAGGCCGGCGCCTTGCGCGTATTCCGCCTGTTGAGAAACGGTCAACGGGCTGTATGGCCGTTCCATGACGCGGCTCAACTTTCCGGATCCGGCTCGCACCACAATCCACCGGGATCGCTGGTGCTGTCTCCGCAACAGCCGTTCCACTGGCCGCAGTTGAAGCATTTCCATTTGGCGAACCACCACTCCATCTTGAAACCGCACACCGGGCAGCGCGGAATCACCGTCGCCTCTCTCGGCTCCATCTCAACCTCTCCCCTCGGATACACATGCGGATCACGTCTGAATGAGGATGGTTCAACATCCACGGCCCGGATTCCTGCGGGCCAACGAAATTCGAAACCGCCGCTATTCCGTCCACACCGTCTCCGGCATGGCAAGGAGCGTGCGCCGCAGCGCGCGCCAGGCGGCTTCGAGCACCCGCTGCAGCCGCCACGCCGCGTCGCCGGCGGCCATGACGACGATGCCGTGTCGCCAGGTGCGCGAGGCGCCCGCGAGACAGCCGCCGGGCACGGTCGCGGCCGCCTGCTCCGCCGCCTCGCGGGCCGCCTCGAGATGGAGCGTGTCGAGCCGGTCGGAGAAGCAGTACAACATGCCGATGTGGGTGCGGTCTTCCCAGGCGCCGGGCGCTGCGATCCGGTGCTTCGCCGGCTCGATATGCTGCCGGCTGCGGAAGATCGGTTCTCCGCCGCGGCGAACGACAAGCTCCGAATCATACCGCCGGAACGCGAATCGCTCGCCGCGGCCCGCACGGCCCGGACAGAGAATCTCGGACGACAGCCAGACGGCGCCGGGCCCGAGCTCGACCTCGGTGCGCGCGTCCAGCTCCGCGTCCCGATACAGCATGAGCGGCTCCATCATCGCCTGGATGCATGCTTCTTCCCGCAGGGTGTACCGCTGCATCAGCAAGGCGCCGCGGCCGGGAGGCGACGGATGGACGCGCGTGTGCCCCTGGTTCGTCAGGTAAACGCGCGCGCCCTTCTCCGCCGTCCACTCCATCTCGTAGCGGTCGCCGGCGAGCATGCCGGGCGAGGCGTCCATCACGATGACGGCAAGCTCGTGCGGACGATCGAACGCCTTCGCGATCTTGAGCGGCGCGGTGTGCAGCTTCGAGGAGAGAACGGTGCGCCCGCCGCGGACGGCGAAGGCGGCCTCGAGGCGCGCCGGTCCGAGCAGCGGCCCGTTCGGACCCGCGGGAGCGGGTTCACCGGCCGGCGGAGCGCCTGCCGGCGCCCGATCGTCAATGCGCATGCTCGATGCCGCGGGCATGCTGCAGTTCATGCTCCAGCCAGCCGACGACCCGGTCGAGCCCTTCGCCCTTGAGCAGATTAGTGAACACGTAAGGCCGGCCGCCCCGCATCCGGACCGTGTCCTCCTCCATCACCTTCAGGCTCGCGCCGACATGCTCCGCGAGATCGATCTTGTTGATGACGAGCAGGTCGGAGCGCGTGATGCCGGGACCGCCCTTGCGGGGAATTTTTTCCCCCTGCGCCACATCGATGATGTAGATGAACCGGTCCGCGAGCTCCGGGCTGAACGCCGCGGCCAGATTGTCCCCGCCGCTCTCGATCAGGATGAAGTCGAGATCCGGGAACCGGCTCTGCAATTCCTCGATCGCCTCGAAGTTCATCGAAGCGTCCTCCCGGATCGCCGTGTGCGGGCATCCGCCCGTCTCGATGCCGATGATCCGCTCCTCCGGCAGGCAGCCGGTCTTCACGAGGATGCGCGCGTCCTCCGCCGTGTAGATGTCGTTCGTGATGACCGCGATGCTGTAGCGGTCGCGCATCGCCTTTGCAATCTTCTCGACGAGCGCCGTCTTGCCGGATCCGACGGGCCCGCCGATGCCGATCCGCACCGGGCGGTCCGCCGGAACGGGCGGCGTCTCCCAGTCATGATGGTGATGATGCCCTTGTCCCTGACACATGGGGATCCCTTCCTTTCGCGGTTTGTCGGCCCCGGCGTTATCAGGACATGAACAGCCGGGAATACAGCGTCTCGTGGCGCATGGCCATCAGTTCCGCAAGCGGCGTGCAGGCGTAAGCTTCCTCCGGTTCGAGCCGCTTCGCGATCTCCCACCCGTGCGCGACGAGCGGAAGAAGGCGGGCGATGATCGCCTGCCCCGCCGTCTGCCCGATCGCCATGAGCCGGAGCGAGCTGTTCACGCAGGTGACGAGATTGCCGTACAGCAGCCCCTGCACCGCCCGATGAAGCGGAAAGCCGAGCCGCCGGCACAGAAACCCGAAGACGAGCGGATGCGTCGCGAGGCACCGGTCGCTTCGATGCGCTTCCTCCAGCGGCTGGAGATCAAGCTCCGGATATACGTCCTGCGCCAGACGGAGCAGCCGGCGGCCCATCTTCTCGGCCGCGGCGCGCGATTCGGAGGCCGCGCGCTGGAGATGGACGAGGCGCTCGATTCGCCAGGCGTATTCCCAGTCCCCCGGCGGACAGGCGTACACCGCCTTCACGATCATCGCGTCGAGGGTCGCCCAGTTCTGCAGCAGCATCGTCTCGGCGTACCGCCGGAGATCCCCGGCGGTCCGGACCCGCCCCTCCTGCACCATCGTCTCGAGGCCGAAGGAATGCGAGAAGCCGCCGATCGGCAGCGCGGAATCGAGCAGCTGCTGCAGCCTGAGCCACGACACGTCCGCATCGCCGCCCGCGCCTCCTCCGCCAGGACCATGGAGCGCCTCCGCCACCTGCACCACCTCCTCCGTTCCGCCTCAGAACAGGAAATAGCGCTGCGCCATCGGCAGCACGGCCGCCGGCTCGCACGTGCACGGCTCGCCGTCGACGGTCACCCGGTACGTCTCGGGATCAACCTCGATGCGCGGCGTCGCGTCGTTCAGCACCATGTCCTTCTTGCCGATGTTCCGGCAGCTGCGGACCGGCTCCACCCGCTTCGCGAGGCCGAGCTTCTGCGCGATCCCCCGTTCGTACGCCGCCCGCGAGACGAACGTGATCGACGTCGCGGCGCGCGCCCGGCCGAACGAGGCGAACATCGGCCGGCCGAACACCGGCTGCGGCGTCGGGATCGACGCGTTCGGATCGCCCATTTGCGCCCAGGCGATCGCGCCGCCCTTCAGCACGAGATCCGGCTTCACGCCGAAGAACATCGGGTTCCAGATGACGAGATCGGCGAACTTCCCCGGTTCGATCGAACCGACCAGATGCGCGATGCCGTGCGTGATCGCCGGGTTGATCGTGTACTTGGCGATGTAGCGCCGGATGCGGAAGTTGTCGTTCCGTTCCGTGTCGGGCGGAAGCGGTCCGCGCTGGCGTTTCATTTTGTCGGCGGTCTGCCAGGTGCGGATGATCACTTCCCCGACCCGTCCCATCGCCTGCGAGTCGGAGCTGATCATGCTGAACACGCCGAGGTCGTGCAGGATGTCCTCCGCGGCGATCGTCTCGGGCCGGATGCGCGAATCGGCGAAGGCGACGTCCTCGGGGATCCGGCTGTCGAGATGGTGGCAGACCATCAGCATGTCGAGGTGCTCGTCGATCGTGTTCACCGTGAACGGACGGGTCGGATTCGTCGACGACGGCAGCACGTTGGGATACGACGCGACGCGGATGATGTCCGGCGCGTGGCCGCCGCCGGCGCCCTCGGTGTGGTACGTGTGGATCGTCCGGCCGGCGATCGCGGCGATCGTGTCCTCGACGAACCCCGACTCGTTCAGCGTGTCGGTGTGGATCGCGACCTGCACGTCATGGAGGTCCGCCGCCCGGAGGCACGCGTCGATCGCGGCCGGCGTCGTGCCCCAGTCCTCGTGCAGCTTGAGTCCGATGGCGCCCGCCTCGATCTGCTCGACGAGCGGCTCGATGAACGAAGCGTTCCCCTTGCCGGTGAAGCCGAGGTTCATCGGGAACGCCTCGGCCGCCTCCAGCATGCGCGCGATGTGCCACGCCCCCGGCGTGCACGTCGTCGCGTTCGTGCCGGTGGCCGGACCGGTGCCGCCGCCGATCATCGTCGTGATGCCGGAGGCGAGCGCCGTTTCGATCTGCTGCGGGCAGATGAAATGCACGTGCGTGTCGATGCCGCCCGCCGTGACGATGCGCCCTTCGCCCGCGATCACTTCCGTGGAGGCGCCGACGATCAGGTTCGGATCGACGCCGTCCATCACGTCGGGGTTGCCGCCCTTGCCGATGCCGACGATCAGGCCGTCCTTGATGCCGATGTCGGCCTTCACGATGCC
The DNA here is from genome assembly GCF_002159085.1 of Thermobacillus sp. ZCTH02-B1. GTDB lineage: Bacteria > Bacillota > Bacilli > Paenibacillales > Paenibacillaceae > Thermobacillus. The sequence continues at coordinate 212,659 of NZ_LZRU01000012.1, forward strand.
CCAATGGTCGATGATGACCGCGTTCGTGATGATCGTGTCGAGCACGCCGTCATCGCGCCGCGCCCGGCCCGACTGCCCCATGCCGTCGCGGATCACCTTGCCTCCGCCGAACTTGCACTCGTCGCCGTAGACGGTGAAGTCCTTCTCGATCTCGGCCCACAGCTCCGTATCCGCCAGCCGGATCGCGTCGCCCGTCGTCGGGCCGAACATGCCGGCGTAGCTTCTGCGGTCCATCCGGCTCATCCCGGCCCCTCCTTCCATGCCGCAAGCCGCTTCCGCACCTCGTCGGGCACGGCGCCGGGCTCCGTTGCGCCCCGCGTCAGCCCGTTCAGGCCGAAGACGCGGCGGGCGCCGCCGATCGCGGTCAGGACGACCGGCTTCTCCTCGCCCGGCTCGAACCGGACCGCCGTCCCGGCCGGAATGTCCAGCCGCATGCCGAACGCCGCCTCGCGGTCGAAGACGAGGGCGCGGTTCACCTCGAAGAAATGAAAATGCGATCCGACCTGCACGGGGCGGTCGCCCGTATTGACGACGACGAGCTCCCTGCGCGGCCTTCCGGCGTTCAGCTCGATCTCGCCTTCCGCCGTCCGGTATTCCCCTGGAATCATGTGCGGCATCTCTCCTTCCCGCTTTCGCCCTTCGGCGGCCCGTGCGGCCGTCATCCGGTTCACGTGATCGGATGATGGACGGTAACCAGCTTCGTGCCGTCCGGGAAGGTCGCCTCGACCTGCACTTCCTGGATCATTTCCGGCACCCCTTCCATCACCTGGTCCCGGCGCAGGATGCGGGTGCCGTGCGCCATCAGTTCGGCGACCGATTTCCCTTCGCGCGCGCCCTCGAGAATTTCGGACGTGATGAGCGCCACGCTTTCCGGATAGTTCAGCTTGATGCCGCGCTCGAGCCTCCTCCGCGCCAGGTCGGCGGCATAGCTGATCATGAGCCGCTCCTTCTCCCTCTCCGTCAGCAGCATGCGTACATCTCACCCCGCAGTCCATTGAAATGTTCGGTTTTCTAACATGATTATAGCGGAAATCCGGTTTTTGTGCAATTTTATGTTAGATTTTATTACACGAAATCATCGATGCCTTACGGAGCTTGCATCCCCGCGGAAGGGCATGCTGCGTTCGGGTCGTACGGATTTCACCGGTATTTCGGGGCGGTAAGTCCGGTTCCGGCGACGCGGCGGCCGAGGCGCCGGAAGCGCGCGTTCCGGCGACACCGACGAATCGGACCGATTTCTTCTGACTTGCGGACCGCAGACCGCGATCCGCCGCGATTCGGTTCCCCGGCACGGACACGACGCGATGCGGGACAGGTTGCCCTCGTCCGTGACATGTCCCGGAACAATGGCACCAGGACATGGCCACGGAACCATGACATGCGCCCGCGCCGATTGCTAGTCAAGTCATTGATGGATATGTTACACTAATTGAGATAGTCCCGGCATTCGCTCGGACATGCGCGGAACGGAACGCTGAACGTCACCAGAATCGGAAAGGGGAAATCGCAGGTGACCACCACGACCACAGCGAGAAAAATGAGATCCGACATGATCAAGCGCGGATTCGACCGCGCCCCGCACCGCAGCCTGCTGCGCGCCGCAGGCGTCAGGGAAGAGGACTTTGACAAACCGTTCATCGCGGTCTGCAACTCGTACATCGACATCATTCCGGGCCATGTCCATCTCCAGGAATTCGGCAAGCTCGTGAAGGAGGCGATCCGCGAAGCCGGCGGCGTGCCGTTCGAGTTCAACACGATCGGCGTCGACGACGGCATCGCGATGGGCCATATCGGCATGCGCTACTCCCTCGCGAGCCGGGAGCTCATCGCCGATTCGGTCGAGACGGTCGTGAACGCCCACTGGTTCGACGGCATGATCTGCATTCCGAACTGCGACAAAATCACGCCGGGCATGATGATGGCCGCACTCCGCATCAACATCCCGACGATCTTCGTCAGCGGCGGTCCGATGAAGGCCGGCAGGCTCCCCGACGGCCGCGCGATCTCGCTCTCGAGCGTGTTCGAAGGCGTCGGCGCCTACCAGTCGGGCAAGATCGACGAGAAGGGGCTGCGGGAGCTCGAGCTGTACGGCTGCCCGTCCTGCGGATCCTGCTCCGGCATGTTCACCGCGAACTCGATGAACTGCCTCGCCGAAGCGCTCGGCCTCGCGCTGCCGGGCAACGGCACGATCCTCGCCACTTCGGAGGAACGCCGCGAGCTCGTCAGACGGTCGGCATTCCAGCTCATGGAGCTCATCAAGCGCGACATCAAGCCGCGGGACATCGTGACGAAGGAAGCGATCGACAACGCGTTCGCCCTCGACATGGCGATGGGCGGTTCGACGAACACCGTGCTGCACACGCTCGCGATCGCGCGCGAGGCGGGCATCGACTATCCGATTTCCCGCATCAACGAAGTGGCGGAACGCGTGCCGCACCTTGCGAAGATCGCGCCCGCTTCGGACTATCATATCGAGGACGTGCATGAAGCCGGCGGCGTGTCGGCGATCCTGAACGAGCTCCTGAAGAAGCCCGGCGCGATCCACGGCGAATGCCTCACCGTCACGGGCAAGACGCTCCGCGAGAACGTCGAGGGCTGCGAGATCAAGAACAAGGACGTCATCCGGCCGCTGGACAACCCGCACAGCGAGCGCGGCGGCCTCGCGATCCTGTTCGGCAACCTGGCGCCGGAGGGTGCGGTCGTCAAGGTCGGCGCGGTCGATCCGTCGGTCGGCGGCTACCACAAGGGCCCGGCCATCTGCTTCGACTCGCAGGACGAGGCGCTCGCGGGCATCGCGTCCGGCAAGGTGAAGGAAGGCCATGTCGTCATCATCCGTTACGAAGGGCCGAAGGGCGGGCCCGGCATGCCGGAGATGCTGGCGCCCACGTCGCAGATCGTCGGCATGGGCCTCGGCGCGAAGGTCGGGCTCGTGACGGACGGCCGGTTCTCCGGCGCGTCCCGCGGCATTAGCATCGGCCACGTCTCGCCGGAGGCGGCGGAAGGCGGTCCGATCGCGTTCGTCCGCGACGGCGACATCATCGAGCTCGATCTGAACAACCGCAGGATCAACGTGCTGATCAGCGACGAGGAAATGGAAAAGCGGCGCAAAGAATGGCCCGGCTTCAAGCCGAAGATTTCGGGCGGCTATCTCGCGCGCTACTCGCATCTCGTCACGAACGCCAGCATGGGCGCGGTCCTGAAGATCTGAACCGGACAACACGGCTGAACCGGACAACACGGCATTTCATTTCCCAAGCAAACGGGCTGTTCCGAAGGATCCCGGGGATCCGACGGAACAGCCCGTTTCTCGTCTTGTCGGCGGGCACTCGCTTGCCCTGTTGCGGCTGCACGTTCCCGAGTGCGGCCTGCGGTCGGACCCGTCCGCACTGCGGGATGACGTACTTTCATCGACTCATTGCATCATGGCTTGCATCATTGCGGCAGCGCATTCCCGCCCGTCAGGACGGGCGCTCCCGCGCCGTCGGCCGGCACCGCCCCCGCGGCGGTCCCGAGCTTGCCGGACGCTTTCCGTTCCGCTTCGTCCGCCGCGCTGCCGTACCGCCTCAGGAATCCGTCCAGCGACATCGCCATGATGCGCGGATGGAACTGCGCCTCCTTGTCCCGGAGCAGCTTCCTGCCGTTCGGGTTCAGCACCCGGATCAGCAGGCGGAGGTACCGGGTCGTGAAAAACCGGAACGGTCCCCGCGGCAGATCGAACACGCTGAACCCGAACGCCTCCGGACCTCGGTGAATGAGGCTGACGCCGTAGAGCGCCTTGACGCCGCGCAGATCGGCGCAACGCTCGAGATGCCGGGCCAGCGTCGGCAGCGACCGCTCCGCGTCGCGGATCAGCGCGATCGCCACCTTCACGACGGAGCGCGCGTTCGCGAGCAAATGCCGCAGCTTCGCATTGTCGAAATGCAGCTCGACGATCCGGTCCTTCGGCCGGATCACGGTGCCGTCGTCCAGCCTGAGCTCGGGACCGGCGTACGGCCGGATGCGGTAATGGAGCAGCGAATCGTCTCCCGGATCGACGATCCGGAACAGTGCGTTGAAGCACCGCTCCCAGACCATCCAGCAGGCCGCCGCCGTCCGCCGGATGAAGCCCGGCCCCTTCTCCGCCATCTCCCGCGCGCGGTTCCGGTCCGTCAAGGCGATCATCTCCCCGATCGTCACGAATCGATAGCCCATCTCGCTGCCACGCCGCAAATACACTTCCAGCGCCTGCAGCATGTTTTCCGGCGCGTCCTCGTCCGCTCCGAACGTCCTGCCGCAGTCATGCAGCAGCAGCACTTCGCCCGGGCGCAGCTTCTTCAGCATCCGTGCCGTCAGCCGCTCGACGCCGACCCGTTTCCGCCAGTCGCCGAACATCGCCGACCACAGAATGATCTGCAAATGGCCGAGATTCGCGTAATCGAACAGATTGACGATGCCCCACGGAGGCCGGTAATAGATCGGCTTCACGCCGGCTTCCCGCTCGATGATCTCGCTCGTGCGGGCGATCTGCCGCTTTACCGTTCCGGGGCGCATGAGCCAATTCGTTTTGTGAACATAATTATGGATGCCGATGGTATGGCCTTCCTCCGCCATCCGCCGGAGCAGTTCGGGGTGCCGCTCGGCGTGGGCGCCCACGACGAAGAACGTCGCCTTCGCCCCGTATTTCCGCAGCAGATCGAGCAGGCGCGGCGTGTATACCGGATCCGGCCCGTCGTCGAACGTCAGCGCGATCTCCCTCAGCGTACGCCCGCGCTTGAACACGCGGAACCCGAACGCCCGGCTGATGAAGCCCGGCAGAAACGCGTAGAACGTCAGAAAGTAGAATACCCACAGCAGCATATTCTCCATGCGTACGTTTCCCCACCATTCCCAGCGGACGCCGCGCCGGAATCGCTCTCGCCGGCGTCGAAATTCATTTTGATTGTATCATATCTCGCAAAAAAATAGTCGGTCCGCGCCATTCTATAGTAAAATCAGGTTGTCCCGCGCTTCCAGCCATCACCATTCCGAAGGAGAGTCGATATGCTCGCTTTCTACAAGCGCTACTGGCGGACGGCGTTCGATATCGCGCTCATCGCGCTCACCGTCTGGCTCATCATGTACATTTTCAGCTTCCTGTACAAAATCGCCGCCCCGGTCTTCTTCTCGCTGCTGATCTTCGCCTGCATCGAGCCGCTCGCGAAGCGGCTTCACCGGATCGGCATCAAGAAGGCGATCGCCTCGGCGATCAGCATCCTCTTCTTCACGCTGGTCATCCTCGGCGTGTTCATCGGCGCGGGAGTCCTGATCACCTACGAGATCATGGAGTTTGTCGACCGGCTGCCTTCCTACCAGTCGATCTTCACGCAAGAGGCGACCTACTGGATCGCCTGGCTCCAGAGCCGGATCGAGCTTCTGCCCGACAGCGTCGTGCAGCAGTCGCAGAGCGTCATCGACTCGATTACGGGCTGGGGACAGAGGGTTGTCACCCAGGTTCTGCTCGGACTCGTGAACGTGCTCTCGTCCTTCAGCACCTTCATGTTCAACTTCGGCATCGGCATCATCCTCGCGTACTTCCTGAGCATCGAGATCGACATGTGGAAGAAGATCGCCCGGGAGAAAACCCCCAACACCTTCAAAAAGGCGTTCTACTTCCTGAAGGACAACGTGCTCGCCGGCATCGTCGGATATCTGAAGGCGCAGCTCATCCTCGTCTCGATCACCTTCGTGATCATCCTGTCGGCGCTGCTCCTGCTCGGCGTGAACAACGCCTTCATGATCGCGGCGCTGTCGGCCGTCGCGGACATCCTGCCGCTGCTCGGCGTCACGACCGTGTTCGCGCCGTGGATCATCTATCTGTTCATCGTCGGACAGACGAAGCTCGCGATCTGGCTGACCGTCATCCTGGGCGTCGTGCTGCTCGCGCGTCAGATTCTCGAGCCGAAGATCACGGGCGGCACGCTCGGCGTCTCCGCCTATACGATGCTCGTCTGCATGCTGGTGTCGCTGTCGCTCTTCGGCGTGGCCGGCGTCATCCTGTCGCCGGTGATCGTCATCCTGATCAAGCAACTGCACGCGCAGGGCTACCTGCGCCGCTGGATCCGGCCGCCCCTCGATTACGATGACCCGCCGGGCGGGCCGCAGGGGGACGGCGGCTCTTCCGCGGGGCCGAACCCCGCGGTCTGACGCCGGTCGCAACGAAAAAGCTCCGCTCCGTTAGCGTACGGAGGCGGAGCTTGCTTCATGCGCCGCGAGGCAATCCATCACTTGCCGGAACAGCTCGGCGGCGAGATGCGGGCTGCCCGCCGGACGGTTGAGCGCCACGACGGCCGCGGTGTAACGGGGCTTGCCGACCGGACCGTATCCCGCGAACCATTGGTGGTTCACCGGACGGCCGTCCTTCACCGCCTGGGCCGTGCCGCTCTTGCCCGCGAGCGGCCATGCGGCGTCCCGCAGGGCGCGCCCCGTGCCCTCCCGCACAACCGCCTCCATGCCGCGCATCAGGAAAGCGGCCGTGCGCGACGAGATCCGGCCGAACCGGGACGGCGACTCGGCCGGCGCGAATGCGGCCATCCGGCTGCCGTCGGCGTAGCGGATCTCCGCCACGATGCGGGGCGCCGGCACCCGGCCGCCGTTCACCAGCGCGGCGACGGCGGCGGCCGCCTGCAGCGGCGTGGCGGCCGCGTCGCGCTGGCCGATGGCGGTCTGGGCAAGGAGACCGCCGTCTCCCGCGTCCGGCCGGCCGGCGAAGATGCAGCCGCTCTCCTCCTCGGGCAGCGGCCGGATGTCGCCGCCGGCGCCCGGCCGGCGGACCGGGCGGATAAGCGGCCGGCCGAAGCCGAGCCGGTCGGCCGCCGCCGCGAGCTGCTCCGGCGTCAGCCGCTCCGCCATTGCCGCGAACGCGACGTTGCATGACTGCGCGAACGCCTCCTCCGGCGTCAGCTCGCCGTGGCCGCCCTCCTTCCAACAGGAAAGGCCGTAGCGCCCGTATTCGCCGTCGCACCGGAACCGCTCCCGGGGATGGACGACGCCGGCGTCGAGCGCCGCCGCCAGCGTGACGATCTTGAAGATCGATCCCGGCGGCACGGCGCGTAGCGCATGGTTCTCCGTGCCGGCGAGATCCGGCGCGAGCCGCAGCGGATCGTACGCCGGCCGCGAGACCATCGCCAGGAGGTCACCGGTCGCCGCATCCAGCACGACGATCGCCCCCTCTTCCAGTCCGGCCCGGTCCGCGAGCGAGGACAGTTTCCGTTGGAGCAGACCGTCCAGCGTCGTCCGCACGGTCAGCGGATGGTACCCGCCCGCCTTCCCCGCGATGCGGAGCCCGTCTCCGACCGGCTCGCCGCCCGCGCTTCTCCTGCGCTGGACGACGACCGGACCCGGCCCGCGCAGGAGCTTCTCCAGCGAACGCTCGAGCCCCATGGCGCCGATCTGCGTGTCAAGCGGCACTTCGCCCCTCGCCGCCTCCTCCGCGTACAGTTCGGCCAGGAGGCCGGGATCCCGGCTGAGGAAGCCCACGACATGCTGCGCGCCCAGGACGGACGAATCCCGGGGCGTCCAGGTCAACACGTGGACGCCGGCGAGCCCGGCCGCCTCGGCCTCGCCGGCCTCCCGCGAGCCGAGCCGCAGCGGGGCGCGGCCTTCCCGGTCCCGCAGAAACGCCGGCTCCTCGAGCCCGTCCAGCCAGCCGCGCAGTTCGTCCGGCGGCATGCCGACCGTCTCCGCCAGCTTCCTGTACTGCGCGTCGCTTCCGCGCGGTCCGCGCACCGGAAACGCCGCCAGGGCGGGATACGGAAGGCCGACCAGCGACAGGCCGTTCCGGTCGACGATGCGGCCGCGTCCCGTATCGACGACCAGCCGGTCGAAACGGCCGGCGACGGCCCGTCCGGCCCAATCCGCCGCAGCGGGCAGCACGCCGGGCAGCGCCTGCAGCCACGCAAGCCTTGCGATGCAGACGGCGGCCGCGATGCTGACCGCGACGCCCAGCACGCCGATCCGAAAAATCCTGCTTCCGGTCCGATCTTCCATGCTCCGCACCTTCCCCGATTGGGCCATCCTTCCTTTCACCAGCCAGTGTAGCCCGGCGCCCCGCGCCCTATGCCCGGGGGTCGTCCCACGCCGATCGGCCGCCGCTTGCCGACGAAACAAAAAGCGGCCCCGCGCCCGCGCGCGGAGCCGCATGATCCGCCTCCTATTCGTCCTGCGTCCGGTTGTCCGTCCGGAAATGGGACAGCGTCTCCTTCAGATGATTGGACACTTTCTCGAGCTCGTTCGACAGTTCGACGAGGTGCTCGCTGACATTGAGCTGCTCGTTGCTGAGCGAGGCCACTTCCTCGCTCGTCGCCGACGATTCCTCCGCCACCGCGCTGACGTTGCTCATGGCCGTTGCGAGTACGTTCTGCGTCTGGCCGAGCTGGGCGACCGATTCGTTCACCGTCTCCAGCTGCGTCGTGAACGCGTTCATCTGCGCCTGGACGGACAGGAAAATCTGGTTCGCTTCCTTGACCGCCTCGATCTGCTCCTGGAAGATCGGATACGCTTCGCCCAGCACGTTGACCGTATCCTCGATTTCGTTCTGGATCGATTCCGTGATCGAGGCGACGACGTCGATCGATTCGCGGGACTGGTCCGCCAGCTTGCGAATCTCGTCCGCGACGACCATGAAGCCCTTGCCCGCGGCGCCGGCCCGGGCCGCTTCGATCGTCGCGTTGAGCGACAGGATGTTCGTCTGCCTCGTGATGTTGTTGAGCACGTCGAGGATTTGCCGGATCGACCGCGTGCTCTCCTTCAGCCGGTCGACCCTCTCGACCATGTTGCGCGTCATTTCCTCGGTCATGCCGGTCTTCTCGATCAGGGAAGCCATGTAGTGCGTGCCCTGCTCGCTTGCCCGCTCGACCTCGGCGGCCGTCGCGGCCATCCGGTCGCGCGCCTCGTTCACCTCGTGCATCTTCACGCTGAGCTGCTCCGCGATTTCGCTGCCCCGTTCCGCCTCGACCGCGAGGCTCGTGGCGCCCTTCGCGATCTCCTCGGTGGCGATGGCGATCTCCTTCGCGGAGCCCGCCGTCTTGCGCGACGCCTCCGTCAGATTCTCCGCCGTCCGCAGCACCTGCGCGGCCGATTCGTTCGTCCGGTTCACGAGCGCCGTGATCTGCTCCATCATCTGGTTGAAGCTGAGCGCGAGCTGACCGATCTCGTCGCGCTTCCGGATGTTCGAGCGGACGGTCAGATTGCCCTTCTCGCCTTCGTTCATCAGGTTGCGCAGCTTCGCAAGCGGCATTGCGATCATCCAGATGACGAGCAGGCCGATGCCCGCGGCGAGCAGAGCCGCGAAACCGAGCGTGATGAACATGACGCTCCGGATCACGCCGGCGTCCCTGACCAGCTCACCCACCGGCAGCGTGCCGGCCAGCGTCCAACCGGTCGTGAGCGTCCGGTAGGGCGTAAGCACCGTCTCGCCGCCAAGTTCGGTTACGATCGCCTCCGCCTGACCGGTTTCCTCGAACGTCAGGCCGAGAGGCTGCCCGATCTCCGCGTCGGGACCGAACAGGACCGTTCCGTCCGGTCCGACGATCCGGACCTGGCTTCCCTCGCCAAGCGAGATGCCCGCGATCTGATCCATGATCACGTTGTAGTCGAACTCGAGCACCAGTATGTACAGCGGATCATTGGTCGAAGTGGACCGGATCACCTTCGCGTAACCGAAGGTCGCCCGTTTGCTGTTGCCGGTAATGCCGTTTTTCATCGTCGGGATCCAGTACCCGGCCGGATCCCGCTCGAGGGCCTGCTGGTACCATTCGGTCTGCGCCGCCGCTTCGGCGTCAAGCGTGTCGGCTCCGCCCCTGATGGAGGCGAGACCCTCCTTGAGCGGCAGCAGGGTGCCGCTGACAACCTGCTTGCTGTTGCCGAACAGGAAGTTGTTGAAGCTCGACTCGATTCCCTGTATGTATTGGAAACGCTCGAAGTCGGACAAATCCGCCACGTAGGCAAGCTGCCGGGAGTTGACCTGGATGGTCTGATCCAGCATGACGGTCATGGCCAGATTTTCCAGATTGCCGAACAGGAGGTCCAGCTTGCCGGCCGTCTGCGCGATCGCCGTCTTCGCCGTGTCGCTCACCTTGCGCTCGATGACGTCCTTCGCCGTCTCGTAGGAGAACCATCCGACCGCGTAGACGCATACCACGATGCTGATGAAAATGATGGCGAACAGCTTCAGGCCGACGGAACGGTTCAGGCGCACCCGTGTCAGACCGGACCCGATTTTCGATACGACCCCGGCGACCCGGTCGGCCGCGTTGCGGCTGTCGTCCGGAGAAGCGGGCGCGGCGTCGTTCTTTTTACCCGGTTTCCATGTCAACTTCATGATGTCCACCACCTATGCCATTACTGTTGGAAAATCCGATTTTTTGTCTTTTCTATTAAACGCTTGCAAACTATGTAAAAAAATAATGGTCCGCTGCGCGGCACGGACCGTCTCGCCTTCCTCACCCGCGCCGTTCCAAACATTTCCGCCGTGACGCCTGACTTCTCCGGGAGGTCGATGCGCTCGAAATCCTGCCCAAGTATGTATATCGGACGAGGGGGCCGGGTTCGTTAGTCCCGGAAACACAAAAATCCGGTTCTTCCTTCCCGGCCCCCTCCATGACATCCGCTCCGTTCATGCGCTTCCGGTCCGCTTCCGCATCAGATCCATCGCCCTGACCGGCCGCTCCGTGCGGATACGCACGCGCTGCAACGGATGGCGGGCCGCGTCGAGCGGCGCGCCGGATTCGTCCTCGAGGACGGCGAGCGTCTGGCGGAACAGCCGTCCGCCCGGCCCGAAAAATTCGATTTCCTGTCCCTTGCGGAACGGGCTGCGCTGTTCGACGAGCGCCGTTCCCGTCCGTTCGTCGTAGTCCAGAACGACGCCCGCGAAGTCGAACGGCGCTCCCTTCGGCTCGGGACCGTAGATGTGATCGCCCGCGCCCGGCTCGCCGAAGAAGAACCCCGTCGTCAGCGGCCGGTTCGCCGCCTTGCAAATTTCCTCCAGCCATTCCGGCTTCAGACGGTAGCCCGAGGGATCGGCCAGGTAGGCATCGATGGCCTGTCGGTAGACGTTCGTGACCGTCGCCACATAATGGAGCGTCTTCATCCGCCCCTCGATTTTGAAACTGTCGATGCCGGCCTCGATGAGCTCCGGCAAATGGCCGATCATGCACAGATCCTTGGAACCCATCGTGAACCGGTCGCCCGTTCCGGAAACCGCGGGCGCATCATCCCCGAACACCAGGTCATACTGCCAGCGGCAGGACTGGCAGCAGCCGCCCCTGTTCGAATCCCGGTCGGTAAAATGATTCGACAGCACGCACCGGCCGCTGTACGACGAGCACATCGCGCCGTGGACGAACACCTCCAGCTCGATGTCGACGCGCCGTTTGATCTCGACAATCTCGGCCAGGCTCGCCTCCCGGGCCAGCACGACGCGCGGCAATCCCTCGTCCTTCCAGAACTGGACGGTGCGCCAGTTCAACGCCGACTGCTGCGTGCTGAGATGCACTTCGAGGCCGGGCGCGGCGCGCCGCGCGGTCTCGATGACGACCGGATCGGCGGCGATGATCGCGGCGATGCCCGCTTCCTCCAGCGCGGCCAGATAGTCCTCCAGCCCGTCCAAATCCTCATCGTGCGCGTAGATGTTGACCGCGCAGTACACCCTGGCGCCGTATTTCCGCGCGAATTCGACGCCTTCCTTCATTTCTTCGAGCGTGAAGTTGTCGGCGTTCGAGCGCAGTCCGTATTTCTGCCCGCCGAGGTAGACCGCGTCCGCGCCGTAATGGACGGCGAACTTCAGCTTCTCGAGGCTGCCGGCCGGCGCCAGGAGCTCCGGCTTCCGGACGCTCGCCGCCGGCGAAGATTTGCGGCCTTCCGCGAGCGGATCCTCCCGCAGGTCCTGCCCTTCCCCGGCAGCCGCCATCGTCGTTGCGTCCATCCTCGCCGCCTCCTTGCGTCATGAATTCGGGCACAATCCTTCAGTACACCTGTTCCTTGAAATAGAAGCCGAACGTCAATTCGCGGCGGGGATCCTGCAACGCCCGGATCGGCTCGAGCCATTCCTCGCGGAACCGGTAGCCGGCCGGATCGCGCAGCCATTCGTCGATCGCCGCGCGGTACGCCCGCACGGCCGCCTCGTTGTATGCGGGCGTTTTCAGCAGTCCTTCGATTTTGAGCGAATCTACGCCGATTTCGAGCAGCTCGTGCACGACTTCGAGCAGACAGATGTCGTCCGGACTCATGATGTGCGTGCCCGCCTCGTCCTCGAAAATCGGCAGCCGGATGTCGGGCCGCTCCGTCTCGATCAGACGGAGACCACGGTCGAGGCCGGCCCTTCCCGCCGGCCCGCCTCCGCATCCGGAATCCGTCCCTTCCGGTCCGCGCAGTTCGTACGTCCGGCCGGTCCGGGCCGCATGCTCCAGGTAGCTCTCCACGAGCCGCCGCTTCGAGTGGTAGATGCACGTCATCCCGTGCACCTGCACCTGCACTTCCAGCGTCGTCTTCGCCCGGAAGGCGCGGATCTCGTCGCCGTTCAGCTCCCGGGCCAGCACGGCGCGCGAAGCTCCCCGCTTCCCCCAGAACTCCGCAGCCAGGGCGTTCGTCGCCGTCATCTCGGCGTTCCAGTGAATCCTGAGGTTCGGCGCCATTTCGCGCACCGTCACCAGAACGGCCGGATCGCCGCACTCGACCGCATCCGCGCCCGCCTCCGCGAGCATGCGGATGTATGCGGGCAGCGCCTCGACCGCCGCGTTGTCCAGGAGATGGTTCACGAGCACGTAGAGCCGCTTGCCCCGCGGTTTGAGGAACCGCGCCGCGGCGCGGATCATGCCGGGATCGAAGGGGCCCGCGGCCCGGGCGGCGTACGGCGGTCCGCCGACAAGCAGGGCGTCCGCGCCCGCTTCCGCCAGACGCTTCAGTTCGTCAAGGGTTGAGGCCGTCGCGAGCAGCTCGGGCCTCCGGCCCTTCTCCGCCGGCGTATCCTGCCCGCGGTCCGCCGCCTCCGGCTCGCCGCCCGCCTTCGACGAAAGCTCCGGTCCTGGACTCTCCGTCACCAGCGGCGTCGCCGGCTTGCATCCGTCCGCATCCGGCTTCCAATCCGCGGTCATCCGCCTTCCGCCTCCCGGGCCGCGGCGGCCTGCTCGCTCCTGCGGATGTTCCGCTGATGTTCCTCCATCGTCTTCGCGAACAGGTGGGTCCGCGACCCGTCCCTCATCAGCACGTAGTAGAGATAATCCGTCTCCTCCGGCTCGAGCGCCGCAAGGATCGAAGCGAGGCTCGGGCTCGCGATCGGTCCCGGCGGCAGGGCGGGAATCTTGTACGTATTGTACGGGCTGTCGATCCCGAGATCCTCATCGAGCAGGCGATCCTTCGTCTCGCCGAGCGCGTACTGCACGGTGGCGTCGACCTGCAGCGGCATGCCTCTGGCCAGCCGGTTGTAAATGACGCTCGCGACGATCGGCCGCTCTTCTTCAACGGCGACCTCCCGCTCGATCAGCGACGCGACGGTCAGAAGATCATGCAGCGTCATGTTCCGCTCTTCCAGCATTTCCTGCCAGCCTTCCGGGAGCTGATCCAGCTTCCGGTCGAGCTCGGCCATCATCCGCTTCAGGATGTCGGCTTCCGTGCTCCCCGTCTCCATCTCGTAGGTATCGGGGAACAGATAGCCCTCCAGCGGGTGGATGAGCCGCTCGTCGTCCGGGATGGACGCGGCCGCGGACGACCACTTCCGCGCCTCGGCGGAATCGGCCAGCTCGAGGAATTTCGCCCTGTCAACCAGCCCTTCGGCCGCGAGCTTGTCCGCGATGCGCTCGAGCGTGTAGCCTTCCGGAATCGTAAATCGGAACGTCGGCGGTTTGACCGTCCGCCCCTCGTTCAACATCGCGATGATCTCGTCGTTCGTCATGCCGGGCCTCATCTCGTACAGCCCGGCCTGGAATTGGCCGCCTTCCTTCTTGTACAGCAGATAGTACTTGAACAGGAACGCGTTGCGGATGATTCCGTGCTGTTCGAGCAGGTCGGCCGTCCGGTTGGCGGAAATGCCCTTCGGGATCTCGATTTTCACCGGCTCTCCCGGAGGAGCCGGCCTCAGGCCGTTCCAGATGTAGAGCAGGACGCCGCCCGCCGCCGCCGCCATGAACAGCAGCAGCGACAGGACGACCCACATTTGGATTCTTCCTTTCGGAATCGGCTTCATTCGAACATGCCCTTCCGCGCCGGTCTGTCCGTCCCGCATATGCTCCGACATGAGTGACCTGTTCCTCCCGTTAACAGCATCAAGGGACGAGATGCCCCGTCCCTCGCAGTCCATTATTCGGAAATGCCGCGGTCCTCCGCGCTTTCCTCGAACACAAGCTCGTCATACCCTTCCGCGGCCGTCTCCCATTCATCCTCGTCTTCGATATCCTCGAGTTCGAACTCGCCGTCTTCCCGCTCCTTCACCCGGAAGAAGGCGATTTCGTCATCCCGGCGCATCTCGGGCGTCTGCATTGCGGCGTACACCCGTCCGTCAAGCCGGTATTCGGCGAGCAGCCGGAACGTCTCCGCCCCGCCGCCTTCGTCGACCAGGTCGATCTCCCGGCCGTACGCCTGCTCCAGCCGCCTGAGTCTCTCGATCCGCTTCATGATTCCGACACGCCTTCGTCCAGCTCGGCGAGGAGCGTGTTGAACGTCTCCTCGACCATGTTCCATTCTTCTTCGTCTTCGATCGTGTACAGTTTCAGGTCGTCCCCGTCTTCCTCGTACCGGAACGCGTATACTTCCTCTTCCTCGCCCTCCGGCGCGTCGACCGGCACGAGCATCATGTACTTCCGGTCGGAGTCGTCAAGCTCGAACTTCATGATGACTTCGAACTCTTCCTCGTTGCCGTCCTCGTCCGGAATGTAGATGATTTCCGGTTCGTCGGCCACCTTGTGGTCATCGGCCATCGTCGTCTCACCTGCCCGCTTTGGAATCAAGATAATGCTGCAAAATCAGCGTCGCCGCCAGTTTGTCCACAACCTGCCTTCGCTTTCTGCGGCTGACATCCGCCTCCAGCAGCGTCCGCTCGGCCGCGGCCGTCGTCAGCCGCTCGTCCCACAGGTGGACGGGCAATTGTAGTCTTCCGCGCAGCATTTCCGCGAATGCGATGCAGATTTCCCCACGCGGGCCGATCGATCCGTCCATGTTGCGCGGCAGGCCGACGACGATTTCCCCGACCTCCCGTTCGCGGACGATCCGTTCGATCTCCTCCAGCTCCCGGCCGTCCCTGTGTCTCGTGATGACGCCGACTCCCTGCGCCGTCCAGCCCAACTCGTCGCTGACGGCTACGCCGATCCTCCGGTCGCCCAGGTCCAGTGCCATGATCCGCAATTCGCCGATTGCCCCTTCATTCGCCTCGGGCAGGGATTGGCCTGCGCCGGCTCAGATAATAACGGACAAGCTCCTCGATCAATTCGTCCCGTTCCTTCTTGCGGATGAGGCTGCGCGCGTTGTTGTGGCGGGGAATGTACGCCGGATCGCCGGAGAGAAGATACCCCACGATCTGGTTGATCGGATTGTACTCCTTCTCGACCAGCGCATCGTACACCGCCAGCAAAATTTCCTCCGCGCTTGTCTCGACCTCTTCCGCCTTGACGTTGAACTTCATCGTCTTGTCCATGGATGAACTCATCGGCCGGCACCTCCCGTGTCGGGTTGGACCAGATTCATGCTTCCATCATATCACATTTGCTTGCGCCATCACCAGTTCCTCGGCCCGCTTCAGCGCCTCGGCGAGCTTCGACGGGTCCTTGCCGCCGGCCTGCGCCATGTCCGGACGCCCGCCTCCGCCGCCGCCGCAGACCGCGGCCACTTCCTTGATCAGCTTGCCGGCGTGGAAGCCCCGGTTGACGAGATCCTGCGAGACGGAGGTAACGAAGTTGACCTTGCCGTCCTGCTCCGCGCCGAGCACGACAACGCCGGAACCGAGCTTCGCCTTCAGCTCGTCGGCGATGCCGCGCAGCGCGTCCATGCTTCCGACGTTCACCCGGGCCGCGACGAATTTCACGCCGTTGATCAGGCGCACCCGGTCCGCGAGCGATTCGGCCTCGATCCGGCCCAGCTTCGCCCGGAGCGACTCGATCTCGCGGTTCAGCTCGCGGATCTGCGCCTGCAGCCCTTCGATCCGCTTCGGCACGTCCTGCACGTTCGACTTAAGCTGCCCGGCCGCCTCGCGCAGCAGCGCGAGCTGTCCGTCCAGGTATTCGTACGCCCGCCGCCCCGTCACGGCTTCGATCCGGCGGACGCCCGAGCCGATGCCGCTCTCCGAGACGATCTTGAACAGGCCGATCCGGGTGGTGTTCCGCACGTGGGTGCCGCCGCACAGCTCGAGGCTGTAGTCTCCGATTTTCACGACGCGCACGATTTCGCCGTATTTCTCGCCGAAGAGCGCCGTCGCACCCATCGCCTTCGCCTCGGCCAGCGCATGGTACGAGGTTTCGACGTCCGTGCCGAGCCAGATTTGCTCGTTGACGCGCCGCTCGATCTCGTCCAGTTCCTCCTGCGTGACCGCGCCGAAATGGGTGAAGTCGAACCGGAGCCGCTCCGCCTCGACGAGCGAGCCCGCCTGGTTCGCGTGCCCGCCCAGCACTTCCTTCAGCGCCTTGTGCAGGAGGTGCGTCGCCGTATGGTTCTTCATGATATCCTCGCGTTCGGCCTTCGCGACGGCCGCCTCGACGACGTCGCCGACGCGCAGCACGCCGCTCTCCACCTTCACGTGATGGACGTGCTGGCCGTGCGGCGCCTTGGACACGTCCTGCACGACGGCGCGGACGTCGCGGCCCGTGATCTCGCCGCGGTCGCTTACCTGGCCGCCGCTTTCCGCGTAGAACGGCGTCCGGTCGAGGATGACGAGGCACTCGCGGCCTTCGCCGATCATGTCGACGAGCTGTCCGTCCGCCACGATCGCAGCCACCTTCGCCTGCACGGCGAACCGGTCATAGCCGACGAACTCGCTCGGCTCGGCGTAGTCGTCCAGCGGACCGCCCTGCACCTGCATGCCGCCGGTCTCCTGGCGCGCGGCGCGTGCCCGCTCCCGCTGCCGCTCCATCGCCTCCTCGAAACCTTCGCGGTCGACGGTGAGGCCGTTTTCGCGCGCGTAATCCTCCGTCAGGTCGAGCGGGAAGCCGAACGTGTCGTACAGGCGGAACGCGTCTTCACCCGAAATGACGCCGTTTTGGGCCCGCGCCTCCTCGGCGATCTCGGCGAGCTTCGCGAGGCCGCTTTCCAGCGTCTCGTGGAACCGCTCCTCCTCGGTCCGGATGACGCGCTCGATGAACGCGCGCTTCTCGACGATCTCGGGATAGTGCGAGCCCATGATGTCGCCGACGACGGCCGTCAGCTCATACAGGAACGGCCGGCCGATGCCGAGCTTCCGGCCGTAGCGGACGGCGCGCCGGAGCAGGCGGCGGATGACGTAGCCCCGCCCCTCGTTCGCCGGCAGGACGCCGTCGCCGACCGAGAAGACGACTGTCCGGATGTGGTCGGCGATCACCTTCAGCGCGATGTCCGTCTCCTCCCGCTCCTTGTAACGGACGCCGGCGATCTCGCACGTCCGGTCGATGATCGGCCGGAACAGGTCGGTGTCGAAGTTGGAGTCGACGTCCTGCAGGATCGCCGCGAACCGCTCCAGCCCCGCGCCGGTGTCGATGTTCTTGCTCGGCAGCGGCGTGTAGGTGCCGTCCGGATTGTGGTTATATTGCGAGAACACGAGGTTCCAGACTTCCAGGAACCGCTCGTTCTCGCCGCCGGGCCGGCATTCGGGGTCGGAGAGATCCCCGTATTTTTCCCCGCGGTCGTAGAAAATTTCCGTGCACGGACCGCACGGCCCCTCGCCGATGTCCCAGAAGTTGTCCTCCGTCTTGTAGATGCGCGCTTCCGGTATGCCGATCTTCTTGTTCCAGATTTCGAACGCTTCCGTATCCTCCGGATGGACGGTGACCGACAGCTTGTCCGGATCGAAACCGATCCACTCGGGGCTCGTCAGGAATTCCCACGCCCAAGTGATCGCTTCTTCCTTGAAGTAATCGCCGATCGAGAAGTTGCCCAGCATCTCGAAGAACGTATGATGCCGGCGCGTCTTGCCCACGTTCTCGATATCGTTCGTGCGGATGCATTTCTGCACGTTGGCGATGCGCGGGTTGTCCGGTTTCACGCGGCCGTCGAAATACGGCTTGAGCGGCGCCATGCCCGCGTTGATCCAGAGCAGGGAAGGATCGTTGTGCGGCACGAGCGACGCGCTCGGCTCGATCTTGTGGCCCTTGCCCGCGAAGAATGCGAGCCACTTGGAACGGATTTCACTGGATTTCATGACAGTCGCTCTTCCTCCGTATCGCGGTTTCTCAAGATAATAAAAAACGTCCTTGCATCAAGCAGGGACGAATGGATCATTCGCGGTACCACCCTGGTTACCGGCCAGCCGCCCGGGGCTGCCGGTCGCCTCACACGGACGATAACGGGTCCGGACCGTCGGATTTTCCCTCCGCGCTCCGAAACGAGCTTCAGCCGCCCTGACGCCCGGGGCCCTTCCAGCCGCGCCCGAAGGTTGCAGGCGCGGGGCTCCCTCTCTGTGCGGCCGGACACGGCTTACTCCTGTTTCATCCTCGCTTTGGCCGATGTGACGCGATCATTCCCAACGTATTATAGTATTGCCAAGCTTGCCGTGTCAAATCGTTCGCCGGCGGATGTAATACGCGAAGAGATGCTGCAGGATGACCTTCGCCGCGGCGAATGCCGGCACGGCCAGGATCATGCCGACGAGCCCCGCGATCTCGCCGCCGGTCAGCAGTGCGAAAATGATCGTGAGCGGATGCATGTGCAGCGAGCGGCCGACGACCTGGGGCGAGACGACGTTGCCTTCGATGATCTGGCAGCACGCGTTGACGAGCACGGTGAAGAGGACCATTTTCAGCGAGACGGTCGACGCGACCAGCAGGGCTGGCGCCGCCCCGATGAACGGTCCGAGGTACGGGATGACGTTCGTGACCGCAACGAAGGTGGCGAGCAGCAGCGGATACGGCAGGCCGATCAGCCAATAGCCGACGTAGGCGAGCAGGCCCACGATCGCGCAGACGATGAACTGGCCGCGGATATAGTTGCCGAGCGCCTCGTCGATGTCCTTGAACAGCCGGATGACGCCCTGTCTTCTGGAACGGGGCACGAAGTTGATGATCGCGCGCTCGAACGCATCGAGATCCTTCAGGATGTAAAACGCGAGGAACGGGATGATGAACGCGACGAAGACGGCGTTCAGCATCGATCCGATGTTGTTCATGAACGCCAGCGCCGATTCGGCGATCCGCCGCTCGAGTTCGACCAGCGACCGGTCGATCGCGTTCCGCACGCTTTCCGGCAGGAACGAGTGGTTGTTCAGTTGGTCCATCAGGTTCCGGGCCCGCATCGTCAGTTCGGGTGCGTGCCGGTTCAGTTGCTCGAGCTGCTCGGCGATCATCGGAATCGCGTTGAGCAGGATGACCGCGACGGCCGCGGCGAACACCGCATAGATGAGCAGCACCGCGACGGACCGCGGCACCCGCCGGTTGGCGAGCAGCGTCACGACCGGATTGAGCACGTAGGAGATGATCATCGCGATGACGAACGGCGCAAAAACCGCCTTCAGGAACCCGTACACTGCGAGCAGCACGGGCTTGAGCTGCTGGATGAGCAGCAGGACGGCCAGCACGAGGATCGTATAGACGAGTCCCCTGAACAGCCGGCTGCCCGCCCACGGATTCATGACGGCCACCTCCTTCCCGCCGCCGGACCGGGCCCGCCGCAAGACACAGTACATTATATGTAGCGGCCTGGACATTCATCCTTGTCCGGCAGGACGTGCCCGCGCCTCCACGGGAAGGCGGCGGCATCGCCGCGGGCGGCCCGGAGCTTCCCGCGCGGCCGCGGTTTCCCGCACGCCGAAAGCCTGGGCCAGGAACAGCGAAGCGGCAGCCCGACAACGCGCGGCGACGGCGGAACGCAGCCCGAAACGCCGAAGCGGCCCGCACGAATGCGGACCGCTCCGACGTTCCGCCGGCCTTGGCCGGCTCCGATTCAATTCGCATGCATCTGCTGCTCGACCGTCGGTTCATCGAAGAACAGATCGTCGAGCGAGCTGAGCGTGCCGTCCTCTTCCACCTGAAACACCGACATCTTGTCGCCGTTCACCGTAAACTCGATGAAGCAACCCCAGCAATAATACTGGTGCGACCCGATCTTGCCGATGTCTTTGGAGTTGCAATTCGGACATCTCATGGTTTCATTCTCCCTGCCTATCCCGATTCCCTGACGAAGGCCTCCAGGTCCTGTTCGCAGCGGGCGGGGACCAGTATCGCGTCTTCTCCGAGCTTCACGAGCCCGGGATCCGCAGGAAACTTCAGCCGCTTGCGCCCTTCGAGCAGATCCGAAACAAAGCCGTCCGTCAGTTCCAAACCTGTAATTGGTGTACCCTGATTTTCCTGAAAATAAACATCCGACACGCGTCCAAGCTGTCTGCCTTCATCGGTGACGACCGGAAGATCCTTGAGCCGGATTCGTCCGGTGTGGAACGTCCGGCCGATCTCGGCCGCGTCATACCGCCTGACGGCGCCGGCGTCCGACAGGAGAACCGCGTCGGGCCCCAGGGCCGTGACGCTTTCCCAGGGCGCGACGTCGCAATAGCGCTTGAACCACCAGCGGCCGGCCTTCAACAGAAGGCCGCGCAGCGACCAATGCTCGTCGAACCAGAGATCGAGCACCTTGCCCGCCCGGCGGCCGGTTTTCCCGTCGATGACCGGCAGACCGATCAAACGCTGCGCATTGTACACGGGGGGCTCCCCTTTCATTTATTACGCAGGCGTTCCGCGATGGTTGCAATTTTTTCTGCGGCCGTCTCGATTTCTTCCATCGTGTTCGAAGGCCCGAAACTGAAACGGACGGCCGACTTCAACCGTTCTTCCGGCAGCCCCATCGCCTTCAGCACGTGCGATCGCTCGAGCGATCCCGAGGAACAGGCGGAGCCGCTCGCCGCCGCAATGCCCTCGAGGTCGAGGGCCATGAGCAGCGTCTCCGTATCCGCCCCGATGAAGCTGATGTTCGTCACGTGCGGTAGCCGGCTGCCGATCCGGCCGTTCACGATCGCGCCGCCCGGACCGAGCCGGGCGATCAGAAGCGCCTCAAGCCGGTCCCGGAGCGCGGCCAGGCGACGGTTCCGCGTCTCCCTCCGTTCGACGGCCAGTTCGACGGCAAGCGCGAAACCGCAGGCAGCGGCGACGTTCTCCGTGCCCGCCCGGCGTTTCCGCTCCTGCGAACCGCCGTGGATGATCGGCTCGAACGGCGTACCCGCCGCAATGTACAGGGCGCCGATCCCCTGGGGGCCGCCCAGTTTATGGGCCGAGAAGCTGACGAGTTGGGCCGGCGTCTGCCCGAGATCGATCGGCACGGCCCCGAGCGCCTGCACGGCGTCGACATGAAAGACGATGCCGCGCGACGACAACAGTTCGCCGATCCGGTGCACCGGCTGAATCGTGCCAACCTCGTTGTTCGCCCACATGACGCTGACGAGCCCGGTTTCCGGCCGGATCGCTTCCTCCACCGCCGCCGGATCGATGTAGCCGGTCGAATCCGGCATGACGCGCGTCACGGCGAATCCTTCGCGCTCGAGCGCGTCCGCGGCGTGAAGGACGGCGTGGTGCTCGATCGCCGACACGACGACATGCGTCTTGCCCTTCTGCCGCAGGGCCCGCGCCGCGCCGATGACGGCGGCGTTGTCGCTCTCCGTCCCCCCGGATGTGAAGACGAGCTCGGAAGGCTTGCAGTTTAGCGCCGCGGCCATGCGGTCCCGCGCATCGGTCAGCCTCGCACGCGCGGCGCGTCCGAACGCATGCAGGCTCGATGGATTGCCCGGCCCGGCGCGCATGGCGTCCAGCATCGCTTCGGCCACCTCGGGCAGCAGCGGTGCGGACGCGGCGTGGTCCAGATAGATGCCTTTCATGTTCGTCTAGCTCCGTTTCCCGCTCCGATCAATGCGCCGGACGATCAAATCCGGACGATCAAATATAGAACATGTAGCTCTCCTGATTGTTTTCGCCCTGATACGAAATCAGGTCCGCCAGCGTCGTCGAATCCAGCACGTTCGCGATCGCGTCGCGGATGCGGAGCCACAGGTCCCGCTTCGCCGGATCGTCCTCCTCCGTGAAATCGACGGGGGAAATCGGTCCTTCCAGGATGCGGATGACGTCGCCGGACGTGATCTGGTTCGGATCCTTCGACAAAACGTAACCGCCGTACGCACCGCGGACGCTCTTCACCAGACCGGCGTTGCGCAGCGGCGCGACGAGCTGTTCGAGGTAATGCTCGGACAGGCCGTTGCGCTCGGCAATGCTTTTCAACGACTGAGGCCCTTCGCCGTATTTTGCCGCAAGTTCCATCATGATCGTAAGACCATACCGGCCCTTCGTCGAAATTTTCACTGTTTCGGCACCCCGCTTACCATTGTTGCCATTCTGTCCCATCATCAATCCGAGGTATTCCCATCTTCATCATATGGTATCACAATTCCGCCGGATTGTGTTCCGCAAAATCCGCCGGAACGGTGAAAAACTTTTCGCTTTTGTGTTACAATGTGCTGACAGGCGGTGATTTTGCGATGATGACGAAAGATCCATCGAAGACGCGCGTCGTCGTCGGCATGTCGGGCGGCGTCGATTCGTCCGTCGCGGCGCTGCTGCTCAAGAAGCAGGGGTACGACGTCGTCGGCGTGTTCATGAAAAACTGGGACGACACGGACGAATTCGGCCGCTGCACGGCGGACGAGGACGCGGAAGACGTGCGGCGCGTCTGCAGCCAGCTCGACATCCCGATGTACACGGTCAATTTCGAGAAACCTTATTACGATAAAGTATTTTCATATTTCCTGTCGGAATATGAGCGCGGCCGGACGCCGAACCCCGACGTCATGTGCAACCGGGAGATCAAATTCGGCGAGTTCCTGGAGAAGGCGCTCGAGCTCGGCACGGACTTCCTCGCGACCGGCCATTACGCGCGGCTCGACCGGTCCGGAGACGGCATCCGCCTCCTGCGCGGCTCCGATCCGAACAAGGACCAGACCTATTTCCTGCACGCGCTGAGCCAGGAGCAGCTCGAGCGGGCGATGTTCCCGGTCGGCCACCTGACGAAGCCGGAAGTGCGGCGCATCGCGGCCGAAGCCGGACTCGCGACGGCCGGCAAGAAGGACAGCACCGGCATCTGCTTCATCGGCGAACGCAATTTCCGGGAATTTCTGAAGCAATACCTGCCCGCCCGGCCGGGCGACATCGTCGACCTGTCCACCGGCAGGGTCCTGGGCCGGCATGACGGGCTGATGTACTACACGATCGGCCAGCGGCAGGGCCTCGGCATCGGCGGCACGGGAACGGGCGAACCCTGGTTCGTCGCGGACAAGGACCTGGAGCGCAACGTGCTGCTCGTCGTACAGGGAGACCGGCACCCCGCGCTGTACTCGAAGGGACTCACGGCCAGCGGCGTAAACTGGATTCCGAAGCGGCGGCCGGACGGCCCGTTCCGCTGCACGGCGAAGTTCCGTTACCGCCAGGCGGATCAGGGCGTGACGGTGACGCTGCATCCGGACGGCACCGCCGAGGTCGAATTTGACACGCCCCAGCGCGCGGTCACGCCGGGCCAGGCCGTCGTCTTCTACGACGGCGACGAATGTCTCGGCGGCGGCACGATCGAAACCGTGCGCAGGATCGATCCCGCGGAAATGCCAGCCGTTCCCGTCCGCTGACGGCTTCCGGCTGTCCGGCGGCAGCCCGTCGAAGCACGAAAAACCTCCGGACGATGCGCGTGCGGCGCAGATCCGGAGGTTTCTTCATGGGATGGGCCTGCCGTGCATGAAGACCGTCAACCCGTCTTCTCGGCCGACAGCAGTCCCTCGCTGTTCTCGTCGTCCTTGAGCAGCCGGACCGTGATGCGCGATATGCGCAGATTGTCCGTCTCCTCGATCACGAATTTGTGGGTATCCTTGTACAGGACCCCCTGGCCCCGTTTCGGCGGAATCTCGATCTGCGAATAGATCCAGCCGCCGATCGTATCGTAATCGTCGGATTCGATGTCGAGGTTGAAGAAGCTGTTCACTTCCTCGATGAGCAGGAGCCCGTTGATCGAATACGTCCTGTCGTCCTTGCGTTCGATGTCCGGACGCTCCTCGTCGAACTCGTCCTGGATTTCCCCGACGATCTCTTCCATGATGTCTTCGAGCGTGACAAGCCCCGACGTGCCGCCGTACTCGTCGATCAGGATCGCGATCTGCGTCCTGTTCTTCTGCATCAGCTTGAGCAGCTGGCTGATCTGCATCGACTCCGGCACGGTCGTAATCGGCCGCAGGATGTCGCGGATGCTCTTCGGCTGCTGTCCGTCGGCCCGGAGCATGTCCTTGATGTGGACGAAGCCGATGATGTTGTCCTTGTCGTTCTCGCAGACCGGATAGCGGGTGTGCATTTCCCGCAGCGCAATCTTCTTGTTCTCCTCGAACGACAGGTTCGCGTACAGAACCACCATCTCGGTGCGCGGGATCATGATTTCCCGCGCCGTCGTCTCCGCGAACTCGAAGATGTTGTCCACGAGCGTCATTTCGGTGTTGTCGATCAGGCCGCTCTTGTGGGACTCCTTCATCAGGATCCGGATCTCTTCTTCGGTGTGCGCCGACTCTTGCTCCGACGCGGGCTCGATGCCGATCAGGCGGAGCAGGCGGTTCGCGGTGCCGTTCAGGAACCAGATGAACGGATACATGAGCTTGTGGAACGCGATCATCGGACCCGCGGTCCACAGCGTGATGCCTTCCGCCTTGCGGATCGCCAGCGACTTCGGCGCCAGTTCGCCCAGCACGATGTGCAGGAACGTGATGAGCGAGAACGCGATGGCGAAAGAAACCGTGTGGAGTAGAACCTCGTTGTCAATGCCCGCCGCGTGCAGCGCCGGTTCCAGCAAATCGGCCACCGCAGGTTCGCCGATCCAGCCCAGACCGAGCGACGCGAGCGTAATGCCGAGCTGGCAGGCGGACAGATAGGCGTCCAGATTGTCGGTCAGATGCTCGGCCAGCTTCGCACGCTTGTGTCCTTCCTGAACGAGCGTGTCGATCCGGCTGCCGCGGACCTTCACCATCGCGAATTCCGCGGCCACGAAGAAGCCGTTCATGAACACCAGAAATACGACCAGCAACAAACTGAGCCATATGGGTAACGGGTCACTGCCCACCGATTCCCTGATCCCGCCGTTCCGCCGGGCGGACTCCCCCGGGATCAGGTGCACCTCCTCCGGTTGATGATGGCGTCCTGCGACAGCCTATTTATTTATAAAGATTCTTTATATTTAAGTTTATTCGATTCTGCCCCCGCGCGTCAAATCCGTGCGAATTCGCCTCGCTAATTCTTATTCTCCCAGGCCCGGCCTTTATGAACCTTTGCGGGAGGTTTGCACGAATTTGCGCCCTCAGGTCACGATCTTCCCGAATGGCGCCTTTTCTGCTGATTGATGCGGATCTTCTCCTCCATGCCCTGGGTCGTCGCTTCATAGAAAACCTTGCCTTCCAGATGATCGGGCAGATATTGCTGTTCGACATAATGGCCGGGATAGTCGTGCGGATATTTGTAGCCGACGTGTCCGAGCTTCTTCGCCCCGCTGTAGTGCGCGTCGCGCAGGTGCATCGGCACCTCCATCGTTCCCGCCGATTCGATCTCGTTCATGACGCGGCTGATCGCGACGGCGGTCGCGTTCGATTTCGGGCTCTCGACCGCGAACAGGATCGCCTGCGCGATGTTGTACTTCGCCTCCGGCCAGCCGATTTTGTGGTAGGCGTCCATCGCCGTCACCGCCTGCACCATCGCCTGCGGATTCGCGAGTCCGATGTCCTCGCTGCATGCGACGATCAGCCGGCGCAGGAACACCATCGGATCCATGCCGAGCTTCTCCACCGCGTACAGGAACCAGAACAGGGCGGCGTCGCTCGATCCGCGGATGCTCTTGTGGAACGCCGAGAGGACGTCGTACTGCGTCGACGGGTCCGCCTTCACCGTCGGCTGACGGATCGACTCCTCCGCCACCTCGAGCGTGATGTGGACGGTGCCGTCCGGGCGGGAAGGGGTCGTGATCGCCGCCAGCTCGAGCGCGTTCAGGGCACGGCGGATGTCGCCGCCGGCCGTCCGCGCGATATGCTCAAGCGCCTCCTCGTCGACCTCGAGCTTCATGAAGCCGAGCCCGCGCTCCCGGTCGGCGAGCGCACGGCGAAGCGCGATCATCACGTGCTCCTTCGATAGCGGCTCGAGCCTGAACAGCGTCGAGCGGGACAGCAGCGCGCCGTTCACGTGATGGAACGGGTTCTCGGTCGTCGCGCCGATGAACACGATGATGCCCTGCTCCACCGCGGGAAGCAGCGCGTCCTGCCGGGCCGTGTTGAACCGGTGCACCTCGTCGAGGAACAGGATCGTCTTCTTTCCGTACAGCGCCTTCAGTTCGCGGGCCCGCTCGATGACGTCACGGACATCCTTGACCGAGCAGTCGACGGCGTTCAGCCGGACGAATTCGCCCTTCGTCCGCTTCGAGATGATGTGGGCGAGCGTCGTCTTGCCGCAGCCCGGCGGGCCGTACAGCAGAATCGACGTCACCTGGTCGGCCTCGATCGCCCGGCGCAGCAGCTTGCCGGGACCGAGAATATGCTCCTGACCGATGTATTCGTCCAGCGTCTCGGGCCGCATCCGGTCCGCGAGCAACCGCCTGTGCGGCGTCTGTTCTTCCTGATAGGTGAACAGATCCATGTCCGTCATCCCACCCCTGTTGATTCGAATGATAGCATATTCGCACATGCGTTCGCCACCGTGCCGATCGTCCGGACGTCCGTCCCGGTGCCCGCGGCCGCAATCCCGAATCGATCCGATCGGACAGGTTTCGACGTTGGTGTCGAATTCCCGTCCTTCCCTGGAACTATTCGGAAATGATCGGTCGGTTCGATTCGACGGGAGGGAATCATCTGTTAAAATGTATTCACAACCAGATATAGTAAATATTTGTCACAAATCGCTAGGAAAGGGGATGACTTTATGCTCAAGCGCGTCGAGACGGAGCAGGATCTGGCGTACTACCACTTCATCTGGATGACGGCATGGCGGGAGAAGGGGTACGAGTTCGAATTTTCGCCGGTCGTGTTGGAGCGGTGGCTCGTCCTGACGCCCGAAGGCCAGCCCGTCGGCACGGCGGAATACAAGCCTTTCCTCCCGGGTTCGAGCGCCTTCGAGACGGTGGCGGATATCGGACGAATGCCCGAGCTTGCCGAGAAGCGCCGATTGGTGGCGGAAATCGACAAGTTCGCGCTGCTGCCCGAACATCGCGGAAGACATTATGTCGACGACCTCGCGGCATCCGTTGTCCTCACCGCCCGGAAGCACGGCATCCGCTGGTTCGTCTCGCTGCTGGAGCCGAAATTCTGCCGCGCGATCCGGTTCCTGTTTCATCCCCCGATGACCGTGCTCGGCCCGCGCACGTTCTACAAGGGCGACGATGTGATCCCCGTCGTCATCGACGTGAAGGACGTGCTGGCCGATCCGGAAGCGTTCAACGTCAAGCTGCCGCCGGTGCCGGAAGCCGTGGGCGGCGCATGCTGAGACGATCCACTGCCGGACGGGGAGGGAAATTGACGTGAGGAGCGGCGATCGGCCGTCCGGCGCACGGGCCGGACGGCCGATCGTTCGTTCATGATGGGGTTGGCGTGAACGAATCAGTACTTCACGCCGCCGGCGGCCAGCAGATCGCGCACGGCGACGCTGACCATGATGAGGCCCGCCACCGGCGGCACGAACGAATTGCTGGCCGGCGGCTGCTGCGCCTTGCGGATGTTCGGCGCGTCCGCCGGCACGATCCGCTCCGTCACGTCGCGCCGGGGCTTGAGCGGCGGCTCGGTCGAGAAGACGACCTTGACGCCCTTGCGGATGCCGGCTTCCCGAAGCTTCAGGCGGATGACGCGGGCCATCGGATCGGTATGCGTCTTCGAGATGTCCGCCACCTGGAACTTCGTCGGATCCATCCGGTTCGCGGCGCCCATGCTCGAGATGATCGGGATGTTCCGCTTCAGGCATTCCTTGATCAGATGGATCTTGTAAGTGATCGTGTCCGAACAGTCGAGCACGTAATCCAGGTCGTACTTGAACAGTTCTTCGCACGTTTCCTCGGTGTAGAACATCTTCAGCGCGATCGCGTCGCATTCGGGAAAAATCTGCTTGATCCGCTCGCGCATCAGCTCCGCCTTCGGCTGGCCGATCGTCGTCAGCAGGGCGTGGATCTGGCGGTTCAGGTTCGTGATGTCGACGACGTCCTTGTCGATCATGACGATCCGGCCGACGCCGGTCCGGGCCAGCGCCTCGACGGCGATCGAGCCGACGCCGCCGACCCCGAGCACGGCAACCGTGCTCTTCTTCAGCACCTCGAGCCCCTCCGGCCCGATGGCCAGTTCGGTGCGGGAAAACGGGTGAAGCATGTTCTGCCATCGTCTCCTTTATTGCTCCGCCTGCGGCGCGGACTCCGGCTTCGGTCCGCCGGCCGGCTGCGGCTCACGCGGCTTCGCACCCGGCTTCGGCACCGTGCGGATGTGCAATTCCGCAAGCTGTTCGCGCTCGACACGGGACGGCGCGCCCATCATCGGATCGGTCGCGTTCGCCGTCTTCGGGAACGCGATCGTCTCGCGCAGGTTCGTCCGGCCCGCCAGCAGCATGACCAGCCGGTCGAAACCGAACGCGATGCCGCCGTGGGGCGGCGTGCCGTACTCGAACGCATCGAGCAGGAAGCCGAACTTTTCGCGCGCCTCCTCCATCGTGAAGCCGAGGGCCCGGAACATTTTCTCCTGTACGTCCCGCTTGTAGATCCGCATCGAGCCGCCGCCGACTTCATAGCCGTTGAGCACGAGGTCGTACGCCTGCGCGCGGATCGCGCCGGGATTCGTGTCGAAGAGCGGCAGGTCCTCGTCGACCGGCCGCGTGAACGGATGGTGCTCCGCCACGTAGCGCTTCGCTTCCTCGTCCCAGGAGAGCAGCGGGAAATCGACGATCCAGGCGAACCGGTACGCGGACTCGTCGATCAGGCCGAGCTGCCGGCCGATCTTCAGGCGCAGGTTGCCGAGCACATCGCAGACGATCTTCTTCTTGTCGGCGGAGAACAGGAGCAGGTCGCCCTCCTCCACGCCGAGCCGCTCCGTGAGCGCCGCGATTTCCTCCGGTTTGAAAAATTTCACGATCGGCCCGCGCCATTCGCCGTCCTTCACCGTAATCCACGCGAGCCCCTTGCCGCCGTAGCGTTCGGCGAACGGCTTCAGGTCATCGAGCTCCTTGCGGCTCCAGTTCGCGCAGCCCTTCGCGTTCAGCGCGCGCACGACGCCGCCCTGCGCGGCCACCGAAGCGAACACCTGCACGCCGCAATCCTTCGCGATGTCCGTGATGTCGACGATCTCGAGGCCGAAGCGGAGATCCGGCTTGTCGGTGCCGTATTTGTCCATCGCCTCCTGATAGGAGAGGCGCTGGAACGGGCGCGGAATGTCGACGCCGATCGTCTCCTTGAACAGCCGGACGACGAGCTCCTCCATCATCTCCAGCAGCTCGTCCCGCGACAGGAACGATGTCTCGATGTCGACCTGGGTGAACTCCGGCTGACGGTCCGCCCGCAGGTCCTCGTCGCGGAAGCAGCGCGCAATCTGGTAGTACCGCTCGATGCCGGCGACCATGAGGAGCTGCTTGTAGATCTGCGGCGACTGCGGCAGCGCGTAGAATTCCTCCGGATGCAGCCGGCTCGGCACGAGATAGTCGCGCGCGCCCTCCGGCGTGCTCTTCGTCAGGATCGGCGTCTCGATCTCGATGAAGCCGCGGGAGTCCAGAAAATCGCGGAACACCTTCGCGGCCTTCGAGCGGAGCATCAGCGTCCGTTGCATTTCCGGACGGCGCAGGTCCAGGTAGCGGTATTTGAGACGGACCGATTCGTCGACGTCGATGCCGTCCTCGATCGGGAACGGCGGCGTCTTCGCCGGGTTCAGAATTTCGATGTGCTGCACGCGCACCTCGATCTCGCCCGTCGGAATGTTCGGGTTGTACGTCTCCGGATCGCGGTGCACGACTTCGCCCCGCACGGTGATCACGTACTCGCTCCGCACGCGGTCGGCGATTTCGTGCGCTTCCTTCGAAAACGCGGGATTGAACACGAGCTGCACGATGCCGGTCCGGTCGCGCAGGTCGACGAACAGCACGCCGCCGAGGTCGCGGTAGCGCTGCACCCAGCCGCTGAGCGTCACCTCCCTGCCGACATCCTCCTTGGTCAACGTGCCGCACTGATGGGTCCTGAACGTCGTCATCTCTCTTCGACACCCCTTAACGGATCGGTATCACCTTTGAGCCCGTGCGCATCATCCGCGCCGGCCGGCAGCGGATGATCCGCCGGTTTATTCCGTCCTTGTCTCCGGATGGCTGCGATCGAGCTCCGTCAGATGATGCACCAGCTCTTCCAGCCTGACGGTCCGCTGCTCGCCGCTCGCCATCTCCTTCAGCGCGATTTCGCCGCGGCTCAGCTCGTCGTCACCGAGGATCGCCGCGTACCGGGCCTTCAGCCGGTCAGCCGCCTTGAGCTGCGCCTTCATGCTGCGGCGCGCGTAATCGCGATCCGCCTTGAAGCCCGCCTGGCGCAGCCGGTGCAGCAGCCGGACGGTCTCCCGCTCCGCCGCTTCTCCCTGACTGACGAGATAGACGTCGAGCGCAGCCCGGGAAGCGTCCTGCCGCAGCTTTTGCAGCAGCAGCACGGTCCGCTCCAGGCCGATGCCGAGTCCGACGCCCGGCTGGTCGGGGCCGCCGATCTCCCGCACGAGGCCGTTGTAGCGCCCGCCGCCGCCGATCGCGTCGATCGCGCCGATCCCTTCGGCCTTGTATTCAAAGGCGGTATGCGTGTAATAGTCGAGGCCGCGGACGAGGCGCGGATTGATCGTGAACGGAATGTCCATCGCCTGAAGATGCCCTTGCACCGCTTCGAAATGCTCCCGGCATTCCCCGTCCAGACTGTCGAGGATCGAGGGCGCTCCGCCGAATTTGTCCTGGTCGACCTTGCAGTCGAGCACGCGCAGCGGATTGCGCTCCATCCGTTTGCGGCAATCCTCGCAGAGCCGGTCTTTGAGCGGCTCCAGGAATTCGAGCAGCCTGCCCCGGAATGCCGCGCGGACGGCCGGCGTGCCGACGGAGTTGATCTCGACGCGGACGCCTTCAAGGCCGATCTCCCGGTAAAACATCCAGCCGAGCGCGATCACCTCCGCGTCCAGCGCGGGATCGGCCGATCCGATCGCCTCGACGCCGAACTGGTGGAACTGGCGGTAGCGTCCCGCCTGCGCCCGCTCGTAGCGGAACATCGGGCCGATGTAGTACAGCTTCGCCGGATCCGGCTCGCCGTACAGCTTGTTCTCGACATAGGCGCGCACGACGCCGGCCGTTCCTTCCGGCCGGAGCGTGATGCTGCGTCCGCCCCGGTCCTCGAAGGTGTACATCTCCTTCTCGACGATGTCCGTCGTCTCGCCGACGCCGCGGCGGAACAGCTCCGTCGCCTCGAAGATCGGCGTGCGGATCTCGCGATAGTTGAAGCGGCGGCACAGCTCGCGAGCGGTCGCCTCGACGAGCTGCCAGTCGCCCGCGCTGCCGGGCAGAATGTCCTGCGTCCCCGGCGGTCGCTGGAAACCCATAGCATCACCCCGCATCGGTTCATGCCTTGATTGCAATGGATCGAATGACGGGCTCCCCGATCAAGCTAAAAGGCCCCCGTCCCCTCTGGGACGAGAGCCTCCGCTCCCGTGGTGCCACCCGGATTCCAGGTGCGGATTCCGATCCCGCCGGCCGCCATGGCCTCCGGCGCACGATCCGGCGCCGGGAAGCGCAGCCGTCCGCACCTGCTCGCTCAGCCGGTTAACGCCCGGCCACGTTCCGCACTACTGGGCGACGCCTGCGCGGGCCGTTCGCACGGAAATCTCGGGGAGGTTCTTCATCCGGTCGCCACCAGGCGGCTTCCAGCCGACGGCCGCCCTCTCTGCGGGCGCGGTTCCGGACTACTCTTTCCCGTCATCGATGCTGGTCATGTGAAGTCATTGCCCATTATTGTAATATGCGCGTCCGCGCCTGTCAACCGAGCGCCGGTGCGGTCTGCCGCGTCACGGATCCTCGACGTCCAGCGGGCGGATCAAATCGCCTTCCACGGCATAAATCTCCTGCCCCCGTTCCTCGTCGAAGCTGCGGATACCGGGAATCACATAGGATCGGTTCTCTCCGAGCGAAGGCGCAGCCTGCGGAAAGATGACCCGGATCCAAATCGTCTGTCGGCGGTCATTCACGGCTTCCCACAAACCGTCGTCCCGTTTTTTCACGAGCGTGACCGTCATGGGAGCGATCCCCTCGACCTGACCGCCTGCCGGGGTTTTGGACCAGATGACGGACAGGCGCTGTCCGGGATTCCGTCCCTCCCGAACGGCTTCCGCGTGCGACTCGAGCATGTCCCGGATCCGCCCGTGATCCCGCGTTCGTCCGGAATCCGCGGACACAACGCATAGGAACGCCAGCAGCGCGCACAACAGTCCGATCCGCCATTTCCTCAACCTGCATCCCGTCCTGACCAGGTTCTTCCCGATTCTTCCATTTTGCACGGAACCCGCGGCCGGGTCAACCGGTTTTCGCCGTTGATTCAAAGAAAGAGGCCTGCAACGCGCGTTGCAGGCCGATGACGTGGATCTATCATAAAGGGGGTTGATTGTCATTATAGTCCCCGAACATGTTCGTTGTATTACATTTTCATTACAATGCGGCCGCCCGGCGCTCCAGCATGCGGTCGAGCGCCTCGATCTTCGCCTCCGCGGCCCGTTTCCATGACTCGATGTACGCCTTCGGCTCCTTCGGGTTCGCGTGGCGCGTGATTTCCCCCGTGGCCGGATCGATGAACTTGCTCGTCGCGCCGCAGCCGATGCCGACGATCGACTGCATTTCTTCCATCATCAGGATGTTGTAGAGGCTCTCGCGTCCCGGCTTCGCGTACCCGACGTTCTCCTGGTTGCCGAGGATGTTCTTCTGCCGGTACAGGTAATAGGGAACATACCCGTGCGCGTCGGTCCATTCGAGCGCCATCCTCGTCATCCTGACGATATCCTCGCGGCCCGCGACCCGGTACCGGTCGCCGTCGCCCTCCCGCCGCCGGCGCGTCATTTCCGACGCCCGCTTGAACGACAGCGTGTGCACGGTCAGCGACTCCGGCATCAGCTTCTCCGTCTCGGCGAGCGAACGCGCGAACTCCTCCGGCCCTTCGCCCGGCAGCCCGATGATGAGATCCATGTTGATGTTCCCCATGCCGTATTTCCGCGCGAGCCGGAATTTCTCAACCGTCTCCCCGACGGTGTGGTGCCGGCCGATCCGGTCCAGCGTCGCCTGCGTATAGGTCTGCGGGTTGATGCTGATCCGGCCGATCTTCCACTTGCGCAGCACCTCGAGCTTTTCCGGCGTGATCGTGTCCGGCCGGCCGGCTTCGACGGTGATTTCGCGCACCCGCTCGATGTTCGGGATCACCTCGTGCATGAGCGCGTAGAGCGCGTCCATCTGCTCCGCGGAGATGCTCGTCGGCGTGCCGCCGCCGTAGTAGATCGTCGTGACGCCCGTGCCGGTCCGCCGGAGCCAGTCGCCGATCATCCGCATTTCTTCATGCAGCCCGCGCAGAAAATCGTCCACCGACCCCTGCTTGCCGTTGATGTCGTAAGCGGGGAACGTGCAATAGGCGCACTTCGTCGGACAGAACGGGATGCCGACATACAGGCTGACCTCGTGCCCCAGGTCATACAGATCGGGGAGCACGGCGAGCTGCCGGTCCACGATCCGCTCCATGAGCGCGATCTTCTCTTCACTGATCCGGTAAAGCGCGCGCAGCTCCCGCCGCGTCTCCTCGCGGCCCAATCCCCTGCGATACCGGTCGTGCAGCAGCTTCGTCGGCCGCACGCCGGTGAGAATCCCCCACGGCTGCACGATCCCCGTGCGGCGTTCGAGCGCCTCGAGCAGCGCGGCACCCGCCGCCTGCCTGCGGGCGGCACGGCGCTCCTCGTCCGGCGCGCCGTCCGGCACCCGGCGCCGCTGCTCGATCCGCACCGGCTCGCCGCCGCCCGCTTCAACCAATGCGGCCCGCGCCAGCACGCCGCCGTCGAGATCCGACAGGTCCAGGGCGACCGTCCATTCCGCATCCGGCGCGTCCGCCGGGCCGACCGTGACGGACGCGTCATCGGCGAACAGCGCCGCGATGTTCGCAAGCGTCCGTTCGAGCACCTTGTCCTCCGTCCGAATGTGGATCCGCATCCCGTTTCAACCTCCGTGAATCCGCGCGTCCGGCCGCGCCTTGTCCATCGCGGCGTCATGCCGCGGCCGCCATCGGCACCGGTCCGCGCCGCATCCGTATGCCCGCCGCGTCCGTGCCGCGTCAGCCGGCCGGCGATGCGCCCGGCGCGCCGCTTCTTCCGCGGACGGGAACCGCTTCCCGTTCCGGGCGTCTCCCGTGGATCTCGCCATCCGTCGCGAGCGCGGCGGCCGCTTCCCGCCGATCCGCGCCCGGCAGCAAGACGGAGGCGCGCGCCGTCCGCCATTGCGCCGGCGATTGCCGCACCTGCGCCCATCTCCTTCCGCAAGTTCTGGCGGGGTCGCCCGACGAACCCGCGTCCGCTAGTGTGCCCGCCCGGCGGCGGTTTAACCCGGCGTCCGCCGGACCGCGGAACCCCGGAGCAGCATGCGGAAGGACAATCGGGACCACCGCCGGATGCCCGGGCGGCTTCAGCCGCTCCGGTCCCGCGTGTCCAGGATGAGCGTCACCGGCCCGTCGTTGACGAGGCTGACCTGCATCATCGCGCCGAAACGGCCGGTCTCGACGACGAGCCCGTGCTCCCGGAGATGCCGGTTCAACGCCTCATAGAGCGGCTCGGCCTGTTCGGGCCGCGCGGCCGCCATGAAGTTCGGCCGCCGGCCCTTGCGGCAATCGCCGTACAACGTAAACTGCGAGACGGACAAGACGCTGCCCCCGACTTCGAGGACGGACAGGTTCATCTTCCCCTCGTCATCCTCGAAAATCCGGAGCCCCGCGATCTTGTCCGCCATCCATTTCGCGTCCGCTTCCGTATCGTCATGCGTCACGCCGACGAGCAGCAGCAGTCCGCGGCCGATCGCGCCGACGGTTTCGCCGCCGACCGTGACCGACGCCGAAGCGACGCGCTGCACCACGATTCTCATGTTCCGCATTCCAGCCTTTCGCTTGCATCACTGCATGATCCGCTGCACGGAAAAAACGTCATGCACGCGCTTGATTTTGTCCACCACAGCCTGCAGATGCTCGACGTTGCGAATCAGGATCGTCATGTGAATCTGGGCGATCTTGTTCTTGTCCGAACGTCCCGACACGGCTGCGATGTTCGTCTTGCTCTCGGACACGGCGGACAACACTTCGTTCAGGAATCCCTTCCGGTCGAGGCCGCGGATCTCGATGTCGACCGCGTAGTTCGCGTCGACCGACTCCTCCCATTCCACCTCGATGACGCGCTCCGCTTCCTCGCCGTCCTGCGCCTGCGGCAGATTGTTGCAGTCGGCCCGGTGGACCGAGACGCCGCGGCCGCGCGTGATGTAGCCGACGATCTCGTCCCCCGGGACCGGGTTGCAGCAGCGCGCGAACCGGACGAGCAGATTCTCGACGCCCTTCACCCGGATGCCCTGGGCCGAGCGCTTCCGCTGCACGGCCGCCCCGGAAGAGGAGGCGGGCGGCTTCACTTCCCTGACCTCGCCCTCGGACAGCTCGATTTTTTCCGCCTCTTCCGCCTCGCGGCGCAGCTTCTCCGTCAGCCGCGTGACGACCTGCGCCGCCGTGATGCCGCCGAAGCCGACGGCGGACAGCATGTCCTCCACGTCGTTGAACGCGAACTTCTCCGCGACGGGCTGCAGCTTGGTCTCCTGCATCCATTCGGAGGGCTCGAGCCCGAGCCGCTTCAGTTCGCGTTCGATCGCCTCTCGGCCGCGCTGGATGTTCTCCTCGCGCTTCTCCTTCTTGAACCACTGCTTGATCTTGTTGCGCGCGTGGGACGATTGGGCGATCTTGAGCCAGTCCCGGCTCGGTCCGTACGAATGCTTCGACGTCAGGATCTCGACGATGTCGCCCGTCTTGAGCTTGTAATCGAGCGGCACGATCCGGCCGTTCACCTTCGCGCCGATCGTCCGGTTGCCGACCTCGGTATGCACGCGGTAGGCGAAATCCAGCGGCACCGAGCCGGCCGGAAGCTCAAACACCTCGCCCTTCGGGGAAAAGACGAAGACGAGATCGGAGAAGAAGTCCATCTTCAGCGATTCCATGAACTCCGCGGCGTCGCGCGCCTCGTTCTGCAGTTCCAGAATCTCGCGGAACCACTTCACCTTCTCTCCGAAAGCGGGGTCCGGGTTCGTCTGTCCTTCCTTGTACGCCCAGTGCGCCGCAATGCCGTATTCGCTCGTCCGGTGCATCTCCCAGGTGCGGATCTGCACCTCCAGCGGCTCACCGTTCGGGCCGATGACGGTCGTATGAAGCGACTGGTACATGTTCGCCTTGGGCATCGCGATATAGTCCTTGAACCGGCCGGGCATCGGGCGCCACAACGTATGGATGATGCCGAGCGTCGCATAGCAGTCCTTCACGTTGTCGACGATGATGCGAATCGCGAGCAGGTCGTAGATTTCGTTGAACTGCTTGTTCTTCTCGGTCATTTTCTTGTAGATGCTGTAAATGTGCTTCGGCCGCCCGGAAATGTCGCCCTGGATGCCCATCTCCACGAGCTTCTCGCGGATTTTCTCGATCACCTCGGCGATGTACTGCTCGCGCTCGGCCCGCTTCTTCTTCATGAGATTGGCGATCCGGTAATATTGCTGCGGATTCAGATAGCGGAGCGCGATGTCCTCCATTTCCCACTTGAAGGCCGACATCCCGAGGCGGTGCGCGATCGGACAGTAAATCTCGAGCGTCTCGTGGGAAATCCGGCGCTGCGCCTCCTCCGACTGGAACTTGAGCGTGCGCATGTTGTGCAGCCGGTCCGCCAGCTTGATCAGGATGACGCGGATGTCCTGCGCCATCGCGACGAACATTTTGCGGTAGTTCTCGTTCTGCTGCTCTTCCTTCGACCGGAACTGGATGCGCTCGAGTTTTGTCACGCCGTCAACCAGCATCGCGCACGTCTCGCCGAACCTGGCGCGCACGTCGTCCAGCGTCACGTTCGTATCTTCGACGACGTCGTGAAGAAGCGCGGCCACGGCCGTCGTCACGTCCATCTGCATGTTGACGAGGATCTCGGCCACGGCCACCGGATGCTCGATGTACGGTTCGCCCGATTTGCGCACCTGGCCCTTGTGGGCTTCGGCGGCAAACTCGTACGCTTCCCGGATCTTGGCGATATCCGATTCTTTCATGTAGGTCGAAGCTTTCTCGATCAGAGACTCGATGCCCATTGACCGTCCCTTTCTTCCGTGCGCCGCGGAAGTTCCGCAAGGTACGTTAGTTTACATTATGACCCCGGAGGCTTGCCCCGTCAACCGTGGCGCAAACGAAGATGCCGCCCGACGGGTCCCGGGCGGCATCGCGCTCCTGTCCGGAAAAAATTCAAATCGTCCGCTGGACGGATGACCGGATCCGTGATGGCCGTTCATTCGTCGCCGTAGGTCACCAGGCTGAACACCTGCTTCCCGCCGAGCCGGTCCCGGCCGTTCAGGTAGGCCAGCTCGATCAGGAACGCCGCGCCGGCGACTTCCCCGCCGAGTGATTCGACCAATCGGATGCAGGTCGAGATGGTCCCGCCGGTCGCGAGCAGGTCGTCCGCCACGAGCACGCGCTGTCCGGGCTTCACCGCGTCCTTGTGGATCGCCAGCCGATCGCTGCCGTACTCGAGGTCGTACGACGCCTCGACCGTCTCGGCGGGCAGCTTGCCGCTTTTCCGGATCGGCACGAAGCCGACGCCGAGCATGAGCGCGAGCGGCGCGCCGACGACGAAGCCGCGCGCCTCGGGACCGGCGATCAGATCGACGTTCAGGGGCCGGACCAGGTCCGCAAGCGCCTCGACGGCCTTCCGGTAAGCTTCCGCGTCCTTCAGCAGCGTCGTGATGTCCTTGAACCGGATGCCCGGCTGCGGGAAATCGGGAATGATGCGAATGTAATCCTTGAAATTCATGGTTCCTGTCCTCCTTGAACGATTGCGGCCCCCGCCGGCTGCGGCCGGCGGCAAGGCGCTTCTTCGGGTTCCCGGCATGCCGGGGTCCGGCGCTCGATCCACGCCGCAAGTTCCGGGGCCGGCGCGGACCAGAGCCGCCTCGCTTCGGCGGCGCGCACCGCTTCCCGGTAGGCCGCGGATTCTTCCAGACGGCGCTTCGCCGGATTCGCCGCCATCCGGATCCGGTCGCCGTCGGTTTCGAGAAATCCGAGCTCGCGGAACACGTCAAGCACGAGTTCCGCCAGATCCCGGGGCATGTCCAGCCGCCCGAGCAGGGCAAGCGCCTCCCCGGGCAGCACCGGCCCGGCCATCGCATCGCGCAGCAGCCGGTAGGCCGACGTGAAGACGCTCCGATCCGGTTCGAGCCGCTCCGGCATGTCATACAGCGCGTAGACCGCCGCCGGCTCCCGGCAGGCGGCCAGGATGGCGGCCAGCTTCGCCTCGCTCGGCGGCGGATCGATCAACACGATCGAACGGCAGTCGCCCACATCCGCGACGCCGTCGTCATAACCACGGATGATCCAGGCGCCGGACGATCCCGTCGCGCCCGCCGCGGCCGCCTCCCGCAGCGCCGGATCGGCGGTGAACACCACCGCCGGCTCAGCCGCGACGCCCCGCGCGAAGAGCCCCCGCAGCCGTTCGAGCCGGCCGTCCGCGCCGCCCGGACCGGCCCGCCGGACCCGGCCGTCGAACAGCTGCACGTTGTTCACGCGCAGATCGCGCAGGACGAGCTGCGCCTTGCGGCGGCCGTTCCACTCGTTCACTCCCAGCTCGCCGACGAGATCGACCCGGGCCGTCTCCGTAAGACGCGCCGCCCAGTCTCCGAGGCCGAAGCCGACGGCTTCGAACCCGTCGTACGGCCCCTGCGGCGCGATCTGCAGATGCCGGCCGTCCTTGCCGATCGCCCGCGCGCTGCGGACCGGCACATCCGCAACGAGCAGCACCGGCCGCGGATTGCCGCAGCCGTACGGTTCGAGCAGCCGGAGCTGCTCGGCCGCCTCGAGGGTGACCTCCGAGGCGTCGCAGACGAGATCGATTTCCAGCCGGCGTATGTAATCTTCCTCCGTAAGCCATGCGGCCGCGAGGCCCTCGAGCCGCGCCTCGAGTTCGGGCAGGCGGTCCGCCGGAAGCGTCATGCCGGCGGCCGCCTGGTGGCCGCCGTAATGGTCCAGCAGATCCGCGCAGGCCGTCAGCGCGGCGTGGAGATCGAAGCCGGGGATCGAACGCGCCGACCCCTTGGCCGCGCCCGTCTCCGGATCGACGGCGAACACGAACGCCGGCCGGTAATATCGTTCGATCAGCTTCGAGGCGACGATGCCGGCGACTCCTACGCTCCAGCCTTCGGATGCGGCGACCAGCACGCGGGGCGCCGTCTTCCCAGCCGCCTCCGCCGCCCGGACCTTGTCCGTCCAGAGCGCATCGGCCTCGCGGACCATCGCCTCGACGAGCTTCTGCCGCTCCCGGTTCAGCGCG
Source organism: Thermobacillus sp. ZCTH02-B1 (assembly GCF_002159085.1). Taxonomy (GTDB): domain Bacteria; phylum Bacillota; class Bacilli; order Paenibacillales; family Paenibacillaceae; genus Thermobacillus. Next base: position 252,401 of record NZ_LZRU01000012.1, read on the forward strand.
TCGAGCTCCGCCGCACAGGCGGCGGCCTCCGCCTCGTCGCGGGTCAGCAGCAGGCGGATCGCCGGATCCGCGCTCCCGAGCCTGCCCGCGGCGTTGATACGCGGCGCCAGGCCGAATGCGACCGCATCCGCGTTCAGCTTCTCCGGATCGACGCCGCATGCCGCAAGAAGCGCGCGCAGACCCGGTCGATCCGTCCGCCGCATCCGCCCGAGCCCGTGGCGAACGAGAAACCGGTTCTCATCGATGAGCGGCATCAGGTCCGCGATCGTGCCGAGCGCCGCGAGCTCCGTCCATTCCAGCGGCAGGCGGCCGAGCAGCGCATGCGCCAGCTTGAACGCGACGCCCACGCCCGCCAGCCCCTTGAACGGATAGGGGCATCCCGGCTGCTTCGGATTGACGATCGCACACGCCTCCGGAAGCCTGGGCGGCGGCTCGTGATGGTCCGTCACGACGACGTCGATGCCGAGCTCGCCCGCGCGGGCGACCGCTTCGACCGCGGCGATGCCGTTGTCGACCGTCAGGATCAGCCGCACGCCGGCCGCCGCGGCCGCTTCGACCGCCTGCACGCTCAGCCCGTAGCCTTCCAGCGTCCGATGCGGCACCGCGTGGTCGAACACCGCGCCCAATTCCCGCAGCGCAAGCGAGGCGAGCGCGGTGGCCGACACGCCGTCCGCGTCGTAATCGCCGAAGATCCGGATCCGCTCGCCGCGCTCCTTCGCGAGGCGGATCCGCTCCGCCGCCCCGCGCATCCCCTTCATCAAGAGCGGATCGTGGAGCGTCTCCGGTCCGCCTTCGAGAAACGTCCGCGCCGATTCCGGGTCCCGGAACCCGCGCCGGACCAGAAGCCGCGCCGCAAGCGGTTTCAGGCCGAGGGCGCGCGCGATCCGCTCCGCGTCCCGTTCCTCCTCCGGCCCCGGGCGCTTCACCATCCATCGAGTGTCCGATTTGAGCATTCGTCGATTCCCGCTTTCCGCGACGCGGCCTTCCGCGCGGCCGCTTCATCCGTCTTTGTCATTGCAGCAGCGTCGGCACGTTGTCCTGCCGCGCGTCGCCGTATATCTTGTGGGGATAGCCGCGGTCGTACGGCTCCACCTTGACGCGGACGTCGAGCACGTACGGGAATGTGGTGAGCAGCCGTTCCCGCGCGCGGCGGCCGATCTCCTGACCTTCGTAGACCGTGATGAACGGGTTCACCCGGATCGTCAGGTTGACCACCACATAGTGCCCGTGCGCCCGCGTCTGGCACGATTCCACTTCGATCACGCCATCCACGCTGCGAACGGCGGCCCGCATCGCGGCCAGTTGGGCTTCGCCCACCCCGGACCGCGCTTCGCCGTCGAGCATGCGAATCACGCTGCGGCATCCCTGCAGCGCCATCGCCAGGCCGATCGCGCATCCCGCCGCTTCGTCCATGACCATGAGCAGCGGTTCGTCCTGCCGGCCGCCGATCGCCGCCGCGGCAGCCCCGAGCAGCGCGACGGCGGACATGTACGCGTCATACGCCCTGCCCCGGCCCGGCGCATCCAGCGCCGCCCGAATCGCCCACAGTACCGGAACGGCGATCAGGACCGACCAATGCGGGGCGGTCGCGGCGTCCTCCCGCACGATGCGGAATGCCGCAATCGCCAGCTCGATGCCGGCTACCGCCATCGCGACCGGCAGCAGCGCCTCCGCGGCGCCTCGCCTCGTCTCCGGCTCGCCCGACCGCGCGGGACTCATCCCGAACCGGAGCGCACCGGCCGCCGATCCGGCCGCCTGCCGCAGGCTTTCGGCGAGCAGCGCATGGCTTCCGGCCGCAAACCCGCCCGCCGCCGCCAGCAGCGCCGCCGCGGATGCGGCCCAGCATGCGCCGCGTCTGCCGAATACCGGCTTACCCACACCACGTCACCCTTCCGTATTCGGAGCGATCATACTCGCGTATCGACATCCCCATTATAGCGATGCCGATTTTGGTAAGTCAAAAATACGCCTCCAAGCAGCAAACTCCCGCCGAAGCGGCGGGAGCACCGGTCAAGTGCGCGGGATTCGCCCCTCAGAGCCGGTTTCCGCGGTATGCGCCCAGCGTGACGTAGTTCATGAACTGCGTCACCTTCAGCGACAGGATGTCGTTGACCACCCGATGCAGGGGCGGCTGACCCGTCTTGTGGTAATTTTCGCTCACGCATTCCCAGATGTCCCGGCCCGTCACGCCCTCGTAACCGAGCATGCGGAACTCTTCCGCCTTGCTTTCACACAATTCCTCGATCGCCGCGTTCAGTTCCTCTTCAGTCATCCGGCGCACCTCCCTGGCACTCGATGCGGTCTACCGAATTTATTCGTTTCCCCGGCCGCAAATTCCTGCCGGCGCCGTTCGCGACGCCTCCAGTCATGCGGACGGACAGGCCGCATAGACATGGAGTGAGCAAGTCCGCGGACGCGCGGCTCCATGCGGAGGGGGAAAACACGCGTGACCAGGCAAACGTTCATCCAGGGCGCCATGATCCTGCTCGCCGCCGGCATCGTCAACCGGCTGCTCGGCTTCATACCCCGCATCGTCCTGCCGCGCATCATCGGCGCGGAAGGGGTCGGCCTGTACCAGCTCGGCTATCCGTTCCTGACCGTGCTCGTCACGCTCGTCACCGGCGGCATTCCGCTCGCCGTCGCGAAACGGGTCGCGGAAGCGCGCGCTTCCGGCGACCCGGACGCCGAACGGAGCATCTTCCGCACCGCGATGGCGCTCGCGGTCGGGCTGGCTTCGCTGCTTGCCGTGCTTTCGGGCCTTTCGGCGCCCTGGGTGACGACCCGGGTGCTCACCGATCCGCGCGTCTACACCACGTTCATGTGGATGTTGCCGGTGCTTCCGATCACGGCCGCGTCGGCCGTGCTGCGCGGCTATTTTCAGGGACGGCACAACATGCTGCCGACGGCGGTGTCGACGGTGGCCGAGACGATCGTCCGCATCGCGCTCGTGCTGCTTCTCGCCGCCGCGCTGCTCGAGCGCGGGCTCGAGTGGGCCGCCGCCGGCGCGATGATGGGCGTCCTGGCCGGCGAAGGGTTCGGTCTCGCCGTGTTGCTTGTCCACTATGCGCGGATCAGGCGGGCGGAGCAGCCCCCGGCGGCCCGCATGGCCGCCGGCGGCGGTCCGTTCCCGGCGCTGCGCCTCCTGCTCGGCCCGGCCGTGCCGGTCACGGGCAGCCGGCTCGTCGGCTCGCTTTCGTATCTGCTCGAATCGATTTTCACCGCGCGGAGCCTCGCGGCCGCCGGGGTGGCGACCGGCGTCGCGACCGCCCAGTACGGCGCGCTGCAGGGGATGATCATGCCGGTCGCGCTGCTGCCGACGGCGCTTACCTATTCGCTGGCCGTCTCGCTCGTGCCGTCGCTGTCCGAAGCCGCGGCCGGCAGCGACCGGGCGCTCATTCACAAGCGGCTCCACCAGTCGACGCGGATCGCCCTCGTCGCCGGTGCGCCGTTCGCCGTCGCGATGTATCTGTTCGCCGAGCCGATCTGCCGCCTCCTGTACGACCACGCGGAGATCGCGCCGATGCTCCGGATGCTCGCGCCCGCGGCGCTGTTCATCTATCTGCAGGCGCCGCTGCAGGCCGCGCTCCAGTCGCTCGACCGGCCGGGCGTGGCGCTGATGAACTCCTTCGTCGGCGCGGCGGTGAAACTGACGCTGATCGCGCTCCTCGCCTCGCGGCCGGAACTCGGCATCTACGGCGCGCTCATCGCGATCATGGTCAACATCGTGCTCGTCACCGCGCTCCATGCCGTCGGCGTCGCCCGGGCCGTCGGCTTCACGATGAAGCTGCCCGACATCGTGAAGGTCGGCGCCGCGATGACCGTCATGGGTGCCGCGTCCCTGTTCGTCATGAAGCGCGGGCTGCTGCCCGCCGAATGGATGAACCTGCTGCTGGCGCTCGCCGCCGGAACCGCCGTCTACCTGCTGCTCATGGTGCTGATGCGGATGATCGACCGGCACGATGCGATGCGCCTTCCGTTCATCGGCCGCCTGTTCCGCTGACGGTCCCTGCCCCGCATGGAAACGGCACAAGCCCGCAAACCGCCGGACAAGCCCGTCACGGCTGCGGCTTGCGGGCGGCGTCGACGAACAGCCGGCCGCGGTGGTCGATCGTGCACAGGAAGACGTCCTTCACGTCCGTGATGCCGCGCGAGCGGAGCTCGCTGCGCAGCCAGAACTTGTTCTTCCCGAGTTTCTCGAGGTTTTCCTCGAGCACGGTCCCGTCCATGATGAGCGGCACCGGCAGCGCCTCAAACCGGTATTTCGGCGGAAACGGCACCGTGCCGGCCGATTGGTCCGCCCGTTCCTTCCCGGGCTGCTCCCCTTTCGTCCCGCCGCTCTCCGCGTCCTGCTTCTTGATGACCGAGAGCTTGCCGTTCGGTTCCAGCACGGCGAACTCGACATCTTCGACCGACGCGATCTGATGCTCCCGGAGCTGCAGCATCAGATCGTCGAGGGTGTACCGCTGCTTCTTCATCACGTCCCGCCGCAGCTTTCCCTTTTCGATGACGATCTGCGGCTTGCTGTCGAACATGAGCCTCAATTTTCTCGACTTCAGCAGGATGAACGACGTGCCGACCTGGATCGCGAGCAGCACGGCCATCGGCACAAGCGCGTGCAGCATCTGTTTCTCGGGCTCCACGATCGAGATGATCGCGATCTCGGCGATCATGATCGAGACGACGAAGTCGAAAACCGACAGCTTGCCGATCTCCCGGCTGCCCATGATCCGCATGATCGCAAGCACGACAAAATACGTGACGACGGTACGCAGCACGATGATGCCGAGTTCCTGCACCGCAGCCGCTCCTCCCCGCTCCGTCCTTCCTTCCAAACGGTATCCGTATTATGCGCGTCGTGACGGAACGCGCATGCGGAGGGGCGGGCGTTCAATATGTGGATGCACCGCCTGTCGTTACAACAGGAACAGGACGACGTACGCGGCGGAAACGGCAAGCGCGAGCAGCGTGACCGGCGCGCCGATTTTCAGATATTCGGCATAGGACAACTTCTCCCCGTCCCGCGCGGCCATGCCGGCCGCAACGACGTTCGCCGCCGCGCCGGTCAGCGTGCCGCCGCCGCCGAACGACGCGCCGAGCGCCAGCGACCACCAGACGGGATCGAGCGCCGCGGGGTCCGCCGTCTCCATCTGGGCGGCCAATTCCGCCAGGAGCGGAAGCATCGCCGCGACGAACGGCGTGCTGTCCGTGGCCGCGGACACGATGCCCGCCAGCCACAGCGCGAGCATGGACAGGTAGCCGATGTCCCCGTGCGCGAGCTGCAACGCCATCGTCGCGAGCCGCGCGATGACGCCGGTCTCGGCGAGGGCCCCGACGACCGCGAACAAGCCGGTGAAGAAGACGACGGTCCGCCAGTCGATCGCGTCCAGCACCTCGTCGGCGGATTGGCTCCTCGGACCTGCCAGCATGAGCAGCGTCGCCCCCGCAAGCGCCACCGCCGCCGCCTCGATGCGGACGCCGGTCCATTCGGAGAGCGGTTCGTGCAGCACGAAACCGGCGAGCGTCAACGCGAACGCGATCGCCGTCCTGACCGCCAGCGGGCGGTCCTTGACGAATGCCGCGGCGTTGACCGCGAGCAGTTCCTTCCGCTCCGCCTTGCCGGCGTTAAGCTTCCCGCGGTACAGGTGCTGCAGCAGCACAACCGTCAGGATCAGGACCAATAGCGAGATGAGTCCGGCATGCAGGAGAAAATCGCTGTACGACAGACGCGGATTCGCCCCGGCGACCATCAGATTCGGCAGGGTGCCGGTCATCGTGGCGGTCCCGCCGACGTTGACGGCGATGATCACCGCGATCAGATAGGGCGCCGGATCAACCTTCAGCATGCGGGCCGTCGAGAGCGTAAGCGGCACCAGGAGCAGCACCGCCGTCACCTGATCGAGCAGCGCCGAAGCGATCGCCGCCGCGACGGTCAGGACGGCCAGCATTTTGCGCGGGCAGGCCTTCAGCCGCTGAACCGCTTTCAGCGCCGCGTACTGAACCAGCCCGGTGCGGCTGGCCATGCCCGTCAGCACCATCATGCCGGCCAGCAGGAACAGCATTCGCCACAGGATATGTTCCCCGTAAGCGTCTTCGAGACCGATCGCGCCGAGCAGCGCGAGGATGACGGCGCCGGCCAGCGCGGCGGCCGCGCGGCTCATTTTGTCCGTGATGAGGACGGCGTAAACCGCCAGAAACACGCCCGCCGCCGCGACGGCCTGCCAGCCCGGCGAGACGGCCGCTTCGGCCGCGACTTGATGCATCAAGCCGTTACCCCCGTTTCTCCAGCCAAAATCCCATTGATTATAGCGCATCATTTCCGGTTTCGTCCATGAAAATTTCCATTATTTGTTACATCTCGCTTGCAACCCGGTTCTAATCCCGCTTGTCCCGCATAAAGTGTACAAACCGGGTTGACGGGATGACGCTCCGGGAGGGATGAACCATGGAACCGATCCGAACGGCGACGCGGTCCGGCAGCCGGTGGGCGCTGCTTTTCGGTCTGTTCGCCGCGATCCTCTGGCTTGGCGCCGGCGCACTGCTGCTCTCGCTGCTGCTTCGCTACGGCGGGCTGGACGAACGTTCGCTGCCCGCCCTGGCGCTGACGGCCCACGGCGTCTCTGCGCTGGCCGGCGGGTTCACGGCGGGCAGGCGGGCCGGCCAGAAGGGCTGGTACATCGGCCTGTTGCTCGGCTCCCTCTACGCGCTGATCGTGCTCACGATCGGCTTCCTCGCGGCGGACGCGCCGCTCCGCCTCGAGTCGCTGGCGCTTCTCGCGACCGCGGCGGCCGCGGGAACGCTCGGCGGCATGTTCGGCGTCGGCACCCGCCGATAGGCCGCGCGGAAAGAACGCGGCGGCCATTTCCCGGGCAATGGCCGCCGCAAAAAACCCTCTGCCACGAAGGACAGAGGGTTGTTTCGTTCCCGTATGGTTATGTAAGCGTAAGCGCGCATCAGGATCCCGACGATGACGAGGAAGATGACGGTCCCGGCGCCGGTTCGATGACCGTGTTGATGGCGGTGCGGTCGAACGTCATCTTGACCGTATCGTTGACGCGCAGCACGACCGTGTCGTCCGTCAGCTCGACGATCGTGCCGTGGAGACCGCCGATCGTCGTCACCTTGTCGCCCTTTTTCAACTGGCTCAGCATCAGATTCCGCTGCTTCTGCCTCTTCTGCTGCGGGCGAATGAGAAGAAAATAGAAGATGACGAACACGATCAGCATGGGCAAGATCAAACTCCAGATGCTGGGGCTCTGCGGAGCCGCCTGCTGCGCCAACCACATATTCGCTCCTCCTCTCTAGAACCCGTGTGGATTGTCAAACAGGCCGTACTCGGCGAAAAACCGATCGCGGAAATCGAGCAGCCGGTCTTCCAGGATCGCTTGCCGCACGTCCTGCATGAGCTTCATCAGAAAGTGAAGATTGTGGATCGTCGTGAGCCGGATCCCGAACGTCTCGTCCGCCTTGATCAGATGCCGGATGTAGGCTCGCGAGTAGTTCCGGCACGTGTAGCAGTCGCAGGCGGGATCGATCGGCCCGAAGTCTTCCGCGTATTTCGCGTTGCGCACGACCAGGCGGCCGCGGCTTGTCATGCATGTCCCGTTGCGCGCAATGCGCGTCGGCAGGACGCAGTCGAACATGTCGATGCCGCGGATCGCGCCCTCGATCAACGCGTCGGGAGATCCGACGCCCATCAGGTATCTCGGCTTGTCGGCCGGCAGCAAGGGAACCGTGTACTCGAGCACCTCGTACATGACGTGTTTCGGTTCCCCGACGCTCAGTCCCCCAATAGCATACCCCGGGAAATCCAGCGATGTCAAATCAGCCGCGCTTTGGCGCCGCAGATCCTCGTACATGCCGCCCTGCACGATGCCGAACAGCGCCTGCTCCTCCGGGCGCGCGTGCGCCTTCAGGCAGCGCTCGGCCCAGCGGCTCGTCCGCGCCACCGACTGCCTGACGTACTCGTAGTCGGCCGGATAGGGCGGGCATTCGTCGAACGCCATCATGATGTCGGAGCCCAGCGCGTTCTGGATTTCGGTCGCGAGCTCCGGTGACAGGAACAGCCTGTCGCCGTTCAGATGGGACCGGAACTCGACGCCCTCTTCCCGGATTTTGCGCATCTCCGCCAGGCTGAACACCTGGAAGCCGCCGCTGTCCGTCAGGATCGCGCGGTCCCAGTTCATGAACCGGTGCAGGCCGCCGGCCCGCTCGATCAGCTTGTGGCCCGGCCGGAGAAACAGATGATACGTGTTGCTCAGGATGATCCCGGCGCCGATCTCCTTCAGCTCTTCGGGGCTCACCGTCTTGACGGTCGCCTGCGTGCCCACCGGCATGAAGGCCGGCGTGTCGAAGGAGCCGTGCGGCGTATGCACCCGGCCGAGCCGGGCGCCGGATTGCTTGCATACCTTGATCAGTTCGTATCGTATCGCCACGTTATCGCTTCCCGTCCGTTCCATAAATGAACATCGCGTCGCCGAAGCTGAAGAACCGGTATCTCCGTTCGATCGCCTCGCGGTATGCCTTCAGGATCAGCTCGCGGCCCGCGAAGGCGCTCACGAGCATGACCAGCGTCGAGCGCGGCAGATGGAAATTCGTCAGCAGCGCGTCAACGAGGAGAAACCGGTATCCCGGATAGATGAAAAGGTCCGTCCAGCCGCTGCACGCCTCGATCTTCCCGGGACCGAACCTGGCCGCCGCCGTCTCCAGCGTCCGCGCGGACGTCGTGCCGACGGCGACGATCCGCCCGCCCTTCTCCCGCGTCTCGTTCAGCATCGCGGCGGTCTCCGCCGAGACCTCGTAATATTCGGCATGCATGACGTGGTCCTCGACGCGCTCGACCGTCATCGGGCGGAACGTGCCGAGGCCGACGTGCAGCGTCAGGAACGCGGTGCGGACGCCCGAGGCGCGAAGCTCGTCCAGAAATTCGTTCGTGAAGTGCAGCCCCGCCGTCGGCGCGGCCGCCGAACCGTCATGCTTCGCGTAGACGGTCTGATAGCGCTCGCGGTCCTCGAGGCGCCGGCGGATGTAGGGCGGCAGCGGCATCTCGCCCAGCCGGTCCAGCAATTCCTGGAAGATGCCCCGATACCGGAACTCGACCGTTCGGAGACCCGCCTCGCCCTCCGCCTGCACGACGGCATGGAGGAGCGGTGCACCCGTCTCATCCTCGCCGAACGCCAGCACGGTGCCGGGCTTCAGCCGCTTCGCCGGCTTCGCGAGCACCTCCCATCGGTCGCCCTCCAGCCTTCGGAGCAGCAGCAGTTCGACCCGCGCGCCGGTCTCCGGCTTGATGCCGCGGAGCCGCGCCGGCAGCACGCGCGTGTCGTTCAGCACGAGCAGATCGCCGGGTTTCAGGTACCGTCTCAGATCGGTGAACGTGCCGTGTTCGATTGTTCCCGTCGTCCGGTCAAGTGCGAGCAGCCGGGATGCGGTCCGTTCGGGCAGCGGCGTCTGCGCGATCAGCTCTTCGGGCAGCTCGAAGTCGAATTCGTGCGCGAACACCGCGTTATCCTTCCTTTTCGATCGTGACATTCTTGTAGTAGTATTTCAGAATCGATTGATAGTCATACCCGCGCTCGGCAAGCCCCCGCGCGCCCCACTGGGACAGGCCGACGCCGTGTCCGTTCCCGGTTCCGATGAAGCGGAAGGCCGGCTCGGCGGTTGCGGCGCGGACGACGCCGTCGCCGTTCAGGATATAGAAGTTCTGCCGGTCGAGTCGGACGACGTCGCCCGCTGCGCCGATCATGTACACCGCGCCGGCATCGAACGGCCGCTCGCGCACCCGTCCGGACGCACCGAGCATCGCGGCACGGCCCGTCTCGTCGATCTCGAACCGCGTGCTCGGCAGGCCCCCGAGCGCCGAGCGGAGCGTGTCCGGCGTGCGGACATCGTACCGTTTGCCGTTCACGAGCAGCTCCGTGACGCGGCCGGAAGGACCGCGCGCGCCCACCTCGAGCGAGCGGATCTCGCCCCCGATCGGCGTCGAGGATCGGCCGTTCATCGAAGCCGCGAGCTGCGCCGGCGTGAACGGCCCCCGGATCCAGGACATCTCGTTCGATTGCACGACGGTTTCGAGCAGCACGACCCGCGTGCCCTTGTTGACCCGCGCGATCGGCTCGACATCGGACTGGATGAGCGGAATCGGCCGGATCGCCACGCCGTCGCCGGTGATCCGCAGCACCTTGCTTCCGGCCGCCGTTCTTTCGCCGGTATCCTCCGCGAGATCCTCACGGACGTAACCGTTCCGGCCGTCCGGGAGCACGACGCGGTGCCAGCGGTACAGCCCTTCCTCCGACAGCCCGTCCGGGCTGGGCACGCTCGCAAGATACGGCACGGGGTTGCCCCAGATCTCGGCCGCGTCCGCGGTCATGCCGCCCGCGCTCGAGGAGAACAGCGCTTCGACGACGCGGCCGTTGTGCATCAGCACTTCGCCGCGCGTCGCATCGACCGCCGCGGTCGTCTGCGGCTTCTCCGTCCCGATGCCGCCGTACACCTGGCTGTATGTGCTGTCGACCACATGCGCGATCTGGAAGCCGAAGCCTTGATAGAGCGCGTAGCTGCGCGCGGCGACGGCCTGCGCCTTGAGCGCCTCCATCGGCCAGGAGGCCGGCATCTCCGCGCCGACGACCGAATACAGATACTCCTCGAACGGCAGCTCGTTCACGACCGCCAGCCTCTGGTTGAAGACGGTGACTTCGAATGCCCCCCGGTACGAGCGGCCGTAGCGCTCGTCGAGCCTGATGCCGGCCTGATCCCCCTTCTTCTCCAGCCACAGCTTGACCGAGCCGTCCATCGGAATGAGCACATGCTTCGAACGCCCGCCGCCCGCCTCGAAACCGTCCCGGATCAGGAAGTAGGGCTCGTCCGCCTTGAACGACTGGAGGGACGCGCCGGCGGCCTTCAGGGCTTCGAGGCCGGCCGCGTCGGCCGCCGCACCGACAAGCACCCGGAACTCCGCCGCCTTCGCCCTTTCCGGCACGACCGCCGCCGGCCAGGCTTCCAGCCCGGCGTCGGCGAGCGCCTGCGCGGCCTTGCGCGCCTCTTCAAGGGTGCCGTAGCTTCCCGCGTCGAGACGGACGGGCCCCGCGACGGCCGGCGCAGAGCTGCCGAGCAGCGGCTTGAGCTCTTCGTTCGCGCGCCATTTCGCGAGCGCGGATTCCGCCTCCTCCCGGGTCGGGTAGGCGCCCTCCTCGACGATGTAGACCGTCTTGCCTCCGAGCGCCAGCACCGAGGCGGCGCCGCTGCCGGACAGACTCTGCAGCTTCTGGAGCAGCGCGGAGGCGGCCGCGCCGCTCTCCGTCGTCAGCAGACGGACCCGGTAGCCGTCCATGCTCACCCGGACCGGTTCGCCGGCGCCCGCCTCCAGGATCGGGACGACGCCTTCCGGCTGACGCGCGCCGATCCGGATTCCCGTCTCGGACGAAAACGTCGCCGCCGGGGTCGTCAGTTGATATTTTCCCGGCAGGTTGATGAAGATCGCCACGCGGATCCGGTCGAGCGACGGCACCGCGCCGTGCGTCGGCACCGCCGCCAGCAAGGCGTTCAGCAGCATCAGCGCGGCGGCCGGCGCCAGAAGCCGGCGGAGCAGCGACCTCCGCCCGCCGGACCTCCGCAAGTCATCCCCTGCCATACATCTCACCCTCATCCGTGATCGCTCCTTCGTCTTCCCGGTCTTGCATCCGCGGCCGGGACGCGCCGCTTCCGTGAAGCGCGCAGGCGCCGTCCGCGCAGCCGTCGTCCGCCCTGCCGAACCAGTCGTACCTTCGCCGCGCGACATACCGGTAGGCCGCGTCGGCGATCCGCTTCATGCCGGGCACGCGGTACAGCCCGGACAGCAGCCGCCACCGCGGAAGCTCGCGCATGATCCGCACGACCGCCTCCGCGCCCGCGAAGACGGCCCCGTCCGCCTGCACGACGTGCAGCTGCGCGCGCAGTGCGGCGGGATCGAGGCGGAAGAGCGTCTCCGGAAGGCCGGCCGGATCCCTCCCGCGGGGCGCCTTCATCCTGCGCTCCAGTTCCTGCAGCGGCACGAAACGGAGCTCCGCCCGCGCGCCGCGGACGGCCTCGAACTGCCGGACGGCGCGCGTGCACAGCGCGCATTCGGCATCGTATACGACATGCAGCGTATCCCCCGGTCCCGGCGTGCGGCCCAAGGCGATCGCCTCCCGTCCGTGCGGTTCGTTTTCCCGGTCATGCTCAGAACAATAGCGGCCCTTCCTCCTCCCCGGCCTTTGCGCGTCCCCGCGGCACCGGCAGGCCGAGATGGCGGTAGGCCGCCGCCGTCACGACCCGCCCGCGCGGCGTCCGCTGCAGGAAGCCGATCTGCATCAGATACGGTTCATAGACGTCCTCGATCGTCTGGCTCTCCTCGCCGATCGTCGCCGCGATCGTGTCGAGGCCGACCGGGCCGCCGCCGAAATGCTCGATCATCGCGCGGAGCATCTTGTGATCGATCTGGTCAAGCCCCTTCGGATCCACCTGCATCCGCTCCAGCGCCTCCCGCGCGAGTTCGGCGGTGATGATGCCGTCGCCCTCCACCTGGGCGAAGTCGCGCACCCGTTTGAGCAGCCGGTTCGCAATCCGCGGCGTGCCGCGCGACCGCATCGCGATCTCGCGCGCCGCTGCCCCGATCATGCGCACGCCGAGAATGTCCGCCGACCGCTCGACGATGAACGCCAGCTCGTCGATTCCGTAATATTCGAGCCGGCTGACGACGCCGAACCGGTCGCGGAGCGGCGCCGAGAGAAGCCCGGCCCGGGTCGTCGCGCCGATCAGCGTGAATTTCGGCAGGTCCAGCCGGATGGAGCGGGCGCTCGGCCCCTTGCCGATCATGATGTCGAGCGCGAAGTCCTCCATCGCGGGATAGAGCACTTCTTCGACCGCCCGGCTCAGGCGGTGGATCTCGTCGATGAACAGCACGTCGCCTTCCTGCAGGTTGGACAGGATCGCCGCGAGATCCCCGGGCCGCTCGATGGCCGGACCGGACGTCACGCGCATGTTGACGCCGAGCTCGTTCGCGATGACCGCGGACAGCGTCGTCTTGCCGAGTCCCGGAGGGCCGTACAGCAGCACATGGTCGAGCGCTTCCCTCCGCATTTTCGCCGCCTCGATGTAGACCTTCAGGTTCTCCTTCACCCGCTCCTGTCCGATGTACTCCGACAGATAGCGGGGGCGGAGGCTGTATTCGGCCGTCCGGTCCTCCATCATGAGCCGGGCGGATACGATCCGTTCGTCGTCCATGCCGCTCCCCTCCTTCCGTCACCCTCTGAAGAGCCGCGACAGCGCGCGCTTCACGAGGGCGTCCGCCGTCTCCTCTCCGGTGAGCGTTCCGCAGATCTCCTGCCAGACGCGGTCAATCTCCGCCGTCGTATAGCCGAGCGCGGCCAACGCCTCGCGCGCCTCCGGCCAGGCGGTGCCCGCCCCCTGACCGCCCGCCGCGGCCGCCTCCGGGATCGCGTCTCCCGGAACGCCGGACGCGGGCGAGAAGCCGCCGCCGCGGTCGAGCTTGTCCTTCAGATCGAGAATCATCCGCTGGGCGGTTTTGCGCCCGATGCCGGGCAGCTTCGTCAGAAAGGCGACGTTCTCCTGCCGGATCGCGGCCGCGATCGCCTCCGGCCTCGCTCCCTGCAGGACGCCGAGCGCGACCTTCGGCCCGATGCCGGACACCTCGAGCAGTGCCCGGAACAGCCGCTGCTCCTCGCGCGTCGCGAAGCCGAAGAGCAGCGCGGCGTCCTCGCGCACGTAGTGATGCGTATAGACGGTGACCGGCTCGCCGGACGCCGCGAACGCGTACGGATTCGGGGTGAAGACGCGGTACCCGACGCCCGCGACGTCGACGACGATCCACTCCTCCTCGACATGCGCGACGGTCCCCCGCAAATAGTCGATCATGTCCGGTTCACTCCGTTCAGCCGGTTCAGCAGGACGGCGGAATGGGCGTGGCAGACCGCGACCGCGAGCGCGTCCGCCGTGTCGTCCGGTTTCGGGATCGCGGGCAGGTTCAGGAACATGCGCGTCATCTCCTGCACCTGCCGCTTCTCGGCCTTGCCGTATCCGACGATCGCCTGCTTCACCTGCATCGGCGTGTATTCCGCGACGGGGATGCCGCGCTGCGCCGCCGCCAGCACGATGACGCCGCGCGCCTCGCTGACCGTGAACGCGGTCGTGACGTTGCGGCTCCAGAACAGCTTCTCGACCGCCAGGGCGTCCGGCCCGTACTTGTCCATCAGCGCGCCGACCGCCTCGTACACCTGCTTCAGCCGGATGTCGTGCGGCGTGCCGGCCTCCGTCTCGATGCAGCCGTACTGGACGGGAACGAGCCGGTTCCCGATGCTGTCGATGACGCCGAATCCGACGAGCGCAATGCCCGGATCGATCCCCATTACCCGCACGCCGCTCTCTCCCCGTCCCGGATTTCTCCATTGATCAGAATCGTTGTAGAAGCTTCATCCCATTATAGCAAATGACGGGACGGATGAGAACAGACGTTTCCGGTACCGCACACAACAAAAGGCCGTTCCGGCCATCGGATGGCCCCGGAAACGGCCCTTCGTCCCGTCCGAGATACGGGAAGATCGATACGGGAAGATTCAAGAAGCGCCGGCTTGCGCCGGCGCCGCATATTCGCTGTAGGCTGACAGCACGCTGTAGTATTCATCCGGATCCGACACGCGGATGCCTCGCACCAGCGCGTCGAGACGTTCCCTCGGCAGACAGCTTTCCATATAACGCACGTTCAGCTGATAGAACGTTCTGAGCACCTTGCCGCGCTCCGGCGGACCGTCGAACAGCGACAGCCGTCCGTCCGCGTCGATGCCGAACACCGCATTCCATCCGCTTGCCATAAGCGGATCGTCGGGGCGCTCCGGCGGCAGATCGCCGCCGGCGGCCGCCAGCCGCATGTCCGGTTGGCGCCGCGCGGGGCCGCCCGCCTGCCCGTCGGTCACGCGGCCGGGCCGAAGCGTCTCCCCGCCGCCGGCGAAGCCGCGGCGCAGCGCCGCGTCAGCCGGCAATACGGCTGCCTCTTCATCATGCCGGATGTCCGCCGCGCCTTGCCCCGAAGCTTGCGGTGCCGCCGCAGCATCGGGTACGGCGCTCATGACGGCGATCGACGCCGCGGTCAGCCACACGGCTAGCCGGAGTCCGCCCGGCCGCATGCCGCGCCTCAGCCGTTTGCGCAGCTCTTTCCACAGGCTGAATCCCATCCGCGAGACCTCCCAGGTTTTCTTTGTCTTATTGTCCCTAGTCTGGCCCCGATTATTCCTCCCGCCGCGGATGCGGACAATCCGGCTTTACAGCCATTTCCCGGTGCAGTCCGGCATGCGGTTGAAAGGCCGCCGCACGCAATCGCCTCCAACGGTACGCCATGCCGTTACAGGCGCTTCCGCCGCGCGATCCGGCGGACAATCCGGACGCGGCGGGGCGCCCCGTTCCACCCGGCGCCGCCCTACCTGACGTTGATCCAGGGCAGACCCGACCGCTTCTTCTTCGGCGCCTGCCGCTTCGTCCGGCGCGATCCGCGGGCGGCCGCAATGCGGACGGTCGCTTTCTTCGCCCGCGACCCGCGCCCCGCCGGCTTCGCCGGGCGCCCGTCCTCCGCCGCCGAGATCCGGGCCTCGCCTTCACCCGAAAGGCCGGACGCGCCGCCGGCCCCGATCCCGCTCCCGCCGGCCGCGTCTCCGCCGTTCACGCCGCCCTCGCCGCCGGCTCCGGCGTCGGATCCGCGAACGTGCGCGTACGACCAATCGCCGACACCCGGCGAATACGGCGCGGACCAGCCCGGATACGGCGCGCCGACGGAAGCGTAGGCGCTCAGGCCCGGCCAGCCCGGAAATCCGTGAACCTCGGCCTGCACCGGCCAATCCGGTCCGTGCCCGTACCAGATCGGATCACAGGGCGCGCCGGGCAGCGCCCATCCCGCCGCAGCGTGCGCCCCGTATCCCGGGCCGTACCCCGGTACCGCCTGCGGTCCCGCGCCGACGGGCGGATAACCGGCGCCGGGCGCGAACGCCTCGACTGCCGGAACCGGGTACGGCAGGAACGGATGCTTCGCCGGCTCCGGCATGCCGGCCGGCGGGCACACGTCCTGGTGCCCGTGGTGCGCGGGATACGCCGGATACTTCGGCTCCGGACCGTACGGCTTGGCCGGCTGATGAATCGGCTCGGGAACCGGCAGCGGAACCGGCTTCGGCAGCTTCGTCCAGTCCGCCGGCTTCATCTCGACCTTCGGCTTCTCCTTCGCGATGGGCTGCTCGATCGGTTTCGGCATCTCCATCTTCGGAGCCGTCGGCAATTCCAGCTTCGACAGTTCGATCGGCTGCGGCTGTTCAACCGGCGCCGTCGGCGCCTTGCCGGGAATCGGGCCGGTAAATTTCTTTCCCTTCACCGGCTGCTCGACGCCAATATGCTGCAGTTCCGGCGGATGTCCCGATCCCGCCGTCTGGCCCGATGCGCCTCCCGCCTGCCAGCCGGGTTTCGGAATGTTGACGATCTCGCCGGTCATCAGCACGTTCGGATTCTTGAGATGGGGATTCGCCTTGATCAGATCCGCGAGCGGCACGCCCCACGCCTTCGACAACTTCCACAGCGTATCACCCTGGACGACCTTGTGCTGGTGCACCCAGTCACCGGCGGGCGCGGAAGCCTTCGGCGACGGAATCTTGATCTTCATGCCGACGTCGATGACGTCCGGATCCCGGATGCCGGGGTTGTATTGCAAGAGATCCTGGACCGTCACGCCGTGCTTGGCCGCGATGCCCGACAACGTGTCGCCCTTTTTGACCGTATAGATTTTCACTTGCCGCATGACCTCCCGTCACGTTCTGTGCGCAGCGGCGTTGATCCCTTGGGCGTTCGTACCCGCTGCCTGTCGTTACATCCTATGCATCCGCTGGGCGGGTGTCCCCATGATCCGGCAAAAAAATATGCCCCGCCCGTCCGGCGCCTACGCCGTTTGAGCGGAGCTGACCGCCTGTCTGCCCATGTTCAATTGAACGCCTGCACGCCGTCAACCGTGACGATCTTGCGGAATTCCTCAAGCAGGTGCAGCGTGACCGGACCCGCCTTGCCGGCGCCGATCGTGCGGCCGTCGACTTCGCGCACGGCGATGACCTCCGCCGCGGTGCCGGTGAAGAACACCTCGTCGGCCGTGTAGACGTCGTGCAGCGTGAACGGCTCCTCCTTCAGCGGATAGCCGAGCTTGCCGCACAGCTCGATGATCGCGCCGCGCGTGATGCCTTCCAGTGCGCCGACCCAGGTCGGCGGCGTGTAGACGACGCCCTTCTTCACGATGAAGATGTTGTCGCTCGAACCTTCCGCCACATACCCCTGGGCATTGAGCATGATCGCCTCGCCGACGCCCGCGAGGTTCGCCTGGATTTTCACGAGGATGTTGTTCAGATAGTTGAGCGACTTGATCTTCGGGTTGAGCGCATCCGGGATGTTGCGCCGCGGCGAAACGGAGATCGAGACGAGCCCGTTGCGGTACGCCTCCTCCGGATAGATCGAGAGCTGCTCCACAATGATGATGACCCAGGCCTTCGGACAGCGCCGCGGATCGAGGCCGAGATCGCCGGGACCGCGCGAGACGACGAGCCGGATGTAGCCGTTCCGCAGCCCGTTGCGCCGCACCGTCTCGATGACCGCCTCCCGCATTTCCTCGTAGGTCAGCGGAATGTCCAGCATGATCGACTTCGCCGAATCGTACAGCCGGTCGAGGTGCTCCTTGAGCCGGAAAATGTTCCCGTCATAAATGCGAATTCCCTCGAAAATGCCGTCGCCGTACAGGAATCCGTGGTCGAAAACCGAAATTTTGGCATCCTCTTTCGCGACGAAGTCGCCGTTCAGGTAAATCCACTGCTGAGCCATGCGTGCAGCACCTCCACTGAGAGTTCGCTTTTGGCGTAGCGGGTCACGTCTCCCAGGCGAAGCTGGGATAGCTGCCCAATATGCGAACCTGACAGCCGATCGCCTCGATCTCGGCGATGGCCGCAGGAAGCAGTACGGTGTCGAGCGACATCTCCACGTCAATATAGAAAAAGTAACTGCCGAGCTTCTTCTTCGTCGGCCGCGACTCGATGCGCGACAGGTTGATCCGCCGCCACGCGAACGCGGACAACACCTGATGCAGCGCGCCGGGATAGTCCTCCGGCAGCGTGACGAGAATGCTCGTCTTCATCTTGTCCGACCGGCGCAGCGTGAACGGTTCGCGGCCGATGAGCAGAAAGCGGGTGAAATTGTTGTTGTGATCCGTGACATGCTCGCGCAACACATCCAGCCCGTGCAGCCGGGCGCCTCCGAAGGTGCCGATCGCGGCCCAGCCCCTGCCGGGATTCTCCTTCACGATGCGGATGCCTTCCGTCGTCGAGCCGACGGTCTCGCGTTCGGCGTGCGGCAGGTGTTCCCTCAGAAACCGCGTGCATTGGGCCATCGCGACGGGATGGCTGAACACCTTCGTGATCTTCGACAAGTCGGGCCTGCCGTCCGGTCCGGCCGTCTCGGACAGGCGGCCGATCAGGTGCTGGACCGACGGATAGACCCATTCGGCCCGGATCGGCAAATCGACTTCGTGGACAAGCCAGTCCACGTGGAGGCTGACCGATCCTTCTATCGTGTTCTCGATTGGAATGACGCTGTAGTCGGTCACGCCGCACTGGGTCGAGAGAAAAACGTCCGCGATCACCTGATGGTAGTGATATTCGACGGGGGTGTCGCCGAACAGATGCCGCGCAGCCTCGTCCGACGTCGACCCGGCGGGTAGCAAGGCAACCTTGATCATGCGCGAACTTCTCCTTTGATGCGTTCGGGGAGCGGCACCCGGTCGGCCTCCGCGCCAGACTCGACGATCTCCGGTCCGGCTTCCGCCGGCTTCAGCCACAGCGTCTCCGCCGCGATGTTCTCTGCGGCGAACGTGCCGAGCAGAAACCGTTCCAGCTCCGCCTTGCGCGGACTCTCGCTGTCCACGAACGCGAGGATCGTCGGGCCCGCGCCGCTGAGCGCCGCGCCCAGCGCGCCGTGCTCGGGCGCTTCCGCCAGTATTTTCGCCATGCCCGGGATGAGCGCGGCCCGGTACGGCTGATGCAGCCTGTCCTGCATGGCGAACCGGAGCAGATCGAGCCGGCCCGTGGCCAGTGCCGCCACGAGCATGGAGCTGCGGCCGATGTTGAACACGGCGTCGCCGCGGCTGTAGGATTCGGGCAGCGCGTGCCGCGCCCGCTCGGTCGGCAGCCGGAACGCCGGTATCGCGACGAGCACCTCGAGATTCGGCGGCGGATCCAGCCGGACATGCTTCGCCCGCCGGCCGTCCCACGAGGCGGCGACGATGCCGCCGAACAGGCAGGCCCCGACGTTGTCGGGATGGCCTTCCAGACTTGAAGCGATTTCGAACAGACGGGCATCGGTCAGCGGCGAGCCGATCAGCGCGTTCGCCGCCGCGAGGCCGCCGACGATCGCGGCCGCGCTGCTGCCGAGACCGCGCGCCACCGGAATGTCGGTGTAGACCGAGATGTGAAGCGCCGGCATCGGCACGCCGGCCTCGTCGAACACGTGCCGCGCGGCTTGGAGAATCAGATTGTCGCCGCCGGCGGGCAGGCCGGCGAGCTCCTTGCCGAACAGTTCGAGGCGGCTCTTGCCGTCGTCGGCTTCCGCCATTTCGATCCAGGAATAAAGCGACAGCGCCATGCCGAGCGTGTCGAATCCGGGTCCGAGGTTGGCGGTGCTGGCGGGCACCTTGGCGAGGATGCGGCGCATCATCGTTCACCCCCGCAGCGCGCGCCGGCGTGCGCCGGCCCGTCGAATCCGCCCGGCATTCGCGGTTGGTCCCGTAATGACATGATGGATGGACAAGCTCCTCTCGCGCGTTGAATTCCGGCCGTCCGTGGGGCCGTCGGTAGCGTTCAGCCTTCGACCCGGTAGACGCTCTTGATGCGCTTGATGACATCCAGCGACTCGAAGGCCCTCAGGACGCGCCGCATGGCGGCCCGGCTCGCATCGTGCGTGATGATGACGAGATCGGCGGTCCGGTCGGACGCGGTCGGCTGCTGCAGCACCGACTCCAGGCTGACGTCATGCTCGGCGAACACCTGCGTGATCTTCGCCAGCACGCCGGCGCGGTCCACGACGTTGAGCAGCAGGAAGTTCTTGTACGCCACTTCCTCGTCGGACTTCAGGTTCTTCGCCTTGAACACGGCGGCGGATTGCCGGCCGTTGACGCCGAGCTTCATGTTCTTCGCGACGGCGACGATGTCGGCCACGACGGAGGTCGCGGTCGGCAGCTCGCCGGCGCCGGCGCCGTAGAACATCGTCTCGCCGACCGCCTCGCCGCGCACGAAGACGGCGTTGAAGACGCCGTTCACCGAAGCGAGCGGATGCTCGCGCTTCACCATCGTCGGCTGCACGCTGACGCTGATCCGGTCGTCCTGCCGGTCGGCGATGCCGAGCAGCTTCAGCTCGTAGCCGAGCTTCTTCGCGCAGGCGATGTCTTCCTTCGTCACCTTCGTGATGCCCTGCACTTCGACATCCGCAAGTTCCACGTTCATCCGGAAGCCGATCGTCGCGAGGATCGTCATCTTGCGCGCCGCGTCGAGCCCTTCGACGTCCGAAGTCGGGTCGGCCTCGGCATAGCCGAGCTGCTGGGCTTCCCGGAGCACTTCCTCGTAGGAAGCCCCCTCCTGGCTCATCTTCGTCAGGATGTAGTTCGTCGTGCCGTTCACGATCCCCATGATCCGGTCGATCCGGTCCGAGGAGAAGCCTTCGATCAGCGTCCGGATGATCGGAATGCCGCCGGCGACGCTCGCCTCGTACATGACGTCGCATCCGTGCTCCCGCGCCGTCGACAGAATCTCGGAGCCGTGGAGCGCCATCAGGTCCTTGTTCGCGGTCACGACGTGCTTGCCGCGCCGGAGCGCCTCGAGGATGTAAGCTTTCGTCTGCTCGACGCCGCCCATCACTTCCACGACGACGTCGATGTCGGGATCGCGCACGATCTCCCACGGATCGTCCGTCAGCTTCGCCGGATCGACCGCGACCGCGCGCGGCTTGTCGAGCTGCCTGACGGCGATCCGTCCGACCTCGATCGGGGAGCCGACCTGGACGATCAGATCCTCGCGGTGGCCTTCGATGATGCGCACCACGCCCGTTCCGACGGTGCCGAGCCCGAGCAGCCCAACGATTACCGGTTTCATAGGTCTCTCCTCCACTGCCATGATCGCTCTTCTCAACCCTGTCCCGCCACGGCCGCCCGCCGGACTCCGTCCTGCTTCCGGATGCCCTCGATCAGCACGGGCAGCGGCGTTTTCAGACCGGAAATGTCGACGGAGATGACGACGTTGGCCAGCCCCTGCAGCGGGATGCTCTGGTGAATGGTCAGCACGTTGCCTTCGCACTGCGCGACGTAGGCGAGCACTTTCGAGAGCGTGCCCGCCCGGTGCTCCAGATCCATCGAAATCGTGACGATCCGCTCCCGATCGAGCGAATCCAGCGCGTAGACGCCGTCTTTGTATTTGTAGAACGCGCTGCGCGACAGGCCGACCCGCTCCACCGCCTCGTTCACGGTCTCGGCCTCGCCGCGCTTCAGCATGTCGAGCACCCGGAACGTCTTGACGATCGCCTCCGGCAGGAGATCCTCCCGAACGACAAAATAACGTTCCGTCATAAAACGTCCTCCCAGCGAAGACAAATGTACGCCCACAGTGGACATTATACAAAAACGGAACGTCTCTTACAAGGGTGATCCGCCATGCCGCGATGCAAATGCAAGAAAAAGAGCCGTCCCGCGGCTCCGTCATGCTCAACCGTAATCGGCGCCCTCAAAAAATTCGAACGCAAAATCACCGATCCGGACCGTGTCCCCGTCCTGGCATCCGGCATCGCGCAGCGCCTGATCCACGCCCATCCGTCGCATGAAATGCGCGAACCGCATGAGCGCGTCGTAGGAATTCAGGTTCATCCGCTTCACAAACCGTTCGACCCGCGCCCCTTCGACGACATACGCGCCGTCGGAATCGCGGCGAACCGTGAACGAATCGTCCTCCTGCTCCTCGAACCGGTACACGACGCGATCCGCCGTCGCCTTCAGGTCCTCGACGGACACCGTCTCCGGCACGCGCTCGAGCATCTCCGCCGCCTTGAACATGAGCTCGCGCACGCCCTGCCTCGTCAGCGACGAGATCGGCACGACTTCCGGAGCTTCGTCCCCGAGCTCCTTCCGGAGCTTCTCCCGGAACACGGCGAGGTTCTCCTCCGCTCCCGGCAGATCCATCTTGTTTGCCGCGACGATCTGCGGCCTCTTCGCCAGCTTCTCGTTGTATTTCGCCAGTTCCGCGTTGATCGTCTTCCAGTCCTCGAACGGATCGCGGCCCTCCGAAGCGGAGATGTCGACGACATGGATGATGACCCGCGTCCGCTCGACATGGCGGAGAAACTCATGTCCGAGGCCGACGCCTTCGGAGGCGCCCTCGATCAACCCGGGCAGGTCGGCCAGAACAAAGCTTCGCTCTTCGTCGACCGAGACGACGCCGAGGTTCGGCGTCAGGGTCGTGAAATGGTAGGCCGCGATCTTCGGCTTCGCCGCGGACACGACGGACAGCAGCGTCGATTTGCCGACGCTCGGATAGCCGACCAGCCCGACGTCGGCCATCACCTTCAGCTCGAGCACGACCCACCGTTCTTCGCCTTCCTCGCCCTTCTCGGCTATGTACGGCGCCGGATTCCGGGGCGTCGCGAAACGCATGTTGCCCCGCCCGCCGCGGCCGCCGCGGGCGACGACCACCTCCTGGCCGTGTCGGGTGAGGTCCGCGATGATTTCTCCCGTATCGTCGTCGATGACAACCGTTCCGGGCGGAACACGGACGATCAACGGCTTGGCGTTGGCGCCGTGCATGCCCTTCGGTTTGCCCTTTTCTCCGCGCTCCGCCTTGAAATGCTTCTGATAGCGGAAATCGACGAGCGTGCGCAGCCCTTCGTCCACGCGGAAGATCACGTCCCCGCCCTTGCCGCCGTCGCCGCCGGCCGGTCCGCCGTCCGGGACGTGCAGCTCGCGCCGGAACGCGATGATGCCGTCGCCGCCGTCGCCGCCTTTTACATAGATTTTCGCCTTGTCGACAAACATGGCTTCCTCCGTCGTTCAGCTTCCGAGCTCGGCGGCCAGCAGCACTTCCTTCAATTCCGGTTCAAGCCGCTCCGCGCGAAACGGCGAACGCTTCAGACGCCGGCGAATCCTTTCGCGCGCTTCCTGCGCCCGGATGAACTCGCCGTCGAACCGGAGCAGCGCCTTCAGGGCCGATTCCTCCCGGTCGAGCCGCACGGTAAGCTGCGCCGGCTCTCCCGACGGCTTCGCGCCGTAGCGGTACACGTTGATCACATCGATCAGCGCGGCGGCCGCAGCCTCCGCATCGAGCGGCAGTTCGGCGAGATTGAGTTCGTCCGGAAGCTCCAGGCGCAGCGTGATCGGGCCGGGCGTCGTCCTGAACGATTGCGCGTACAGGATGAGGGAAGGCACGCCGAGCTTCGCAATCCGGCTTTCCGCCTGCATGCGCCGTCTTATATTCTCCACGCATTCCACGGACTTATCCGGCTTGTTCATCCGAATGTAGCCATACAGGACCTGCAGATCGTTCATCCAGTCATGGCGGTGGTGATTGAGCGTGCGGATCGCGGTCCACTGCAGGGTTCGGAACGTCCGTTCGAATCCGATTTCCCGCTCCTTCCGGTCCGCCGCGATCCAGAGCACCGCGGCCGCGGCCGTCCAGACCAGAAAGACGGGATGCGGCCACCATTCCGTCCGCCAGATCCATACGGCTGCCGCGGGCAGCGCGACGGATGCGGCGCCGTACAGCTTCGCCATCCGATAGCGATTCATGGGTCCGTCCTCTCCCGGCACTGGGTACACACATCATGCCGCCGATTTCGCCCGGTCGCGTCCGTTGGGCGCGGAATCCGCCGTTCCCGTGCCTTGTAAATTCCAATCATTATAACAAAAAACCCGGCCTGTCGCCAGACCGGGAATGCCTGTTACTCTGCCGCCGCCGCCACAGGCGCAACTTCCACCGGATATACGCTGACCTTCTTCCGATTGCGACCGTAACGTTCGAACTTTACGACGCCTTCGATCTTGGCATACAGCGTGTCATCCTTGCCGATGCCCACGTTGCG
Organism: Thermobacillus sp. ZCTH02-B1; assembly: GCF_002159085.1. Taxonomy (GTDB): domain Bacteria; phylum Bacillota; class Bacilli; order Paenibacillales; family Paenibacillaceae; genus Thermobacillus. Next base: position 276,545 of record NZ_LZRU01000012.1, read on the forward strand.
GCCCGGATGGATCTTCGTGCCGCGCTGGCGGACCAGGATGTTGCCGGCCTTGACATATTGGCCGTCCGCACGCTTCACGCCAAGGCGTTTCGATTCGCTGTCGCGGCCGTTCTTCGTCGAGCCGACACCCTTCTTGGAGGCGAACAGCTGAAGATCGAGCCTGATCATGTCGCATCCCTCCTTCATTCGCTGATTTCCCGAACAACGACATGCTTGCCGTAGGACTGTTGTATGGTATCCAGCATGACCGCCATCGCTTCGAGCAGCAGCTGCACCTTGCCGTCGACCGCCGGATCGCCGGTCTCCGGAATCTCCGACCGGAGCCAGCCGTCCCGCATCGAGTACGGCAGCCTGACCCCCGTCAGCGCCTCGATGGCGTTGACGGTGCCGACCGTCACCGCGGAGACGCCGGCGCACACGATGTCCTCGCCGCGCCTCGCGTAGTTCGCGTGGCCTTCGGCCGCGAACGAGACGATCCGCCGGTCTTCGCGCCTGCGGACGAACGTGACGGTAATCATGGTTCGTCCGTCAAGCCTCGATCTTGGAGATCGTCACTTTCGTGTACGGCTGGCGATGGCCCTGCTTGCGGCGATAGTTCTTCTTCGGCTTGTACTTGAAGACGATGATCTTGCGTCCCTTGCCGTGCTTCTCGACGGTGCCCGTCACCTTTGCGCCGGCGACGACGGGCGTGCCGGCCACGAAGCTGCCGTCAGCCTTCGACACGGCGAGCACGCGGTCGAACGTAACGCTGTCGCCTTCCTTCGCGTCCAGCTTCTCGATGTAGATGACGTCGCCTTCCTTGACCTTGTACTGCTTGCCGCCAGTTTCGATGATCGCGTACATGAATCCTGCACCTCCCCGGTCTAAGACTCGCCTGAATCCGGGCGGCGTCCGCAATGCGCGGCCGCGCTTTACGGCCCGTTCCGAGCGGTTGTAGCCCGTGTGCCCGCAGGAAGGACACACATGAAGTGATTCTAGCATACTTTCGCCCGCAGTTCAACCAGGGCGAAATTCCGGACGCTTCGGCGCGGCCGGGCCCGTCACCCGCGGTCCCGGCGGCGTTCCGCGCCCGGACCGGCGGCGACCACGCCGCGGCCGCCGCAGGCCGGACACGGCTCGTACAGCCTGGACGCCGCGTCCCGGCGCACCTTCTTGCGCGTCATCTCCATCAGACCGAGGCGCGTCCAGCCGAGCACGTGGCAGGATGTCCGGTCGGAGCGCGCCAGCACCTCGAGCCGCTCCGCGACCTTCGCCCGGTGCGCCTCGTCCTCCGCCCGTCGGCGATCTTCTTCGAGACCGCGACGTAATCCGCGCGGGGCATATAGACGAGATACCGTCCGGGCAGCGTATAGCGGGTGGTGACGCAGGCGCCTTTTCCCCCCTGCGGCTCCTTCACGATCTGGACGATCGGTTCCTGCCCCGGACGAAGCAGCTCCGCGATGGACGGCTTCCGCTTCGGCCGCTTCTCCAGGTGCGGATGCAGCACGTCGTCGATGTACAGAAACGCGTTCCGGGAGAGTCCTACGTCGATGAACGCCGCCTGCATGCCGGGGAGCACGTGCTCGACCCGGCCGAGGTACAGGTTCCCGGCAGCTTGCCGCCGGCGGCCTCCTCGATATCGTACTCGACGAGCCGTCCGTCCGCCATGACCGCGATCTCGATCGCCTGCCGGCCGACGTGAACCAGCATTTCCTTCATCGGCGCCGTCACCTGCCCGGAGCGGGAATGGGTCAACCCCTGCCGTTCCATTTTACCCGAAAAGCTCGGAAACTGCACGATCTTGTCCGCCGGAACGGAAATAGGACCCGATCACGCTCTCCTCCGGCACGATCCCCACGATGCGCCCGCCTTCGCCGAGCACGTACACGAGATGGTAGCGGCCCCGGCGGAACAGGCGCAGGACGTCGCCCACCGGACAGGCCGGCTGCACGACGATCGGCAGCGCCACCGCGCCCCTCTCCCGGGCCCGCGCCGAATCCGCCTCCCGCCTGACGAGGAAGCGCATGAAGATATAGGGCAGGTCCCGCATTAACCGCCAATTCGATACCGCAAGGAAAAGCCCGACCAGCAGCAGGTTGAGCTGCACACCGCCGAACAGCGGAAGGCAGGCGGACAGCATCAGGGCCGCGCCCAGGACGAGGCCGGTCCGCGCGCTCCATTTCAGCGCGGACTGGTAGGGCAGCTTCGCGGCCAGCCAGACCGACAGCAGCCGTCCGCCGTCCAGCGGATGGATCGGCAGCAGATTGAACAGGGCGATGATCGCGTTCGCCTTCGCGATGTACAGCGCCCACTCCGCGTCGACGCCTTCGAATCGCGCCGCCAGGAGCGCCGCCGCCCCCATCCAGACGTTCTGCAGGGGACCGGCGACCGCCACGACCGCCTCCTCCGCCGCCGGGACGGTACCCGCCTCCTCCGTCAGGGCTTCGCCGCCGAAGGGCAGCAGCCGGATCTCCCGGACGCGCCAGCCGAAGGCCCGCATCGCGAACACATGCCCGAGCTCATGCACGATGACGATCGCGAACAGGACGGCCAGTTCCCGTATATACCCGGTGACCGCGGAGGCGAGCATGACGAAGATGAGCAGCGGATGGACGGACCACCGGATCCCGAAGCATCTAATCAAGCGGAACCACGTCCGCCGGGTCGACGTAACGGCCGTCGACCCGCACGGCGAAGTAAAGCAGGCTCCGCGATCCGTCCTCCGTCTCGGGCAGCGCGCCGATCCGGTCGCCCGCCTCGACCCAGTCGTCCGGCTCGACGTCGACCGATCCGAGCCGGCCGTAGACGGTCATCTTCCCGCCCGCGTGCCGGATGACGACGCTGTAGCCTTCGTCTCCGCCGCCCGCCACGTGGGTCACCCGGCCGGTCTCCGCCGCCTTTACGATCGCGCCGGATTCGCCCGCGATCTCGATGCCGGCCAGCGTCTCCGCGAACGGGCGGACCACTTCTCCGGATTTGACCGGCGCCACGACGGGAAGGCCGGGCCCTTCCCCCGTCCGCGGCTCCTGCCGGAAAATGGGAAGAAAAGCGGGCGAACCCGCGAACGTTCTCCGGTACCAGTCCGCCGCTGCCCGCGTGTCGATGTCTTCCGTCAGCGCCTGCACGATCAGCCGCTGCGGCGTCGAAGCCCAGGGCTCGTCCACCCGGAACAGGGCCCATACGGCCAGGAAAAGCGCCGCCGACACCGCCGTTTTGACCAACAGGCCGCGCAGCAGGCCGCCCCGCCGCGGCTCCTCTTCGTCGAACCCCCCGGGCTGCCGTCCCGGGTCCGAACCATGCAGCCATGCGCGGCTGCGCAGCTTCCATTCCTTCTCCGGATCGCGCTCCGCTTGCATCTCCCGGAAGCGGTCGGATCGGTGCCCGGATGCGCGGCCGCCGGGAGCGCCGCCGGGCGCCGGAACGCCGTCCCTTCCCGCCGTCCGGACGGGCCTGAAACCGAAATCCCGCGCATCCGCCCCGCTCCGCGCTTCCGACGCGGCCCTGTGCGCTTCGATGATGGCGCGGATCCGTTCCTCCCGCCTGCGCTTGACGCCGCTGTCCCTTGCCATGCCGATTCCTCCCCGATGCGCGTCGCCCGCCGCGTCCCGTGCGGGCGGGCTTGTTCACCATCCACGTTATGCGCGCGGGAATTCGATTATGCCGGCCCGAAAATGACCGAAGACAGAAAGCCGGACCGGTGATATAGTAGTGGAAGTTGAACCAACGCGGCATGCGACCGATTGCATCGGGAGGATCCGACGGACATGTGGCTCGTGTACGCGGCATGCTCCGCCGTGGCGTTCGGACTGCGGGGCATCTTCTACCAGCGGCTGTCGCCGCTTGCGCTTGACCGGAACGTTCTGCTGGCGGGCGTCTTCTTCTCCGGATTCCTGATCTCGCTGGCGCTCGCCCTCGCGGGCGGGCAGGCCTGGACGGCCGGGACGCTCGTCGGCATCCAGATGGGCGCGTGTTCCTATGTGGCGAACATGGCGTTGTACCGCGGCTTCGCGGCCGGCAAGCCGTCCATCGTCGCGGTGCTGTCCGCCCTGCCGCCGGTCGTCGTCGCGGCGGGAGCCTGGCTCCTGTGGGGCGAGCGGCTCAACGGGCGGCAGGCGGCCGCGTTCCTTCTGATCGTCGCCGGCGTCGTGCTGATCCGGTATGCGGGGGAATTCACGCTCTCCCATTGGAACAGCACGAAATGGGGACTGCTGGCGCTCATGTTCTTCGGCTTCAACGATCTGTCCGGCAAATGGTCGACGATCCTCGACGCCGCCATGTTTCCGGTGCTTGCGCTGATGTTCGGCACGGGAACGGCGCTGTTCCTTCTGACCCGCTGGATCGAGAACCGGTTCCGGGCGAACGCTCCCTTCCGGCCGGAGCCGAAGCGGCCCGCCATCTGGACGTACCGCCGCACGTTCGGCACCGGCATGCTCATCGGCCTGACGAACGTATGCGGCATGATCCTGATCATCATGGCTTTCGATGCCGGCATCACGGGCCTCGTCTCGGCGATCGTCTCGCTGAACGTGCTGCTGATCCTGATCTACACCCGCATCTCCGGCCGCGAACGGTTCACGCGGCGCGAAGCGGCCGGCATTGCGTTCACGCTCGCGGGGGTGGTCCTGCTCCGGCTGCTCGCCTGAAGGCGCAGGCGGCAGCGCAAAGGGCCGCAACCCGATGCCGCGTCCGTTGCGGCCGGGTTGCGGCCCCCTTGCTACAAGGCCTGTTCGGGTTCGGGCTGGTGCGCCCGGATGCTGAACACGAGACCGATGCAGATCATGTTGATGAGCAGCGACGTGCCGCCGTAGCTGATGAACGGCAGCGTGATGCCGGTGATCGGCATCAGGCCGATCATCATGCCGATGTTCTCGAAAATCTGGAACACGAACATCGACACGATGCCGACGATGATGTAGGAGCCGGACAGATCGGTGCAATGGAACGCGATCATGATCATGCGGTAGATGAGCAGGAAATAGAGGAGCAGCAACACCGCGGCTCCCCGGAAGCCGAACTCCTCGCCGATCACGACGAAGATCGAGTCGGAATACGGATACGGGATCGAGCGGCGATTCTTCATGTTGCCTTTCATGTATCCGTCCCCGGTCAGCCCCCCCGAACCGATCGCGGTGAGCGAATTTTTCGCCTGACGCTTCGCGTCGTCCGACGCCGTCTCCGGATTGATGTACGTGTTGATCCGCTCGTACCAGTGATACTTCCCTTTGTCCCTGAGGAATTCCCGGATCTCTTCGTTATACGTGTTGAACAGCGTGACGAACGCGATCAGCCCGATGACGAGCAGGACGATGCCGGTCAGCACGTGCCAGTACTTGATCCGGCCGATCCAGAGCATGCCGAGCACGATGACGATGTAGATGACCGCGTTGCCGAGGTCGGGCTGGATCATGACCAACACGAAAGGCACGAGCGACAAGGCGGCGATCGGCACGAGGTCCCGCCGGAACGACAGCGGATCGCCTTCGCGCCGGGCGAGGAGGGCCGCCACCGCCATGATCAGCAGCAGCTTCATGAGCTCGGCCGGCTGGAACAGGATGCCGCCCGGCAGCTCGAACCAGCTGCGCGCACCGTTGCGTTCCTCGCCGAAAAAATAGACGAGCACCAGCAGCGCAATGCCGATGCCGTACCAGACGTACCAATATTTCATGAAAAACCGGTAATTGAAGAGGGTGGCGATGGTCGCCACGGCGAAACCGGCCGCATAGAAGATGAGCTGCTTCAGGTCATAGTTCGCGTAACCCGGGTTGCCGTAGGTCGCGCTCCGCACGACCAATACGCTGATGACCATGAGCAGCCCAAGGATGATCAGGATGCCAACGTCGATTCGTTTCAGCTTTCTGAGCACAACGGCACTCATCCCATCCCGAAAAACTTGCGGAGCCGCTGCATCATGCCGGTCTTGTCTTCCAGCTGCATGAGCGGCACCTTCTCGCCGAGCACGCGCCGGGCGATGTTGCGATAGGCGATCGCGGCACGGGAGGAAGGATCCAGAACGGTCGGCTCGCCGGTGTTTGCCGCCTTGATGACCCGCTCGTCATCCGGCACGATGCCGAGCAGATCGATGGCCAGCACCTGCACGATCTCGTCGACGTCCAGCATCTCGCCGGATTTCACCATGTTCGGGCGGATGCGGTTGATGATGAGCCGCGCCGGAATGCGCTGCTGCTCGAGCAGGCCGATCACCCGGTCGGCGTCGCGCACGGCCGCGTTCTCCGGCGTCGTCACGACGATCGCGGCGTCCGCCCCTGCGACCGCGTTGCGGAACCCCTGCTCGATGCCGGCCGGACAGTCGATGACGACGTAGTCGAAATCCCGCTTCAGGTCGTCGATGATTCGCTTCACCTGATCCGGCTCGATGTCATGCTTGTCCTTCGTCTGGGCGGCCGGCAGCATGTACAGCTCGTCGAAGCGCTTGTCCTTGACGAGTGCCTGCGCGAGCCGGCAGCGGCCTTCCGCGACGTCGATGATGTCGTAGATGATGCGGTTCTCGAGCCCCATGACGACATCGAGGTTGCGCAGGCCGATGTCCGTATCGACCATGCACACCTTCTTGCCCTGGAGCGCAAGCGCCGTGCCCAGATTCGCCGATGTCGTCGTCTTGCCGACTCCGCCCTTCCCCGAAGTTACGACTATCGCTTCTCCCATGCCTTACACTCCTTTGAATACGATCGGATCTTTGCGGAAGCGGTTCAGCCTTGAAATCTTGTCGATCCGCATCCGGCCGTCTTCCAGATAGGCAAATTCCATCTGCGCGTCATCCGAAACCCATTCCTCCGGCGGACGGCTGATGATGTCCGCGATGCGAAGCTGCGTCGGCCGCATCAGCGCGGCCGCGATGACGGCGCCCGCATCGCCGCGGCAGCCCGCATGGGCCGTTCCCCGAAGCGCTCCCATGATGTAGATGTCGCCCGTGCAGCAGACCGTTCCGCCCGGATTGACGTCGCCGAGGAGCAGCAGATGGCCTTCCCGTTCGACGGTCTGGCCCGATCGGATGACGCCGCTCACGACGTGCAGGGTGCCCGCGCCGGCCGGCTGTTCCTCGGGGTCGGGGGCCGCCTCGATCGACCGGATGATCAGGTTGCCCCGGCGCCGGATCACATCGATCAGGCGCTCCCGGTCCGCTTCCGTTAGGCGCCGGTTGCCGAGCTTGAGCCGGACATGGACGAGAGGGCCCGTCAGCAGCTTCTGATGGGACCGTTCCAGCTTGTCGTTCAGCTCGGCGAGCAATTCGTCCATCTCGCAGCGGTCGTCGAGCAGAAACACGAGGCCGTCCTTTACGCCTTTGATCACGATACGTTGCTTGCCGGTCAAGCCGTTCCCTCCCCCAAGGGAGCTCATTCCTCATTCATTCGGTTTCGACAGCCCGAAATCCTGCCGGTCGGCAGCTATTCTTCCTCGTCGGCGCGTGTCTCCTTCGGTTCAAACAGCCGGCGGGCGGGCACGTACACCGCGAGCGCGAACCCCGTCTGCAGGAACAGGCTCGGCGCGATGGAATGCAGCAGGACGAACTCGAACGGTTCGTGCGTGACGCGGAAGGCGCGATAGATGCCGTACGCGGCCGCATCGTACAGGAAACAGCCCAGCGCGATGACGAATAGCGCCGCGAACATCGAAACGCGCTTGCCCTCGAACAGAAGGCCCGCCAGATAGGCGATGGAGCCCATCAGGAGCGTATGGACGCCGAGCATGTGACCGTAGAACGTGATATCCTGCAACAATCCGAAGATGAGTCCGATGAAAAGCGCCGCGTGCCGGTTCGCATACAGGCCGGCGTAAAGCGCGGCGACGAACACGAAATGCGGAGCGATCCGGCCGTACATCGACGTCGGAATGAGCCACGGCACGACGGTCGTATCCAGCAGGAACAGCAGCACGAGAAGCGGAACGATCCACCGTGAATTCATGGCCGCGCCTCTCCCGGTTCCGCCTCCGCTTCCCGCGCGTCCGGCTCCTCCCCGTCCGGGGGCACGACGACAAACACTTCGAACAGCTTGTCGAAATCGGCCGCCGGCTTGATGTAGGCCGTGTGCGTCAGGCCGAAGTCGCCGACCTGGCGCGATTCCACCGTGCCGACGACCAACCCGTACGGGTATACGCCCCCGAGTCCCGACGTGATCACGACGTCGCCCACGGAGAGCGGATCGTTCTCCGCGATCCGGTTCATGACCAGCATGCCGCGCTGCTCGTCATAATCCTCGATCACGCCGAAGGATTCCCCGTGTTCCATCGTCGTCGCGGAAATCGCCCGCGCCCCGCTGACGGATTCGCTGTTGAGCTGCGTGATCGGCATGACCGTCGAATAAAGCGGAAACACGCGGCTCACGAGCCCGACCAGCCCGTCCGTCGTCACGACGGCCATGTTCGGACGGATGCCGTCGGTCGATCCGAGATTGATCTTGAACGTCGGGTTGAGCGGGTCGTTGCTGACGGCCACCACGTGCGCGATCACGAATTCATAATCGAACATCCGCTTCTGCCGTTCCTTGAACGCGAGCGCTTCCTTGAGGCGTTCGTTCTCGAGTTCGATCCGGTTGTACATCACCCGGTCCCTGGCGTACCGCGCAACGGTCGTGCGCAGTTCCTCGTTCTCCCGATACAGTTCGCGCATCGTGCGGATGTCTTCAAACAAGCCCGCCAGGTAACCGGCGGGCTTGTAGAACCATTGCTGCACGAAGGAAACCGTATCGCCGATGAAATTTTCGGGCCATGTCAGGTTGTCCCGCTGTCCGAGCGAGAATCCCATGATCGCGGCAAATACGATCAGGACGATCAAGAGAACGAACAGCTTCCGGTTGCGAATCAGTCTGAACAGTTCGCTCACCCGCCCCTTACCGTGATTCCGGTCTCCCCCGCCCGGTTTACCGGCGGATGCGCGCCACCGCCGTGCCGCGGCTCTTAAAGAGATGGATGTTCTCCAGCGCGCGGCCGGTTCCGATCGCGACGCAATCGAGCGCGTTCTCGGCCACGATGACCGGCATTCCGGTCTCGCGGGCGAGCAGCTTGTCCAGATTGCGGAGCAGGCCGCCGCCGCCCGTGAGCACGATGCCCCGGTCCATGATGTCGGCCGACAGTTCGGGCGGGCAGCGCTCCAGCGTCACCTTCACCGCTTCCACGATGGCGCCGACCGTATCCGTGAGCGCTGCGGTGATTTCATTGGACGAGATCGGAATCGTCTTCGGCAGACCGGTGACGAGATCGCGCCCGCGAATCTCGACCACCTGTTCCTGCTCCAGCGGCAGCGCGGAACCGATGTCCATCTTGAGCTGTTCCGCCGTCCGTTCGCCGACCAGCAGGTTGTACGTCCGCTTGATGTACTGGATGATCGCCTCGTCCATCTCGTCGCCGGCGATCCGGATCGAGCGGCTCGTCACGATGCCGCCCAGCGAGATGACCGCCACTTCCGTCGTGCCGCCGCCGATGTCGACCACCATGCTGCCCGTCGGTTCCCAGACCGGCAGATCGGCGCCGATCGCCGCGGCGAACGGCTCCTCGATCGTGAAGGCTTCCCGCGCCCCGGCCTGCCTCGTCGCGTCTTCGACGGCGCGCTTCTCGACGGCCGTGATGCCGGAGGGCACGCAGACCATGACGTTCGGCTGGCGAGAGAAAATCGAGCGATTCTTCAGCGCCTGGCGGATGAAATATTTGATCATCGTGGCGGTGGTGTCGAAGTCGGCGATCACGCCGTCCTTCATCGGCCGGACCGCGCGGATGTTCCCCGGCGTCCGCCCGATCATCCGCTTCGCCTGCTCGCCCACCGCCTCGATCGTCTTCGTATCGGTACGCAGGGCGACCACGGAAGGTTCCCTGACGACTATGCCTTTGCCACGGACATAGACCAGGGTGTTGGCCGTCCCCAGGTCAATGCCCAGATCCTTCGTCCCGAACATCGCTTTGCTCCCTTCTGTCGGCCGGACCCTTCTCCCTTTACAGGTATCCCTGTTCCTTCAGGCTGACGAACCGTCCGTCGCCGATGATGATGTGGTCCAGCACGTCAATTCCGATGAGCGATCCCGCTTCATGCAGGCGGCGGGTCAGCGAAATGTCTTCCGGACTCGGCGTCGGATCGCCGCTCGGATGGTTGTGGATGCAGATGATGGACGCGCATCCCCGCTTGATCGCGGCACGGAACACCTCGCGCGGATGGACGAGCGAAGCGTTGAGCGTGCCGACGAACAGCGTCTCGCGTGCGAGCACCTGATTCTTCGTGTTCAGGAACAGGCAGACGAAATGCTCCTGGAGCTCGGAGCGGAGATCTTCCATCACGAGCTTCGCCGCATCCTCCGGCTTGCGGATGGCCGGCCTGTCGGACGCGGCCCGGCGCGCCAGCCTTCGGCCGAGCTCGATGCCCGCCCGCAGCTGGACGGCCTTGGCCGGTCCGACGCCGCGAATCCGGGTGAGTTCGGATATGCTCATGTCGACCAGATTCCGCAAGCCTCCGCACTCGCGCAAAATCCGGTTCGCGAGATGGACGGCGGATTCGTTGCGCGTTCCGGTCCTGAGCAGAATGGCGAGCAGTTCCGCATCGCTCAGCGCTTCCGCCCCGTCAACCATCATGCGCTCTCTCGGCCGGTCTTCCCTGGGGACGTCGCGCAGCAAAATGACACGCGAATCCATGTGTCCTCGCTCCTCCCCGGACTCCGGCCCTGCAGCCGCGCATCCGTCCGTCGTCCGGACGTCACATGGTCCGGACGCCGAACTCGCCGAGCAGCTCGCCGAGCAGCGACACCGGAAGTCCGACGACATTGAAATAGCAGCCTTCGATGCGCTCCACGAATCCCGCGGCCAGCCCCTGGATGCCGTAGGCACCCGCCTTGTCGAGCGGTTCGCCGGTCGCGACATAGCGCGCGATCCGCTCGTCGTCCAGCGGTTTCATGAACACCCGCGTGACGCTGCGGGCGGTCTTGTGCCTTCCGGTCGATCCGTCCACGACGGCGACGCCGGTGATGACCTCATGCGCCCGGCCCTGCAGGCGTCCGAGCATCCGGCGCGCGTCGGCGGCATCCTTCGGCTTGCCGAGAATGGCGCCGTCCAGCACGACGATCGTATCAGCGCCGATGATGACGGTTCCCTCCGCCTCCGCGCCCAGCCGTTCCCGGACGTTCGACGCCTTGCAGAGCGCCAGCCATTCCGCCGCATCCGCGGGCGCAAGATCCGGAGGGATGGATTCGTCGGCGTCGGACGCCTCGATCCGGACCGGAAGCTCCAGCCCGAGCAATTGCACGAGCTCCCGTCGTCGGGGCGACGCCGATCCGAGCACAATCGCACGAAGGGCTTGTCCGTTGCAAGACCCGACCTTTGCCATGACGATTTCCTTCCGTCCCGCCGCCGTCGGCAGGCGGGATCTACAATCTTCGGTAGAGCCAGATCGCGAGGACGATTCCGAGAATGCTGAGCAGGCTGATGTCGAGCCGGAGCGTGAAGTCGAACGCGACGACGGCCAGATCCACCGCCGGCGACCACACGATCGGCACCGTATCGGTCAGGAATTTCAGCGCGGGAACCTGTTCCAGCGACTGCGCGGCCAGCGATCCCGCCAACATCCCGACCACGACAAAAAACACCAGCAGCCAGCGATGCTTCTTCATCCCCGATCGTCCTTCGCCCGATTCTGACACTCGTTCTATATTATACGCGCCGCCCCTTGCGTTTACAATGCGCCGTACGCCAGCGCCCGGTCCCGCAGGGCGACCGCCGCCTCGATCAGGGCGGATTGGACCGCCTTCAGATGGGCGGGATCCGCCTTCCCGCGATAGGCGGCGAACGCGTCGGCCGCCCTGCCGACGGCTCCGAGGATGGCGCGGAAGCCGTCCGCCGCGGCGGCATCCGCCAGCGCCTCCGCCGCTTCCTTCCAGCTCCGGTGCGACGCCTCCCAGTCGCTCCAGGCTTCCTCCGGAACCGGGCTTGTCCCGCCGGCTGCAAGCAGGCTGGCCGACAGCCCGCCCGCCGTCCGGATCAGCTCGGCCGTCCGGAGCAGAAACGCGGGGACGGCCTCCGGCTGTCCCGCGAACGCCTCCGGCGGGACGGACGGAATGTCGAGCGGACGGATGTACAGCTCGACGCCGCCGAACGTCCCGGCCAGCGCCTCCGCGCCTTCCCGGCTGTCCGCGATGCCCGCGTAGGCGCGGTATCCGTCTCCCGTGTCCGCCCCGGAGGGGAAGCCGGCCGATTCGAGCTGCGCCAGCGCCTCCTTCAACCCGGCCTCGGTCGAGAACGCGCCGTACTGGATCATATGATAGCGGACGGCCGGAATTCCGACGGAGGCCCGGCTCCCGGCCGCATACGAGGCACCTTCCGTTCCGGCCGGATCGGCTTCGGGCGTTTCGTCCGCCGCCCGCGGCGTTTGATCCGCCGGTCCGCCCGGCTGCGCCCCGGCATCGGACGGTCCCGGCGAGCCCGCCTGCCAGAAGATCAGCGACATGACGAGCCAGCCGAACAGCGCGCCCGTCAGAACCGCTCCGACGACGGTCGCGGCGGCCCGGATCCAGGAGGCGGCGGGGGGCCGCCTGCGGGGTACGTAACGGCCCGCCGCTCCGCCGATTGCCGTCAGGCGCGATTCGGACGGGAAGCCTTCCGCGGCCTCGAACGGCCGGTTTCCGAACCGCGCCTCTTCCTCCGGCGGGCCGAACGCCGGTTCGACGGCTCCGGGATCCGCCGTCTCTGCCGCTTCACCCCGATCTTCACGACCTTCGCCGCCTTCCGTTCCGCCCGCTTGTTCCGCGCTTTCGCCGGCATCCTGCTCCGCCGTACTCCGGTCCGTCCCGCGAATCAACCGCTCGAGCGCGTCCGTGTCGTCCTGGAACGGGCTGTTCCACTGCGCGGCATCGAAACGGAATTCCGGTTCCGCATGCAGCGCCCCGTCCGGGCCGAACCCGTACGTCTCCCGCGTTTCCGGCGTCTCCCGGCTTCCATCCGGACCGACCCGCACCAGTCTGCGCACGGTCCGTCCGCCGCCCTCGCCCTGGTTTCCGCCGCTGCTCGCCACCGTTTCGAACCGATACGTAATCCGCGCTTTCGGGTTCATGTCTCGCTCGCACCCCTCGTCCGAATCTTCCATTCTACTCTATGAATCCCGTGCGAGATTTATGCGCGGCCGAAAGAAGAAGGGCCGACCCGGACGCCTTCGTGCGGAAGACGTCCGGGTCGGCCCGGACCGAAGAAACCGTCAGGAAATCAAAAGGAATTCCGAAACCGTGCACGCAATGGAACGCTGTCGTCCCAGACGCCGTCGACCACGCCCGGCCGGTCAGACCTTGCTTCCCGGGGAATGCCCCGGCCGAAAACGAGCGGCCGCCCGCCGGGCCCCCGTCCGGGGCACGGCGGACGGCCGTCTCATCCGATCAACCGCCGGCCGCGTACCTCTCCTCCAATTCCCGCGCCAGCCGCTCCGCCGTCTTCCAGATGTCGCCGGCGCCCATCGTCAGCACGAGATCGCCCGGCTTCACGCGCCCGAGCAGCCACTCGAGCACTTCTTCCTTCGTCGGCAGATAGACGGTGTTCGGGTTGCTGTTCTTCGCGATCAGCTCCGCGAGCCGCTGCGAGGATACTCCCTCGATCGCCTTTTCGCCCACGGGCGAATAGATGTCGGTGATGACGACTTCATCGGCTTCCGGGAACGCGCGGCTGAAGGCGTCAAACAGGAAGAACGTCCGCGTGTAGCGCTGGGGCTGGAACACCGCGATGATCCTTTTGCCCGTCGCCTTCGCGGCCGCGATCGTCGCGCGGATCTCCGTCGGATGATGCGCGTAATCGTCGATTACGAGGATGCCACCCGGCTCGCCGATCACCTGAAACCGCCGTTTCGCCCCGCGGAACAGGCGGATCGCCTCCGCGATCCGGTCGAATCCGAGCCCCGCTTCCATGCAGACGGCGATCGCCGCCAGCGCGTTGGCCGCGTTGTGCCGGCCCGGCACCGACAATTCCACGCGGCCGAGCCGCTCGCCGCCCTTCAGCACCGTGAACGAGACCCTGCGGTCGCCGGGCGCGATATCCACCGCCCGGTAATCCGCTTCGCGACCCTCCTCGATCGAATAGGTGACGATCCGCGGTATATCGACCCGGGGCAGCAATTCGCGGATATTCGGATCGTCGATGCAGACGACGGCGAGGCCGTCCGGCTTCACCCGGCCCAGGAACCGGGCATACGCATCCTTCAGCTTGCCGAAATCGCCGTCGAAGTTTTCCAGATGATCGGGCTCGATGTTCGTCACGACGGCCGTATGCGGCTGGTATTGCAGGAACGAACCGTCGCTTTCGTCCGCTTCGGCCACGACGTATTCGCCGCCTCCGGCCTTGGCGTTCGTGTCGAGGCCGACGATCTCTCCTCCGATGATCCAGGTCGGATCGAGGCCGCACGACTCCATGACGAGCGCGATCATGGACGAGGTCGTCGTCTTGCCGTGCGCGCCGGCGACGGCGATCCCCTTGCCCTCGTTCAGCAGGCGGGCCAGCATCTGCGAGCGATGAATGACCGGGATGTTCCGCTCCTCGGCGGCGCGGCGTTCGACGTCATCCTGCGCGATGGCCGTCGAATAGACGACGAGGTTCGCCCCGACGACGTGCTCCGGACTGTGTCCGATGTAAATCCGGGCTCCCTGCTCCGCGAGCTTGTCGGTGCGTTCCTGCCGTACCACGTCCGAACCCGACACCTTGTACCCCTTCTGCAGCATCACCCTGGCGATGGCGCTCATCCCGTATCCGCCGATGCCGATGAAATGCACATGTTCCGCCGTGCTCAAGTGCCGTCTCACCAACCTTTTTCATTGTCGCGATCATGGAGGAGAGAGGAACGAACGTCCGCGATCAGGTACAGCGAGCCGGATACGACGGCCAGATCCTCGGGCCCCGTTCGCCCGATCAGCATGTCGAGCGCCCGGCGCCAATCCGGTTCAACCGCGGCATCGGCCGGACAGCCGGGGACGGCGGCCGCGATCCGCGCCAGCTCTTCCGCGTCCAGCTTCTTCCTGAAATCCGGTTCGGTCACGATGAGCGAATCCGCCATTGGTAGTATATGCCGCAGCATGTCGAGATGATTCTTGTTCGCCAGCGCGCCGATCATGAGGTGCAGCCTGCGCCAGCGGAAATGGTCCCGCAGCGCGCCCGCCAGGGCGGCCATTCCCTCCGGATTGTGCGCGCCGTCCAGCAGCACGCGCGGCTCCTGCCGCACGATCTCGAGCCGGCCGGGCCACCGGGCCTTGCGCAGCCCCTCCTCGAGCACGCCCTCCTCGAGGTACAGCGCGTAATATTGCCGGAGCACCTCCAGCGTCATGACGGCAACGGCGGCGTTTTCCCGCTGATGCGCGCCGATCATCGCGATCTCGAGCGGCTCGATCGCGCGGAACGGACCCTCGAACCGGAACCGCTGCGTGCCGTCGCCGGTGCCGAGCGGCGTCTCCCGGAAATCCCGGCCCATGAGATAGAGCGTGCTCTTCCTGGCCGCGGCCGTCTCGCCGATGATGCGGACCGCCTCCGGCTGCTTCGCGGCGCTCACGACCGGCACGCCGTTCTTGATGATGCCGGCCTTCTCGGCCGCGATCGACTCCAGCGTGCCTCCCAGCACGTCCATGTGGTCGTGGCCGATGTTCGTGATGACGCTCACCACCGGCACGACGATGTTCGTCACGTCAAGGCGGCCGCCGAGTCCGGTCTCCCAGACGACATAATCGGGATAGACGACCTTCGCGAAATAGAGGATCGCGATCAGCGTCGTCACTTCGAACATCGTCGGCGAACCGAGCTCGGACGAAGCCAGTTCGTCGACATGCGGCTTGACTTCGTTCGCGAGCCGCACAAGCACGTCGTCGGGGATGTCCTCGCCGTTGTACCGGATCCGGTCCGTGAACCGGGTCAGGTACGGCGACGTGAACGTGCCCACGTCGTATCCCGCGGCGCGGAGCACGCTGGTCAGATAGGCGCAGACGGAACCTTTGCCGTTCGTGCCGGCCACGTGGATGAACCGGAGCCGGCGGTCGGGCCGGTCGAACCGCTCCAGCAGCCGCGTGATCCGCTCGAGCCCGGGGCGGATGCCGAACGCGGAGAGGCCGGTGATCCAGTCGCGCGCCTCCTCGTATGTCCGGAACGGACCCTGCTCCTGCTGTCCGTTTCCGCTTGCACCTCCGGTCCGTTCTCGCTTGTCGGACATGCTTGCGCTTCCTCCCCCTTCAGCCGCGCAGCTCCGCGATGCGGGCGATCGTCCGGTCGCGCTTCTCCGTATAGTCGCGCAGCTTCGCCCGCTCTTCCTCGATCACCTTCGCGGGCGCCTTCGCCAGGAACCCTTCGTTCGCGAGCTTCTTCTCGACCCGCTCGACCTCGGTGTTCAGCGTCTTCAGCTCCTTCTCGAGCCGCGCGATCTCCGCCTCGATGTCGATCAGCCCCGCCAGCGGCAGGTACAGCTGCGCACCGGTCACGATCGCGGTCATCGCCTTGTCCGGCGCCGGGAGATTCACGCCCATCTCGAGCGACGACGTGCCGCAGAACCGGCGGATGTACTCCTCGTTCCGCCTTGCGATCGCAAGCTCGGCTTCTCCGGTCATGCTGACGATCAGGTCGACCTTCTTGCTGAGCGGCACGTTCACTTCGGCGCGGATGTTGCGGACGGCGCGGATGATGTCCATGAGCAGGTTCATCTCGCGCACGGCGTCCGGCGCCTCGAAGGCGGGATCGTACTCCGGCCAGGGCGCCAGCGTGATCGTCTCGCCGTCATGCGGCAGATGCTGCCAGATCTCCTCGGTGATGAACGGCATGAACGGATGCAGCAGCCGGAGCGTCCGGTCGAGCACATACGCCAGCACCGACCGGGTCGCGCGCTTCGCCTCCTCGTCCGTGCCGTACAGGTTCGGCTTCGAGAATTCGATGTACCAGTCGCACAAATCGTCCCAGATGAAGTTGTAGAGCAGCCGGCCGGTTTCGCCGAACTCGTAGGCGTCGATGAGCCGGGTGACGTCGCGCACCGTCTCGTTCAGCCGGTGCAGGATCCACCGGTCGGCCGTGCCGAGCGGCCCGGACAGATCGATGTCCCGGACCGCGAACCCTTCCAGGTTCATCAGCGTGAAGCGCGACGCGTTCCAGATCTTGTTCGCGAAATTGCGCGCCTGCTCGACGCGCTCCCAGCGGAAGCGCAGATCCTGGCCGGGCGAAATGCCCGTCGAGAGCATGAACCGCATCGCGTCCGCGCCGTAACGCTCGATCACGTCGATCGGGTCGACGCCGTTGCCCTTCGACTTCGACATTTTCTCGCCGTTGGCGTCGCGCACGAGGCCGTGGATCAGGACATCTCCGAACGGCCGTTCGCCCGTGAACTCCAGCGCCGTGAAAATCATCCGCGACACCCAGAAGCCGATGATGTCGAAGCCGGTCACGAGCACCGTCGTCGGGTAGTACCGCTTCAAGTCCTCGGTCTCGTCCGGCCAGCCGAGCGTCGAGAACGGCCAGAGCGCGGAGCTGAACCACGTGTCGAGCACGTCCTCGTCCTGGCGCACCTCGCCGCCGCATTTCGGACAGACCGTCAGATCCTCGCGGGAGACATGCGTCTCGCCGCAGGCGTCGCAGTACCATGCCGGGATGCGGTGGCCCCACCAGAGCTGGCGGGAGATGCACCAGTCGCGCACGTTTTCGATCCAGTGCATGTAGTTCTTCTCGAACCGCTCGGGCACGAACCGGACGCCCTTGCCGGAGCGCTGCGCGGCGATCGCCTGCTCCGCGAGCGGCTTCATCCGCACGAACCACTGCGTCGACAGGAACGGCTCGACGACGACGCCCGTCCGGTCGCTGTGGCCGACCTGGTGGACGTGCTCCTCGATCTTGATCAGGACGCCTTGCTCCTTCAGATCCTCGACGATCCGCTTCCGGCATTCGAACCGGTCCAGTCCCCGGTACGGACCGGCGTTCTCGTTCATCCGGCCGTCCTCGTCCATGACGACGATCTGCGGCAGATCGTGGCGCAGGCCGATCTCGAAGTCGTTCGGGTCGTGGGCCGGCGTGATCTTGACCGCGCCGCTGCCGAACTCGCGCTCGACGTATTCGTCCGCGATGATCGGAATTTCGCGGCCGATGATCGGGAGGATCAGCGTCTTGCCGATCAGGTGCCGGTACCGCTCGTCCTCCGGATGGACGGCGACCGCCGTGTCGCCCAGCATCGTCTCCGGACGGGTCGTCGCGACGACGATGTGGCCGCTGCCGTCCTTGAGCGGGTAGCGAAGATGATAGAGCGCGCCCTTGACTTCCTTGTATTCGACCTCGATGTCGGACAGCGCCGTGCGCGCGGCCGGGTCCCAGTTGATGATCCGCTTGCCGCGGTAGATCAGCCCCTTCTCGTACAGGCGCACGAACACTTCGCGGACGGCGCGGGACAGCCCCTCGTCCAGCGTGAACCGCTCGCGCGAATAGTCGAGGGAGAAGCCCATTTTCGCCCATTGTTCGCGAATCGTCTTCGCGTAGTGCTCCTTCCATTCCCAGACTTTCTCGAGGAATTTCTCGCGCCCGAGATCGTAGCGGCTGATGCCCTGCTCGCGGAGCGTCGCCTCCACGCGCGTCTGCGTCGCGATGCCCGCATGGTCCATGCCCGGCAGCCACAGCGCGTCGTACCCCTGCATCCGCTTCGCGCGGATCAGGATGTCCTGCAAAGTGCAGTCGAGCGCGTGGCCGATGTGCAGGTTCCCCGTCACGTTCGGCGGCGGAATCACGATCGTGAACGGCTTCGCGTCCTTCCGCCGCCCCGCTTCGAAATACCTGCCCTTGAGCCAGTAATCGTACCATTTCTGCTCCGCCGACTTTGGATCGTACGTCGTCGGAAGCGTCACAGAGGATTTGTTGTCGGTCATGCTCCTCAAGCCTCCTCGTGCGGCCTGGATCCGGCAATCCTCCGGGGGTCCAACAAAAAAACCTCCCGCCCGACCAAGGACGAAAGGCTCTTCGCTTCCGTGGTACCACCTTCATTCCGCCGGCGCTTCGGGCGCCTGCGGCACTCGACGGCTTCTAACGGTTGCCAACCGGCCTGCCCTGGCGTGCGCAACGCTCGAACAGGCGACTCCGGGGCGACCCGCATGCGTTCCGATCCTGCGGAACCTCGCAGCCATCCGGTTCCGCTCTCTGAAGGCCGGGCGCGCCGCGGCTCCCCTTCATGGTCGTTCGACGTCGGGAATGCCGAATCCCGTTAAACTATCACTCATTATTTCCTATCATAGCGATGTTAACCGTCCTCGTCAACAAGGCGGCCGTCCGGCGCCGGGAGCCGGTGCGCGATTCCGGTGCGGATCGATCCGGCGCGGTGCCGGCCCGCACGGGGGCCGGGAGCCGGGCCGCAGCCGCCCGACAAAAAACGGCCGAACGGGAACGGCATGCCGTTTCCCGGTCGACCGCTTGATGCCGCCATTTCAAGCACGGGCAGCATCCGCCGCACCCGCGCCGGCAAAGCCTGCCGGCCCGTCCGGCCTACGGAATGTACAGCACCTGGCCTTCCGTCAGCGACGAATCCTCGAGCCGGTTCGCCAGCGCGATCTCGCGCGGATTCCGCTGGTAGCGGAGGGCAATCGATTCGAGCGTGTCGTCCTTCTGCACGATGCACAGCCGCACCGTGCGGAACGACTCCTGCGCGGCGGCCCCGCCGAACAGGGTCCGCCAATCCACTTCGTCCGACGAAGCCTGACGCCGTTCCGTCTCCGCCGGTTCCGGCTCCTGTTCCGGATCGCGGACTTCCTGTGCCTTCGCATCGGATTCGCCGCGCGTCTCCCGCCGTTCCGGGAAAAACAGCTTCCCGATCCCCGGCGTCCCGTCCGCGTCCGACGTTCCGGCATCCCGCTTCGTGCCCAGCGCGACCCTCAGATCGGACCTGCCGGACGCGGGCCGGGATCCGGAGCCGGATTCGGCGGCGGACGCGCCCACGGCCTCCGGAGCGGCGTCGGACGTTTCCTCCGCCGCCGAAGGTTGCGCTACCTCCGGCTGCGCATCGTTCCGGGCCTCCGCGGCCGGCGGAACGTCCGCCTGCTCCGCGCCGGCCCCGGCCGCATCGCCGGCTTCGCCGCGGGCGTCGGACGTGCCCGTCCCGGATCCGGCATCTCCGTCCCCCGTCGTCCCGACCGTCCGCCGCTCCGCTTCCGCGCCGTCCGCGCCGCCGGCCCGCGCATGCGCCGCGAACGATCTCCAATCGAGCGGTCCCGCCGCCCCGGCCGAGCCGGACTTGTCGTCCGCATCCCGCCCGCCGGCCGACCGCCATTCCGCCGTCACCCGCTCCGGCGCGGGATCTTCATCCTTCACCGGGTACGGGCCGCCGGACGGCGGCGCGAACGCTCCGTTCTCCGGCGCCGGTTCGAGGTTCGTCCGCGCGGATCCGACCGCCGCCGGCTCCCATATCCCGGATGCCTGCGACGTCCGGGCATTGCCGGCGCCCGCAAGGACGCCCACTTCCTGTTCCTGCGTCTCCGCACCGGACGGCCGTGAAGCATTCGCCGCCTCCCGCGCCTCCGTGCCGGATGCAGGCGTCCATTCGGCCGCATCCTGCGCACCCCGCGCGGATGCCGCCTCCTCATGCGCATCATCTGCCGCCTGCGCGTTTGTCCCCGCCGGCAGCGCCGAATCGCCCGCCGCGCGCCCGAAGGCTTCGTCCGCCTGACCGGCGGCCCCTGACCGGGACGATTCTCCTTCCGCCGGCGCCGCCCCGCCGAATGCCCGCGCGTCCGTACCCGCCGGCTGCAGCGCTTCCTCCGCCGACACCCCCGGCGCATCGTCCGCCCGGCCGGTCCCGCCGGCGGATGCACCGCCCGCTTCCCCGGTCACCTCGCGGCCGCGGCGGTGAACGACCGTATACGGCTCGTCGCCCCAGGCGTAGGTCTGGTTCCGCGCGGCGGACGCATCCGCCGCGACGCCTTGAAGCGTCAGGACGCCCGTGATGTTGAGCGTGCGCCCGTCCAGCAGATCGACATCGAAATTGTCCACTTCCACCGCCAAATCTTCGGGCCTGATCACCCGCTCCCGCGGCAGCGTGATCTCGACCGGGATCCAATGTTCGAGCTGCCGCGAAGCCCGGCTCTCGTCGTCCGACTGATAGACGCCGCTCAGAAGCAGGCTGCCTCGCAGCACCACCTGTTCTCCGCGGGTCTCGGCCTGGACACAGGGCGTCAGTTCGATCTCCTCGATCTCGCGGATCTCCGCCGCCTCCTCCGGCAGGCGCACGCGCTCGTAGATATCGAACCGGAGCCCGCTCGATTCGCGCACGTCGCTTCCTCCTTCCTCCGCAACCATGGATGCCGCCATGGATATGAACGGATTCATGCCTTCGTTCAATATCCATCTATATGGCCGCGGAAGGAAGGGCATGCCTGCAATTTCCCGAAGGCCCGGCGGAAGCCGGTGCATATCCGGAGGCCGGTCAGCCGGGTCCCGGTTCAGAGGCCGGCGCGGCGGAGCGCATCGTCGAACCAGCGCGGCCGGGGCGCGGCGACGGTGATTTCCTCGCCGGTCCAGGGATGCGGAAAGACCAGGGACTCGCCGTGCAGCGCCTGATGGGACAGGAACGGATCGGCCGGCGCGCCGTACAGTGTGTCGCCCAGCAGCGGATGACCGATATGGCTGAAATGGACGCGGATCTGGTGCGTCCGGCCGGTCTCGAGCCGCACCCTCACCAGCGACAGGCCGCCGGACGCCTTCACCGTCTCGTAATGCGTCACGGCGCGGTCGCCGCCGGGCGTCACCCGCCGGCGCGAGGCGTGGTGCCGGTCCCGGCCGATCGGCGCGTCGATCGTGCCGGACCGCGGGCGGGGCACGCCGTGCACGATCGCGACGTACCGCCGTTCGATCCGCTTCAGGCGCATCGCTTCGTCCAGGCGCATCTGGGCGAGATCGTTCTTCGCATACAGCACCGGCCCGGACGTATCCCTGTCCAGCCGGTGGATGTGGCGGACCGGCAGCGGATCCCCGGCCCGGAGCACGTGCCGGACCGCCGCTTCGTCCAGCGTGCCGCCCATGCCCGGATGCGCGGGATGGACCGGCATGCCGACCGGCTTGAGCAGGACCAGGCACCAGTCGTCCTCGTACAGCGCCTCCGCGGCAGCCGGCTCGCCTCCGCCGGACAGGAACGGATGGCCCGTCCAGTCATACGCCGGAAAAGCCTTCAACCACAGCGCGCCGTGCTCCACCCGGATGCCGCCCGTGGAGAACAGCCGGTTCAGCCATTTTTCCGGAAACACCCCTTCCGCGATGAGCCGCCTGCGCGCGTCGTGCGGATGCGTCCCGTCTTCCAGCCCCGCCGGACGCTTCTCGCCGAGCGGCACGCGCAGCCATTCTCCCTCGCGGCGGGCAAGCGCCGGATCGATCATGCCGCCTCCTCCCGTCCCTGCCGCGCCGGCGGGACGCCTTGCCTACAACCGGCGCAGCGCCTCGTCGTGGGCTTCGATCGTCGCATCGATGTCCGCTTCCGTATGGGCCGCGGAGACAAACATCCCCTCGAACTGGGACGGCGCGATGCTCACGCCGAGATCGAGCATCGCCGCGAAATATTTCTTGAACCGTTCGAGATCGGACGTCTTCGCGGTCTCGTAGTTGACGACCGGGCGGTCGGTGAAGAACGGGCAGATCATCGAGCCGACCCGGTTGATCGTCATCGGCACGCCGCGGCGCGCCGCGTTTTCCTCGAATCCGCGCTGCAGCCGCGCCGACAGCCGCTCGAGCCGTTCGTAGACTTCGGGCGTCAGCAGCTTCAGCGTCGTGTAGCCGGCCGCCATCGCGAGCGGATTGCCCGACAGCGTGCCCGCCTGGTAGATCGGCCCGGTCGGCGCGATCATCTCCATGATGTCCCGCTTGCCGCCGTACGCGCCGACGGGCAGGCCGCCGCCGATCACCTTGCCGAAGCAGGTGAGGTCCGGTTCGACGCCGTACAGCCCCTGGGCGCAGTGATAGTGCACGCGGAATCCGGTCATGACCTCGTCGAAAATGAGCAGGCTGCCGTACGCCTTCGTCACTTCCCGCAAGCCTTCGAGGAAGCCCGGCAGCGGCGGCACGACGCCCATGTTGCCGGCGACCGGCTCGACGATGACGCAGGCGATCTCCTCGCCGTACCGCTCGAACGCGAGTTTGACGGCGGCCAGATCGTTGTAGGGCACCGTGATCGTGTGCGACGCGACGCTGTCCGGCACGCCCGGGCTGTCCGGCAGGCCGAGCGTCGCGACGCCCGAGCCGGCCTTGATGAGCAAACTGTCCGCGTGGCCGTGGTAGGAGCCTTCGAACTTGACGATCTTGCTCCGCTTCGTATACCCGCGGGCGAGCCGCAGCGCGCTCATCGTCGCCTCGGTGCCGGAGTTGACCATCCGCACGACCTCGACGGACGGGACCCGTTCGACGACCAGCTCGGCCATCATCGTCTCGAGCTCCGTCGGCATGCCGAAGCTGGTGCCCTTTTCCGCCGTCCGCTTGATCGCTTCGACGACTTCGGGATGGGCGTGCCCGAGGATGAGCGGCCCCCACGAGCAGACATAGTCGATGTACGTGTTGCCGTCGATGTCCGTGATGCGGCTGCCCGACCCCTGGGCCGCGAACACCGGCGTCAGGCCGACCGACCGGAACGCGCGGACCGGGCTGTTGACGCCGCCGGGAATCGACCGCTTCGCCCGCTCGAAGGCGGCCTTCGATTTCTCATCCCTTCGGATTCGACTTGTTTCGATCAATTTTGTCACTCCCGTCACTTACAAAATCGACGCGCTGTGCTAAACTAGAAGAAGAACGAACAAATTCCGGAATTTCCGCGCTACCGCCATTATTGCGAAAGTCGGGGTTGGTTTATGATCGAATTGCTGAGAAATTCGAAAACATGACCGACGAACAGCTGGGGCAGCTTCTGTCGATCGCGCAGCGTCAGACGTTCCCCGCAAACACCGTCCTGTTCCACGAAAACGATCCCGGCGCCACCTTCTATGTCATTTTGCGGGGATCGGTCAAAATCTTCAAGCGGTCCGCCCAGGGAGAGGAGAAGGTGCTGATCCTGCTCCAGGCCGGCGACAGCTTCGGCGAACTCGCCCTGATCGGCGGACGCCCCCGGTCGGCGTCGGCCGCGACGCTGGAACCGACCTCGGTCCTGGCCATTGCGGAGCAGCCGTTCCACGAGCTGCTGCGCAACCACTACGACATGACGCGCAAGATCATGGCCGAACAGTGCCAGCGTCTCCGGGACACGAACCAACACGTGCACGACCTGACGTTCCTCGACTCGCGCACCCGCGTGATCAAGAACCTGATCCTGCTCGCGAACCGGCACGGCCAGCGCAGCGGCAACATCATCACGATCCGGATGCCGCTCAACTACGACGAGCTGGCGCAGATGGCCGGCGTGCAGAAGCACGTGCTCGCCGAAGTGCTCCGGGACGTCGAGGACCGGGGCATCCTGCGCCTTTCGCCGAACGAATACACGCTCGATCTCTCGAAGCTGCGGAGCTGATCCTCCGCGGCTTTTGTCGTTTATCGGGACTTCAGCCAGTTCGCCGCGTCGACGGCGTGGTAGGTGATGATCAGATCCGCGCCGGCACGCTTGAGCCCCGTCAGCGTCTCCAGCACGACGGCCCGCTCGTCGATCCAGCCGTTCATCGCCGCCGCCTTCACCATCGCATACTCGCCGCTCGTATTGTAGGCCGCAAGCGGCAGATCGAAGTTTTCCCGGATCGTCCGGATCACGTCCATATAGGCGAGCGCCGGCTTCACCATCAGCATGTCCGCGCCTTCCAGCACGTCCGACTCCGCTTCGCGCAGCGCCTCCCGCACGTTGGCCGGATCCATCTGGTATGTCTTCCGGTCGCCGAACTGCGGCGCCGACCGGGCGGCCTCGCGGAACGGTCCGTAGTAGGCCGACGCGTATTTGACCGAATAGGACAGGATCGGCACCGACTCGTGCCCGGCGGCGTCCAGCGCGCCGCGGATCGCGGAGACGAAGCCGTCCATCATGTTCGACGGCGCGATGATGTCGGCGCCGGCGTCCGCCTGCGACACGGCCGTCTTCGCGAGCAGTTCGAGCGATTCGTCGTTCGCGACGTCCGCGCCGCCCGACGGCGTCCTGCGGACGACGCCGCAATGGCCGTGGTCGGTATATTCGCACAGGCAGGTGTCGGCGGCGACGACGAGGTCGGGAGCGAGCCGCTTCACCTCGCGGATCGCCCGCTGCACGACGCCTTCCGGATCCCAGGCCGAAGAGCCGAGCTCGTCTTTGTGCGCGGGAATGCCGAACAACATGACGGATTTCACGCCGGCCTCGACGACCCGCTCGATGATTTCGCCCAGCCGGTCGACGGAGTAGTGGAACACGCCCGGCATCGACTTCACTTCCTCGCGCACGTCCCGGCCGTCCCTCACGAAGATCGGATACATGAAATCGCCGGCGTCCAGCGTCGTCTCCCGCACCAGGTCGCGCAAGGCGGCGGTGCGGCGGAGACGGCGGTGCCGGATCAGCGGATAAGCCATTGATCATTCCCCCAGCATGACAGGATTTCGGACGGTCTCCGGCGCGATGACCGGAGCCCGGATCGTTCCCCGCGCCGCTCCCTGCAGGCGGCGGACGCGGCACGCCGCAGCCGGGCGCGGGTGCACTCCTCAGACCGGCCTGCGGTCCGCCCAGTAGGCCGCGATCGCGGCGACGAGCGCGTCGATCGTCGATTCGGGCGGCTCGATCGCGACCTCGAGCCCCGCTTCCCGCGCGGCCGCCGACGTGAGCGGCCCGATCGAAGCCACGGCCGTTCCCGCGAGCAGCCCGGCCGGGTGCTCCACGCCCGCCGCCTGCAGGCGGCCGATCAGATGGCGCACCGTCGACGCGCTCGTGAACGTCACGATGTGGATGCCGCCCCCGCGCAGCAAATCGACGATGTCCTCGCCTCCCGCGGCCGGCACCGTCTCGTACACGGCGATCTCGACCGGCTCGACGCCGAGCGCCCTCAGCGCCTCCGGCAACGACTTGCGCGCGAGATCGCCGCGCGGCAGAAGCGCCCGCTCTCCCGGCCGCACGTGATCTCGCATGCTTTCTAGCAGGCCCTCGGCGTGGTACTTCTCCGGCAGCTCGGCCGGCACAAGGCCGATCCCGCGCAGCGCTTCGGCCGTCTTCGGACCGACGGCGGCGACGCGCGCCCGGTGGAACCGCCGGATGTCGAGCCCGAACCGGCGCAGCCATTCGAGGAAATAATGCACGCCGTTCACGCTCGTGAAGATCAGATGATCGTACGATTCCGCCGCCCTGAGCGCCTCCCCGATCGCCGACGCGGCCGCTTCTCCCGCGGGCATCCGCGTCTCGATCGCCGGGAATTCCACCGGTTCGCCGCCGAGTTCCTCGATTTTCTGCGACAGCGTCCCGGCCTGCGCCCTGGCGCGCGTCACGAGCACGCGGGCGCCGAACAGGGGCCTGCGCTCGTACCACATGAGCTGCTCGCGCTTGCCCACGACTTCACCGACGACGATGACGGCCGGCGGCTCGAAGCGCGCCGCCTTCACCTTCTCCTCGATGTCCGCCAGCGTGCCGACGAGCGTCCGCTGGTCGGCCGTCGTGCCCCAGCGGATGAGGGCGACCTTCGTGTCCGGCGGACGGCCGTGGGCGATGAGCTGCCGGGCGATGTGGCCGATCCGCGCGACGCCCATCAGGAAGACGAGCGTTCCGGCCGCGTTCGTCACCCGATCCCAGCGGATCAGCTCGTCCAGCTTCTCCGGATTTTCGTGTCCGGTGATGATGGACACCGATGAGGCCAGATCCCGGTGCGTGACCGGAATGCCCGCGTAGGCCGGCACCGCGATCGCGGACGTGACGCCCGGCACGATCTCGAACTCGATCCCTTCCCGGCGAAGCGCTTCCGCTTCCTCGCCGCCGCGGCCGAAGACCATCGGATCGCCGCCCTTGAGCCGGGTGACGATTTTGCCCTCCAGCGCGTGCTCGATCAGGATCCGGTTGATCTCCTCCTGCTTCATCGTGTGGCGGTCCGGCAGCTTGCCGACATAGATCCGCTCCGCGCCCGGCTTCAGGTGTGCAAGCAACCGCGGACTGGCCAGCCGGTCATAGACGATCACGTCGCACGTCCGGATGCATTCGAGCCCGCGCAGCGTGATCAGCTTCGGGTCGCCGGGACCGGCTCCGACCAGGTACACTTTCCCCTTGCCCAAACGAACGGTCACCTCACATCCGCGAGAATGCGGTCGGCGCCGAGCCTGAGCAGCCTGCGCGCCAGCTCCCTGCCGAGGAGCCGCGGGTCCGTCCCCTCCATCGACTCCTTGAGCAGCGTTTCGCCGTCCGGCGTGCCGATCATGCCGGTCAGCCGGATCATCGCGCCCGCGGTTTCGGCATAGGCGCCGATCGGCACCTGGCAGCCGCCGTTCAGCTCGGCGAGGAAGCTGCGCTCCGCCTCCACCGCCCGCGCGGTCGCCTCGTCGTTGTACCGTCCGAGCAGCGCGAGCAACTCTTCGTCGTCGGCGCGGCATTCGACGCCGAGCGCACCCTGTCCGGCGGCCGGCACGCATGCCTCGACCGGGATCGGCGCGGACGCCCGGTCTTCCCAGCCCATCCGCTTCAGCCCGGCCATCGCGAGGATGATCGCGTCGAACCCCTCCGTCTCGAGCTTCTTCAGCCGCGTGTCAATGTTGCCCCGCAGCGGTTCGAGCCTGAGATCCGGACGGATCGCCTTGAGCTGGCACATCCGCCTGAGGCTGCTCGTGCCGACCCGGGCGCCGCGGGGCAGCTCCGCGATGGAGCGCGCCCCGCGGGCAATCAGCGCGTCGCGCGGGTCGACGCGCCGCGGCACGGCGCCGATCGCGAGGCCGTCTTCGAGCGTGTGCGGCACATCCTTCATGCTGTGGACCGCAATGTCGATGCCGCCGGAGAGGAGCTCCTGCTCGATCTCCTTCACGAACAGCCCCTTGCCGCCGACCTTCGAGAGCGACACGTCGAGGATCCGGTCTCCCTTCGTCACGATGTGCCGCGTCTCGAACCGGTATGCGAGCCCGAGCTCGCGCGCGATCCGCGCGAGATCCTCGATCACCTGTCCCGTCTGCGTGAGCGCCAGGGCGCTTCGCCTCGTGCCCACGACGATCGTTCGTGCACCCGCCATCTCTTCACTCCCCGTCCGTTCCGTTACCGTCTCCGGCCTCCGGCGGGTCCGGCCGTGCCGCAAGCTCCCGGATGCGCGCGGCCAGATTCCCGCTCGCCAGATCGCGCCGCCACTCCGCCTCCGGCACTTCCAGCGCGGCGCGCAGCACGCGCCGCCTCGCCCGCGCGTCGGGCACCGACGCGCGCACCGCCTCGCGCAGCCGGTGCAGCCATTCGGTATAGTCGGCCCAGGATTCGCCGTAACGCTCCGCCAGCTCGCGCGCGATCCTGCCCGCCAGCGCCGGGCTTGCGCCCGACGCGGTGACGGCAAGCACGAGCCGCCCGCGGCGGACGACGGCCGGCACCGCGAACGAACCGGCTTCCCGGTCGTCCGCCGCATTCACGGGAACGCCGCGGCGCTTCGCGTCCCCGGTTACCCGCCGGTTGGTCTCGCGGTCCGCGGCCGCAAGGCAGAGCCGGACGCCGTCGAGATCCTCCTCCCGGTATTCCCGGCGCATCCAGGCGATATACCCTTCCTCCGCCAATCGTCTCAGTCCCTCCGTCACGGAGGGCGCGACGAGGCGCACCCCGGCGCCCGCCTCGAGCAGGCCGCGCGTCCGCCGCTCCGCGACGGGGCCGCCGCCGACGACGAGGCACGTCTCGCCTTCCAGGCGCAGCATGATCGGATAATACCCGGCCACGCAACCACCGTCCTTGCCCTACGACCAGGAATGAAAACGCGACGCCGCGCCGATCAGCGAATTGGCGAGCAGCGCGCAGAAGGCGTACAGATTCCACCGCGCCGTCAGCATGCCGGGATGCCTGCGGCGCTTCCTTGCGGCTATGTAGATGAGATAGGCGGCCGCCGCGACCATGGTCGCGAACACCTTCCAGTCGGCGAGCCATTCCGCCCGCCGGGCCATGAGCAGCGTCGCCGCGGCCGCCGCGAGCGACAGGATGAGCAGCGGCGTGCCGGCGAGCACCGCGCCGAACGCGCAGCGGTCGATCGTCTCCAGGCTGGGCATCCGCCGCACGACGGCGTTCCAGCTCCTGCTCTTGAGCTGGCGGTGCAGAAGCAGATACATCGCCGAGAAGACGGCGGCGGCGGTGAACAACGCGTAGGCGGCCAAAGCAAGGCTGATGTGCACGATCAACAGATACTGCCCGGCGTCCCACAGCCGGAGCGGCGCCTCGGACGGCCCTTCCGCGGCCACCGCCGCCAGCACGCCGAATCCAACGACGTTCAGCGCGAAGACGAACGGCTCGATCCGCGGGATCCGGCCGGCCGCGAGCGAGATCGTGACGAGCAGCCAGACGAAGAACAGCATCGTCTCGTACCGGGTCAGGTCGGACGGCCCGTCCAGCTTGAGCAGGCGCCAGACCAGGTAGCCGGTCAGAAGCGCCCATACGAACACAAGGAGCCCTGCGCCGATCCGCTTTATCCTCCGGTTCGCCGACACGAAATCGGAGAAATAAAACAGAAGGCTCAGGGCATGCAAGACGAGCAATCCGTGGACCGCAAGGCCGTACACGGGGCATGCACCTCCGGGGCGCACCCTCACGGCGTGACGGCGGCCAGGCCGCCGGCCGCCTTCCGGACCTGTTCCGTCGCATCCGACCGCTTGTCCGTCCGCGCTTCGGCCTCCTTTGCCTCCGTCTCCTTCTTCAGGTTCCGGATCTCCTCTTCGAGCGCGAACAGCTTGACGAACAGGTCCATCGCTTCGCCGGCTTTCCGGTCCGCCGCCATCTCCTTGATGCGGAGAATCGGATCGTGCATCAGCTGGTTGACGATGCGCTTCGTCATCTTCCGGATCACCCGGCGCTCGTGCTCGGTCAGGTCCGGCAGCTTGTTGAAGAGGCTGGTCATCGTCTCCTCGTGGATTCTCGCCGCCTTCTCCTGCAGCGCGCGGATGAGCGGCACGACGCCGAGCGTCCTGTACCAGTTCAGGAAATGCGCGAGCTCCTCGCCGATCATCGCCTCGATCTTGACCGCTTCCCTGCGCCGCTGCTCGAGATTCGATTCCACGATCCCCTCGAGATCGTCGATATCGTACAGGAACACGTTCGGAATGTCGGCGATCGCCGGATCGAGGTCGCGCGGCACCGCGATGTCGATCAGGAAGAGCGGGCGGGACGGCCTGAGGCGCATCGCCTGCTCCACCTGCGCCTTCGTCAGCACGTATTCCCGCGATCCGGTCGAGCTGATCACCACGTCCGCCTCGGCGAGCCGTTCGGCCGCCCCGGCGAGCCCGATCGGTTCGCCGCCGAGACGCGCCGCGAATTCCACCGCCCGCTCGTAGGTCCGGTTGGCGACGAGCACCCGTTTGATACCGGAAGCGTTCAGATGCTTCGCCGTCAGCTCGCCCATTTTGCCGGCGCCGATGACGAGCGCCGTCTTGCCGCCGAACCCGCCGAAGATCCGTTTGCCGAGCTCGACCGCCGCATAGCTGACGGACACGGCGTTTTCCCCGATCGACGTCTCCGTATGGGCCCTTTTGCCGACGGTGATCGCCTGCCGGAACAGCATGTTGAACAGCGTCCCCGTCGCGCCCTCCCGCTGGGCGAGGAGAAACGCGTCCCTCACCTGGCCGAGAATCTGCGTTTCGCCGAGAATCATCGAGTCGAGGCCGCACGCCACGCGGAACAGGTGGCGGATCGCCGCCTCGTCTTCATACATGTAGAGATATTTCGTGAACGTCTCCCGCGGGACGCCGAACCATTGCTCCATGAAATGCCGGATGTAATGGCCGCAGAGCACGTGGCGGTCGACGACGGCGTACAGCTCCGTCCGGTTGCAGGTGGCGATGATCACGCATTCCATGACGCTCGTCGTCCGCTTCAGCATTTCGAGGGCCTTCGGAAGCTCCTGCCCGGCGAACGTGAACCGCTCCCGCACTTCGACAGGCGCCGTCCGGTAATTCAATCCCACGACAAGGATGTGCATCCGCGTTACCACTCCTGACCGGGCCTCAAAGGCGGGGCGGGGCCCGGTGAGATTTCGGCTTTGAAATAGTATAGCATAGTTGGAAGGCACGTACCCTGACAAAAATGAAAATTGTATGAAAAGCGCGGCATATCCCTATATATCCCTATTGTGGACGCCGGCGCGCGCGGTTATGCAAAAACATGCAAAAACAGCCACGGAACGCTGTCCATGGCTGTTCATTCCTTCGCTGTTCGGTTCAAACCAACGCGAACGGCTTCAGCTCGGGCTCTTCCACCTTGAGCTCGCCGATGCCGCGGATAAGCTTCTTCGCGTGGACCTTGCGCGGCTTCAACACGGAAAGAAGATAGTCGATCGCGAGTTGGGGGTCCACCGTCGCTCCGCAAGTGTAGCAGTCAATCGCCGCGAAACCTTTCTCGGGATACGTATGGATCGAGAGGTGGCTCTCCGAAAGCAGCACGAGCACTGTCGCGCCTTGCGGTTCAAACTGTTTCGATTGCACCGAGAGAACCGTGGCACCGCAGGTTTCCGCGGCCTCCACCAACTGGGCTTGCAGAAATTCGGCGTTGTTGAGCAGTTCGTAATCCACGCCCCAGGCGTCGACTGCCACGTGCCTTCCGAAAGTCGAGTACTCCGCCACTTTCGGCTCCCCCTTCCCAGGAATAATATGGTAAAGCAACTGTCATCCTCCGGGATCTGCGTCATGCACTTCCGGGGGAATTCTCCCGCACATCGCATGCCCCGGGCCAATCCCGGTTCCCGTAGTGAATTCAACGATGATTAAAATAACATCTTCCGCCGAGAAATGCAATACTTTTTTTGGACCGGCGCGAGTCGCCCGGATCCCGCGCCGGACAAGGCTTCTCGGACTCTTCCGGCATGCGCGTGCGACCGCATGAAAAAGGGGCCGCCCGCTCCGTGCGGGGCAGCCCCGGACAACCGCCTTCGCGTCATTCCGCTTCCAGGATGAACAGCCGGCGCGTCAACTGCCGCAGCCGTTCGTCCACGGCCTGCTTCTCGGCTTGGGACGTGCATTGGTTGCGCAGATCGAGCAGCTCGTCGATCGCGTCCTGGATGCGCTCGATTTCCATCTCCACCTGGCGGCTCTCATACAGCGATTCAAGCTCACCGACCGTGTCCCGCCGCTCGAACACGATCCGCGCGCCGTCCCTGCCGTGCTCCACGATCTTGTGGACGGCGCCCTTTTTGTAGTAATACGTCATCGTGAAACCCAGATAAATGCGGTTGACAACGGCGTCGCCGCGGAACGCCGCGACGGCTCTGCGCATGGCATTGGTCAACTGCGGATGGACCAGACGGCAGGACAGCTCACAGACATAACGATCACCGCACAGTTCGAACCTCAGGCTGACTTCCTCTCCGCTCGCCTCGTCCGCGAGCTCCATCTCCTGGCTGCCGCACCCGATCACCCGCAATCGGATGCGGATGTTCTGGGCGCCCACGAACCGGATGAACCGGTCCAGCTCGTCAGCCGTCAGCTGCAGCCGGGCGTTCACATACTCTGTGGCCAGCCGTTTCGCCATAAAAAAATCTCCTCAATTCTTTAGCTTGCGCCGCAAATCGCGGGCTTTTGCCTGTTTCCATTATACGCGATATCCGGATCGGGCGCCTCACGCCGCGGCCTCGATAATCGCGCATTTTCCCGAGAAATTCCGGCGAATATCGCAGGCTGGCCGAAATATTGCAAGGTATCCTCCGAATTGTACGGCAAGTCGGCGGGCTTGCGGTGTCATCCGGCAATTGCCTGACGCACGATGTTCCAGAGCTCGTCCCGCCCCTCTCCCGTCTCGGCGGAGAACAGGACGAGCGGCACGCCGTCGTCCAGGCCCAGCGTCTCGCGCACGGCGCGGAGATGCCGCTCCCGCCGCGTGCGGGGAACTTTGTCCGCCTTTGTCGCGACGACGCAGGTCGGAATCCCGTAATAGCGCAGCCAGTCGTACATCAGCTTGTCGTCCCCGGTGGGAGGATGCCGAAGGTCCACGATGAGCAGCTGCAGCTTGAGCTGCTTCCGGCCGCGGATGTACGATTCGATGAGCCGCCCCCACTTCTCGCGCTGCTTCTGTGACACCTTCGCGTAGCCGTAACCCGGAAAATCGACGAAGTACATCTCGCCGTTTACCCGGTAGAAATTGAGCTGCTGCGTCTTGCCGGGCTGCGCGCTCGTGCGCGCCAGGTTCTTCCGGTTGAGCATCCGGTTGATCAGCGACGACTTGCCGACGTTGGAGCGGCCCGCCAACGCGACCTCCGGCAGGCCGTCACCCGGCAGCTGATCGAGGCGCGCCACGCCGATCACGAATTCGGTGCTGACAATCTTCATGGCTCCTGTCCGCTCTCCCGTATCCCTTCCGATTCCCGCGGAGCATCAGTGCACGTCGTGCATGTCGATCCGGACGGCCTCGCCGCCGGCGCCGTCGCCGGACTCCATCACATGGACGGGGGGAAGTCCGCCGACCAGGGCGTGCGCCAGCACCTCGTCCATGTGCGACACCAGGACGAACTCCAATTCCTCGCGGATGCATTCGGGCACATCCTGCAGGTCGCGCGCGTTGTCCTTCGGCACGAGCACCTTGCGGATGCCGGCGCGGTGGGCGGCGAGCGATTTCTCCTTCAGCCCGCCGATCGGCAGCACGCGGCCGCGGAGCGTGATCTCGCCGGTCATCGCGACTTCTTTCGAGACGGGGCGTCCCGTCAGCGCGGAGATGAGCGCGGTCGCCATCGTGATGCCCGCGGACGGACCGTCCTTCGGTATCGCTCCTTCCGGCACGTGGATGTGGATGTCGTATTTTTCGTGGAAATCCGGCTCGATGCCGAACTCGACCGCCTTGGAGCGCGTGTAGCTGAACGCCGCCTGCGCCGATTCCTTCATCACGTCGCCCAGCTTGCCGGTCAGCGTGAGCTTCCCCTTGCCGGGCATGACCGTCACTTCGATCATCAGCGTGTCGCCGCCGACCTCCGTCCAGGCGAGGCCCGTCGCGGCACCGACCTGGTCCTCCTGCTCGGCGAGGCCGTACCGGAACTTGGCCGGTCCAAGCCATTCCTCGAGGCGCTTCCGGTCGACGACGATCGGGCCTCGGCCGGGATCGGAGACGATCTCCTTCGCCGCCTTGCGGCAGATCGCCGCGATCTGCTGCTCGAGGCCGCGGACACCCGATTCGCGCGTATATTCGCGGATCAGCGCCTGCAGCGCCTCGGGCTCCACGGAGAGCTGATCCTCCTGCAGCCCGTGGTCCCGCTTCTGTTTCGGCAGCAGGTAGCGTTCGGCGATTTCCTTTTTCTCGAGTTCCGTGTAACCCGGAATGTACAGCACTTCCATCCGGTCAAGCAGCGGCCGCGGAATGTTGTGCACCGCGTTCGCCGTCGTGATGAACATGACGTGCGACAGGTCGAACGGCAGCTCGATGTAATGGTCGCTGAACGTGCTGTTCTGTTCCGGATCGAGCACTTCCAGGAGCGCCGCCGCCGGATCGCCGCGGAAGTCCATCGCCATCTTGTCGATCTCGTCGAGCAGGAAGACCGGATTGGCCGTGCCCGCCGTCTTCATGCCCTGGATGATGCGCCCCGGCATCGCGCCGACATACGTCCTGCGGTGGCCGCGGATTTCCGCCTCGTCCCGCACGCCGCCGAGCGAGATGCGCACGAACTGGCGGCCGAGCGCCCGCGCGATCGAACGGGCGATCGACGTCTTGCCGACCCCCGGCGGACCGACGAGGCAGAGGATCGGACCCTTCAGCCGGTTCACAAGCTTCTGCACGGCAAGATATTCGAGCACGCGCTCCTTCGGCTTCTCGAGGCCGTAGTGATCCTCGTTCAGCACCGCCTCGGCGTGCGCGATGTCCAGGTTATCCTCGGTGCGCTTCCGCCACGGCAGCGCGAGCAGCCAGTCGATGTAGGTGCGGATGACGCCGCCTTCGGCCGACGTCGTCGGCATCCGCTCGAGCCGGTCGATCTCCTTCGAGATCCGCTCGCGCACGTTGTCCGGCACGTCGGCTTCCTCGAGCTGCGCGCGCAGCTCCTCGACTTCGCCCGCCCGGCCTTCCTTGTCGCCGAGCTCCTTCTGGATCGCCTTCATCTGCTCGCGCAGATAGTATTCCTTCTGCGTCCTCTCCATCTGCTTCTTGACGCGCTGGCTGATCTTCCGTTCCAGCTCCAGCACTTCGCGCTCGTTGTTCAGCAGATTGAGAATCTTCTCGAGCCGCTCGCGGACGTCGATCGTCTCGAGGATTTCCTGTTTGTCCTTGATCTTGAGCGACAGATGGCTCGCAATGACGTCCGCGAGCCGCCCGGGCTGGTCGATGTCGGCGACGGCCGCCATCGTCTCGGGCGTCACTTTCTTCGTCAGGCCGATGTAATGTTCGAACTGGCCGAGCACCGCGCGCATGAGGGCGTCGATCTCGGGATCGATCTCCTGGCGTTCGGGCAGCTCTTTCACGATGACTTCGAAAAACTGATCGTTCGGGACGTACTCCGTAATCTCGGCGCGCGTCAAGCCTTCCACCAGCACGCGGATCGTGCCGTTCGGCAACTTGAGCATCTGCCGCACCCGCGCGATGGTGCCGACACGGTAAATGTCGTTCTGCGTCGGTTCCTCGATGCCCGACTCCGACTGGGCGCAGAGCAGGATCGTGTTGTCGCCGACCATGCAGCGCTCCAGCGCCCGCACCGACTTCTCCCTGCCGACGTCCAGGTGCAGCACCATGCTCGGGTAGACCAAGAGTCCCCGGAGCGGCAGCAAGGGCAGGCGCCGTCCTTTCCATTTGCCCGGTACCACGCCAGCACCTCCCTGGTCGAATGCACCGCCCGCCGCGCCGCGCATGCGGCACCGTCCGGCGGGTTGACATCTATTTTAGCATTCCGCCGAATCGGCCTGCAAATACGACACCTCCGGCACGGCGTACCGCTCGGCCGGCGTGCCGGCTTCGAGGCCGGGACGGCGCAGCTCGATGTCCGGCAGCGCGATCCGCAGCACCTCCTCGGCCCGGCTCACCGGGATGACGTTCAGTCCCTCCAGCCGTGCATATAAATCCTGCCAGTTGTCCTTCGGGATCAAGACGGTCCGGGCGCCGGCCTGGAACGCGGCCTCCACCTTCGCGAGCACGCCGCCGACCGGCTTCACGTTGCCGTGGATGCCGAGCTCGCCGGTCATCGCGAGCCGGTTGTCGACGGCCCGGCCCGTGATGGCCGAGGCGATCGCGGTCATCATCGCGATGCCGGCCGAGGGGCCGTCGATCGGCGTGCCGCCCGGGAAATTGATGTGCAGATCGTACCGGTGCGGCTGGAATCCGAGCCGGCGGAGCACCGTGAGCACGTTCTCGACCGATCCGCGGGCCATGCTCTTGCGGCGCAGCGTGCGCGATCCGCCCTCCAGCTCCTCCTCGTCGACGACGCCGGTGATCGTGAAGGTGCCCCGGCCCGAGCGGACGGGAATCGCGCTGACCTCGATCTCGAGCAGCGTCCCCATGTTCGGGCCGTATACCGCCAGGCCGTTCACATAGCCGACCTGCGGCTCCTCCGGCACCTTCCGTTCGGGACGCGGCGCGAGCTGGCTCGAATTCGCGACCCACTCGATATCGGCCGCCTCGATCCTGTCGCGCCGCTCGGACATGACGAGGCCGGCCGCAAGCTGCACCATGTTGACCGCCTCGCGTCCGTTCGTCGCGTATTTCGTGACGGCCTTCACCGCCTCGGCATCATACGGCAGGCCGATCTTGCGCATCGCGCCTTCCGCGATCTCCGCGATTTCCTCCGGCAGGAGCGGCCGGAAGAAGATCTCCATGCAGCGGGACCGGAGCGCGGGCGCGATCTCCTGCGGCGACCGCGTCGTCGCGCCGACGAGCCGGAAATCGGCGGGCAGGCCGTTCTGGAAAATGTCGTGGATGTACTGCGGGATGTTCGGGTCCTCCGAATGGTAATAGGCGCTCTCGAGGAACACCTTCCGATCTTCGAGCACCTTGAGCAGCTTGTTCATCTGGATTGGATGGAGTTCCCCGATCTCGTCGATGAACAGCACGCCGCCGTGCGCCTTCGTGACGGCGCCGGGCTTCGGCTGCGGGATACCGGCGACGCCGAGCGCCCCGGCACCCTGGTAGATCGGATCGTGCACGGAGCCGATCAGCGGGTCGGCGATGCCGCGCTCGTCGAAGCGCGCCGTCGTCGCGTCGATCTCCACGAACTTCGCGTCGTGGCGGAACGGAGAAGCCGGATTTCTCTTCGCTTCCTCCAGCACGACGCGGGCGGCCGCCGTCTTGCCGACGCCCGGCGGGCCGTAGATGATGACGTGCTGCGGATTCGAACTGCAGAGCGCCGCCTTCAGCGCGCGCAGCCCTTCGCGCTGCCCGACGATGTCATCCATCGTCTTCGGCCGCGTCTTCTCGGCCAGCGGCTTCGTCAGCGTGATCGAACGGAGCCGGCGCAGCTTCTCCATCTCCTTGCGCGATTCCCGGTCGACGGCCACCCGGTTCGTCCGCTGCGTGCGCAGCAGATTCCAGAAATAGAGACCGATCACGACCGCGAAGAACATTTGGATCAACAGCAGCACGACAGTCAGGTCCATGCGAATCGCTCCTCCCGTATGCGTCGGCGGCCCGGGCGCCCGCCCGGCGAACCGCCCGACACAAAAGTCCGGCAATCAGGATCAATACTTGTAAGTATTGCCTGTTTGCCGGACATGATACGGGAAGTAAAATATTGGTTATCCGATCGTCACCGGACCGCGTGCCCGGCGTGCCGCTTCCGTCCCGGGATCTCGCCCGTCTCGTTGTAGATGCGCACGAGCTCGTCGATTTCCTTCTTCAGCTCGTTCACCAGCTCCGATTCGGGCACCTTGCGGATCATCTCGCCGTGGCGGAACAGGAGGCCTTCCCCGCGGCCGCCGGCGATACCGATGTCCGCCTCGCGGGCCTCGCCGGGTCCGTTCACCGCGCAGCCGAGCACCGATACCTTGATCGGCGCCTTGATGTCGGCGATGTACGCCTCCACTTCGTTCACGATCGAGAACAGATCGATGTCAAGCCGCCCGCAGGTGGGGCAGGAGACGAGCGTCGCCGCGTTCGAGATGAGGCCGAACGCCTTCAGCAGCTCGCGGGCGACCTTCACTTCCTCGACGGGGTCGGCGCTCAGGCTGACGCGCACGGTGTTGCCGATGCCCATCGCGAGCAGCGCGCCGATGCCGGCCGCGCTCTTGATCGTCCCGGAAAACAGCGTGCCGGCCTCCGTGATGCCGAGATGGAGCGGATAGCGGATTCGCTCCGCCGCCATCCGGTACGCCTCGATCGCCATCGGCACGTCGGACGCCTTCAGCGAGACGATGATGTCACGGAAGTCGAGCTCCTCCAGGATGCCGATGTGGTAGAGCGCGGATTCGACCATCGCCTCCGGCGTCGGATAGCCGTATTTCTCCAGCAGGTGCTGCTCCAGCGAACCCGCGTTGACGCCGATCCGGATCGGGATGCCCCGTTCCTTGCACGCCTTCACGACGGCCTCCACCTTCTCGCGGCGGCCGATGTTGCCGGGATTGATCCGCACCTTGTCGATGCCGTTCTCGATCGCGGCCAGCGCCAGCCGGTAATCGAAATGGATGTCCGCGACGAGCGGGATGTGAATCCGTTTCTTGATCTCGCGGATCGCCTCCGCCGCCTCCCGGTTGTTCACGGTCACGCGCACGAGCTGGCAGCCGGCCTCCTCCAGCCGGTGAATTTGCGCGACGGTCGCCTCGACGTCGGCCGTCTTCGTCGTGCACATGCTCTGGATGATCACTTCGTCGCTCCCGCCGATCGTGAGGTTCCCGACCCGGACCGGAACGGTGTCTCTCCGATGGTACATGGCCTTCTCTCCCCGTAGAACGTCAAAATGCCACCTTCGCCGCGGGGGACATCCCCGCGGCGAAGGTGGTCCAATGCGAATCGCCCGGCATCAGGCGCTTATCAGGCGCTTTCTTCTTTCTTCTTGCCCTTCTTCGTCGTGAGCTCGGGCATGATCTTCTCGCGGACCACCTGCTCGGTGATCATGCAGCTCGTGACGTCGTCGCGCGACGGCACTTCGTACATGACGTCGAGCATGATGTCCTCGATGATCGCCCGGAGGCCCCGCGCGCCCGTGTTCCGCTTGATCGCTTCCTTCGCGATCGCCTCGAGCGCCGCCGGTTCGAAGTCGAGCTTCACGTTGTCCATCTCGAGCAGCTTCTGGTACTGCTTCACGAGCGCGTTCTTCGGCTCGGACAGGATGCGGATGAGCGCCTGCTCGTCAAGCGGCTCGAGCGCGGCGATGACCGGCAGACGGCCGACGAATTCCGGAATCAGTCCATACTTGATCAGGTCCTCCGGCTGCACGAGCTTCAGGTACTCGCCCGGCTTCAGCTCGTGCACGCTGTCGCTGTTCACGTTGAAGCCGATGACCTTCTTGCCGATCCGGCGCTTGATGATCTGCTCCAGACCGTCGAAGGCGCCGCCGCAGATGAACAGGATGTTCGTCGTGTCGATCTGGATGAACTCCTGGTGCGGATGCTTGCGCCCGCCCTGCGGCGGGACGGAAGCGACCGTACCCTCGAGAATCTTGAGCAGCGCCTGCTGCACGCCTTCGCCCGACACGTCGCGGGTGATGGACGGATTCTCCGATTTGCGCGCGATCTTGTCGATCTCGTCAATGTAGATGATGCCGCGCTCCGCCTTCTCGACGTCGTAATCCGCCGCCTGGATCAGCTTCAGCAGGATGTTCTCGACGTCCTCGCCGACGTAACCCGCTTCCGTCAGGGACGTGGCGTCGGCGATCGCGAACGGCACGTTCAGCATCTTCGCGAGCGTCTGGGCAAGCAGCGTCTTGCCGGAACCGGTCGGTCCGACGAGCAGGATGTTGCTCTTCTGGAGTTCGACGTCCTCGAGCTTGTTCTGCGAGTTGATCCGCTTGTAATGGTTGTAAACGGCCACGGACAGCGATTTCTTCGCGTGATCCTGGCCGATGACATACTGGTCGAGGAAGGCGCGGATTTCCTTCGGCTTCGGAATATCCTTCAGATCCACTTCCTCTTCCGATCCGAGCTCTTCTTCCACGATCTCCGTGCAGAGTTCGATGCATTCATCGCATATATAGACGCCCGGACCGGCGACCAGTTTGCGCACCTGATCCTGCGATTTTCCGCAGAAGGAGCACTTGAGCTGGCCCTTCTCGTCATTGAATTTGAACATTTCGTTATTCTCCCTTCGCTATGCGTCACTGGCCTACGGCTTCGGGCCGGGTGATGACCTTGTCGATCAACCCGTATTCGAGCGCCTCCTGGGCGCTCATGAAAAAGTCGCGGTCCGTGTCGCGCTCGATCTTCTCGTAGGGCTGTCCGGTATGCTCCACGTAGATCTGGTTCAGCTTGTGCTTCGTCTTCAGGATCCAGTCGGCATGAATCTTGATGTCCGCCGCCTGGCCGCGCACGCCCCCGAGCGGCTGGTGGATCATCACTTCGCTGTTCGGAAGCGCGTACCGCTTGCCCTTGGCGCCCGCGGCCAGCAACAGCGATCCCATGCTGGCCGCCATGCCGACGCAAATCGTCGACACGTCCGGCTTGATGTACTGCATCGTGTCATATATGCCAAGCCCGGCCGTCACCGAACCGCCGGGGGAATTGATGTACAGGTAGACGTCCTTCTCGGGATCTTCGGCCGCAAGAAAGAGCAGCTGGGCGATGACGAGGTTGGCGACATCGTCGTCGATCGGGCCGCCCAGAAAAACGATCCGGTCCTTCAGGAGCCGGGAATAAATATCGTAGGATCGCTCGCCGCGACTGGTCTGCTCCACTACGATCGGCACCAGATTCATGCGACCCACCTCTTTTCTTATTCGGTTTTGCCTCTTATTGTACCATGTCTGCGCCGCAATGTCATATCCGGCGGAAGCGGACGCTCCCGCCGGCAGGGCTCCTGCCCATCGCTTACCTATTATGTATGCGCCGAACGGCGCGGCGTGCACCCCGTCGCCGGTCGAAGATGGAGAAATAAGGCACGCGCCCGTGAAGGTCGTGCCTTACTCCCCTGTTGACGTTCCCGGCGCTCAGGCGGCCGGGGATGCATCTTTGCTGTTTTCGACCAGGAACCGGATCGTCTTGCGCAGGACCAGATCTTCCTTCAGGTTGTCCAGACTGCCGTTGCGGGTGAACAGCTCGCGCAGTTCCTCCGCGGAACGGTTGTAGATGCCGGACAGCTTCTCCAGCTCCTCGTTGACCTCTTCTTCCGTGACGGTGATGTTCTCCGCCTTCGCGATCGCTTCGAGCACGAGATTGTTGCGGACCCGCTTCTCGGCGTCGCCCCTCATCTGCTCGCGCAGCTTCGCTTCATCCTGTCCGGAGATGCGGTAATACAGTTCGGGCGTCATGCCCTGCATCCGGAGGCGGTTTTCGAAGTTGCGCAGCATGTAATCGAGCTCCGTCCGGATCATCGCTTCCGGAATGTCGACCTCCGCGTTCGCGGCGGCCTTCTCGATGGCGGCCAGCTCGCGCGCTTCTTCGGCCTCCTTCCGCTTACGTTCCTTCATTCTGGCCGCAAGATCCTGTTTGTATTCCTCCAGCGTCTCGAATTCGCTGACATCCTTGGCAAATTCGTCGTCCAGCGCCGGCAGGTTCTTCCGCTTGATTTCGTGCAGCTTCACCCGGAAAACCGCCTTCTTGCCCTTCAGCGCATCCGAATGGTAGTCCTCGGGGAACGTCACGTCGATGTCCTTGGAGTCGCCGGTGCGCATGCCGACGATCTGTTCCTCGAAGCCGGGAATGAACCTTCCGGAACCGAGTTCAAGCGTGTAGCGCTCAGCGCGTCCGCCTTCGAACGGCTCGCCGTCGATCGTGCCTTCGAAGTCGATGATGACGATGTCGCCCGTCTCCGCCTGCCCTTCGTCGACGACGACGAGTTCGGCGTGGCGCTCCCGCTGCCGCTCGAGTTCGGCCTGGATTTCCTCCTCCGTCACGTCGACTTCGACGGGCGGAAGTTCAAGGCCCTTGTATTCCCCGAGCTTCACCTCCGGCTTGACCGTCACCTTCGCCTTGAAAATGAACGGCTTGCCCTTGCCGAACTGCTCGATGTCGATCTCCGGCGCGTCGACCGGAAAAATGCCCGTCTCCTTCACCGCGTCCGCATAGGCGTCGGGCAGCAGAATGTCGACCGCGTCCTGATACAGGCTCTCAACGCCGAACCGGGCTTCGAAAATCTTGCGCGGCACCTTGCCCTTCCGGAAGCCGGGAACGTGCACCCGCTGGACGATCTTCCGGAACGCCTTGTCCAGCGCCTCGGCCACGCGTTCCTCTTCCACTTCGACGCTCAGCACGCCCGTGTTCTTCTCCAGAGTCTGCCAACTTGCCTTCATGTTCACGCCTTCCCCTTCCACTACTGACACAACTGACACCGTCTGTTCCTTCGCTCCAATTAAACTACTCCATTATATCCAACCTGCAGAAAGATTTCAAGATTTCCGGGGCCCCTCGACCGCGGGCCCGACCGCGCGCCGGACGGCCCGGCACGCCTGTTCGAACCGGAAACGTAGCGACTCGGGAATGCCGTAGGCCGCGCGGATCTCCGCTTCGTCGGCCCGGCCGTAGGCCGCCGTCTGCACCGCAAGATGCAGCGCGGCCGCCCAGCAATCCACCGCCTCCTCTTCGCCGGACGCCAGCCATTCGTAGTCGGACGTGCCGTAGATGGATCTCAGGATTTCCTCCCACAGTTCGCGGGCGAATTGCGGCAGCATCGGATCGTACGATTCGGTCGCGCGGCACGCCCGCTCCAGCACCTCGCCCGCCGCGGGCGGGTAGTCTTCCGGCCTGAGCGGCGTCCGCTCGATCTCGAGCTCGACCGTCTCTCCCGCGCGGTTCAGCAACACCCTGCCGGTGACGCCGCGCCGCCTGAGCGTCTGCAGGGCGCGGAACTGCATCGACGGGTGCATCGGCTCGCCGCGCAGCCATTCCAGAATCGCCTGGTCCACTTCGGGGGCGTCGAGGTACGCGGCCTTCTCGAGCGCAAGCAGCCGCCGTTCGGGGCTTGAGCCGCGCTTCAGCTCCCCGATCACCCGGCGGATCAGCGCTTCCCGGTCGCCGTCTTCCCGCGGCCTGAGCGCCCGCCCGCGCATCGCTTCCTCGTCGTCGGGCGCATCCTCCTCCGGCGATCCGGCCAAACCCCCGGCCGGTTCGGCGCCGGCTTCGCTCCCGCTCGGCCGGCCGCTCAGCGCCACCAGTTCGGGAAAAACCGCCTCCAGCCACCGGAGCAGCCGCCGCCATTCGGCGTACGCCTCGCCGTCCTGCCCCCGGCAATCGAGCAGGAAGCGGAGCAGCGCGTGCGCTTCCCCGAACCGTTCGGTCTCGAGCAGGCGCCGGATCCGGCGCCGATATTCCTCCGTCATGGACGGCATGAGGTAAACGTTGCTTCCGCCGCCGTCACCGCCATCGAAGTGATCCGCCATATGATGATCGCTCCCGGAAGGCGCCGCCGGGGACGGGCAGGCATGTTCCGGCCCGGCCGGCGCCGGAAATGGTGAATCGCTTGAGTCGACCCCAGTATAGCACGACGCCCCGCTTTCTTCATCCCTTGCCGGCCGGACCTCCCGCAGCGCTTCGTGCCCCGGCGTCCGGTTGCATTTTCGCCCGTCCTGTGCTATGATGTTATGTGCTCCATGCGGGTGTAGTTCAATGGTAGAACTCCAGCTTCCCAAGCTGGCGGCGCGGGTTCGATTCCCGTCACCCGCTCCATCGACCTGTCCCAGTAGCTCAGCTGGATAGAGCATGCGCCTTCTAAGCGTATGGTCAGGGGTTCGAATCCCTTCTGGGACGCCATACCGCAATCTTCACGGGCTGCCCGCACGCCGTGTTCACGGAAGACGGCGTGCGGGCGGCTTTTTGTTGTCCTTGTTGTCCTTTCCGCGCGGCGCGGTCATGGCATCAGGTTCCCTGCGCCGCACTAGACCGGAAGCATGCGCCGCCGATCCGCCGGAATCGGGAACACCCGCATGCCATGGGGCGTGCGGGTGTTCCGTTCGGCGCGCCTGTGGACGGCGCGCCACGATCACGGCGACAGATCAGGCCGTTTTCCGTTTGATCACGTCGGCATAAACGGCGATCAGGATCACGATCCCTTTGACGATATATTGCCAAAAGGAACTGACGCCGATCAGGTTCAGGCCGTTGCTGAGCACGCCGATGATGAGCGCGCCGATCACCGTGCCGCCGATTCTGCCGTAGCCGCCGGTCATGCTCGTTCCCCCGAGCACGACCGCGGCGATCGCATCCAGTTCCGCGGCAACGCCCGCCGTCGGCTGACCCGAGAACATGCGCGAGGCGAGCACGATTCCGGCAAATCCGGCCATGAAGCCGCTGAACGTATAGGCGAAAAACTTCACCCGTTTGATATGGATGCCGGAAAATCGGGCCGCCTCCGGATTGCCGCCGACCGCATAAATGTACCGGCCCATCTTCGTTTTGTTCATCATGAGGTAGCACAGGATCACGAAGATGATCGAATACAGCACGGGGGTGGGCAGCACCCCGCCGATATAGCCGGATCCGATGAAGTTGAAGGCATCCGACATGACGCGAACCGGCTGGCCGTCGGTCAATACGTAGGCCACTCCCCGGCCGATATTCATCGTGGCGAGGGTGATGATAAACGGCGGGATGACGGTGGTCGCCGCCACGTAACCGTTCAGCGCGCCGAACAGGATGCCGACGAGCAGCCCCGCGGCGACGGCTGCGTAAAGCGGAGCACCGAATAACGCGATCAGCATGGCGGTCACCACCCCGGACACGGCCATGACGGAGCCGACGGACAAATCGATGCCGCCCAGGATGATCACCATGGTCATCGCAAGGGCCAGATAGAGGTTGGTGGAGGTTTGCCGCAAGACGTTCAGCAAATTGTTCGCCGTCAGAAAATTGGGATTGAGCACCGCGATGATGACGCATAACACCAACAGTCCGGCGAGAATGCCGA
Organism: Thermobacillus sp. ZCTH02-B1; assembly: GCF_002159085.1. Classification (GTDB taxonomy): domain Bacteria; phylum Bacillota; class Bacilli; order Paenibacillales; family Paenibacillaceae; genus Thermobacillus. Next base: position 321,471 of record NZ_LZRU01000012.1, read on the forward strand.
TATTGGCCCGCACAAATGATTTGATCCCGTATACCATGGACCCTTAACCTCCGGTGGCATAATGCATGATGGTCTCCTGGCTGAACTCGTCCCGGTTCAAAACGGCCCGTATCCCGCCTTTGTACATGACCGCGATCCGGTCGCTCATGTTGATCACTTCGGGCAATTCCGAGGAGATCAAAATGATGGAGACGCCTTCTTTCACCAACCGGTTCATGATCGCATAGATTTCCGCTTTGGCTCCGACATCCACCCCCCGGGTCGGTTCATCCAGGATCAGGATGCGCGGGTTGGTGGCCAGCCATCGGGAGATGAGCACCTTCTGCTGATTGCCGCCGCTCAAATTCCGTACTTCCTGGTCCGGATTCGGGGTTTTGATCGCCAGTTCATGGATGAATTGCCGGGTTTTCTGGCTTTCATAACGGGCGTTGACTCTGAACCACCTGATGAACTGGTCCAGGATTTTGATCGTGATGTTGTATTGGACCGAACGGATGAGGAACAGCCCTTCCTCCTTCCGGTTTTCCGTCACATAGGCGATGCCGTGTTTGATCGCATCGTTCGGGTTGCGAATGATCACCGGCTTGCCGTCGATCCGGATTTCCCCTTTGTCGTAGGCATCCAGACCGAAAATGCATTTCATCAGCTCCGATCGGCCCGCGCCGACCAAACCGGCAAATCCGAGAATTTCCCCTTTCCGGAGATCGAAGCCGGCTTCGTTCAGCACGCCTTTTTTGGACAGGTTTCGCACGCTGAGCACGATGTCCCCGTCGCTTGCCGGGCTGGCATCCTTGATGTAATACTGGGTGAGCTCCCGGCCGACCATCATCGCGATCAGCTGGTCGGTGGTCGTTTCCTTCGTCTTGACGGTGCCGATCAGGTTGCCGTCCCGCAGAACGGTGATGCGATCGGTGATGGTGAACAATTCGTTCATCCGGTGCGAAATATACACAATGCCGACGCCCTGTTCTTTCAGGCGGCCGATGATTTGAAAAAGAAACTCGACCTCTTTTTCCGTAAGCGAGGAAGTCGGCTCGTCCATCACGATCATTTTCGCCTGGAAGGATACGGCCTTGATGATCTCGATCATCTGCTGCTGCGCTACCGTCAGCTTTTTGACCGGCGTCTCCGGCGCGAGTTCCAGTCCGAATTGCCGCAGATATGTCCGCGCATCTTCCATCATCTTTTTCCAGTCGATCCATCCGATCTTCGTGACCGGTTCTTTGCCCAAAAAAATGTTTTCGGCGACGGACAGATGCGGCACCAGCGAAATTTCCTGGTGGATGATGCTGATGCCGTGGGCCTGGGCATCTTTGACGCTGTTGATGGAAACCTTGTTTCCCTCGATGAAAATCTCCCCTTCGTCGACGGGGTAGATGCCCGCCAGCATTTTCATCAACGTGGATTTTCCGGCGCCGTTTTCGCCGAGGAGGCCGTGAACCTCCCCGCTTTCCAGTTCAAAATCGACCCCCTTCAGGGCGTGGACGCCGGCAAATCGCTTGGCGATTCCTCTCATCTGAAGCAATGGTCGACCCATCCGTTCCACCTCGATGAAGGACGGGAGGGTGCGCGTCGTCACCCTCCCCGTTGTGTCGTCATTGCCATTCGTCGATGCCGTACTCGTGGACGTTTTCCTCGTTGATCAGGAACGTTTCCACCGGCGTTCGTTTTTCGTAGCTTTCGCCCCTCAAAATCTTGTAAGCGACATCCGCGGCAATCTGACCGATCGAGATCGGCGACTGCGCCCCGGTCCCCTTGAACGGACCGCCTTCGGCGATGGCCGCCTTCGCGTCGGGCGAACCGTCCACGCCGTAAATCGCAATCTCCAGGCGGTTGGCGGCTTTGACGGCGGCCAGCGCGCCGAGCGCGGACGGATCGTTGCCGGCGAAGATGGCCACGATGTCGGAATGCGCTTGCAAGATATCCTCGGTAATGCCCAGGGCGGTTTCCAAATCACCCTTTGCGTCCTGTTGGGCCACGACCGTGAAGTTTTTCCCCTCAATGGCTTCCAGGAAACCGGCCACCCGGTCGTTGATCGAATTCATGGTCGGGCTGTCGAGGATGACGATGTTGCCGCCGTTCGGGAAGCGCCTGACAAGGTCTTCGCCGACGACTCTGCCGGCGTTCTTGTTATCCGAGCCGACGTAAGCGGTCACATATTCAAAGTCCTTGACTTCGGTATCGTAGTTGATGATCGGAATGCCGGCTTCCTTCAGCATTTGCAGCGCGGGCCTGATGCCTTCCCAGTCGACGGGATTCAGGAAAATCGCGTCGATTCCCTGCGCGATCATGTCCTCGATCTGGTTGATTTGCAGCGCGACATCCATCGCCGGGTTCAGCGTAATCATTTCATCCCCGTTCGCTTCGACTTTCTCCCGTATCGCTTTTTCCAGAACGATGAAGAAGGGGTTGTTCTGCGTCATGGAGGTGTAACCGAACAAATAATGGTCCTTGTTCTTGGAACCGCCTCCGCCGCTGCCACCGCCGCTTCCGCCATTGCCGCACGCGGCGGACATCAGGACCAGCGCAACAATGAGCACCAATGACCACAGTCTCTTCAAAGGAAGACCCTCCCATCCATGGTTTATTTGACCGGCGACCGGAATGGCGTCCTGGGTGCTCGATCAGGCACATTCGATCAGGCGGACTCCCGCATCCCTGCATGCGCCGAGCAGCGCGTCGTCATCGGGAAGCCTGTCCGTATAGATGCCGTGAACGTTCGAAAGATCCGCAAAGGATACGAGCGATCGATGCCCGAATTTCGTATGGTCGATGACGACGTATGCTTCAATGGCCCGTTCGATGACCATCGATTTCAGTTCGCACTCATACGGATCCGAATTGCTGAATCCGTGCTGCACGCTGCATCCGGTCGCCCCGATGAACGCCCGGTCGAAAGCCATGCGGGAAATCGCCTCAACGGCCAGCGGCCCGACCAAAGTCGAAGTGGTCTCCAGCGCAATCCCCCCCGTTACGATGGTGCGGATCCCTTTTTCCAGAAGGACGTTGGCCACGTTCAGCGCATTGGTCACCACGGTGATGCGGATACCCGTCGGCAAATGCTTCGCCACTTGGAGCGTCGTCGTCCCGCCGTCGATGAAAACGGATTCACCCGGTTGGACGGATTCGGCCGCTTTTTTGCCGATGCGGATTTTTTCCTCGATCATTTTGACAGACCGCTTGCGAACGTCCTGGGTTACGGAAATGGCCCCTCCGAACGTGCGTTTCAGGCCCCCGATCTGCTCCATTTTCTCCAAATCCCGTCGCAACGTCATTTCCGTAACCGAAAAATGTTCCTTCAGATCCCGAATCCGCACTTCTCCTTCACGGGACAGCATCTCCATGATTTGTTGCTGGCGTTCGTTCAATCCGGGATGCATGGACGCACCTCATCCATCAATCTTCATCCACGCGCGGAAGACGCACGATCCTGGGATCGGTGAAAAGATCGAATTCATCCCTGCTCGTGCTGGAGAACTCCGAGACGATGGCCCCTTCGTCTCCCGCCTGAAACCAGTGCAGCGTGTTCGGGGGAATCGTATACTGTTCCCCCGGATTCAATTCGATCTCGCGGAAGACGGTATAATACGTCTCGCTGCCCTCGGGCACCCGCGCCTGGATGTTCGCGGTCGGCTCGCCTTCCACATACAGCCACACTTTCCCCCACCGGCAGCGGAAGGTCTCCATTTTTCCCGGATCACTGCCCACCGGAGGATGCCGGTGCTCCGGACAAGTCTGGCGGGGAAACAGCACGAGTTCTTTGGCGCAATACCGATCGGTGTTGATGTAAGTGACGAGCGCCAGCCCCTGTCGCTCGAGCTCCCCCAGCCCAAAATCAGCGATTTCGATCTGGTCGCGCTCCCGGGGCGTCAATACGATGCCGACCCTTGCCAGCATTTCCGCCGCGCGTTTTTGCGCCAGTTCCGCTTCCCTTCGTTTCATGGTCGCATCGGCAACCTCCGTCCCTTTCTGAACATTTCAAACCGTAACCGTGATCTTCCCGTCATTCGGCCCGACCCACAGTTCCGCATCCGGATCCAAACGCCACCCGTCGAGTCTCAACCGGTTGGCGCGCTTGGGCCACCCCGCTTCGATTCTGCGCTGCACGGCCTCCCAGGAAGGAATACCGCTGACCGCGTCCTGCCGCTCGACATTGCAGGCGCCAACCGCCACCGCCGCGCGCATGACGGACTCGGGTGAAAGGCCTTTCAAAAGACCCGCCAAAAATCCGGCAATGGTACAGTCCCCCGCGCCCGTCGTCCCCGCCACTTCCACTTGATAACAGGTTGCGAGCAGTTCCCGACCGGCCCATGCTCCGACATTTTCCGGCGCGCAGCTTCCCATCGATCGAAGCCGGCATTCACCCGCGGTACGCAAATAGAGGCCGTGTTCCCCCAATTTAACCGCGACGATTGCGGCTCCCATGCCGATCATGCGATCGGCCAACGCTCTCAAATCTTCACCGTCGAGGTGTTCCGCGATGTCGCCCTTCGCTGAAACAAGCCGTTCATAAAACGGTCGATCCAGCATGTACAGGATCTCTTCCATGCTGGGCATGAACACGTCTACCCGGGGCAGCACCTGTTCCAGGATGGCGATCCAATCCGCACGCCCCGCTTCCGATGCGGGATCCGGCATGGCCATGTCGAGCGACGTCGTCAGTCCCATGCGCTTCACCTCATGGAGCATGCCGGCCAGTTCGGTTCCTCCGTCGGCGTACATGCGCTTCATGAGCGGCGGATAACCGAAATGGAACTTCAATAGCCATATTTATGTAAGACTGCGTCAGATTATTATGGGGCCGCGGTTCAAAACCGACCGTCCCCGGTTGAAAGCCGGTCTTCCGGCTGTGATGCCCGCGGCTTGCGGTTTTGTCCCGAACGTGCGGGTGGGCGAAATGTTCATTAATTTTTTCAGTCGAAACCGTTCGAATCAAAAAAGATGATGAAACGCTGCAACAAAGAGGGGGGACTGGGGCAAATCAGCCGGGGCAAATCAATCGAAAAATGTTTCTCTCGTCTCCACGATTCCGGTCACCGGAGGTGCGGGCCTTTCGCGGGGAACAATCGGAAACGCAAAGGCAACCTGTCGATGCTCCGCGAGGTTCACGAAAAGGTGGGGGTGGCGTCCAAAGGCACAGGGGAGCGGCCGTTTCGTCGACAAAGAAAAGGCGGACCGCATGATGGCGTTCAGTCCGCAGGACGTTGCGCTTGCGGCCGCGCACTCCTATGCGCATCATGGGGCATGCGCAATGCGCGCATCGCATCTTCCCGCACGGAGCCGAAATGCAGCACCCGTTCTTCAAACGAACCGCCGTCACCGGCGGCCGCGGCGCTCCGATAAGCGTCCGTCCGATTGACCGCCGCCTGGTGCAGCGGATTGTCGTACCAGTCGATCTCGCGACTCGCATCATTTTCGACGACCCGCACCATTTCGAGCCCGCCGCCGGCTTTCTCCGCAAAATAGACCAGCAGCCCCGGAGCGTCCGGGCCGTCTGTCAACACTTCCACCTCTGCGCACGTGCGGCCGTCCAGACGGACCGTTCCCCTGACCCGCGCTTCCGTGATGTCCATCGTTGCCAGCCTCCTTCGTGTTCAAGACAAGCGCATCCGCTCGATGAACGCCTTCGTCTCCGGCGTTCCGAGCTCGTGCAGCAGATGGTAGATCCGGTTGGTCACCTCGGCCGTCGCGGCCGACACCTGTTCCGTGGAAGCCGTACCGAACGGATGCCAGGTGAAGTGCAGCATCTCCGCCTCTTCCAGGCTGGCCAGCTCCTCGAACAGGTCCTGCAGCCGGTACAACTCCTCCTCGTTCGCCCGAATCTCGAACTCCCAGGGCGATGCGCCCCTGTCCTTCAGGATCTCCTTGCCCCCGACGGAAACGTAATACGTCTCTCTTCCGTCGTCCGATCGCATGTCGTGTCATCCTCCCTTGCCCGGTCCGCCTCGGTGCGGCCGGCATGCGGAATCCCGCCATAGCATGCCGCGCGGACAGACATTTTATGCCGCCGTCCGGCATATATCTCCCTATGCCGTTCCTGAGGTTTCCGGACTCAAGACCGACACGAGAGGATGAACCGGTATGTGCGGAATCACCGGATGGATCGACTGGACGCGCGACCTGACGCTGGACAGCGCCATTCTGGAGAACATGACGGAGACGCTCGCGCCGCGCGGTCCCGACGCCTCCGGCACCTGGATCACGACGCATTGCGCGCTGGGGCACCGCAGGCTCAGCGTCATGGACCCGGAGAACGGCGCGCAGCCGATGATCCGGCGCGCCGGCGACAATACCTATGTCATCGTCTACAACGGGGAACTGTACAACGCGCCGGAGCTGAGGCGAGAACTGGAAGCGCGCGGCCACCGTTTCCTCACCCATTGCGACACGGAAGTGCTGCTCGTCGCCTACATCGAATGGGGACCTGCGGCGCTCGACCGGTTCAACGGCATCTACGCCTTCGCGGTGTGGGAGACGAAGGAAGAGCGGCTGTTCGCGGCCCGCGACCGGCTCGGCGTCAAGCCCTTCTTCTATGCCGAAGTCGACGGCAAGTTCCTGTTCGGTTCCGAGCCGAAGGCTATCCTCGCGCACCCCGCGTTCGAGCCGGCGGTCGGCGCGGAGGGCCTTGCCGAAGTGTTCGTCATCGGTCCGGCGCGGACGCCGGGTGTCGGCATCTATAGGGGCATGACCGAACTGAAGGCCGGACAGTGCCTGACCGTCGACCGGTCGGGCGTCCGCGTGCGCACCTACTGGCGGCTGGAGAGCCGGCCGCACGAAGACGACGAGGCGAGGACGGCCGAGCGCGTGCGGGAGCTGCTGTTTGATACGGTCGAGCGCCAGCTCATGTCCGACGTGCCGGTCTGCACGCTGCTCTCCGGCGGCCTCGATTCGAGCGCGCTCACGGCGCTCGCCGTCGGGCATTGCACCCGGACCGGCCGGGGCACGCTCGCCACCTATTCGGTCGACTATGTCGACAACGACAAGCATTTCCGGGCGCACGCGTTCCAGCCGAACGCCGACGGGCCGTGGATCGAGCGGATGAGCCGCCATCTCGGCACGCGCCACACGCAGGTGCAATTCGACACGCCGGAGCTCGTGCGGGCGCTCGACGATGCGGTGATCGCGCGCGACGCGCCGGGCATGGCCGACATCGACGCTTCGCTGCTGCTCTTTTGCCGCGAGATCAAGAAGGGAGCCACGGTCGCGCTGTCGGGCGAGGCGGCGGACGAGGTGTTCGGCGGCTACCCCTGGTTCCACCGCAAGGAGGCGCTGGAGGCCCGGACGTTCCCCTGGTCGCTCGCGACGTCCCTGCGGGCGGAACTGCTTCATCCGGACGTGGCGGACTGGGTGAAGCCGCTCGAATACATCGAACGGCGATACGCGGAGGCGATCGCGGAGGTGCCGCACCTTGCGGGCGAGGACGAGGCGAAGCGGCGGATGCGCGAGATGTCGTACCTCAACATCACGCGCTTCATGCCGACGCTGCTCGACCGCAAGGACCGGATGAGCATGGCGACCGGCCTCGAAGTGCGCGTGCCGTACTGCGACCACCGGCTCGTCGAGTACGTGTTCAACATTCCGTGGGAGATCAAGACGGCGGGAGGCCGGGAGAAGGGGATTCTGCGACGCGCGCTTCGGGGCGTGCTGCCGGACGACGTGCTGTACCGCAAGAAAAGCCCGTACCCGAAGACGCACAATCCGAATTACCTCGAGGCGGTGCGGCAGCGGCTGCTCGACGTGCTCAACGACCCGTCCTCACCGCTTCTTCCGCTCATCAACGTCGCGAAGGTGCGCGAGATCGCGGAGTCGGAGGCGGCTTCGTCGCACATCCCGTGGTTCGGGCAGCTCATGTCGGGCCCGCAGCTCTTCGCCTACCTGGTGCAGGTCGACACCTGGCTGCGCAAATACAGGATCGCGATCCGGTGAAGCGGGGCTCCAAGACGACCGAGGGCCGGCGGAATGGACCGCCGGCCCTCGCGTTCGCATCACGATTGCCGCTTCAACAGATGATCGACCAGCTTCGCGAGCGCCCGTCCGCGATGGCTGATTGACTGCTTCTCCTCCGTCGTGAGCTCGGCCATCGTCCGGCCGAATGCCGGCACCCAGAACAGCGGATCGTAGCCGAATCCGTTCGTTCCCCTCGGCGCGTCGATGATCCAGCCGTCGACGGTTCCCTCCGCCTCCGCGAATTCGCCGGTCTCCGGATCGTAGAGCGCCAGGGCGCAGACGAACCGCGCCCGGCTGAGCGCGCGCACGCCCGCGGGCAGGCCGTCCGGCTGCGGCACGCCGGCCTTCAGCGCGGTCAGCTCACGCAGCAGCTTCGCGTTGTTCGCGGCGTCGCCGGCGCCCTCGCCGGCGTAGCGTGCGGAGGTTACGCCCGGCGCGCCACCCAGCGCCTCCGTCTCGAGGCCGGAGTCGTCGGCGAGCGCCGGCACGCCGAGCGCCTCGCCCGCGGCTCGCGCCTTCTTGCGCGCGTTCTCCGCGAACGTCGAGCCGTCCTCCGTGATCACGGGCGCCCGGTCGAAGTCCGCCAGCGTCCGCACGGCAAGCCCGAGCGGAGCAAGGGCGTGCGCGAACTCGCGCGCCTTGCCCTCGTTGCGCGTGGCGATGACGACAACGCCCAGCTCGCGGATCATGCCGATCCCGCCCCGATCCGCGCGCCGATCTCGCCGAGCGCCTCCCGCTGCCGCTCGATCAGCTGCCGGATGCCGCCTTCGGCGAGCGCGAGCAGGCGGGTCAGCTCCTCCCGGCTGAACGGCGTCGATTCGCCCGTCCCCTGAATTTCGACGAACCGGCCGGAACCGGTCATGACCACGTTCATGTCGACCTGCGCGTTCGAATCCTCTGCATAGTTCAGGTCGAGCAGCGGCCGGCCGTCCACGATGCCGACGCTGACCGAGGCGAGGAAATCGGTGATCGGATACCTTTCAAACGGCTGCTGGGCATGCAGCCGGTCGACCGCAAGCGCCAACGCGACGAACGCGCCGGTGATCGATGTCGTGCGCGTGCCGCCGTCTGCCTGGATCACGTCGCAATCGAGCATGATCGTCCGCTCGCCGAGCGCTTCGAGATCGACGACCGAACGGAGCGCCCGGCCGATCAGCCGCTGGATCTCCATCGTCCGACCGGACGGCCTGCCCTTCGCGACCTCGCGCTGGTTGCGCATCTGCGTCGCCCGGGGCAGCATCGCGTATTCGGCCGTCACCCAGCCGCGCCCCTGGCCTTTCATGAACGGCGGCACCTTGTCCTCGACGGTGGCGGTGACGATCACCTTCGTGCCGCCCATCTCGATCCAGACGGAGCCTTCCGCGTACATGTTCGGACTCAATTGCATTACAAGAGGGCGGAGTTCGTCGTCCGCCCGGTTGTCGTTGCGCATCCGGTTGCCTCCCGATGTCTTTTCTTCCGCTTGCATGACGGGTATATTGTACCAGAATCGCGGAGGAAAAGCATCTCCGGCCCCGTACCGCGACCGCATCTTGCGGCCGATTCCGTCACGTCTTCAGCGCGTTCACATGCTCGGGACGGCTGACCGGCTCGGCATACGAACGGTTGTCCGTATCAATCACGTTCGTCGATCCGTTCACCCGGATCTGCACCTTTTCCGCGCCCGTATTTTCGCTGACGGACAGCACGACCGCCTGGAGCATTTCCGACGGCAGCGGCTGACCCTCCGCGTAGGTCTCGTCCTTGAGATCGACGAACGCCGTGTCACCGTCCACCGTCACCGCTTCGGCTTCGACATCCTCCGTCATGACGGCGGCAAGTTCCGCTCCGCGCGCGGGTCCCGCGATCAGTTCGCGCAGCGCGGCGACGGCCTGGTCCTCCTGCCGTTCCACCAGACGGGTGACCGGCACGAAATAGGGCGCGCCCTCGTCGGAGAGCGCCGAGAAATAGACGGTCACCGGCATCGAATTCCCGTACGAGGCGCCCGGCGCAAGCTCCAGGTTGATGCCCACCGCCCGCGTGAGCGGCGCGTCCAGCGGGAAGCCGTCAACCGGCATTTCGCGGAGCGGCTCGCCGGCGTGGCGCAGCTCGACGCCGTCGACATCCGCAATGCCCGTCAGCGTCCACGTCACCGCCTCCACGATGCGCCGCTCGTCCTGCGGATTGTAGTCGGTGAACGTCCCGCCGAAATCGACGACCGCCACCCGCCGCTCGCGGTCAATCGCGAGCCCCTCGATGCGCGTCCCGGCCGGCAGCACCCCGCGGAAACCTTCCGGCAGCGCCCACGATTCGCTCCCCTCGATCATCCGCTCGAGCGCGCGGATGCCGGCTTCCTCGGCGCTTGCCGCCGCCGCGTTCACCGTCAACGGCACCAGATAACCGCCCCTGTCCTTTACATAGACGGTGACCGGCGTCACGGCGCTTTCCGTTCCGTCCGGCGTTTGCGAATCCGGCGACCCCGCGCCGGCCTGCGATCCGGACCCGGAGCCGGTCCACGTCTCTTCCTCCGCCAGGAAATCCGGCGGCGGATCGATCGCCATCTTGCCCTCCTGTCCGCCCAACAGGCCGCAGCCGGCGAGGAGCAGCGGCACGACCGCAAGACCGGCCGCCGCGCGCCTTCGCAAGAATTGGAACCGCACCATCTCGTCTCGCGCCTCCCGTGCATGACAATTCATGGATTTGTTAAATTCAGAATTTTTGTAGTACTATGTATACGAATCTTGTCCAGTCATAGAACTGATTCCTTCATGAATGGGAGTGTAGACGCATGGCGGATACGAAGCCCTACGTGCTGAACAGCCGGGAGGTGCAGCGCGCGACGCTGGAGTGGCTCGGGAAACGGGGCGTGACGACGAGGCATATCGCCGAGCTGGTCCATTATTTGCAGGCGCCGTATTTTCCGGACCTGACGCTGGAAGAATGCGAGCAGCACGTGCTGGCCGTGCTGGGTAAGCGCGAGGTGCAGAACGCCGTGCTGACGGGCATCCAACTGGACATCCTGGCCGAGGAAGGCAAGCTGATGCCGCCGCTGCAGGACATGGTGAAGCACGACGAGGCGCTCTACGGCATCGACGAGGTGCTGGCGCTGTCCATCGTCAATGTGTACGGCAGCATCGGCTTTACGAATTTCGGCTACATCGACAAGCAGAAACCCGGCATTCTGGTGAAACTGAACGACAAATCCGACGGGGAGACGCACACGTTCCTCGACGACATCGTCGGCGCGATCGCTTCCGCCGCGGCAAGCCGCATGGCGCACCGCAAGCAGGAAGAGAAGGAAAACGGCAACGGGCTGCCCTCCGATTGAACCGGGGCAGCCCGTTCCCTTTTGTCAGCCGCGCTTCCAGCGCACGATGTCGTCCGCTCCCCGCGCGGAGGCGGCGCGTCCCTCGCGCGCCAGATGTTCGAGATGCGCCAGCGTCTCGGACATCGCAAAGCGGAGATGGTGCATGCTGCCGTTCACGCGCCCGCCGAACAGTTGCATGCATACTTCGAAGGCGGTGAGCGGCGTTTCAAGCATCGCCTCCATGGCCTCGAGCCGCCGGACGTGATGCTCCCGGATTTCGCCGATCCGTCCCCGCATGTCCCGGATCGGGTCCCGATGGCCGGGCAGGGCCAGCTCGACTTCGAGCTTCTCCAGCGACGCGAGGCTGTCCAGATACCTCGCGAGCACGCCGGGCTCACCGCCGGGCACGAGGCTGATGTTCGGCGTGATGCCGTTCAGCACCTGATCCCCGCACAGCAACCGCCTTTCTTCCCGCAGGTAGAAACAGAGATGGCCGTCCGCGTGACCGGGCGTGTCGAGGATCTCCCATCCCTTGCCGCCGACCTCCAGGCGGTCGCCGCCCTGGATGAACACCGGCTCCGGCAGGGGCGACACCATCGCGACGAAGCCTTCCAGATGATCCCGCAGCGCCTCTTCCATTTCCCGCGGCAGACCGTGTTCCCGGTACAACGCCGGAAGCTCGTCCGTGAACGTCCGCTCCGGTCCCCACAACCGCATCGCGTACGCATGCGCCCGCCCGGACATGTACACCGGCGCGCGCGACCGCTCCTGGAACCAGCCCGCCAGTCCGATATGGTCGGGATGCGGGTGCGTGAGCACGATCGCCCGGATTTCACGAAAGCCGATCCCGCTTCGCTCCAGCACCTCCCGCCACAACCGCTCCGCCTCCGGCGTCCGGAGCCCCGGATCGACGAGCGTCCACCCGTCGCGTTCCGGAACCAGATAGGCGTTCACATATTTCAATGAAAAAGGAAGCGGCACCCGAACCCGGATCCACCCGCCGTCCGGCCGCCCTTCGTCCGTGTGCATCATGCCGCACAGCTCCCCCGCGCACAAGAAAAACGGCTGCCTCCGCCCCGGGGGACGGACACATCCGTTTTTCCGAAACGGTCGTCAAATTCCGAAATGATCCGTCGCGGCCGGCGCATGTACCGCGATCTTCCCCGCCGCCGGACACGCGCTACCGCTCGACCCTTGCCCGGTCCGTCAGGATCCGCTCGACCGTCCGCCAGTCCGGCGTCGCCTCCCAGTCGCCGCGCCCCTGCACGACGAGGGAGCCGCAGATGCTGGCGATCCGCACCGCTTCCTCGATCGGATATCCTTTCAGCAATCCGGCGAGCAGCCCGGCGCAGAAACCGTCGCCGGCGCCGACCGTATCGACGACCTTCTCCGCCTTGTGGAACGGCACGACGGTCCGCTTTCCGCCTTCGACGATGACCGTCGTCTCCCCGACTCCCTTCACGACCGAGACGCCGGGCAGCTTTGCGAGGCGGTCGAAGATCGCGTCCTCATCCGTCGTGTCATAGAGCAATTGCAATTCATCATATCCGGGAAGAAAATAGTCCGCCTGTTCCGCCAGCGGCAGCAGCACTTCCCGCGCTTCCCCGATCGACCACAGCTTGAGGCGCAGATTCGGGTCGAAGGAGACCTTGACGCCTGCCTCCTTCGCGATCCGGACGGCTTCCCGGACCGTGTCGCGCGCGCTCTCGCTGATCGCGCACGTAATGCCGGTCACATGCAGCAACCTGCTGCCGCGGATGTAGTCCGCGTCCAGATCGGACGGTTTCATCCGGCTCGCGGCGGAATGCCTCCGGTAATAATAGACCGACAGCTTGCCGCCGGGGTTGTCCCGGAACATGACGCCGGTCTGCTCCCCCGGAACGAGCCTCGCCCGGGATACGTCGACGCCCTCGCCCCGGATCGCCTTCAGAATCCGGAGCCCGAACGGATCGTCGCCGAGCGCGCCGAACCAGCCGCTTGACACGCCGAGCCGCGCGGCTCCGATCGCGAGGTTGCTCTCCGCGCCGCCGAACGTAAGCTCCAGCGAGGCGGCCTGGTCGAGCCCCTTGTAATCCGGCGCCATGCACAGCGCCATCGATTCTCCGAACGTGATGAGGTCCGGTGATTGTGCCGCCATGTCGAAAGCAATCCCTTCCGAGTTAGAGATGCGGATATTGCATGACAAAGATGATGGCCACATAAAGCACGAGGAGCAGCACGCTGAACAGGCGGACGCGCGCGATGGAATCCGACGCGTTCTCGCCGGCCTTCGCCGCCGCCACAATCGCTTTCAGCGGTTTCGTCAGGACGCCGCCGAGGGCGCCGATGCCCACCATCAGGATCAGCGTCAGCGTGGTCCACAACACGGAATAGTCGGCCAGCGTCATCAGGAACAGCCCGGTGAGCAATTGCAGCGCCAGACAGAACTGCGCCACCCGGTTCGCGGCGATCAGCCCGTCGGCGAAGCCCGCCTGTCCCTCGCTGCTGAGCTGCATGATGCGTCCGACCAGAAACGGCATCACCAGATAAATGCCCATCCCGACGGCTCCGACCGCATGAAGGAACAAGAAAAACTGTCCCATTCGGCACCTCCTGACATGGACTACTCCCAGTATAGCCGAACCTGCCCGCCGGCTCCAGCCGCCTCCAAAAAACGCAAGACCCTGAACGCGCGGTCAGGGTCTCGGAATGCGCACCCGGAGCTCAGGCGGGGCCGCCGGCCGCGATTCGGATGACGCTGCGGACGGATTCGGCGGAACGATCGAGCGCCGCCTTCTCTCCGGGAGTGAGCTCCAGCTCGATCACGCGCTCGATCCCGCCGCCTCCCAGGACGACCGGCACTCCCATGAACAGGTCCTCGTAGCCGTACTCGCCTTCCAGCAGCGCGATGACCGGCAGAATGCGCTTCTTGTCCTTCAGGATCGCCTCCGCCATCTGTACGAGCGACGCGGCCGGCGCATAATAGGCGCTGCCGGTGCCGAGCAGATTCACGATCTCGCCGCCGCCGAAACGCGTGCGCCGAACGATCTCGTCGATCCGTTCCTTCGGCAGCAGCTTCTCGACCGGAATGCCGCCTACGTTCGAGTACCGGACGAGCGGCACCATGTCGTCGCCGTGGCCGCCGAGCACGAAGCCGTGCACGTCTTCGACCGACACGTTCAGCTCCTGCGCGATAAACGTCCGAAAGCGGGCCGTGTCCAGCACGCCGGATTGGCCGATCACGCGGTTCTTCGGAAAACCGAGCGTCCGCCAGGCGACCCAGGTCATCGCGTCCACCGGGTTGCTCAACACGATGACGTACGCTTCCGGGCAATGGACGCGCACCTGCTCGCAGACCGACCGGACGATGCCCGCGTTCGTCGTCACGAGATCGTCCCGGCTCATTCCCGGCTTGCGCGCCACGCCGGCCGTGATGATCACGAGATCGGAACCGGCCGCATCCCGGTAATCGGATGTGCCGGTGATCCGGCTGTCGACGCCGAGCACCGGCGTTGCCTCGAGCATGTCCAGCGCCTTGCCCTTCGTCGGACCGTCGAGCTGCGGCACGTCAAGCAGCACGATGTCGCCGAGTTCCCGCTGCGCGAGCATGAGCGCCGTCGTCGCGCCGGTGAACCCCGCACCGATGACCGAGATCTTCTTCCTCCTGATGGACACGTCCCGCGCCAACCTCCGTTTCTGACGGCATCAGGCCATATGTTTGATGACCTCGTCGGCGAACTCCGAGCATTTGACTTCCTTCGCGCCTTCCATGAGGCGGGCGAAGTCGTACGTGACCGTCTTGTTGTTGATGGCCGTCTCCATCCCCTTGTAGATCAGGTTGGCCGCTTCCTGCCAGCCGAGGTGCTCGAGCATCATGACGCCGGAGAGGATGACGGAACCCGGGTTGACGACGTCCTTGTCGGCGTATTTCGGCGCCGTGCCGTGGGTCGCCTCGAAGACCGCGTGGCCCGTGACGTAGTTGATGTTCGCGCCCGGCGCGATGCCGATGCCGCCGACCTGCGCGGCGAGCGCGTCGGACAGGTAGTCGCCGTTCAGGTTCAGCGTCGCGATGACGTCGAATTCCGCCGGACGGGTCAGCACCTGCTGCAGCATGATGTCCGCGATCGTATCCTTGATGATGATCTTGCCGGCCGCGACCGCTTCGGCCTGCGCCCGGTTCGCGGCCTCCTCGCCCTCGGCCGCCTTGATGCGGTCATACTGGGCCCACGTGAACGTCTTGTCGGCGAATTCCTGCTCCGCGACCTCGTAACCCCAGTTCTTGAACGCGCCCTCGGTGAACTTCATGATGTTGCCCTTGTGCACGAGCGTCACCGACTTGCGGTTGTGACGGATCGCGTACTCGATCGCGGCGCGCACAAGCCGCTTCGTGCCCTCTTCCGAGACGGGTTTGATGCCGATGCCGCTTGTCTCGGGGAAGCGGATCTTCTTCACGCCCATCTCCTTCTGCAGGAATTCGATCACTTTCTTCACTTCGGGCGAGCCCGCCGGCCATTCGATGCCGGCGTAGATGTCCTCCGTGTTCTCGCGGAAGATGACCATGTTGACGAGATCCGGCCGCTTCACCGGCGACGGAACCCCCTGGAAGTAGCGGACCGGGCGGAGGCAGACGTACAGGTCCAACTCCTGCCGCAGCGCGACGTTCAGGGAGCGGATGCCGCCGCCGACCGGCGTCGTCAGCGGGCCCTTGATGGCCACGATGAATTCGCGGATCGCGGTCAGCGTATCGTTCGGCAGCCATTCACCGTATGTATTGTACGCTTTTTCGCCGGCGAACACTTCGTACCACGCGATTTTTCTCTCGCCCTTGTAAGCCTTCTCGACGGCGGCGTCCAGCACGCGCTTCGCAGCGCGCCAGATGTCGCGGCCGGTGCCGTCGCCCTCGATGAACGGAATGATCGGGTTGTTCGGCACCTGCAGCTTGCCGTCCTTCATCGTGATTTTTTCGCCTTCGGTCGGCGGCGCGAATTTCTCGAGTTGGATCATGGTGATGGTTCCTCCTTTACAGATTCAGGCTGACAGTCATGCCGCGTGCGTGTGTTCGATGTTTGACGGGGCGCGCGGCCGGCGCCTTTTCAACGCTCGTCGATCGGCACGTAGCGCACGTTCGTCGGACCGGTGTATTCCGCGCGCGGGCGGATCAGACGGTTGTCGCTGTATTGTTCCAGGATGTGGGCCGTCCATCCCGAGACGCGGCTGATCGCGAACAGCGGCGTGAACAGATCGCGCGGAATGCCCAGCATCGTGTAGACCGACGCCGAATAGAAATCGACGTTCGGTTTCAACCCCTTCAGATTGCCCACGAGCTCTTCGATTTTGACGGACATCTCGTACAGCTTCAGGTTGCCCGCCCGTTCCCCCAGCTCGCGGGACATCTTCTGCAGATGCTTCGCTCTGGGGTCGCCGTTCTTGTAGACGCGGTGGCCGAAGCCCATGATCTTTTCCTTCCGCGCCAGCTTGTCCGTAATGTATCGCTCGACGTTCTCGATCGATCCGATTTCTTCCAGCATGACCATGACCGCTTCATTGGCCCCGCCGTGGAGCGGACCCTTGAGCGCCCCGATCGCGCTGGTCACGCCCGAATAGATGTCCGAAAGCGTCGCCACCGTAACCCGCGCCGCGAACGTCGACGCGTTCAGCTCGTGGTCGGCGTGCAGCACGAGCGCCTTGTCCAACGCCCGGACGGAAATTTCATCCGGATCGACGCCCTTCAGCATGTAGAGGAAGTTGTGCGCGACGGACACGCCGGCCTTCGGCGGAATCGGCTCCTTGCCTTCGCGGATCCGCGCGAACGCGGCGACGATTGTCGGCAGCTTCGCCTGGAGCCTCACCGCCTTGCGCAGATTGGCTTCGCGCGACATGTCATTCGCCTCTTCGTCGTACAGCGCGAGCGCGGAAACGGCCGAGCGCAGCACGGCCATCGTGTTGGCGCCCGGGGGATAGGTACGCATCTGCGCGAGCAGCTCCGCGGGCAGTTCCGCGTTGGCGGCGAGATCATCCATCAGGCCCTTGAGCTCGGCCCGGTTCGGCAGCCTGCCGTGCCAGAGCAGATAGACGGTCTCCTCGAAGGTCGCCTTCTCCGCCAGCTCGTCGATGTTGATTCCGCGGTAGGTCAGTACGCCGTCGATGATCGAGCTGATCTCCGAAGTGGTCGCAACGATGCCTTCCAGACCTTTCGTTGCCGTCATGTCTCCCTCTCCTTTTTCCGCAATTTCCGGGGAAATATTCGCCCCATATGGCCGCCTGCGGGCATACGGAAGCGCTTCAGCCGAGTAACGTACCATCCTATCATACCGCTTTTTGACGGGCATGTGAACATCCGTGTCAAGTTTGCGTGAAATAAAAATGCTTTATCGACATTATAAAAGAACTTTTTGCCTTTCGCCGCCGCGTCGTCCCGTTGTCGGTATATTGTGCGAATTCCGTCCGGTTTTCATCCGTCCCGAGGGCGGACGAACGGCCGCGATGCGCCGGCCGGTATCCGGATCATCCGGCTCGTCAAGCGGATCCGGTCAGACGGCTCAGCATGTCGTACAGCTCCGGCGCCGCCCGGTCGATCCGAACCGGCTTCCAGTCGCGATTGAGCCACACGTGGACGGTTCCGCCCGCCGCAAGCAGCGTGCCGGGCAGGTCCGCTTCCGTGTCCGCCGTCGCCGGCGGCGCTTCCTCTTCCCCGATCATTCGGATCTGCGAATCGAACGACAGTCTGAGCGGCGTCGCCTCCCGCAGCCTCGTGCACACGACGATCCGGTCGTCATAGCGGGCCGGCCGCTCGTACCGAACGTTCAGCTCGACCACCGGCAGCAGCAGGCCCGCATCCTCCACCTTCCGGTACGGCCACCCCGCGTGCCGGATGAACTCGGTTCGGCCGATCTCGAACCAGGTGGCGTAATGCGCGTAGAACACGACGTCCATCCGGTCCGTCTCCTGGTAGCGCACCCTGAGCGGGAACAGATGCCAGTGCGATGCCATGCCACGCCTCCCCGTGAAGGAACTCGACCCGCGAAGAACTCGAACCCGCGAACCGTTACGCCGGCGCAGGCAGATAGGCGGGAGCGGCAGACCGCCCGGCGGTCCGCCGCTCCCGTCGCAAGGTGCCGGCGGACGGCGCGCTTACAGTACGCGCGCCTGTCCCGTATAAATGACGCCGATCTCGGCGTATACCGTCACTTCCATGCCGTCCGTCATTTTCTTCGTCGCATCGGCGACGCCGAGCACGACCGGGATGCCGAGGTTCAGGCCGACGACAGCCGCGTGGCTCGTGATGCCGCCCTGCTCCGTGATCAGCGCCGCCGCCTTCTCGATGGCCTGCATGTAATCGCGGTTCGTCGACGGCGTGACGAGGATCATGCCTTTCTGCGCCTTCGCGATCGCTTCCTCCGCCGAGTGCGCGATGACGACCTTGCCCGTGGCGGATTGGCTGCCGATGCCCTGGCCCTTGGCGACGAGATCGCCGACCGTATGGATCTTGATCAGGTTCGTCGAGCCGGACCGTCCGACCGGAACGCCGGCCGTGATGACGACCGTGTCGCCGAGCTTGACAAACCCGGATCGGACGGCGCCGTTCACGGCGATTTCGAACATCTCGTCCGTCGTCTTCGCCGGCCGGCCGAGCACCGGAATGACACCCCATACGAGCTGCAGGGTGCGCATGACGTGCTCGGACGGCGTCACGGCGATGATCGGCGCCTTCGGCCGGTACTTCGACACCATCCGCGCCGTGTAGCCGCTCTCCGTCGAGGTGATGATCGCGTCCGCGTCCAGGTCGAGCGCGGAGTTCGCGACCGCCTGGCTGATCGCCTCCGTCACGGTCGTCTGCTGTCCGCTCGCCCGGCGGAGGAAGATCTCGCGGTACTCGAGCGCCGCTTCCGCCCGCTCCGCGATGCGCGCCATCGTCCGGACGGATTCGACCGGATATTTGCCGGCCGCCGTCTCGCCCGACAGCATGATCGCGTCGGTGCCGTCAAAGATCGCGTTCGCGACGTCGCTCGCCTCCGCGCGCGTCGGCCGCGGGTTGCGCTGCATGGAATCGAGCATCTGCGTCGCCGTGATGACCGGCTTGCCGGCGCGGTTGCATTTCTCGATCATCATCTTCTGCACAAGCGGCACTTCCTCGACCGGGATCTCGACGCCGAGGTCGCCGCGCGCCACCATGAGGCCGTCCGCCACTTCCAGAATCTCGTCCAGATTGTCGACGCCCTGCCGGTTCTCGATCTTCGCGATGATCTGGATGTGCGACGCGTTGTGCCGCTCCAGGAGCTCGCGAATCTCCAGCACGTCGCTGGCTCTCCGCACGAACGAAGCCGCAATGAAGTCGATGCCCTGCTCGATCCCGAACAGGATGTCGTTCGCGTCCTTCTCCGTGATGCCCGGCAGCGAGATCGCGACGCCCGGAACATTGACGCCCTTCTTGCTCTTGATCGGTCCGCTGTTCTGAATTTCGCAGCGGATCTCGGTGTCCCGGACTTCGACAACCTTCAGGCCGATCAGGCCGTCATCGAGCAGGATGGTGTCACCCGGCTTCACATCCCGGGGCAGGCCGCGGTACGTCACCGGAATGCGGTGCCGGTCGCCGAGGATGTCCTCCGTCGTCAGCGTGACGAATTCGCCCGCCACCAGCTCGATCGGCTCTTCGGCCAGCTTGCCGAGGCGGATTTCCGGCCCCTTCGTATCGAGCAGGATGGCAACCGTCTTGCCCAGCTCGCGGGAAGCCTGGCGGATGTTCCGGATCCGGTTGCCGTGCTCCTCGTAATCACCGTGCGAGAAATTCAGCCTCGCGACGTTCATGCCCGCCTCGATCAGCTGCCTCGTCATCTCGAGCGATTCGCTCGCGGGACCGATGGTGCATACGATCTTCGTTTTGCGCATGTGCGGTATCCTCCGTTACTGTCAAGCCTTCGAATGTTCCGGCCGTCCGCCGGAAGGCCGCGCCTCCCCCGCGGCGGGAGGGACGGGCCGTCCGGCGGGCGGCGCAATCCTCTATCCGTATCCTTAAATAAAATACACGATCCCGGCCCGGCTGTACATGGCCCCGGCCTCAGCGGACGTTCGATTCGATCGCCGCGTCCGCGCCCGCCGTCGTCCCGCCGTCCGTTCCTCCGGCCGAAGAACCTGCGCCGGACCCGCCGCCGGCGGTATTCCCGGACTCCGCTTCGCCCGGGGAATGTCCGGATGCCGACGCACGGCCTGCGAGATTTCCCGATTCCGGCGCACGGCCTGCGGAACCCCCGGCTTCCCCGGATTCCGGTGCGCGGCCTGCGGCATTCCCGGAACCCGGTGCGTGAACCGCGTTATTCCCGGATTTCGGCGCTGCGCCCGCGGACTTCCCGGATTCAGCCTCGCGGCCCGCCGGCGCCCGTCCGGCTTCCGGCACCGTCCCGGCCGCCGCCCCCGGCTCGTCCGACGCATAAACGCCGATACTCCGGTATTTCCGGAACCGGTCCTCGACCAGCTCCTCCGGCGTCATCGCCATCAACTCCTGAAGATGGCGCCATATCGCCTCTTTCACGAGCGCGGCCGTCCCTTCCGGATCGCGGTGCGCGCCGCCCTTCGGCTCCGGAATCACCTCCTCGATGATGCCGAACGCGAGCAGATCCTGCGCCGTGATCTTCATCGCCTCGGCCGCCTCGTCCGCACGGGACGCATCCTTCCACAGGATCGACGCGGCGCCGTTCGGCGAGATGACGGAGTAGATCGCGTTCTCGAGCATGAGCACCCGGTTGCCGACGCCGAGCGCGAGCGCGCCGCCGCTGCCGCCCTCGCCGATCACGACACAGACGATCGGCACGCGCAGCGTCGACATGACGAGCAGGTTGCGCGCGATCGCCTCACCCTGCCCCCGCGCCTCGGCGGTGTCGCCCGGATAGGCGCCCTTCGTGTCGATGAACGTGATGATCGGCCGTCCGAACTTGTCCGCCTGGCGCATCAGGCGCAGCGCCTTGCGGAAGCCCTCCGGATGCGGGCTGCCGAAGAATCGCGCGATGTTGTCCTTCGTGTCCTTGCCGCGCTGGTGGCCGATGACCGTAACCGGCACGCCGTTCAGCTTCGCGAGCCCGCCGACGATCGCGAGGTCGTCCGCGAACAGCCGGTCGCCGTGCAGCTCCAGAAAATCGGTGAAGATCGCCTGGATGAAATCGAGCGTCGTCGGCCGCTGATGATGGCGCGCGATGCGCATTTTCTGCGCGGCGGTGAGGGAGCTGTACAGCTCGTTTTCGAGCTGCCGGTACTGCGCCTCAAGGCGCGCAAGTTCCTCGGAGAAATCGAATCCGCGCTCCTCCGCGAACTTGCGCAGTTCGTCGATTTTGTTCCTGAGCTCGACGAGCGGCTTCTCGAACTCCAGCTCTCCGGCCATTATACCGCCCTCCCCGTGCGGTGCATGTCCAACAGCTTGGCGAGCACCGTCCGCATGTCCTTGCGATGCACCACCTTGTCAAGCTGGCCGTGCTGCAGGTTGAATTCCGCGGTCTGGAAATTGTCCGGCAGCTTCTGGCGGATCGTCTGCTCGATGACGATCCGTCCCGCGAAGCCGATGAGCGCTCCCGGCTCGGCGAGATTGTAATCGCCGAGGCTCGCGAAGCTGGCCGTCACGCCGCCGGTCGTCGGGTCCGTCATGACGGAGATGTAGAGCCCGCCGTCATCCTGAAACCGCGCGAGCGCCGCGCTCGTCTTCGCCATCTGCATCAGACTGAAAATGCTTTCCTGCATGCGCGCGCCGCCCGAAGTCGAGAAGATGATGAGCGGCAGCCGCTCGCGGTGGGCATATTCGATGGCGCGGGTGATTTTCTCCCCCACGACCGATCCCATGCTTCCGGTAAAAAAATGAAAATCCATCACGCCGACGACGACCGGGTGGCCGCCGATCGTCCCCCTGCCGGTGACGACCGCCTCGTTCATGCCCGTCTTCGCCTTCTGCTGCTCGAGCTTGGCGGCGTATCCCGGAAAGCCGAGCGGGTCGCCCGACTGCATGCCGGCGTCGAATTCTTCCAGAAGCCGACCGTCGTCCATCGTCATCGCGATCCGTTCCCGCGCGGTCAGCCGGAAATGGTATCCGCAGGACGGGCAAACCTTCAGGTTCTTCTCCAGTTCCTTGCTGTACTGGATATTGCCGCATTTCGGGCATTTATTCATCAAGCCTTCGGGAATTTCCCGCTTTACGGGCCGTTCGGCAGGTATCGTCGCGTATCGCTTCTTGTGGAAGAGATCCTTGAACATGGAGCCACCTCTCAGGGCACAAAATTATTGTGACGAGGCCGGCCGGGCGCCCGCAAGTGGCGTCTGGTACTCCGTCAAGGATGGCCGTACCCGTCACAACCGGAGGGTGCTGATCAAGAATTCAGGATTTCATGCAGAACTTCTTGCGCCTCTTCGACTTCTGCGGATGGCACCATAATCTCGTACTGCTGCCTCGAGAGATTGACCGGCCGGACCTGGACGAGAAATCCCTCCTCGGTCAGACGTTGACGTATCGTCTCCGAAAGTTTCGCAGTCGGAGCGATATAGATGACCGTCCACATCGACAGGGTACCTCCCGAACCATTCGCAAGAAATAAGGCCGCATGTTGCCATAATGATAGCATATCCGCCCGACGGGCCGCAACAAACGAACCCGCGACGCGAAGCGGCTCCGGGCTTGTCCGCGACGCATGCGCGCGGCGCTCCGGGCCTGAGGCCGCCGGGCCCGTGCGGGAAGCCGATGACCCGACCCGCGCCGGCTCGGCCGCATTCACCCCATGCCTGTTTATCCCTTATCGCACACCGGTTGGTCCGCATCCTTCATCCCGCATTGGTTCGGCCGGATCCTACCCCGCACCCGGTTTGACTACACCCTGCATTCCGCACCGATATGACAAGATCCTTCACCCCGCATTGACTCGGCCGGATCCTTCACCCTTCGCCGGTTTGGCCGCATGCACCTCGCACCCGGTTTGGGCACTTCCTTCATCTCGCACCGGTTCGTTCGCCCCGCATTGGTTCGACCGCTTCCTTCACCCTTCTCCAGGCAGGCCGTAATCCCGCGCGTCCGGGTTCTGGTGCGCGATGCGTGCCGACGCCGCGGCCGCGAGGGCGGATACGAGATCGTCGAGGAAGACGTGGATCCGGTAGCGGGGTTCATCGACGCGACCGTCGCCGGCTTCACCGCGCGCTTCCGATCCGCCCCGACCCGTTCCGCGCGCGCCGTTCAGCCGGCCGATCACGCCCGGTTTCATTTTGTCGAGATATCCGAAACTGGTCAGGCCGATCATGCCGTAGACGGAGACGATCCCGAGCGCCAGCGTCTCGTCGACGCCGTACAGCGACTCGTCTTCCTCCATGATGCGCTGCAGCGGTTCCGGCAGGAGACCGCGGTCCGCCAGTTCGTCCAGCGCGATGCCGGTCAGCAGCGTGTACTGCACTTCCCGTTTCGCGAGCACCGCGCGCACGCTCTCCTCGCAATCGGAAATCGTCAGCCGTCCGTTGTACGGGCGCTGCAGGGACAGGACGATCTCCGCCACGTCCCGCACCGTCACCCCCCGGCGCTCCAGCCATTGCTCGATCGCCGCGGTCATCCGCATCCCTCCCGTCCGGGATGCGCGCCTCATGGCGGGCACCCTGGTCTCTTAACGATATGCAGGCGCCCGCGCGAATGTTCCCTTTGAATCGAGGCCGTGTTGGCGGAGGAGAAACAACGGTCCGCGAGACCGTTGACGGGCCGTACGGGAGGGGCGACGCGGTGCGATAACGGTCCGAGGGACCGTTAACGGCCGCACGAGCGGGGCCACGAAGCGCGATAACGGTCTGCGAGACCGTTAACGGCACCTCCGGACGGACCTGACCCGCCCGGATGGAACGAATAACGGTCCGCGAGACCGTTAACGGCCGCACGAGTGGGGCCACGAGGCGCGATAACGGTCTGCGAGACCGTTAACGGCACCTCCGGACGGACCTGACCCGCCCGAACGAGACGAATAACGGTCCACAGGACCGTTAACAGCCGAACGGGCGGGGCGATGCGGCGCGATAACGGTTCGCGGGACCGTTACATGCGAATATGGACGCCGCTTCTCCGCTCCGGCGCGCCCGCTAGTTGCTATTTCACGACGGCCGTGCCTTCGCCGAGCAGCCGCCCGATCGCGGCGAACAGCTCGCGGGACGGCTTGACGCGGACGCTCTCGCCCAGTTCGATCGTCCGGTGGTCCCGCTCGTAATAAAGCACCGTGCGCAGCGGGCCCGGATGCCCGTCCAGCAGCCGGCGCAGTTCGTGCAGAACACCCGGCTGCTCGCGGTCCGCCGGTATGCGGATGAACACCCGCTGCTCGCGGACGGTCCGCCGGACCGCGGGCGGCGCGAAGGCGGCGCCGGCCGAAGCCTCCGCGCGCGGAGAAGCTCCTGTGGAAGCCGCGGAGGGTGCACCGGAACCGGCCGGCCCCTCAACATGGGGGGATGACGCCGCGAATGCGCCGGACCGGGCGGACGGCGATCGGGTGGCGAGGGACGGTTCCGGATGTACGCCATGTACGCCGTCAGCATCCGGAACTCCGCGATACATGACGGGTCTGGCACCGATGCCGCCGGGCGCGGGCCGCCGGGCGCGCGCGCCCGCCCGTTCGCGCATCCGCCGGACATGGGGAGCCAGATTCGGCCCGTCCATCGGCACGATATCCTCGACGACCAGTTTGAAGTCTTCCTCCTGCTGCTGCACAACCGCGAGCACCAGCGCGAGCTTCCCTTTTTCCAGCCAGAAAATGCTCCGCTTCCACACGCTCTGGAAGACGACCGCCTCCACGCGCGCGATCCGGTCCTCCAGCTCGAGGAAGCCCATCTGCTGCCCCTTGCGGCTGGTGAACGGCTTCACCGAGACGATCAGCGCCGCCGTCACGACCATCGCGCCGTCCGGCGCGTCGGCCAGCTCGTACAGCCGCTCGACGCCGAGCCGCTCGAGCTCCGCCTCCCGCTCGTCGAGCGGATGGCCGGACAGGTAGATGCCGAGCAGCTCGCGCTCGAACTCGAGCTGCTGTCCCCGGGTATAGGGCTTCACCTCCGGCAGCTCGACGTCCCAGTTGTTCACTTCCTCGATGCCGAACAGCTCAATTTGCAGCTCCTCCCGCTCCTTGCGCCATTTCGCGACCGTCTCGATCGTCTCGTCGAGCGCGGCGAGAAGCTGCGCCCGATGGCCGGGCAGTCCGTCGCAGGCGCCGGAAAGGATGAGCGATTCGAGCACCCTTTTGTTCACGACCCGAAGGTCGACGCGCCGGCACAGGTCGAGCAGGCTCTCGAACGGACGCTCCGCGCGGGCCGCCTTGATCGCCTCGATCGCGTGCGTGCCGACGTTCTTCACGGCGCCGAGCCCGAAGCGGATCGCGTTCTCCGTCGGCGTGAACGACTCCTCGCTCACGCCGATGTCCGGCGGCAACACCGGAATGCCCATCCGCCGGCATTCGTCGACATATTCCGCCGTCTTCCGCTGGTTGCCGGTGACGGAGGCGAGCATCGACGCCATGAACGGGATTGGATAGTGCGCCTTGAGATACGCGGTCTGGAACGCGAGCACCGCATAGGCGACGGCGTGGGCCCGCGGGAAGCCGTAGTCCGCGAACCGGACGATCATGTCGTACACCGCGTTCGCCTCCTCCTCGGTGTACCCCTGCTTCACGCTGCCCGCCACAAAATGCTCCCGCTCCCTGTCCAGGGTCTCACGCTTTTTCTTCGACACGGCCCGCCGCAGCAGATCCGCCTCGCCGAGCGAAAAGCCCGCCATCTTCGAGGCGATCTGCATGATCTGCTCCTGGTAGACGATGATGCCGTAAGTGTCGGCAAGAATCGGCTCGAGCGACGGATGCGGATACGTCACCTTGATGCGTCCGTGCTTGCCCGCGATATATTGCGGGATGAACTCCATCGGGCCCGGCCGGTACAGCGCGAGCACCGACACGAGGTCCTCGAAGACGGTCGGCTTGAGATCCCTGAGCACGCGCCGCATGCCCGCCGACTCGAGCTGGAACACGCCGGTCGTCTCGCCCCGGGCGAGCATCTCGTACGTCTTCGGATCGTCGTCCCGCACCCGTCGAAAATCGACCGTCTGCCCGTACAGCTTGCGGATCCAGGCCAGCGTCCGCTCGATGATGGACAACGTCCTGAGGCCCAGGAAATCCATTTTGAGCAGTCCGACGGCTTCCAGGGCGTCCATCGGATACTGGGTGAGCGCGGTCCCCTCGCCGCCGGACTGGAGCGGTACGTGATCCGTCAGCGGATCCCGCGAGATGACGACACCGGCCGCGTGGGTCGACGCATGCCGCGGCATCCCCTCGACCTTGAGCGCGGTCTTCACGAGATGGTCCACGCGCGGATTGCTCTCGCAAAGCGCACGCAACTCGGGGCTTGCCTCGAGCGCCCTCTCCAGCGTCATGCCGGGCTGGTTCGGAATCAGCTTCGCCGCGCGGTCCACCTCGGCGTACGGCACGGCGAGCGCCCGGCCGACGTCGCGCACGGCCGCCCGCGCGGCCAGCGTCCCGAACGTGATGATCTGCGCGACGTGCTCCTCGCCGTATTTCGCGGTCACGTAGGCGATGACCTCGTCGCGCCGCTCGTCGTCGAAGTCGATGTCGATGTCCGGCATCGACACCCGCTCCGGATTGAGGAACCGCTCGAACAGCAGCTTGTGCTTGAGCGGATCGACGTCGGTGATGAACAGCGTGTAGGCGGCAAGGCTGCCCGCGGCGGAACCGCGGCCCGGTCCGGTGCGGATGCCCCGCTCGCGGGCGAACCGGATGAAATCCCACACGATCAGAAAATAATCGCTGTACCCCATCCGCTCGATGACGTCCAGCTCGTACGCAAGCCGCCGTTCCGCTTCCGCGCGGAACGCGGGGTCGCGCCACCGCTCCGTTCCGCCGAAGCGCGCGGCGAGGCCTTCGAAGCACAGCACGCGCAGATATTCGGCGGACGTCATCCCCTCCGGAATCGGCCGGAAGACCGGCAGATGCGCGCGTCCGAACGTCAGCTCCAGGTTGCAGCGCTCCGCGATCCGGACCGTGTTCTCCAGCGCCTCTGTAAGATGCGGGAACAGCGCTGCCATCTCCGCCGCCGATTTCAGGTAATGCTGGTTTGTCACGACCTTCAGGCGGTCTTCGTCTTCGATCGTCTTGCCCGTTCCGATGCAAATCAGCACGTCCTGCAGCGCCGCGTCCTCCGGCCGCAGATAGTGGACGTCGTTCGTCGCGACAAGCGGAATGCCGGTATCTTCGGACAGGCGCACGAGGCCGGCGGCCACTTTTTTCTGCTCGAGCATGCCGTGATCCTGGATCTCGAGAAAGAAATCTTCGCCGAATATCTCCCGCAGCCTGAGCGCGACCCGCTTCGCCTCCTCGTCCCGCCCGTGGAGCAGATGCTGCGAAATTTCACCGTTCAGGCAACCGCTCAGCACGATCAGCCCGTCCGCATGGGCGGCGAGCGCCTCGTAATCGATGCGCGGTTTGTAATGGAAGCCTTCCAGGTGGGCGATCGTGGTGAGGCGCATCAAATTGCGGTAGCCTTCGGCGTTTTTCGCGAGCAGGGTGATGTGGTGGATCGGATGGTCGCGGCGGGATCCTTTTTCCAGGCGGGAGCCCGGCGTCAGGTACGCCTCGCAGCCGATGATCGGCTTGATGCCGCGTTCGGTGCAGGCTTTGTAGAACGGGATCACGCCGTACATGACGCCGTGATCGGTGAGCGCGAGCGCCTTCATGCCGAGCTCGGCCGCCCGGTCGACAAGGCCGCGGATGCGCGCCGCGCCGTCGAGCAGGCTGTATTCGCTGTGCACGTGTAGATGAACGAACGAATCCGGTCTCGCCATAAGCGCCGTTCCTTCCGTACGCGTAATCACGGCTTCATTTTATCATAAAAAGGTCCGGCCTTCTCATAGACTGGGTAGCGGGAAAGGCCTGTCCGACAGGGGAGGTGCCGGCATGATCGCGTTTCTGTCGACGGCCGTGATCGACTTCTTCATCGCATTCGGGGTCGTCATCGGGGGGTCGTTGCTCGCCTCGATCGGCGCGGTGTTCGTCTCGTATCCGCCTGCCTCGACGATGCTCGATACGGCCATGCGGCTCAAAATCTGGGCGATCGTCGTCGCGATCGGCGGCACGATCGATCCGGTGCGCGTCATCGAGGCGAATGTCACCGAGGGACATCTGTCGCCGGCCGTGCAGCAGATTCTGCTCATCGCCTGCGCATTTCTGGGGGCGCACCTCGGCACCGAACTGGTCCGCTGGATCGTCCGGGGAGGCTGGTGACGGATGCGGGTGCCGCCCTTCTACCGATTCCGGAGGCTCAGCGCGGCGCTCGGCATTTTCGTCCTCGGCATGGTCGCGGGCGCCGCGGTGTACAACGGGCTGCACGCCGCGAAGTTCGACGCGCTCGTCGAGCGGCTGCACGAGACGGAGGAGAAACTGGGGGAGTACGAGCTCGAAATCCGGAAGCTCGCGCATGATCGGGATCGCCGCGCGGTCATCCGCGCGGTCGTGCTCCACATCGAGACCGGGCGCGGGCCGGACGGCACGCCGCAGCCGCTCGACGCGGTGACCGAGGCGCGGCTGAAGCAGCAGCTCAAGCGCGATCTCGCCGCTTTCCTGGGGCACAGCATCTACGACATCGACTCGGAGGCGCGGCTCGCGCGGCTGCTGCTGAACGGCAAGGTGTACAAGGGGCTGAAGGATGCCGAGTATCTGGTCGAGATCCGCACCGTGCTCGTTGCGGAAGGCACGATGACCGTCTGGGTGACGGCGCGTCCGCGGCCGCCGGGGTAAGCGCCTTGACGGCGTGACGGCGGCATGGCCGCGACAGACGGGGAGAGCGGGTATGACGATGCGGCCGCGGCGGCGGGCGCTTCCCGCAGCCGCGACCGGCGGACCGGAAGCCCGGGCGGCGGCGCGGACGCGAAGGCCGGGGTCAAACACGGGCGCAACAGGGCCGCAGGGGGCCCAAAGGTCGTAAAAAGCCTCGGCCGTGATGACCCCGGCAATATGACAAATCCCGGCATGGTCTGGTACAATGACGGAAGTATTGGTGTGTTCGCGGGATTGCGGTTCAACACGGCGGAACACGGCCGGGCGCCTGTACTCCGGAGAAGCTGCGACGCAGAAACCGCGTTGCGGGCAAGCCGGTAGCGGCGAACGGCGCTGTAACGGGCTGTCTTCGTTCCAGACCCGCCCGGCGGGCGCAAGGCACACTGGAACGGGCCGGTCGAGATTCCGCATGTCCCGCGGCCAGCCCTCACGCCATGCAAAGGAGCCGAACCACGCCATGCCGATCGAAAATGTCGTTCTTCAATGGGTGCTCGCCATCGGCGTACTCGCCACGCTCGGAGCGACCGTCTATTACAGCCTGAGATACCGGCGCAGCGCCGATCCGAAGACGCGCGGCATCCTGCAGGCGCGGATGAATATCGTCATGGGCGTCATGCTCATCCTGCTCGCGCTGATCCAGATGCTGCTGTTCCCCGGGTCGACGGTTCGGGTCATCATCGGCACCGTCTTCCTGCTGCTCGGCCTGTTCAACCTGTTCGCCGGGTTGCGCAACCACAGCGTCTTCCGCTCGATGAAACAGAAGGACAGCGAACAGGGCTGACTCAGCATCTGCTGAATGAAAGAAAAAGGGAACTCGCCAGCAGCGAACTCCCAAAAACGGTATGACTACGGGTTCCCGTCAATACACATCCATTGAACAAAATGCGTCGGCTCGGTAATATTGCCGGTATACGGGCCGTATGAATCACCTGAAGGCCAACCTGTTCCCGTTTATTGTATAGTTCCCCCATAGAAGGGCGTCCAATAATGATTCCAGAAAGCGCCGATGGCTTTTTTTGTGCTTGTCTTGCCAATCGACCGTCACAGCGGATCGATCATCTGCGCGGCGGCGAGTGCCTTGACGGCCAGTCCGTGCTCGTCGTGCAGCTCCATCTCCACCTTGGCCGACCGGCGGCTCAGCTCGAGCAGGCGGGGCATGAGCCGGACCTCCGCCTCGATCTGCACCGGCCGGACGAAATAGGTCGTGACGCTCTCCACGACGTGGCCGCGCCGGGCGATCTCGCGGATCGTCTGCTTCGCCGCCAGCGTAAGCAGCGACAGCAGCGTCCCCTCGGACACGGTGCCGGCCGGCCCGGCCATCTGCGGCGTCATCTTGCCGACGTAGACCGGCAGCGAATCCTCCGTTCGCTTCTCCTCCGCAAACCCGCTCCAGATCAGATCGTCGATCGTCTCTCCCGGCTGCTGCTTGCCGGCGAACTGCATCGCCCGCGTGATGTCCGACCGGCTGACGACGGCGAGCAGCCGCCGGTGCCGGTCGACGATCGGCAGCAGATCGATGCCTTCGATCGTCATCCGGTGGGCGGCGGCCGCGACCGGCATCGACGGGTGCGCCGTGACCGGCGGCCGGGTCATCCGCTTCTCCACTGCTTCGCCCGGCTCCGCGCCTTCGGCGTCGCGCGCCGTCATCATCCCGACGACCCGGCCGCGCTCGTCGATGACGGGAAACCGGGTGTGCCCCGTCCGCTCCCGCAGCCGGAAATAGTCGGCGATCGTCTCGCCGATCCGCAGGGCCAGCGGCGCGCTGTCCGTCGTGACGATGTCCTCGAGCAGCATGATCTTCCGCGTGATCAGCCGGTCGTACATCGCCCGGTTGATCATCGAGGCGACCGTGAACGTGTCGTGCCTGCACGAGATGACCGGCAGCCCCGTCTCGTCGGCCAGCCGGATCACATCCTCGCAGGTGCCGAAGCCCCCGGTGATCAGCACCCCCGCGTTCCGCTCGAGCGCCCGCCGGTGCGCGTTCACACGGTTGCCGACGATCAGCAGGCTGCCCGCGTCGATGTAGCGGACCATCTCGTCGAGCTCCATCGCGCCGATGACGAATTTGTGCAGCGGCTTGTCGAGTCCCGAGGCTCCGCCGAGCACCTGGCCCTCGACGATGCCCGCCACGTCGCCGAATGTGAGCAGGCCGTCCCGCTGGCCTTGCTTCTTCTCGATCCGCACCGTGCCGACGCGTTCGCGCGTGCTGACGTACCCGGCGCTTTCCGCCTCCTTCAGCGCCCGGTACGCCGTGCCTTCGCTGACGTTCAGCTTGCGGGCGAGCGAGCGGACCGAGAGGCGCGTCCCCACCTTGAGCCCCTTGATATATTCCAAAATGCGTTCGTGCTTCGTAGCCGCCTCATCGCGCGGAAAATCCGCCATGATCATCTTCCCTCCGCCCATCCGGAAATGTTATTCTCATTTTACCAGAAACCCGACGCATCGAAGGTTTTCCCCGATCCGCTTCGACCGCATCCGGCATCGGGGCCCGGCGCGCGAGGAAGATCGAGGTCACATGAAATTCGAACTGCTGCTGAAAATCGCCTGTTTGGTCACGATACCGGAGCTCATCGCGGTTACCTGGTTCTGCTTCCGGTTCTTCGGACTGCGTCCGGAACGCTTCCTGCCCAGGATGCTCCTGCTGGCCGCCGCGTCGGGCGCGCTCATCGTCACCAGCCTGTCGCTCGTCCCGCCGATCTTCCAGCCGTTTGTCGGCACCGTGCTCTATTTCTCGGTGCTGTCGCTCGTCTTCCGCGAGCTGTCCTGGAAGGTGCGCATCTGGCTCTCGCTCGCCATGAGCCTGCTCACGTTCCTGATCGAGCTGTCGTCGATCGTCTATCTTACCGCCGCGGGCCTTGAAGCGGACCTGAGCAAGACCGATCCGAACACCTGGCCTCTGCACCGATTCCTGTTCATGTACTGGCCGGGCCTGCTGCTGGTGGCGGCGGCCGGATGGGGGATGGAGCGCACGGGACGGTCGCCCGGGCGGCGCGTGCTCCATTTTCTCGTTCAGGAGCGCAACCGCTACGTTCAGCATTATGTCGTGCTCACGTTCATCCAGTGCTTCACCCTGATCATCCTGTTCATCTCGCGGTATGCCTACGGGCTGGCGGAGGAGACGCGCATTCTGTTTTACGCCGCCATCGTGATGGTCATCGTGTTCACCTTCCTCACCGTGCGGCTGATCGCGCAAGCACGCGACGAGGCGGTCCGCGCGACGCAGGAGGCGTTCGTCGGCGACCTGATGAAGATGATCACGACGATCCGCGGGCAGCGGCACGATTTCGTCAATCACGTGCAGACCATGTACGCGATGCTCACGATGAAGAAATACGATCAGCTGCAGCAGTACATGGAGGAAGTGGTCGGGGAGATCCGGTCGGTCGACCGGCTGGCCGACAAAATTCCGGCCACGGCGCTCGAATCGCTGCTCATGGCCAAACAGGCGATCGCCCAGTCCCGGCATATCCGGTTCGAATACCGGCTGTCGGAACTGCCGGCGGACCTGCCGGCGGTGCGGAACCTCGACCTGGTCCGGATCACGGGCAACCTGGTCGACAACGCCTTCGATGAAGTGATGAAGCAGAGTGAACAAGAGCGGTTCGTGACGCTGGACATCGGGCAGATTGACGGCGAGCTGCGCATCACCGTCGCAAACACCGGCAATCCGCTTCCGGAGAACGAGCGAAAGCGGATCTTCACGCCCGGTTACAGCACGAAGAAGAAGGGGCACGAGGGGCTCGGTCTGCCGATCGTCGTCGAACTCGTCCGGCATTACGGCGGCGATGTCCACGTCGGCTTCCGGCCGGGGCGGGGCGTCGTCTTCACCGCCCGCATCCCGATCGAAGGGAAAGCGGGGCGAACCGGATGCCGAAGTGAAAGCAGAAGGCCGCCGGCAACGCCTGCAGGGGGAAAACCCGGGCGCTGACCCGGGCCGGGCACCGGCGCCGGACCGTTCCGCGGACACCGGCCGCGGGCCGTTCGTGCGCTCCGGAGCGGACCGGTCCCCGCGGGCCGCGGACGGGTACGGCCCGGGAAGCCGGAGCGCGGACGGCCTTGTTCAGCCGACGAGCCGCAGGAAGACCGACTGGAACAACCCGATGAGGCCGCCGAGCAGCGCGCCCAGCCAGGTGATCGCGCGGAATTCCCGTCCCGAGAGGCTCAGGATGATGCGCTCGACCTGCTCGACCGGGAACTTCTCGACCTGCTTCCGCACGAGCTGCGGCAGTTCAATCGCGGCGACGACCGCTTCCAGCCGCCGGTCCAGCAGCTCGAACGCGGCGTCGGCGACAACCCGCAGCGCCTCGCTCCATGCCGGTTCATGGCGGATCAGTAGGCCGCCGACATCCAGCTTCTCCAGTCCGGCGATCCGCTCCTCCAGACGCAGCAGGCGCCTGGCCTGCTCCTTCAGCCAGGGAAGCGGATCGTCGGTGCCCGCGAGGCGCGCCGCCGCCTCCCCGAGCGTCCAATTTCCCGCTTCCGCCAGCTTCTTCTCGATGAAGTTCCGCACGATCCCGCGCACCGATCCGCTTTCCAGCTGCCCGGCCAGCACCTCGCCCAGCTTCTCTGCCGCCTTGTCCGCATCCACGAAAATGCCCGCGAGCATGCCGACCCATCCGCCCGTCCGGTCCAGCAGCCCGTCGATCATTGCGCGCAACAGCCGCTGTCCGCGCAGCGAGCGCAATTCCTCCCCGAGCGAAGCCGCCAGCCAGTCCGTCAGATCGGCCGCCCACCGGGCGGCCGCTTCATCGGACCAGCCCGGCACCAGCTCCGCGATCGTCTTCGTCTTCCAGCCGCCTTCCTCCCAGAGCCGTTCGATCCACCGCTCCGCGAGTTCCGCCCCCCGCTCCGCCCATCGCGTCCGCATCGTTTCCCAGGAAACGCGGTCCGCAAACCGCAGCACCAGCCCTTCCGCCGTCAGCCCCTCTTCGGCGCGCGCGAGGAGCCAGCCGCGGATCTTCGCGACGGCGGCTTCCCGCATCGCGCCTTCGCGCAGCCATTCCCGGATCCCGTCGGCCGTCACGAGATACTTCGCGACGACGTCGCCGAGCGCCGCGGCGATCTCGTCCTTGCGCTTCGGGATGAGCCCCGGCGTGAACGGCACCCGTCTGCCGAAGACGCGCCAGGCCCGCCGGGGGTGGAAGAGCATTTTGATCGCGAAATGGTTCGTCAACGCGCCGATGAAAGCGGCCACGCATACGTTCACCGTGATGAAAAGCCAAAGCTCCATTCCTGGTCCGTCCTTTTGCCTGATCGCCCGGAAGGGCCAATCACCAGCGTATAGATGTCCTCATATAGTGGAGTAATCGCGAACCGCAACCGGCTTGCGCCGCGGGCGGCCCGGAAGTCTGCGCAGGAAACGAAAGGAGATCGAGATGCAAAGCTCAAAGATCGGCGTTCAAATCGTCAGCTCCGGCATCCTGTCCGACGATACGCTCATGCTGGGCGAATCGCATCTCAAGAAGTGGCAGATTCCGCAAGGCCAGACCGTCCGGCTCAAGTTCGGCGCATTCCGGGGCGACGTGAAGGTGATCCCGGTCCAGCGCTACGACGGCATGCGCATCAGCCAGGCGCTGGCCAGCCGGCTCGGCCTGCACGCGCCCTGCACCCTCCGCATGCGCTACCGCCGCGGCGCCCGCGAACTCGTGCTCGGCCCGCTTGTCGGCGTGCTGATCAGCCGGGACTACCCGCACCATCCCGATCGGCCGTTCGGCGCGATCACCGGCTTCTGCCGGGAGCTCGTGGACGCGGCGAAACTGCTGGGAGGCGCGGTGTATGTTCTGACGCCGGCGATGCTGGGAAGCAGCGTCTCCCGGCTCGACGCGTGGGTCTGGGCCGACGGATGGCGCCGCGTGAAGGCGCCCGCGCCGGACGTCGTCAACAACCGCCTGACGACGCGCAAGCTGGAGAACAAGACCAGCGTACAACATTTCTTCAGGGAAGTAAAATCGCGCTTCGGCACGCAGGTGTTCAACGAGAAATTCCTCGACAAGTCGGAAGTGTTCAACGCGCTCCGCAAACAGCCCGCGCTCGGACGATTCTTGCCCGAATCCCATTCTTTCACCGGCTTTCCGATGCTGCAAGCGATGTGTTCACGCTATGCGACGGTGTTCCTGAAGCCGGTCCGCGGCAGCCTCGGCAAGGGGATCATCCGCATCGTCCGCCTGCCTTCGGGGGGCTACGCCGCGCACCACGCGACCACGCTCGGCACGAAACGGCAGCAGTTTCCGACGCTGCAGAAGCTGTACGCCTCGCTCTCCGGCAGGCTCCGGTCGGGCCGCTACCTGATCCAGCAGGGGCTCCATCTGATCGAATCGCAGGGCCGGCCGATCGATTTCCGGGCGCTCGTGCAAAAGAACGGCTCCGGCCAATGGATCGTCACGTCGATCGTGGCGCGGATCGCGGGTAGCCAGCATTTCGTCTCGAACATCGCGCGGGGCGGAACGCTCAGCACGGTGAGGGAAGCGATCGCGAAGTCGAACCTCGCGGCCGGCCGCCAGGATGCCCCGGCGCGCCTGCGGTCCGCCGCGCTCCAGATCGCGGCCGGGGTCGACGCGCAGATCCCGGCCCATTTCGGCGAGCTCGGCATCGATCTCGCGCTCGACACGAACGGGCGCGTCTGGCTGCTGGAAGTGAACAGCAAGCCGTCCAAGAACGACAACACTCCGCTGTCCGCAACGGGCATCCGGCCGTCCGTGCGGGTGATGCTGCGCTATGCGCGCTACCTGGCCGGTCTGTGAGCGGGCGAACCGCGCAGGCCCGCCGATTGGCGGTCTCCGGCCGGAGGAAGACCGCCTGTTCGGCGTGCTGATGAGCCGGGAACCGTCCGGCGACCGGCTGCCGGAGGACCGGCTCTGCCGGATGCTGGCGGAGGCCGGGGCCGGCCTGGGAGTGCGCGTGATCGCGTTCTCCCCCGCGGGCGTTCGTGAAGGGGGCGGCCGCGCGTCCGTGCGCGGCTGGACGCTCGAAGGCGGCGTCTGGACGCCCGCCGAAGCGCCCGCGCCGCCGGTCTACTTCGACCGGCGGTTTCCGCGCGATCCGGCGGAGCTCCGGGCGGGCGTCCGCGCCGTCCGCATCCTGCACGCGCACGGCGCGGTGCCGCTCGGGCGCGCGCTGCCGGGCAAGGCGCGGGTGCTCGCGGCGCTCGGGCGCAACCCGCTGCTCGCTTCGCTGCTGCCGCCCACGGCCCGTCTGAACGTCCGGCGGCTCGCCGGTATGCTCCGGACGCATCCGGCCGGCTTGTTCCTCAAGCCGGCCGCCGGCATGCAGGGCCGCGGCGCGCTCTCCCTGCGCCCCGAACCGGGCGGCGCCATCCGGATCGCGGGACGGTCGATGCGGAACCGGCCGTATGCACTGCGCGTGCCCGAGGAACGGCTCGCCCGGGCCGCGGCGGCAATCGTCCGCGGCCGGTCCTATCTCGTGCAGCCGCTGCTCAATCTGAGGACGCCGGCGGATGAACCGTTCGACCTTCGCGTGTTCGCGCAGAAGGACGGCGCCGGGCGATGGGTCGTATCCTGCACCGCCGTCCGGATCGGCCGGCCGGGAGCGGCGGCGAGCAACCTGCACGGCGGCGGCAAGGCGCGCGCCCCCCTCCCGTACCTCGCGGAGATGCTCGGCGACCGGGCGGCCGCGGTGCTCGCGAGGGCGAAGCGCGCCGCGCTGCTCGCCGCCCGGGAGGCCGAGCGCGCGTTCGGCCGCCAGGCCGAGATCGGGGCCGACTTCGGCATCGAGCCGGACGGCAGGCTGTGGCTGCTGGAGCTCAACGGAAAGCCCGGCCGCGCGATCTTCGCGGCGATCGGCGACGCGGAGGGAGAGCGGCTCGCCGCGAAGCGGACCGTCGCCTATGCCCTCCGCCTGATGGCGGCGGGCAGGCCGGCCGCGGGAAGGTTCGCGGCCGGCAGTGCGGCGGCATATGGGCCGACGGCTTGCGGGGCTGCGGCGGACACTCCGGCGTCGGGGAGACCGGCGGCAGGCGGGACGACGGGGCGAACGGAAGCCCGCCGCCGGCCCGCGCCCCGGGGACCTGCGGCGGAAGCGCCGCATGCACGGAACGACCGCCCACTTTACGGCTGACACGCAGGAGGTTCAACCATGAGTCTGACGAATTGCAACGTCCGCTTCTCGGGGCAAGCCGACCGGATCGTGTATGCCACCGGAGCGCTGCTCCGGCAGCTCAAGCTGACCGGCAAAAAGCGGATCCTGCTCAAGCTGGGCGGAGAGCGCGCGATGGCCGCCCTGCGCCCGCTGCGAAGGGAAGGAAAGACCCTCTACCTGTCGGCCGGACTCCGCCAGCTGATCGGCGTGCCGAAGACGGGCAGCGTCTATATCCAGAACGTGAACGACGAAGTCCGGATCGGCCCGCTCATCG
Source organism: Thermobacillus sp. ZCTH02-B1 (assembly GCF_002159085.1). Lineage (GTDB taxonomy): Bacteria > Bacillota > Bacilli > Paenibacillales > Paenibacillaceae > Thermobacillus. The sequence continues at coordinate 358,867 of NZ_LZRU01000012.1, forward strand.
GCGTCCTCACGGATTCGGCCGTCCGCACCGCCTCCATGCCGTTCGGCTCCCGGACGCCGTTCATCCGGGAGCTGCTCGCGGTCGGCGGCAAGAAGGCCTATTTCTTCGCGTTCACGCCGCGCGACATCGACTGGCAGAACGAGCAGGTGAACGGCTGGTTCCTGGGCCCGAAGGGCAACTGGATCCGCCGGAAGGTGCCGCTGCCCGACGTCGTCTACAACCGGCTGCCGAGCCGGCGGGCCGAGACGACGTCCTCGATCACCGGGCTCCGGGAGCGGTTCGTGCGCAGGAACATCCCGTTCTTCAACTGGAGTTTTTTCAACAAATCGGACGTCTATGACCTCCTGCGGGGCGATCCCGACGGGGAGAAGCATCTGCCGGAATCGGTGTCCGGACCGACGCCGGAAAAGATCCGGGAGATGATCGAGAAGCACCAATTCGTCTATTTCAAGCCGACGGCCGGAAGCCTCGGCGCCGGCATCTACCGGCTGACCTACCATCCGAAGCGCGGCTATTACGCCAGGTACCGGCGCAACGGCCGCAACGTTTTGCTCCGGTTTCCGAACTTCCGCTCCCTGATGCGCATGCTGCAGGCGCGGCACGGCAGCGCCCTGTCCCGCTACGTCATCCAGCAGGGCATCCGGCTCGTCGAAATCGACGGGTGCCCGATCGATTTCCGCTTCCACATGCACAAGAACGGCGAAAACAAATGGGTTCCCGTCGGCATCGGCGCGAAGAAGGCCGGGCGCGGCAGCGTCACGACGCACATCCGGAACGGCGGCTCGCTCTTGACGCCCGAGCAGGCGCTCAGCCGGACGTTCGGCGAGCGGGCCGGCGAGGTGCTCGAGAACGCGAAGAAGGTCGCCGTCAAGCTGTCCGAGGCGATCGAGCGCAACTATCCGCACATGCTCGGCGAACTCGGACTCGACATCGGCATCGACCGGGACGGCAACGTCTGGATGTTCGAGGCGAACGCGAAGCCCGGCCGCTCGATCTTCAAGCATCCGGCGCTGAAATCCCAGGGTCGCCAATCCCTGGAATGCATTCTCGAACATTGCCTGTATCTGGCCCGCTTCAGGAGGAGGGAGTCATGATGCATCATCCCGATGACGACCGGAAGCAGACGGCCGCGGACACGACGGCGAAGCGCCCGGTGTTCGCCATCCTGACGATCGACGACGACGTGCAGCTCTTCCGGGGCAACCGGAGCAACTTCGCCGATCTGATCCGGACCGGCCGGGAACACGGTTTCACGACCTACGTCGTGACCGTGAGCCAGCTCAGGCTGACGAAACCGCGCGTGGTCGGCTACACGTTCGACGAATCGACGCAGACGTGGAAGAAAGGTCTTTTTCCGCTTCCGGACATCGTCTACAACCGGGTGCCGATGCGCGAGGACGAAATGAAGCCCGCGGTGCGGCGCAAAATCGCGGCATGCCTCAAACATCCGCACATCCGGCTGTTCAACCCCTCGTTCTTCAACAAATGGAGCCTGTTCGAATGGCTCAGCATGTCGAAGACGACCCGCCCGTACATTCCGGTGACGCGGCGGCTCGCCAGCCGCGAGAGCCTCCGCCGCATGCTCAAAAAGCACCCGTTCCTGTATCTGAAGCCGGTCAGCGGCAAGGCGGGCGTCGGCATCATGTCCGTCAGGCTGTACAAGGAGAAGCAGCTTCCCTACCGGCTCAAGCTGCAGCAGAAGAAGCGGAGCCGGACGTTCCGCTGCGGCACGTTCGACGGACTCTGGAACCGGATCCGGAAGCAGAGCCGGGGCGAGCGGTACATCGCACAGCAGGGCATCGAGCTGGCCGCCTATGCCGACCGGCAATTCGATCTGCGCGTCCTGATCCAGAAAAACCAACGCGGCCAATGGGACATCAGCGGCATCGGCGCGCGCCTCGCGGGATCGAGGAGCATCACGACCCACGTGCCGCGCGGCGGCAGCATCGAGGAGCCCGAGAAGCTGCTGGTCGGCTCGTTCGGCCCCGAACAGGCGCGCAAGATTCTCGCGAAGGTGAAGAGCGCCGCGCTGCTCATCGCGCGCCAGATCGAACGGGCGTCCGGCCACGAGCTCGGCGAAATGTCGATGGATCTCGGCGTCGACAAGCAGGGGAACATCTGGTTCTTCGAGGCGAATTCGAAGCCGATGAAATTCGACGAGCCGCACATCCGGCAGAAGTCGCTCGAGCGCATTTTCCAGTACAGCCGCTTCCTGCTCCGGCAAAAGAAGAGGAAAAAGGCGGGTGTGGTCTGATGGAGGCAATCATCCGCTTCGTGCCGCCGCTCGTCCGTTTGCTGCGCCGCGGGCGGCCGTCCGGCGTTCGCCGCGGCATCCCGCGAAGGCGCAAAGGACGCGAATCCTCCCGGCCGGCGGTCCGAACGGGAGGGGGAGCCCTGACATGGCGGTTAGACCGGTCCTCGGCATTTTGACCCTCTACCTGAACGACCGCGGGCTGCTCGAAGAGCGCGACGTGTACCGGAAAATGACGCTGGCCGCGCGCAAGCTCGGCCTCGATCTGATCGTGTTCACGCCGGACGACGTCCAATACGCGACGAACCGGGTCCACGCCCAGCGGTACGTGCCGGAATCCGGTTCGTGGCAGCGGATATGGACCGCTCTGCCGCAGATGATTTTCGACCGTTGCCGGATCCAGCAAAGCCCTCGCTTCGAGCGGCTCAAAATCTTCCGCGCCCGTTACGGGCACCTGCTGTTCCTGAACCGGCCGATCGGCAACAAATGGTCGGTCTACCGGACGCTCCTGCGCGACGCCAGGTTCCGCGACCATCTGCCCCAGACGCGGCTCTACGAGAGCAGCCGGGATATCACCGCGATGCTGAAGCGCCATCCGCTGCTCTATCTGAAGCCTGCGGGCGGCACCGGAGGCCGCGGCATCCTGAGCATCCGGCGCGCGGCTTCGGGCGGCACCCTGATCGTTCAGGGGCGCGACCATTACCGGCGCATCATCCGCCCGATGCGCGTCCGGCCGGAGCGGCTGGCGGAGAAGCTCAAGGCCTGGGATTTGCGCGGGCGCAAATATCTCGTGCAGCAGGGCATCCGGATCCGGCTTCCGAACGGACGGGTCCACGATTACCGGCTGCTCGTGCAAAAGGACGGGCAAGGCGAGTGGAGCGTCACCGGATGCGCCGTGCGGATCGGGCCGCCCGGCAGCGTGACGAGCAATCTGCACGGCGGCGGGCAGGCGGCGCGGCTCGACGCCGTGCTGCCCGGCTGGCTCGGCAACGAGGAGAAGGCGCGGGAGGTGCAGGAGAGCATCGGCCGGTTCGGCGTCGAGGTCGCCGGTTATCTCGAGGAATGCTACGGCCCGCTGTGCGAGCTGGCGCTGGATCTCGCGATCGACCGGGACGGCCGGTTCTGGCTGCTCGAGGTGAATCCGAAACCGGCGCGCGACGTGTTCCGCCGGGCCGGCGAGCAGGAGGCGTACCGGCTGGCGCTCATCCGGCCGCTGCAGTACGCGCTGTGGCTGTACCGGAACCGGCTGCGCCGGCGCCGGAACTCCGGAAGGACCGTCGGGCGCAAAACGACCGGATCGGCGGGCGGGGCATCCGGCCTCTCTCCCGCACGGACGGTCGGACGGAAGACCGGCGGAAAGGTGCTTCGAACGGCCGGTCGCGCGGCGGTTCGGGCGGTGGGCGGCGCTGCGGCGCGGACGCGGTCCGATGCGGCGGGCCTGACCGGCATGCGTCGGTCCTCCGCCATCCCGTGCGGCGTACAGGAAGAGCATGAAAAAAAATCGGGATGATTCCGTCATCCCGATCACGGGCGCTGCAGGCAAAGCCCGGGGAATCCAGACGTTCCGGATTGGCGGAACGCCCGGATTCCCCGGGCTTTCCCGTTCGGAACCGTGGTTTACCGTTCCCGGCGGTCCGTTCTCCTTCATTCCGGGCCGTGCGGGCGCGCGGGCACGGCTTGTGCGTGACGCCGCTCCGCATGCCGCGCAGGAGCCCGATGTCGTGCCGGTTCAGGTGCACCGCGTGCGCGAGCAGCACATGCAGCCGCTCGAACAGCCCGAGATGGTACCGGTCAGCAACCTGAAGCCCGGCTGCGGCATCGCGCCGGTGTCGGGATCTGACCGCACAGGGCGTCACGGTCGGGATCGGCACGGACGGCGCGGCGCTGCTCGGAATCGCGCATGAAGTCGGGACGCTGGAAGCCGGCAAGAAGGCGGACATCCTGTTGATCGATCTGCGCAAACCGCATCTTCAGCACGTCCACAACCTCCCGTCCCTGCTCGCATGCAGCGCGACCGGCGCGGACGTCGACACGGTGATCGTGAACGGCCGGGTGCTGATGCGCGGGCGCCGCCTGCTCGTGATCGACGAAGACGAGCTGCTGGAACAGGCGTCCCGGCGGGCGCGACGGATCACGGAGGGACTTTGACCGGAAGCGGTGGACGCCTATTCCGCCAGCTTCAGGCCGATGACGGACGCGACGATCAGAAAAATGAAGAAGATTCTGCGCCGGTCCCGCGGCTCGCCGAACCAGATCATGCCCGCCAGGGCGCTGCCGGCGGTCCCGATTCCCGTCCAGACCGCGTAGGCCGTTCCCATCGGGATGTCGTTCATCGCCCGCGCAAGCAGCACAAAGCTGAGCAGGAAGCCAACAGCCAGGACCAGGAATGAGCGTACCGAAGGCTTCCGGTTCACCATGCCGATGCCGATGACGCCGACCATCTCGAAGCAGCCGGCCAGGATGAGCGCCGCCCAGCTCACCGGCTTTCCCTCCGCTCCGGTCCGTCTCCCGGCGGCGTCACGATTTTCAGGCCGATGATCCCGACGAGCAGCGACGCGATCAGCGCCGCCTTCACCGGGCTGAACGGCACGCCGAAGAACAGCGTCTCCGTGACGACGGTTCCCGCCGTTCCCAAACCGACAAATACGGCGTACGCGGTCGCGGCGGGCAGCTTCTTCCCCGAACGGATTAGAAGCGCGAAGCTCAACAGGATCGCGGCGATCGTCAGGGCGCGCTGCCATGCCGAATCCGCGTATTTCAGGCCGGTGACCCAGCCGATTTCGCATGCCGCCGCGATGAAGACGAGCATCCAGTGCCTGTTCATCCACCGATCCCTCCCGGTTCGTGCAATCGGGCATTCGCAAAGTGAAAAGCCCGTGAAGAATATCTCGGATATTCCTCCCGGGCTTTTGTCCCTCCGTGTTCGCGGACATCTCCCGCGCGTTTCCTCTCGGACCAGACCGGCCGTCATCCGCCGCGGAACCCTAGGAAACGTGCCTGTTCGGTTGTCTGCTCAAGTCATGCTATCACGGCCGGCTTCGGCTGTCAATGGTTTTCCGAACGCCGGCCATTTTTCTTGAACGTGAACAGGACGGTCAGGAGTGTGCCGAATAAAACCGCGGCGAACGCCAGATACGCGAAAACCTCCGCTTTCTCCATCCACCGGCACAGAAGAAAGAAGATGCCGAGCAGAGTCAGCTGAATGCCCAGAAGCTGAATGCGGTAGGCGAAGGAAGCCGGGCAGCCGAGGTAAAGGCCGTAGCAGACGGCAAGGCAGACGACGATGATCACCAGAACGGTCAATGCGGTCTCCTCCCGGATCGCGTCCGTGTGAATGCGGCCCTTGTCCGCGGGAATCGTCCCGGTTCGGACAAGGGCCTCGGGGTTTTGGACGGTTACAGTCGGATTTTGAGCTGGAACAGTCCGGCCTTGCGCGCCGCCATGAAGATGATGACGACGAGCGGACCGAGGAACACGCCGACGACGCCGGCGAGCTTCAGGCCGACGTAGAGGCTGATCAGCGCGGCGAGGGCGCTGATGCCGACGGAATCGCCGAGCACCTTCGGCTCGATGATGCGGCGGAAGACCGTAATGAAAAGGAACAGCACGATCAGGCCGATCCCCGTGTACCAGTCGCCGTTCATGAGAATCAGATAGGTCGCCCAGGGCACGAGCACCGAGCCGGTGCCGAGAATCGGCATGATGTCGACGATGACGACGAGCAGGGCGATCGCCATCGGATATTTGATGCCGAGCAGCAGGAATCCGCTCAGGGTAATGACGTACGTCAGCGCGCTCAGGATCAGCTGCGAACGCAGAAAGCCGAAGATCGACCGGCGGAGGCTGTCCAGCACTTCCTCCACCTGCTTGCGCGATTCCTCGGCGAAGATCGAAAGGAACGACGCCTTCATCGTCGGCAGGCTGTAGCTGAACATGTAGACGGCGACCAGGAAGACGATGAAGAAGATGAACAGGTTCGGGATTTCGCCCGCCAGACTGATGAAGACGCGGGACAGGCTCGTCGCCGCCTGCGTCAAGGTGCCGGACAGGCCCATCAGCCAATTCTCGAGCTGGGCGGCCGAATCCGGCGGCAGGTGCTGGTACAGCGATCGCGCGTTGTTCAGCGCATCCTGGAAGTACAGGTTCAGATTGCCCACGAATTCGGGCACCCGGTTCCAGAACGCGACCAGTTCGCTCACGATGCGCGCGCCGAGCAGGGCGATCAGGCCGAGCAGCACGATGGTGAACACCGTGCTCGAGATCGTCCCGGCCGCCACCCGGTTGAGCTTGCCCCGGGATACCCGGATGAGGAACGCGGTGAGCGGCTCGATGAAGATCGCCACGACCAAGGCGAGCAGAAACGGAGCACCGACCGTAAACAGCAGATACAGCAGCCCGAGCCCGAGGGCCATCATGATCAGGGTGCGGATCGGCATGTCCATTCATCGCCTCGCTTTCATCGGTAAATTCCGTTGCCGCTTGCCGGATACGCTCGCGTTTACGCGTCCGCGATGGCCCTGCGGGCGGTGAAATCGACATCGGCGTAATACATCGACTTGACGAGCAGATTCGGTCCGCAGCATCCGACTTCCGGGCAGTGGCAATTCACGCTGCGGGCGAGCGGACCGTCCAGCCATCTTTCGAAAATGTCGTCCAGCCGCTCCTCGCGGATATTGCCGAACGGCGGCACGTCCGCGAAATCGGTCACGAAGACGTCGCCCGTGAATACGTTCACGTTGAGCCGGTTCCGGCCGTCCGGATCGTTGCGCACCGTGACGCCTTCCGTTTCGGTGAGCAGACGCGCCAGCCTCCGTTCTTCCGGATCCGGGCTGCAGCGGTAGAACGGCAGCGTCCCGAACAGCATCCAGACATTCGGATCCCGGTGCTCGATCAGCCGTTCGATCGCGGCCATCATCTCGGCCTTCGAGAGCATCGGCAGCGATTTCGCGAACGAGCTCGGATACATCGGATGGACTTCGTGACGGCGGCAGCCCATCTCGACGACGTCGCGGTGGATGCGCACGATGTCCCGATGCGTCCGGTAATTGATCATCGACTCGGCGGACACGAACAGGCCGCCCTTCGCCAGACGCTGCGCGTTGTCCACCATCCGCTCGTACAGCCGCGCGGCCGCCTCCAGCGAAGGCGGATTCGGCGCAGCGCCGAACGTGATACGGTGAAACTCCTCCACCGACGTATAATTGTAGGTAATATGCATGACATCGAGCCAGGGGGCGATCATCTCGTACCGACCGTAGTCGAGCGTCAGGTTGGAGTTGAGCTGCGAGCGGAGGTTGCGGCTGCGCGCGTATTTCAACAGCGGAATGATAAATTCGCGCACCGTCTTCTCCGAGAAGGTCGGCTCTCCGCCGGTGATGCTGATCGTCTCGAGGTGTTCGACTTCATCGAGCCGCCTCAGGATGAGATCGAGCGGCAGTTTCTCCGGTTCGACCGTCACCAGCGTATGTCCGACGGCGCAATGCTCGCAGCGCATGTTGCACAGATGGGATACGGTCAATTCCACGCTGGTCAGCACATGCCTTCCGTACCGGCGGAGCGACCGGATCGGATCCCACGGATCGTATTCCGGCGACAGCTCCGGCAGTCCGGACCGGCGTGCCGACAATGATTCGGCATTGAGGCTCATGGTCAGCTCCTGCGTCGTAATCTGTCAGAATTCAATATATTTATTGTAATGTTCGTGCAGCCCAGCTTGCAAATGCTCCCCGCCGGACAGGGCGATCCATCGGCTGCGGCGGGCATCCGCGACGAACGAGCCGTCCGCGAGCGCGGCCGCAAGCAGGTCGCGGATGAATTCGGGCAGATAGAGCCGGATGTCCGTGCCGTGCTTCAGCGATTCGTAGCCGACGCCGAACGTGAACATGTCGATCGTGCCGACCGTGTACGGCCGGTCGTCTTCGAGCGGTCCGTCTTCCGCGGTCACCTCGCGCAGCTTGCCGAACGGCGGGCCGTCCGGATCATAGACGATCGTGAGCCCGTCCACGGCCAGCGTGCCGAGCCGCTCGCCGCGGAATCCGAATCCCCGGATCGGGCGCCGGATCCAGTCGTCGAGCAGCGCTTCTTCCAGCGCCTGCCGGATGTCACGGCCGGTCAGCGTCATCCGGCACGGATTGATCGGTGACGGACAGATCGCGTGCAGCAGCCCTGTCGTCACGCTGCCCGCCGGGAGGCCGCCGAGCAGCTGCCCCGCGTTCACGAGGCCGATCTCCGCACCGGTGTGGCGGCGCAACGCCGCGGCCAGCAGATTCGCGAGCGGCGACTCCCGGTCGTCGAACGCCTCGAGCGGCGCGGACAGCACCGCTTCGACGCGGCTCAGCGCGGCCTCGGCCTCGGCGAGTCCGCGGGCGATCAGGCCGGCCGCCGCGGGACACTCGTCCGCGTCATCCACGGAAACGACGGAGGCGCGAATGTCGAACCCGGGTCCGTCCGCGCGCCGCCCGATCTCGACCCGCCCCAGCCAGCCGCCGAACTTCCCGGCGGCGAGAACGGTCGTCCGCCCGATGACAAGCGGCTCTTCCAGCAGGTGATGGGTGTGGCCGCCGAGGATGAGATCGATGCCTTCGATCTCCTCCGCGAGCTGCCGGTCCATCGGCAGGCCGAGATGGGAGAGGACGACGACGATGTCCGCCGCCGGCCGGAGCCGGCGCACCTCCCCGGCCACCGCTTCGACCGGATCGAGCATCCGCCAGCCGAGCTCGCGGTAGAACTCGCGGAACGCGGCCGTCGCACCCGTGATGCCGAACGTGACGCCGCCCTTCCGCACGAGGACGGACGAATGCATCCAGGACGGCCGGCCGCCGTCCGACTCGCGGACCATGTTCGCACACACGACCGGAAATCGCGCGTGCACGCCGTACAGTTCATCGAGCGTCTCCATCGTCCAGGACAGGCCTTCGTTGTTCCCCAGCGTCACCGCGTCGACGGCCGCCTCGTTCAGCAGCGCCATGTTGACCCGGCCGCCCGTTCCCTCCGTCTCCTTCCGCATCCGGTCCATATGGTCGCCCACGTCGAGCACGAGCACCCGGTCCGCACCGAACCGGGCCCGCTCCTCCGCGATGATGGACGAAATCTTCGCATACTGTTCCAGCCGGCTGTGCAGATCGTTGCTGTGCAGCAGCACCACCCGGCCGGGTGCTTCAAGGCCGTCAGCGCGCATCGGGCATGAATCCTTCCCCGCGAAAGGTTTGTGCTTTCTAGTTTATCACTTCTCCTATGAATATGATATGCTAATTCCATATCCAACACGCACCAATTGGACGGGGATGACGGCATGGAAGTGCAATGGACGATCCGCCTGTTCGCGGGGCTCGCGGAACGGTTGGGCGGAAGCGAGATCCGCGTGACGGCTTCGCGGGACGGCATGACGGCCGGCCGGCTGAAGGCGTTGCTCGCCGAGCGGCACCCTGCGCACGGCGGCCTGATCCTGGCGTCGTTCGTGGCGCGCAACGAGGCTTATGCGGCCGACCACGAGCCGGTCGAACCCGGCGACGATCTCGCGCTGCTGCCGCCGGTCTCCGGCGGCGCGCCGGAGAGCGCTCCGGCCGATGATTCGGCGGCGGAGGACGGACGCTACCTGTTGACGCGCGATCCGCTCGACGCGGATACGATGTTCGGGAAAGTGATCGCGCCGGAGCACGGCGCCTCGCTCGTCTTCATCGGCACGACGCGCGAATGGACGGACGGGCGGCGCACGCTGCATCTCGAGTATGAAGCCTACGCGCCGATGGCCCTGAAGACGCTGCGGCAGATCGGCGAGGAGATCGAAGCGAAATGGCCGGGCGCGAAGGCGGCCATCGCCCATCGCCTCGGAACGGTGCCGGTCGGCGAAGCGAGCGTCGTCATCGCCGTGTCGGCGCCTCACCGCGCGGCCTGCTATGAAGCCAGCCGGTACGCGATCGAGCGGCTGAAACAGATCGTGCCGATCTGGAAGAAGGAGATCCGGGAAGACGGATCGGAATGGATCGGGGAGCGGCGGGAAGGCTGGAACCCGACGGCTCCCGCGGACTGTTGAGGAGCGATGGGCATGCCGGCTTCATCGGAAGAACGATACGACCGACAGATGCGCTTTTCCCCGTTCGGCCCGGAGGGACAGAAGCGGCTCTCCCGCGGATTTGCGGTCGTCGTCGGCATGGGCGCGCTCGGCTGCGTCGCCGCCCATCACCTGGTCCGCGCGGGCATCGGCCGGATCCGCCTGATCGACCGCGACATCGTGACCTGGAGCAACCTGCACCGGCAATCGCTCTATACGGAAGCGGACGCGGAGGCCGGCCTGCCGAAGGCCGAAGCGGCCGCCGAACGGCTGTGCGCAGTCAACAGCCGGGTCGTGATCGAAGCCGCGGCGATCCATCTGAACCCCCGGAACGCGGAGCAGCTGCTGGCCGACGCCGACCTGATCATCGACGGCACGGACCATTTCAGCGTGCGCTATCTGATCAACGACGCGGCGGTCCGGTACGGCATCCCGTGGATATACGGCGGCGCGGTGGGCTCGTCCGGCATGACGATGACGGTCGTGCCCGGCAAGACGCCGTGTTACCGCTGCCTGTTCCCGTCGCCGCCTCCACCGGGCGCAGCCGACACGTGCGAAACCGCCGGCGTCCTGCCGCCCATCGTCGACGTGATCGGCTCGCTGCAGGCGATGGAAGCGATCAAGCTGCTCGCCGGCCGCGGGGAACATTTGCACGGTGCCCTGATCCATGCCGATCTGTGGAACCTGTCATTTACGAAAATGAAAACGGCGGGTGCGCGGCGGGACGACTGCCCTTGCTGCGGCCTCCGCCGGTTCGAATATCTGGACGCGGCGATGGGCGATGCGTCGGAGACCGTCCTGTGCGGCCGCGAGACGGTGCAGATTACGCCCGCCGGAACGGTCAGCCTCGATTTGGACGAATTGGCGGAGCGGCTGAAGGCCGCCGGGCGCGTCGAACGCAACCCCTGGCTGCTCCGGCTCGCGCCGGAAGACGGCATTTCGCTCGCCCTGTTTCCGGACGGACGGGCGCTGGTGACGGGTACCGGCGATCCGGAACGGGCGAGAAGGATTTATGAACGAATCTTGTCGCCTTGAATCGGTTATTGTCTTCCGTCGGAAATGCTGATACGATGAAGATGAAAATATATCCGAAAATTTCAACTTCCGGGATTTGCGAAAGGTGATCGCCATGCAGGTCCACGTAGCTGATCTGAGGAGCGGTGATATCGTCAGTCGCGACGTATTCAATGCTTACGGACTGTTCGTACTGCCCGCCGGCACGCAACTGTCCGATTCGGACATCGCCAAACTGTTTCAACACCACATCGAGTATGTCGACATCGAACCCCGGCGTGACCATGTGCCGTCCGCGCTGCGGCTGAAGCCGATGTTCGAGCAGGCGGTGTCGGGAAGCGAATCGCTGTTCCGGGAAGCGTTGGAGGAAGGCATCGTCCGCCAGGAGCAATTCGATGAAGTGTTCCGTCCGCTCACCGACAAACTCCCCGAAGAACGGGACGTCGTCTCGGTCCTGCTGCTGCTCAACACGGAAGCGGAATACACGTTCACCCACTCGGTCCGCGTGGGCATTCTGTCGTACTATATCGCGAAGTGGCTCAATTTGAACGAAGAGGAAGCGCTTACAATCAGCAAGGCCGGATTCCTGTGCGATATCGGCAAATGCCGGATCGATCCGGCGCTGCTCAACAAGCCCGAACCCCTGACGGAGGAGGAATTCCGCCTCGTCCGCAAATACCCGATATACGGATACGAGATCATCAAGCGCTCGTTCGGGAATGAACTCATGGCGAAGGCGGTGCTGCAACATCTGGAGCGGCTGGACGGTTCGGGCCATCCTTACGGCATCAAAGGCGACGATATTCACTTCTTTGCGCGCATCGTCGCCGTCGCCGACGTCTGCAGCGCAATGATCTCGACGCGGACATACAGGGAGCGCCGCGACCTGCTGAACGTACTCAAGGTGCTGTTCCGGCTCAGCTTCAACGAACTGGACCCGTTGGTCGTCCAGACATTCATCCGCCGGCTGCTGCCGTTCTTCATCGGGAAGACGGCCGTCCTGTCGAACGGCGAGTCCGGTATCATCGTCATGACGAATCCGACCGATTTCTTCCGGCCGCTCCTCCGCTGCGGCGACACGTTCATCGATGTCTCGCAGCACCGGGACCTGGAAGTCGTCGACATCGTCATGTAACCGGGGCAGACGTATAAGGAAAGCCCTGCGCGTGCATTCGCCGCAGGGCTTTCGTCATGTCTTTCGTCATGTCTGCAGTATGCGTTTCGCGACGCGGAACGTCTCTTTCCAGTACGGTCTGTCGATGTCCGTGATCTGCACGCCATCCAACGGCAGCGGGCTGGAATGGATCATCTTTCCGCCACCCATGTAGATGCCCACGTGGCCGATCGTCTCATGATCCTTGAACCTTCCGGGGACGTGGAAGAAGAGCAGATCTCCCGGGCGCAGCTTGTCCCGCGGAACTTCCTTTCCCAGGAGCGCCTGGGCCCGGGCCGTCCGCGGAAGCTCGATCCCCTGCCCGGCGAAAAGATACTGGACGAACGAGGAGCAATCGAATCGCTTCGAAACCGAATAATGCGCCGCCCCGAACTGGTATTGCACGCCGAGATACCGCTTCGCTTCCTTGATCAATTCGGCGTTGGCCGAAGACGTGCTCCCGTCGTCCCCGTCGGCAAGCATCCGCCATGTGCCGCCCGCATTCCGTCCGGACGCGGTACCGGCCGAATCGTCGGCGAAATCCCCGACCGATTCCGGACGGCCGTCCGGCGGCTGCGGCATCACCACCGCCTGCTTCGAATCGACCGCGATCAGCGCTTCATCCCCGAACAGCTTCTTTAGTTCATTCGAAGGCACGAGCATGCGGCCGTCCGCGAGAACCGCCGACAGGGCCATCGTCACGGTCCGATCCGCCTTCACCGCTTCGCGGGAACCGGCCGAAATCTTCAGCTCCGGGTCGTGGTCTCCGACAAGCAGCGTGCTGCCGGCTTCCGTGTATTCCGTATGGAATCCGATCAGACCGGCCAGCTTCTCCGCGTCGGCGTACCGCTGTCCGCCGATGTTCTCGAACGGGACAACCGCCCGGATCGGGCTGCTCCGCGTTCCGACACCGTCGTCTTCCGATTCCGGCATCGGCTCCGCACTTCGCCGCGTCGGGTTGTCCCCGACCGATCGCGCGCGATCCTCTTCCGACCGCTGCGCTCCGCACCCCGCAAGCATAACGAAGGCCGCCGCGAACGCGAGCGCACAAGCGGCCGCCGACCGGCGTCTCCGCCCGCTTCCAACCATCCGTATCCCGCCCTTTCTGTCGTTGGCATACATGGATCAGGATGGTACCGATGGGGCGGGATTATACTCCCTGTCTAAACTCCCTGTCGTCGGATGCGGGCGGGCGCCTTCATTGTCTGGTCATGCCGTTCTCGCGACGGGCCGCACGGCCAGAATGTTCGCGATCCGAAATGTGCGCGGCGCACCGGAGGTGATGCAGTAGGCCCGCACGATGCCGCCGCGCACGTCGATCACGCGGATGGTGCGCTTCGTGAACCTGCCGTCGGAGGACAGATAGATGATCTCGATGCGCCGGCCGATATATTTCTGCATGCGGATCACCGACCGAACGTGTGTTTGTTTTATTATTATACCCGAACGTTTGTTCGGTTATCAAGATCCGGTGCCCGATCTTTTTTCGGCGGAAAAAATCGAAAGCGGCCGGCATTGGGCCGCTTTGCGTTCAATGTTCCTTCGGAGTTCTCAGCCCGAAATAGGCCGGTATCGCGAAAATGATGCCGAGGAAAAATCCGATCACGCCGGCCGCACCGGTCAAGAGTGTGGTTCCAATGGCGCCGCCGATCACAGCTCCGGCCTGTTCCGCTTCGGAGGCCGAGGAATGGACCAAATCCGCCGTGGCATTCGCTCCAATGAAGCGGCCGTTTTTTGGGTCAAATGAGTCCACGGCGATGCAGCACGGTCAGAAACCGGTAAAAGTCATAACTGCCGCCCTTGGGCGTATCCACCCGGCCGCCACAGCCGCGTCCACGGCATCCCGAGCCCAGGGCGGAATTTGGTCCATCGCATGGGTGCCGAGCAGAAAGCCGACCTGGCTGGAGATGCCTTCCAAATCCTTCCCGATTGCGAACACTTGCTGTTGGAGCTTGCTCACGTCCTTCTGCAATTGCGCGATCGTCTCCAGCACCTTGTCCACCTCCTGATCATACTTCTTGAGTTCATACTGGCGGATTATCGCCATGAGCTTCTCCGAATACGCGGGATGACCGGCCAGGCTCATCAGCAGGCTCATCACCGCCGCCAGCAGGGTACTTCCCGCCAGTCCCGCCAGTCCACCTGCGAAAACATCGTGGCCGCGCCGATCGCACCGATCGCGGCTTGCGCCGCCGTGCGGATCGCGCGGATCGTGGCGGCCATGAGCCACTTCTTCGCCTTTTCCGACATCGTCATTCCCTCCCCTCGAGACGATCGATGCGTCTGTGCGCGGACTTTGTGCTTTCCTCGACCCGGGCGACTCTCTCTACAAGGTCGGCATAATCCTGCCGCAGCAGTCGGAGCTCGACCCGCAGCTCGTTCACGGCCTGCCGAATGTAGTTGACCGAAGTGCGAAGGTCTGCGTCTGCCGCGGCATCGTTCGCTGCGTCTTTTCGAGCTGTCCGAGCGTGCCCCAACCACCCGATCACAATCCCGGAAATAGCAGCGGCGGCCGAAATGGCCGCCGTGAACGTTAATCCATCCATAGCACCATCCTCCAAATTCAATAAATTAGGCCACGCCTCATCGGCGGAGCCCTTTTTATTCGTTTGTTATTCAGGCGTCCCGTTTACCGGATCAGAAACCGTCGGATCGTCTCCCCAAACTGCGAAGATAGCAGACCCGTCGGACAGCCTGTCCGCCGCATCGTACCGGTCGTCGTCCGTCGCATCCGGGTCCACGTATTCGATGACGAACGGATACTGCCGCAGGAACCTGCGGTCCAGTTCCTGCACGTGTCCGGATTCCAGCAGCCGCACGACGAAGTACGGCGGAGCCGGCCCCGCCTGCACCTCATCGGCCACGGGAATGTCCGGGAAGCATTCGGCCAGCGCTTCGTGCACCGCCCGGCGGACATCATTGATTCCGATGGCTTGCGGCTCGCTCATGGCTCTTACGGGTTCACCTCCTTCCCATGGTCCGGGCCTATCGCCGCGCCTCGACGGGCCCGCCCGTGCGCATGCTTGTCCACTCCGGAGTCTAAGCCCGGCCGCATGCGTGAACGTTCCGGTTTCGCGGTGTGCTTTTCCGTCAATGGGCACGCTCCGGGCACTGAAACCGGCACGTCATCCGCACGTCGCCTGCACGTCATCCGTCTGCCCGAGCGCATCCCGGACCTTCTTCCGCGCCCGCTCGACGTACTGTTTCACCGTCCGTCTCGACAGCCCGAGCCGTTCGGCGATCTCGGCGTACGTGCATCCCTGGGCCATGTGCAGCAGCCAGCACGTCAGCTCGCGCTCGGTCATGACGGCCATGCAGTCGAGCAGCTTGCGCCGCTCCTCCTCCGTGGGCGGCTCCGTCGACGCGTGCAGCTCCCGGCGGCGGTAAATGTCGTGCCGCTCGGCGCCCCGCCGGCTCCCCGGCCGCCGCCCCCGGCGCATCCACTCGAGTGCGTACCGCATGTCGGCCAGCATGCCGGACACGGTGCGGATTTCCGCCAACTGCTTCGGATCGTTCCGGTCCAGCCGCTTCTTGCAGCGGTTCAGCTCCCGGATGCCGGCCGTGTATTCCGCGATCAGTGCCGCAATGCTCATCCGCGACCGCCTCCTTTTGTTTGGGTGAACGCAATTGCGTTTGTCTTGATGCAAATCTTAAACGCTAATGCGTTCATTGTCAAGACGTGCAGTTGAAAATTGAACGCATTTTCGTATATAATGGCAGTACTACCGAATGGACGTTCGCTTGTTTCGACGACGTCATGCGAATTTGCGTTTGCGGGGTGTACGGATTGGATGCAAAGGCCAAAGTGCTCGCGGAGCTGATCGACCGCAGGGGGAGCCGTCGGGCGTTCGCCGAATCGATCGGGCTTCCGCCGACGACGCTCCAGTCGATGCTGACCCGCGGGGTCGGCAGGGCGTCGATCGACAACGTCATGAAGGTGTGCCGCGCGCTCGGCATTACGGTCGAGCAGCTGGAGGCGATGGCCCGGGGGCTTGAGGAGAACCGCGACATTTCGACCATCGCCGCGCATCATGACGGGGAAGACTGGACGGAAGAGGAGCTGGAGGAAATCGAACGGTTCAAGGAATTCGTCCGCATGAGGCGGCAATTGAAACAACGGGAGAATCAGGAGAAGCAGGAGTGAAACCATGCTTTACGACCAACTCATCCGGGAGGCGGAACAGCATGGTATCGACATCTACGAGAAGCCGCTGCAAAAGAGGATCAAGGGGCTGTACGCGGACGGCGTCGTCTGGATCAACAGCCGCATTCCGACGATGAAAGAGAAGGCCTGCATCCTCGCCGAGGAGCTCGGCCATTACCATACGAGCGCCGGGGACATCCTCGACCAGCGCGACATCGTAAGCCGCAAGCAGGAGAAGGCCGCCCGGGGCTGGGCCTACGAGAAGCTGGTCCCGCTGGAGAAGATCATCGAGGCGCACCGCGCCCGCGTGGCCAGCCGGCACGATTTCGCGGAGTTTCTCGGGGTGACGGAGCCGTTCCTGCAGGCGGCCATCGAGCGGTATTGGGAGAAGTACGGCCGCCACACGACAGTGGGCCGGTACGTGATCTGCTTCGATCCGCTGGGCGTGGCGGAGATGTTCGGGTGTTGATACATAACCGGACTCCTTATGCAAGCCCCGGCTTTGACCCGGGAGGGACGAAACGAAAATGACCCGCTCCTGGAACATGGTCCCCTCTGAAATACCGACAGGTCCCTTCAGAGGAGCCATATACCAAAGAGTGGGTCTGTTGCATACGTGAACGTGATGCCGGAGGCATCCAAACCATCCCGCATGATTCACCCGGATTTTTCTCTCCCGCGCCGCGCCGCACAACCTTTATGGTTCCCGCAACATCGCCGCGGCTTCCCGCTCCAGATCCGCGAGCTTCGCGACCCTGCGCCGGAACTGCTCCTCCGTGCTGAAGCGCGCGTTCAGGAACGCCGTGATCAGGTCCCTGGCCAGCCACGGCCCGACGATCTGGGCGCCGAGGCACATGACGTTGACGTCGTCGTGCTCCACGCTCTGATGCGCCGAGTGCACGTCATGGCACACGGCCGCGCGGATGCCGGGAATCTTGTTGGCCGCGATGCAGGCGCCGACACCCGTTCCGCACACCATGAGCCCCCGGTCGGCCTCACCCTTGCGCACCGAATCGCACACCAGGCGGGCGATGTCGGGGAAATCGACGGGTTCCGGGCTGTGGCACCCGTGGTCGATCACCCGGCAGCCCAGGGACTCCAAGTGATCGATGACGGTCTGTTTCATGGCAACTCCGGCGTGATCGCACCCCAAAGCGATGATCATGTCACGGCCTCCGATCTGCATGTGCGGATGTAGGGCCATTATATCATATTCTTTATTCTTGCCGGTTTGATTTTTCAAAAAATAAAGAAATTAAAGAAAAAGACGCACCGCTCCGTACAAGCGGTACGTCTTTTTTATCCGCGGGCAGATTCGGGGCAAAATCAGTCGGGATACTCTCCCAGCCCCCATCCCGCCAGGGCTTACCCGATCGAACCTTCCATCTCGAACTTGATCAGCCGGTTCATCTCGACCGCGTACTCCATCGGCAGCTCCTTCGTGAACGGCTCGATGAAGCCCATGACGATCATCTGCGTCGCTTCGGCTTCGGAGAGGCCGCGGCTCATGAGATAGAAGAGCTGGTCCTCCGACACCTTCGATACCGTCGCCTCGTGCTCGAGCGTGATGTTGTCGTTCATGATCTCGTTGTACGGGATCGTGTCGGACGTCGACTGGTTGTCGAGGATAAGCGTATCGCACTTGATGTTCGACTTCGCGCCGTCGGCGTTGCGGCTGAACGACGCGAGGCCGCGGTACGTCACCTTGCCGCCCTGCTTCGAGATCGACTTCGAGATGATCGTCGACGTCGTGTCCGGCGCGAGGTGGATCATCTTCGCCCCGGCGTCCTGGTGCTGCCCCTTGCCGGCGACCGCGATCGACAGGACGCTGCCCTTCGCGCCGCGGCCCTTCAAGATGACGGCCGGATACTTCATCGTCAGCTTCGAGCCGATGTTGCCGTCGACCCATTCCATCGTCGCGTTCTCGTACGCGACCGCGCGCTTCGTGACGAGGTTGTAGATGTTCGGCGCCCAGTTCTGGATCGTCGTGTAACGGACGCGCGCGTCCTTCTTCACGATGATCTCGACGACGGCGCTGTGCAGCGAGTTCGTGCTGTAGATCGGCGCCGTGCAGCCTTCGACGTAGTGGACGAAGCTGCCCTCGTCGGCGATGATGAGCGTGCGCTCGAACTGCCCCATGTTCTCCGAGTTGATCCGGAAATACGCCTGCAGCGGAATCTCAACCTTCACGCCCGGCGGCACGTAGATGAAGCTGCCCCCGGACCAGACGGCGCTGTTCAGCGCGGCGAACTTGTTGTCCGTCGGCGGAACGACCGTGCCGAAGTACTCCTTGAAGAACTCGGGATGCTCCTTCAGCGCGGTATCCGTGTCCATGAAAATGACGCCCTGCTTCGCAAGGTCTTCCTTCATGTTGTGATAGACGACTTCCGACTCGTACTGGGCCGACACGCCCGCGAGGAATTTCTGCTCCGCCTCGGGAATGCCCAGCTTGTCGAACGTCTGCTTGATTTCGGCCGGCACCTCTTCCCAGCTCCGGCCTCTTTTTTCGGACGGCTTCACGTAGTATTGGATGTCGTTGAAGTCAAGTTCGTCCAGATTGCCGCCCCAGCGCGGAATCGGCATCTTCTCGAACTGCTCCAGCGCCTTCAGGCGGAACTCGAGCATCCAATCGGGCTCGCCCTTCATCTTCGAGATCGTGCGCACGACGTCGGCGTTGAGCCCTTTGCCCGTCTGGAAGACCGCCTTGTGCTCGTCGCGGAAGCCGTACTTGTATTCTTCCAGCTCCGGCGCCTTCTTCGCCATCGCCCTCAGCCTCCTTTTCCATTTCCTTCAAATCACATCAACCCGCCGTACCCATGTCTTCCTGCCGCGAAACCAACCATCAGCTCCGGCGCCCGGCTTCGATGCCCTTGCGCAGCGCGTTCCAGGCGAGCGTCGCGCACTTGATCCGGGCCGGAAACTTGCTGACGCCGGCGAGCGCTTCGAGATCCTCGTACTCCTCGAATTCGACGGGCTGACCCTGCATCATCGCGCTGAACTTGTCGGCCATGCCGAGCGCCTCGTCCAGCGTCTTGCCGCGGATCGCGTCCGTCATCATCGAAGCCGAGGACATGCTGATCGAACAGCCTTCGCCCGTATATTTCGCAAGCTTGACGACGCCGTCTTCCACCTTGAGCTGCAGCTGGATCCGGTCGCCGCAAGACGGATTGTTCAGGTTCACCGTCACGGAGTCTTCGTCCATCGTTCCGCGGTTGCGGGGGTTTTTGTAGTGATCCATGATGACCCTGCGATACAGCTCATCCAATTGCATGTCCGAAGAACTCCTTTGCCTTGATTAGCGCCGCGGCCAGCCGTTCCACGTCCTCCTCGGTGTTGTAGAGGTAGAAGCTGGCGCGGGCCGTCGCCGTCACCCCGAGCTTCCGCATGAGTGGCTGGCAGCAATGGTGTCCGGCCCGGATCGCGATGCCCTCCGTGTCGAGGACCGTCGCGACGTCATGGGGATGGATGCCGTCCAGATTGAACGTCACGAGGCCGGTGCGCTCGCGCGGCCCGTACAGCGTGACTCCTTCGATCGCGGACAGCCGGTCGTAGGCGTACCGGGCGAGCGCCGCGCTGTGGCGGTCGATCTCGTCCATGCCGACCTCGGTCAGGAAATCGATCGCCGCCGCGAGGCCGACGGCTCCCGCGATGATCGGCGTGCCGCCCTCGAACCGCCAGGGGGATTCCTTCCACGTCGCGTCGTAGTAGTCGACGTGCTCGATCATCTCGCCGCCGTATTCGACCGGCTCCATCCGATCGAGCAGATCCAGCTTTCCATAGAGTACCCCGATTCCGGTCGGACCGCACATCTTGTGGCCCGAGAACGCGTAAAAATCGCAATCGATGTCCCGCACGTCCACCTTCATGTGCGGCGCCGACTGCGCGCCGTCGACGACCATGACCGCTCCGCGCCTGTGCGCGAGCGCCGCGATCTCCTTCACCGGATTGACGACGCCGAGCACGTTCGAGACGTGGGTGACGGAGACGATCTTCGTCCGGTCCGTCAGCGTCGCCTCGACGTCCTCGAGCAGGATCCGGCCGTCCGGCTGCATCGGAATGTAGCGCAGCACCGCGCCCGTCGCCTTCGCCGCCTGCTGCCACGGAATCAGGTTCGCGTGGTGCTCCATCGGCGTCAGCACGATCTCGTCCCCTTCGCGCAGCACGGCGCGCGCGTACGAGCGGGCGACGATGTTCAGCGCCGACGTCGTGCCGCGCGTAAACACGATCTCCCGCTCGCTCGCCGCGTTCAGGAACCGGGCGACCTTCTCCCGGGCCCCCTCGTAGGCGTCGGTGGCCCGGGACGCGAGCGTGTGGACGCCGCGGTGGACGTTCGCGTGGTCATGCTCGTAGTAGCGCACGATCGCGTCGATGACGCGGCGCGGCTTCTGCGAGGACGCCGCGTTGTCCAGGTAGACGAGCGGATGCCCGTTCACTTCCTGGTCGAGAATCGGAAATTGCTTCCGGAGTTCAAGCGGATTCATGCGTCCAGCTTCCCTTCGATCATCCGCTCGAGCTCCCCGCGCACCGCCTCGATCGGCACTTCGCCGACGGTGGGCGTCAGGAAGCCGCGGATGATGAGGCGTTCCGCGAGCTCGCGGTCAATGCCGCGCGACATCAGGTAATAGATCTGCTCCTCGTTCACGCGGCCGACGCTCGCGGCGTGATCGGCCTTGACGTCGTCCTCGTCGATCAGCAGGATCGGGTTCGCGTCGCCGCGCGCCTTCGGGCTCAGCATGAGCACCCGCTCCGTCTGGTGGCCGTTCGCCTTCGAGGCGCCCTTCTCGATCTTCGTCACGCCGTTGATGATCGCCGTCGCCGAATCGCGCATGACGGCGCGCGACTCCATCTCGCTCTCCGACCCGATCCCGTAGTGGACGGCGTGCGTCGTGATGCTCATGTTCTGCGATCCGGTGCCGACCGTGATCAGCTTCGAATCGGAGGAGGAACCGTTGCCCTTGAGATCCGACTTCGTGACCGACAGCGTGTTGCCGTGGTTCAGATCGCCGATGATCCATTCGATCCGCGCATCGTTTCCGAGCGTCGCGCGGCGGATCGAGAGGTCGACGACGCCCTCCGGCAGATGATGGATCGACGCGAACCGCACGTGTGCGCCCGGTCCGGCGACGATCTCGACGACCGAATGGTGCACGGCCTCCGCCGTCCGGCCCGCGCCGCTCGCCAGCACGCGGTCGACATAGGACACGCGGCTGTTCGCATCGGCCACGATCAGGATGTGCGGCGCAAACGCCGCCTCCGGATCATCGAGGTAGAAGACCGCCTGCAGCGGCACGTCGAGCTCGACGTTCTTCGGCACATAGACGAAGACGCCGCCGTTCCAGAGCGCCGCATGCAGCGCGGTCAGCCGGTCTTCGCCCGCCTCGACCGTGCGGAACAGGTGCTTCCGGACCAGCTCGCCGTGTTCGCGCGCGGCCGTCTCCAGATCGGTGAAAATGACGCCCTTCGCCTTCCATTCCTCCGCGAGATTGCGGTAGCAGACGCCGGAATTCCGCTGCACGACCAGGTTCGCCGCGTCCTGCGGCAGCGACGCGCGGATCTCCTCCGGCAGCTGCTTGAGATCCCCCGCGAGTTGGGGCGCCCTGTGCTCGCCGAGCGCCGTCAGGTTCCAGCGATCGATGCGCATCTTCTCGGGCTTCGGCCATTCCAGCGTGCCGGCCAGCGCGGCCGCCTCCCGGCGCAGGTCGGTCAGCCAGCCGGGCTCGCCCCTGCCCTGCGACAGCGCCGCGATGTTCTCGAGGTTCACCGGAGCATTCAGTTGCGTACTCATGTCGTGTCAGCGCCCCTCTCCCTCAGGCTTGACCGACGGTCTCGTCGATGATGCCCAGCTCTTCCTTGACCCAGTCGTACCCTTCGGCTTCGAGGCGCTCCGCAAGCTCCGGTCCGCCCGATTTCACGATGCGGCCCTGCATCATGACGTGGACGTAATCCGGCCGGATGTAGTTGAGCAGCCGCTGATAGTGCGTGATGATGAGGAAGCCGCGGTCTTCCGAACGCATGCTGTTGACGCCTTTTGCGACGATCTTCAGCGCGTCGATGTCGAGACCCGAGTCGACCTCGTCGAGGATGACGATCTTCGGCTCGAGCATCATCATCTGCAGGATTTCGTTCCGCTTCTTCTCGCCCCCCGAGAACCCTTCGTTCAGATAGCGGTGGGCGAGCTCGGGGTCCATCTCGAGCTCCTTCATCTTGCTCTCGAGCTGACGGATGAACTTGATGAGCGAAATCTCATTCCCTTCGCCGCGGCGCGCGTTGATCGCGCTGCGCAGGAAGTCCGCGTTCGTCACGCCCGAAATTTCGCTCGGATACTGCATCGCGAGGAACAGGCCCGCCCGCGCCCGCTCGTCGACTTCCATCTCGAGCAGGTTCTCGCCGTCGAGCAGCGCCTCGCCCGCCGTCACCTCATATTTCGGATGCCCCATGAGCGCCGACGCGAGCGTGCTCTTGCCCGTGCCGTTCGGCCCCATGATGGCGTGGATTTCGCCGCCGCGGATGTCGAGATCGATGCCCTTCAGAATTTCCTTGCCTTCAACCGACACCCGCAGACCCTTGACCGTGAAACGCGTCGCCATATATGGTGTCTCCTTCCGCATTGTACTGTAGGGATTGATGGTGATTATCAGTGAAAATCACCGTGTAATTTAAAATTATTCTAATATATTTCCCCGCTCAAAGCAACAAACGCCGGCCCGGGTCCGCTGACATCCGGACAAACCGGCGGTCGGCGGGGATGTCACTCCGCCGCAAGCCCCAGCGCGTTCAGGATTTCCGCCTCAAGACGACGGAATTCCCCGTCGGAAAGCGCGGGACGGAAACGGACATCCCCGGGAACGTCCTCAAGCCTCACCCAGGATTTGCATCCGGCGTACGATTCGCGGTGCGGGATCCGGACCGGCTCCTCCAGCACGTGGACGCGCAGCACGAGCACATGCAGCGGCTTCGTCCGCTTCCAGCGGAGCCGCTCCTCCGCGAACGCGCCCGTCCAGATGTGAAAACGGTCCAGCCGCGCCAGCGTCTCCGCGTCCGTCACTTCGAGGTCGCGCATCGCCTCCGCCCAGGCCTTGATGAGGAGCGCGCCCCCCGCCGCCGCGCGTTCGGCCTGCGTGCGGGCGATCAGCGGCCGTTCCTCCGCCTTGAGCAGATGTTCCCGCTGGTGCTCGTAGGTCGGCAGCAGCCAGAACCGGGGCGCCTCGAGCCGGAACTCCCGCGTCTCCTCGGCGATCCCGCCCTTGCGCATGAGGATGATCTGGCGTCCGGCCGCCAGCGCTTCGATCGCCGACGCCCATTCCTTCAGCGCGATGCCGTCCCGGACGCCGCCGGCATCGTCCGTCATCCGACCGTCCGCGTCCCGCATCGCGTCTTCCGCCCTCGTGATCGTATTCGACATGGCCCCGGCATCCCCCCGATTCCATGCTGAGTCTTCATTATACCAGAACCCGGCACCCGATGCTAACGCGGGGAGGAATCAGGAACCGGCGGCCCGTCCGGCTGCCCGCGTCGGACCAGTCCCGTGCCGCCGTCAAGCGGATTTCTTACTTTTTTATAGGCGCGACCATCAAGAAAGTAAAAACCATCTATATTTTATTGTAGAAATTTTTCCGGACTCCCCGCCATTCCCGTCCGCCATTTAAATCTGGGTATTCCAATCAGAATAAAAATATTTTATACTTATAGCCATCGATTCCAAAACGGCGTTACGGAGGTGCCGCCTTTGGCTGCATACCATCCGCTTTCCGAACGGGAGGCGATCGGAATCGCGCGCGAAGTCGAGGGGGTTTTCCCGCCGAACGCGAGACTGACCTGCCGCGAGATCGGCGACGGCAACCTGAACCTCGTCTTCCACGTCCGCGACGAAACGTCGGGCCGCGGCCTCATCCTGAAACAGGCGCTCCCTTACGCGAAGGTCGTCGGCGAATCCTGGCCGCTCACGCTCGACCGCTCGCGCATCGAGAGCGAGGCGCTGATCGAGGAAGGCCGGCTCGCACCGGGCCTCGTGCCGAAGGTATACCGGTATGAACCGGATCTCGCCCTCACCGTCATGGAGGATCTGAGCGACCACATCATCATGCGCGCCGGACTGATGCAATGCCGCCGCTATCCGCTGTTCGCCGACCACATCTCGACGTTCCTCGCGAACACGCTGTTCTTCACGTCGGACCTCGGCATGAACCAGCAGGAGAAGAAGCTCAAGGCCGGCCGATTCATCAATCCGGAGCTGTGCAAGATCACCGAGGATCTCATCTTCGACGATCCGTACACCGTGTCGCCGAACAACCACTACGATCCGGCGATCGAGGACGAAGCCGAAGCGCTGCGGACGGACGCGGAGCTGCACTTCGAAGTCGCGCTGCTGCGCGAGAAATTCCTGACGCAGGGCCAGGCGCTGCTGCACGGCGACCTGCACACGGGCAGCATCTTCGTCCGCGAAGACTCGACGAAAGTGATCGACCCCGAGTTCGCATACTACGGACCGATGGGATTCGACGTGGGCGCCGTCATCGCCAACCTGCTGCTGAACTACGCCGGCCAGCTCCACTGGAGCGCCGACGGGGCGTCGCGGACAAGCTATCGCGAATATTTGCTGGAGACGGTCAAGAGCATCTGGACGCAATTCGACCGGAAATTCCGCGCGCACTGGGAGGAGAAGAACGTCGACCGCGTCGCCCGCGAGACGCCCGGCTATCGGGACGACTACATGCGCCGCCTGCTGCAGGATTCGATCGGGTACGCCGGGTGCAAAATGGTCCGCCGGATCGTCGGGCTCGCGCACGTCGCCGACATCGACCGCATCCCCGACCCCGCCGTCCGGGAGAAGGCCCAGCGCGTCGCGCTTCGCATCGGCAAGGCGCTGATCAAGGGCGGCCGCGGGGCGGAATCCATCGACTTCGTGATCGAGACGGCCCGCGAAGCGGCAGCCGCGCTGGAAGGATAATGCGCCATGAAGACGACGCATCAACCGCTGTCGCCGCTGAACTGGGCCGGCACGCATCTCGAACTGCTGGACCAGCGGCGGCTTCCCGAACATATCGAATACCTCAGGCTCACCACGCCGGAAGAAGTATGGGAGGCGATCCGCACCCTCGCCGTGCGCGGCGCGCCGGCGATCGGCATCGCCGCCGCCTACGGCGTTGCGCTCGGCGCCGCGAAGGCGGTTCACGAAAGCGCGGCCGCCTGGCTGGAAGCCGTCAGGCGCCATGCCGGGTACCTCGCCACCTCCCGTCCGACCGCCGTCAACCTGTTCTGGGCGCTCGACCGGATGACGAAGCGGGCCGAACGGCTTGCGGCAAGCGGCGCTTCCGCCGCCGAATGCCAGGAGGCGCTCGTCCGGGAAGCGAAGGCGATCCACGAGGAGGACATCGAGACGAACCGCCGGATCGGCGAGCACGCGCTCACGCTGCTCAAGGACGGCATGGGCGTCCTGACCCATTGCAACGCCGGCGCCCTCGCGACCGCAAAATACGGCACGGCGCTCGCACCGTTCTACCTCGCCGCCGAGCGGGGCATCCGGCTGAAGGTGTTCGCGGACGAGACGCGCCCCGTGCTGCAGGGAGCGCGGCTGACGGCGTTCGAGCTTCATCAGGCCGGCATCGACGTGACGCTCATCTGCGACAACATGGCCGCGGCGGTCATGCGCGCCGGCCGGGTCCAGGCCGTCATCGTCGGCGCCGACCGCGTCGCGGCGAACGGCGACGTCGCGAACAAGATCGGCACCTACGGCGTCGCCGTGCTCGCGAAGGCGCACGGCATCCCGTTCTACGTCGCCTGCCCGCTGTCGACGATCGACCTGAAAACGCCGACCGGTGCGGAGATTCCGATCGAGGAGCGGCCGGCGGAGGAAATCACCGAAGGCTTCGGCCGCAGGACGGCCCCGCACGGCGTCAAGGTCTACAACCCCGCCTTCGACGTGACACCCGCCGAATACGTCGATGCGATCATCACCGAGAAGGGCATCGTGCGCGCACCCTACGACGTGAACCTGCGCAGGCTGTTCGAGACGCAATGAAAACGGCAACGGCCGTTTCGGGCGAACTCCGCCCGAACGGCCGTTTTTCATTTTCCGGATGCGTGATCCCCCGTCCGTCCGGGCGAATCCGCCGACCCGGCCATTCGCTTCAGCGCGTCGGCACCGCGCATTCCCGGCCGGATGCCGAGCGCCTCGGCCGCGTGGGTCACCGACTCCAGCGGCGCCTCCATCAGCTCCTCCAATGTCCGCACCCCGACGGCCCGGCCCGCCACGATGCCGCGGTCGGCCAGCCGTTCGTTCAGCAGCGCCACGTCCAGCGCGCCGCACATGATATATCCGGTATCGGTCGCGATCGCAAGCAGCGTCGTCTTGGGCAGCTTCACTTCCACGCCCAGGGCGACGCCGCCCTCGAACGGCACGGGTACCAGCCGGATCATCGCGATCCCCCTCCGTCAGGTGATGTCACAATCCCTGCTTCCAACCTATGCCCATGGTCTGATGTTCGCGAGGGCAGGCGCCCCGTGCCCGTGACCGACGTCATTTTTTTTGGGATGAAATCTATGCCAAGGGTCCTGCTCGTGCTACAATAAATGAGCAGGAAAGGAAAGGTGCTTTTCGAGATGAGAAAGAACGATCAACAGATGGGGAGAAACCTGTACATATTCAACGTGGATCTGATGATTGAAGGCGACAGCAACGCGCTGGCGCTCGAACAACTCATTACCGCGCTGAACCGGTGCGATTTCGTCGACTACCGGATCATCTCCGGCATCGCGACTGGACGGCTCATTCAGCAGGTCACGCAGGGACCGCATCCCTTGCAGCCGGTTCCGATCCCGCCGGAGTTCGCGCACGCCCGCACGCCCGCGGCGCCTTCGACGGCCGTGCACCCGGCAGCCTCCGCCAAACCGTCCGCCGTTTCCGGGAAGCCCCAGGGAACGGCCCTGAAAGAAACGGACGGAAACGCGAAGGGAGACGCGCGGGAAAGCGGCTCCCCTTCCTGCATCGACGAAGCGATGGATCGCATCCGCGGGTACATCGCGGACAACCGGCTCGTCCGGTTGTCCGTCAACCGCGGCCGCGGCGTCAAGCTGAACGTCCCGTGCCGGATCATCAATCTGGACGAATCGACCTACAATGTCACGGTCTATCACGTGGACGAGAAGAAGGTCTACACCTTCGGCCTGTTCGAGATCGACGATTTCATCGAAGTCTAAAAAAAACCGGACAGCATGGGCCAATGCGCAAGGCCCGATGATTCGCAAGGCCCGGTCATTCCGCCCGTCCGTCGGCTTCGCGCAGCAGCGTTTCCGCCTGCTCCGACGGCACGGGCGGACTCCTGTAATAGCCCTGGAAGCCGTCGCAGCGATGGGACTTGAGGAACAGGAGCTGTTCCTCCGTCTCCACCCCCTCCGCGATGACCGACAGGTTGAGGTTGTGGGCCATCGCGATGATCGCCGCGACGATGGCCGCGTCGTTCGGATCCTGACGGATGTCGCGGACGAACGAACGGTCGATTTTCAGGCGGTGGATCGGAAAATTCTTCAGATGGTGAAACGAACTGTACCCCGTGCCGAAATCGTCGATGCTGATGCGCACGCCGAGCGCCGCCAGATCGAGCAGGCAGGCGGTCGCGTATTTCACGTCCATCGTCATCGACTCGGTGATCTCCAGCTCGAGATATTGCGGCTCGAGGCCCGTCTCGGCCAGCACGCGCTCGACCCGTTCCTTCAGGTTCCGCTGCAGGAACTGGCGCATCGACAGGTTGACGGACACCGGCACGGCCGGAAGCCCCGCTTCCTGCCAGGCCTTGTTCTGCCGGCACGCCTCGGCCAGCACCCAATCGCCGAGCTGCACGATCAGGCCGCTCTCCTCCGCGATCGGAATGAATTCGCCCGGCGGAATCATGCCCCGTTCGGGATGCTGCCAGCGGAGGAGCGCTTCCATGCCGATCAGCCGTCCCGATACGATCTCATACTGCGGCTGATAATACAGCCGGAAATCTCCGCGCGCGAGCGCGAGCTTCATCTCGTGCTGCATCGTCAGCCGCTCGAGCGAGGAGTTGTCCGCCTCCCCGGAGTAGAGCATGCAGCCGTTGCGCCCGTTGTCCTTCACCATCCCGAGCGCGATGTCGGCGTGCTTGATCACCGCGACCGGATCGCTGCCGGCCGCGGCCAGGGCGATGCCGATGCTGGCGCTCAGATGAAAGGGATGCCCCTGCAGCTCGAACGGCTCCTCCAGCAGCCGGAGCAGGAGCTGCGCCCGCTCCAGCGCTTCCGCTTCGGAGGCGACCTCGTCGTACAGGACGGCGAACTCGTCTCCCTCCATGCGCGCCGCGAGATCGTTGGTTCCCAGATTGCGGGAGAGCCGCTCCGCCACCTGCAGGAGCAGCATGTCGCCGAAATCCCTTCCGAACGAATCGTTCACCAGCTTGAACCGGTCCAGATCCAGATACAGCACCGCGGACCTGCTTCCGGACGGGCGCGGGCGGGAAAGCGCTTCCTCCAGGGTATTCATGAACAACCGCCGGTTCGGCAGACCGGTCATGTCGTCATAGTAAGCGAGATACCGGATCCGTTCCGAGCTTCGCTTCTGTTCCCCCAGATCCTGGACGAGCACGACGGCGCCGCGCTCGCCGTCCGCCAGCGGGCAGGGAGAGAGCGTGAGCCGCACCTCCATTTCATAACCGCTCTTGTGCAGCATCGGGAGCTCGGCCTGCCGCTTCTCCCCGGCGACCGCCCCCTTCAGCAGCTCGGCCAGTCTGCACCGGGAATCGCGGGCCGCGAGCTCCGACAGGCGCATCCCGTCCAATTCGGCGCGCTCGTACCCGTACAGATGCAGCATTGCATCGTTCGCATCCAGGACCCGTCCCTCCGCATCCGCGATGACGAGCGGAAACGGACCGTGCCGGAAAATCGTTTCGCCCGCGTTCCGGACCGACGCCTCTCCGGCGCCTTCCCGCTTCGGGCGTGACAGGGCAAGAACCGCTGATGCGACGAACCCGGTCGCGGCCGCCGCGGCTGTCGTCCAACCGGCTGCCTTGCCCGGCAAGAGCAGGGGGGCGAGCATGGCCCACGCCGCGATTGCTCCGATGATCCAGAGCACCGGGGCGGCGCCCGCGGTGGAGGAACTCCGCCGCAGCTTGCCTTCGCGGACCGGATCATGCAATGCCATTTGCGCGACCATCCTTCCCGACACGATAGGTTAGGGGGGTGACGGAAATATATATTTTACATTATAGCGGAAGTTTCCGGTTTCGGCATCTTTTTCGTAACGGAGATCACATGTTCCGGAATGAAAGCTGTCACCGTCCGTCGAATCGCTGCCGCCGGTCGCGCAGCAGCGCGGCGGCCGCAAGCCCCCAGGCCGTCACCCAGCAGACGCCGCCGAGCGGCGTGACCGCGCCGAGCCAGCCTGCGCCGGTCAGCACGAGCACGTACAGGCTGCCCGCGAACAGCCAGATCCCGGCCTGCAGGAGCCGCAGCGCCCAGGCCAGCAGCCGTTCGTCCGCCTCCCGGCGCCCGGAGACGAGCGCCGTCAGGATGAGCCCGAGCGCGTGATACATGTGATAGCGGGCGGCGGTCTCCCAGGTCGACATCGCGTCCGCCGCGATCCGCTCCTCCAGCACATGGGCGCCGAACGCGCCCAGCGCGACGGCCAGTCCCGCGTAGATTGCGCCGGCCGCGGCATGCCGCTTCCAGTTCATATTCCCACACCCATTCCGTAAAGTTATGGTATAATAGACACATTACGACATACGGGAGGATTCGGACAAGTGGATTCGACGCAAGGGCAAACGCCCGCATTTTCCCCCTCGCCGCCGGAGCGGGAGGACCGTCCGAAACATTCCGGTCCGGGCATCGCTTCCTTCATTCTCGGATTGATCAGCATCCTGGCGGTCATCATCGCGATCTTCATCATCGCCGCCGGGCTGGTCGATTACATCGACGAGAACGGCGTCTTCTTCATGCCCGACCCCGAAGAGCTCGCCGGGGATGCGTCGTTTCTGGGCGGCAGCCTGCTGTATCTCCTCGGCGTGCTGATCGCCTTCGTCGGCGTCGTGCTCGGGATCGTCGGCTGCGTCATCCGGAACCGGCGCCGCGTCTTTGCGATCCTCGGCCTCGTCCTGAACGGCCTGGTCGCGGTCGGCACGATCCTCTCGACCCTGCTCGGCCTCCTCGCGCAAACGCAATAATCCGGACGCATCGGGCGGCCTCGCGCGGGGCCGCCCGATCCGCCCCAGGCGCTTCACTC
Organism: Thermobacillus sp. ZCTH02-B1; assembly: GCF_002159085.1. GTDB lineage: Bacteria > Bacillota > Bacilli > Paenibacillales > Paenibacillaceae > Thermobacillus. The sequence goes on from NZ_LZRU01000012.1 coordinate 389,712, forward strand.
CCACTATAGCGGACCGGAAGCCCCGGCGGCAAATCGCCGCTCCCGGCCCCCGCCCTTTTGTTCCCCGCATCCCGCTCCACATGGCCGGCAGGCGCCGGATTGGGCAAGCCCCCCATCACATAACCGCGTCCGCCGCGAATATGAATAGTTATGGAGAAACCATACGGCAGGCTGCCGATGCGGGAGGTGCGGGCCCATGCGGGACGCCGTCCGGCCGACGTTCATCGTGTCCCGGGAAGACTGGTCGCTGCATCGCAAAGGCTATCAGGACCAGGCGAGGCACCAGGAGAAAGTGCGCGAAGCGATCCGCCGGAACTTGCCGGATCTGGTGTCCGAAGAGAGCATCATCCTGTCGGACGGCAAGCAGATCATCAAGGTGCCGATCCGCAGCCTGGACGAGTACCGGTTCATCTACAATTACAACAAGAGCCGGCACGTCGGCCAGGGAGACGGCTCGAGCTCGGTCGGCGACATCGTCGGCGTCGATCCTTCGGGTGCCGGCGGCAAGGGGGAAGGCGCGGGCGACCAGCCCGGCGAGGACGTGATCGAGGCGGAAGTGACGCTCGAGGAGATCGAGACGATGCTGTTCGAAGAGCTCGAGCTTCCCTTCCTGAGCCCGAAGGACAAGAACCGGCTGGAAACGAAGGACATCCGGTTCAACGACGTCCGCAAGAAAGGCATCATGGCCAACATCGACAAAAAGCGGACGATCCTCGAGAACCTGCGCCGCAACGCGCTCAGGGGCAAGCGGGGCATCGGCGGCATATCGCCCGAGGATCTGCGCTACAAGACCTGGGAAGAGATCGTGCAGCCGACCTCGAACGCCGTCGTGCTCGCGATGATGGACACCTCGGGCTCGATGGGCAGCTTCGAGAAATACGTCGCGCGCACGTTTTTCTTCTGGATGACCCGATTCCTCAGGCACCGCTACGAGAACGTCGAGATCGTGTTCATCGCGCACCATACGGAAGCAAAGGAAGTGACGGAGGAGGAATTCTTCAACCGCGGCGAAAGCGGGGGCACGATCTGCTCCTCCGCCTACGCGAAGGCGCTCGAGATCATCGATTCCCGGTACCCGCCGTCCCAATACAACATCTACCCGTTCCATTTCTCCGACGGCGACAACCTGACGAGCGACAACGAGCGCTGCGTGAAGCTGATCGGCGAGCTGCTCGAGCGGGCGAACATGTTCGGCTACGGCGAAGTGAACCAGTACAACCGGTCAAGCACCCTGATGTCGGCCTACAAGCACATCACATACCCGCGCTTCCTCTATTACGTCATCCGCGAAAAAAACGAAGTCTACGCCGCGCTCAAATCGTTCTTCCACCGCCGCGAGCAGCCCGCCGTATGAGGGACGTCCGAAACGCGCAAAGCCGCAGACCCGCAAGGGGCCTGCGGCTTTTGCCGTCTCATGCTTCGGATGTCCGCCTGCCGAGCAGCAGGAAGAGCAGGACGCCGGCCCAGCCGAAGAGCGCGGCGGCGCCCAGCAGAACGGACATCGGCAGCCCGGCGCCGGAGAGCGCCGTCGACAGGAGCGGGCCGATCGTGCCGCGGATACCGAACAGCATCATGTGCAGGCCGAAGGCCACGGCCTCCCGTCCCGGCGCGAGCCGGAAGACGTACGTCATGAACCCGATGTCCCAAATCGCGTCGCCGACGGCGAGAATCGCGCTGCCCGCGAGGACGGCCGGATAGCTCTCGAACATCGCGTACAGCGCCGGTACGGCCGAGAACGCGGCGAGGCCCCAGATGACCGTGCGCCGCGCCGAGAACCGGTCGATCACCCAGCCGACGACGAGATAGGACGCGAGCAGGCAGACATAGTACACGATCCGCGCCCAGCCGATCTCCACGTTCGAGAGCGCCAGCCGGTCCACCTGGATGATCTGGTAGAGCGGCTGGGACGCGATGTTGCAGAAACCGGTGAGCGTCGTGGCGAACAGGAACAGGCCGAGCTCCCGGCTCTCGCGCACGAGGCGCCACTGGTTCCCGAATCCCCCGCGCCGAAGCCCCGCGGAGGCCAGGCCGCCGGAAGCGGCGTTTGCCGGCACCGTCTCCCGGATCCCGGTGAAGATGAGGATCGACAGGACGCCGAGCACGGAGGCGGACGCGAGCGGCCCGCCCGAACCCGCCTTGTCCATCCACCAGCCGACGAGGTACGCCATCGGGATCATGAGCAGGACCATCGCGACGCGGACGTTGCCCATGAGCCGGCCGCGGTGGCGCGGCGGATACATCCGCGGAATGAGCGCGGCGTAGGCGGGCGCCTGCACCCCCATCAGCAGCTGGAAGGCGAGCGCGACCGCGACGAAGACGGCCGGCGTGCCGAAGAACGCCGGCAGGAGGATGAGCGTGCGCCCGATCAGGTTCGGCCAGATCATGTACGGGCGCGGGTTCTGCGAGCGCTCGATGAGCGAGGCCCAGATCGGCGACAGCATCAGGCCGACCGCCGGCGCCGCCGCCAGCAGCCCGGCCTGGAAGTCGGTCGCGCCGGCCCTCAGCGCCATCGTGAGATAGAACTGGTTGATGACGACGTTGAAAAAAGCAAACAGCAGCGCCGCCGACGTGTCAACCCGGAAATTGTGCCAGGCGTCCGGCCCGAGTTCCAGCCTGACCTGCTCCAGCGCGCCGCGCAGTTTCCTCATGGCGAATCCCTTCTGCCTCTCCCCGAAACGTTTGCGTTGGTTGTCCGACTCCACCCATTCTACTACACGTCCCGCAAAATAAACAGACGGATTTCGACTTTTTGTCGCAAATTCCGACGGCTTGCGGACGAACGGTCCCGGACCGCCGCCGATCCCCGGCCGGCCGGCCGCGAACGGCCGCCGCGACGAAACCGCCGATGAAGGCTTCATCCCGCGCGTCCGCACATCGCAGAACGGCCGTCCGGAAGCGGCGCTTCCGGACGGCCGTCGATCAGGGTCATTCGCCCAGCAGCAGGCGGGCATATGGCGAATCGATCGGAATCATGATGACCGGTTCGCCCTCGAACGTCTTCACATAGCTTTCCAGCGTGCGGTACAGCTCGTAAAATTCCGGATCCTTGCCGTACGCCTCGTTGTAGATGCGGGCCGCTTCCTGTTCCCCTTCCGCGATGATCTTCTTCGCCCGCGCCTCGGCCTCGGCGATGAGCTCCTTCGCCTGGCGGTCGGCGTTCGACGTGATCTTGCGCGATTCCTCGTCGCCCTCGGACAGATAGCCCGCGGCGATCGACTGCCGGTCCGAGATCATCCGGTTGTAGACGGATTCCTTGTTCTCCGGCGGCAGGTCGGTCCGCTTGATCCGGACGTCGATGATCTCGATCCCGTAGCCCTGGTTCACCGCGACGTCGGACACGATCTTCGTGATCTCGGCGTTCAGGTCGCCGCGCGCCGTGTTCTCGCTGATGATGCTGCCGTATTCGATCTCCGAGAGCTTCCGCCGCACCGCGTTGTACACGGCGTCGGAAATCCGGCTCTCCGCGTTCGATACCGTGTTCAGGGAGCGCAGGAACTGCTGGGGATTGCTGATCCGCCAAACCGTATAGTTGTCGACGATGATCGGCTTCTTGTCGTTCGTCAGGATCAGGGTCGGCTCGCTGTCGTAAATCTTCTGGTACTTCGGCAGCGTGCGCACCGACTCGACGAACGGCATCTTGAACTTGATGCCGGGCTCGGAATGGATGCGCGTCGCTTCGCCGAAGCGGAGCACGACCTTGTATTCCCCTTCCCGCACGATGAACAGCGATCCGGACAGGACGATGACGATGAGCAGGAGACCGAGCCCGATCAGCAAGGCTCCGCGCGCCTTCATCGCGATTCGCCCCCTTCCGTCTGACCGGCGGATGCGCCCGCCGCGCCGCCTGACGATGCGGCCGGGCCCGCGGACGCGCCCGGCGACGAGCCGGAGGCGCCGCTCCGCGCGCGGCTCAAGAGTTGGTCAAGCGGCAAATATTGCACCGTATGGCCGTTGCCGTCCGTGATGATGATCTTCGCGTTCGGCAGAATCCGCTCGAGCGTCTCGAGCACGAGCCGCTTCTTCGTCACTTCCGGGTTCTTCGCGTATTCCTCGTAGATCGCGTTGAACTTCGCGACGTCGCCCTCCGCGTTCAGGATGCGGGCGCGCTTCTCCGCCTCCGCCGCCTCGATGATCGCCTGCGCCTCGCCCCGGGCCTTCGGCAGCCGGTCGTTCACGTAACGCTGCGCCTGGTTGATCTTCGTGTTTTTCTCCTCGCGGGCGTTCGTCACTTCCTTGAACGCCTGCTGCACCTCGCCCTCCGGCGGCTCGATGTCCTGGAACTTCACGTCGCTGATGAAAATGCCCGTGTCATACGCGCGCATCAGTTCCTCGAGCTTCTGCTTCACTTCGTTCTGGATCACGGTCTTCCCGTCGGTGATCGCGTAATCGAGCTTCGTCGACCCGATGACCGATCGGATGGCGGCGCTCGCCGCGTTGCGCAGGAAGCGCTCCGGATCCTCGATGTTATACAGATAGGCGCGAACGTCCGATATTTTCCATTCCACGACGGCGTCCGCGTGCACGATGTTCTCGTCGCCCGTGATCATGAGCGCCTCTTCCTCGACGACGCGGAACTGCCCGTTCTCATCCTCGCGGTAGCCGATCTGAAGCTTCTGCGTCAGATTGGCCGGCACCTTCACAACCTGTTGGATCGGATACGGCAGCTTGAAATGCAGCCCCGGCTCCTCCTGCGTCTCGGTGTAACGGCCGAAGGTCAGGATGGCCGCCCGCTCCTGCTCCTCCACCGTATAGAAACAGGTGGAGCCGACGAGCAGCACGAGCACGACGGCCGCGCCGACCGCGATTTGCTTCCAAAACCCCGGAGGCAGATGGATCTGCTTGCGCGTCCTGCCGTCCAGACCGCCCTTGTAGACTTCCATCGGTTCGCTTCCCCCTCCCTGTCTGTGTGGTCCGCATGCTCCTTATACGATACGAAGGCCGGAGGCGTTTCAACGCGCTCCGGCCTTGGACGGGCCGCCCGGTCAAATCGTCGCCGCGGCGGCCTGATCTTTGAGCGATTCCAGCTCCTTCGCCACGCGCTCGATCATCTGCACATAGGCGCTCAGCTCTTCGGCGATCTCCGCCTGCCGCATCGCGCGGGCGGAGGATTGCTCCGCCATTTCGACCGCCGTCCGGATCGTCTGGCGGATATGGTCCAGCTTCCGATGCACCGTATCGAGCGATTCCTTCGACGATGCCGCCAGCTTGCGCACCTCTCCCGCGACGATGCTGAAGCCCCGGCCGTACTCGCCGGCACGGGCCGCCTCGATCGCCGCGTTCAGCCCGAGCAGGTGCGTTCGGTCCGACAGCTCCCGCATGACGGAGCCGATCTCCACCACTTCGTGAACCTCGGTCTCCAGCGCCCGGATCGACCCGCCCGTCCGCTCCTGGGCGTGCGCCGCTTCCCGCGCATTTTCGGCCACCGCCCGGCTGCTCCTCGAGAGCTCGTTCATCATGGCGGACAGCTCCTGCACCGACGACGTGATGACGCGCAGCATGCCGCCGCGCTCCTCGGCCAGACGATCGATCTTGGCCTTCTCCTCCTCCTGGTAGACTTCCAGGACGATCTGGGAATCGAGATTGAACGTTTTGGACAGCGACAGCGTCACATCCATCCAGTCATCGGGGCAGACCTGCTTCAGGTGCCGGATCGCCAGATCCAGATAGATCATGTATGTACCCAGATACCAGCCCGTGGTCAGACCGATCCGCGCGTGGACGCGGCCGATCTGCATCCGTCTGGAAATGTAAGCGTCATCAATTTCCCGCGTGCACGTTGACATGAAATATTGGCGCTGCGTCATCTTCAGGCGCCCGACCGTGCTGTGCCGCTCGATGATCGCCTTCAGTTCCGGACGCGCCAGAATGCGCCGGTACAGCTCGTCCGTCACGGCGTCCGCGATCCTGTCGAACTCCGCCGTCCTGCTGTGCAGCAGGGCCGTGTCCGCATCCGTGAGCCCGATGTAGTCGACCATTTCCTTCCATTTCGGTGACAATTTCATGAATTTTCGCCTCCTCCTCTGAAATTTGATTATAGTCGACTTAAAAAAGACGAAAAGACATCACCATTTTTCCCGATCATTCTCCCGTCGTCATACCCGCCTTGCGGCTTCATAGAATGAATTATCAAGTTGCCGGCCGCCGCCCGATGGCGGCCGGACAGCCTTCAGGGGAGGGATGCGGCATGAATCAGGACGAGATCAAGGCGCTCGAGCGGGCCATCGAAGAGATCACCGAGATCGCCCGCGGGTTCGGCCTCGATTTCTACCCGATGCGGTTCGAGATCGTGCCGGCGGACATCATGTACACGTTCGGCGCGTACGGCATGCCGACGCGCTTCAGCCACTGGAGCTTCGGCAAGATGTTCCGGAAGATGAAGATGCAGTACGATTACGGCCTGAGCAAAATCTACGAGCTCGTCATCAATTCCGACCCGTGCTACGCGTTCCTGCTCGAGGGCAATACGCTCGTCCAGAACAAACTGATCGTCGCGCACGTCCTCGCCCACTGCGACTTCTTCAAGAACAACGCCCGCTTCAGCAGGACGAACCGCGACATGATCGAGAGCATGTCGGCGGCGGCCGAGCGCATCCGCCGCTACGAACTCGAGCACGGCGCCGAAGAGGTCGAGCAGTTCCTCGACGCCGTCCTCGCGATCCAGGAGCATATCGACCCGTCGCTCATCCGTCCGTACGGCCTCGACAAGAAGCGGTACATCGAGATGCTGAAGAAGGAGCAGGAGCGGGAAGCGGAGCGCGCGGCCCGGCGGAAGACGCCGTACGACGACCTGTGGGAGCTCGACGAGCGGGGGAAGGAGAAGCGGGAAGAACCGGAACCGGAGCCGCAGCGCGTCTTTCCGCCGAAGCCGGAGAAGGACGTCGTCTGGTTCATCGAGGAATACTCGACCGTGCTCGAAGACTGGCAGCGCGACATCATGTCGATCATCCGCGAAGAAATGCTCTACTTCTGGCCGCAGATCGAGACGAAGATCATGAACGAGGGCTGGGCGACCTACTGGCACCAGCGGATCATGCGGGAACTGGATCTCACGAGCGACGAGACGATCGAGTACGCGAAGCTGAACGCGTCCGTGACCGCGCCGTCGCGCCGCAGCCTGAACCCGTACTTCCTGGGATTGAAGATCTTCGAGGACATCGAGAAGCGGTGGGACCATCCGACGAAGGAGGAACAGGAGCGGTACGGACGGAAGCCGGGGCAGGGGCGGGAGAAAATTTTTGAGGTGCGCGAGAACGACTCCGACATCTCCTTCCTGCGCAACTATCTGACGAAGGATCTCGTGAAGGAGCTCGACCTGTATATTTTCGAAAAAAAGGGGCAGGAGTGGCGCATCACCGACAAATCGTGGGAAGCGATCCGCGACCAGCTCGTCAACTCGAGGGTGAACGGCGGCTTCCCGTACATCGTCGTCACCGACGGCGACTACAACCGGGCGGGCGAACTGTACCTGACCCATCGCTACGAGGGCGTCGAGCTCGATCTGAAATACCTCGAGAAGACGCTGCCGTACGTCCACAGGCTCTGGGGCCGGACGGTCCATCTCGAGACCGTCGTCGAAGACAAACCGATCGTGTTCAGCTGCGACGGCAAGAAGGTGACGAGAAGGTTTTTGTGAACGTTCGGAATTCCGGCCGCCCCGCTGACGGCGAACAGGCTCCTCCCGGGAGAGGGCGGGTCCAAGCCCCCGTCTCTCCGGGCGGAGCCTGTCCGTTTTGGCGGAACGCGGTGCCCGCGGTTACGCCCGCGCCGGCGTCCGCGCGGCGAGCCGGGCGAGCAGCTCTTCGGGCGGGATCGGCCGCCGCGCGTCTTCCGTCTCGAGCGGCCGGATCGCATCCGGATCCTTCAGCAGATGGCCGGTCAGCACGACGAGCGCCGTCTCGTCCCGGCCGATCACGCCGTCTTCGGCCAGCTTCCGGAGCCCCGCCAGCCCGGCGGCCGCGGCGGGCTCGCAGCCGATGCCGACGCGGTCGATGACCCGCTTCGCGGCCATGATCTCGTCGTCGCTCACGGCGCAGGTGACGCCGTTCGTTTCGCGCAGGACGCGGGCCGCCTTGCGCCAGCTCGGCGGATTCCCGATGCGGATCGCCGACGCGGCCGTCCGCGGCGCCGGCTCGGGGACAAGCGTGTCGCCGCCCGAGGCGATCATCCGGTGGAACGGGCTCGCCCCCTCCGCCTGCACGACCGCGATGCGCGGCACCCGGTCGATCAGCCCGATCGCCTTCATCTCGAGCAGCCCCTTCCCGACCGCGGACGCGTTGCTGAGCGCGCCGCCGGGCAGCACGACCCAGTCGGGCAGCGACCAGCCGAGCTGGTGCGCCGCCTCGATGATCATGCTCTTCTGCCCCTCGATCCGGAACGGATTCACCGAATTGCACACATAGAGCCCGAGCGACGCGCCGTAACGGTTCAGCAGCCGGACGCCGGCGTCGTAGCCGCCCTCGAGCGCGTACACCTCCGCGCCGTAAGCATACGTCTGCGCCAGCTTGCCGGACGCGACGCCCCCCGGCGGCACGAGCACGACGCAGCGCAGGCCCGCCCGGGCCGCGTACATCGCGAGCGACGACGACGTGTTGCCGGTCGACGCGCACGCGACGGCCCGGCACCCCGCGGCGACGCCGCGCGAGACGGCCGCGGTCATCCCGTTGTCCTTGAACGACCCGCTCGGGTTCTCCCCCTGCGCCTTCAGCCAGACCCGCCGGACGCCCGCGTGGCGCGCCGCCGGCCCGCAGTCGTAGAGGCCCGTGTTGCCTTCGCCGCGCGTCACGATGTGCGCCTCGTCGAGCACGGGATCGATCAGCTCCTTGTACCGCCAGACGCCGCTCGCGTACGGCCCCGTCCTGAACATGAGCCGCGCGTCGAACAGCGCCTTCAGCTTCTCCGCGTCCGCCCCCCTGAAATCATGCCGCACCTCCGTGAGACCGCCGCATTCGCAGCCCATCGGAAATGGGCGCTCCACACTCCGAACCTTTCCGCATTCGATGCAGACCAGTTCCATCCGCGCATCGCCTCCCGCATGGTGCTGATTTCACCATAGCGGAAAACGAATGATAAGTATAATATATTATTTGGATATTTACATAATTTCAGTTTATGAATTTGGGAAAAGGAGGTCGCCGCCGTGAACCTGCACGCCCTTCGCCTGTTCCATGCGGTCGCCGAGACGGGGAGCGTGACGCGCGCCGCCGGGCGGCTGCACATCAGCCAGCCGGCCGTCACGGCGCAGATCCGGAAGCTCGAGTCCGAGCTGAATGTGAGCCTGCTCGAGGCGGACGGCCGCGGCGTCCGGCTGACCGAAGCCGGCCGGATGCTCGCCGAACGCGCCGCGCGGCTGTTCAGCCTGGAGGCCGACATCGGGCGGATGCTCGCCGCATACCGGGAGGGCCGGTCCGGCCTCGTCCGCATCGCCGCCACGTACCTGCCGGCGAACCATCTGCTGCCCGGGCCGCTCGCCGCGTTCCTGGACGGACGCACCGACGTCGAGCTGAGGCTGACGACGGTCAACTCGAAGACGGCGTTCGACCTCCTGCTCCGCTGCGAGGCCGACTTCGCGGTCGTCGGCGGCGGGCGGTCGGCGCCCGACGGCCTCGAACGCATCCCGCTCCTCGAAGATGCGATGCGGTTCGCCGCGCCGCCCGGTCATCCGCTGGCGGGCCGTTCGGCTTCCCTCGCCGAGGTCGTGCGATGGCCGTTCGTCCTGCGGGAAGAGGGCAGCTCGACGCGCGAGAAGCTGTTCGCCTGCTGCCGGGCGCTCAACGCGGATCCGCCCCGGGCGGCCCTCACGGCCAGCGGCCCGTACGAGACGATCCGCGCCGTGAAGGCCGGCTGCGGCATCGCGTTCGTCTCCGCCCTCGAGATCCGGGACGAACTCGCCCGCGGCGAACTTGCCGTTATCGACGTGCCGGACGTCGCCGTCGTCAACCCGATCGCCCTCTACACACGGCGGGACGAGCCGCTCCCGCCCGCGGCCCGCCTGTGCCTGGACCACATCCTCTCGGCGTTCGGCAAGACCGGGTGCCGTTCCGGGTGATCCGCCGACCGCCGCAAGCGCCGTTTGCAAATTCCGCAAAACGGCTATCATGATTGCCGTTATACTGCCATTATCCGGAACGGGAGAGGCGAGACCATGGACCTTTTCGAGCGGGTCAAGCGCGCATGCGCGAAGCAGGCCGCGCGCTTCTCCGATGCGAAGTCGAACCGGGCCAACGAGCGCTACATCCGCTGGATTCTCGACAGCCTGCCCGCCGCGCCGGGCGGCGAAGCGCTCGACGTCGCCGCCGGCACGGGCATCCTGTCCCGCGCGCTGGCCGGGCGATTCGCGCGCGTCACCGCGATCGACCTGTCCGTGGACATGCTTCAACAGGGCAGGTTCGAGACGGAGCGGGCGGGGATCGGCAACCTCGCGTTCGCGGAAGGGAACGCGGAGCGGCTCCCTTTCGCGGACGGCTCGTTCGATCTCGTTATGTCGCGGTTCGCGTTTCACCATTTTCCCGATCCGGCCGCGGTGCTGAGGGAGATGGGGCGGGTATGCCGGGAGGCCGGAACGGTGGCCGTCGTCGACATCGTTGCGCCGGACGATCCCGAACTGAAACGTTCGTACAACCGGTACGAGCGGCTGCGGGACCCGTCGCACGCGGAGGCGCTGGGCAGGGCGGAGCTTGCGGCGCTGTTCCGCGAAGCGGGGCTTGCCGTGGAGATCGCGGAAGGGATCGACGTGCCGGTCGACTTCGACCGCTGGATCCGCCTGACCGGGACGGACGAGCGAACGGCGGAGGAGATCCGCTTCGACCTGGAGGCGGAGCTTGCGGGCGGTCCGCCGACCGGCATGCGGCCGTTCGTGCAGGACGGCCGGCTGCACTTCACCCACGCCTACTGCAAGGTGATCGCCCGCAAAACATGAACGAATCCCCGCCGGGCCCCGTTCGAAGCCCGCGGGGATTCGCCGCTTCCGTCACCGATTCAGCAGGCTGCCGACGTAGCGCAGCAGCTCGTTCGCGCAGATCGGGCAATAGCCGTGCTCGTCGATCAGCCGCTTCGTCACCTCGTTGATCCGCTTGAGCTGCGTCTCGTCCGGCGTCTTCGTCGTCGTCGTGATCTTCACGATGTCCTTCAGATCGGCGAACAGCTTTTTCTCGATCGCCTCGCGCAGCCGCTCGTGGCTCTTGTAGTCGAACTTCTTGCCGCGGCGCGAATACGACGACATGCGGATCAGGATCTCCTCGCGGAACGCCTTCTTCGCGTTCTCCGAGATGCCGATCTGCTCCTCGATCGACCGCATCAGCCGCTCGTCGGGGTCGAGCTCCTCGCCGGTGAGCGGATCCTTGATCTTCGTCCAGTTGCAGTACGCCTCGATGTTGTCGAGATAGTTCTCGAACAGCGTCTTCGCCGATTCCTCGAACGAATAGACGAACGCCTTCTGCACTTCCTTCTTCGCGAGATTGTCGTATTCCTGACGGGCGATCGAGAGGAAGTTCAGATACCGCTCGCGCTCCTCCTTCGTGAGCGAGGGATTCTGGTCGATCCCCTCCTTGAGCGCCCGCAGCACATCGAGGGCGTTGATGCAGGCGAGATCCTGCCGGATGAGCGCGCTCGAGATCCGGTTGATGACGTGGCGCGGGTCGATGCCCGACATTCCTTCCTCGAGATATTCCTCCTGCAGTTCCTTGAGATCGGCTTCCTTGAAACCTTCGACCTCTTCCCCGTCGTACATCCGCATCTTCTTGACGAGGTCCATCCCCTGCTTCTTCGATTCCTTCAGCCGGGTGAGAATCGTGAAGATTGCGGCGGCGCGCAGCGTGTGCGGAGCGATGTGGATGTCCTTCATGTCGCTCTGGGCGATCAGCTTCGCGTAGATCTTCTCCTCCTCCGACACCTTCAGGTTGTACGGAATCGGCATCACGATCATGCGAGACTGAAGCGCCTCGTTCTTCTTGTTCGCGATGAACGCCTTGTATTCCGCCTCGTTCGTATGGGCGATGATCAGCTCGTCGGCCGAAATGAGCGCGAACCGGCCCGCCTTGAAGTTCCCTTCCTGCGTCAGCGAGAGCAGGTGCCACAGGAATTTCTCGTCGCACTTGAGCATCTCCTGGAACTCCATGATGCCCCGGTTCGCCTTGTTCAGCTCGCCATCGAACCGGTACGCGCGCGGGTCCGACTCCGAACCGTATTCCGTGATCGTGGAGAAGTCGATGCTCCCGGTCAGATCCGCGATGTCCTGCGACTTCGGGTCGGACGGGCTGAACGTGCCGATGCCGACGCGGTTCTCCTCCGAAATGATCACCCGCTCGACCAGGACTTTCTCGATGTCGCCGTTGTACTCGGTCTTCAGCCGCATCGCGCACGAGGGGCACAGGTTGCCCTCGATCCGGACGCCCAGCTCCTTCTCGACCTCCGGCCGAAGCTCGTGCGGGATCAGGTGAAGCGGCTCCTCGTGCATCGGACAGCCCTTGATCGCGTAGACGGCGCCTTTGTCCGTCTTCGAGAACTGCTCGAGCCCGCGCTTCAGCATTGTCACGATCGTCGACTTGCCGCCGCTCACCGGCCCCATCAGGAGCAGGATCCGCTTGCGCACGTCAAGCCGCTTCGCGGCGGAGTGGAAATACTCCTCGACCAGCCGCTCGAGCGCCCGGTCCAATCCGAAAAGTTCCTTTTCAAAAAACTTGTATCGCTTGCGGCCATTGACTTCTTCCACGCCGTGGGAGATCAGCATTTCGTAGACCCGCGCGTGCGCCGTCATGGCCGGCGACGGATCCTTGCGCAGCAGTTCGATGTAATCGCGGAACGTCCCGGTCCATTTCAGCTTCTCTTCCTCTGCTTTGTATTCCGCGATCCGCTTGAAAATATCCACAGCCGCACCTCCTCCCGACAATCGCCTTTCCGCCGATTCCGTGCCGCCGCGGAAGTCACTTTTCGGATTCGGGCCCGCCCCGCCTGCGGTGCGCCGCCCGTCACCACGCTGAAGTAGTACATAGATATGCATGGCCGCAGCCGAAATTGCTCCATATTTCCTTCGTCGATGATCCGCGATGCGCCCGGTTTCCCCCGCACCGCGCGCGCCTCTGGTATAATGCGGAGAAGATGAATGCGACGTGCGGGAAGGGAGCGGGCTTCGGTGGCCGTCCGACACGAGACCGAACTGTACGCGCCGGTGCGGGCCTTTTTCGAGGCGAGGGGGTATGAAGTCAGGGGCGAGGTGCTGAACTGCGATCTGGTCGCCGTGCGGAAGGGTGCGGACGGCGAGGAGGAGACCGTGATCGTCGAGCTGAAGCGTTCGTTCAACCTCGAGCTGCTGCTGCAGGGCATCGAGCGCCAGCGGCTGGGCGCCGCGGTCGTCCTCGCCGTCGAGCGGAACCGGAAAAAATCCGGCTCGGCCGGCCGGCGGTTGAGCGACCTGGCCGAGCTGTGCCGCCGGCTCGGGCTGGGGCTCATGACCGTCACCTTCTACAAGACGAAGGCGCCGCTGGTCGAGTGGCTCGCCGAGCCGGGCGAACCGCCGATCCGGGGCTTCCGCCGCAAGCGGAGCGAGCGGCTGAAGCGCGAATTCGCCGCGCGGAGCGGCGACTACAACGTCGGCGGCAGCGCGCGGCGCAAGCTGGTGACGGCGTACCGCGAGCAGGCGCTGCGCTGCGCGTGGGCGCTGGCCTCGGAAGGCGGCGAGGCGGCGCCCCGGCGCGTGCGCGAGCTCGCGGCCTGCGCCCGGGCCGGCGACATCCTGCGCGACAACCATTACGGCTGGTTCGACCGTCCGGCGAGGGGTGTGTACCGGCTGACCGACGAAGGGCGAAGGGCGCTCGACGAATACGCGGACGTCCTGAAGGCGTGGGAGAAACCGTTGACGGATGCGCCCGGCTCGCCGGCACCGACGGCCGGGCCCGGCTCCCCGAAGCCGGAGCGCGGACGCCGCCGCGGCGCGTCCGCCGTCCCGCCGTCGGACGCGTAACAGGATGTTCACAGGCGGACTCGTTTTCATTTGCCCGGCGATCGGGTATAATAAGGAAAGCTTGTTGGAGGTGTCCGCGATGAGTACCGCTTTCTGGATTGTGATGATCGTCATGCTGCTCATGATCGTGCCGATCCTGACGGCCGGATACAACGACGACAAGACGAAGGGACTTTGATGCCACCAGAACGGCGCGCGAAAGCTCCCCGGACGACGCGGGGAGCTTTCTGTTTGGCCCGGAGCACCCGCCGCCAAAGACGCCCCGAAGGAAACGCCGCGGATAAGCGATGGTTGCTCCCCCGTATCCCCGACCCCGCCGGCTCAGCCAAAAACAAAAAGCTCCCCGATCGCTCGGGAAGCTTTTCACGTGTGCAAACCTGCATCCTGCCGCCGTTATTTGCGGAGCGCGATCAATTCGCCGACGCAGTTCGCGCAGAGATGGCGTTCCTTGTACTCCCGGACCTGCTCCATCGAACCGCAGAACACGCAGCGCGGCCGATAGCGCTCCAGGATGATGTGGTCGCCCTGCACCAGGATCTCCACCGGATCGCCCTCGTTCATCTGATATCTTTTGCGCAGCGATTTGGGAAGGACGATGCGTCCCAGCTGGTCAACCTTGCGCACAACGCCTGCAGGTTTCACATGGATCACCTCTCCCGTTTCCATATCCGTCTCTCTTTTTTTGTACGTCTTTTTGTACGTCTGAAAACCTTGCATCATGTAAGACTTTCGATCCCGAAGCGGCTTTTCCTTCTCAAGCCAAAATTTTGCTTAATATCATGCAACGAATGTGTCTACCTCAACGCTGGAAATCCGAGCTGCCGGAGCGCCTCGTACAGGATGATCGCGACCGCGTTCGACAGGTTGAGCGAGCGCACCTTGTCCGAGATCGGGATGCGCATGCACCGCTCGGGATTCGCGTCGAGCAGCTCCTGCGGCAGCCCCTTCGTCTCCTTCCCGAACACGAAGAAATCGCCGTCGCGGAACTCGAAGTCGGTGTAAGGCTTGACGGCCCGCGTGCTGGTGTAGAAGAACCGCCCGTCCGGATACTTTCGGAGCACATCTTCGAACGAATCGTGGTGCTCCACATGCACCGCGGGCCAGTAATCGAGCCCGGCCCGCTTCAGCGCCGCGTCATCCGTGCGGAAGCCGAGCGGATGCACGAGATGCAGGTGGGCGCCGGTAGCGGCGCAGGAGCGGGCGATGTTGCCGGTATTGGCCGGAATCTCCGGTTCCACGAGCACGATGTGAAGCGGCATGGGTTCCTCCTTCCCTCGTTCATCAGGCCGAACGGCGGGCGATTGTTGCACGGAATGGACTTCGCGATGACGCTTCCCTGCCCCTACGCAGCATCGGATGCAAACCGGCCGGTCCGCCGGAGGAGCCGGCGACGGCGTGCATGCGCGCGAAGCCGCCCTCGCTCCGGTCGGGAGCCGAGGGCGGCCGTGCCTTCACGATGGAACTGTCAAATGGCCGATGACCCGGGATCAGCCGTGGCGGCGGCGGAAATCGGCCATGAATTCGGCGAGCGCGCGGCAGCTTTCGAGCGGCACCGCGTTGTAGGCCGAAGCCCGGAGCCCGCCGACGCTGCGGTGGCCCTTCAGGCCGACGAACCCTTCCTTCTCCGATTCCTTCACGAACAGCGGTTCCAGCTCCTCGTTCGCGATCCGGAACGTGATGTTCATCGGCGACCGGAAGTCCGGATGGGCGAACCCGACATAGAACCCGCCGCTCCTGTCGATCTCGTCGTAGATCAGCGCCGCCTTCTCGGCGTTCTCCTTCTCGATGGCGGCCACGCCGCCCTTCGCCTTGATCCATTTCAGCACGAGGCCCATCATGTAGACGGAGAACGTGGGCGGCGTGTTGTAGAGCGACCGGTCCTTCACGTGCGTCTCATAGCGCAGCATCGTCGGCACATGCTCCGGCGCGCGCCCGACGAGATCGTCGCGGATGATGACGACGGTGACGCCGGACGGGCCGAGGTTCTTCTGCGCGCCCGCATAGATGATGCCGAACTTCGACACATCGATCGGCCGGCTCATGATGTCGCTCGACATGTCGGCGACGAGCGGCACGTCGCCCGTGTCGGGGAACGACTTGAACTGCGTGCCCTGAATCGTCTCGTTCGACGTGATATGCACGTACGCCGCCCGTTCGGGGATCGCGAGATCGGACACGTCCGGCATGCGGCGGAATTCGTCCGGCTTCGACGTGGCCGCGACGACCGCCTCGCCGACGATCTTCGCTTCCTTGAGCGCCTTCGTCGACCAGCTTCCGGTCTCGATGTAGGCGGCGACCGTGCCGGCCGTCAGCAGGTTGAGCGGCACCATCGCGAACTGCGTGCTGGCGCCCCCCTGGAGAAACAGGACGTGATAGCGGTCGGGAATATTCAGCAGCTCGCGCATCAACGATTGGGTCTCATCGTTGATCCGCTCGTATGCGGCGCTGCGGTGCGACATCTCCATGACGGACATTCCCGCGCCGCCGCAATTGACGAACTCTTCCTGCGCCTGCCGCAGCACTTCCAGCGGAAGGGCCGCCGGACCGGCGTTGAAATTGTGCCTGCGATCGTTCACCGGTTCCTCTCCTGCCCTCGTCTATGATAGGTTATCATAACAAAGAAGGCAGAAGCGCATCAAGTGACGGAAACGGGAAAACTGCGCGCGCCGTCGGCGTTTTTGCGTTTCCGGAGCGGGGAGGTATCGCTGGTGGGCGATGAGCTTCGTCTGTTCATCGGGCTGGCCGTGCCGGAGGACGTCCGGCGCGAGCTGCTCGGAAGGCTGGAGGAATGGCGGAGGCGGTTTCCGTTCGCCCGGTGGGCGCATCCGGCCGATTGGCACATCACGCTCCATTTCATCGGCGAGACGGACGCGGATCGGGTTCCGGCGGTCATCCGCGCGTTGGACGAGGCGGCGGCCGGCGCCCGTCCGTTTGAGGTGCGGCTGCGCGGCCTCGGCACCTTCGGACCGCCGGCCCGGCCGTCCGTGCTGCACGTGCTGCCGGACGGGCGACACGAGCCGCTCCGCGCCCTGCATGCGGCGCTCGGCGCCGCGCTCGCGCGGGAGATCGGCTTCATGCCGGACCGTCGGCCCTACCGGCCGCATCTGACGCTCGCGCGGCGGTATGCGGGCGCGGCGCCGTGGGACCCGGCGGAGGCGGCGGCGGAGACGTTCGGCGTGGCCTGGACCGCGATGGACCTGTGCCTGTTCCGCAGCCGTCTCGGCAGCGCCCCGATGTATGCGGTCATCCATCGCGCGCCGTTCGCGGGCCGATAGGCGGCCTAGCGGAAGAGCGCCCCGGAAATCCGCCATCCTTCGGCGGTTTCCGGGGCGCTCCCGTCGAGCGAAGCGGCAGGGCGCGGTCCGCGGTCCTTCCCGCGGCTCCGCGCCTCCGATCCGGAGCGATCAGCCGTCGAAATACAGGCTGAATTCGTGCGGATGCGTACGGACGGCCACGTCCCGCGCTTCGGCGCGCTTGAACGCAATATAGTTTTCGATGAAGCCTTCGGAGAACACGCCGCCGGCCGTCAGGAACCCGTGGTCCGCTTCCAGCGCATCGAGCGCTTCGTCGAGCGAGCCCGGAACGCTGCGGATTTCGCGCTTCTCTTCCTCGCTCAACTCGTAGATGTTCTTGTCAAGCGGACCGTAGCCCAGCGCGCGCGGGTCGATCTTCCGCTGGATGCCGTCCAGGCCGGCCATCAGCATGCCGGCGAACGCGAGGTACGGGTTCGCCGTCGAGTCCGGCGTGCGGAATTCGATCCGGGCGCCCTTCGGCGTGACCGCCGCAACCGGGATCCGGATGGCCGCGGAGCGGTTGCCCTTCGAGAACACGAGGTTAACCGGCGCCTCGTAACCCGGGACGAGCCGCTTGTAGGAGTTCGTCGACGGGTTCGTCAGCGCGATCAGCGCCGGCGCGTGATACAGGATGCCGCCGATGTAATACAGCGCGATGTCGCTCAGGTTCGCGTACCCGCCTTCCTGATAGAAGAGCGGCGTGTCGCCTTTGAAGATCGACTGGTGCGTGTGCATGCCGCTGCCGTTGTCGCCGAACAGCGGCTTCGGCATGAACGTCGCGACCTTGCCGTATTTGCGGGCCGTGTTGTGCACGATGTATTTGTATTTCATCAGGTTGTCGGCCGTCTTCGTCAGCGTGTCGAAGCGGAAGTTGATTTCGGCCTGACCGGCCGTCGCGACTTCATGGTGATGCCGCTCGACCTTCAGGCCCGCTTCCTGCAGCAGCCGCACCATCTCGGAGCGGATGTCCTGCTGCGAGTCGACCGGCGGAACCGGAACGTAGCCGCCCTTGATGCGGACCTTGAAGGCCAGGTTGCCGCCGTCTTCCCTGCGCCCCGAGTTCCAGAAGCCTTCCACGGAGTCGACTTCGTAGAACGACGTGTTCATGCCGCTGGCGTAGCGCACATCGTCGAAGATGAAGAATTCCGATTCCGGCGCGAAATAGGCCGCCGTGCCGATGCCCGTGCTCTTCAGGTACGCTTCGGCCTTCTGCGCGATGCTGCGCGGGTCGCGGTCGTAACGTTCGCCTTCCGGCGTGTAGATGTTGCAGAGGACGATCAGCGTCGGATGCTCGGTGAACGGATCGACGTAGGCCGTGTCCGGATCCGGCAGCATGACCATGTCCGATTCTTCGATGCCGCGGAAGCCCGGGATCGAGGAGCCATCGAACGCGACGCCGTTCACGAACGTTTCCTCGCTGACCTGTTCCACCGGCACCGTGACGTGGTGCGCGCGGCCCGCGAGGTCCGTGAAGCGAAAATCGACATACTGAATGTTTTTCGCCTTGATGACCTCAAAAACGTGTTGCGCAGGCATGGTTTTTCCTCCATTCCCGAACGATTCGGATAGATTGAACGCCGAACGTTCAACTTTTCGAATGATCTGACGTTATTATAGAACCTGCGGTCCCGCCTCGTCAATAGTTATGTCATGTATTTTTTCGCTAATATGTTATATTGTCTTACACACGATTGAAGATTGCCCGACAATTCAATCGGCCTCCTGCCGCGGGCCGCGCCGAACGTTCGATCTTCCCCCGCGTCCGTCCATGCCCCCGCGCACCCCCGGAACCGCCTCCGAACCCATGAAGAAAGCCCCGGATCCGGGCTGGTAACCCGAATCGGGGCTTCCGACTGGACGGGCGGCATTATTTCTTCCACTCGCGGAACGCCTCGGCCGGCGCCTTCGGCGTGTCAAACCGCTTGCCGGCGAGCGGGGCGAGCTTCTCCAGTTCCTTCATCAGCTCGGCGAACTGATCCGGGAAGAGCGACTGGACGCCGTCGCCCGTCATCGAATTGTCCGGGTCGGTGTGCATCTCGATGATCAGGCCGTCCGCGCCCGCCGCGACCGCCGCCTTCGCCATCGGCGCGACCAGCTCCCGCCGGCCGGTGCCGTGGCTCGGGTCGGCGATGATCGGCAGGTGGCTGAGCGTCTTGAGCGACGGAATCGCGGCCAGGTCGAGCGTGTTCCGCGTGTAGGGCTCGAACGTCCGGATGCCGCGCTCGCACAGGATGACGTCGGGATTGCCGCCGGCGAGAATGTATTCCGCCGCGTTCAGGAACTCGTCGTAGGTCGCGCTGAACCCGCGCTTGAGCAGCACCGGCTTCCGGATCGTGCCGAGCTTGCGGAGCAGATCGAAATTCTGCATGTTGCGCGCGCCGACCTGCAGGATGTCGGCATATTCGGCGCAGATTTCGACGTATTCGGGCGTCATGACTTCCGTGACCGTGAGCAGGCCGTGCTTGCGGGCGGCCTCGGCCATCATGACGAGCCCCTCCACGCCGATGCCCTGGAAGCTGTACGGTCCGGTCCGCGGCTTGAACGCGCCGCCGCGCAGCACCTGGCCGCCCGCCGCCTTGACGAGGCGGGCGATCTCGTCGATCTGATCCGGCGACTCGACGGCGCACGGACCGCCCATCACGACCAGCTCGTCGCCGCCGATCCTGACGCCCTTGATCTCGATGACCGTGTCGTCCGGATGGAATTCGCGACTCGCGAGCTTGTAGGACTTCGAGATCTTGATCACGTCCTCCACGCCGCGCATCGAGCGGAGATGCTCCGCCAGGGAAGGATCGGCCTTGCCGATGATGCCGATGACCGTCCGCTGCGTTCCCTTCGATACGTGCGGCTGCACGCCGGCTTTCTCGATGTACCGGACGATCTCCTCGATGCGTTCGTCGGTGATGTCCGGCTTCGTGACGACGATCATGCTGTCGACCCCTTTCGCACTTCATCGCTTATACGCTTTTAAGCTTTTATGCTTTTAACCGTTAAAGTAAATATAGTGCATGACGCGCGATTCGTCAAGGCGAAAAAACAAAAAAAGAGCCGCACCGGCGCGGCGCCGGGCAAGCCCGCTTCGTTATTCCTCCGACCGGCTGCGCACCGTCGGCAGCAGCTTCGCCGGGTTCACCGTGCGCCGGATCTCCCAGGTCTCGGGCCGGTCGGGGTCGTACTGTTCGAGATATTCGATGACTTCCCGCGTGATCGGCGTCGGCGTCGAAGCGCCCGAGGTGACGGCCACCCGCCGCACCCCTTCCAGCCACTCGCGCCGGATCTCGGTCACGTCCGCGACGCGATACGCCTTGACGCCGGCGATCTCCTCCGCCACCTGCGCGAGCCGGTTCGAGTTGTTGCTGCGCGGGTCGCCGACGACGATGCACAGATCGGCGCCCTTCGCCTGCTCGGCCACGGCCTCCTGGCGCAGCTGCGTGGCGAGGCAAATCTCGTTGTGCACCTCGGCGCCGGGGAAACGCTTGAGCAGCTTGGCCACGAGATCGCGGACGTCCCATTGCGACATCGTCGTCTGGTTCGTGATCACGATTTTGTCCGACCGCACGTCCAGCCGCCCGATGTCCGCCTCCGTCTCGACCAGGTGGACGCGGTCCGGCGCGATGCCGATGGCGCCCTCCGGTTCCGGATGCCCTTTCTTGCCGATGTAGATGATCTCGTAGCCTTCCGCCGTCTTGTCGCGGATCAGGTCGTGCGTCTTCGTCACGTCCGGGCAGGTCGCATCGACGACCGTCAGCCCCTTCTCCCGCGCCCTCCGCCGCACTTCCGGGGATACGCCGTGGGCCGTGAAGATGACCGTGCCCCGGTCGATCTTCTCCAGAATCTCGAGCCGGTTCTCGCCATCCAGCGTAATGATGCCTTCCCGCTCGAACGCCTCCGTCACGTGCCGGTTGTGCACGATCATGCCGAGGATATGGATCGGCCGCGGCAGATCCGGATTCCGCGCCGCCTGCAGCGCCAGCACCATCGCGTCGACGACGCCGTAGCAGTAACCGCGGGGCGTGATTTTGATGACTTCCATGAAACGTTCACCGCCTTCCGGCCGGCTCATCCGTTCGTCCGGCCCGCTTCATCCATTATAGCGGAATCCGTCTCCCGGGAAAACAGAACCGGCAGCCAGATCGTGAACGTCGTGCCTCCCCCTTCCCGCGTGCGCACTTCCACCGATCCGCGGTGCTCGTCGAGGATCCATTTCGCAATCGCGAGCCCCAGCCCGGTGCCGGACGTCCTGCCGCGCGACACGTCCGCCCGGTAGAACCGCTCGAAGATGTGCGGCACTTCGTCGCCGCTCATGCCGATGCCGGTGTCGGCGATGACCAGGCCGACCTGACCGGCCTCGCGCTTCGCCTCCAGCTTAACGTACCCCTCCGGCGTGTATTTGAACGCGTTCTCGATGAAAATGAACAGCAACTGGCGGAGGTAATCGGCGTTGCCGAGCACCTTCACGCCTTCGAGCGGGGACAGATCGCCCACGCGGAAATCCGCCTTCCGCGGCAGGTGCACCGCGTTCCGCGCCACTTCCTCCACAATCGGCTGCAGCTCGACCTCGGCCTTCTCCATCACGTACCCGGCGTCGGCCCGCGCGAGGGAGAGCAGATCGGAGACAAGCCGGCTCATCCGCTCCGCCTCCTCCGCGATGTCGCGCATCGCCTCGAACGAGAGGGCCGCGCGCTCGGCGTCGAGCACGATGCCGCCCGGCGCGGCGCCGCCGTCGGCCGCGGCGGATTTCCACATCCGCTCGAGCAGATCGATGTTGCCGCGGATCGTCGTCAGCGGCGTCCGGAGCTCGTGCGAGGCGTCCGAGACGAAGCGGCGCTGCGCCTTGTACGCCTCCTCGAGATCGTTGTACGCCCGCTCGAGGCGGGCGAGCATGCCGTTCAGCGTATCCGTCAGCCGCCCCAGCTCGTCGTTCGGCCCGCGACGCGCGATGCGCACGCTGAGGTTTTCGCCGCTTTCGATCCGGTTCGTCGCCCGGATGACCTCCTCGATCGGGCGGAGCGCCTTGTCCGCGATGAACAGTCCGATCGTGAACGCAATCAGGATGACGGCGAGCGACGTGATGATCAGGATCGTCCGGAGCCCTTCCAGGAAGGAGTCCTCCGCCTGCGTGTTCGCGATGACCTGCAGCAGGCCGACCAGTTCCCCGTTCGGCAGCAGGATCGGGTACTGGTACGCCAGGAAATTGTAGCCGTGCGCCTGAAAGCGCGTATACCCCGCCTTCGGCGATTCCTCCGGCTTCGGATACGGAAAATGCACCTCCGTCCCGTCCACCGTCAGCGCCGAAGAGCGAATTTGCCCGTTCGTGTAGTTGACGAGCTGGACATAGATGCCCTCGTAGCCGAGGCGGCCGGTCAAATTCAGGCGCAGGTCGCGGAACACGTTGTACGAGACGTGCACATTGAGCTGATTGAACTGGCTCCTGAGCTGCTCCCGCGTGTTGTCGTAGGTATTGTAATGGACGAACAGATAAATGCCGACCCCGAGCACCATCATCGTGAACGCCAGCAGTCCGGAATACCACAGCGTCAGCCGCAGCCGGATCGACATCAACCGCTCTCTCCCTTGAGCACGTAGCCGGTGCCGCGCACCGTCTGGATCAGCCGCTTCTCGCCGCCTTCCTCCAGCTTCTGGCGCAGCATCGCGATGTATACCTCCAGCACGTTCGACTCGCCGCTGAAGTCGTAGCCCCAGATTTTCTCCATGATCATCTCGCGGGTGAGCACGCGCCGCGGATTCGACATGAACAGATGGAGCAGGTCGAACTCCTTGCTCGTCAGCTCGAACGTCCGACCGCCGCGGCTCGCCTCGCGGGAATCGAGATCCAGCACGAGGTCCTCGAACACGAGCCGGTTGCCCGACGTCTCGCCGGAGGCATGCTTGCGGCGCAGCAGGGCCCGGACGCGGGCGAGCAGCTCCTCCAGCGCGAACGGCTTCACCAGATAGTCGTCGGCGCCGAGGTCGAGCCCCTTGACGCGATCCTTCACCTCATCCTTCGCCGTCAGCATCAGGATCGGCACGTTGCTGCCGCTCTTCCGGATGCGCTCGCACACTTCCCAGCCGTCCAGGTTCGGCATCATGACGTCCAGCACGACGAGATCGGGTTCATGCTCCAGTATTTTCTGCAGCCCTTCCCGCCCGTCGTGCGCCGTCGTCACGTCGTAACCTTCGAACGTCAGGCTGCGCCTGAGCAGGGAAGTGATCTTCTCGTCGTCGTCCACCACCAGGATTTTTGCCCTCATGCGCATTCCCCCCGTCCGGGCCTTCGAACATGCGAGAAGCGCAGACCGGCCGCGAAACCGGCTGCGCTTGCCGCAACGTCTGACCTACCGTATTCGATCCGCCCGACGCCCCGTCATTCGACGTTGTAGTCGTTCTTGTCGCCGATCGTCACCGTGATCTGGATCTGGCGGCCGCCGCGGATGACGTCGAGCACCGCCTGATCGCCCACTTTCTTATTCTGGATCGCCTTGATCAATTCCTCTTTCGTGTCGTACTTCTTGCCGTCCATGCCGACGATGACGTCGTACTGGCGCAGGTCCGCCTTGTAGGCCGGCGAGTTGTAGAGGATGTTCACGACGACCGAGCCCTTCGTGTCATCCAGGCCGAGCTGACGGGCCGCGGTCTCGGTGACGTCCGCCAGCGTCGCGCCGATGAACGGCTGCGGCACCGGCTTGTTCTCCTTCAGCACGTCCAGCACCTCGAGGATCGTGCTGGTCGGGATCGCGAAGCCGATGCCCTGGGCCGTCGTGGACACCGCCGTGTTCATGCCGATGACCTCGCCGTTCAGGTTGAGGAGCGGGCCGCCGGAGTTGCCCGGGTTGATCGACGCGTCCGTCTGCAGCAGGTGCTGATACTGCCGCGTGCCGTTCGGATCCTGGATCGTGATCGGCCGCTCCTTCGCGCTGAGCACGCCGACCGTCACCGTATGGTCGAAGCCGTTCGGATTGCCGATCGCGACGACCCACTCGCCGACCGCGATCGCGTCCGAATCGCCGAGCTTGAGCGTCGGGAAATCCTTGTCGCCGTTGATCTTGAGCACCGCGAGGTCGAGATCGTAGCTGGAGCCGAGCAGTTCCGCCTCGAACGGCTCCTCGTAACCGAGCACCGTGACCATGATTTTGTCCGCGCCGCCCACCACGTGCTGATTCGTCAGGATGTAGCCTGCCTTGTCGAAGAAGAACCCGGAGCCGAGGCCGCTCGGGACCAGCCGCTGGCTTCCTCCGTCATCCGACGGCATGCGGTAATAGTCGCCGAAGAACTGCCGGAAGAACGGATCGTCGAACAGGCTGCCGCCCGAACGCGCGCGCGACCGCACGTACGTCTCGATCTTCACGACGGCGGGAGACGCGCGCTCGACGATCTGCGCGATGTTGTTCGGCCGGACGATGTCGATCGCGTTCGACACCGTCGACGCCGTCGTCGTGCCGCCGGACGATCCACCCGAACCGCCTTCCGTCGAATCGTCCGTTTCGGACGGGGTCAACGGCCCCTGCGATGCCATTCCGCCGGAACCGCCCGTGAACAGGTTCATCACGTCGGCCGCGAACATGAGGGTGCCGGTCAGCAGCACGCCCGCAAGAAACGCGGCCACGGGCGCCGTCCACGAACGGCGCGGTTTCTCCCGCACCGTCCACGTCCGCACCGGCGCAACCGGCCGATGCGGCGCGGCGGACGCGATCCGCTCCGATGAAGCAAACTCGCTCCGGCCCGGCTGCCGCGCAACGGACGACTCCCCGTCCGCCCCCGGACGGAACGGCCCGTACGAGTAGTAATAGACGGGTCTTGCGGACGCATTCGGAGCATCCGCCGAAGCGCCTTCCGCCGATCCGGCCGCGGAGCCCGAAGCGCCGTGCGCGGCATTCGCGGATTCCGCCCCGCCGTCCTGCGGGCCCGCGAATCCGCCTGCGCCGGCCGCCGCATCCGCGGAACCGCCCGTCGTGCCCGCGAAGCCGTCCGCACCTCCCGCGTAACCGCCGGCGCCTGCCGCGCCTGCGGCGAAGCCGTTCATCCGCGCGTCATCCCGGCCGTCCAGGAGATCCTGACGTTCCCGCTCCTCGCCGTCGTTCTCTCCGGGACGCCGGTCATACGCGTCATAAGGCCGATTCTGGTTCCTGTCGTCCATCGCAGCCTCTCCTCCTTGCTCATGTCGGAATACGATCCACGATCATTGTCGTCCCCGCGATATCAAGCATGCCATCCCGAGATTAATTCAATCTTAAAGCAGGTTTAAACACAAATAAAATCCATTTCCGCGGCGGAACCGACGGCGGGAAAACCGCAATAAAAAAGAGAATCCCGCTTGCTGCCGGGACTCTCCGACGGTCCAGCCGTCCATCCGTGCAGTCTGACTTTCTGGCAGCGCGCACAAACCCCGTCAGTTCCGGAGCAGCGCCGATTCGGCGACCCTGAGCATTTCCTCCGCCCGCTTCGCCCATTCCGGCGCGATCCGGGCGTCCGGATCCTTCGGCGCCGCGAACTGGTCGATCAGCCCGGCGGACAGCCGCATGCCGGCGCCCGTGTCCACGCCGTCCTGATGGACATGCCGCAGCGCGTACGGCTTGCCGAAACGGATGACCGCGTCGTTCTCCTCTTCCTCGGCGTCGATATGTCCGTGCGTCGCGACGAACGGCAGCCTGAGCCACATCTCCCGCTTCTCGCCGTCCAGCACGCGGTCGAAGCATCCGCCGTCGTACTCCCAGCCCCCGCCGAGGACAAAGCCGAGATCGCCCAGCACGCCGCGCGCTTCGACGAACTTGAATTCCCGGTTTTCGAGCTGCGATTCCAGCGGCAACATGGCCTGCGACCGACCCCTTCAGGCATGAAATGGCATAAGATCAGCATGCCCGTCATCGCCGGAAAATATGCGGGCGGTCCTCGCCGGCCGGCGGAAATCGCGCCTCGCCACGCCGGGCGCGCCGGACGGCCGCCGGGAGCCGGAAGCGGGCGGTCAGCCGCCGGGCCCCCCGGTGCAGGATCGATGCCGGACGCGGAGCCCCGAAGCCGCGCCCGGAACAACGCCGGCAGGACCGATCCCGTACCGGAGATGCCGAACCCCGATGCCGCGCCCGGTCCCGGGCCCGCTCCGGTTCCGCTACCGATCCGCGGGCTTCACCAGCCCGTTGCGGTGGGCGTACACGGCGAGCTGCGTCCGGTCTTCGAGCCCGCACTTCATGAGCAGATTGCTGACGTGCGTCTTGACCGTCTTGATGCTGATGTGCAGCTCCTCCGCGATCTCCTTGTTCGAACGGCCTTCGGCGATCAGGAGCAGCACTTCCTTCTCCCGTTCGGTCAGGCCGTCGCCCGCCTCCTGGGCGGCACGCTGCCGCAAGCCGCGCGTCAGCGCCTGCGAGACGTCGCTCATCATGACCGGCTTGCCGCGGGCGGCGCCGTTCAGCGCGTAGATCAGCTCCTCCGCGGAGACGGTCTTCAGCACGTAGCTCGTCGCGCCGGCTTCGATGGCCGCGAGCACCTTGTCATCCTCCAGGAAGCTCGTCAGCACGACGACCCGGATGTCCGGCCATCGCGCCAGGATCGCGCGCGTCGCCTCGACGCCGTCCATGCCGGGCATCATCAGATCCATCAGGATGATGTGCGGCAGCCTGTCCGGCTCCAGCGACTCCAGCACCCGCAGCGCCTCCTCGCCGCTGCCCGCCTCCGCGCACACTTCGAATTTCGGCTCCAGCATCAGATACGTCTTGAGCCCGGTCCGGACCATGTCGTGGTCGTCCACGATCATGATGCGGCATTCAGCCGTTGCGTCCATTTCCGCCGTCCTCCCCCTCCGCAAATTTCGGTATCGTCACGCGGATGCGCGTGCCGGCGCCGGCCTTGCTGATGATTTCCGTGTCGCCGCCGAGCTTCTGCGCCCGCTCCCGCATCGTCGACAGGCCGTAAGAGCCCGCCTTCACCTGATCGGCCCGGAACCCCGCGCCGTCGTCCTGCAGGATGACCACATGCTGCCGTTCGTTCTCCGTCGCGTGCAGCAGCACCCGCTGAGCCGACGCGTGCTTCACGATGTTCGCCATCGCCTCCTGGATGATCAGGAAGAGCTGATGTTCCTTCGCCTCCGAGAGCGGCGTCTCGATGTCCCACCGGAGCTCGCCCTGCAGCCCGTTCTGCCGGCAGTAGTCCGGAAACCACTTCTCGAGCGCCTCCTTCAGCGAGCGTCCCTCGAGCTCGAGCGGGCGGAGCTGCGCGATCAGCCCGCGCATCTGCCGCTGCGCCGTGTTTGACATCCGAATGAGCTGCTGCATCACTTCCTCCGCCCGCCCGCGGTCGATCTCGAGCAATTTCGGCAGCGACGAGGCCGACACGTGGATCGCGAAGAGCTGCTGGCTGACCGTGTCGTGCAGGTCGCGCGCCAGCCGCTTGCGTTCCTCGAGCACGGCCGCCTCGTTCGACGCCGCCTCCCGCATCACCTGCTCCTCGCCCAGGCGCTGCAGAAGCTGCAGCCGCTCTCCGAGCTTCGCCGCCATCTCGTTGAAATCCCGGTAGATCGGCGCGAACGAGCGCGCGCCTTCCTCCGGAATGCGGACGGACAGGTTGCCGTTCACCGCCTGCTTGATTGCAAAGTGCAGGGCATCGACGCGCCGCTGGATCCGCCGCGCCGCCCAGTAGCCGACGCCGATGTTCACGAGCACGAAAACGGCCGCAGCCGCCGAGCGCCAGTCGCCCGGCGGCAGCACCGCTTCCGAATAGACCGTGCCGACGGCCGCGATGGCCGTCGACAGCGCCGAGGTCCCGAGCACGATGAAGATGAGCTCCCACTTGCTGCTTCGCCGAATCCGCTCGATCACTGGTTCTTCATCCCACTTTCACAATGCGGACGTCACCGATGAACGAGCTCACGTTGAGCCGCACCTTCTTGTCCGCCTCGTGGTAATACGGCGTCTCGAACTTCACGTTCTTCAGGAATCCGCCCTCGTGCCGGTCGATCACCTTCGTGTCCCCGATGAACGAGCTCGAGGAGACGCTGATGCCGAGATCGCGGTCGTTCGGGACGAACACCTTGACGTCGCCGATGAACGAGGAGATGTTGAGGCGCGTCTCGCCGGGCGGGATCTGGGCCTTCGTCAGATCGATCACCATGTCGCCGATGAACAGCGAGATGTCCATCGGCCGGAGCTCCCAGTAGTCGCCGCCGATGTGGATATCGCCGATGAACCCGCTGCGGTTCTCGACGCCCTGCCCCGGCGTCCGGCCCGGCCGGCGGTCGTCCGTCGGCCGGCCGCCTTCGCCGGCGCCGTTCCAACCGCCGGAATCGTGCCATCCGCCCGGGCCGCTCCATCCCTGAGACGCGCCGCCCGGACCTTCCGCGCCCGGCCATCCCGACGGACCATAGGAGCCGCCCGCTCCGCCGGATTCCCCCGCGCCGCGCCCGGGCTGCCCGCCCGCGCCGGACGGACCGGCTCCGCCGTCCGGACCGAACGGGTCCGGATGGAGTGGCGGAGGCGGAGGCGGAACCGGACGCTCGCCGGGATACGGCCCGTCGGTTCTCGGCGGATAGGAATGCCAGCCGTTGTCGGTCCGTGCTTGTCCGCCCTTGCGGAAGATCAGGACGAGCCCCCAGTAGATCAGGATGATCGGCCATCCGTATCGGAACACTTCGCCGAGCGTCAGGTCGGTGAAGCCGAGGTTGCGAGCCTGGAAGAAGAGACCCAGCCCCAGCAGGAACAGCCCCCACCACCAGCCGCCGCGCTGCATCAGGCCGTGGACGCCGACCGCGATGAGCACGAGCGGCCAGAACGTCGACGCGATCATGCCGATATCGATGTCGAATGCCACGAGGCCCAGCTGGCGAAGCAGGAACATCCCGCCGACCGCGAGCAGGATCAGCCCGCCGAGTACCCTGCCGAAGGATCTCGAATTCATGTCCATCTCTCCATGCGCTGTTTTGGTACGTCCAGTATACATGGAACGCCGGCAGGCCGGGAAGGACCCCGCGAATGAGCGGCGGCTCGGTCCGGAGACCGAGCCGTCTTACAAATGTTGGAACCGGCTGTCAGATGCCGTGGATGGTTCCGCCGCTTTCCGGCCGATCCGCACCGGATCAGCCGCCGGCCGCCTTCGGCCGGGACTTTGGCGCCTGCTCCATGCCGATGTCGATGCCGATGACGCCGGCCGGCTTGCCGCTGTCGTCCCGTATCGGCATCGAGATCGTGAGGCACGGACGCTTCGTGATGGCGGATATATAAATATCGGAAATATACGCGCCGCCCTCCATCGCCCGCTTCCACCATTCCCGGCTTCGCGCGTTGAGCAGCCCGGCTTCCGGGAAGGAGAAAATGAACGAGCCGTCCGACCGGTTCGACCAGATCGCCTCGATTTCCGGCTTCGCTTCGATGAGCTGCTTCAGCGTCGCCGCGTGAGCCTTCTCGTCCAGCGAGCGGATCTGCGGCATGCCGGCGACCGACTTCAGCCATTCGACCATCGGCTCGACCGGAAGCCCGTCGGAGTCGAATTCGCGGAGCAGGCCGACCTCCTGGATCGCCGCGCTGAGCGACCGCGAATTCTTGCCGAGATCTTCCCGCACCCGGTCCAGCTTCGCGATCTGCCGGCGCTGCTCGGCGGTCAGTTCCAGCGTCTCGTCGACGCTCCGGATCGTCATCCCCATCGCCTCCACCGCTTCTTTCAGCATCGCCGTCACTTCCGCCGTCAGCCCGGACTGCTGCGCGCTCGCCTCCGCCGCGGAGGAGACGAGCGGATCGAGCTGGATGATGCGGGCATAAATGTCGTCCATCCAGGCCTTCGTCTGCGCCATCTCGGCAATGCCGCGCTGCACCGCCGCCTTCTCCGCCTGCACCGACTGAATGACCTGCCGCGCGCCCGCCTCGATCTCCCCGACGATGCCGCCGGAGCGCCGCAGCGCTTCATGGCTCTGGTCCGCCAGCTTGCGGATCTCCTGCGCCACGACGGCGAACCCGCGGCCGTACTCGCCCGCGTGCGCCGCCTCGATCGAGGCGTTGAGCGCCAGCAGCGACGTCTGCGCCACGACCTCCTGGAGGAAGGCGTTGATCTCGCCGATGCGCGACATATGGCTGATCAGTTCGTCGATCCGCTGCTCCATCGTCCGGTTGTGCCGCCCGAGGTCGTTCATCACCTCGTCGGTGTTCACCAGCGACCGGCAGACGTCGATGACGACCTGCTTCACTTCCCCGCTTCTCTCGCTCGTTCGGAGCATGCCGTGCTTGATTTCCTCGGCCCGGGCCTCCACCGTCTGGAGCGCGGCGAATGTCTCCTCGATCAGCTCCACCGCGCGGCGCCCCAGCCCGCGCAGCCGTTCTTCCTGCGCTTTGGAGCGGTCGGCGATCTCCGCCAGTTCCCGGGCGGCCAGATCGACTTCCTCCACCGCGGCCTGCATCCGGTCGGAGATGACCAGCGATTCATGGATGAGCTGCGACACCTTGTCTTCGTGATCCGAAGCCCGGAAGGCCGAAGCCGGCTCCCGATCAGCGCGGTTCCACCAGCGTCGGATTGGGCTCATCTCGATCGCTCCCGTTCCATCCTCGAGATTTGTGTAAATTTTTATAACATTATAGTCGAATTATGGAGAAAAATAAAGAGGAACTGCCACAATTGTGTCAGATCCTCTTTCACAAAATTTGCACTTATATGACACGCTTCGGTTCCCTTTCATGTATGCGATTCCAAGATTCGCCCTAAACCGAGCCGCCTTTGCTTCGCAAATCCAGGTCCGCGAGCCGCGCTTTCTTCAGCCTTTCGCGCGCCCGGTGGATCTTCGCCTTCACCGTTCCGACCGGCATCGACATGGCGTTCGCGATTTCCTGGTCCTTCAGGCCGTAATAGTACTTGTACAGGAACAGGGTGCGCGCCGCGGGCTCGAGCTGGCCCAGAAGCTCCGAGATTTCCATCATGAGTTCCTCCGTCCGCGCTTCCCGGTCGCCGGCGGCCCGCAGAAAATCCCCGTCCCAGGACCGCGTCCGCGCCGCCGACCGGTTCACGTTGACCGCGACATTGCGCGTAATCACCTTGGCCCAGGCGGTCAGCTTGTCCGATTCACGCAGCGAGGCACGCTTGGTCAGCATTTTGACCCAGGCCTCCTGGACAACGTCCAGCACGTCGCATTTGTTGTACACGTTCGCGTAGGCGACGCGGATCATCTGGTTGTAAAGTTCGATCAGTTCCGCTTCCTTGCGCGGATCCAGAAAGCCCGAGAGCTGCACGCCTTTCCCGTCCATGGACCTGCACCGTCCAATTTCGAACAAATGGTTACAAACCCCTTGCCACCCACCATCCATCTTATCATGTTGCCACGGAGATGACGAGTACCGCGGGAACCATTGTTTGCCGTCGAAAAAAAACAAATCCCGCCGCGGGGAGGCGACGGGATGTATCGCGCCGGTATCGTGAACGGTCGCGCGGATGGGCAGGGTCACGCTTTGCGTCGGGCGACGGGCAGCCATTTCCCGGTCTCCACCGCGCGTCCCAGTTCGGCGAGCCGCGCTTCGGTGAGTTTGCCGTCACCCCGCACGAGCACGTCGACCTTGACGGTTCTTTTGCCCCATTCGCGGTAGACCTGACCGGGCGTCTCGAAGTAGAGATCGATGCGGTTGCCCTTGATCGCCTTGCCGGTGTCGGCGACGACGCCGTAACCGTAGCCGGGAATGTACAGCAGGGTGCCGATCGGAAAAACCTTCGGGTCGGCGGCGATCGTCGAGACGATGCCGCGCCTTACCCTCACGCCGGAATAGGTGATCCCGTATCCGCGGTCGCCCGGCCGCTTGCCCGTCGATTCCACACCGGCCGTGTAGCCGGTCGCCGTCACGACGACGGATTCGATCGGGCCGGTCTTCGCGTCCTCCGCACCGGCCGCCGGACCGCCGGAAGCTTCCGGCGCGGCCGTCGCGGATCCGGCCGGGCCGCAGACCGCGGCGACGGCGATGAAGGCCGCCGCCGCAAGCCGAAAGGCCGCCGGAAGGCGGCGACATATGCCAGAGTCCGTCGACATCGAGTCGAATCTCCTCCTTGCATGTCGGAGGATGCCCCGGACCCCGCGGTTTTATGCATGGCGGACATTACGGCTTCATACCTGGCGGGTGCGGATTTCCTCAAGCAACAGCCCGATCATCAAGTGGACGGGCCGGGCGCCGATGTCCCCTTCGCCGCGCTTCCGCACGGAGACGGTCTCGCTCTTCGCCTCTTTCTCGCCGACGATGAACATGTACGGGATTTTCTCGAGCTGCGCCTGGCGGATTTTGTAGCCCATTTTCTCGTTGCGCAGATCCGCTTCGGCGCGGATGCCCGCTTCCCGGAACCGTTCGGCCGTCCGCTTCGCGTAGTCGTCGAACTGCTGCGACACCGGGATGACGCGCGCCTGGATCGGCGACAGCCAGAGCGGCAGCGCCCCCGCGAAGTTCTCGAGCAGGAACGCGGTCATCCGCTCCATCGTGCTGATGATGCCGCGGTGAATGACGACCGGCCGGTGCTTCTGCCCGTCCTCGCCGATGTACTCGAGCTGGAACCGCTCCGGCAGCAGGAAGTCAAGCTGCGCGGTCGACAGCGTCTCCTCCTTGCCGAGCGCCGTCTTGATCTGCACGTCCAGCTTCGGCCCGTAGAAGGCCGCCTCGCCCTCCGCCTCGAAATACGGCAGGCCGAGCTCCTCGACGACCTCCTTCAGCATGCGCTGCGAGTTCTCCCACATCTCGTCGTCCGGATAGTATTTCTCCGTGTCCTTCGGATCGCGGTACGACAGCCGGAACCGGTATTCCTTGATCCCGAAATCCCGGTAGACCTGCTGGATGAGCTGCACGACGCGGGTGAACTCCTCCTTGATCTGGTCGGGACGGCAGAAGATGTGTGCGTCGTTCAGCGTCATCGCGCGGACGCGGTGCAGGCCGGTCAGCGCGCCCGACAGCTCGTAGCGGTGCATCGTGCCGAGCTCGGCGATCCGGATCGGCAGATCGCGGTAGCTGCGCAGCTCGCTCTTGTACACCATCATGTGGTGCGGGCAGTTCATCGGGCGCAGCACGAGCTCTTCGTTGTCGAGCTTCATCGTCGGGAACATGTTCTCCTGGTAGTGCTCCCAGTGGCCGGAAATCTTGTACAGCTCGACGTTCGCCAGCACCGGCGTATAGACGTGCTGATAGCCGAGCCGCTCCTCGAGATCGACGATGTACCGCTCCAGCGTGCGCCGGAGCTTCGCGCCGTTCGGCAGCCAGAGCGGCAGCCCCTGGCCGACCTCCTTCGAGAACGTGAAGAATCCGAGCTCGCGGCCGAGCTTGCGGTGGTCGCGCTTCTTGGCCTCCTCGAGCAGATGGAGATACTCGTCGAGCTGGGATTTCTTCGGGAACGCGGTGCCGTAGATGCGCTGGAGCATCTTGTTCCGGGAATCGCCCCGCCAGTACGCGCCCGCGACGCTGAGCAGCTTGAACGCCTTGATCCGCCCGGTCGACGGCAGGTGCGGCCCGCGGCACAGGTCGAAGAACTCTCCCTGGTCGTAGATCGTGATGACCGCGTCCTCCGGCAGTTCGCGGATCAGCTCGAGCTTGTACGGATCGCCGAGCTCCTCGTAGATCCGGATCGCCTCCTCGCGGCTGACGACGCGGCGCCGGATCGGCAGATCCTCGGCGACGATCTTGGCCATCTCCTTCTCGATGCTCTCCAGATCGTCCGAGGAAATCGGACGGTCCAGATCGACGTCGTAATAGAAGCCGTCCTCGATGACCGGCCCGACGCCGAGCTTGACGTTCTTCGCGCCGTACAGCCGCTTGAGCGCCTGCGCCATCAGGTGCGCCGTGCTGTGGCGCATGATCTCGACTCCTTCCGGCGCGTCGAGCGTGATGATCTCGAGCGACGCGTCCTCCTCGATCGGCGCGTAGACGTCGACGAGCCGTCCGTTCACCTTGCCCGCGACGGCATTCTTCCTGAGTCCGGGGCTGATCGAGCCCGCGATTTCCTCGACGGTCGTTCCCGCGGCGTACTCCCTGACCGCGCCGTCCGGGAACGTGATGCGAATCGACATGACCGGCAACCTCCCTCCGATAAATAAAAAACGCCCGCCCCGAAAGGGACGAGCGCACATCATGCCCGTGGTTCCACCCTTCTTCGCGAACGACACCCCCTCGGCCGCATGCGGCCGGCGGCCGTTCGCCTCGAACATCCCGTAACGGAGATGACCCGGTGCGGCTTACTGGGGCCGGGCCCGTTCAACCGCACGGCTGATGAAGGGGTATTCCCGCCTGGCGCCGGGAGGGAATTGCAGCCCGAGTTCCCTCTCTCTGTGCCGTGCCGTACGACGGGAACATGTCTTCGTCGTCGCCGTTGGCCATATGGTGGTTACGCCGATCATTATATACCCGTCGTTCGGCACGGTCAAGGGAGCGCGTTTCCGCGCGATGGCCGGCCGGAAGCGTGTGCGGCTGGCAGGCGGCCGCCGTGCTCCGCTTGCGGCGGGAAGATCCATGCCGTCGAAGCGTTCAGTTCGGAACGGCGCCGGTCAGCGGGCGGCAGGAGCGGCAGCCCGCGCACAGCGTCACCCGCCCGGCGAAGATCGCACCGATCGTCCGCACGACCGGCAGCTCGGAATCGCGGGCGTGCAGCGTGATCTCCCGGGGCGATATCGCGAGCAGGCAGCTGACGACCATGTCCTCGACGTTCAGATCCTCATCGAGGATGCCGGCAAATTCGGGAGCGATCATCCCGCTTCCCGCGGGCTCCATGGGACGGAACGCCTCGTCGTACAGCGCGAAGCCGCCGTCGGCCTTGAGCACCAGATGCACGCCGGGCACCCGCGGCTGCTGCCGGCATACGAATTCGTTGAGCAGCCCGACGAATTCCCGGTATTGGCGGTCCGACACGAACTCGCCAACCGCGGCTTCCGTCGTTTCGGCCAGCTCTTCCCAATACTTGTCCAGCCGGAACGTGATGTAGCCCTCAAGATGGAGCGAAGGCCGCTCCTGCAGGTAGGCGAGCAGCTCCTCCGCAATGTGCCGCTTGCGCCGCTCGCGGCCCGGGCATTCGGAGATGCGGACGGCCCCGCCTCCTTCGGGCGCGGCTTCCGTACCGCCCGTTCCGCCGCCTTCGGCATGCACGGGAGAAGCGCCGGCCGCCGGCGCCTCCGTTCCGTCCCCGCCGGCTGCCGGATGCGGGCCGTCTTCATTCCGCCCCGTTCCGGCGCATGCGTCCGCGGTCGAATCGCCGCCCGCCGGCCCCCCGTCCCGCCGGTCCGGCCGTCCGCCGAGCATCCGCTCGCACAGCTCCGCGATCCGCTCCGCGTCGTCTTCGTCGCACGGATAATATCGTTGGATCATGATCCGGATCAGTTCCGGTTCGACCGCGTTCAGCACGTACTCGGCCATCCCTTCGGCGGCGCGTCTGTGGATCGCGAGCCGCAGGCCGTCGTCCGGAGCCGACCCGGCGCATCGGTAGACGATCAGGCCGAGCGGCGGGACGGTCTCGAGGCGTCCGTCGATCCCGAGATCCGCCAGGGATTCGGCCAGACACCGGGCCAGCTCGGACAGCTTGTCTTCGGACGCGGCGGACAACCTGACCTCGAAGATTTCCATGGGCCCACTCCTTTCCCCGCTGACAGTATATGGCCGCCGTTCGACGGATATACGAAGAAAGGAGCGGCTCGGCATGCAGGATGCGGAAAAATCGGGCCCCGCGCACCGGGAAACCGGGCGCGGGGCCTGCATGCCGCGCAAGGAATGATCAGTTCTGCATGACGAAGTCGCGGGTGACGCCTTCGGATTCGCGGAACACCTTCAGAATCTCGTACCGCGTGTTGCGCTGGGCCGGAATTTTGCCCGTCTGGCGAATCAGATCGAGAATGAGGGCGATGTTCACCTTGTGCGTCGTGCCGGCCGCCGAGACGACGTTCTCCTCGATCATCGTGCTGCCGAAGTCGTTCGCGCCGAAGCGGAGCGTGAGCTTCCCGATCTCCGGTCCCATCGTCACCCAGGACGCCTGGAAGTTCTTGATGTTGTCGAGGGCGATGCGGCTGATCGCGAGCGTCTTCAGGTATTCTTCGGGCGACGCCTTCTCCCGCTTCAGCCTCGTGTTGTCCGGCTGGAACGTCCACGGGATGAAGGCGAGGAAGCCCTCCGATTTGTAGCCGTTCCGGATGCATTCGTCCTGCGCTTCGCGCACGCGCAGGAGGTGCAGCGCGCGCTCCTCCATCGACTCGCCGAACCCGATGACCATCGTGGCCGTCGTGTTCATGCCGAGCCGATGGGCCGTCTTCATCACTTCCATCCATTCGGTCCACGAACCCTTGAGCCGGCTGATCCGAAGCCTCGTCCGGTCGTCGAGGATCTCCGCCCCGCCGCCGGGAATCGAATCGAGGCCGGCGTCGCGCAGCTGCCGGATCACCTCTTCGAGCGGCAGGCCCGAGACCTGCTGCATCTTGCGGATCTCCGCCGGCGAGAACGAATGCATCGTGATGCCGGGAAACCGCTTCTTGATCTCGCGCAGCAGATCCAGATAGTACGAGAACGGCAGATCCGGATGGGTGCCGCCCTGCATCAAAATCTCGGTTCCGCCGACGTCCACCGTCTCCTGGATCTTCCGGAAGATCGTCTCGTTCGGCAGCACGTACCCTTCCGGCGACCCCGGCGGCCGGTAGAACGCGCAGAACCGGCAATAGGTGTCGCAGATGTTGGAATAGTTGATGTTCCGGCCGACGACGAACGTCACGATCGGTTCCGGATGGAACCGCTTCATGATCGCGTCCGCCGCGGCGCCCATTTTCTCGATCTCGTCGCTCTCGAACAGCGTCACGATCTCCTCGAGGCCGAGTCTTTCGCCCTTCAGCGCCTTGTCCAGTATGCGGTCCACCTGGCTCATTTCCCGGACCCTCCCATTCCGGCCGGCCGATCTGGCCGCATGCGTTGTCCTTCCCATCATAACACAAACGGGTCTGTCGCGTCGACCGACAGACCCGGTGGGATTTGGCGCAATAATGAACCAAAATGTCTGATCCGACGGGAACAATGGCCGGATTTGGCGCAACATTTCACCGGATTCTCCGGTTCGCCGCCGGAAAGGATCGACCCGATGCACATTCGCACCAGCATGTCCGTGATGTTCCGATTCTTCGCCGTCCTGGCGCAGCAAGGCGCCAAACGGACCGCCGCTCGCCTACTTTGCGTCCAGGCGTCGCCGCGCCGCCGCGGCGAACCGCCCGAGCGCCTCGAGCAGCACCGCGCGCGGACAACCGAAATTGATGCGCAGCCAGCCCGCGCCCTGCCGGCCGAACACCGAGCCTTCGCTGAATGCGACGCGCGCTTCCTCGTACATCAGCTTCTTCAGCTCGGCCGGATCTTCCGAAATCGC
This sequence comes from Thermobacillus sp. ZCTH02-B1, assembly GCF_002159085.1. Taxonomy (GTDB): domain Bacteria; phylum Bacillota; class Bacilli; order Paenibacillales; family Paenibacillaceae; genus Thermobacillus. The sequence continues at coordinate 427,266 of NZ_LZRU01000012.1, forward strand.
GCGGCAGTCGACCCACGCGAGATAGGTCGCCTCCGGCACCATGACCCGGAGCTCCGGCAGCCGCTCCTTCAGATACATCACGAGCGCATCCCGGTTCTCCCGCAGATAGACGAGCAGCTGCTCGAGCCACGGCTCGCCGTGCCGGTAGCTCGCCTCCATGCCGATCACGCCGAAGCAATTGTCCATGTGGATCGAGAGTCCGAACCGCGCGGTGCGCATGTACCGCCTGCGCAGCTCGGCGTTCGGCACGATCGCCGCCGCGGCCTGCAGCCCGGCCAGATTGAACGTCTTGCTCGGCGCGATGCAGGTGACGGAGCGCTCCGCGTACTCCGGTCCGAGGGCCGCGAACGGCACGTGCCTGTGCGGGGGAAAGACGAGATCGTGGTGGATCTCGTCGGACACGACGATGACGCCGTGCCTCAGGCAGATGTCGCCGACCCGCCTGAGCTCGTCCGCGGTCCACACCCGGCCGCCGGGGTTGTGCGGGCTGCACAGCAGCATCAGCTTCGCCGTCTTCGCCTGCTCCTCGAGCAAGTCGAAGTCCATCCGATAGACGCCGTCCTCGATGCGCAGCGGGTTCTCCACGACGGTCCGGCCGTTGGCGCGGATCACGTCGTAGAACGGATAGTAGACCGGCGGCTGCAGAATCACGCCGTCGCCCGGCTCCGTGAACGCGAGGATCGCCGCGGCGAGCGCCGGCACGACGCCGGGCGAGCTGACGAGCCAGTCGCGCTCGATCCTCAAGCCGTGCCGGCGCTCCAGCCAGCCCGTCACCGCCTCGAAGTAGCCGTCGGTCCGGATCGTGTAACCGTAGACGCCGTGCTTCGCCCGCGCGACGATCGCCTCGACGACCTCCCGCGGCGCCTCGAAATCCATGTCCGCGACGAACAGCGGCAACACGTCCTCGCGGCCGAACAGCGCGCCGAGCTGGTCCCATTTCAGCGACGACGTGCCGCGGCGTTCGATGATCCGGTCGAAATCATGGACGTGTCCGCCGCCGGGCCGCCCGCCTTCCGCCGAACCGCTCCGCGCTTCCGCTTTGCTTCGTTGTTCTTCCGTCATGTTCCGCAGTCCTTTCCGTCATGTCTTGGGTCCGTCATGCCTGTTCATTCGTCCTTCATGCCCGGCATTCCTTCCGCCGGCGTTGCGTCCGCGATGCCCGCCGTCCGTCCGTATGCATCAGTCGGGCTTTGGGCCTCGGACTGCGGCCGTTCCAACTCCCGCCCGGCTCCGATCGCTCAAGACCCGGTTCTCAGGCTCCGATCTCCCGCGCAGCCCGCTCCAGGGCCTGTCCGAGATCCTCGATCAGGTCTTCGCTGTGCTCGATGCCGACCGAGAGTCTCAGCAGCCGGTCGTCGACGCCGACCGCCCGGCGAATCTCCTCCGGAATGTCCGCATGCGTCTGGACGGCCGGATACGTCATGAGCGACTCGACGCCGCCGAGGCTCTCCGCGAATGCGATCAGCTTCACATGACGCAGCACCGGCTCGACGAGCCGCGCGTCCTTCACCCGGAACGAGAAAATGCCCGTGTTCCCCGACGACTGCTTCCGGTGAATATCGTGTCCCGGATGCTGCGGAAGCCCCGGATGGTACACTTCTTCGACGAGCGGATGGCCGAGCAGATATTCGGCGACGCGGAGCGCGTTCTCCTGGTGGCGCTCCATCCGGAGCGCGAGCGTCTTCATGCCGCGCATGAGCAGCCACGAATCCTGTGGCCCGAGCACGGCGCCGATCGAGTTGTGCAGGAACGCCATCCGCTCGGACAGCTCCTTCCCCTTCGTCACGATCAGGCCGGCGAGCACGTCGTTGTGTCCGCCGAGATATTTCGTCGCGCTGTGCACGACGATGTCGGCTCCGAGCTCGATCGGGCGCTGGAAGTAAGGCGTCATCAGCGTGTTGTCGACGATCACGAGCAGCCCGCGGGATTTCGCCCATTCGCTGACCTTCGCCAGGTCGGTGATCATCATGAGCGGATTCGTCGGCGTTTCGATCAGCACCGCCTTCGTGCTGCCCGGGCGCCATTCCGCTTCGAGCGCCGCGATGTCGTTCGTGTCGACGTACGACGCCGTCAGGCCGAAGCGGGACATCACCTGTTCGATGAGCCGGTACGTACCGCCGTACAGATCAAGCGATACCAGCAAGTGGTCTCCCTGCCGGAACAGCGCGAACACCGTCTGAAGCGCCGCCATGCCCGAGCTGCAGGCGAAACCGGCATCTCCGGATTCCAGCTCGGCCGCCGCCTCCTCCAGCACCATGCGGGTCGGGCTCTTCGTCCGCGCATAATCGAATCCCGTGCTTTGACCGAGACCGGGATGGCGGAACGCCGTCGCCTGGTAAATCGGATAGCTGACCGCCCCGGTGACGGAATCCCGGACCGAGCCGATTTGGGCCAAACGACTTTCAATTCTCATCATTCAGGGCTCCTTAATCAAGTATTTGGCTGGAAAAAATCGCCGTGCGGCCGCAGGGCCGGCCCGGACCGCAGCGGCGGTATTCCCGATCACATGCCTGCTCCCAGCTCGTACGGCGTCTGCTGATACACGTAGTAGTTGAGCCAGTTCGAGAACAGCAGATTCGCGTGCGCACGCCACGAGGACAGCGGCGTCCGCGTCGGATCGTCGTTCGGGAAATAGTTTTTCGGCAGGTTGATCCTGAGTCCCTTCGCCTTGTCGCGCTCGTACTCGAATTTCAGGGTCAGCGGATCGTACTCCGAATGCCCGGTGACGAAAATCTGCCGCCCGTCCTTCGAGGCGACGATGTAGATGCCGGATTCGTCGGACACCGACAGAATCTCGAGGTCGCCGACCTTCTCGATGTCCTCCCGCCGCACTTCCGTATGGCGCGACTGCGGCACGTAGAACAGCTCGTCGAACCCGCGCAGCAGCGGCACGTTCTTCTTCGTCACGTAGTGCGGGAAGACGCCGAACATTTTCTCGGGCAGCGGATGTTTCGGAATGCCGTAGTGGTGATACAGCCCCGCCTGGGCCCCCCAGCAGATGTGGAACGTCGAGGTGACGTGCCGGCGGGACCAGGTCATGATCTCCTTCAATTCTTCCCAGTAGTCGACTTCCTCGAACGGCAGATGCTCAACCGGAGCGCCGGTGATGATCAGGCCGTCGAAAAACTGGGACGAAATGTCGTCGAACGTCTTGTAGAACGTCGCGAGATGCTCCGCGGGCGTGTTCTTGGACACGTGCGACTTCGGATGCAGCAGCACCACCTCGACCTGCAACGGCGTGTTGCCGATCAGGCGAAGCAGCTGCGTCTCCGTCGTCTCCTTCGTCGGCATCAGGTTCAGGATGGCGATCCGGAGCGGACGGATGTCCTGATGGAATGCTCTCGTTTCATCCATGAAGAAAATATTCTCTTCTTCCAGAATTTCTTTTGCCGGCAGATTGTCGGGCACCTTGATCGGCATTGCAGGTCACTCCTTCGTCTTTCGACCACTGCTTACGGGAGCGTCTCGGCGGCAAACGTAAGGCCCTTTCCCGATCGAGAAAGGGCCGAATGTTTGACAGTCACCCGCCTTCCTCATCTCTCGGAAAACATTACATTTTCCGCAAGAATTAGCACCGTGCGGACAGCCGCCGGTTGCCGGGCTTCATCGGGCTCGTCCCTCCGCCTGCTCTTGATAAGAAAGTGGTCTGCGGTTGTATTCGGTTGTGTTTACCTAATACTTTAGCGTATTCCGGGGGCGGCGTCAAGAAAAGCTTTCGGCGGGAGCGCGAACCGACGGCGCGCGACCGGACGGCGCAAAACGGGCATTGCGTGAAGCCGGGCGGCGGGGGAACCGTGGAGCGCGAACCGGGGCAGGCGCGAGCCCGGCAAAGGCGCAAACCCGGCGGTGCGTGAAGCAGGCGGGGCCGGGGCGCGGGCCCGCCCCCGGGCCGCGCCCGGCCGGCGGAATGCCGCTTGTAAGCGCGGGTGGCGGGGAGTATACTAGACAGGGACTGACATTCCGGACGGACCGTCCGGAACGACATCACGCGCGAAGGAGGCGGAATCGGCAGGATGGGCAGTGAGGGACCGGACATACGACTTGATCCATATCCTTCTTGTGCCGCCGGATCCGAATCCGCGGCGCGGGACGGTCGTCCGGGCGCGTCGGCACCGGCCGCGGTCTGACGGACGTTCCGCGCGCTTCCGGCGGCGGGCGGTGCGCCCCGGGGCCGCCGCCATACTCCGCAATTCCCGCGGAAAGGAGCGAGCGGAATGAAAACGCGACTGGTGCGCAAAGGCGTCTTCACGCCGGTCGAAGACGTCGCCGCGGCGGTGAACCCGCCGGACGAAGGCTTCTACTGGATCGATGCCGACGTCGACGAGCTGGCGATCCTGCAGCCGCTGTTCGGCCTGCACGACCTCGAGGTCGAGGACTGCCTCAGCGAGGAGGAGCAGCGGCCGAAGCTGGAAGTGCACGAGGGGCATTATTTCATCGTCTTCAACAGCATCCGCTTCGACGACGAGGAGATCTTCCTGCGGGCGCTGAACATTTTCCTCGGGCGGCACTACATCATCACCGTCACGCGGCAGAAGATCAACGAGCTGCGCGCGGTCAAGCCGATCCTGCTCGAGGAAGAGGTCGACCGGCCGGACGTGTTCCTCTACCACCTGATCGACCGGGTCGTGGACAACTATTTCCTCGTCGGCGACCGGATCGAGACGCGGATCGACCAGCTCGAAGAAGACATCCTGATGCACACGAAGAAGAGCCATCTCCAGGAGATCATCAGCCTGCGAAGCGAGATCCTGTGGCTGCGCAAGGCGCTCATCCCGCAGCGGGACGTGCTGGGCGCGCTCCACAAGCGGGATCTGAAGCTGATCGACAACCAGCTGCAACACTACTTCGGCGACATTTACGAGAACGCGGTGAAGATCACCGAAGCGTTCGACACGTACCGCGATCTGATCGGCAACCTGCGCGAAGCGTATCAATCGAGCCTCGCCGGCAGGGCGAACGAGATCATGCGCGTCTTCACGGCGCTTACGACGATCTTCATGCCGCTCACGTTCATCACGGGCATCTACGGGATGAACGTCGAACTGCCGGGCGCGCATTACCGGTACGCGGCGTACGCGCTGCTGTGCCTGATGCTCGTCGTCGGCATCGGCATGTTCTATCTGTTCCGGAAGAAGAACTGGCTGTAAGCGGCCGTAGGGCTTGCGGGACCCGGAAACCGGCGTCCGCGCAAGCCCTTTTCGTTTCATCCCGCAGCGAGGAACATTACACCGCCGAACCTGCCGTCGCACCCGTCCCGCCGCCGTTCTCCCCGGCCAGCGCCTCCTTGTACCCCTTCGCGAGATCGACCGTCATGAGGAGCAGGATGCCGATGACGAAGAACGCGAGCACGGCCAGGATGCCGAGCCGGATCGAACCCGTCAGCGCGCCGACCAGCCCGAACAGGAACGGGCCGGCGCTGGCCGAGAACTTGCTCGAGAGGCTCAGGAATCCGAAGAATTCGGCCCGCCGGGACGGCGGCGTCATGTTCGCGTAGATCGAGCGCGCGAGCGCCTGGCTGCCGCCCTGCACGAGCCCGACCATCGCGGCGAGCGCGTAGAAATGGACCTCCGTCGTCATGAAATACCCCAGGACCACGATCAGCACGTAAATGTACAGCGACAGGTACAGCGCCCGCTTCGAGCCGAGGCGAACCGCGAGCCGGCCGAACAGGATCGTGGCCGGCCAGCCGATGAACTGCGTGATCAGCAGCGCGATGATGAGATGGGTCGTGCCGATGCCGATCGTCGCCCCGTAGATCGTCGCCATGACGATGATCGTGTTGATCCCGTCGTTGAAGAACCAGTAGGAGAGCATGTATTTCGCGAGCTCCGGGTATTGCCGGATCCGGCGCAGCGTCGACCAATTGCGCGCGAAGCCCGTGCGGATGACCGACGGCAGCGTCGCCGTGCGGTTCGCCGGCCGGTCCTTCACCGCGCGCAGCAGCGGAATCGCGAACGCGATCCACCAAACGCCGACGGTGACGAACACCGCCCGGGTGGCCGTCGCCTTGTCCGGAAAGCCGAACACGGACCAGCCTTCGATCATCGCGATGTTGACCGCGAGCAGAATTCCCCCGCCCAGATAGCCGGCCGCGAATCCCCGCGCGCTGACGACGTCCCGGTCGCGCTCCGGCACGAGATCCGGCAGCAGCGCGTCATAGAACGTGTTCCCGCCCGAAAATCCGATCGTGCCGAGGATGACGAGCAGCGACGCGAGCAGCCAGTCTCCCTCGCCGATGAAGAAGGACGCGAGGCACGACAAGGCGCCGAGGAACGTGAACAGGGACAGGAAGCGGACCTTCGATCCGCGGTAATCCGCGATCGCGCCGAAGACGGGCGACAGCACCGCGACGCACAGCATCGCGATCGTCTGCGTGTACCCCCAGTAGGAAGCCGCGACCCCTTCGGCGAGGCCCGCTCCGGCAACGCTTTCATAAAAGACCGGCATGACGGCCGCCATCATGGTGGTGGCAAAGGCGGAGTTGGCCCAGTCGTACGTCACCCAGGCCCGGATTTGAAGCTGGTTCATGGGATCCCCTTTCCCGCGGCCGAATCCTGAGCCGGGCCGCGATTTGTCTACATTTCGACGCGCATGCCGCCAATCCTGCCGGACGCCCAGGCGGAAAGATGCGGCGCCCGGGAGCGAAAAACCCCGGTTCCGATTCTCCGGCAAAAATTGCCCGCGGTCCGGCGATCCCCTATAATAAAAAAATGCGGGCGTCATCGCCTGATCCGTCATGAAAAGGCCAAGCAGCAAAGGGGGGAGAACCGCTTGAACATCAGCCAGCTCGAGACGTTGGTCACGATCTCCAAAACGATGAGCTTCCGCAAGGCGGGCGAGCTGCTCAACCTGACGCAGCCGGCCGTATCGGCCCAGATCAGGAGCCTCGAGGACGAATTCAAGACGGTCCTGATCGACCGCAGCCAGCCCGTCACCCTGACCGACCAGGGAAAGGTGTTCCTCGAGCATGCCGAACGGATCCTCGCCATTGTCGAGGAACTGAAGCAGCGGCTGGCCGACCTTAACGAGACGCCGCAGGGCAACATCGTGCTTGGCACCACCTCGTCCATCGCGATACAGATTCTCCCCCGCGTCCTGTCCTATTTCCAGAACCAGTACCCGCTCATCAAGACCACGATCTACTCGATGCCTTCGGCGCAGGTCATGGCGAACGTCGAGAACGGCACGATCGACATCGGCATCACGTACCTGGCCGAGGAAAATCCGAACCTCGTCACCTCGGTCCTCTACTACGACACGTTCGAGCTCGTCGTCTCGCCGAGCCATCCGCTGGCGGACCTGAAATACACGACGGTGGACAAACTGAAGGACGTTCCGTTCGTGATGCTCACGCCGGACACCCTGATCCGCCGGTTCGTCGACCGGATGTTCCGCAAGTACAACATCGAGCCGCGCATCGTCATGGAGCTGTCCTCGAGCGAAGAAGTGAAGCGGATGGCCGAGATCAACATGGGCGCGGCCATCGTATCCAGGCTCTCGGTCCAGGAGGAGCTGAAGCGCGGCACGCTTCGGCTCATCAAGGTAAGCGAGCTCGAGAAGACCCATCCCGTCGGCGTCGTGTACAAGGCGGGACGGTACCTGAGCTCGGCCATGCGGCAATTCCTGAGCGACCTGAAGGGAATGCCGGAGGATCAATTCATCGGCAGCGAATGACTGCGGCTTGAATCCCGATCACGAAGGAGGAGACCGGGCATTGCGTTTCGACCTGCACACGCACCACAGCCGCTGCGGCCATGCGGAGGGCGAAATCGAGGATTACATCCGCGCGGCCATCGACGCCGGCATGGACGTCATCGGCATATCCGACCATTCGCCGTATTTTGCCCACGCGGAGGACCATCCGAACCCGCGCGTCGCGATGGCGCGCAGCGAGTTCGCCGCCTACGTCGAGGAAGTGCTGCGCCTGAAGGAGAAGTATCGGGGCAGGATCGAAGTGCTGCTCGGCGTCGAATCCGATTTCTTCCCCGAGTTCGCGGACATCTATCGCAAAGCCTACGAGCCCTATCCGTTCGACTACATCATCGGTTCCGTCCATTTCACGCGCGGCGTCAGCATCTTCAACAAGAACCGGTGGAAAGGGCTCCCGATGGAGCGGAAAATCGAGGAGAAGGTCCATTATTACGAAATGATCGCCCTGTCCGCGGAGTCCGGCATGTTCCAGATCCTCGGCCACATTGACGCCATGAAGGGGAACTATCCCGAATTCTCCGAGATTCCGGCCCATGATGCGATCGATGAAGCGCTGAAGACGATCGCGCGGTGCGGCGTCGCGATCGAGGTGAACACGTCGGGCGGCACAAAGCTGTGCGGCGGCTGGTATCCGTCGGACGACATCCTCGAGCGAGCCTTGTACTTCGGCGTCGACGTGACGTTCGGCTCCGATTCGCACACCCCGCGCCGGATCGCCGAAGACTGGGATCGCGTCCGGAAGCGGCTGAAGGAGATCGGCTTCAAGGAATGGGTGTTCTTCCGCCGGAAGGAACGCGTCGCCGTGCCGCTTTGATCCCCCGGGGCCGCCGGCGGAAAAAAAAAGGAGACCTGCCGCGATCGGCCGGTCCCAAAGAAAGATATATATTGAAAAGGGGGTCTTGCCATTATCATAACCCCCGAATGTAAAAGGTCCGTAACAGGATCTTTTCATTTTTGTAACAAACGTGTAAGATCATGCGCCGCCGGATTCCCTCCGACCGAAGTCCGGTTCCGGAACCTTCCCGCGGTCCGGTCCGAATCCGTACCCGGGGCCGTTAACCGCCGTTCCGCCATCCCCTAGAATGGGAAAAAAACGGACGCGGTGATGAAACCATGCCCCATGTATACATCCTGCTCACGGATACCGGAACGCTGTTTTCCCGCACCATCCGCTGCTGGACCCGGAGACCCCTCAATCACGCATCGATTGCGCTCGATCCCGATCTTGGGGAAGTATACAGCTTCGGACGGCTGCGTCCGCATCATCCGTTCAGGGCCGGATTCGTCCGCGAACGGGTCTGGGGCAGCCTGATCCGCGACCCGGAGCGCCATACGCCCTGCGCGATCTACCGCTGCCGGCTCGGCCGCACCGCCTGCTCCCGGCTGCTCGCCGAACTTGAACGATTCCGCCTTGAGGCGCCCCGCTACCGCTACAACCTGGCCGGCCTGCTGGCGCTCGCCGCCGGCATCGAGTGGCGCCGGCCGTACCGCTACTTCTGTTCGCAGTTCGTCGCGCACCTGTTCGTCGCGGCGGGCGCGCCGCTCGTCCGCAAGCCGCCGGCGCTGACGACGCCGTGCGACCTTGAAGCGTCGCCGCGGCTCGAGCTCGTCTACCGGGGCGACCTGCGCGCCTACTGCCTCGAAAGGGGCATGCCGCCCGGCGACACGGCCGTCACGACCGCGCCGTCCCCGATCGCCCGCATGCTGCGCTCCGCGCCGTAACCGCGGCACATGCGCCGGATTCCCTTACGTTTTGCAGGCAGAAGTGATACAATAGAACTTGCAAAGCGGGGTGAATCCGGTGGATTACTCTCGGATGTGTCCGAAATACGAGTCGGCCGCCGAGATTCTCGGCAAGAAATGGACCGGCCTCATCATCTACGTGCTGCTCGGCGGTCCGAAGCGGTTCAAGGAAATCAAGGAACTGATACCGGACATGAGCGACAAGATGCTGACGGACCGCATGAAGGAGCTCGAGGCGCTGAACATCGTCAAGCGCAGCGTCTATCCCGAAATGCCCGTGCGGATCGAATACGAGCTGACGCCCAAGGGCAAAGCTCTTGAGCCGGTCATCCAGTCGATCCAGCGGTGGAGCCACGAATGGATGTAACGAGGCGGGTAAAATGCGGAACGCCCGGATATTTCCGGGCGTTCTTTTTCGTTTCGTCGCGCGTGTCAAGTGTCGAGCCATTTCCGGAACATGTATTTCGTCACTTCGCGGTTGATCGCCGCGATCGAGGTCGTCAGCGGAATGCCCTTCGGGCAGACGCGGACGCAGTTCTGCGAGTTGCCGCAGCCCTCGATGCCGCCGTCCTGCATGAGCGCCTCGAGCCGTTCCTCCTTGTTCATCTCGCCCGTCGGATGGGCGTTGAACAGGCGCACCTGCGAGATCGCCGCGGGGCCGATGAACGTCGAGCGTTCGTTGACGTTCGGGCACGCTTCGAGGCAGACGCCGCACGTCATGCAGCGCGACAGCTCGTAGGCCCATTGCCGCTTCGACTCCGGCATGCGCGGACCGGGACCGAGGTCGTAGGTGCCGTCGATCGGAATCCACGCCTTCACGCGCTTCAGGGCATCGAACATCCGCGAGCGGTCGACGACGAGGTCGCGCACGACCGGGAAGGTGCGCATCGGCTCGAGCCGGATCGGCTGCTCGAGCTTGTCGATGAGCGCGGTGCACGCCTGGCGCGGCTTGCCGTTGATCACCATCGAGCAGGCGCCGCACACTTCCTCGAGGCAGTTCGATTCCCAGACGACCGGCGTCGTCTTCTTGCCTTCGGCATTGACCGGGTTGCGCTGGATCTCCATCAGCGCGCTGATCACGTTCATGTTCGGCCGGTACGGGATGTCGAACGTCTCCGTATACGGCTTCGAATCCGGCCGGTCCTGCCGGGTGATGATGAATCGGACCGTCTTCTGTGCCGCCGTCGCAGTCGCCATCGTTCGTCACGCTCCCTTCTTCTTGTCGGTGGTGTAGTCGCGTTTCCGAGGCGGAATGAGGGAAGCGTCGACGGGCTCGTAGTCGATCTTCGGACCGTCCGGCGTCCAGTGGGCCATCGTCGTCTTCATGAACTTCTCGTCATTCCGTTCGGGGAATTCCGGCTTGTAGTGCGCACCGCGGCTTTCGTCGCGGAGCAGTGCGCCGACCGTCATCGCCTCGGCCAGCTCGAGCATGTTCCACAGCTGGCGGGTGAAGGCGACGCCCGCGTTGTTCCAGCGCGAGGTGTCGTTGATGTTGATGCGCTTGTAGCGCTCCTTCAGCTCCTTGATCTTGTTGATCGTCTCGCGCAGCTTGTCGTTGTAGCGGACGACCGTCATGTTGTTCGTCATCCACTCGCCGAGTTCCTTGTGGAGCGCATAGGCGTTCTCGTCGCCGTCCATCTTCAGGATCGACTCGTACTTCTCCTGCTGCTTTTTCAGCTCGCGGTCGAAGAGGGACGACGGGAGATCCTCCGCCGCCTTGCTCAGGCCGCGGATGTACTCGACCGCCTTCGGCCCGGCCACCATGCCGCCGTAGATCGCCGACAGCAGCGAGTTCGCGCCGAGCCGGTTCGCGCCGTGATACTGGAAGTCGCACTCGCCGCACGCGAACAGGCCGGGAATGTTCGTCATGTGGTTGTAGTCGACCCACAGCCCGCCCATCGAGTAGTGGACGGCCGGGAAAATCTTCATCGGGATTTTGCGCGGGTCTTCCCCCATGAACTTCTCGTAAATCTCGAGGATGCCGCCGAGCTTGACGTCCAGCTTCTTCGGGTCGATGTGCGACACGTCGAGATAGACCATGTTCTCGCCGTTGATGCCGAGCTTCAGGTCGACGCAGACGTGGAAGATCTCGCGCGTCGCGATGTCCCGCGGCACGAGGTTGCCGTAGGCCGGATACTTCTCCTCGAGGAAATACCACGGCTTGCCGTCCTTGTACGTCCAGATCCGGCCGCCTTCGCCGCGCGCCGATTCGGACATGAGCCGCAGCTTGTCGTCGCCCGGAATCGCGGTCGGGTGAATCTGGATGAACTCGCCGTTCGCGTAGATCGCGCCCTGCTGGTAGACGGCGCTCGCGGCCGAACCGGTGTTGATGACCGAGTTCGTCGACTTGCCGAAGATCATCCCCGGACCGCCCGTCGCGAGGATGACGGCGTCCGAGCGGAAGACGCGGATCTCCATCGAGCGCAGGTCCTGCGCCACGATGCCGCGGCAGCGCCGCTCGTCATCCAGCACCGCGCCGAGGAATTCCCAGTTCTCGTATTTCGTGACGAGGCCGGCGACCTCCCAGCGGCGCACCTGTTCGTCCAGCGCGTACAGGAGCTGCTGGCCGGTCGTCGCGCCGGCATAGGCCGTCCGGTGGTGCTTCGTGCCGCCGAACCGGCGGAAGTCCAGCAGCCCTTCCGGCGTGCGGTTGAACATGACGCCCATCCGGTCCATCAGGTAGATGATGCCCGGCGCCGCCTCGCACATCGCCTTGACCGGAGGCTGGTGGGCGAGGAAGTCGCCGCCGTAGATCGTGTCATCGAAATGTTCCCACGGCGAATCGCCTTCGCCCTTCGTGTTGACCGCGCCGTTGATGCCGCCCTGCGCGCACACGGAGTGGGAACGTTTGACCGGCACCAGCGAGAAAAGCTCGACGTGCACGCCCGCCTCGGCCGCCTTGATGGTCGCCATCAGGCCGGCGAGCCCGCCGCCGACGACGATGATGTTGTTCTTGGCCATGACTCGATCGCTCCTTGTCTGTCGTTATCCGATGGCGGTCTGATGGAGGGCAGCCGCCGTCTCCGCGAACGCTTCCGAACGGAAGGCGATCAACGCGGCGAGGAACAAACCGGCCACGATGACGAACACGCCCATCCAGAAGTACGACGAAATGCGCTGCGCCCGCGGCCCCACCGTGATGCCCCAGCTGACGCAGAAGGCCCACAACCCGTTCGCGAAGTGGAACGCCGAGGCCAGCACCCCGATCGTGTAGAACGTGAACGCCAGGCCGTTCGTCGCAATGTCGTGCATGACCCGTCCGAAATCATGGTGCGTGATGTTGCCGAAGAACAGCTGGATCCGCGTCTCGTAGACGTGCCATGCGACGAAGATCAGCGTGATCACGCCGCTGATCCGCTGCAGGGCGAACGCCCAGTTGCGTCCGTAGCCGAACCGTCCGGTGTTGATGTTCGACTGGTACGCGACATACAGGCCGTACACGCCGTGGAAGACGAGGGGCGCCCAGATCAGGACGAATTCCAGCACGGGCAGGATCGGCAGGTTGTTGATGAAGTTGACCGCCCGCTGGAAGCGCTCGGGACCGCCCTCCGCCGCCTGGAAGTTCGTCAGCGCATGGGAGACGAAGAACAGGCAGAGCGGAATCACCCCCAGCAGCGAGTGCAGCCTGCGCGTGTAGAACGAATTGGTTCTCATGGCGTAAGCGTTCTCCTTTCCGGACATGCTTCCCAAGCCATACCCATTGTATCCCCGGGTCCGGGGAGCGTCAACGGACGGCGCGCGCCGCATCGCAGCCCGCCCGTGGTCACCGTTTTGCCACAATCTATCCTACCCGCATTTCGCTTATAATGGAATTGCCGATTATTTATAAGCTATAATAACTTGTATGCATAACGAGGGATGCGACTCCAGTCGCCCGCCGCTCCGTTCCACGGGTATCTTTTTTTATTAAAAAAGGAAGTGAAACATCGGGAGGTGCGGACCATGCTGGACGAGCTGCTGGTGTTCGCGGCCGTCGTCGAGCACTCCAGCCTGAACCGGGCGTCCTCCGCGCTCAATCTGTCGCAGCCGGCCCTGTCGCGCAAGATCGCGAAGCTCGAGGCGGAGCTCGGCGTGCAGTTGTTCCGCCGGACGGGCAAAAGGCTCGAGCTGACGCGCATCGGGCAGACGACCTACGAGTACGCGGTCGAGGTGCGGCAGCGGCATTTCCGCTACCTGCAGACGATCAGCGGGCAGCGCGAGGGCGGCAAGACGACCGTCATGATCGGCGCCAGCCTGACGACGCTGCAGACGACGCTGCCGGAGCTGATCCGGATGATGACCGCCGCCCATCCGGAGGCGGATATCAAGGCCGTGACGGGCAAGACGCACGAGATCGTCTCGCTCGTCCGCGAGCGCAAGGCGGACTTCGGTCTCGTCGCCTCGAGGATCGAGGAGGACGCCCAGATCCGCTGCGTGCCGCTGTTCGACGACCATCTGGAGCTCGTGCTGCCGCGCGGCCTGTACGTCTCCGACGCGGCGCCGGGCATGGGGCTTCGCATCGCCGACCTGGACGGCATGCCGATGATCCTGTTCGCGCAGGGCACATGGTACCGGACGATGATCGACCGTTTGTTCGACAAGTACGGCTTGAAGCCGGACGTGCGAATGGAGATCGACTCGTTCGAGGCGATCCTCCGGCTCATGCATCCGTGCCGGGCCGGCGCGCTGCTGCCCCGCTCGTATCTGCGCGAGCAGCTGCTCAAGGACAACGATTTGATCGCGGTATCGGTGCCCGAGCTGGAGGAGACGAAGCGGACGACCTCGCTCGTCCATCCCGAGCCCGGCGTCATGAGCCCGTCGATCCGGTTGTGGATCGACGAAATCGCGGCATATTTCAACCGCATGGTCAACCGATGATGATTCTGCCCTCGGGATAGCGGAACAATTCCTTTTCGTCCTTCGGCCGGAGCGCGTAGGCGAAGGTGAGCGGTCCGATCCGCCCGGCAAACATCGTCAGGCTGAGCAGGAGCTTCCCGAAATCGGTAAGCTGCGGCGTAATGCCCGTCGACAGCCCGCACGTGCCGAACGCGGACACCGTCTCGAACAGGATCGGCAGGAACGCCTGATCCTCGGCCGCAAGAAGCGCCATCGTGACGGTGATGACGAACGCGAGCGAGAGCATCGTGATCGTGAGCGCCTTGAAGATGCGCTCGCGCGGGAGCCGGAAGCGGAACAGGACGACCTCGTCCTTGCCGCGCATCATCGCGATGACGGCGCCGACCAGCGTCGCGAACGTCGTCACTTTGATGCCGCCGCCCGTCGAGCCCGGCGCGGCGCCGATGAACATGAGCAGGATGAGGAAGAACTGTGTCGCCTGCCGAAGCGAGCCGATGTCGAGCGTGCTCACCCCGCCCGAACGGGGCACGGCCGACTGGAACAGCGACGCCCAGATCTTGCCGCCCCAGCCGAGCGGGCCGAGCGCGTTCGCGTATTCGAAGGCGAAGATGACGACGGCTCCGATGCCGAACAACACCCCGCTCGTCGCGAGCACGACCTTCGAATGCAGCGACAGCCGCCGGCGTTTCCGGCATTCCAGGAGATCCGACAGGACGATGAAGCCGAGCCCGCCGAGCGTGATCAATAGAATGGCCGTGATGTTCACAACCGGGTCCGCGACGTAGGGCGCATAGCTCCGGAAGCCGCCGAACAGGTCGAAGCCCGCGCTGTTGAACAGGGACACGGCGTGGAAGAGGCCCATGTACGCCGCCCGGCCGGGCGGCATTTCGGCGGCGAACCGTGCCGTCAGCACGGCCGTTCCCGCCGCCTCGATCGTCAGCGAATACAGGATGACGCGCCGGATGAGCCGGACGATGCCCTCCATGGTCGACTGATTCATCGCTTCCTGCAGGACGAGCCGCTCGCGCAGCGTGATGCGCCGCTTGAAGACGAGCGCGAACAGCGTCGCCATCGTCATGAAGCCGAGCCCGCCGACCTGGATCAGCAGCAGGATGATGAGCTGGCCCGCCGCGTTGAAGCGGGTGCCCGTGTCGACGACGGCGAGCCCGGTCACGCAGACGGCGGACACGGCGGTGAACAGCGCGTCAACGAAGCGCAGCGGTTCGCCGTTCACGGTGACGGCGGGCAGCGACAGCAGGCCGGCGCCGAGCAGGATGATCGTGATGTATCCAATCGCGAGCACGCGGGGCGGAGACCAGGCGGCGGCAAGTTTCGCTCTCATGCGGGAACGTTCACTCCGTTCGACCGGCCCGAATGGCAAGGATTGGCCGGATGGTACGATTATAGCCCTTCGGTCCGGGTTTGACCAGTCGACGTTTCGACACCGATTTGGATGATTTTCGTATGATATGGTACGCTACGGATAGTTTGCGTATCTGCCCATCCGAAACGAACGAGGTGTTGGCATGCGACAGGCGTTTGCGCGGCCGGACCGGCGCCTGCTCCTCTGGTCCGGCGGCGTCGGTTTGCTGCTCTATCTGATTTTCCAGCTCCTCCCCGAAATAAGCGACGTCATCCGCGATCCCGAATCCTACCGGCATATCGCGGAGGCGGAGGCCGAAGCGGCCGCCGTCCGGTTCGCGGAGGCGCATTTCGGCGGAACGTACGAGCCCGAGGGAACCGTGCACCAGATCCGGGAGCGGCTGTACGGGTACCTGTCCCGGGAGAAGCTGATCAAAGACTACGACGATCGGTTCGGTCCGCAATATCCGGTGGAATACTGGCAGGTGGAATTGAAGGGCGACGACGGATCATCGCTGTTCGTGCGCGTGCACATGCGGACGGGCGACATCGTCGGCTGGAACGAAGTGTCGGACGGCGGACGCGGCATGGAGTTCGGCGCGGCCTCCCTGGCGGCGCGCGCCTTCGCGATCGAGCGCGGGTACGCGGAAAGCGATCTGCGGCTGCGCGGTCTGCCGGAGGACGGCGGGATCGTGTTCGATGTCGCGGACCATGAGATCGGCGAAGCAAGGCTTGCGCTCCATATCCGGGTTGCGCAGGCGGACGACGGCGCCATCCGCGTCGTCTCGTTCACGCCGGAATTCGAATTGCCGGAGGCGCACATCCGGTATGTGGACCGGCAGGACCGGATCGCGCTCATACTGACCTACGCCGGAGCCTTCGGGATCTCGTTCGTGCTGTTCGTGATCGCCATTGTGTACGCGGTGTTGCTGCGACGCCGGACGTCGTTCCGGCGCGGCCTGCTGCTGAGCGGCATTTACCTGGCCTTCTACATCGTTCAGGATATCAGCATGTTCGACGGGATCCGCGCCTCGATCGGCGAGGTCGAGAACGCCGGTCTGGCCACGGTGTTCATGACCGTGTTCCAGATCCTGTTCACGATCGGCATCGCCCTGTCGGTCTGGTTCGCCTTCGTCGCCGGCGACGGGCTGTGGCGGTCGATGGGTGCGAACAAATGGCGGCGGCGGGGAGAGCCGGGATTCGGCGACGACGTATGGCAGGGCATGAAGATCGGTTACGGTGCGGCGTTCGCGCTGCTCGGGCTGCAGGCGCTCATTTTCCTCGTCATGCGGCTGGGCTTCGGAATCTGGTCGTCCGCCGACGTCACCCAGTCTCTGCTCAATTTCCGCTGGGTCTGGGCGTTCCCGCTGCTCGCCTGGTGCGCGGCCATCTCCGAAGAAGCGATGTACCGGCTGTTCGGCGTCGGCCTGTTCCGGCGGTGGTTCCGGAACACGGCGGCGGCCGCGGTCATACCGACCGTCGTCTGGGCGCTCGGCCATGTCGCCTATCCGATCTATCCGTGGAGCACGCGGCTGATCGAGCTGACGATCATCGGCCTGCTGTTCTGCTGGCTGTTCGTCCGGTACGGCTTCGCGGCCGCGCTGTTCACACACGCGGTGTTCGACCTCGTCCTGATGGCGACATCGCTCATGCTCCTCGGCGGAGCCGGCAACATCCTGCTCGGGATCTTCTACATCGTGCACCCGGTCGGCGTGGCCTGGCTGATCCGCTGGTGGGACCGTCGCCGGCCGCCGAAGCCGCGCCTCGTACCGGCCTTCGCTCCCGCGGGTGCCGGAACGCCGGGCTTCGCCGCTCCGGGCGGTGAGACTGCGGGCGGTTCCGCAGCGGGCATCGAAGCGGCGGACGGCGAATCGGCAGACCGCACGGCGGCAGACGATGCGACCGCGGGCGGTTCCGCAGCGGGAGGCGATGCGGCAGGCGGCGCGAGCGCTGGCAGTTCGGAAGCGGGCGGCGCTGACGCGACGTCTCCCGCCCCGATGGCGCCCGCCGCTCCGATGGACGGAGCTTCGGCGTCCGGCGGATCGAAGGACGGCGGCGATTCGCCGGGCGACGCAGGTTCCGCAGACCGATAAGCGAAGCAATGGCCGCCATTTTGTCGAAAACCTCGATATCATTGAAAATAAACCTGAATTTCGAAAGTAAAACTCTTTTAAAAACATAAAAAGGGCTCCTGTTCTTTGGTAGAATGGTGTTTGACGAAAAAAACTCCAGCCAAAGAAAGGAGCACCTTTAAGGTGAAGTCTACCACACCCGTCAGCAAAATCAAGACAGAATTTTCCCTGCGACATGCGACCAGTTTCGGAGGCGCCAAAATCTTTCTGGAATACCTCGAGAAAATCAAGCTCGCCAAGGCGCTGCAGGGGCTATCGTTTGCGAAGGCAAACAACTCGTTGTTTCCCCTCCACCGCATCCTGCTGTATCTCATTGTCGGCTGGGTGCTCGGCTGCCAGCGGCTCTTTCATTTTCGCAAGTTGCAATATGATCCGCT
>NZ_LZRU01000013.1 GCF_002159085.1 Thermobacillus sp. ZCTH02-B1
GATCAAGTCCAAATTTGTGTGTAAATTCCCTCAGTTAGAAAGGGCAGATTACATAATTCGTGTCACTTTTGACACTGGTTTTGGTTGACTGGCACGCCACTCCAGATACTCGCTCATATCGAGATACTTCTTGCCGGAAGCCCATTTCTCGTCTTGCTCCATGAGCAAAGCGCCGATCAACCGAAGCACGGACTCCCGGTTCGGGAATATGCGTATGACACGTTCCCGGCGGCGGACTTCCTCGTTCAGACGCTCGACGCTGTTCGTCGTTCTCAAGCGCTTGCGGTAGACAATAACTCACTATCCCCTCAAATTATTTCCCTGGACATTTCCCAACGTTCCATTTTCGTGCCCCCTGCTGCCTTTCGACTAATTTCTTCCAATTGGACGGACACTTTTTATTTTCCTGGTATTTCGTTCCAACTGGTTCCTCAAAACACGAAAACCCTTGTGCGGCAAGGGATTGGAGGCTTTGGTGGGACTCAAGTGGGATGGACATGAATTATTTTCCTTTGATACGGGTGTAACCATCCATGTCCATTGAGCCGGGCCATGATCGGGATTGCAGCCGGTCATGGACCCGGCTTTTGTTTGCCTGAGAATGAATCAAGCACGTCTTTTTTGTTAGCCTGGCTTTAGAGGCGACAGGGGATGGGGGCATATGAAATAAAAGGTTATGTGCTACAATAATGTGCAGCCGAACACTCGTCACGGGAATACCGGCTCGTTCTGTGAAGTTGTTCACGGCCGTCCGACCGGGACCCATGGTATGCTCTTGCTATCCGGAATGAGGATCCGACGGCGAAAAGGGGGGGTGACGGCCGTGACGATTCTCGGTTCACGCATCCTGGTCGCCTACGACGGTTCGGATTTGGGCAGGAAGGCCCTTCATACCGCCGCGCGGATTGCCGGTCAGGATCCCGGCATCGAGCTCCATATCGTCCATGTGCTGGAGCCGATGACGATTCCGGCCTACAGTGCCGGGATTGTCGATCTCTGGGAGCGGCGGCGGGAAAACGCCGAGCTGATGGTGTCGGAGGCGAAGGAACTGCTGCAGCCGACGGCCAATCCCGTCACGACGCATGTCATGAACGGAACGCCGGGAGAATGCATCGTCCGGGCGGCCAGGGAGCTGACATGCGATCTGATCGTGATGGGGTCCCGCGGCCTGACCGGCATCAAGGAGCTGTTCCTTGGCAGCGTCAGCCATTACGTCGCGCAGCGCGCCCATTGCCCGGTGCTCATCGTGAAGTGAAGCGGCTGACCGGCCGCCGTGCCGGTTGACGCCGCGGGAGATTTCGGCTGTCGGGATGCTGCGGCGTTTGCGGCTTGTCGAAGAGTAGCCGTTCGTCCGGAAGCCAGGACGTCGTTGGAAGCAATGGCACACTGACAAATGCCGAACGCGAGCCGGCTTGCGCCGGTATCCGCGTTCGGTTTTTTAGTCCCGCCTTCGCGCCGCATGCCGGATCATGAACAACCGGGCATTACCCGGCGTTCCTTGCCGTGCCGCGCTCGCGGATGGCCGACCGGGCAATGGCGGTGACGAGCAGATTGGCCAGACCGCACATGAAGCCGACGGTCCAGAACGGCCCGATCTGGAGCAGCGCCGCCGCCAAAGTCGACATCGCGCTCGCGCCGATGTACATGGCGGAGCTGTTCAGGGACAGCACGGCGCCCCGCGACTGCGGATCCAGCTCCGAGACGAGCGCGGTGAACGCGGATTGGCCGGCGGCGTACAACGCGGCCCAGAGCACATGCAGCGCAACCGACAGCCAGAGGCTGAAGGGCAGCAGGCCGAGCAGGAAGACGGAGACGCCGGCCGCCGCGCCGGCGACGGCGACGACCTGCCGTTTGCCGCGGCGGTCCGCCCATTTGCCGCCGAGCAGGCTGCCCGCGACGCTGCTGATCCCGGCGGCCAGCAGAACCAGGCCGATTCCGCCGGCCCCGAGTCCGTAGTGGGTGTGGTAAAAGACGCCCGCCAGGGCGAACATTCCCTGCAGCGCGCCGAAATACAGGAACGAGCCGAGCAGGGAGAAGAACACGGACGAATCGGAGAAGACGGTCCGGAAATACGCCCGTCCGGCGGGCGCGCCCTGATCCCGCCGGTCCGGCCGTCTCGCCGGAATCACGGCCTGGGCGGCGATCAGCGCGAACAAGGTGAGGATGGCGATACTCCGGAACGCCCCGTTCCATGAGGTAGCCTCGCCGATGGCACCGGCAAGCGGCACGCCGACGACGCTTGACGCGATCAGCGCGGCCGTGATGATGCCCATGACGCGGCCGCGTTCCTCGTAGGCGTAGCGGTCCGAGGCGATGGCGTAGACGACCGGTTCGACCATGCCGGCGCCGATTCCGGTCAGGACACGATAGCGGATGAGCGCCGCGAACGTCTCCCCGGTCCCGACGAGGAAGGTGGACGCGCCGAACAACAGGAGGCCGATCAGGAGGATCGCCTTCCGGGACCGGCGGTCGGACAGGACCCCCATGACGGGAGCGGTGACGGCATACGCGGCGGCGTAACCGGCATAGAGCAGCCCGCCGGACTTCAGGGGCATATCCGTCGATGCCGCGATTGACGGCAGCAGCGGAACGGTCGCGATGGCGTCGAAACCGACGAGAAACGAGCAGAAGGCCAGAACGGGAAGCAGCAGGTCTCTTTTTTTCAGGGAAGCATGCATGAAACCACCCGCCCAATGATAAATGAATTAATAGTTAATAGGTTAATCATAAGGTCGACAAAAAGCCGCGCCCGAACCCCCAAGCCCGCAAATCCGCAAGCCCGCAATTTCCCAGGTCCGCAAATTCCGGGCCGTCTCCAGCCGCAAGCCGACAAGCCGGAGACCTACCGCCGGTACGAACGCGGGGTCACGATCTGGCCGACAGTTTGCGGAGGATCGGGAGCAGCACGCTTTTTTCGTCTTCGGACAGGGTCCGAAAGCGTTCGGCGATCGCCGCCTCGTAGAGGGGCCACGCCTTCCGCAGCGTTTCGACGCCCTTCTCCGTCAGGTGGACGAGAATTCTCCGCCGGTCCGCCCGATCGATCTCCCGGCGGATCATGCCGAGCTTCTCCAGCCCCGCCAGCAGTCCGCTGATGTTCGCGCGGGTCACCGCCAGGTCGTCCCCGAGCTCGGAAGGAAGCGCCGGCCGTCCGATGCGCTGCAGCGCGTACAGCAGGCAGAGCCGGCCCAGCGTGAGCCCGAGGGGGGCCAGCTTTTCTTCGATGAAGCGGACGTTCGCCAGATTGGACTTGTACATCGTGAAGAACAGGTCCACTTCCAATTTGGGATTTTGGAACGGATCGTAGAGGGAAATGACGGTTCACCCCTGCCGCGGCCGCGAAATAATTAACCCATTAACTATTCGATCCATCATTATATGGCGGCACGGCAGCGGTGTCAATCCGCCGCTCTGATTCCGGAACTTCGTTCGGGTCGCCCCGGCCTCCTGCCTCCCGGTTCCGGTCGGCCGCCTTACAGCCACCCCTTGTCCATCGCCTTCTTCACCGCCTGCTGCCGCGTCTGCACCTCGAGCTTCTGGATCGCGGAAGAGAGGTAGTTGCGCACCGTGCCCTTCGTCAGGTAGAGCGTGCCCGCAATCTCGTCCGTCGTCCGGCCCTCCGCCGACAGCCGCAGCACCTCCCGTTCGCGGTCCGAGAGCGGATTCTCCTCCTTCGCGAAGAGCAGCGCGGTCAGATCGGGGCTGATCACCCGCTCGCCCCGATGGACCTTGCGGATCGCTTCCACCAGAAATTCGATCGGCTCGTCCTTCAGCAGATAACCCTCAACCTTCAGTTCCACCGCCCGCTGCAGATAACCGGACCGGGAGAAGGTCGTGACGATCATGATCCGGCAGTCAAGCCGTTCCCGCCGGACCGCCTCCGCCACGTCCAGCCCGCTCATCCCGGGCATCTCGATATCGAGCAGGCAGATGTCCGGCTTGAGCGTCCGGATCGCGTCCAGCGCCTTCCGGCCGTCCGTCACCTGCGCGGCCACTTCGATGTCGTCCTCGAGCTGGATCAGCGACGCGAGGGCGCTGAGCAGCATCTGCTGATCCTCGGCAATGACGATGCGGATCATGAAGCATCCTCCTCCGCGGGCCGAACCGGAATCGCGAGCGTCACCCGGACGCCCCCGGCGGGCGACGGTCCGATCACGGCCTCTCCCTTCAGCAGGCGCATGCGCTCCTCGATCGCCGCGAGGCCGTGTCCTTCCGCCCGCTGGTCCGTCAGGCCCACGCCGTCATCTTCGATCTGCAAAAGATATCGCCCGTCCTCCGCCTTCTCCGTCACCGTGCAACGGGAGGCCCTGCTGTGTTTCACGACGTTGTTCAGGCTTTCCCGGACGGCCAGGGCGAGCATCGTCTCCGTCACCTTGGACAAGGCCGGCCGGTCCGGCGCCCGCCGGCAATCGAACGCGATGCCGGCGGCCGCGAGCAGCGCACGGCCGAGTTCCAGCTCCTGGTCCAGCGACACGTACCGCATGTCCGTGACGAGGTCGCGCACCTGCTTGAGCGCGAGGCGCGACGTCCGGGCAACCTCGCGCATTTCCCGTTTCGCCCGGTCCGGGTCCCGGTCCATCAGGCGCTCGGCGAGCTCGCTCTTCATCTTGATCATCGTCAGCGTCTGCCCGAGCGTGTCGTGCAGATCGCGGGCCAGCCGATGGCGTTCCTCCTCCTGCATGAAGCGTGCGATCCGCTCGTTGGCGGAGTCGAGCTCGCGCTTCAGCGAATCGGATTTTTCGAGGATGTGCACGACGAACGGGATCGCCAGCTGGATGATCAGGAACGGCAGGTGGTACGTCTGCAGGAACTGCAGCGCGTCCCCGTACACGCCGCGGCTGACGGCCGCGTACATCGCGACGAAGGCGGCGAGTCCCGCGGCAAGTTGCCAAGGGATCCGGACGCGGCCGAGAAAATCGGCGTACACGGCCGCGAAAATCAGGATCCACGGATCATACAGAATCGCGAATGCGGACATCAGGACGCAGCCGGCCAACACGACCGCGAGCAGCTTCCCGCCCCGGAACCACAATCCCATGTAATACAACGCCAGGAAGAGCGCGAGCAGCAGGAACGTGCTGGGCAGCCCGACGGGACTGTCGGCCTCCAGCACCTTGTAGAACAGGAACACGCAAACGGCGATGTCGATGAACAGGTAACGCTGGAGCTGATCTTCCGGGTAGATTTTCCATTTCCGGAGGTTCAACTGCTTCCGGAGGTTCCATTGCATGCCGGTCAACCCCTCCGCATCCGACGCGTGCGCCGCATGCGCCCGCGGGCCGCTTTTGCCGCTAGCGTGCCGCGACGAGCCTGAGCACAGATTTCCGCAGCCATTCCATCGGCCCGAGCTTCATCCGCCCGATCCACCAGCAAGCGAGGACGGCTTCGAACAGACAGACGGCGAGCCATACGCCGATCACGGCCGGGATGCCCAGCCGCTCGCCCCATCCGAGCCCCCAGCCGTAGAACAGGACGGATCCGAGCAGATTCTGCAGCACATAGCAGCTCAACGCCATTTTACCGGTTGCCTCGATATAACGCCATACCTTGAGGTGCTCGCGGCCTTCGAACAACCTTGCGATCAGCGCCATGTATCCGAGCGACAGCACCGGCGCGAACAGATAGCGGACGCTCAGTTCGAACCCGCCTTCCGGGATGAAGAGGAGCAGGTTGAGCGGCACGCCCAGCCCGAAGCCGATCCGAAGCATCCTTCGGCGGATGCGCCGGCCGCGCTCGTCGGGCGCGAAGGCGCCGGCGCGCATCAGGCGGATGCCCAGCAGGAACAGGATGATGTTCAGCGGGATGACAAATACGGCCTCGATCCGGAGCAGCGCGAAGTGCGAGAGGCGATACGCGACCTGTTCCGGCCACGAGCCGTTCCGGTACAGGGCGGCGACGTCGCGCATGTCGCCGAAGGAGAGGTTGGCGCCCGACGCCTTCAGCCAGGCTTCGAGCGCAAACAACGTCAGCATCAGGCCGGCGTAGACGCCGCCCAGCCCCTTCAACGCCCGGTTCACCCGACGGTCGCCGCCCCGCATGATGACCGCGACGATCGTGGCGGTGACGGCGTAGCTCATCAGGATGTCGTATTCCATCACGAGCGTGAAATGGAGAAAGCCTTCCAGAAAGAGGAACAGGCAGACCCACAAATATGCGCCCGGCCACGGGGCTCCTCTCCGCATGGCCTGGCGGTATTTCAGCTCCATGCCGACGCCGAACAGGATCGTGAGCATGCCGAGAAACTTGCCGCTCGCGAAGAACAGGACGAGCGTCTGCAGGAAATCGCCGGCCGACGCCCACCATGGCGTGCCGGAGGTGAACACCCGGTTCAGATCGCCCAGATGGGCGAACAGCCAGATGTTCGTCCCGAGCGTTCCGAAGATCGCGAATCCGCGCAGCATGTCGAGCAACCGGATCCGCTCCGCGCTTCTTTCCACCGTCATGCTTGCCTCACTCCGCAGGGAATCTTGCTTGATGCCGGTTCCATTGTAGGGCGGGCTGCGCAGCCGGCGGTATTCACGGCTGTCAGGAAAGGGACATGACAGGTGTCATGAGTTTTGCGGGTGTCATCCTGATCCTGGCGTGTTCGTGATATAGTGGAAAATGCATCGAACCGTTTCCGTCCGTGCACGGCGGGTCATTCGGAAAGGGGTATCGGCATGATCGAGGGCATCAGCCATATCACGTTCGTGGTCCGGGATCTGGACCGAACAACCGCGCTGTTCAAGGAGTTGTTTGAAGCAAGGGAGGTCTATTACAGCGGGGAAAAGACGCACTCGATCGCGAGGGAACGATTCTTCATCATCGGCGGTCAATGGATCGCGGTCATGGAAAATCCGGAGATCGTCAATCGGACCTACCATCACATCGCGTTCAAAATCCGGGAGGAGGACCTGGACCGCTATCTGGCCAGGATCCGGGCGCTGGGGCTGGACATGAGGCCGCCCCGGCCGAGGATCGCGGGAGAGGGGCAATCCATTTACTTTTACGATTACGACAACAACCTGTTCGAATTGCATACCGGCACATTGGAGGAACGGCTGGCGGCGTACCGGGAAGCGGACGGCGTCTGAACCGGCGATCCGCTTTCGTTCCGCTTTCCCCGGCCGTGTCAAAATGATGCGGAGCGCGGCGTGTTCCTTTTTGTTGCCATACGGCAGGCTGCACCTTCAACTGCTGTTTTTCCGCGCATTACGCATTTGTCGGGCTTGACGGAAGGGGCATCCGGCATTACGATCGGTACATCAACTACCGGACAACAACCGGCGAGCCGGAGGAGCATCTGGTGTACGCGGAACACGAGGATCAGTGGTACCGGTTCGGCACGGCGGCTTTCCATGATTTTGCATGTTGCCGTGCGTGCGGAAAGGATGGGGAAAGTGGAGATCGTAACGGAACGCAAGATCCGATATGATTCCGGCATTGTCGAGTATGCGTGCGTACCCCTGGATATCCGGAAGGGAAGCGCGGTGCTGTTCCATGCCATCCGGGAAGCCTTCACGATCGAAGCCGGTTCCCGGAACATTCGGATCCCGAAGGGCAGCTATACGACCGCGTATTACTGGACGGACCGGCCTTACAACTTGTATTTCATGCGGGATGGCGAAGGAAGGGCATTGGGTGCCTATTTCAACATTGTCCGGAACACGGTCATCACGGCCTCCATGGTGAGCTACGAGGATCTGATCATCGATTGCATGGCGCTGCCGGACGGGGAGGTCCTGATTCTGGACGAACATGAGCTGCCCGAACCGCTCGATCGCTTCGAGAACGGCTATGTCCGGCGGGCGCTGGATGAGCTGACCGCGTCCATGCGCGACGTGCTGTCCGCCGTTATCGCGGATTCCGTCGGGATATACCGGCACGACCGGTTCATTCCGTGGCTGGGAGCGAAGCGGGATCCGGGAAGTGCGGATGGGGTTGAGCGCCAATGACGGATGCTGTCGTGCTCCGACATGCAACGCTCGACGATCTGCCCGTCATCGTGGACATTTACAACTCCACGATTCCGAGCCGGATGGTGACGGCCGACACGGAACCCGTATCCGTCCGGGACCGGCTGGACTGGTTCCATGCCCACAATCCGGAGAGAAGGCCGCTCTGGATCGCCGAGCTCGGAGGCGCGGTTTGCGGCTGGGCCGGTCTCCAGGATTTTTTCTATAGAAGGCCCGCCTATCACGCGACGGCGGAAGTAAGCATCTATCTGCATGAAGCTTTCAGGGGCAAGGGGCTCGGCAAACAGATTTTGGCCAAGGTCATGGCGGAATGCCCCAGGCTGGGCGTCGATACGCTGCTCGCCTTCGTCTTCGGGCACAATGAGCCGAGCCTTCGCCTGTTCTCGGGGCTGGGATTCGAGAAGTGGGCCCATCTCCCGGGAATTGCCGAGCTGGACGGCATCAAGCGCGATCTGGTGATATTGGGAAGAAAAATGCAAGGCTGCCGGTGATCGGCAGCCTTGATCTTGTTGACAGTTCCAGCCCCCGACCTCAAGCCACGGGCACCGGTTCCGCCGGCGACAGCCGGCCGTCTTCCATTCGGTAGACCTTGTCGCAATAGGACAGCAGCCGCTCGTCGTGGGTGACCATGACCGCCGCCTTGTGGTGCGACTTCACCACATGGGCGATCAGGGCGGCCACCTCGTGGGCGCGCCGGGTATCCAGGCTGGCCGTGGGTTCGTCGGCCAGGATGACGCTCGGATCGTTCATGAGCGCCCGGGCGATGGCAACGCGCTGCCGCTCGCCGCCGGACAGCTCCTCCGGATAGTTCTTCACTCGCCCGCTGAGTCCCAGTTCTTCAAGCAGACGCGCGGCGAAAGTCTTGTCGGCCTCGGTGATTTTGCCCGCCATCCGCTTGACGAGCAGCAATTGCTCCATCACGTTCAGGTAAGGAACCAGATTCGAGGCCTGCAGGATGAATCCGATTTCGCGCAGCCGGATGTCGGCAAGCTCCTTGTCCGGCAGTTTCGAAATGTCCTTCCCGTTCAGCAGCACCTCGCCCTCGGACGGGCGCAGCAATGCGCCGGCGATGGACAGGAAGGTGGTCTTGCCCGAGCCGGAAGGGCCCACGACGGCGACGAATTCGCCCGGTTCCACCTTGAAGGACACCCGGTCCAGCGCCGTGATGCGTTCCGAACCCGCGTCGTAGTATTTGGACACAGCTCGCATTTCCAATCCTTGCGTCATTTATTCCACCCTCCCGAGCGCCTGAAGCGGATCGACTTTCACGATGGTGCGGACGGTCGCCAGCGCACTGAGCAGCGCGATCGCGAGCAGGATGAGGGAGTACGCGATCATCCACGTCGTATCCAGGATGAACGGCATGCCCTCGGGCAGCACGGCCGCCGTGCCGTATGTCAGCAGAACGCCGGTGACGATGCTCAAGAGCGAGAGGATGAAGACCTGGGAAATGACGGCCTTGCCCAGGAACCCGTTCCGGGCGCCGATCGCCTTCATGATCCCGAATTGATTGGACTTCTGCAGCGTGATGACGTAGAAGAACACGCCGATGATAAAGGCGGAGATCACGAACAGGAATCCGAGCATCATCATGATGGTGCCGCTCTCTTCCTTGTATCCTGCAATGCCCTGCACGGCCTGCGCGCGGGTAACCGTCTCCGTGCCCGGCAGACGCTCGTTGACGGTTTCCGGATCTATGGCTTTCCCCTGGAGCATGATCGCGTTGACGGGGTTCCGGATTCCCTTGTCCGAGCCGGGCGCGGCGAACGCGAGCTCGCGCCAATGATCGATGGGGATAAAGACGGCAGTGACGTGGTTGTAGGTCTGATTCCGGACGAAACCGGCGATCGTAAGCGACACCGACGTGCCGTCCAGCGCGAAGGTGTCACCCCGTTCATATCCTTCGTCCTTCATCGTCTCGTTGACGATCGCGTATGTCGGCCGGCCGGCGTCCAGCCCGGTACCTTCCGCGACAGGCGGCTCCAGGAAACTGCCGGGTTCAATGCCGATGATCGCGATGTCGAGCTTGGCTTCATGCGAATCGTCGATCTTCCGGACGGCCGATCCCATGATGATCCCCATGGGCGAGGCGGCTTCCACCCCCGGGATCTTCAACAGTTCATCGGTCAGTTCGCCGGACAGGAGCGATTTGCCCATCGAGGCCTGCGAGCCCTTCTCGAACACGACGTAATCGGCCGCCATGTTCTTGAACGTAGAGGCCGCCAGCGTGGTGAGGCCGTTTCCGAGCCCGGCAAGGATGAACACCAGCCAGGAAATCAGCACGAACATGATGCCGATCATGAGAAATCGGGTTTTGTTGCGGCGCATTTCCTTCCATGCGAGAAACATGGGCGATCTTCTCCTCTTCGTGAATAAATGACATGTGTGTCAGTTTAGAGATATTTTAAATTCAAACCGAACCCCATTATACGATTTATCCGACACGCATGTCAAATTGCAAGAAGCCGGAAACGTTACGGACGTTTGCCCGCGCCTTCCAGCCACAGTTGAAACAGCATCCGGCTCCATTCGGGCAATGGAATGTTCATCAGGTTGGGCGTGTTGATCAGATTGATGAAGACGCCCGTCACGGCGGGGAGCGGGATGTCCGGATTCAGGCGCCCTTCCTCGCGCGCGCGGGCAAGCAGCCGCTCGATCTGGTTTTTCAGCGTGTCGTGGGCCTGCTCCACGAATGCGAGATCGGCGGCCGCGGCCGCGGAACTGGTGCGGTCGATTTTGTGCGCGTGGGCCATCAATTGGTGGAAGCCCGCTTCCCGCAGATAGATCGTCAGCAGCTGCCGGAGCGCTTCCATGCAGTCCGTCTCGTCCACGGCTTGCGTCTGCTCCAGCACGCCCTCCATGACGCGCCGCATGCATGCGGCGATGATTTCGTCCTTGTTGGCGTAGTACTGATAGATCGTGCTTCTGGCGCCGACGAGGCGCTTCGACAGCGATTTCAGATGAAAGCCCTCGTAGCCGTGTTCGAGGAGCATGCGCTTCGTATGGTCCAACAGTTCCGATCGCGTGAAGACATGCCTTCTGCCCACGGGGTCACCCTCCATGTTCGCCGTCCGCCGTATTCGGCGGCTGCATTTTCATTGTAGCAAAAAATGTGCTCCGCATGCGGCGGAAAGCAATTACAATTCTGCGCAGCAGCCGTTTCTACGAATACAAACAAATACAACAACTCACAATTCAATGTACCCGATCAGTATACTGGTATTGTGTGTGTTTTTGTGTTATTCTAAATGTGTTGCTGTGAGTATAGGATTCCGGGAGGATCAAGGTGCTAGTACATGACCGGCATCAACAAATCCTGAAGCTGCTTCACCAACACCAGACCGTCAAGACCTCCGAACTGATCGAGCGGTTTGGGGTATCTTTTGAGACGATCCGCAGGGATCTCGATTATCTGGAACGCGAGGGATTCCTGCGGCGGATTCACGGCGGCGCCACGCTACCGGCGTCGGATTATCAGAAAGAACTGCCGTTCACCGTGCGGGAGGCAAAACGGGTTCATGAGAAGCGGCAGCTTGTCAAATACGCCGTTCGGTATGTGGAAGAAGGGCAGTCGATGTTCCTCGATGTCAGCACGACGAATACTGAATTTGCGCGGGAACTCGCGGCGAATTTTGATCGCCTGACCGTGCTGACGAATTCCTTCCAGATCGCTTCGATCCTGATGGAGAAGCCCCAGTTCACCATTATCTTCATCGGCGGTCAGGTGCGGAATTCGGAGCGCTGCGTGGTCGGCAACTACGCCGAATCGTTCGCTGCACAGTTCCATGCCGATCTGTTCTTCATGAGCGTTAGTGGCATATCGTTGACCAATGGCCTCACGGATTACGGCATCGGTGAAGTGCAGCTGAAAAAGAAGATGCTGGAATGCTCGCAGAAAATCATCGTGCTGGCGGACAGCAGCAAGTTCAACGTCGTGTCGCTCCTGCCGGTCTGCAGTCTGGATCGGATTGATAAAATCGTGACCGATCCAGGGATTCCGCCGGAGGTCCTCGAGCAATACCGGGCGGCCGGGGTGGACGTCATATGCCGATAACCGCGTGGTAAACGGGCTTTTCGAAAGGAATTTTCGAAAAGCCCTTTTTTCTTGGTGGAAGACCATACGAAAAGGGATGAGGTTGACTGAAATCGCTTTCCGTGCTATGATGATCGAGGTTGCAAAAATGTGTATTTATGTGTGTATATGTGGTTTTTATTGTTGTTTAGGAGGGGGTATGGCGAATCAAAGCACTCGTCATCGCACTGGTCCTCGGCTCGGGATTGGCGCACGCAATTTGGAATTCGCTGGCGAAAACTAGTGAAAACAAGCAGCTGTTTCTGTTCTTGATCAGCGTGCCGTTTACCCTCGTGCTTCTCCCGCAAATGATCGCGGAGACCGTCATGACCGTTTCGCCGCTTCAAAATTATCTGTTATTGTTGCTGTCTGCAGCCATTCAGGCGGGATATGCGCATTTCTTGTCACGATCGCTCATTTACGGCGATCTGTCCCAGGTATACCCGATGATGCGGGGACTGGCGACCTGCATGATCCCGTTGTTCGGCATCCTTTTCCTGAATGAGTCGCTGACGAGCTGGGGATGGCTGGGCCTCGGGCTGATCGCCGCGGGTTTCTTCCTGACAAGCGCTGTCTCCCTGAAGATTCACGGTTGGAATGTTCAGGGTAAGGTGCTGTTCAATACGATTGCTGTCGGCCTGTGCACGATGTTTTATGTCATGGTCGACAAGGTCAATCTCCAGTATTTCTCGCCTGCGACGCTACTGGCGGTGTCCAACATCGGATTCATGCTTGGTCTGTTGCCATCCATACGTTTCGGCCAGATCAGCTTGCTGCGGGAGCTGCGGGAACACGGGAAATGGTTTCTGGCGGGCTCGATCCTGTCACCGGGTTCCTACCTGCTCTTCCTGTTCGCCATGAACTTGTCGCCGTTGTCCTATGTGGCCCCGCTCCGGGAAATCGGCACGGTATTCAGCACGCTCATCGGCGTCTTTATCTTGAAGGAAGGTAAGGGAGCGCTGCGGCTCCTGTCGACCGGTATGATCTTCGCTGGCATTCTGTTCGTGGGAATCATGGGAATGTGAGGGTGAGTGCAATAGATGAATTGGCGGAAAAAGCTGGGTGAGCCTCAAGCCTACCTGTACTGCCTGCCCGCGCTGGTGCCCTACACGATCTTCTGGCTCGCTCCGATGGGATATGTCATGTATCTGAGCTTCATGGAATGGGACTTCATCAATCCCGTGAAAGAATTCGTCGGAATCGAAAATTACGTCAAATTGTTCCAAGACCAGAAATTTTACAAAGCACTGCGCGTCTCGCTGCTGTTCGCGCTGGGGAACGTCATTCCGTGCCTTGCCGGCGGCCTGCTGCTGGCGCTGCTGCTGCACAGCAGGATCAAGGGGCTTGCGATTTACCGGACCCTGATCTTCCTCCCGTGGGTTACGCCGATGGTGGCAGTCTCCATCGTGTGGGCCTGGATTTTCGAACCGCGGGTGGGACTGGCCAACGCCGTTCTCGAATTTTTCGGATTTGCGGGACTAGAATGGACGCACAGCTCCAAGACGGCCCTGCTGGCGGTGCTGATCGTAACCGTATGGAAAGGGCTCGGCTGGACCATGGTCTTCTATCTCGTAGCCCTGCAGAACATTCCGGAACATTTGTATGAAGCGGCTATGCTCGAGGGCGCGAACAAATTCCAGCAATTGATCAAAATCACGCTGCCGCTTGTGTCGCCCACAACATTCTTTTTGTTCCTGATCACGACGATCGATTCGGTCCAAGCATACGACCAGATTAATGTCCTGACCCAGGGCGGACCGGCGGGGGCCACCCGAACCTTGCTTTATCTCTATTATGAATCCGCTTTTCAACGATTCGAGGTAGGCGAGGCGTCGTCCGTTGCCGTCGTCATGATCGTGATCCTCGCGATCATTTCGTCCCTGTCCATGTATGTGTCGAGACGCCGGATCCATTACGTCTGATCATCGGGTGAACGGAGGAAACGATGAACGCAACCGCTGTGCTGTACAAAACCAAACGCTGGACGTTTACCGCAATCAAATATGTGCTTGTCATCGCGTTCTGCGTGATCATGGCGTTCCCGTTCTTTTGGATGGTCAGCAACGCACTGAAGACCAACGACGAGATTTGGGCGGTACCGCCCGTCCTGTGGTCGGCGGACCCGAGTTGGTCTAACTTCATCGAAGCCTGGAACGCGGCTCCGTTCGGGTTGTACATGTTCAACAGCGTGTTCACGGCCACATCGATCGTGGTCATTCAGCTCATCAACTCGTCCATGATCAGCTACGCGCTGACGCACATGCGATTTCCGCCCGGCCGCTTCATTCTGGTTATGATCATCGTGACGTACATGCTTCCGGTGTCCGCCACCTATCTGTCGGGTTACGTGATATTGTCCCGTATGGGATTGCTCGATACCTATGCGGGCCTGATTATATCCAACTCGGTGACGATTTTTGGCATTTTCTTACTCCGGCAGGCGTTCCTGCAGGTGCCCAAGGAGATGGTCGAGGCGGCGAAGGTGGATGGCTGCGGCCATTGGCGGATTCTCTGGTACATCATGGTGCCGCTCACCCGCTCCACTCTGATCGTGATGGGCCTCCTGTCTTTCATCGCAATGTACAACAACTATTTCTGGCCCATGCTGATTACCAAAAATCCAAAGCTGCAGCTGGTATCCGCCGGCCTCAGAAGCTTCTTCATCGAAGGTGGCGCCTACGGATTGAAGTGGCCGCTGATCATGGCGGCAAGCACCTTCACCATTCTGCCGTTGGTCATTCTGTTCCTGATTGCCCAGAAATGGCTGATCAAGGGGGTGAACAGCGCGCAGAGCATTAACAAATAAGTCGGTGACTTCCTGGTTTTCCGTGGGCGGATCACATCGCGTTTCTGCCATCTTCAACGTTTGCGGGAAAAAGAAAAGGAGGTCTTGATCAAATGAGAATACGTGAAAGGACGATGACGGGGAGCAGAGAAAAAAACAACCGTATTCAGAGAATAAGTCTGCTCTTGCTGCTGGCTGCCGTGTTGGCGCTTGTCGCAGCGGCCTGCAGTTCGAACAGAAACGCGTCGGACGGCGGAAAAGCTTCCGGTTCATTCGGAACTGGTGAAAACGCCGGGGTCCCGGTCACGATTGAGTTCTGGTACGGACTCGGCGGCGCATTGGGCGAAAAAATGGAATCGCTTATCGAAAAATTCAACTCGTCGCAAAGCGAAGTCGTCGTCAAATCGGTTGTTCAGGGCAGCTATGGTGAGACGGGTCAGAAGCTGCAGGCGGCCATCGCGGCGGGCAATCCTCCGGCTGTGGCGATACTGAGTCCTCCGAATTACGATTGGGCAAGAAAAGGCTACTTCCGGGCGATGGACGACTTCATCGCCAACGATCCGGACTTCAACACGGACGACTTGATCAATGCGTTCCGGGAACTGGGTCAGGTGGATGGCAAGCAGTATTTTCTGCCGATGTACGGCACGACGCAGGTCATGTACTACCGCAAGGACATCTTCGAACAACACGGCATCGAGCCGGAAGATCTCACGACCTGGGAGAAGCTCGCCGAAGCGGCGGCGAAAATGGCAGTTAAAGAAAACGGCGAGACGGTATTTTACGGCTGGGAGCCGATGTGGGGCCACTACAACCTGGTCGACGCCGCGTTGAGCCGGGGCGCCAAATATCTGAGTGACGACGGCAAGACGATCCTCTTTGACCAGCCGGAGTGGGTCGAGACCTGGGAGATGTTCCGCAAGTGGATTCATGACGACAAGATCATGCGCATCCACTATGGCGGCCAGGGATGGGAGTATTGGTACAGGACGATCGATGACGTGATGCAGGGCCGGGCCGCCGGCTATACGGGTTCGAGCGGCGATCAGGGCGACCTGGACTTTTCGATCATCGGTGCGTTCGAGCAGCCGGGTTGGGAAGAACATACGCCGGGGAAACCGGTTGCTGACGCGATTATGGCCGGAATTCCTGCAAGTGTGTCGCCTGAGGAACAAGAGGCCGCGTTCAAGTGGCTGAAATTCTTCACCAGCACGGAAATTACGGCTGAGTGGGCAATGGCAACCGGTTACATTCCGGTGCGCAAATCGGCCGAGCAGGACCCGGCATTTGCGGCCTACGTCGAAGAAAGACCGCATGCCCTCGTACCGCTCAGGCAGGCTTCGCATGCGTTCTCTCCGTTCGTCGATCCGACAGGCAGAATCCATGACGCCCTTGCGATCGCCGCTGACAAGGTGGAGATCGAGAACATCCCGGCTGCACAGGCTTTGAAAGAAGCGACGGAAGAAGCGCAGAAAGCCTGGGACGAATATCTGGCCAAAAACAAATGACCGTTTCGCCTGCAAACGACATGTAATGCATCACGCTGCCCGCGGGGAAACGGGAAGACCGGACTCCGGCGGCCTCGGGTTTCATCCCGCTGTTCTTGCCGGCGTTCCCGCAGCTCCCGCGGCGCAGGCGCTTTGCGAGCCACGATGACTGGGGGGGAAAAGGCGTTGAACGACGGACCGCTGCTCAAATTTCAGGTCATCACGGATACGCATGTGACGAAAGATCCCGATCATGTGCACAACCGCAATCTGGCACGGGCGCTGGAGGACATCCGTCGCCAGGCGCCGGACAGCGATGGCATCATGCACGCGGGCGACATCACGGATCATGGATACCCGGAAGAATACGCCGAATTTCAGCGCATCTGGCACGAGCACGGCGACGGACTTCCGCCCGGGTTTTTTGCATCTGGCAACCATGACGTCGCTCTCGGTTACTGGCCTTCGCGTCTAAAGGCTTACATGGACGCCACGCAGATGCGGGGACCCTATCATGACCATTGGGTAAAGGGGCACCATTTCATCTTCCTCGGATCCGAAAAGGGGCTGGAGCTGTTTGCCGATTTGTCGGACGAACAACTGGCCTGGCTGGACGCCAAACTGTCCGAAGGCGAAGATGCTTGCCGTCCGGCCTTCATCTTTCTGCATCAGCCGCTCAAGAACACCGTCTCAGGGTCGTATGAGCACCAAAAATGGTACGGCGTCACACAGGATGATAAGCTCAAAGACGTGCTATCCAGGCATCCGAACGCCATCCTGTTCACAGGACATACCCATTGGGAACTCGGGTCGGCGAACACCGTGTTCGGCGGAGACGGCCGTCTGCCCTTGATGATCAACGCCGCATCCGTTGCTTATCTATGGACAGATGAAGACAAGCACAAGGACGGAAGCCAGGGGCTGTTCGTCGAGGTTTATCCGGATCGGGTGGTTATCATGGGACGAGACTTCAAAGCAGGCGAATGGCTGGATAATGTACGATATGAATTCAGAATTCCGGCATAACGGCTTTGCGCCATGTGCATGTCCGTACACAAACTCCCGCGTGCGCTTGTGCGCCGCGGGAGTTAATGTTCGGCAAGTCCGGCTTGCAGAAAAAGGAGACCATCAATGAAATCGTACATTCTTGCGCTCGACCAAGGAACGACGAGCACGCGCTGCATGATGATCGACCGGCACGGATAGATCGTCCGGATGGCGTAGGAGGAAATTTTGTTGCAGAATCGGAAGCCGGGCTGGGTGGAAGCGGACGAGGAGACTATCATGGAATCGATGGATCGAATCCGCCAGGTGCTGGCGAAATCGGGGGGTTTGTTGCCGGCTTGCCGGCGAAAGCGGTCGATGATTGACGTGTTTGTGCTACGCGATGGAACTGACGGGTTCGGGGAGGGCAAGGATTACGCAGACCCACAAATAAGTACCGACGGCGCTCCGGGATCCGAACCCGCCGCTGCGCTATTACCGCAATCGGACCGTTGCGCGGATGTTGCTCCCTCGGCCAAATGACCGCCCGTCCGGAACATGTCCTGACGGGCGGTTTGGGTGTCGTGTGCTTCGGGTGTCCGGTTTCCGGCGCGCAGGCGGGGGCTGTCAATCCTGGGTGCGGTTCAAAGCGGGCTGTCCGTCGGGGGCGGGGAGCAGCCGTTTCGCCCTCAGGGCGAACAGAAGCAGCGCCACCGCGACCGAGACGGCGCTGACCGCGAACAGCGTCCCGTAGCCCGCCTGTTCGGAGATCCAGCCGAGGACGATGGAGCCGAGGCCGATCCCCAGATCGAACGCCATGAAGAAGGCGGCGGTGGCCACTCCCCTCCGCTCCGGCCGGGCGATCCGCAGGATCGCGGCCTGCAGCGCCGGCTGCGCCGCGCCGAATCCGAGACCGTACAGGACGGCGGAGGATATCAGGCCGAGCCATCCGGTCGTCAGCACGAGCACGATGAGCCCGGCCATCGTCACGAGCAGCGAGATCAGGATGACCCGATACTCGCCGAACCGGTCCGACAGCTTCCCCGCGACCGGCCGGGTCAGCGTGAGCGTCAAGGCGAAGACGAGGAAGAACGTGCCGGCGTTCGCTTCAATCGATTCCGCAAACAGCGGCAGGAATGTCATGACGCCGCCGTAGGAGACGGTCAGGAAGAACAGCGTCACGATGACGGGCATGAGGGTCTTGTCGAACGGCTCCAATCGCTGAGCGGGCTTCGGCTGAAAAGCGGTCCGGGTGAAAAACGCCAGCAACAGCGTGACGACGGACAGGCAGGCGGCGAGCATGAACATCGAAAGGTATGAACCATTGTCGACGACCCAAAGACCGATCATCGGGCCGACCGCCATTGCCGCCGTCGTCGCGACGCCGAACCAGCCCAAGCCTTCTCCCCGACGGGAGGGCGGGACGACGTCCGTGACCGAAGTACCGACGGCGGTGGTGGAGATCGCCCAGAAAGCGCCGTGGAAAATTCTGAGCAGCAGCAGGAGGGCGATGCCGGCCGCCCAATGGTAAAGCACCATCGACAGGGTGAACCCGATCAGCCCCCAGAGGATGAAGGGGCGCCGGCCGAACCGGTCCACGAGCAGACCGACGACCGGACGGAAAATGACCGCGGACAGCGTGAACAGGCCGGCCGCCAGGCCGACATGCAACTCGTTTCCGCCCATTTCCTTGATGTAGAGCGGCAAAGTCGGAAGCAGGAGATAAAAGCTCAGGAACAGAACCAGCGTGCCCAGCGTCAACTGTATGAACGGCTTCGTCCAAAGTTTCTCCATGTTTTTTGCCTCCAAAGGGAACTGCAAATGATGCATCCAAAGGTTGGTTATACGAGAGCCCCCTTCCCGCGGGTTCAAAAAATTCGCGGGGGGGGGGTTTTTGTTTTGCTTCTTCCCCGTCCATCCGAAATCCGCTATAATGCTGAATGCTATATGAATGGAATTGATACACCTCATCCGTGATATGAGGGGTGTTTATAATATGATCGACAATCTGGAAGGGTATCGCGCCTTTCTGGCCGTGGCGCAGAGCGGCAGCTTCTCGAAGGCGGCCGAAAAGCTCGGCGTCACGCAGCCGGCGGTCAGCCACACGGTCCGGCGGCTGGAGGAACGTCTTGGCGGGCCTCTTTTCTACCGGACGCCCGCGGGGGTGAGGCTGACGGGCGAAGGGGAAATGCTGTACAAGTTCGTATCCCAGGCGTTCCATTTTCTCGAGAACGGGGAGCGGAAGATCGCGGAGATGCGGAATCTCGTCGCGGGGGAAGTGAAGATCGGCGCGGGGGACACGCTGTGTCGGCATTACCTGCTGCCGCATCTCGAGGCGTTCCATAGGGAGTATCCGGGCGTGAAGATTCAGGTGACGAACCGGACGACGCGGGAGACGATCGCACTGCTGAAGGAGGGCAAGATCGACTTCGGCATCGTCAACCTGCCGGTGAAGGACAGCCAGCTTGTGATCCGCGAGAGCATCCCGCTGCACGACTGCTTCGTGGCGGGAGAGGCGTTCCGGTCGCTGACGGAGCGGACGCTCACATGGCGGGAACTCGTCCTCCAGCCGCTCATCCTGCTGGAGCAGGGCAGCAACATCCGGGCCTACGTCGACCGGTTCGCAAAGGGGCAGGGCGTGGACATTCGGCCAGAATTCGAGCTTGGCAGCATCGATCTCCTCGTCCAGTTCGCGCGCATCGGGCTCGGAATCGCCTGCGTCATCCGCGAATTCGTGGCCGATGAGCTGGCGAAGGGGACGCTGCACGAGATCCGGCTGGAGAAGCCGCTGCCGCCGCGCCGGGTTGGCCTCGTCACGCTGAAGGAAGTGCCGCTGTCCGCGGCGGCAAGCCGCTTCCTGGAGAAGCTGCCGTGACGGCGGCGCCGGTTGTCGTCCGGCGCGTGTCGCCGGGCACCGGGCCGTGTTTTCAGAAAGGTGAAGCGTGCGATGCGGAATCGGGGGTGTTGATGCGTGGAGACGGATTTGTATGCCATCATCCATCTCGATGCCGCCATGGACAAAACGGCGGTGGCCCGGGCTGTGGCCGGGATCGCCGGAGGACTCGCCGCGGGCGAGACCGTCGTGACGGAGTGGGCGGAGATGCTCGTGACCGACGGCGAGGAATTCGCCGGCTTGGAATCCGGCGGGTCGGAAGACGCCGATCGCACCTTTCGGCATTACCGGTATTGTCTCGAAATTGAGCCGCTCGGAAACGTCGATGCCCTCGTCTTCAAGGCGAACGTCGCCTCCCTGCTGGCGGAACTGCGGGAGGCCGGATTCCGGGCGGCCGTCGGATCCGCAGCCGAACCGCGGGATGAGAGCGAAGCCTGAGTCAGCTCATACAAGATTGGGAATGCCGGGATCGTCGCCTGACGGAGGCGCGGATCGCGCGGGCGGTGGCGGTTGCCCTTCATCCCGCAGCACTCCGTCCGGCCCGCGGCCGCCCCTCATCCTGCTGTACAGCGTCCGGCGCGTGGTCGCCCATCATCCTGCTGTACGGCCGCCCGGCATGCAGCCATCCATCATCCTGCAGCACAGCCGCCTGGTACGTGTCCTCCCGGCGCGCGGCCTCCCGGCGTCTGCCGCATGATCCCGGCGGCAAGTTCCCTTAGCTCGGCGTGCATCCGTCGCGGGTTCCGGTACGTGTCCCAGTCCGGCCGTCCG
>NZ_LZRU01000014.1 GCF_002159085.1 Thermobacillus sp. ZCTH02-B1
GGGTTATGCTTCATTTAGAGCGTCCTCCTTTTATCAGGGCAGTGAATGTGCGCAACATTCGAGACCCAGCATACAGGAGGCGCTCTTTTCTTTCAAACCTTAAATTAATTCACTACAGGAATGGCTCCCTCATGTTTCTGATGATGCTGATCAACCACAGCGTCGCCGTCGTCGTCGAGGATCGCCGCAACCGGACGATGGAGCGCGTCTACGCGGCGCCGGTGCGGAGCTTCGACATCGCGGCCGGCCATTTCATCGGCAGCGTGCTCATCGGCACGCTGCAGGTGCTCGCGATCGCCGCGCTGATCCGCCTCGTGTTCGGTTATGACTACGGCGTGCCGGCCTGGATGCAGATCGTCGTCATGGAATGCTTCATCCTGGCCGCGCTGGGCATCGCGAGCGCGGTCGCCGGGTTTGTCCGCAACACGCGCAACCTCAACATCATCAACACGCTGATCATGACGCCGACGTGCATGCTCGGCGGCTGCTTCTGGCCGATCGACATCATGCCGTCGTTCATGCGGAAGCTCGCGAATTTCGTCCCGCAGAAATGGGCGATCGAGGCGATGGAGCTGGGCGCCTCCGGAGCGTCGCTCGACAGGATCGCGCTGCCGCTCGGCATCCTGCTGCTCTTCGCGGCGGTGCTGCTCGGATTCGGCGCGGCGGTGCTGCGCCCGGCGCAGTGACGGGGCCGCCGCGGCGGATGCGGAGCGGTGCGGCGGTTTCGGCGCGCCAGCCCGGCCGCCGTCCGGAGCTTTCCCGATGCGGCCCGGACGGGTTCGGGGTATAATGGTCCCGGATGACGATGGCGTCCGGGGAGGGAAGACATGCGGTACGGCAAGGTGCGGGAAGGCGTTTTCATCCGGAGGCTCAACCGGTTCGTCGCCGAGGCCGAAATCGACGGCCGCGTGGAGAAGGTGCACGTGAAGAACACCGGGAGGCTCCAGGACTGGCTCGTGCCGGGGAACACCGTCGTCCTCGAGGACGCCGGAAGCGCCGGGCGCAAGACGCGCTATTCCCTGATCGCCGCAAGGCGCGGACAAGGATGGGTGAACATCGACTCGCAGGCGCCGAACGCGGTCGTACGCGAGGCGCTGCTGGCCGGTCGGATCGGGGAGCCCGGGTCCGTCCGGTCGCTGCGCGGGGAAGCCGTGTTCGGCGGATCGCGGTTTGATTTTCACTACGTGGACGATGATGGCCGGGAAGGGTTCATTGAGGTCAAAGGGGTGACGCTCGAGCGGGACGGCACCGCCCTGTTCCCGGACGCCCCGACGTTACGCGGCGCGCGGCATCTGGAGGAGCTGGCGAAGGCGGCGGAGAGCGGGTACGCCGCCTTCGCCATATTCCTCGTGCAGATGGAGGGGTGCCGGCGGTTCAAGCCGCACGGGGAGCTGGACCCGCGTTTCGCCGAAGCGCTGCGGCGTGCCGCGCGGGCCGGCGTGCGCGTGCTCGCCTACGAATCCGTCGTCTCGCCGGACGAGATCGTCATCGGCGGACCGATCGAAGTCACGGGCTTGCTGTAATTCCGGACGCCGCCGGTTCCGGATCCTCCGTCTCGGAACGCTGCCCCTGTTCGGCGGCCTCCGCCTCGGCCTTCGTGCGATGCACCGTGCCGAACGGGTGCTCCGGCGGCGCATAGATCGTGTACAGCTTCAGCGGCCGAGGGCCGATGTTCGTGACATTGTGCCAGGTGCCGGCCGGAATCATGATGGCGTCGTCGTCGGACACGCGCCGGACGAAGGTCAGCCGGTTCCGGGCGGGGCCCATTTGCACGAGGGCGTACCCTTCCTCGATCCGGATGAACTGGTCGACGTTCGGGTGCACTTCGAGCCCGATGTCGGCGCCGGGCGGGATGCTCATCAGCACCACCTGCAGATGCCGTCCCGTCCAGATCGCCCTGCGGAAATCGGTGTTTTGTTCAGCGGCTTCCGAAATGTCGATCACGTGGGGATTGCCGCCGTAGTCCCGCAGATCCTGAAACTGCCGGTCGTTCGGCAACGTTTCGCCGGATGGCCCCTGAACATACGGGCCGCCGCCCTGCGCCGGATAGGTCGCCGGATACGCCGGATACGCGGAATAGGCCGGTTGCGCCGGATAGGTCGTCGGATAAGCCGGATACGCGGGATGGGAAGGATAGGCCGGATACGCCGGATAAGCCGCATGATACCCGCCTTGGTACGAAGCGCCGTACCCGGACGCGCCGGACCCGCAGTGACACGGATTCCAGGTCACGCTCGCACTCACTCCTTTGTGTTCACCGATCTGGAAGCATCGTATGCATCGGTCTGGGCGGGCGTGCGCGGAGACGGCGGTGCTCCGATGGCATGCAAAAATGCAGCACATGTTCGCCGAATTCGCCGAATGGATCCAATAGGCTGCATGATGGCATCGTATCTGCCCGATTTGCCGGGTTGGATCAAAACAAAATGGAACGTTGCATGCAATCAGCGTCCGGGGCCCGGACGGAGCCGGCGTCTTGCCGGATGCGGCAGGCATTGTCCGCCGGCTTCCGGTACGAGGCGAATGCCTACACCGATTCGCCGGACACGGCGCTCGCCTCCTCCGCCGACCTGTACCGGATCCGCGTAGCGACCAACGCGCACAGGATCAGCAGCGCCGCCGCCAGGCCGTACGCGCCGAACAGCGTCGCCTGCCGGACGAGCAGCCCGGAGATCGCGGAGCCTGTGACGAGGCCGCCCATCATGACCGGCAGGATGATCCCGTTCGTCCGGCCGACATAGGCCTCCTCCACCTCCCGGATCATCAGCGCGCCCAGCACGACCTGCAGGAACGTGAGCGCCACGCCCGACAGCAGCCGGACGCCGCCCGTCAGAACCGGCCACACCGACAGCACTTCGACGAACGTGCAGACGCCGAAGATGACGAGCGTCCACGGCACGATCCGGCTGCGGTGGCGGTCGATCAGGCCGGACAGCCCCGCCGCGAGGCCGCCGCCGATCAGAAGCCCCGCTCCCCCGAGCATCGCGAACCACTGCACCGCTTCCTTCTCCAGCCCGAGCCGCTCCATGACGACGAAGACATCGAGCGGATGGACGATGCCGGCGGCGAGGCCGATGAGCAGGAACATGACGGCCGCGATGCTCAGCGTGCGGTGTCCGGCCACATAGCGGATGCCGTCCCGCAGGTCCTTCAGCGTCGACGGCTTCTCCCCGCCGTCCCGCGCGCGCGGCGTGGACGGCAGCAGCAGCTGCACGAGCGAAGCCGCGGCGAACACGGCGACGAGCGCCGAGAGCGACCACTCGATGCCGAAGCGCGTGTAGACGAAGGTGCCGACCGGCGGCCCGCCGATCATGAACAAGGCCGTCATCGTCTGGGTGAATCCGACGGCCGTCTGGACGTGCCGTTCCGGCACATGCCGCTTGAACAGCACCGCCGAGGCCGGCTGCGAGAACTGGCTGACGACGGCGGACACGACCGTCGCCGCGAACGCGGCCTGCCACCGGCCGCCCGTCACGAGCGCCAAGATGACCGCGATCGACACCGCGCTCAGCGCATCCCCGACGATGACGGTGCGCTTCGGATTCCACCGGTCCGCGAACGTGCCGCCGATCATCGCGAACACGAAGATCGGCAGATACTCGAACACCGTCAGCAGGGCGACGGCCGCGGGATTGTTGTTCGTCTGCTCCATGACGTAGTAGAGCAGCGCCATGTTCCGGATCCAGATGCCGATCTGCTGCAGCAGATCGGCGCCGGCCACGACGAGAAACACGCGGTTGCGGAACAGTTCGGGCATCGGGCATCCCCCTTTTGTATCATTATTTAATCCGACCGGTCAGTTTAATTAAGGTCATGCAAGGGCGGATGCGGGCGTTCCGCCGCGCTATTCCGCTCGGATTCCGCGGACGAACAGCTCCGCCGACTTCCGGTACATCGCCCGCGCCCGCTCGCGGGGCACCTTCTCGTAATACGCCATGCCGAGCCCGCCCATCAAGCTGGAGAACATATACGCGAGTTCCGCCGGATCGTCCTTCCGGAATTCACCCGACGCGATGCCCTCCTCGATGATCGCCTGAATCACGGGATATTGCATCTGCACGAGCTCGATCATCTTCTCGAACGTGCCCGGTTCGCCGCCGTGGCTGGTGATGAACTCGTCGACGACCTTCAGGAACGGATCGTCGAAGTCCTCCTGCCAGTAATCGGCAAGCGCGTACAGCTTCTCGACCGGCGTCATGCCCGGCTTCACTCTCCGCCGCCAGCCTTCGATCCATTCGATCGTCCGCTGCTCGCAGATCGCCATGAGCAGCTGCTGTTTGCTCTTGAAATGATAATAGATGCTTCCCTTGCTCACATCCGCGTGCTTGCGGATGTCCTCCATCGAGGTCGCATTGTACCCCCTGCGGATGAACAGATCCCTGGCGCCTTTCAGGATCTGCTGCCGCGTGCGTTCGGTGTCCTCGGCGGTTTTCCTGGCCACTTCCCGGTCCGCTCCTTCCTTGCATGTGACCGTTAATAAACCGACCGTTCGGTTTAATTAATATATAGACCAAACCGGCCCGCCATGCAAGCATCCGGGCAAGAAAGAAGGCGCCGCGATTCCGCCGCCTTCCGTTTCAACCCCCGGGGCCGTACCTTCCGTGAAGCCCGACGCCATATCGACGCTCATCCGTCAGGATGAACGGCGGCGATCCTGCAGGATCGCGCGGGGCCGCCGCTCACGCCGTCCCGGCGTCCCGGACCTTGAGGCCGCTCACCGACCAGGCGGCGAAGAGCAGCGCGTACACCGCGTTCATCGTCCAGAACAGCGTCTCCTGCCGCGGGTCGGGCGGCTCCTGGCTGAGCACGCGCATGCCGATGGTCAGCAGCGAATGCGGAAAGAAGAGGCCCAGCTTCGCCACGTACAGCCCGAGGCCGGCGAGCACCGCCGCCAGCGCGAACCCGACGGGCACGGCGAAGCTGCGGATGCGCAGCGACAGGCCGAGCTGCAGCGCGCCGACGGTCAGACCGGCGCACCAGCCGCGCAGCGCCCAACCGGCCGTCTCCGCCGGGAACGGCCCCGGCAGCCCGAGCAGCAGGCCCGCGGCGCCGTAAAGCGCCATGAACAGCGCCTGCGCGATCAGGATGAGCAGCGCGGCGGTGATCCATTTCGCCAGGAAGATGCCGGCGACCGGCACCGGGGCGGACAGCACCAGGTTCCAGTTGCCGTTCAGATGCTCCAGCCGGCACAGGTACGCGCACACGATGGCGATGAGAATGGGCAGAAAAAATTCGCCGTAAAACAGGCTGACCTGCGTCCACAGGCTGTACCAGCCGTTCGTGAGCACGTCCCGGTTGAGCGCGAAGTTCGCGCAGCCGATCAGCACACTGACCGCCGGCAGCGCCGCCAGGACGAGCCCGATCCGGGAATGCCTGAGTTTGAGCCATTCGGCCGACAGACTCCGTTTCATCGTTCCACCCCTCACAGGTCTTGCCGGGCAACATGAAAGCTGCCGGCGATATAGCACACGAAGGCGACCGCCAGCGCCGCCCCCGCGACGGCGCCGTTCCAGGGCTGCGACGCGAACGTGCCCGCGGATTCGGCGTACCGGAAAGTCACCGGGGCGAGGTCCAGGTAGTACGACCAGATCAGGAGCCGCCGGACACCCGCCGGAAACAGCGCCGCCGTCAGCCCCGCGAAGCTGCCGAGCATCCCCAGGCACAGCGCGAACGCCTGGTTGCGGACGATAACAGGATCGAC
Organism: Thermobacillus sp. ZCTH02-B1; assembly: GCF_002159085.1. Taxonomy (GTDB): domain Bacteria; phylum Bacillota; class Bacilli; order Paenibacillales; family Paenibacillaceae; genus Thermobacillus. Next base: position 5,702 of record NZ_LZRU01000014.1, read on the forward strand.
TCCCACACGGCCTGATCCGGATTGCGGGAGACGGACATGCGGTTGGACAGGAAGGCCCACATCATCTCCGCCGCGAGCAGAAAGAGCAGCATGGGAACGATGTTCTTGCGGCGGATCTTGTAAAATTCCAGCTTCAGCTCCCGCATTGCAGGCTCCGCTCCCTTCCGGTCAGGTCGAGAAACATGTCCTCCAGACTCCGCCTGCGCTCCTCGATCCGGATGACCGGGATGTCCCGGGACACGAGCAGCCGGTTGATCGCCGCCACTTCCCGGTCCGCGAGGGGGCCGAACACGAGCCGGCCGCCGGCCGCCACGGGGCGGTAGCCGTGCTCGAGCAGCAGCGATTGCGCGGCGTCGTTGTCGCCGGTGGCGATCCGGATCTCGCCCCGGCTCCGGGCGCGCAGGCTGTCCAGGCTGCCCTGGAACACCATCCGGCCTTCGTTGATGATGCCGACCGACGTCGCGATTTGCTCGATCTCCCCGAGCAGATGGCTGGACAGCAGCACCGTCATGCCGTAGCGGCCGGGCAGCGTCCGGATCAGCTCCCGGATCTCCTCCATCCCGGCCGGGTCCAGACCGTTCGTCGGCTCGTCGAGGATGAGCAGTCGCGGGAAGGCGACGAGCGCCATCGCGATGCCGAGCCGCTGCTTCATGCCGAGCGAATAGGCTTCCGCCTTCTTGTCGCGGTGCTTCTCCAGCCGGACGATCCGCAGCGCCTCCTCCACGTTGCGGTCCGGGACGCCGCGCAGCCGCTGCACGACCCTCAGGTTCTCGAGGCCCGTCAGGTGGCCGTAATAGGAAGGCGATTCGATGAGCGCTCCGATCTGCCGCAGGATCGCGGAACGCCGCTTGCCGAGGCTTTCCCCGAAGATGCGGATCGTTCCCGCGGACGGCTTCACGAGGCCGAGCAGCATTTTCAGCGTCGTCGTCTTCCCGGCGCCGTTCGGCCCGAGGAAGCCGTAGATTTCCCCTTCCCTCACCACGAGGTCCAGCTCGCGGACGCGGTTTTTCTTCGTCAAATTCCGGGTCTCAACGACCATTGCGGCGCTCATGCGCGTGTTTCACCCCTTCATCGGATGCATCCGTCAAAAATGCCCACCGCCACTGTAGCAGACCCGCCTTACGCCCGCCTGAAGCGCACCTTACGGCAGCCTTAAATCGTCCCGGCCGCGCCCCGCGCCGCCGGTGCTTCATGTATAATCACCTGTAGCATCCGAAGTGGGGGACGGACGATGGACCAAAACGTGAAGGACCGGAAAATCCTCATCGTCGACGATGAGCCGGAGATCGCCGCGATGATCGAACGGTTTCTGCGCAAGGAAGGGTTCTACCGCATCCACACCGCCGGGGACTGCGCCGCGGCGCTGTCGCTCATCCGGACGCTCCGGCCGGACATCGCGGTGCTGGATGTGATGCTGCCCGACGGAGACGGCTTTTCGCTGCTGTCCGCGATCCGGCAGTTCTCGGATCTGCCCGTCCTGTTCCTGACCGCGCGGGGCGAAGACGAGGACCGGCTGCTCGGTCTCGGGCTCGGCGCGGACGACTACATGGTGAAGCCGTTCCTGCCGAAGGAGCTGGTGCTGCGGCTTGCGGCCATCCTGAAGCGGGTCTACGCCGCTCCCGCGGAGAAGCGGCCGGCGGCGTTCCGGCTCGGCGACGCGTTCGTCGATCTGGCCGGCGCCATCGTGCGAGGCCCGCGGGGGGAGCAGCCGCTGACCGCGAAGGAGCGCGCCATTCTGGCGAAGCTGCACGAGGAGCGGAACCGGATCGTCACGAGCGACGCGCTGTTTTTCGCGCTACTATCTGGCCGAATATCCGGTCTACATCTGGGAGCATGCAGACGGGCTCGTGGTCGTGGGGTATCCGAAGAACAGCCACGGGAAATTCCAGTTCAGCTGGGACGCGGAGTGGGTGCGCTCGGTGCCGTGGCGGCTGGGGCTGCTGCTCATCATCAACGCGGCGGTGGCGCTGATGCTTTCCGTTCTCATGGGGCTGCGCATGGTGCGGAACATCCGCCCGCTCGTCACGGGCATCCGCAAGCTGGCCCGGGAGGAGCCCGTCCGGCTGGACGAGCGCAGCCTGCTCGGGGATCTGGCCGGCAGCATCAATGCGGCGTCGGCGATCCTGCAGGAGAAGAACGCCGCGCTGAAGGCGCGGGACGAGGCGCGCTCGAACTGGATCGCCGGCATCTCCCACGACATCCGGACGCCGCTCTCGATGATTCTCGGCTACGCGAGCGAGCTGGAGGAGAGCCCGGAAGTGCCGGAGGAACACCGGCGGCAGGCCGGCGTCATCCGGCGCCAGGGCGAGAAGCTGCGCTCCCTCGTCAGCGACCTGAACCTCGTCTCGATGCTGGAATACGACATGCAGCCGCTCCGCCGGGAGCGCGTCCGGCTGACGTCGCTCGCGCGGCAGGCGGCTGCGGACCTGCTCAACGATGGTCTGGACGGGCGGTTCGCGATCGAACTCGACGCGTCCGAAGAAGACCTGTGGATCACCGGGGACCGGAAGCTGCTGCTCCGGGCGATCGGCAATCTCCTGCAGAACAGCGTGAACCACAACCCGCAGGGCTGCCGCATCGCCATCGGTGCGTTCCGCTCCGAAGACAGGACCCGCTGCGGTCTCGTCGTGCGGGACGACGGACGCGGCGTGCCGCGGGAGCGGCTTGCGGAATTGACGGAGCTGCCCTATTCGTCCAACCGGAAACATCCTCCCCGGCAGGGGCACGGCCTGGGGCTGCCGATGGTCGACCGGATCCTGAAGGCCCACCGGGGCCGGCTTCTGCTCGACAGCCCGGAAGGGGGCGGGCTGACCGCCGTACTGGAATTCCCCGCGGAGGAAGCGCACGCCGCCGGAAGCTGATCCGGACGCCGATCCGCGGCGGCAACGTCAAAGGCCTGCCGTCCTGGCAACCGGGCCGCTCCCGACCGGAAACGGCGCGCTGACCATCGTCCCTGCGAAGAGCGGCCACACCCGGGCGGTGGGCATCCGGCCCTTCCGCCACCCATGCTCCCGCGGCCGCCCCGGCGGGGAACAGTCGGCACCGTTCCCGCACGAAGGCGCGGCCGGCCAAGGCAAGGCAAGGCGAGGCCGGCATTGTCCGCCGCCCGGCGGCGCGGCCGGCCGTCAGCCTTCCGTCTCCGCCTCCCCGTTCAACGCCGACACCGCGATGGCTTCGATCCGGATGTCCCGACCCGCCAGATGCTTCAGTTCAACCGTCCGCGTCTCGCCCGGGAACAGGTCGAAGAAGTTGTCCGAGCAGACGACTTCCTCCTGCGGGATGTCGAGCATGACGAAGCGCGCCAGCCGGTCGGCCGTGACCGTGATCGTCCGCCGGTCGGACGAGCGTTCGACGGTCAGGCGCGCCGGCGGCAGGCGGAGATCCTTGAAGTCCCGGAAGTAATACACGTTGTCCGGGAACAGGCCGCCGCGCGACCGGAGCCGGACGGCCGCCTCCTCCGGCGCGGCGCCGCCGAGCAGCTCTTCCTCGGCGTATTCCGCGAGAAGCCGCGCTTCGTTGGGGCCGGCGGCGGCACGGATCGTCTCGCTCCCGAGCAGGCGTCCCTCGAACGTGACGACTTCCAGCACCAGCTCGTCCTCCACCGCCTCGCGCCGGTCATTGACCAGCCAGACCGCGAGCGGCCGGCCGGGATCGTGGTCGATCGTCGCGAGGACCGGCGCGAAAAATTTGCGCGCGTAGTAGTACGACGCCTTGGGCAGCAGGCCGTAATCGACCAGCGACCAGCTCGTGCCCGGCCAGCAGTCGTTCAGCTGCCAGATGATCGCCCCCGCGGTGAACGGCTTCCGGCGCCGGTAATGCTCGATGCCGTATTTCAGCCCCTCCGCCTGCGTCAGCATGGAATAGCGGATATACGCGTCCAGATCCCGCGGAACGCCCGTATACCCTTCCATCAGGAGCAGGCCCTTCTCGTGGAAGATGTCCTTGTTGCGGTAGGCCATCTCCTCGCTCTTCCAATAGAACTCGCCTTCCGGAATGTACCGCTTGAGCGTGTGGCGGTTGGACGATGCGTGCATGCCGAATTCGCTGGAGAAGCGCGTGCGGTCCTTTTTGTAGTTCTTGAACGAGACGCCCTCGACCGAGATGTCCTGCAGCACGGGTTCCCCGAACCGGCGCGGCTCGACGTTGCCGTGCCAGACCTGCCAGTTGTGGCGGTTGCCGACGTCCTCCGCGTTGTGATCGCTGCCGCCGTAGGGCGTGCTGGGCCGGTACGGCCGCGCCGGATCCAGTTCGGCCAGCAGCTCCGGGATGAGCTCGTGCCAGATCTTCCGCCCGTACATCGGCGCCGTGGCGCGGCCCGCCGTCAGCTCCTTCTCGTAGAGCCAGTCGATCTCGTTGTTGCCGCACCAGAGGGCGAGGCAGGTGTGCTTCCGGAGCCGCCGGATCGCCTTGGCCGCCTCGTCCCGGACGTTGGCCATGAAATTGCGGTTGTAATCCGGGTACAGCGCGTTGGCGAACATGAAGTCCTGCCACACGAGGATGCCCAGCCGGTCGCATTCGCGGTAGAACACATCCTTTTCGTAAATGCCGCCGCCCCAGACGCGCAGCATGTTCATCCCGGCGTCCCGCGCAAGCAGCAGCAGCTTCTCGTACCGTTCATCCTCCGCCGCCCCGATGAAGCTGTGCACGGGAATCCAGTTGGCTCCCTTGGCGAAAAGGCGGACGCCGTTCAGGCGGAAGCAGAACAGGTTCTCCCCGCTCTCATGCTTCTCCTCCAACACGAGCTCCCGGATGCCGAAGGGTTGTTCATACCGGTCCAGGACGCTCCCGTCGGCGCTTTTCAGCGTCACCTCCAGCCGGTACAGGTACGGTTCGCCGAGATCATGCGTCCACCACGGTTTCGGCCGATCCACCCCGAGGACCAGCGACGCCTTCTGCTGCGGCAGATCGGCGAAGGGGGAAAGCGTGCATCCTTCCGCCGCCAGCCGGACGGCGGCGGAGAACGATCTGCCGCCGTCCTCCGCCAGGCACACCTCCACCGCCAGCGGCTCCCGGCCGCCCGGCCGGCGCCAGATTTCGACGTCCACCCCCACGACGGCCCTGTCCTCCGCAAGGGAGACCGTGCGGGGGAACACGGAGAAGATCCGCGCGCATCGCCACGTCCGCACCTGGACGTCCTTCCAGATGCCGACCGTCACCAGGCGCGGGCCCCAGTCCCAGCCGAAGTTCATCGCGGCCTTCCGCGTCCAGATCCGGTCCTTCTCGAATCCGCACCAGTATCGCTTCTCCTTGTCCGCCACCGACCGGTGCACCGGATCGAACCGGACCGCCAGCACGTTCTCGCCCTTCCGCAGCAGCCCGGTCACGTCAAACCGGTGCTCCACGAGCATGTTCTCCGTGCGTCCGAGCTCCAGGCCGTTCAGGTAGACGGTCGCGAACGTGTCGAGCCCCTCGAACAGGAGCTCGGCGATCTCGCCGTCCTCCGGTTCACCATCCCAGTTGAACCTCGTCCGGTACCACCATTCCTTCTCTTCCACCCAGCGGCACTTCATGTCGTTGTGGCCGACGAACGGATCGTCGATCACCCGCTTGCGGACCAGGGTGGAATGCACGTCCCCCGGCACCTTCGCATCCAGCCAGAAATAATCGGTGTAATCGGGCGAAGCGATCTCCAGAGGGGGGCGTTCCCCCGGCTCGAACCATTGCAGCTTCCAATTGTCCGTCAGCTTCACGCTCATTCCCCCGCTTCCATGTTCCCGCGTTCCCGCGCCGCCGGCGCGTCCGCCCCGGCGTTCCGCCTCGCCTGGTAAGCCATCATGCGATAGCGGGACGGCGAGACGTTCGTCAGCCGCTTGAACGTCTGGACGAAATATTTGTACTCCTTGTAGCCGACCAGCCGCCCGATTTGAAAGATCCGGTATTCCGTCTCCGCCAGCAGCTCCTTCGCTTTTTCGATGCGGATCTCGTGCAGCAGGTCGTTGAAATGCCTGCCTGTCACCTTCTTGAGCAACTGGCTGAAATAGTTGGGCGACACGTTGATCCGGCAGGCCACCATCGCGGCCTTGAGATCCCGGTTGTAGTGCTCCTTCATGAAGCGGACCGCCTTGTCGACCAGCATCCGCTGCTCCGCGCCGGCGCCCGTCTCCTCCCGGATCACGAAGGGCTCGAGAGCCCGGACGAACCGTTCCTTCAATTCGCCGTACGAAGCGGGCGGGAACGCCTTCTCGCCGCCCGCGGGCGCCGCGGATCGCAGCGCCTGCCGGACGGGCAGGCCGGCGGACAGCCGCTCCTCCAGCTGCCGCAGGAAGTCGGCGGCGTCGTCCAGGCCGTAGCGGCGCTCCCGCAGCCGGGCGATCAGTCCGTCCGCCGTCATGCGCAGGACGGCGCCGTCGCAGCCCTGCTCGATCAGCGGCCTGAACGCCTCCGCTTCCTCTTCGACGCTCAACCGTTCGGGCTCCGGTATGTCCGCCCATTCGTAGACGGCGTCTTCCATGACCGGCCAGGCCGACAGGCCCTTCACCACCCGGCGGCCGAGCTCTTCCAATGCTTCCGGTTCCGCAACGGCCGGCGACAGACAGCACCGCATGCGCAGGCCGTGCCGTTCCCGGACCGCGTCGACCATCCGGCGGAAGACGGCCTTGTCATCCCGAGGGCCGCCGGACCCGCGGAAGGCGCACAGCGCCAACAGCCGGTTCGGTCCGGCGGATACGGCCGCCGCCAGGATGCCGCCGGCCCCCAGATATTCTTCGACCCGGACGGCCCGTTCTCCCGCCGCTCCGCCCGCCCCGGAGGCTCCGGCGCCCCCGTCGCGGGGTTCGGCGGACGGCGAAGCCGGCACCTCCCCTTCGATCAGGCAGGCCGCAAGCCGGAACGTCAGGTCCGGATCGAACGTCAAATCCGGATGATTCGCGTCCGCCCGCTCGCCGACCGCGAGGGCCGAAAGCAGGCGGACGGCCGCCGCCCGCCAGCGCTTCGCCCGTTCCTCCGCCAATTCCCGGCGGATGTTCCGGATGACGAACATCAGCTCGCCGATGTCGACCGGCTTCAGCAGATAATCCTTCACCCCGAGCCGGAGCGCCTGCCGCGCGTACTCGAAGTCGTCGTATCCGCTCAGCATGACGATCCGCTTGCCGGGATACCGGCCGCTCACCTCGCGGCTCAGCTCCAGGCCGTCCATGCGGGGCATCCTGATGTCCGACAGCACGAGATCGACGTCATGACGGGTGAGCATCTCCAGCGCTTCCTCGCCGTCATGGGCTTCGCCGACGATCCGCACGCCCCATTCATCCCAGGGCACCGTCTCCCTCAGCCCCTTGCACACAATTGGCTCGTCATCCACGATCAGCACATTCAGTTCCATGACGCCTGATCCCCCGTGTCTTTCCGATCCGCGCCGCCGTCGCCGGCTTCGTCGCCCGCGGGCCTCAAGGGAAAAGAAAGCCGGACCCGGGCTCCCCCGCTGCCGCCCGCGGCGCCCTGGCCGGCCGCGTCCGCGTCCTCCACAACCGTCAGGCTCGCCTCGTCGCCATAGGCGATGCGCAGACGTTCCCGGATATTGCGCAGCGCGTAACCGTCCCGCAGCGCCGCCTCGAACCGCTCCTTCGAAAATCCCTTGCCGTTGTCCATCACGTCGATGACCAGCCGGTCGCCGTCCCGGTAACACCGCACCCGGATCCGCTTCAGCGATTTCATATCGCCGAAGCCGTGATGGATGCTGTTTTCGATCAGCGGCTGGATCGTCATTTTCAGAATCGGCACGTCCGCCACGTCGTACTCGCAATGCAGCGAATAGACGAGGCTGCCGCCCAGCCGGTGCTTCTGCAATTCCAGATAGCTCCGGCAATAGGCAAGCTCTTCGCCGAGCGGAATCCACATCCGGCCGCGGCTCAGGCTGATGCGGAAGATCCGCGAGAGCAGCTCGATCAGCCGGCCCGTCTCCGGCGCCTTCTCCAGGCGGGCGGTCCAGCGGATCATGTCCAGCGTGTTGTACAGGAAATGGGGATTGATCTGGCTCTGCAGCAATTTGAGCTCGGACTCGCGGTTGCGCAGCTCGAGCTGGTACTCGTTCTCGATCAGGTTTTTCAGGCGGAGCACCATCTGGTTGAAGCGGTTGCCCAGCACGCCGATCTCGTCCCCCGCCGTCACCGGCACCTGGGCCGTGAAATCCCCGCGCTCGACCTGATACGTGCGTTTGATCAGATCCGCGATCCGACGGATGATGACGCGGTAAATGCCGATCATCGCGAGCACGCCGAGGCCGGTCAGCGCCGCCATCATCCACGGGATGGACTGCCGGATGCCCGTGACGCCCTTCGCGACGCTGGTCTCGTTGACCATGCCGATCGTGACGAAATCCGTTCCGGCAACCGGCACGGCCATCGCGTGATAGTCAATGCCGCCTTCCCGGTAGTCCAGCGTCGTCTGCCCGACGGTACCGGACTCGAGCAGCCCGGCCAACGGCGTATCGCTCAGCGGCCGGCCGATCATGCCCGCGTCGGGATGCATGACGATCGTGCCCTTCCGGTCGATGACGATCATTTCGGCCAGATCGCCGAAATCGGCCCGGATGTAATCATACAGCTTCCTCACGTCGAGGCGGATCGCGACCATGCCGATCGGCACGGTGATGCGGTTCAAATCGTTGATCACGCGAAACAGGCTGATGACTTCGGACTCGCGGTTCCAGGGATCCCGGACGGTGTACACGCCCGTCCACAGCTTCTCGCCCCTGCGCGCGATCGCTGCCCGCTTCCATGCCGACTCGGCCGTCTCGTAGACCGACGGATGGACGCCGACGTGGAACCTGTGCTCCAGCCCCTCCAGCGACATCGAGTGCAGGTACGGCTTCGATGTCAGGTGATACAGCGTGTACCCGTTCAGCTGTTCCTCCAACCGGCGTATGACCGCCGTCTGATCCGCTTCCTCACCCTTCAGCTTCAGATAGGCGCGGACGTCGTCGCTGTAGATGAGGAACATGGAAATGCTTTCAATATCCTTCAGCACCGTCAGGATCGTCTGGTTGATTTCCTCCAGATGCTCCTTCGTGTTGTTGATGGCCTGCATCTGGACCGCCCGGTTGGCCTGTGAATAAATGTGCAAATTGAATGCCAGAATGGGCGCCAGCACGAACAGCAGGAAGATGGTCACAAATTTCCGCTGAATCGGCCAGTCGGAGAAACGCTTCAGCCGCCTCATGTTGCCGTACAGCTCCGTTTTTCCAACCAGTTTACCCCTTGACGGCTCCGGCTGTCATCCCCTTGACCACATACTTTTCAAGGAAAAGATAGATGATGATGACAGGCAGGATGGCCAGCGTCAGCCCCGCCATCTGGGCGCCGTAGTTGGTGGTGAACTGGCCGGAGAAATTCGCAAGGCCGAGCGGCAGCGTCTTCAGCGATTCCTCGTTGATCAGCACGAGGGCGAAGGAAAATTCGTTCCAGTTGTTGATGAAATTCAGAATGACCACCGTGGCCAGCGCGGGACCGGACATCGGCAGGATGATCTTCCAGAAAACCCGGAACACCCCGCACCCGTCCATGACGGCCGACTCTTCGATGTCCTTGGAGAACGATTTCATGAAGCTGGTCAGAATAAACACGGTGACCGGAAGATTGAAGGCGATGTACGGCAAGATGATGCCCGCGTACGTGTTCAGCAGTCCGAGCTCCCGCTCCTGGATGAACATCGGCACCAGCGTCGCGTGGATCGGAATCAGCATGCCGAGCACGAAGTACCAGTAAACCCCGTTTCCCCATTTGAATGGGAACCGGGCAAACACGAAGGCGGCCAGCGCGCCGAACAGCACCGTCAGGATCACGGCCGCGACGGCCACGAACAGGCTGTTGAAGAAATAGACCTCCAGCCTCGCCGTCTCCCAGGCGATGCGGTAATTGTCCAGATGGAACGTCTTCGGAAGCCCGAAGGGATTGCGGGAAAACTCCGCGTTCGTCTTGAACGAATTGAGCGCCATCCAGATGATCGGGTACACGTTGATCGCCGCGTAGAGGATGAGCACCAGATAGACGAACGTCCGCCAGGCCAACTTGCGCTTTCTGGCCGCGCGGTTCCGGGCATCCGCGGATTGGGCCGCCATGCGAACACCTCCCGTTCAGAACGCCCTGCGCCGCAGCAACAGATTGGACAGCCCGATGAGCGCAAGGCTGAAGAAGAAAATGCAGACGGAGATCGCGCTTCCGTAACCGTACCGGGTCGACGAGAACGTCTTGTCGAACATGTAGGTGGCGAGCACTTCGGTGGCGTGACCGGGACCGCCGGACGTCATGACGTAGATCAGGTCGAACGTCCTGAGGCTCCCGCTGATGCACAGGATGACCGCGACGACGAGGGTATCCCGGATCATCGGCAGGGTGATGTGGATCGTCTGCTTCAGGCCGGTCGCACCGTCGATCCGGGCCGCGTCGTCGATTTCGCCCGGAATGTTCTGCAGGGCCGCGAGGAAAATGATCAGGTACAGCCCGATGAACTGCCAGATGATCGTGATGCAGACCGCGATCATCGCAAGTTTGGGATCGCCGAGCCAGTTCTGCCTGAGTTCCTCCAGCCCGACCGCCGACAGGAGCTGGTTGATGAGCCCGCGCCTCACGTTGAAGATCATGCCCCAGACCAGCGAGACGACGACCGTGGAGATGACGACCGGAAGAAAGCCGACCGTGCGGAAGAATTTGCTTCCCTTGAGCTTCCGGTTCAGCAGCAGCGCGAAGAAGAGCGCGATCGGCACCTGGCCGAACACCGAAGCCGCCACGACATACAGGTTGTTGACGAAGGAATGCCAGAAAATCTTGTCCCCGAACGCCTCCGCGAAGTTCGCCAGCCCGACGAATTTCATGTCCGTGAAGCCGTTCCATTCCACCAGCGAGTAATAGAAGGACACGAAAATCGGGATGATCGCGAACAGCGTATAGACGATGACGGCCGGGGCCAGCGCGGCCAGAAACGGCCCCTTGCTGCGGGTATAAAGGTGCATCCGCCTTCCTCCCCTGCATGCAGGAATGGAAAACCGGGGCGTCCAGGCCGCCCCGATTTCCATCCGGAATGAATCATGCGGCTTGTTTCTGTTTGTCTACAGCATCCTGCAGTCGCTTGGCCAGTTCCTCCGGCGTCACCAGGCCGATGCTCAGCTCCTGCAGGCCGGCGTTGATGACGTCCGTCACTTCCGGCGGCAGCGTCGCGTCGTAGACGGGCGCCACCTTCTTGCTGGCCAGTTCCTTCACTTCCATCAGCACCGGGCTGACTTCCGCGGGCGCCTCGATCTCGGCCGGCACGAGGATGGACGCCTTCAGCATTTCCTTGAAGTATTCTTCCGTGTAGAAGCCCTTCAGGAACGTCTTCGCCGCTTCCAGCTTCTCGCCCGTCAGGTTCGCGTTGATCGCGATGCCCATGCCGGAGACGACGGAGACCGCGCTCGGATCGCCGAGGCCGCCTTCGACCGCCGGGAAGACCGCCACGCCGATGTTCTTGTCGGGAGCGGCGTCCAGCACCGGGCCGAGGCCCCAGGAACCGTCGATCATCATGGCCGCTTCGCCGTTGATGAAGTATTCGCGCTGCTGGTCGTTGTCAATGGAGTTGAAGTCCTCGTTGAACGCGCCGATGTCGACCAGCTCCTTGATGATTTCGAGCGCGCGGATGAATTCCGGATCCGTGAACTTCCGTTCGCCGGTGTACAGCACCGCGTTCAGGAAATCGCTGCCCGTCAGCCGGTCGCCGATCGTGCTGATGTAGCAGGATTGCAGGACCCATTGCCCCTTGTTGCCCAGCGTGATCGGGATGAGCCCCTTTTCCTTCAGCTTCAGGATCATCGCCTTGAACTCTTCATACGTGGCCGGGAACGTCTCGTAGCCGACTTCGGCCAGCTGATCCTTGTCGTAGTAGATGACGTGCGTCGGCACGACCTGGGCCGGAATCGCGTAGACCTTGCCGTCCACGCTGTAGTCTTTCAGATACTCGCTGATGACGAGGCCGTCCCAGTGGCTGACGATGTCGTCGATCGGCTGCAGGAGACCGCCCTCGACCAGCGGCGCGAGCTCCGCGCCCGGCCACACCTGGATCAGATCGGGCAGTTCCCGGCCGGCGGCCTGGGCCTTCACCTTCACCTTGTATTGGTCATGCGGAATGTTCTGCTGCTTGATGACGATGTCGGGATGCTCTTCCATGAACGTTTCGACCTGCTTCAGGCTGGACTGGTGCTCCGCCGACGGGTCCGTCCAGATGTTCCACAGCGTCAGTTCCACCTTCGAACCGCCGCCCGACGCCGCGTTGCCGGACGAGTTGCCCGCCTGTCCGCCGTTTTCGCCGGCGCCGTTCGCGCCGCCATTGTTCTTGCCGCCTCCGCCGCATGCGGTCAGCGCAAGCAGCATGGCGGCCATCAGCATTGCGAGCCATTTCCTTGTGCCCGAACGCTTCATCGTATCCCCCTCCGTTCAGCTCGATGTCGATATGAAGCGTTTGCAAGTTTCATTACAAGTTTCATTATAGGAAGCGCATTATTCTCGGATAATGGCGCAAAATTTCATTCCTATCCCGAAAAATTACACTCCTCGTCACATCACACTCCGCGTCCGGGGGCATCCGCCATGCCCCGAAACCGCACGTTCGTTCCGCCTTCAAACGGCCCGGGACGGGATCGGACGGCGGGCGTGCAACCATTCGGGGGTTCCGTCGTCTAATTGCTTGAAAAATGTTCCATCAAGGTTGGGAGGATCCCCATGTCAAGCATGAGATGGAGTTTGATGCTCGCCGCTTTGCTTCTCGCGGCCGGATGCTCGAACATGCAATCGTCCGGTCCGGCCGGACAGGGTTCGGATGTTCCGGCCGGATCGCACGCGCCGGGTGCGGCGGAACCGGCGGGCGCTTCATCGGGAACCCGGACGGGATCGCCGCAGGAACCCGGGACGTCCGCGGACGCGCTGACGGCCTCCCCGTCCGCATCGGGAAACGCAGGTCGGGAAGGCGATGAAGCCGCGGCTTCCGCCGTTCTCTCGATCTACGACACCGAAACCGGCGAACGGGTGACGGTCCCGGCGCCGGCATCCGACGTGGTCCAGCTCGCGCATGACAGGACGGCAAACCGGCATGCCGTGGCCTTCCTGGTCGAAGACGGCTTTCGCCTTTATTTTCCCGATGAGGATCGCTGGCAGCACGTTCCCCTCGCCATCCGGCAGACCGTCGCAACCGGCGGCGGGGAGAAAGAGGGCGCGCTGCTCACCCCGCGGGATGAAGCGGCCGGGTTTATGCTGCCGCTCCGACTGTCGCCGCTTTTTGCCGGAGACCGGTGGTTTTATCTTTCCCGCGACACCGAAATCTTCCGGCTGGACGCCGGAACCGGCGTCGCCGAACGGATCTGGGCGCCCTCCGGGGACCGCGAAGGCCGTGCCATCTACGGCATGTCCGCCTCGCCGGACGGCGGCCGGCTGGCCGTCCTGGTGACCAGGGACGGCCTTGGCCCCGACACGGACCTCCTGGTGGTCGATCCGGCCGGCGGATCCGTCGTTTTCGAGCGGCAGAAAGCCGCCGCCGTGAACAAAAGCGACGGGTTCCTGGCCCACATGTATATCGAATGGTTGGATGACCGGACGCTCGGGTTTGAATCCCGGGTAAGGATTTTCCCGGAGGGAACGGACGGGGAACGGAGAACGGATGGGAGATGGGGCTGGTTCACGTTGGAGATGGACGGAACCTCGCCCGAATTCCGGACGGTCCCCGAATCGCGCCGGTTCCGCTATGCCTCCGACATGTCCCGCCTCGCCATCGAGACGGAGGATCACGAGGTGATCCTGCTCGAGGACAGCCGCGCCGGCACGGCGGTGGACGACATGGACGCTGTCGACGGCCGCACGCTGCCGGACGGGGAGCCGTCACCGTCGGACGGCACGAGGCTCGGCACCGGCATCCTTCTCGGCTGGATGGATGACCGTTACGTCGTCTGGTACCAAAACGAAACCAACCTGTTGCTGGAAGACCGGTTTTACTGAGACCGGAGTCGCCGGATGGGGATCCGGAACGGGCGGAACCGCTCCCTGCGGAGCCGCCCGTTTTTTCGTTCATGCAAAAAGGGGCGCCGGAAGGAACCTTTTCCTTGCAGGCGTCCCCGCTTCTTTTTGATCCCCTGTTCAGGATCTGACGATCGATTCGGACATTCATCCATGCTTCAATTCCTCATAGACCTCCATGCCGCTAACGCGGCACCATCAGAGGATGAAAATGGTCGTCTGCCCACCGTATAATACTCTTGCGGCTGGCGAAGCGAGGTCGTTGTATCTTGGTGCCTTGAGCCCGACTCTTAGACAGACCCCAACGACCCGGTGCACTACAGATTGTCGCTCCCTTACGGGAAGCACGCGGGATAGAATGACAGGTGATGGTCGTTGCACCAGCCTTCGCAATTCATGCCGCAAGGAGTGTTTCGGTATGGACGTCGTTTACTCTCACGTCTGCGGCCTCGACGTTCACAAGA
>NZ_LZRU01000015.1 GCF_002159085.1 Thermobacillus sp. ZCTH02-B1
GCGGCGACGATCGTTCGGCACAGCAGGAAGCTCATCCTGAAACTGGCTCACGACTTTCCATACCGCCATGCGTGGAAGCGAATCGAAGCGCGGCTGGCGACCATGTCAGGTTAGAGATTCCCACAATTTTACATGGAAAACCAAAAGCCCCTTGCGGTGGGGGAGGGGGGAGGAATACCTTTCAACGCTGACGGGGAGTTGTCTGGCTGGGAACTTCCCTGTTATTTACAGGGTGTTATGCGCTAACATCTCGTGATTTTACCGAAACAATGGGCTTTCGAAATTTAGGATAAATTATTCATTCAAGGCCGTTCGGGATAGGGTGTTACATGGCCGGGCACCGCTCCCTCCGTCTTAATATGGAAAGACGAGAAATATATTATCCTAGAGATGGAAATATTGACAAAAAAATTATTTTTATATATAATTAAGAATACAATTAAATAATATCAAAAAAATCGATAAAGGAGAACTTTAGACAAGCTGCTGCAGCACAATTATCAATGACTGTATCAGAATCAATTCAGACAACATTTTCACCTGAGATTTCTTCGATATTGGGGTGGAGTGGAGCACAAATTGCATCTAAACTTGGAATAACATATCAGGCTTCACGCCATTTTGAAAGGACATATGGTCCGATTCAAATTCCTGCTGGAAAAAAATATACGATTTATTGCGCACCTACCTAATAATATAATTTGTATGAATTTGAGGTTTGGGAAGACGATTGGCTTTATGATGATTTTATAGGATTGTTCGAATATCGTGATCCTACCGGACTATACTTTTACTGGCAAGATGAAACAGGATGGTAATCATCAGAATTTGATATCCAAATTACAACCAGAAAAATGAGGAGTCGCTTTCCAAAGTGCACTGGAACGTGAGAACAAGAAATATACTCGCGCTTGTTTTCTTCGCTTGTTCGGTCATACTGACCGTTGCAGGGTTCGTCTGCTTGCTCAACAGCACTGAATGGGGGATGGAGAAAGCCCTCCATTTGATTGGGCTGTATCAGCACGTGGAATCGGACAAGACAGATATTTTCGGGCAGTTCCTCCAATCTTTCATCTGGACGTACCAAATATTCGGCATATTGCTTGTTGGACTGGGCGCGATGGCTCTATGGATTTGCATCATGCTGACGTTTAAGTTGAAATAACAAATGCCGCCCATGCTCTGGCTATCGTCACTTCCAGCTGGAGCATGGGCATTTCTGTTCAGGCGGGAGCTTTCCGTTTTCGCACACTCGGCACGATACGCGCAGTTGCGTGCAATCGGTGGACGCGAATGTCATCCCCGGCTTCGAATCCGATATGAGCGTCGGGCTCATGGACCGGCGATTCTTCTGACCGCAAGTGTAAGGAAGGGAAGCGGCGGACCATGCAAAATGACTAACGGACCGGAAAGGGCGTCAGGCGGCCGGCGTACGCGAATTCGGGGCGTCGATCGCGCCGTTCGGGGATGACGGCTCGGTGCTACCCGAGGTCACATGGATCAGACGAGCGGTGCTGCCGTCTTCTTTTTTTGTCGGCGGTCCGCGCCCGGCCGGACGGCCGGTATCGTGCCTGCTGACGGCTTGCCTTCGTTCTGCCGCTCCTGACGTGGTCATATACTCCATACGGTTGTCACGACAGCCGGAAAGGAGCGGAGAACGTTTCATGAACATGGCGAGCCTTGCGGAGGAGGGACCGCTGTTTGAACACCGGTTCTGGCTGCAGATTCTGGGCGACCACGCCCGCTTCATCCTGATGGCGCTGTCGCCGGCGGAGCGGGAGGACGTCCGCCGGGCCGAGTCGTTCATCGCGCGGTTCGACGCGCTGCTCGCGGCCGCCCGGATGCGGGACGCGGAGACGCGGCTTCCGGCGCTGAACCGGGAGGCGGCGGAGGCGACCCGGGAGCTGAAGGCGTTCAAGCTCGATCTGCTCGAGCGGCTCCTCACCGGCAAGGTGGACCTGCTGTTCACACCGACGTTCCTGAACCACATGGTGAACGAGCTCGAGGAATACGAGCGCATTCTCGCGGAGCTGCTGGCCGGTCGTCCCGTGCCGCGCCTTCACCCGCTGCACTACGACATCGTCTGGCTGCAGGACGCCATCGGACACGCGGCGGAGCTGTCGTACGACATGGACCCGGTGGAGCGGCGCTGGATCGAGAAGAGCCGGGCGTTTCAGATGGAGTTCGGGGCCTTTTTCCTGAAAGCGATCGAAATGGCGGGGTATCTGCGCACTTCGCTCGGCACGTTTCCCGCCTTCGAGAAGTTCCACTCCGACATCGATCTCGAGATGAAGCTGTTCATGCGCTTCCTGCAGGAGCTGGAGGAGCTGCAGATCGGACCGAAACTGCTGGACCGGATCCATCCGCTCATGCCGGACCATATGTTCCGCGAGGAATGCTACTATCTGACGAAGCTGGCCGCCTACGGCCTCGTGCCCGATCCGGGGTGCGACCCGTCGAGGCCCAGGACGGCCTGACAGATACGGCTTCCGTCCCGGCCGCCGACTGTCGATTCGGATCGAAACAGGGAATGAAATCCCAATTATTGCAGAACTGTGCGATATACCCATTCCTTGTCCAACAAAATCTCGTATACTGAAACGGGACGAGGAAGGGAGTGATCGCGATGAAGCGATGGATGGGCCGACTGCTGCTTGCGGCGCTGCTCATCCTGACCGGTGCGGTCGCAGCGGCGGACGGCCAGTTGTCCGCCCAGACGGAGAAAGCCTATCGCCTGGTGCCCGCCGATTTCGGCATCTACACGGACGGTACGCATCCGGTCGAGACGACGAAAGGGTTCAACGATGCGCTTCAATGGGCGCATGAACAGGGGTACACGACATTCATCGTGCCGCCCGGCACCTACATGATCAAGAAGGGCGTGAAGGGTCAGTCCAGCCCCGACGCCCGGATCAACATGGTGCCGAACATGAAGCTCGTATTTGAAGAAGGCGCCGTGCTCGTGAAGGAGCCGAACGACGCGGAGCGGTACGATTTGCTCTTCATCGGCTACGGCGTCAACAACGTGACGATCCGGGGAGGCGTCTTCGTCGGCGACCGGGACCAGCATGATTACAGTCAGAAAGACAGCCCGTATTCGGCGGGGACGCACGAAGGCGGGATCGGCATTCTGGTGGCCGGCGCGAAGAATGTCACGATCGAGGGAATCGAGGCGTACGGATTCACGGGCGACGCGATCGCGATCGGCGGCTACGGCCAGATGATCCGGGATCTGTACGCGGGGCATTTCGTTTCCGGCACGATCGGAGAGGACGGCCAGCCGGCGCCCGACCCGAACCGGATCCGGACGGCCCAGCCGGTGAAGCTGAGTCACGAGCTGTTCCAGAAAGAACCGTACTTCGAACTGTCGAACAACATCAACCTTCCCGCCGAATTCGACCTGTATTTCTATGACGAGGCCGGGAACCTGATTGGCGCGAAGAAGGAGGTGCGGGTCCGGCAGCGGCTCCGCATTCCGGACGGCGCGGCTTCGATTCATCTCGTGTTCGAGCGCTCGACGAACACCGGCTCGTACATCGAAATCTGGTGGCGGGCGCCGTCGCGCAACGTCATCATCCGCAATTCGGATCTGCACTACAACCGTCGCCAGGGCATCACGATCGGCGGGGCGGACAACGTGCTGATCGAAAACAACGTCATTCACGGCATGCGCGGGATCGCGCCCCAATCCGGCATCGACGTCGAGGGCGGTTACGGCCAGAACGGATTTCTCAACACGAACATCGTGATCCGGAACAACAAATTCTACGACAACGCCTCCTATGACATCATCCTGTACGACGGCTACAACGCGGTCGTGGAAGGGAATCATCTGGCGTCGAAGGGCGCCATCGGGGTCGCGGTATCGAAGCCGTTCACGGGAGCGGTCATCCGGAACAACCATTTCGACGGGACGCGGCTTTTCGTCTACCATGACGTGGCGATCATCGGCAACAAAATGAACGATTCGTACACGTTCATCGAGGGGCCGAACGTCATTGTCGACGGGATGAAGTTTACGGACGCCACTTTCAACGTGAACAGCATCGAGCCGTTCGGCGTGGAAGTCCGGAACGTCACGATGACGCACAACAAGCGGGCGGACAGTTCCTTCGGGATCTGGGTGGAGCCGATTCGCATCACGAACCTGACGATCATCGGCGAATCGCGGCTCGGCGTCATCAAAGCGGGCAACGCGGAAGGCAACGTGTTCACGAACCTGCGGCTCATCGGCCACAGCGGCGGCACGCTGCCGCCCGGGACGTACAACGGATGCTACTTCGAGGAGGCGCCGGAGAACAAGCGCGAGCTGTCGATCACGAAAGGCGGCAAGTACGTGTTCGAAAACTGCACGTTCAAGGCGCCGATCATCCCGCTCGGCATCTACCACGTCGACGCGGATGTGACGATCCGCAAATCGGTCGTGGAGCTGACCGGCGACAGCCACGGCGTGAACGTCGGATCCGCGAAATCGTTCGTGTTCGAAGAGAACACGGTGCTGGCCAACAACCTCAAGCGGAAGGAACTCGAGCTCGTGAAGATCAACGACTACTGGCAGCGGGACAAACCGTACGACGTGCAGAAGGTCGTGATCCAGAAGAATGTGATCGAGTCGAACATCGAGGCGCGGGGCATCTCGACGATGTATGCGGGTATCGGCGCTCCGCCGTACATTGTGAAGGACAACACGCTCTACAATGCGAAGTTGTTCCTGAAGGAGAACGACGTGCAATCCGGCAACCGGGAACTGACGAAGTGACGGAAATGGAACGGATGCCGCGGCGGTGAAGGTAAAAAAAGACCCGCTGGACGCGCGGCTTCACGCGGTCGGAACGGTCCCTTCAGCGACAGCGAAAATAACAACCATGCATCGGCCGGACTCCGCGAAATGCGGAGTCCGTTTTGATGCTGATGTTCAATCCGAATGGAAAGGCCTCCTCGAAGGAGGGGGCGGCCTCATGCTGGTTCTTGTTGCAGCTATTGCTGCGTGTCCCGGCGCTCGCGGCGGGCGGCGGGCATCTGCTGCCAGACCGTGCCCGCGGCCTCCTCGCCGCGCTCGATCCGCTCGAGCGCCATCCTGGCCTGCAGCCGGACCTCGAACTCCTCGTCCTCCGCCGCTTCGCGCAGGGCAGGCAGCGCCGACTCGTCCCCGAGCTCGTAGAGGAAGCGGGCCGCGCGCCAGCGGACGAGCTTGTTCGGATCCTTGAGCGCCCCGATCATCGCGGGCATCGCGGCCGGGTCGCCGAGGTCGTTCAACGTGTCGCCCGCGGTGCGGCGGACGGCGGGCGACCGGTCCCCCAGCGCTTCGATGAGCAGCGGCAGCGCCTCCGGCGAACGGAGATCGCCGAGATAGACGACCGCGAGCCGCCGGATCGAGACGTGGTCGTCGCGCAGCGCCTTCGCGAGCAGCGGCAGCATGGAGGGCTCCGGCTGCGTCCGCTCCAGCGCCGCGTAGCGCGTTTGCCAGTCCGGCGCCTCGAGCGCCCGCGCGAGCTCCTCCGCGGAGAGCGGCCGCCGTTCACGCGGCGCAACCGGAACGTCCGGCGCTGCCGGCCCCATCGCCTTCGCGGCCTCGACCAGCTCGCGCAGCCGCTCGTCCGGATAGGCGGCATCGAGCTCCGCCGCGACCTGGGCGGCGATCTCCTCCGGCTCCCCGTAGCGGATGCCGTACTCCTCCAGCCGACGCTCCATGATCAGCGTCGAGCCGGCCGCCTCGTGGACGGCGCGCGAGAATTTCTCGGGCAGCCCGAGGCGGGCCACCTCGCGGTCGCCGCTGCGGACGCGGACCTGCATCGGGATGCCGCGGTACACCTGCACGAGGACGTGCAGCTCGCCGAATGCGGCGTCCGGTCCGGCCGGCGCCGGTGCGGCGTTCGGATCCGCGCCCTCCGCCGTCTCGAAGAGCTTCGCCGCTTCGGCCAGTATCCGCTGCCAGTCGGCGCCGGGCTTGCGGTCGAGCGCGATGAAGTCGGCGGTGCGGAACACGCCCTTGACGCCGTCGATCTTGAGCAGGCTCCGGAGCGGCTCGGGCGCCTCCTCCGCCCGTTCCGGCGTGTACGCGGCGCGCCGTCCGGCCGGCCACCGCTCGTCGACGTTCAGCTTCATCGTGTTCGGACTCGGTGTCGGTTCCACGGACAACAGCTTCATGGCGGAATCTCCTCCTTGCGTCGCCCAAGGGACGGTTGCCGATTCATGACTGCTGATCCTATAGTAACCGATCTTCGCGTCCGAACCAAACCCGGATGACAAAAAAGGCACACAAGGAGACCAAAATCGCATCTGGGAAGGAGCCGTCCGCAGGACTATACTGAAGGGCGGAGAGAAACCATCCCGGGGAGGACATCCAAGGCATGACGGGCACAGTCCGCGTCGGCGTCATCGGCGCCGGCATGATCGGAAACGAACATTTGCGGGTATTCGGACAACTGGAAGAAGCGGAGGTCGCCGGCGTGGCCGACGCCTCTCCGTCCGCGGCCGAAAGCCGCGCGCGGGAGCACGGCGTGAAGGCGTACGCGTCGCCGGAGGCGCTGCTCGACGACCGGTCGATCGACGCGGTCGTCATCGGCGTTCCCAACCGCTATCACGCGCCGCTGGCGATCGCGGCGATGGAGCGCGGCAAACACGTGCTGCTCGAGAAGCCGATGGCGATCAACGAGGAGGCGGCGAGGCAGATCCTCGATACGCAGAAGCGGACGGGCCGCGTGCTCATGATGGCGCATCAGATGCGCTGGACCGGCCTCGCGCGCGCCGCCAAGGCGAAGATCGACGCGGGCGAACTCGGCCGCATTTACAACGCGAAGACCGGCTGGATCCGCCGGAAGGGCATTCCGGGTTGGGGAAGCTGGTTTACGCGCATGGACGAGGCCGGCGGCGGACCGCTCATCGATATCGGCGTCCACATGTTGGACCTCACCCTGTACCTGATGGGCAATCCGAAGCCGGTGTCCGTCTACGGCGCGACCTACGCCGAATTCGGCCCGCACCGGCGGGGGATCGGCGACTGGGGCACGCCGGACTGGAACGGTTATTACGACGTCGAGGATCTCGCGACGGCGCTCATCAAGCTGGACAACGGCGCGACGCTCTCCCTCGAGGTGAGCTGGGCGGCGAACGCCGCCGGGCTGACGGACAAGCCGTTCGTCCACCTGATGGGGACGGAGGCGGGCATCGGCATCATCGGCGACCGCGGCGTGATCGTGAGACAATCGGAAGCCGGGGTCGTCGAGGAGGCGCTCGAGCCGCTCGACGGCGAGGAGGACCGCGTCCTGCTGAGCCGGCATTTCATCGAGTGCGTCCGCGAAGGGAAGGAACCGATCGCGCCGGCGCTGTCCGGCTATGTGAACAACCGGATTCTGAGCGCGATCTACGAATCGTCCCGCACGGGCCGCGAAGTGCAGCTGAGCTGGGATTGATCCCGGCGGAACGGACATCCGGCGAGCCCCCGGGGCGGCATGGCCGCCCCGGGGGCTCGATTGCATTTGGCAGCGGCGCGGATCTTGCCGCCGTTGTACCTGGCGTTCGGGGCCTGCGGTTCGCTGACGGCCTTCCCGGTCGTGCAGGACGGATCCGCGTGGGCCTATGTGACCAGGCTGCCGATCCCGGTGCCGCGTTCCGGAAATCCGCGAGGCGGTACCGGGTGCTCCGGCGCGAATGACCGTCTGTGGCTTCTGTGCTATAATGCGGAAGGACGACATCCGAAATTACGGGAAGAAGCGGGGAAGTGATCCGATGATCAGCGTCAGCGGCGTGTCGCTCCGGTTCGGGAAGCGCGCGCTTTTCGAGGACGTCAACATCAAGTTCACGCCGGGCAATTGCTACGGCCTCATCGGGGCGAACGGCGCGGGCAAGTCGACGTTCCTGAAGATTCTGTCCGGCGAGATCGAGCCGACGACCGGCGAGGTGCACGTGACGCCGGGCGAGCGGATCGCCGTGCTGAAGCAGGACCATTTCGCATATGACGAGTACAAGGTGCTCGATACGGTCATCATGGGGCACAAGCGTCTGTACGACGTGATGAAGGAGCGGGAGGCGATCTACGCGAAGCCGGACTTCACCGATGAGGACGGCATGCGGGCGGGCGAGCTCGAGGCGGAGTTCGCCGAGCTGAACGGCTGGGAGGCGGAATCGGAAGCCGCCAGCCTGCTGAACGGGCTCGGCATTCCGAACGAGCTGCACGACCGGTACATGAAGGAGCTGGACGGCAACCAGAAGGTGCGCGTCCTGCTGGCGCAGGCGCTGTTCGGCAACCCGCAGATTCTGCTGCTCGACGAGCCGACGAACCATCTGGACGAGAAGTCGATCGAGTGGCTGGAGGATTTTCTGCTGCATTATGAGGGGACGGTCATCGTCGTCTCCCACGACCGGCACTTCCTGAACACGGTCTGCACGCACATCGCGGACATCGATTACGGCAAGATCCAGCTCTACGTCGGCAACTACGATTTCTGGTACGAGTCGAGCCAGCTGGCGCAGAAGCTCATGCGCGAGCAGAACAAGAAGAAGGAAGAGAAGATCAGGGAATTGCAGGCGTTCATCCAGCGGTTCAGCGCGAACAAGTCGAAGGCGAGGCAGGCGACCGCCCGGAAGAAGCTGCTCGAGAAGATCACGCTCGACGACATCAAGCCGTCGAACCGGAAGTATCCGTTCATCCAGTTCAAGCCGGAGCGCGAGGCGGGCAAGCAGCTCCTGCACATCGAAGGCCTGACGAAAACGATCGACGGCGTCAAGGTGATCGACAACCTGACGCTGACCGTGAACAAGGGAGACAAGATCGCGCTGGTCGGCCCGGAGTCGCTCTGGAAGACGACGCTCCTGCAGATTCTGGCGGGCGAGCTCGAGCCGGACGCGGGCACGTGCCAGTGGGGCGTGACGACGACGCGGGCGTATTTCCCGAAGGACAACTCGCAGTATTTTGACGGCGTGGAGTTGAATCTGGTCGATTGGCTGCGGCAGTTCTCGAAGGAGCAGGACGAGACGTTCATCCGCGGCTTTCTCGGGCGGATGCTGTTCTCCGGCGACGAGGCGCTGAAGAAGGCGAGCGTCCTGTCCGGCGGCGAACGCGTGCGCTGCATGCTGGCCCGGATGATGCTGTCCGGGGCGAACGTGCTGCTGATGGACGAGCCGACGAACCATCTGGATCTCGAGTCGATCACGGCGCTCAACAACGCGTTGATCGAGTTCGACGGAACGATGATCTTCACTTCGCAGGACCGCCAGTTCGTCTCGACGATCGCGAACCGGATCCTCGAGATCACGCCGCACGGCGTCATCGACCGGCTGATGACGTACGACGAATATCTCGGGAGCGACGAGGTCAAGGCGTTGAGGGAGCAGGCCGATTCCGCTTGATGGCACGGCGAAGCCGCCGGGCGCTGAAGCCCGGCGGCTTCGCGCTTGGGATCCCGGGCGCGGAAGGGCCGGCCTGCCGGCGGGTCGGGGTTGGCATGCGGACAGACTGTTGCATGGATGCATAAAATGCGCATCGCATCAAAACTGTTTCACTGGACCCACACGGACGCCGTCGGGTATGATACTGCTGTTGTGAAAGATTCGTCAGGAACGGGGGTGCCCGGGCTGGATCCGTATCAAAACATTCGCGCCGGCGAACGGGGCGCCTGGGCGAGCATTGCCGCGTATCTCCTGCTCTCGGGTGTCAAGCTGGCCGCCGGGTACTGGTTTTCCTCCAGCGCGCTGACCGCGGACGGGTACAACAATCTGTCCGATATCGCCGCTTCGGTGGCGGTGCTCATCGGCCTGCGCATCTCGCGCAAGCCGCCCGACCGGGATCATCCCTACGGCCATTTCCGTGCCGAGACGATTGCCGCGCTGATCGCTTCCTTCATGATGTCGATGGTCGGTCTGCAGGTGCTGTTCGATGCCGGACGATCGATCTTCACGGGGGACCGGGCCGCACCGGATCCGCTGTCCGCGTGGGTCGCATTGGGCGCCGCGCTCGTCATGCTGGGCGTCCACTTCTACAACCGGCGGCTGGCGGCGCGCATTCGCAGCCACGCGCTGATGGCCGCGGCCAAGGACAATCTGTCCGACGCGCTGGTCAGCCTCGGCGCGGCGGCGGGCATCTTCGGCTCCCAGTTCGGCATGCCCTGGCTCGATCCGGCTGCCGCCGTCGTCGTCGGTTTGCTCATTCTCCGGACGGCCTGGGGCATCTTCTACCGTTCATCCCATGCGCTGACCGACGGATTTGACGCGAAGGAACTCGAGACGCTGCGCAACACGATCGAGCGGACGAAGGGCGTCCGCCGCATCAAGGACATCAAGGCGCGCGTTCACGGCAGCAACGTCCTGATCGATGTCATCATTCAGGTTGACCCCGAATTGTCGCTGATCGAAAGCCACCGGATCAGCGACGAGATCGAGCGCCGGATGGAGCGCCGGCACAATATCGCGAACGTGCATGTCCACGTCGAGCCGGATGAGGATGCGCGTTCGCCGCAGACGAACGGGTCGTGAGCGCGGGGCCGCCCCGGAATGGGTGGTCTCGCGCTTTCAGTTTCGGCGGAGGCGATGCCGGGAATGGGGGCAGGGGCGCGCGGCGGCGGCAAGAACGCGGGGATCGGCGCATGAACAGGAATAACGGTATGGCGTACCGTTGGCCGGCGGATGCGCGCGTACCGCGAGGGTTTTCGGGCCGTGTAACGGTACGGTGTACCGTTGGCGGGCCGGAAGCGGCTGATGAACGGGAATTAACGGTACGGTGTACCGTTAGCCGGCGGATGTGCGCGTGCCGCGAGGGTTTTCGGGCCGTGTAACGGTACGGTGTACCGTTGGCGGGCCGGAAGCGGCGCCTGAACGGGATTTAAAGGTACGATGTACCGTTAGCCGGCGGATGCGCGCGAGTCGCGAGGGTTTTCGGGCCGTGCAGCGGTATGGTGTATCGTCGGCACCCGGCTCTGAGCACACCTCGCGGCAGCAAATCGGCGCACGCGAATGCGCCGGTCAGTTCCAACGGGCGCACAGCCGTGACGGTCCCGGAGAATCGACGCCGATTCCCCGTGGACACGCCGACCTGATTCGCGTGAAGAAAGCCTCCGGCCCGCCGTTCGCGGCGGATCGGAGGCTTTCGCGTTGATGCGCCAAATTCCGTACACCCGGAGAATACATTTTGGAACAATATAGGGTTGACACGATACGAATTGTATCATATGATAGGGACAAGTTGTTCGATATCGTGAACTGTCCCGGCGAACCAGAGACCGTCACCCTTGTGACTTGCGCCACTTCTGGTACTCGAGAAATTCCCGGAACTGCTCCTTGTCGACGCCGGATGCCATCGCTTCCCGAACCAGTTCCGTCCATTCGGGGTCCAGCGCGCCTTCCGGATCATCCTCGCCGAACAGCAGGACGTGCATCGGCACGCGGAGGGTGGCGGCCATCTTCTCGATGAACTGGATGGACGGATTGTTCTGGATTCCCCGCTCGACATTGCTGAGATAGGACTTGGCCACGCCTGCGGCTTCGGCCAGTTCCGTAAGCGACATCCGGCGCTGCATCCGGATGGCCTTGATCCTTGCACCTATGCTTTCCATTGTCCGTCTCGTCCTTTGCATGAAAGTTCCTGACATCCTGGTCATAGGAATTATACCATAGTTCCTTAAAGCGAACAAATCGCCGCGTGCGGAGGAGAAACCGTCATGCATGAGTCTGGGGAGGCTGGTCAAAACATGAACGCCGGAGTGCGGACCTTCGATCCGGAATGGGCGGCGCTGATCGAGCTGGCGAGAAGAATCGGCCTGACGATCGAGGAGATCCGGGATTTTCTGCGCGACCCGGAACGTCTGCGGCGCACGAAATGCACGGAATGAAAGGTCGGAGCGGCGGCGCAGCCGGCGGCTTAACCGGCCGGCGTATGCCGGAATGTTCACTATATAGAACAATCCTTACCTTGACGGCGAACAAACCGTACAAACCGCCGATCCGCCCGTCCGCCGCGCCCGGAGCGGGCCGCGCCGCGGGCGGATCTTCCGGAGGCGACGATGCTTGAGATCCGAAGAGATTGATTTGCGGGAATATGTGCGGATCGTACGCCGCAGGCTTTGGCTTATCCTGTTGATGGTGCTGGGCTGCACGACGGGCGCCGCGTATATCAGCTATGCCACCTACGTCCCGCTCTATTCGGCGCAGACGAAGGTCTATGTGAACAACGCGGACGCCCTGGATCCGTTCAGCCGGGGGGCCATGACGATCGGGCAGATGTCCGCGAATAACAGCGTCATCGAGACGTACAAGGAGATCATCCGAACCCCGATCATCATGGACAAAGTGGTCGAACGTTACCCGCAGCTCGACGTGTCGACCGAAGAGCTCATCCGCAGCGTGTCCGTACACGCGCTGAACAACACCTCCGTCATGATCATTTCCGTCACCAGCCTGTCCCACGAACGGGCGGTGATGATGGTCAACGCGATCACGGACGTGTTCGTGACGGAGCTGCCGAAAATCTCTCCGGGCCATTCCGCCGTGCTGCTGACCGAAGCGAAGTTCGCGGCGAACCCCTCCCCGGTGAACGAGAAGCGCAACACCTACATCGTCCTCGCTTTTCTCGGATCGCTGATCCTGGCCGTCGGCATCGCGATTCTGCTCGACGTGCTCGACGACCGGATCAAGGACGAGGCGGATGTCGTGCGGGTGCTCGGCATTTCGACGCTCGCTTCGGTGCCGAAGACGCGGCTCCGGTCGGGCCGGCCCCGCAGCCGCAAGGGAGCCAAGGGAAGGATCGGTGAGGAAGCCTATGCCACGGTCAAATAAAGAAGCGCCGACGTTGCCGATTGACGACGTTTCGCCGTTCATGGAAGCCTACCGGACGCTGAAGGCGAACATCGAGTTCGCTTCCCGCCGCAAGCCGATCCGCTCCGTTGCGATCGCCTCGGCCACACCCGGCGAAGGAAAATCGACCACGGCGCTCTACCTTGCGTCCGCCTACGCGCGGGCGGGGCAGACGGTCGTCCTCATCGACGGCGACATCCGCAAACCGACGCTCCACCAGGTGATCGACCGGCGCCGCAGCCCGGGGCTCTCGGATTATCTGCTGGATCCCGGCATGATGCCGTCCTACGTGCTGAAGGACACGTTCATCGGCGCCGCGTTCATCAGCGCGGGGCGCAGCGTGCCGAATCCGTCGGATCTGCTCGCCTCCGAGCGGATGACGGAGCTGATCGCGCTGCTGAAGCAGGCGTACGACATGGTCATTGTGGACACGCCGCCGATTCTGGCGGCCATCGACGCGAAAATTCTCGCCGCCAAATGCGACGGCGTCTTGCTCGTGCTCGAGAGCGGCAAGGCGCGCGAGAAGGCGGTGCTGAAGGCAAAGGAAGAGCTGCTGCTGGCGAACGCGAACCTGCTGGGCGCGGTGCTGAACAAAACGAGCCGGAAATCGAACCCTTATTATTATGAAGGTTACGGCAAATGAGGCGAACGAGGGGGTACCACCGGTGCGAAGAGCGCGAAGGATGCGGCATACGGCGCGCGCGGCGCGGCATGCCGTCGTCATCGCGATCTGCTTGGCGATAACGCCGGGCTGTTCGCTTCTCGGCGCATTCTCCGCGTCGCCGAAGGAGGCGGTCCAGGAGCCGCAGCTCCGCACGGTCCGGACCGAGACGGCGGTCGTGCGGCAGATCGAGGAACCGATCCAAGTGACGGCGGATGTCCTGTCATCGGTCCAGTTTGACATCGAGCCGGCCGTTTCCGGAACGGTCGAGACGCTGTACCGGAAACTCGGCGACGAGGTGAAGGCGGGCGATCCGATCGCGCGGCTCGTCTCGGAAGAACTGGAGATGGCGCTGGATCAGGCGCAGGCCGCCGTCGCCCAGGCGAGGGACGCGCTCCAGTCGGCGCGCCAGGAGCTGTCGGTCAGACGCCAGGAGCTCGCGGCGGATCTCCGCAGGATGGAGCGCGAGCTGGACGAGAGGCAGCGTCGGCACAACAAGCTGCTCAATGATTACGACAGCGGCCTGGCGACGAAGGCCGATGTCGAACGGTCCGCTGCCGAACTCGACGCGTTCCGGCAGGACCTGGAACTGGCGCGCAAGCGGATGCAATCCTTGAACGATTCCGACAGGATCCGGGACCTGGAGAGCCGGCTGTCCGACGCCACGCGGACGCTGCAACACCGCAACGAGGAGATGGAGAAGCTGACGATCCGGGCGAAGGTCGGCGGCATCATCACGCAGCTTTCGTTGATTGAAGGCATGATGGTCCGCGCGGACGTGCCGGTCGGCCGGATCGAGCAGGTGAACCCGGTGCGGATCGTCGCGCTGCTGAACGAAGAGGGCGCGAACTACGCAAAGGGCAAGACCGAACTGAACTATGTGCTTCCCGGCGGCGAAGAGCGTGGACAAGCCCCCGTGAGCTTCCTGTCCACGATTCCCGATCCGGAGAAAAACGCCTATGTGCTGGAGCTGACGGTGCCGAACGACGACGGGCGGCTCAAGCCGGGCATGAAGGTGGCCGTCGAACTGTCGGAGGCCGCCGAACTGACCGCGCTTGCGGTACCGCAGTACGCCGTGCTCGAGGAAGGAAGCCGGCGGTTCGTGTATGTCATCGAGGACGGCGTTGCAAGGAAGCGCGAGGTGATGACCGGCCGGTCGACGCCGTCCTATTACGAAGTGCTGTCCGGCCTGAGCGAGGGAGAGCAAGTCGCGATTACCGGCATCAGCGCGCTCAAGGACGGAGAAAGGGTCGTCGTCGAGGGAAGCGGCAAGGAGGAGAGGACGAATTGAGCGGACAAGCATGGAAACGTTGGGCGTTATGGGTCATGGCCGTGCTGATCTTCATCGCGCCGGCATCGACGGGTTCGGGGTCGGCGCCCGTCGCCGTTGCGGCCGAATCCGCGGCGAACGACACGCCGTACAAGCTGACCTCGGCGCTCCGGGCCGGCGTGAAGACGGTGCTGAACGAGCGGGTGCCGGACGGCTTCCGGATCGGAGCGGTCGTGCGGCTGTACAACACCGGAAGCCGCTCCGTCGCCGTCCCGGGATACGAGGTGCGCGCGGTCACGACGGGCGGGGACGTCTATACCCTGATGCCTTCCGCCGACAATCCGCGCATCGTGCAACCGAAGGAGAAGGCCGAATTGAGTTACATGCTGAGGGTGGCCCGGTCCGACGCCTTCTCGCTGAAACGGCTCGAATGGGTGGAGGTGGACGAATACGTCTATCCGAAGAAGGAAACCGTCATCCTGAACATGCCGGTCGCCGGGCTTGAATGGTCCGGACCGTCCACAGTGTTCACGGACGCGAAGCGCCTCAAGGCCTGGGGCGATTCGTTCACGATCCCGACGGAATCCGCCGGGCTGGTCTACACACCCGTCCGGTTCTCGGAGCGGCATACCCCGCAGGGAACGACGGCCGTCCTCGTGCTGGAGGCGAAGAACACGGGCAGCCGTCCCGCCTGGGTTCCGGAGTTCACCGTGACCGGCAGGACCGAGCAGGACTACTACCCGGCGGAGCGCGCCGAGAGCGGCCCGATCGAGATTCAGCCGGGAGATGTGCGGTACCTGCACTTCGTCATGCGGCTTCCGGGCCCGGAACGCTGGACCGGCTTCACGATCGGCACGCCGGAATCGTTCAGCGATGCGAGCGGCACCGTACGCTATGAAGCGGGACGCCTCCAGATCAAGCCGCCCGCCGCGTCCGAGGCGCAGCAGATCCAAACCGTGTATTCCCTGTTCAACCCGATCCGCGTCACCTCGACATTCCGGCCGAACCTGGCGAAGGAAGTCGACATTTCGCTGGCCGAGGTGTACCGGTTCGAACAGGCGGGTGACGGGTATCTGACGGCCGTGGCGAAATTCAGGCTGCTGAACCGTTCCAGGGTCACCGTGGCCGTTCCGAATTTCGGCGTCGAGTGGACGACCTCGACGGGCGTCAGCTATGCGGGTGAAAGGCTGGAACCGCGGCAGAAAATGCTGTCGCCGGGTGTCGGCATGATGGTCGCCTACGTGTTCACGCTGCCCCTCTCGGCGGAGCGGGATACCAGGGCGCGCCTCACGCTGCTCGACGGCCATCCGGATACGTTCCAGCTGCCGGTCGGCGCGGTGGAAATCCGTCTCGATGAACTGGGGAAAGTCGCCAACCGCGACGAAGACGCCGACAACCTGTATCCGTTCAGGCTGGCCGTCGGCTCCGGATCGGTGGATGATGAATCCGGCATTCTCGGCCTCGAAATCGACCTCACGCGGACGCCCAACGTGGTGTTCGACGAGGAGTCCGTCCGCCTCAAGATCGAAATTGCCGACGGGAACGACCGGGTGCTGGCGTCCAAGATTTATGCGCTGGCCGGCCCGGAGCGGTTGACGTCGGGCCTGAAAACCTTCGATCTCGGCTTCGGAAACCGGACGAAGGCGGGAGCCGATACATCCGGATCGGACGAATCGGCCTTCAAGGGGCCGTTCATCGTGCGGGTCTATGAAGTGCTTGCGGCGCCCGGCGGGAATATCGAACGCCTCGTGGAATCGGTTCGGCTGCCGGCCGAATGAAGCGGCCGGCAGCCGCCGCGCGCCGGGCGGATGGAGAATCGGCGGCTGCGAATTACGGATTGACAGCGGGACAAATAGGTGTTACGATGCAGGTGCGTTCGTTATAAAGAATTTCCTGGGGCAAATATCCTGTTTTGTCCATCATTTTTTCGGTTAATGTTCACTATAAGGAACAACCGTAGGATCGGAGGGCGGCATGAGCGCCATCGTCGCCATCTACGACAGATGCGGCAATCCGGCGGCTTCGGAGCAGGGGAGTGCCATGATGCGGAAATTGGCCCGGTTTCCGGCGGACGACGAGCGGACCTGGACCAGGCCGGGGGTTTTTCTCGGCTGCCGTGCCCGGTGGATCACGCCCGAATCGGTCGGCGAATCCAATCCGCTGCATGATCCGGAGCGCGGGCTCGCCGTCGTCGCCGATGCGATCCTCGACAACCGGGAGGAGCTGTGCGATGCGCTCGGGATCGGAGCCGGCCGCCGCAGGACCCTGACGGACCCGGAGCTGCTTCTCTTGGCCTATGACGCCTGGGGCGTGCGGATGGCCGAGCGACTCGTGGGCGATTTCGCCTTCGCGATCTGGGATGAACGCGGGCGAAAGCTCTATGCGGCCCGGGACTTCTCGGGGACCCGGACGTTGTATTTCACCCGGGATCCGGTCCGCGGCACGGTCTGGATCTGCACGATCATGGGACCGCTCCTCGGGACCGGACATGTCAGCGGAGCACTGAACCGGCAGTGGATCGCCGATTTCCTGGCCCTGCCGTTCACGACCGATGCCGTGGATGCAAGGCCCACGGTCTATGAAGGCATCGAACAGATTCCTCCGGGGCACTGGCTGGTGGCGGATGCGGAAGGCCGTCTGACGCTGCGGTCTTATTGCAGCATCGAAGTGCCGCGGGAGAGGCTGAGACTGAAGTCGGATGCGGAATACGAGGAGGCGCTCCGCGATGTGGTCGGCCGGGCGGTCAGAGCGAGGCTCCGCGCGCGCCGGAACATCGGGGCGCATCTCAGCGGCGGGCTTGATTCGGGAACCGTCGCCTCCTTCGCCGCCCGCGAGCTGCAAACCCGGGGCCAGCCGCTGTACACGTTCAGCTACGTGCCGCTTGCGGATTTCGAGGGCAGCTGGGCACCGCGGACCCGGATCGCGGATGAACGGGAGTATATCCGCGCCGTCGTCGATCATGCCGGCAACATCGTGCCGACCTACTGCGATTTTCCGGGCCAGAGTCCGTATTCCGTCATCGACGAGTGGCTGGACGTGCTGGAGATGCCTTACAAGTTCTATGCGAACTCGTTCTGGACGCTGGGCATCGGCAGACTGGCGGCGGAGCGGGACATCTCCGTGGTGCTGACCGGGCAGCGCGGCAACTGGACGATTTCCTGGGGACCGGCGCTGGATTACCAGGCCGGGCTGCTGAGGCGCCTGCGGCTTGTCCGGTTTTACCGGGAGCTCACCGGATATGCGCGGCAGATGGGTGCCAGCCGGAAGCGGGTGATGAGAGCGGTCTGGCGGAAGGCGGTCGGCGGTTCGGCACCGACAGACGTCCCGGTTTTGGGAAGCCCGTTGCTGTTGGAAGAGACCGGGGCCTACGAACGGCTCAGACAGCACGGCATGTCCGGCGACGGCCGGGTGTCGGATGCCTACCGGGCCCGAAAACGGGTCTTCAAGCAGACCGCCATCTGGAACTTGACCGGCGTATGCAACACGAAACTTTCGCTTCGGTACGGCCTTTGGTACCGGGACCCGACCAACGACCTGCGCGTCGTGCGCTTCTGCCTGTCCGTACCGGAAGAGCAATGCGTGCGGGACGGCATCGACCGCGCGCTTGCCCGCCGCGCGACCCGCGGGCTGCTGCCGGACAAGGTTCGTCTGAACCAGAAGGTGCGCGGCCTTCAGGGGGCCGACAGCGTTCATCGGATGAAGCCGGAATGGCCGATGTTCATCCGCGAGGCCGAGGAGATGCTGGCGGATGAACGGATGCGCGAGTATTTGAATCTGGATGCCCTTCGGACGTCGCTGAACCATTTGAAGGAGCCGAAGCCGGAACAAGCGTTTGACCATCATTTTAGTTCCGTGATGCAAGCGATCATTTTCCGCCGTTTTGTCAAAAGACATGAAAGGAGGTGAAGGCACATGCGGAAGAAGGAATGGCAGGCGCCGGAACTGGAAGTGCTGGACGTGAGGAAGACGGCTGCTGGTTGGGGGCACAAAATCGAGGACGACTGGCAGAACGACCCGGACGATCCCGATTTCTGGTCCGCCAGCTGAACCTGACGACCTGAAGCGGAATGCGGCTGTGACCATCGCATGCCAGCCGCATTCCGGCCTCCGGATGGAGTGTTGACCGTGGCTGGAACGAACATCGTGTACCGATACCGGGCCTTCGGTCTCCGGATCGACAGCGACTTTCCCATTCCCGAACTCGGGGCATCGGCCGGTCCTGACGGAGCAGCCGACGTGGAGGTGGTGAGCCGGGGACAGGACGGCGGAAATGCCCTGACGGACGACGCGGACCGGCATTGGTTGCGGGCGGCGGAAGGCGTCGTCGAGTTCCGGATCCCGCGGACGGCCGCGTTTCGCATCGTCGAAGGAAAGCGGATCGAAGTGCGGGCCGACAGCGGAGCGAACGAAGACAAGATCCGGCTGTACGTGCTCGGCACGTGCATGGGCGCCGTCCTGCTGCAACGGCGCATGCTGCCGCTTCACGGCAGCGTCGTGACACGGAACGGGCGCGCCTACGCCATCGTCGGGGATTCGGGAGCGGGCAAATCCACGTTGTCCGCGGCGCTGCTCGAGCTCGGGTTCCGTCTCGTGTCGGACGACGTCGCCGCCGTCGTCTTCGACGAGCGGGGAACACCGCTTGTCATGCCGGCCTATCCGCAGCAGAAGCTGTGGCAGGACAGCCTCGACCGTCTGCAAATATCCGGCAGCGGCTTCAAGCCGCTGGTGGAACGGGAGGCGAAATTCGCGGTCCCGGCCGGCGGGTCGTTCTGGCCGGAACCGGTGCCGCTGGTACATATTTACGAGCTCGTCCATTCCGACGGCCGGGAGCCGTCGATCAAGCCGATTGACCGGCTGGAGCGGTGCTATATCCTGTATCGCCATACCTTCCGGCGGTCGCTGATCGTGCCGTCGGGTCTTGCCGCATGGCATTTCGAGACGGCGGTGAGAATTGCGGAGAAGACCGGCATGTATCGGCTGTTCCGACCGGTGCGGGTGTTCGCGGCGCGGGAATCCGCGCGGCTCATCCGGGCGCATGCCGAGGGGGAGGTGAGCCCATGATCCGGCAGGAAACGATCACGTCCGAATGCATCGTCGTCCAGAAACCGGGCGCGATCGTCAGCGACATGGACGGCGAGAAAGTGATGCTCAGCGTGGAGAACGGCAAGTATTACAATCTCGGCAGGCAGGGCGGCCGCATCTGGGAGCTGATCGCGTCCCCCGTCGCCGTCACGGATCTGGTGACCACCTTGATGGCGGAGTACGAGGTCGACCGGGAAACCTGCGAACGCGACGTGCTCAAATTTCTGTCCGCGCTGCTGCGCGAGAACATGATCGAGGTGTCCCGCCCGTGAACAGGAATCAGGTCCTGCGGCCTTCGCGGGTGTTCTCCGTGGCGGCGAAGGCGATCCGGCTGATGCTGAGCCGTCCGGACGCGGCGGCGCTGCTTGCCGAGGCCTGGCTGTCGCTGGCATGGTCGCGGCTGATGCTCCTCCTGCCGTTCCGGCACCTGGCGCCGCGGCTCGGCGTACCCGGACGCGAGACGGAATGGCGGGAGCTTCCCCGCGAGACGCTGATGGAACTGCACCGCATCGCCGAGGCCGTCCGGATTGCCAGCCGCTACGCATGGTGGGATTGCAAATGCCTGGTCCGCGCGCTGGCGGCCATGCGGATGCTGGGGCGCCGGGGCATCGAAAGCACGCTGTATCTGGGGACCGGCCGGGACGCGGACGGCCGTCTGGCCGCCCATGCCTGGCTGCGCAGCGGTAGCCGGTACATTACAGGCGCAGAGGAGAGAGACAGGTTCACCGTCATCGGCATGTACGCCGCCGTCGGACGGAACCTGGAGCGGACATGATGAACATCCTCCTGCAAACGGCGGGCATGATGCGCAAGTATGCCGGCGGCGCGGCTGCGCTGGTCGTCCTGGGTACGGTGCTGGCGGGCATTTTCGAAGGCGTCGGCATCCTGCTGATCGTCCCGCTGCTCGGGGCGGGCGGCTTTCTGGACGGATCCCGGGATGCGGTGCCTCTCATCGGGCCGCTGCTGGCCGGTATCCGGCATTGGCCCGCGGAGCTCCTGCTGCCCGTGTTGCTTGCCTCGTTCGTGCTGGTCGTCGCCTGCCAGAGCGGGCTGCAGCGGTTTGTCACCGTCCGCAGCACGGAAATCGTGAATCGTTGCGGACGGCAATTCCGGATCGAACTGTTCGAGGCGCTTCAGGAAGCGCGATGGAGCTTCCATCTGCGCAAGCGTCGCGCCGATCTGCTGAACGCCATGACGAGCGAGGCGGCCCGCTTGCAGACCGGGTTCGCGTTGATGCTGCAGGCGGCTTCCGCCCTGATCTTCACCGTCCTGCAGTTCGGCATCGCGCTTGCGATCTCCTGGCAGCTCACGGCGCTCGTGCTGGCATGCGGCGCAGCCGTGCTGCTCGCGTCCCGCCGGCAGGTCCGGAAGGCGAACGCGCTGGGCCGTCTCACGACGGATCTGGTCCAGGAATATGTGGCCGGCGTCAGCGAGCAGCTGCAGGGCTTGAAGGACATCAAGGGCAATGCGATGGAGGAGGGCGGCCGCCTCTGGATCCGTTCGATTACGGACAGGATCCGGCGGGAACAGCTCGCCCATGTCCGCCTCCGGTCGACGACCGAGGCAGCCTACCGGATCGTCTCGGCCGCGCTTGCCGCGGGCTTTGCCTGTGCCGCCCTGCTCGTCCTCCATACGCCGCCCCATGCGTTGCTTACGATCTTCATCATCATGACGCGGCTGTGGCCGCGGATCACGACGCTGCAGACCCAGGCGCAGCAGTTCGCGTCCAATGCGCCCGGGGTCGCTTCCGTCCTCGCGCTGCTCGAGGAAAGCCGGCGGGAGCGCGAATCGGACGTGTTCGCAACGGAACCGCCGTTCGCCGGCGGCTTCCGGACGGACGGGAATGCGGCGGCGCCGGATTCCGGACTTCCGGCCGCGCGGAAGCACCCGCCGGCCGGAGACACGGGGGAACCCGGATCACCGGCGCGGAATGCCGCGGAAGTTTCGCCGGCAACGGCGGCGCCGGGCTCCGGATCGTCGGTGCGGGCCGCTGCGGGAGCTTCGCCGGCGGCGGAATCGGGTTCGTCCGCCGCGTCCGGCCGCCGGCCGGATCCGGCGTCGGCGAGCCCCGTCCTCCCGGTTCCGTCCCGATCCGCGAACGGCGAGGCGGAAGAGGCGGGCGGCCGGCTGCGGCTCGAGCGGGGCATCCGGCTGAGCGGCGTCGTCTTCGGCTACGAGACCGGCGGCGGGCGGCGGGCGCTGGACGGCGTCGATCTCTTCATCCCGGCGGGTTCGGCGACGGCGATCGTCGGCCATTCCGGCGCGGGCAAGAGCACCCTCGCGGACCTGATCATGGGGCTGATCCGGCCGCAGGAAGGGACCGTCCTGTACGACGGCAGGCCGCTGAACGGCAGGATGCTGCATGAGCTCCGGCGATCGGTCGGCTACGTGCCGCAGGATCCGTTCCTGTTCGGCGGGAGCGTGCTGGACAATCTCCGGATGGCATGTCCCGGCGTGACGGAGGAGGAGGCGTTCGAGGCGCTCCGGCTTGCGGCGGCCGACGGGTTCGTCAGCCGGCTGCCGCGGGGCATCCGAACGCCGGTCGGCGACCGCGGCGTCCGGCTGTCGGGCGGCGAACGGCAGCGCATCGTGCTCGCGCGGGCCATCCTGAAGCGGCCCAGCCTGCTCATCCTCGACGAGGCGACCAGCGCGCTCGACGCGGAGAGCGAACAGGCGATCCTCGCATCGCTCGACCGGCTCCGGGGCAGCATGACGATCCTCGTGATCGCGCACCGGCTCTCCACCATCCGCGGCGCCGACCAGATCGTCGTCCTGGAGCGGGGGCGCGTCGTCCAGTGCGGGCGATACGCGGCGCTGGCGGCCGAGGGGAGCGGCCTTTTCGAGCGGATGCTCCGACAGCAGGCGACCGGGGGTTGAAACATGGGCCACGGGCAGAAGCCGTTATGAAAATCATGAAAAAATTCTTTCTTGACACGTTCTATATAGAGAACATACAATGAAACCGGGTTCGCGGCCGAGAACACACCGTTTGTTTTGTTTTGTTTTGTTTTGTTTTGTTCGGATGTTCTTTATAGAGAACAAAAAATCCCGCACGATGTTTTTTCAGGAGAACAACCGACCGATCCGCCGGCGCCCGGCCCACGGGACGGTGGCGGCGCGCATGGCCGTCGGGAGCGCCCGCGCCGCCGCCCGACGGGTCATGCTTGCCTGCTTTCATGTTCCGGTTTCCGGACGGGCCGGAGGCCCCTGGGGTGCACGGGCCGCACGAAACCGGCTCATCAAGGCAGGCAAGCCCGCATGGGAGAAGAAGGAGGAAGACCATGCCCTACCACAGACGGCTGACCCTTCTGATGCTGCTGGACTCCCTGATCGTCATCACCGCCATTTTTGCGGGCCGCGTTCTGCTCGAAGCTTCGGTCGACGTACTGACTTTTCCGCTGGTCGTGAGTTCCCTGTCCCTGCTCCTCTCGCACCACGTGTTTGCCTGGTGTTACAAGCTCTACAAAAAGGCGTGGGAATACGCGAGCGTCGGGGAACTGCTCACGATCGCGAAGGCAGTTACGCTGTCCGTCGCGACGGCCGCGGTCATCCAGCAGGTGATCATCCAGGATATTTATTTTCGCCTGCTGGCCGTCACCTGGATGCTGCACATGCTGCTCATCGGCGGATCGCGCCTCTGCTGGAGGCTCTATCGGGACGCGCGCCTGAAAACCGGCGGAGAGGCGGCCTCTCCGGCCGGCGGAGACGGGCGGAAGCGGACGCTGATCGTCGGCGCAGGCGTCGCGGGCACGATGGTGGCGCGGCAGCTTCTCCGGCCCGGGTCGGAGCTCAGGCCGGTCGCGTTCGTCGACGACGATCCGGCGAAGCACAAGCTGGACATCCTCGGTCTTCCGGTGCTCGGCGGCATCGACCGGATTGAGACCATCGCGCGGGAGATGAACATCGAGAACATCGTGATCGCGATTCCGTCACTCGGGAAGAAGGCGCTGAACCGCATTTTCGAAGAATGCGCGAAGACGAAGGCGAAAACGCAGATCATGCCGAAGCTTGAGGACCTTGCGTCGGGCCGCGTGTCGGTCAGCGCGCTCCGGGATGTCGAAGTGGAGGACCTGCTCGGACGGGAGCCCGTCGAGCTCGACATCGACAGCATTTCGGAATACGTGACGGGCCGCACGATCCTTGTCACGGGCGCGGGCGGTTCGATCGGTTCGGAAATCTGCCGCCAGGTGGCGAAGTTCGGGCCGAAGAAGCTCGTCCTGCTCGGACACGGCGAGAACAGCATCTACTCGATCGAGTTGGAGCTCAGGGATATGTACGGGGATGCCGGAATAGAAATTGTAACGGAAATCGCCGACATCCAGGACGCGGACAAAATGATGCGCGTCATGCAGGCCCATCGTCCCGACGTCGTCTACCACGCCGCCGCGCACAAGCACGTTCCGCTGATGGAGCGGAATCCGGAGGAGGCGGTGAAGAACAACCTGATCGGCACGATGAACACGGCCCGGGCGGCGAACTGGTACGGCGTTCGGATTTTCGTCATGATTTCGACGGACAAGGCGGTCAATCCGACGAGCGTCATGGGCGCCTCGAAACGCCTCGCGGAGATGTACATCCAGTATCTGGACAGCATCAGCCGGACGAAATTCGTCGCCGTCCGGTTCGGCAACGTGCTCGGCAGCCGCGGCAGCGTCGTTCCGCTTTTCCGCAAGCAGATCGCGGCCGGCGGCCCCGTGACGGTGACCCATCCGGACATGGTCCGCTATTTCATGACGATTCCCGAGGCGTCGAAGCTTGTCATCCAGGCCGGGGCGCTGGCGAAGGGCGGCGAGATCTTCGTGCTCGATATGGGCGAGCCGGTCCGGATTGTCGATCTCGCGCGCAATCTGATCCGCCTGTCCGGATACGCCGTCGAGGAGATCGGTATCCGCTTCACCGGCATCCGCCCCGGCGAGAAGCTGTTCGAGGAGCTGATGAACCCGGACGAAGTGCAGGAACGGAACGTATATCCGAAGATTCACGTCGGAAAATCGCGCCGCGTGCCGATCCGCGAAATCGAGGATCTGGCCGAACATTTCATGGAAGTCGACCGGGAGACGCTGCGCTTCTGGATGTTGACGCTGGCGAACGGGCGCGTGGAGGAGGCGGTGAAGGCGGCCGGGAGGGAACCTCGCGCCGACGCCGTTCCGGACGCGCACGCCGTGTCGCAGGAAGCGTCCGCCGCGGCGGAAGACGCTCCCGCCGAGGCGGGGGCGAAGGCCGCGCAGCCGTCCGCCGCTTCGGACGACGGCCTGACCGCGGTGACGCTGAAGCCGGCGGCGACCGCCGTCCGGTAACGGGGCAACGGACTGGAATAACATGGGAGGGATGCTTGAGATGACCGTCAGGAAGGCGATCATTCCGGCCGCAGGACTCGGCACGCGGTTCCTGCCCGCGACGAAGGCGATGCCGAAGGAGATGCTGCCGATTGTCGACAAGCCGACGATCCAGTACATCGTCGAGGAGGCGGTGGCCTCGGGCATCGAGGACATCATCATCGTGACGGGCAAAGGCAAGCGGGCGATCGAGGACCATTTCGACAATTCCTTCGAGCTCGAGTACAACCTGCTGGAGCGGGGCAAGCTCGACCTGCTCAGCGAGGTTCAGAAGCCGTCGCAGATGGCGGACATCCATTACATCCGGCAAAAGGAACCCCGCGGACTCGGACACGCCGTCTGGTGCGCCCGCAAATTCATCGGCAACGAGCCGTTCGCCGTGCTGCTCGGGGACGACATCGTGCGCGCCGAGCGCCCGGCGCTGCGCCAGCTCATGGACATGCACGACCGGTACCGGTCGTCGGTCATCGGCGTGAAGCCGGTGCCGGACGATGAAGTGCACCGCTACGGCATCGTCGACGGCAAGCCGATCGACCGCGGCTTCTACAGCGTGTCCGGTCTCGTCGAGAAGCCGGCGAAGGGGGCCGCGCCGTCGAACCTCGCGATCATGGGGCGCTATATCCTGAGCCCGACGATCTTCGACATCCTGGGCAGCCTGGAGCCCGGCGCCGGCGGCGAGATCCAGCTCACCGACGCGATCGCGAAGCTGAACGAGACGGAGGCGGTGTACGCGTTCGAATTCGAGGGCACCCGTTACGACGTCGGGGAAAAAATGGGCTTCATCCGCACCACGATCGAGTTCGCGCTGGAGCGCAGCGATCTGCGCGACGGGCTGCTCGATTATCTGACGCAGTTGCTGCATGAACGGCAGCCTGCCGAAACCCGGTGATCGGCGATGGCGCAGCCTGCCGGCCGGATTCTGTTCTGCGCGACCGTCGCGCGGCATCTCGAGCGGTTCCACCAACCCGTCATGCGTTGGTTCAAATCCAGGGGGTGGGAGGTGCACGCGGCCGCTTCCGGCACGCCGGAGCTGCCCTGGACGGACCGGCAGTTCGACGTGCCGTTCAGCCGGTCGCCGCTCAAGCCCGTGAACATCGCCGCCTACCGGCAGCTCAGGCGGATCATCGCGGAAGGCGGCTATCAGCTCATCCATTGCCACACGCCGACGGCGGGCGTTCTGACGAGACTCGCGGCGCGCGGGGCCAGGCGCTCCGGCGTCCGGGTGCTTTATACGGCACACGGCTTTCATTTTCAGAGCGGAGGGCCGAAGCTGAACTGGCTGCTCTTCTACCCGGTCGAGCGGATGCTTGCCCGGCTGACCGACTGCCTGATCACGATCAACGAGGAGGATTTCCGGCTGGCGGCGGACCGCCGCTTCCCGGCCGGCCGCATCGTCCGCGTCCACGGCGTCGGCATCGACCTGGAGCGTTTCCGGCCGGCCGACGCCGAGCGGAGGCGCGGCATGCGCCGGCTGCTCGGTTACGGGATGGAGGATCAACTGCTGTTCTACGCGGCGGAGTTCAACCGGAACAAGAACCAGCGGATGCTCATCGAGGCGCTTGCGCTGCTGAAGGACGATTTTCCGCGGGCGAGGCTGCTCCTGGCGGGCGACGGCCCGCTGCGGCCGGCCTGCGAGGAACTGGCCGCGCGGCTCGGCGTCCGGGATCGGGTCGACTTTCTCGGTTACCGGCCGGACATCGCCGACTGGCTGCCCGCCCTGGACATTGCCGTCGCGTCCAGCTTCCGGGAGGGGCTGCCGGTAAACGTGCTGGAGGCGATGGCGTGCGGCCTGCCGGTCGTCGCGACGTCGAACCGCGGGCACCGGGAGCTCGTGCGGCCCGGCAGGAACGGCTGGCTCGTGCCTCCCGGGGACGCCCGGCAGATGGCCGGCCGGATCCGGGATCTGCTCGCCAATCCCCGCGAGCGCGCGGCGTTCGGCGCCGCCGGCCGCGCGATCGCCTCGTCGTCGTACGGCCTGGATACGGTGATGGCGGAGCTGCGCGCCGTCTACGCATCGATACTGGGTGAAATGGAGATCGGAAAATGGCAACGGCAATTCGGGTACTCCACGCCGTCGTCAACATGAACCGCGGAGGCGCGGAGACGCTGATCATGAACCTGTACCGGCGGATCGACCGGTCGCGGCTGCAGTTCGATTTTCTCACCTGCCGGGAAGGGGTGTACGACGACGAGATTCGTGCGCTCGGCGGGATCGTCCACCGCGTTCCCTGGATCACCGAGGCGGGGCCGGTCGGCTACATCCGCGCGCTGGACCGCTTCTTCGCGGAGCACCGCCATTACCGGATCGTGCACGCGCACATGGACCGGATGAGCGGCTGGGTGCTCCGGGCTGCCCGGCGCGCCGGCGTTCCGGTGCGGATCGCGCACAGCCACAACACGAGAAGCGAAGGCGGTCCGCTGGCGAGGCTGTACAAATGGGCGTCGGGGCGGCTGATCGCGCCGAATGCGACCGGGCGGCTCGCCTGCTCGGAGGCGGCGGCCGCCTGGCTGTTCGGCGGCCGGGCGAAGGAGGCGCGGATCATCCGCAACGCCGTCGACTGCGCCGCCCTCGCGTTCGATCCGGAGATCCGGCGGGCGGTTCGGGCGGAGCTGAACCTCAAGCCCGGGCAGCTCGCCGTCTGCCACGTCGGCCGCTTCACGACGCAGAAGAACCACGCGTTCCTGATCGATCTGTTCGCGCATCTTGCGGCGGAGCGGCCGGACGCGGCGCTGCTGCTCGTCGGGGACGGGCCGCTCCGGGAGCCGATCGCGCGGCGGGCCGAAGCGGCCGGCATCGCCGGCCGCGTCCGCTTTCTCGGCCTGCGGAGCGACGTCCCGCGGCTGCTCGCGGGCATGGACGTCATGGTGTTCCCCTCGCTGCACGAGGGGCTGCCGCTCACGCTGATCGAGGCGCAGGCCGCCGGACTGCCGTGCGTCGTCTCCGACCGGGTGACGGAGGAGGCCGATCTCGGGATCGGACTCGTGGCGCGTCTGCCGCTGGAGGCGCCGCGCGACGCGTGGATCCGCGGGATCCTGCGGGCGGAGGCCCGGTCGGACTCGGTCCTCATGCGCACGCGGGCGGCGGACGAAGTGCGCGGGCGGGGCTACGACATCGGGGCCGTCGCGGAGGAACTGGCCGGCTATTACGGACAAGCCTGCCGCGCGTTCGCCGCCGTGCCGGCGGAGGCCAGGAGAATCGTATGAGGTGGATCATATGGCGAAGATGCGTTGCCGGATGCGGCTCGGCGAGGTGCCGCTCCATCTCTACCAGGTGATCGCGGGGTTCGAACTGCTGGCACGGCGGGGCGTCATCGAGCTCGAGATCGCGTGGGATACGGGGCGCGCGGCGGGCAAGCCGCGCCTTCCCTACAATATGCTGGAAGTGATCCTGGACGGGGAAATCCGGCTGCTCTACGACCTGAACGACGGGTACGACAATCTCGCTCGGGACCCCGACGAGCTGTACGGCCCCCTGCTCAAACATTATGATCTCTGCTTCAAGCGCAGCTTCAGCGCGAAGCGCAACGCCGCGCTCACGCACGGCGGGAAGATCCGGCCGCTCGGCCTGAACTATTGGGTGACGATCCCCGGCAGCGCCGCCCACCGGCCGGCGCCGCTCGATCCGCCGAAGGAGAAGCTGAAGAAGCTGGTCCGGATGCTGCCGATCACCTCCCATTACAACGGCTGGTACACGATCGAGACGTTCGAGGACGAGCCGAAGCCGGACGCGCCGCCGAACATCCTGTTCATGGCGCGGATGTGGGACGTGCAGGGCGATCCCGGCTGGCAATTGACGGAGGCGAAGCGCGAGGAGCGGCATTACATCAACGAGCAGCGCGCGCGCACGATCCGGCTGTGCCGGGAGGCGTTCGGCGACCGGTTCCACGGCGGCGTCGCGCCGACCCGCTTTGCCCTCGAGCGCTACCCCGACCTCGTGATCGCCGACCGGCGCGCGGTCACCCGCCGTGCGTATC
The DNA here is from genome assembly GCF_002159085.1 of Thermobacillus sp. ZCTH02-B1. Classification (GTDB taxonomy): domain Bacteria; phylum Bacillota; class Bacilli; order Paenibacillales; family Paenibacillaceae; genus Thermobacillus. Next base: position 29,107 of record NZ_LZRU01000015.1, read on the forward strand.
TGGAACGGATGAAGCGCTCGGTGATCTGCATCGCGACGATGGGGCTGCACCAGTCGATCGGCTGGAAATTCGCCGAGTACGTCGCCGCGTCCAAGGCGATCGTGACGGAGACGCTGCATTACGAAGTGCCGGGGATCTTCGGCGAAGGCCGCAATTATCTGTCGTTCCGGACGCCGGAGGAATGCGTCGAGGCCGTGGACCGGCTGATCCGGGACGATCGGCTCCGGCTGAGCCTCATGCGGAACAACCGGAATTACTACCGGCGCCATGTGCGCCCCGACCGGCTCGTGCTGAACAGCCTGATGGCCGCGATCGGCGCGTCCCGGACGGAGCACGGCGCCGCCGAAGGGTGGATGTGACGATGGCGGACGGACCGAAGCCGACGCTGACGGTGTTCACGCCGACCTACAACCGGGCGTACGTGCTGCCCCGCGTCTATGAAAGCCTGCGCCGCCAGACGTGCAGGGACTTCGTCTGGCTCGTCATCGACGACGGCTCGACCGACAACACGGCGGAGCTCGTGCGCGGCTGGATGGCGGAGGGAGAAATCCCGATCCGCTACCACTATCAGGAGAACCAGGGGATGCACGGCGCGCACAACGCGGCTTATGGGCTGATCGACACGGAGCTGAACGTCTGCATCGACTCGGACGACGAGATGCCGGAAGACGCGGTGGAAAAGATCATCCGCTTCTGGCGCGAACACGGCGGCGACGACTACGCCGGCATCATCGGGCTTGACGCGGACCGGGACGGGAACATCATCGGCGACCGGCTGCCGGAGGGATTGAAGGCGTGCACGCTGTCCGGCCTGCACGCGATCCACAAGGTGCGGGGCGACAAGAAGCTGGTGTACCGGACCGATCTCGTGAAGGCCGTTCCGCCGTATCCCGTTTTCCCCGGTGAGAAATACTGCCCGCTGAGCTACAAGTATCTGCTGATCGACAAGATCCGCCCGCTGCTCCTCCTGAACGAGGTGCTCTGCCGGGTCGAGTACCTGCCCGACGGATCGAGCCTGAACATGATCCGCCAATACCGGAACAATCCGCGCGGATTCGCCTTTTTCCGGCGGACGGCGATGGAGGTGCAGCCGACCTGGAAGCAGCGGTTCCGCGAGTCGATCCACTACGTTTCGAGCTGCCTGATGACGGGCGGACGCGGCATGCTGCGCGATTCGCCGCGCAAAGGTCTGACGCTGCTCGCGCTGCCGTTCGGCGTGCTGCTGTATCTCTATGTGATGGGCACCCGCCGATCGGCGCCGCGTGCGGCCGGACGCTGAGGGGGCGGATGGATGACCGTCCTGTGGATCAACCTGCTGGTCGTGTTCGTCTTCGCGGCGCTGGCCCGCATGATTCCGCTGGCGCGGCGGGACGGGCTGCCCGATCATGCCGGCAGTCAGGAGGCGGTGAAGCCGAACAAGCTGCTCGTGGCGGCAGCCGCGGCGAGCATCGTGCTCGTCTCCGGACTGCGCAACAACATCGGCGACACGCCTTACTACATGAACGGCTATTCTCTGCTCGAGCCGACGTTCGAGGGTTTCAGCTTCAGGGGAGACTTCGGTTTCAACGCGCTCCAGATCGCGCTGAAGATGCTCATGCCCGATCCGCAGGCGCTCGTCTTCCTGACGGCGCTGGCGACCAATGTGCTCATCGTCGCGGGGCTGTACCGGTACGCGTTGATGATCGAGGTCAGCCTGTTCCTGTACATCACGACCGGCATGTTCACGGTTTCGATGAACGGCATCCGCCAGTACCTCGCCGCGGCCATCCTGTTTGCCGGAACGCACTGGCTGATCCGGGGCGACTGGAAGCGGTATTTCCCGCTCGTCCTGCTGGCTGCGACGATTCACAAGACGGCGCTCATCATGCTGCCCGTCTATTTCTTCGTGCGCAGGAAGGCGTGGACGAAGGCGACGATGCTGATACTCGCGCTGGCCGTGATGGCCGTGGTCGGATTCGAACTGTTCTTCGGCGCCCTGCTCGTCCTGCTCGAAGGCAGCAAGTATGCAGTCTACGGAAATTTCGACAAGGGCGGCGCGAACATCATCCGGGTTGCGGTCGCGGGCGTTCCGCTCGCCATCGCGTTTCTCGGCCGGCGCAAGCTGCGGAACATCTGGCCCGAAAGCGATGTTTTCGTCAACATGACGCTGCTGGGATTCGTGTTCATGATCATTTCGACCGCGAACTGGATATTCGCGCGGCTCAACATTTATTTCGGCCTCTACAGCCTGGTGCTGTTCTCGTGGATCATCCCGCTGTTTGCGGAGCGGTACCGGAAGCTGGCCTATTACGGGGTGCTGGTGTGCCATTTGCTGTATTTCTACTATGAACATGTCGTGTCGCTGGGTCTGCATTATCGAAGCGACTACCTGTTGTGACAGCCCCGCGACCAGCCGGAGGTGACCATTGCATGCCGACTGGCGTACATGCCGGGATTGCGGAGCCGGCCGAAAGGCCGATCGTCGTGCTGCATGTCGTGCCGGGCATTTCGGCGGAAGGCATCGGGACGTTCGTCCTCAACATGCTGGAGCATCTTGACCGGAGCAGAACGAAGGTGCTGCTCGCCGTCACGACGGATTGGGATCAGCTTCATGAAGGCCGGGCGCGGGAGCTGGGCGCGGAAATTTACCGCACGGCCGAGATCGGCGCCGGGCTGATCGGATGGGCGAGGCATTTTGTCCGGCTGATCCGGCTCATCCGGCGGCACGGGGCGATCGACGCCGTGCACAGCCACATGGACTATTTCAACGGCATCAACTGTCTCGCCGCGCTGATCGCAGGCGTGCCCGTCCGCATCGCGCACGCCCACCGGGCGGCCGATTCCGGACGGATCGGCTGGCTCAGGCGGCTCTACTCGTTCGTCATGCGGGTGCTCATCGCGCTCTGCGCGACGGAGCGGGTCGGGTGCTCCGATTCGGCGAACAAGGGGCAGCACCGGATCGGACCGTGGCAGTTCGGTTCGAAGGTCGTGACGAACGGCATCGACATGGGCGTCTTCACGCCGGTCCGGACACCGGAAGCGCCGGAAGGGATCGACGTGCGGGACGATGCGGTCCGCCTGGTGACGGTAGGGCGGATGGACCCGTCGAAGAATCCGCTTTTTCTCGTGCGGATCTTCCATGAGGTGAAGAAGCGGATGCCGGGCGTCCGGCTGTACTGGATCGGCACCGGCAGCCTGCGCGGGGAAGTGGAGGCTTTGATTTCGGAGCTCGGACTCGAGTCGTCGGTGACGCTGCTCGGCGTCCGCCGCGATGTGCCCGCCATTCTGCCCTGGATGGACTGGATGTTGTTCCCGTCCAGGCTGGAGGGGCTTCCGTTCGCGGTGATCGAGGCGCAGGCGTGCGGCGTGAAGTGCTTCGTCTCGGACGCGATTCCCGATGAGGCCAATTTCGGGCTGTGCGTGACGCTGCCGCTGGAGGAGCGTGAGACGTACTGGGCGGACCGGATCTGCGAGCGGCTGGCGGATGGCGGCGCCGGGCTTGCGCTGGACCCGGTGCGTGCGGCCCGGTACGACATCCGGAACACCGTGCGGGAGCTGGATGCGCTCTGGCGGGCGCGGCGCGGCGGGTACGCCGAACCGGGAGTCGCCCGGGAAGGGGCGCCGTTGTAAGGCGGCACAGGGTCCGTCGGGCATCCGGTTCACCGTTTCGGTTTACGGTTTACGGTCTGCGGGACCGTTAACAAGCGCCGCGGTCGGCTTCCGGAGCGCATTAACGGTCCGCGGGACCGTAAACGGTCTGGATTCGGGGCACGGAGCTGCGTGGTGCCGACGAATAACGGTCTGCGGGACCGTTAACAAGCGCCGCGGTCGGCTTCCGGAGCGCATTAACGGTCCGCGGGACCGTAAACGGTCTGGATTCGGGGCGCGAAGCTGCGCGGTGCCGACGAATAACGGTCTGCGGGACCGTTAACAAGCGCCGCGGTCGGCTTCCGGAGCGCATTAACGGTCCGCGGGACCGTAAACGGTCTGGATTCGGGGCACGGAGCTGCGTGGTGCCGACGAATAACGGTCTGCGGGACCGTTAACAAGCGCCGCGGTCGGCTTCCGGAGCGCATTAACGGTCCGCGGGACCGTAAACGGCGAGGATTCGGGGCGCGGAGCTGCGCGGTGCCGACGAATAACGGTCTGCGGGACCGTTAACAAGCGTCGCGGTCGGCTTCCGGAGCGGAATAACGGTCCGCGGGACCGTAAACGGTCTGGATTCGGGGCGCGGAGCTGCGTGATGCCCCCGGCTTTTGCAAACGGCAGAACGACCGGACGCTTCAGGGTTGTGTTGTTGACAGTCAAAGTGAAGGAAGCCGGAAGGAGCGGTGCGGATGGCGGACAAGATGCCTGACGGATGGCGGATTCCGAAGAAGCTCCATTATTGCTGGTTCGGCCGGGGAGAAAAGCCGCGGCTGGTGCGGAAATGCATGCGGAGCTGGCGGCGCCATCTCGGCGATTACGAGTGGATCGAGTGGAACGAGGACAATTTCGACGTCAGCTCGCATCCCTATGTGCGGGAGGCGTACGAGGCGGGGAAATATGCGTTCGTCAGCGATTATGTACGCCTGGTCGCCCTGCTGGAGCACGGCGGCATCTATCTCGACACCGACGTCGAAGTGCTCCGGCCGCTGGCGCCTCTGCACAAGCATCGCGCGTTCACCGGATTCGAGGACGGCCTCCACCTTCAATCCGGTACGCTCGGCGCGGAGCCCGGGCATCCGTGGATCGCGGCGCTGCTGCACGAATACGAGGGCAGGCGGTTCCGGCTTCCGGACGGCGGCTTCGACACGACGACGAACACGGCCGCGATGACGCGTTTCTGCGAATCGATCGGCCTGAAGCGGGACGGCAGCTTCCAGATGCTGCCCGACGGGGTGGCCGTCTATCCGCGCAGCTATTTCAGCCCGTACGATTACATCAACGGGCGCAGCTGCCTGACGACCGAGAGCTATACGATTCACCATTTCTCGCAGTCCTGGCTGCCCGCGCACGTGCGGCTGCGCACCGGGGCGAAGCGGTTCCTGGGCCGCGTGGCGGGACCGGCGGTGGTCGTCGGCCTGCGGCAACTGTTCGGGAGAAACGGGTGAGGCGGCGGTGTTGGCCGCCGGCGGATTCGCGCGGAGGCGTTGGCCACGGGACGGTTGCGCGGGCGCCGCGACGCGGGTGCCGCGCTGCCGGCCGATGGCGGGTGATAGCGCGGAAGCAGCGCCGTGGAGAGCACCCGTCGGAGCCCGTAACGGTACGCGGTACCGTGATAGAGGCGGGGACGGCGGTTGCGAGCGGCCGGGATCGGCCTGTAACGGTACGCGGTACCGTCAGCCGGCCGTGCAACGCGTCTCTGCATTCTCTAACGGCACACGGTACCGTTCGAGGCGGGGAATGCGGTCGCGGGGCGAATTGACAGCTCGGCCAATAGGTGCTATTGTAATCCTGTGTTCATTATAGAGAACATCAAAAAATTAAAAAATATTAAATAGCGAACATTCCGATCCTTCATCCCTTCACCATCGTGAACATCCATTCTGGAGGCGAGGGCGGTGCCTTCGAAACGGTTTCCGCGCTGGGACACCTCAACGTTTCCGGTGGAGCTCAAGGTCATGATCGAGCTGCTGAGCGACAAGCGCACGCCGTGCGTCTGCCCGGATCCGAATCCGTCCGACGGGTTCGACTGGCGCAAATTCGCGGAGCTGGCGGTCCACCACCGGGTCCATCCTTTCATCCTGCGGCGGCTCCGGCTGGGCTGGCCGACGGACATGCCGCAGGCCGTGCTGAACCGGCTGGAAGCGCAATGCCGGAACAACACGATCCGGATGCTGCAACTGACCGCCGAGACGGGTCGCCTCGCCGGCCTTTTCCGCGAGCGAAACATCCGCATGCTGGTGCTGAAGGGGCCGGCGCTGTCGCTCGACCTGTACGGCGACCCGGCGCTCCGTCCATCGGGCGACGTCGATCTGCTCGTGCCGTTCGCCGACATCGGGGAGGCGGACCGGCTGCTCCGGAACCAGGGATACGTGAAGGACGACTACATCCGCACGGTGCTCGGCGACTGGCGTTGGCGCCACCATCACTATGCCTTCTTCCATCCGCAGACCGGAGCGAAAATCGAGCTTCACTGGAGGATGCATCCCTGGCCCGCGCGGGAACCGGCCTTTGACATGCTGTGGGAGCGTCGGCGGACGATGATGATCGGCGGGCGGCCCGTCGAACTGCCCGGGCTCGAGGACATGTTCCTGTATCTCGCATCGCACGGCGCCCGCCACGGCTGGTCCCGTCTACGCTGGCTGCTCGACATCGACCGCCTTGCACGCCAGCCGCTCCGCTGGGAGCGGGTCGACGACGAGGCCCGGCGCCACGAATGCGCGCACCTCTGCGGGCAGGCGCTCCGGCTTGCGGCGGGCCTGCTCGGCACGCCGACCCCGGCCGGCGCGGCGCGAATGGCCGAACATCCGCGGGCGCATGAACTTGCGGAAGCGGCGCTGTTCTATATCGGCCGCGTCATCAACCTGCACAGCCCGCCGCTGCCGCCGGAGGTGGCGCGCTACCACAGCCGCCACCTGCTTCGCCTGATGACGCCGCGGCAGCGCATCCTGTTCCGGCTGAGCTGGCTGCACCCGTACCACGCGGACGCCGAGTCGCTGCCGCTGCCGAAAAACCTGCATTTCCTGTACTTCCCGCTCAGGCCGGTCATCTGGGCATGCAGGAAAGCTCACAGGCCGGTCATCCGGGCATGGCGGATGGTTCACAGGCCGGTCATCCGGGCGGGACGGAAGATGCTGGGCCCGGTCATCCGGGTGCGGCGAAAATCGCGGGTCCCCGCCCGGCCGGGAGGCGGACCGGCGTGAAGAAGCGGGTGCTCTTCACCCTGTACGACATGGAGATCGGCGGGATCGAGCGGAGCCTCGTCAACATGCTGGAGCATTTCGACTATGACCGGTATGACGTCGACCTGCTCGTCTTCCGGCACACCGGCGAACTGCTGCCGCTCGTCACGGACCGGGTCCGCCTGCTTCCCGAGGAGCGCGGGCTCGCCGCCTACCGCAAATCGATCGCCGAATGCGTCCGGGACGGCCAGCTCGCCTCGGCGCTCGTCCGGCTGGCCTGCAAATACGGCGCGCGGCTCAAGGCGCTGCGCCATCCGGTGAACCGCGAGGACGCCGGCGCCGGCTACATCCAGATGCAGCTCGTCTCGAAGTACATGGCCCGCCTTCAGCGGAAGCGCCGTGAGCGGTACGACGCCGCGATCAGTTTCTCCTGGCCGCACGACTACACGGCGCGGAACGTGGAGGCGAACGTGAAGATCGCCTGGATCCACACGGACTACTCCTCGCTCTCCGTCGACCCCGGGATGGATCTGGAGATGTGGCGGTCGTTCGATTTCCTCGCCTCCGTCTCTCCCGCCTGCACGCGGGCGTTCCTGAGCCGCTATCCGGAGCTGGACGGGCGGGTCGTCGAGATCGAGAACATCACCTCGCCGTCGTTCGTGCGCGCCATGGCCGGAGACGGGACCCCGCCGCCCGAGATGGCGGACGATGCCGCAGATAGATCGGGCCGAAAGCCGTTCCGCATCGTCTCCGTCGGACGGCTGTCGTATGCGAAGGGGTTTGACCTGGCGGCCCGGGCGCTCCGGCTGTTGCACGACCGCGGTCACACGCATATCCGCTGGTACATCGTCGGCTTCGGCGGGCAGGAGGCGGAGCTCCGGGCGCTGATCGCGGAGCTCGGGCTTCAGGACAGCTTCCGGCTTCTCGGCAAAAAGGCCAACCCGTACCCCTACATGAACGCCGCCGATCTGTACGTCCAGCCGTCGCGTTACGAAGGCAAGGCGGTCGTCGTCACCGAGGCGCAGATCCTCGGCAAGCCCGTGCTCGTCGCGGACTATCCGACCGCGGCGAGCCAGGTGACGGACGGTGTCGACGGCTACATCTGCCCGGGCGGCGCGGAGGGCCTCGCGGACGCGATCGAGCGGCTGGTGAAGCATCCGGAAGCGCTGGAGCGGGTCGCCGAAGGCGCCCGGCGGCGCGACTACGGCAACGCGGACGAGCTGAAGAAGCTGTATCACATGATTTCGTGAAGGTGGCCGGATCGTGGAAGTCAGTGTCATCGTGCCGGTGTACAACGCGGAAGCGCATCTCGAGCGCTGCATCGCTTCGCTCCGCGCGCAGACGCTGGAGGCGTGCGAGTTCATTTTCGTAAATGACGGATCGACGGACGGCAGCCGGCGGATCCTCGAGCGGCACGCGGCGCTGGACGACCGGATCGTGCTGATCGACCAGCCGAACCGGGGCGTCAGCGCGGCCCGGAACGCCGGGCTCGACGCCGCCATCGGGCGGTTCGTCGGCTTCGTCGATGCGGACGACGAGGTCGCGCCGGAGTGGTTCGAGACGCTGCGGGAAGCGGCGGAGCGGCACGGGTGCGACGCGGTCATCGCGGAGTTCGCGGAGGGCGAAGCGGGCCGGACCGTATCCTTCCCGTTCCCGGCCGGTGTACGGCTTGACCGCGATTACATCCGCTCGCATCTGCTGCCCAATTTCGTGGAATCGGACCGCTGCAACGCGGTTTGGAACAAGCTGTACCGGATGAGCGCGGTCCGCCGCTCCGGCGCCCGGTTCCCGAACCGGGTGGCGCTCGGCGAAGACGGCTGGTTCAACATGCTGTTCTTCGCCGGGGCGGAATCGGCCGTCTACCTGAACTACTGCGGTTACCGGTACCGGGAAACGGAGGGCGGCGCGACCCGGCGCTGGCGCGACCGGGATTATTTCGCCCGGGCGCTGGAGGTGTACCATGCGGAGCTGCCGCCGATCTACGCGGAGCTGATGGACGAGCGGGAGCTCGAGATCCTGCGCTCGGCGAAGCTGATCCGCAGCGTGCTGGCCTACATCTACGTCTACTGCCGGCCGGCCGTCGGGCTTACGCCCGCCGAACGGCTCAGGCGGCTGCGCCGGATGATCGACCATCGCGACGTCCGCCGGGCGCTGGAGGTGTACCGTGCCGCGTTCGGCGGCGGTTCGGGGCGCTACGAGCGGATCATGCTCGAACTCATGAGCCGGCGGTCGGCGCTCGGGGTGTACTGTGCCGCCACCTGGAGCCGGCTGCGGAACGGGGATTGATCGTCCGAATCGACCGAGAACGGGAGGTGCCGATCGTGAAAGTTCTCATGTTCGCACACGCCGGAAGCATGAACCGGGGATGCGAGGCGATCGTCCGGTCGTCGGCCGCCCTCATCCAGTCGCGGATCCGCGGCGCGACGGTGCTGCTGGCGTCCGAGCGCCCGGAGACGGACCGCGGGCTGAACGTTTCGGCGGTGTACGACGGTTCGGCGCGGACGCTGAAGCGCTTCTCGCCGGAGTGGATCGTGTCGTCCATCCGGTACAAGCTGACGGGTGACGAATCGTACGCGCTGGCCCGCATCCACCGCAACGTCATCCGGCGGATCCGGGAAGCGGACGTTTGCCTCTCGATCGGCGGCGACAACTATTGCTACGGCGAGCAGCCGGGCCTGTACGAAATCGACCGCCGGGTGAAACAAATGGGCCGCAAACTCGTGCTCTGGTGCTGCTCCATCGGCGAGGAGGATCTGTCGGCGCGGAAAATGGAGGATCTCAAGCGGTTCGATCTCATCCTCGCGCGGGAGTCCGTGACGTACGACGTGCTGCGCGGCCGCGGCCTCGACAACGTCCGGCTCGTCGCCGACCCGGCGTTCACGCTGCCGGACATCCGGCTTCCGCTGCCGCCGGGCTGGAAGGAAGGCGACACGATCGGCGTCAACATGAGCCCGCTCGTCGCGGAGCGCAATCCCAGGGCCCTCGAGGCCGTGCGCGGACTCGTGCGCCACGTATTGGAGACGACGGAATCGGCGATCGCGCTCACGCCGCACGTCATCCAGCACGGGAACAGCGATCTCGACACGCTCCGGCCGCTGTACGAGGCATTCAGGGAAACGGGGCGGGTGCTGCTCCTGCCGGGCGATCTGAACGCGATGCAGCTGAAGGGATACATCGCGCGCATGCGCTTCTTCGTCGGCGCCCGGACGCACGCGACGATCGCCGCCTATTCGAGCGGCGTGCCGACGATCGTGCTCGGGTACAGCGTGAAATCGAAGGGCATCGCGCGCGATCTGTTCGGCCGGGAGCGGCTCGTGATCGATACCCGCGTCATGGCGAATCCCGCGGAGCTGATCGACGCGTTCGAGGAAATGGTCTCCGAAGAAGAGGCGCTGCGCGGCCGGCTCGCCGACACCCTCCCCCGCATCCGGTCGATGTCGCAGCGGGCCGCGGACTATCTCGCCGAATTGGCATAGGGAGCGCGGCTCGACGTGCGGAAGAAGAAGCTGCTGTTCATCATGCCGGGACTTGCCGCGGGCGGCGGGGAGAAGGCCCTCGTCAATCTGCTGGGGCAACTTGATTACGGTCGGTACGACGTCGATCTCTTTCTGCTCGATCACGGCGGGCTGTTCATGGATCTGTTGCCCCGGGAGGTGCGCCTCTTGCCCTTGCCCGCGCGCTACGAACGGTTCCGGCGGCCCGCCCTTCGCTCCGTGCTGGCGTCGCTCCGCGCGGGCGATCCGGAGCTGGCGTTCTGCCGCGTCCTGTATGCGGTGCGCAGCCGGATCGGGCGCACGGAAGCGGTGCGCGAGCAGTACGGCTGGCGATACCTGCGGCGCGCCCTCGCGTCCGCCGTCTCCGACCGTTACGACGCGGCGATCGGCTTCCTCGAGAAGACGTCGACCTACTTCTGCGTCGATCTGGTGCGGGCGGACCGGAAAATCGGGTGGATCCACATCGACTACGACCGGCTTGGCATGGACCCGGCGTTCGACGACCCGTATTTCGCGAAGCTGGACCACCTCGTGACGGTGTCGGAGGAATGCGCGGCGGTGCTGAAGACGCGTTTTCCCCGGCACCGGGAAAAGATCCGCGTCATCCGCAACATCGTCTCGCCTGCGGTGGTCCGGCGGCTGGCGGAGGCGGAGACGGGCGACCTGTACGGACGCCGGGAAGGCGAGATGATCATCGTGTCGGTCGGCCGGCTCCATCCGCAGAAGGGGTTCGACCTCGCGATCGACGCCTGCGCGCTTCTGGTGGAGCAGGGGCGGAAGGTGCGCTGGTTCGTGATCGGCGAGGGCGGCGAACGGGAACGGCTGGAGAAGCGGATCCGGGAGCGCGGGCTGGAAGGACGGTTCGTGCTGCTCGGGGTGAAGGCGAATCCGTACCCGTACATGCGCCAGGCCGACATCTACGCGCAGCCTTCGCGGTTCGAGGGGAAGCCGATCGCGGTCGACGAGGCGAAAATGCTCGGGCTGCCGATTCTCGTCACCGATTACCCGACGGCGGGGAGTCAGATCGTGCATGAAAAGAACGGGCTGATCGCGGCGATGGAGCCGGAGGCGATCGCGGGCGGACTCATGCGGCTGATGGACGATCCGGCGCTCCGGGAGCAGCTGGTGCGGAATCTCGCGCTGGAACCGCTCGGCACCGAGGATGAGGTGCGCAAGTTCGACGCGCTGCTGGAAGGAGAATCGGAATGGACGGCCGGAAGCGGAAAACAAGCCTCTTGTTCGTCATGAATCATCTGCACTGCGGCGGCGCGGAACGGGCGCTCGTCAGCCTGCTCGGCGTCCTCGATTACGGGCGGTACGAGGTCGATCTTCTGCTGTTCAAGCGGGAGGGGATGTTCCTCGCCAGCCTGCCGCCGGAGGTCCGGGTGCTGGAAGAGCCGGCCGCCTATCGGCTCTTCGACATGAAGATCGAACGGGCGCTGGGACGAGCGCTCCGGGCGGGCCGGCCCGACCATGCCCTCGCCCGCCTGATGGCGGGGGCGATCATCCGGACCGAGCCGGTGCCCGCGCGCAGCGACCAGCGGATCTGGCGGTACATGGCCTGGTGCCTGCCGTCTCCGGAGAAGCGGTACGACTGCGCGATCGGCTTTCTCGAACGGGGGCCGATCTATTATGTGCTGGACAAGGTGCGGGCGGACCGGAAAATCGGCTGGATCCACACCGATTACGACCGGCACGGGATGGACCCGGCGTTCGACGACCCGTATTTCGCGAAGCTGGACCACCTCGTGACGGTGTCGGAGGAATGCGCGGCGGTGCTGAAGACGCGTTTTCCCCGGCACCGGGAAAAGATCCGCGTCATCCGCAACATCGTCTCGCCTGCGGCGGTCCGGCGGCTGGCGGAGGCGGAGACGGGCGACCTGTACGGACGCCGGGAAGGCGAGACGATCATCGTGTCGGTCGGCCGGCTCCATCCGCAGAAGGGGTTCGACCTCGCGATCGACGCCTGCGCGCTTCTGGTGGAGCAGGGGCGGAAGGTGCGCTGGTTCGTGATCGGCGAGGGGGACGAGCGGGAACGGCTGGAGAAGCGGATCCGGGAGCGCGGGCTGGAAGGACGGTTCGTGCTGCTCGGGGCGAAGGCGAATCCGTACCCGTACATGCGCCAGGCCGACCTTTATGTCCAGCCGTCCCGAACCGAGGGCCGGTCGATCGCGGTCGACGAGGCGAAAATGCTCGGGCTGCCGATTCTCGTCACCGATTACCCGACGGCGGGGAGTCAGATCGTGCATGAAAAGAACGGGCTGATCGCGGCGATGGAGCCGGAGGCGATCGCGGACGGGCTCATGCGGCTGATGGACGATCCGGCGCTCCGGGAGCAGCTGGTGCGGAATCTCGCGCTGGAACCGCTCGGCACCGAGGATGAGGTGCGCAAGTTCGACGCGCTGACCGGCGCGTTCGGAGGCGGTGAAGGGGACGGGCCGGCGGCGATCGCGGAGGCGGCCGGCGCCTTCGAAGCCGCGGGAACCGGCACAGCGGCGGGCGCGACCGGGCTGCCGGCGGCGGAGATCAAGCCGGCATCCGGCGAGCCGCCCGTTCCGGAGGGCGCGGCCGGTCCGTCCGGTTCCGGGGCGGCGGTGCTGACGGAGGGAAGCGGCGGACGATGAACGCGATCCTGTTCGGGACATCCTCGGCGATCGCGCTGGCGGCGCTGGCGTCGGCGGCGATCGATCTTGCGCCCGCGGCGTCCGCCTGGGCCGGGCGGATCGGCATCGGACGGTTCCCGGATGAAGCGGCCTGGCGGGAAGCGGCGGCGGAGCGCGCGGTGAAGTGGCTGATCCGGACGCCGACGGTCCGCGTCACCGACCAGACGCGCCTGCTCTGGCTCGACATGCTGCGCGGCGAGTACAGGCGCGCGGCGATCCAGCACTGGCAGGAGGCGGCGCTCGTGCTCGGGCTGACCGAACTGGCGGGCATGGGCGCGGATGAGGAGCCGGCGGCAACCGGATCGGCGGCTGCGCGGTTCGGGCCGGCGGGCGCGGCGCCGCCGGAAACCGCGGCGGCGGCCCGGACCGCGAACCTTCGGACCGCGGAAGCCTTCGCGGCCCGTCTCCGCCCGCGCCTGCGCGCGGCGCTCGGACGCTTCCTCGACCGCAAGTTCGGCGAAGACGGCGCCTGGCGGGTGAAGCCGGGGCAGGTCGACGCGGCGATGCTCGCCTTCGCGGTGATGCGGTGCGGCATGGAGCCGGAGCGGTACCGGCGGGCGTACGACGAGACGGCCGAACTCGTGCTGCGCCATGTCGGCGACGACGGGCTGGTGCGCTACCGGCAGGGGGCGGTCGGCGGCTACCGCTACGTCGACACGATCGGGCTCGTGTGCCCGTTCCTCACCGCTTACGGCCTGGCTTACGGCCGGGAAGACTGCGTCGATCTCGCGATCCGGCAGATCGAAGCGTACGAGCGGCGCGGGCTGCACCCGGAGATCGGGCTGCCGTACCACGCGTACGCCGCCTGCGACGGCCGGCCGCTCGGCCTGTGCGGCTGGGGCCGCGGGCTCGCCTGGTACGCGATCGGGCTCGCCGAGGTATGGCGGCTCCTGCCGGCATCCGAACGGCGCAAGGCGGAGATGGAGGCGCGCGTCGCGAAGCTCGCGCGGGCGGCCGCCCGGTTCCAGCAGGCCGACGGCAGCTGGCGGTGGACGGTGACCCGGCCCGAGACGCGGGCCGATTCGTCCGCCACCGCCGCGCTGGCCTGGTTCCTGCTGCGGTCGGCGGCCGCCTCCGGCGCACCGGACGACGCGCGCGAGCGGGCGCTGCGGGCGCTCACGTACCTGCGCGGCGTGACGCGGCGCGGCGGCGCGGTCGACTTCGCGCAGGGCGACACGCGCGACATCGGCGTGTACGCGCAGCGGTTCGACGTGCTGCCGTTCGCGCAGGGCTTTGCCCTGCGCGCCGCGGCCGCCGCGGAGCAGGTGGAAGCGGCGGAGCGCGCGGATCCGGCGCCTGCGGAACCGATGCCCGCGGAACCGGCGGGGCGGCGCGCATGAGAACCCGCTACGCCTTTTTCAACATCGCCGCCGGACTCGGCAACCAGCTCGTCATCACCGCGCTCAGCTTCCTGTCGCGGACCGTGTTCATCCACAGCCTGGGCGCCGAGTATCTCGGCGTCAACGCGCTGTTCACGAGCGTGCTCGCGATGATCTCGCTGGCCGAGGCCGGCATCGGCGCCAGCATCACGTACCAGCTCTACAAGCCGGTCGCCGAGGATGACCGGCCGCGCATCCTCGGGCTCATGCGGCTGTACCGGCGCGCCTACGCCGCGATCGGGCTCGTCGTGCTGGCGCTCGGCCTCGCGATGCTGCCGCTCTTGCCGTACGTGGTGCGGGACGTGTCGGTGGAGCGGCTCGAGCTGGTGTACGTGCTGTTCGTGCTCAACACGGCGTTGCCCTACTTTTTCATTCACCGGCATTCGTTCCTGAACGTCAACCAGAAGAACTACATCGTGACGCTGACCTTCACCGGCGCGACGGTGCTGGCGACCGCGCTGAAGGTTCTGGTGCTGCTCCGGACCGGCGATTACATCCTGTACCTGGTCACCGAATTCAGCATCATGCTCGCGGCGACGATCGGCGTGGCGGCGGTCGTCGGACGGATGTATCCGTGGCTGCGCCTGAAGGATGCGCCGCCGGTCGATCCCGCGACGAAGCGGGAACTCATGACGAACGTGAAGGCGATTTTGCTCCAGAACGTCGGAACGTACCTCATCTTCGGCGCGGAAAGCCTCGTCATCTCGTCGTTCGTCAGCGTCGCCGCGGTCGGCCTGTATTCCAACTACAAAATGCTGATCGACATTTGCCGGAACTTCATCTACCAGGTGTCGAACAACCTGTACCACAGCGTCGGCAACCTGGTGGCGCGGGAGAGCCGGGAGCGGATCTACGAGGTGTTCCGCGGCATGCAGCTCATGAATTTCTGGCTCTACTCGTGCGCGGGCATCGCGCTGTACGCCGTGATCGGACCGTTCATCCGGGCGTGGATCGGCGAAGCCTGGGTGATGGAGCCGGCGGTGCCGGCGCTGCTCCTGCTCCTGTTCTATGAGCGGGGGATGCGGAACGCCGTCGCGACGGTGAAGACGACGTCGGGCATATTCCGCGAGGACCGGTACGCGCCGCTCGTGCAGGCCGCGGTCACCCTCGGCTGCGCGGTCGCGCTGGTCGGGCCGCTCGGCATCTCCGGCGTCTTCCTCGGTTCATTGATCGGCGCCCTCGCGGTTCCGTTCTGGGTGACGCCCTGGTGGGTGTACCGCAAGGTATTCGCGATGCCGCTCCGGCGTTACTTCATCGTCTACGCCCGGTATACGGCGGTCGCCGGTGCGGCGCTCGCGGCGGTGCTCATGGCAAGCCGTTTCCTGCCGGCGGACGGCTGGACGGCCGTGGCCGCCCGGCTGGCCTTGGCGCTGACGGTGCCGAATCTGCTTTATTGGGCGATGTTCCGGCGGCTGAAGGAGTTCGAGGTGCTGGCCGGCGCCGCGCGGCGGATCGCGGAGATGCTGTTCGGCCGGCTGCGGCCCGGCGCGGAGCGGTCCGCGGAAGCCCGGAAGGCGGGGCAGACGCAGTGAGCGGAAGCGGCGCGGTCCGGCGGCGGATGGCGGATGCGAAGGAACGGGGCGGCGCCGGCTGCTGCGAATGGCGGGTGCCGGGTGGGTGCTGAGAGACGGATCGGTCCTTCTGCCGGTTGCGGGCGCCGTGCAGGGAGGCGGATCGGTCCAGCTGCCGGTTGCGGGTGTCATCCGGGGAGACGCATCCGTGCCGGTCGCCGGCGGCGGGTACCGGCTGTTGCGGGGGGATAGACCGGTCCCGGCTGTCGGAGGCGGGTGCCGGGTGTTGTGGGGGGACACCGGTACCGGTTGCCGGCGGCAAGGCGATGTGCGAAGGGGTGAAGCGGCGCCCCGCATTCCCGGAAAGGCCGGCATTGCGGCGGCCTTGCGTCCCGGAGCGGTCTTGGAGCGAAGGCGTTCTCCTTGACATGTTCTTTATAAAGAACTATAATTGTAAAAAACTAGATACATATTATTTTATTTTTTTATGGGTGAATTGTTCTTTATAGAGAATAAACCACGCCAACCTGCGGAGGGCTGACTATGGCGGTGCTGATCACGGGCGGAGCCGGATACATCGGAAGCCATACGTGCACGGAACTGCTGGAGGCGGGCCGCGAGATCATCGTCGCCGATCGCCCGGAGCATGCGCCGGTCATCGAACGCTTGCGGACGGTATTTGGACGGAACGTGACGTTCCATCCGCTCGACCCGTTGGACCGGCGGGGACTCGAGCGCATTTTCGGGCAATACGGGATCGAGGCGGTCATTCATTTCGCCGGCATCCGGCCGTTGATGGAGCATCAGCGCGCCCATCTTCCGATCGCGTGGACGGTCAACCTCTGCGACGTCATGCAGCGGCACGGGGTGCGGCGGCTCGTCTTCAGCTCGTCGGCGGCCGTCTACGGCAGGCCGAGGCAGACGCCGGTGCCGGAGACGGCGCCGCTCGGCGCGGCCAACCGCTACGGGCGGACGATGTTGATGATCGAGGAAATCCTGCACGATCTGTACGAGGCGGACCGGAAGTGGAGCATCGTCCTGCTCCGCAATTTCAATCCGGCGGGCGCGCATCCGAGCGGGTGGATCGACGCGGAGGCGCTCCGGGACGGCCGCAAGCGGGACGGGGACGGCTGCGGCGGAACGATGGACGGCGGGAGAGATGGAGAGCGGACCGGCGAAGAATCGGGGGACGCGCGCGCCGGCGGCGGCATCGGCGGCGAGACGGGCATCGCGAACGCGTCCGCACGGATCGCCCTGCCCGAATCCGCGAGGACCGGGGAGGCGGGCGCCGCCCGTGAACCCGCGGCGAACGGCCATCAACCGTGCGCCGCGTGCGATGCCGGAACGATCGGCAGCGATCCCGACGACCGCGATCAGCCGCACCTGTTCCCGCGCCTGATGCGCATCGCCGCCCGACGGCGGGGCGAACTGCCGATCTACGGCGGCGATTATCCGACCCGCGACGGCACATGCGTCCGCGACTACGTCCATGTGAAGGATTTGGCGCGGGCCCACCTGAAGGCGTTGGACAAGGTGGCGTCGGAGACCGGCATCGACGCCTTCAACCTCGGTTCGGGCGTCGGGTATACCGTGCTCGAGGTGGTCGCGGCGTTCGAGAAGGCGTCGGGCGTCGAGATTCCCCGCCGGATCGTCGAGCGGCGCCCGGGCGACGCGCCGGCCATCTGCGCCGATCCGTCGAAGGCGCAGCGGGAACTCGGATGGCGGGCCGAGCTCGGGCTGGATCGGATGTGCGAGGACGCCTTGAAATGGCTGCGCAGACGCATGGCCGGTCCGGATCCGGGAGCGCGCGTCTCGCTCGGCGCGGGAGGGATGGCGGGATGAACATCGCCGGCAAAATCACCGCCGCGCAATTTCGCAAGGTGGTCGTGGCCGTCTGGCGCCTCGGGCTGATGAAACGGGATCTCCGGGTTTCCGACGCGGTCCGGGAGATCAAGCGCCGGCTGCTTGCGGAACTGCTCGCGAACACGGAAGCCGCGGCGGCGGAGCTTCCGGTCCGGGCCGATTCGGCCGGCGCGCGCGGGGCGGAGGGTTCGACGGGAGTGTGGGCGGCGGAAGGATCGGCGGAATCGCGCGAAGCGGACGGATCGGCGTCGTCGCGCGCGGCGGACGGCTTCCGATCGACGCGCGCGGATCACGGGACGGACAGGCGGACGGCGGGGAGACCGGCGGAAGTGCGGACGGCGGACGGTGCGCTGTTCGCGCGGACTGCGGACGACTCGGCCGGAGCGTGTGCTTCGGATCTTCCGGAAGGGGCGCAGGCGGACGGCCGTTCGGCGGATGCGCGGAGAGCGCGGGCACCGGCGAAGGCGCAAGCCGAAACCGGGCTGCGGCGGGAGGCGGGCCGGCCGGCGGAAGGGATGCGGTCCGGATGAAGCTGAAACGCGCCTTTGATGTGATGGCCGCGTTCGTGCTGCTGATCGTCCTGTCGCCGGTCATGGCGACGGTCGCGCTGCTGGTGCGGATCCGGCTCGGCCGGCCGGTGCTGTTCCGGCAGGTGCGCCCGGGCCTGCACGAGAAGCCGTTCGTGCTGTACAAGTTCCGCACCATGGCCGATCTGCGGGACGACGACGGCAACCTGCTGCCCGACGACGAACGGCTGACGCCGTTCGGCAGCAGGCTGCGCCGGTACAGCCTCGACGAGCTGCCCCAGCTCTTCAACGTGCTGAAGGGCGATCTCAGCCTCGTCGGTCCGCGGCCGCTGCTGATGGAGTATCTGCCGCTCTACACCGAGGAGCAGCGGCAGCGTCATCTCGTGCGTCCGGGCATCACCGGCTGGGCGCAGGTGAACGGCCGGAACGCCGTCTCCTGGGAGGAAAAATTCGCGATGGATGTATGGTATGTGCACAACCGAAACATGCTGCTCGATCTGAAGATACTCTGGCTGACGTTCCTGCGGCTGTTCAAGCCCTCCGGCATCAATCAGCCGGGACGTGCGACGGTGGATCGGTTCACCGGCACGGGCACGGCGGGGTGATGCGCGTGCGTCGGATTGTCATGATCGGAGACGGCGGTCACGGCAAGGTGGTGCGCGAGCTGATCGCGCTGACGCCGAATACGGTGCTGGCCGCGGTGCTGGACGATCGTTACGCCGCGCAGCACGCCGGGCGGGGCGCACGGGAAGAAACCGGCGAGGACGCCCGCCGGGAACGGCGCGATGCGCATACCGGAGCCGCAGCCGCCGTGTCGCCGGGAAATGGCGGCAACGGCGGCGACGTGCCGGAAGACGGCGTCGGCCCCGCCGGTGCAGCGCGCGCGGACGGCGAGTGCCGTCTGCCCGTCTCGGCCTGGCGCAGCCTGCGCGATCGGTATCCGTCGCTCGAGTTCGTCGTCGCGATCGGCGACAACCGGGCGCGGCATCGGATCGTCCGCGAACTGGAAGCCGCCGGCGCCCGCTTCGTGCGGCTCATCCATCCGGCGGCGGTCGTGAGTCCGCGGGCGCGGATCGGACCGGGCGCGGTCGTCATGGCGCGCGCGGTCATCCAGCCGGACGCGTCGATCGGCGCGCACGCGATCGTGAACACGGGCGCGATCGTCGAACACGACTGTGCCGTCGGCGACTGCGCGCACATCGCACCGGGTGCCGTCCTGACCGGCGGCGCCGGCGCGGACGAAGGCGCGCTGGTCGGCGCCGGGGCCGTCATCCTGCCGGGACGGAAGGTCGGTGCTTGGGCAATCGCCGGCGCGGGCGCGGTCGTGACGCGCGACGTGCCGCCGGAATGCACCGCGGCGGGCGTGCCGGCCGCCGTGATCCGGCGGGCGGACCCGGCCCCCGTCTCCGCGTTCCCGCAGCCGGAGCCGCACGAGTCACCCGGCTTCCGGAAGCCGGAACCGTACCCGGCCTCAAGCCGGCCGGCCACCAAAACACGGGGATGGGATCACGCGTGAACACGACCTTGCAGAAACCGGCCATCCTGCTGTCGCCGCCCCACATGAGCGGCGAGGAGCAGCAGTATATCGCGGAGGCGTTCGCGTCGAACTGGATCGCGCCGCTCGGCCCGCATGTCGATGCCTTCGAGCGCGAGTTCGCCGAGACGGTCGGCATCGGACATGCGGCCGCCGTCTCCTCGGGCACCGCGGCGATCCATCTCGCCCTCCGCCTGCTCGGCGTCGGTCCCGGCGACCGCGTCTTCTGCTCGAGCCTGACGTTCGTCGCCAGCGCGAATCCGATCCTCTATCAGGGAGCGGAGCCGGTGTTCATCGATGCCGAGCCGGACACGTGGGGCATGTCTCCGCGGGCGCTGGAGCGGGCGCTGGAAGAGGCGGCGCGGGAAGGCCGGCTTCCGAAGGCGGTCATCGTCGTCCATCTGTTCGGCCAGTGCGCGCGGATGGATGAAATCCTGGCGCTCTGCGGCACATACGGCGTGCCGGTCGTCGAGGACGCCGCGGAAGCGCTCGGCTCCACCTACAAGGGACGCCATGCCGGCACGATGGGCCGTTTCGGCATCTATTCCTTCAACGGCAACAAGATCATCACGACGTCCGGAGGCGGCATGCTCGTCTCGGACGACGGCGACGCGATCCGCGAAGCGCGGACGCTCGCGTCGCAGGCGCGCGATCCGGCCGTCCACTACGAGCACAGCCGGCTCGGTTACAACTACCGGCTCAGCAACGTGCTGGCCGGCATCGGCCGGGCGCAGCTCAAGGTGCTCGCGGAGCGCGTGGAGGCGAGACGCGCCGTCTTCGAACGATACCGGTCGGCGCTGGAAGGTCTGCCGGGCGTCCGGTTCATGCCCGAACTGTCGGGCACCCGGTCGAACCGGTGGCTGACGGCGCTGACGATCGACGAGCGTTCGGCGGGCATCTCCGCCGCGCAGCTCGTCGCATGGCTCGCCGAAGACCGCATCGAATCGCGGCCCGTTTGGAAACCGCTTCATCTGCAGCCGTTGTTCGCGGGCACCCGTTACTACCCCCACGGCGAACGGGAAGACGTGTCCGCCCGGCTGTTCCGGACGGGGCTGTGCCTGCCATCCGGCTCCGCCATGACGCCCGGGGAGCAGGAGCGGGTGATCGAACGGCTGAAGGCGGGCATGAAATCCGGCGCGGCCGCCGGCATCTGACGGCGCGGAGTCCGGCGGCCGCCGCACCAGCTGATGCGAGCAGCAATATCCGGAACGGGGAGTGGAATGGCGCGTGCTCAAGTCACGAAATCATCATCGCCCGGAGCGGCAGGGCGGCACATGAGCGGAAGAAAGATGAACGGGAAGAGCGGGACGGCCTTGGAGCACCGGAGCGAGCAGGGACGCGGAATGATCGGGACGAACATCAATCATTTCCGCACCCAGAGCGGCATCTCGCTGTCGGAGCTAGCCGAACGCGCCGGCATTTCGAAGTCGTATCTGTCCAGCATCGAGCGCAATCTGAAGCGGAACCCGTCGATCCAGGTGATCGAGAAGATCGCGCTCGTGCTCAACGTGGATTTGAAGACGCTGCTCGAGGTCAATCTGCCGGATCCGGAAGCGAAGGAGAAGCAGGACGAGGAATGGCACGCCTTTGTCGAAGCGCTGAGGCAGGCCGGAATCGAGAAGGACAACGTGCAGGATTACAAGATTCTCATCGAGTTCATCAAATGGTACAGGGAGCGCAAGCAGGGATGACGGACCGCCGTGTCCGCCATCCCTGTCGTCATTAATAAACAATATAGAATAGCGCCGTCACTGCACGAGCTGCAGGACGGCGCGGGAGCACCGCTCCGGATTGTATTCGGCGTTGCGCTTCTCGAGGAGTTTCCGGCGATATTCGGCGGACGCTTCCGGGTCCCGGATCAGCCGGAACCAGCGGTCGATCGTCTCGCGGCCCGCGAGAAGCTCGCCGAAGCCGTTCCGGACGAAGTATTCGCAGTTCTCTTCCTCGTGGCCGGGTATCGGCTCGTAGAACAGCATCGGAAGGCCTTTGCTCAGGCCTTCCGTGCAGGTCATGCCGCCCGGTTTCGTGATGAGGAGGTCGGACACGTCCATCAGCTTGTGAACCTCGCGGGTGAAGCCGAGAATCCGGATGTTCGGATGGCGGAAGAGCGGATTGCTCTCGAGCCGCTCCTTCACTTGCTCGTTCTGGCCCGTGCAGAAGATGAGCTGGATCTCCTCCCGGTAACCCGCCATGTATTCGAACAAACCGTCCTCGTCGTTCAGCAGCCCCCAGCCGCCTCCCATGATCAGCACGGTCGGAAGGTCGTTCAGGCCGAGTTCCCTGCGAATCTCGTCCCGGTCGCATGGCGTCCAGAAATCGGGGTGCACCGGAATGCCCGTCACCTCGATCCGTGATTCGGGCACGCCGTGCTCCATCAGCTTGTGCTTCACGACCGGCGTCGAGACGAGATATTTGTTCACTTCGGGGCTTGTCCACGTGCCGTGCGCGTCGTAATCCGTGATCAGCGTGAACAACGGCACATCCAGTCCAAGCCGCTTCAGGCGCGAGACGACCGCGTTCGGCGCCGGATGCGTGCAGACGATGGCATCCGGTCTGAGCTGGGTGATGACCCGGGACGTCCGCGCATAGAACAGCCGGTGCAGGGCGAGCTGCGCGAAGCGGTTGAACGTGCGCTTGTAGTTCGAACGGTATATGCGGCCCCACCATTCCGGCTGTCTCATCACCGTCTTCCGGTAGGCCGAGACGATCAGCGGTTCAAGCACCGGGTTGAAAAATTTGCCCAGTTCGAGCACCTTCGTCTGGACATCGGGATTGAGCAGTCGTATGCCGACGGCCAGCGCGTGGGCGGCCCGGGTGTGGCCGGAGCCGAACCCTTCCGAGAGCAGAAGGATTCTTTTCTTGCTCTTGTGCATCGTCTCACCCACTTTTTCCTACCTATCATATTACGAATCACCGTGCGCCAAGGCAAGGACGGGCCCGCCCCGCGCGGAAGGGCCGTCGGAAGATCGTCAGCCGTTGATGAACGCCGTCTTGAGCGTGTTCCGGTATACGACGTCAAACCCGAGGGCGTCGGACAACGCGCCGAGCGGCACGTAGGTCCGGCCATTCTCGACGAACGGCGCCGCCGGGATCGTCCGCTTCTCCCCGTTTACGGTCATCACGGAGCTTCCGGCCGTCAGCACGACCGTGCGCCCGTTCAGGGAGAACGTCGCCTTTTTCGCTTGGTTGTCCCACTTCAGATCCGCCTTCAGGGCGACCGCGATGTCGCGCAGGACGAGGAACGTATAGTTGTTCACGAGCTTCGGCCTCTCCGTTCCCGGGCGAAGCTCCTCGCCGTTCACGTACACCGTGATCGGCACGCCTTCTTCCCGCGTCGGCGTCACGTATCCGCCTTCACCCCAGATCGCTTCCGTGAACGCGCGCCCCATCTCGTCGTAGCCCGACTGGTTCGGGTGAATGGCCGACCGGTCGCCCTGCAGGCCGCCCGCGAGCATCGTCGTCAGCGACAGCTCGCGGCCGACGAACCGTTCGGCGGAATGGGCCACGCGGACGTCGCGCCCCTCCGCCGCGAATCGGGCGGACAGATCCTCCAGCAGGCCGGTCATCCGTCCCACGGCGTCCTGCAGCTTGTCGTAGTAGACGATTTCAACGGTCAGGATTTTCTTCGGCACCGGCGAGAACTGGTCGCCGACGACGATGAGCGCGTCCGGGTTGATGCGGTGGATCGTGCGGATCGCCGCTTCCAGCGACGACCGCATCCGCTCCAGGATATCCTGCAGCATGGCGTCCGCTGCTTCGGTCCGCCCTTCGTGCAGCGCCAGCACGTAGCCCGCAAAGTCGTTGCCGCCGATTTGGATCAGGATCAGATCGGCGTGCTCGATATTCCGCCGCACCGCCTCGCCGTCACTGACAAGGCTCCGGATGCGCGGATCGACGAAGGCCTCCTGGCCTTCCGCGAGCAGATCCGGTCCGTCCGATCCCTCGCCGCGCTCCACCCGCGCCAGCAGCTTCTCCAGCCCCTCGGTCCTGAGTCCGATGATGCCGTAGTTCGAGAACTCCGACCTGTAACCCCGGATGAGTGCCTGTTCCCACACCCGCTCGACGAACCCGTAGGGCACGGGGTTCGCGAGCTTCTCCATGCCGTATTCATAGCCCGCGGCCAGCGAGTCGCCCAGCGCCACGATGCGGAGCACGCCGTCGTCGCCCGCGTCCGGACCGGCCGCTGCCGCCGAAATTGGCAGCGTTTGCAACACGCCGGCCGCCAGCATCGCTGCCAGCGCGGCGGCCAACCACTTGTGCAGCCGCATCGTCCATGCATTCCGCAAGGAAACCACACCTCTCCGATTCGGAATCAAAAAGTGCAACCCGTCCCGACAACGAAAACTTATCGCACCCATAAAAAAGTTGATGCGCGGACGGCGGCCGCGCGGCATACGATAAGTCAATCGGTGCAAATGATCGGCGGAATAGTCCATTTTGCCGCGGGGCGTCTGATCCTATACTGAAGTTCCATGATGCAAATCGTATGGGCATCCGCCGGCCGCATACCGCCGGTTTCGGCCTTTTCATTGTAAGCCATTTTCGTCCGGATTTGAAGCTATCCCCTGAGCCGTATCGCGGTTTGCACCATTGAAGAAAAGAGGTGGCGCTTGACATGAACACGCGGCACGCGGGATTGCCGCCGAAGCAGGGGCTGTATGACCCGTGGTACGAGCGGGACGCATGCGGCATGGGCTTCGTGGCGAACATTGCGGGCATCAAATCGAATACCGTCATCCGCCGGGCGCTGACCGTTCTCGAGAACATGGAGCACCGCGGCGGACAGGGCAGCGAGCCGAACACGGGCGACGGCGCGGGAATCATGATCCAGATTCCGCACCGCTTCTTCCGCCGGGAAATGGCTGCGCTCGGCGTCACGCTGCCGGACGAGGGCGACTACGCCGTCGGCATGCTGTTCATGCCCCACGACGAAGCGCAGCGCGCCGAACAGGAGCGGGCGATCGAGGCGATCGTGCGCGAGGAAGGCCAGGAGGTGCTCGGCTGGCGCACGGTGCCGACGAACGACGAGGGGCTGGGCCGCTCCGCGAAGGAAGCGAAGCCCTACGTCCGCCAGCTGTTCATCGGCCGGGGGGCGAGCACGGAGGCGGATCTTGCGTTCGAGCGGAAGCTGTACGTGATCCGCAAGCGGGCGGAGCGGACGATCCGGTACAATCCCGATTTTCCCGGAGGCAACCACTTCTATGCGGCGAGTCTGTCCTGCCGGAAGATCGTGTACAAGGGCATGCTCACGACCGCGCAGCTCAAAACGTTCTATCCCGAGATCATGGATGACGCGATGGAAACGGCGATCGCGCTGATCCATTCCCGGTTCAGCACGAACACGTTCCCGAGCTGGGACCGCGCGCATCCGTACCGCTATCTCATCCACAACGGCGAGATCAACACGCTGCGCGGCAACATCAACTGGATGCACGCGCGCGAGACGCTGCTCGAGTCCGAGCTGTTCGGGGCCGACATCGAGAAGATCAAGCCGGTCATCGACGCGGACGGCTCCGACTCGGCGATGTTCGACAACGTGCTGGAGCTGCTCTACCTCGCCGGCCGGCCGCTTGTGCACGCGGCGATGATGATGGTGCCGGAACCGTGGACGAACCACGAGAGCATGAGCCCGGAGAAGAGGGCGTTCTACGAATACCACAGCACGCTGATGGAGCCCTGGGACGGCCCGGCCGCGATGGCGTTCACGGACGGCGTGCAGATCGGCGCGATCCTCGACCGGAACGGCCTCCGGCCGGCGCGCTACTGCGTGACGAAGGACGGCTTCATCATCCTCGCCTCCGAGCAGGGCGCGCTCGAGATACCCCAGGAGGAGATCCTGTACAAGGACCGGCTGCGCCCGGGACGGGTGCTGCTCGTCGACACGCGGGAAGGCCGGATCATTTCCGATGAGGAAGTGAAGCGCGCGATCGCGACCGAACATCCGTACCGCGAGTGGCTGGATGCGCATAGGATCGGTCTCGACGATCTGCCGGACGCGCCCGAACAGCCGGAGCCGGACGCCGTGTCGGTCCGCGTCCGCCAGGCGGCGTTCGGGTACACGTACGAGGAACTGCGCAAAATCCTCGAACCGATGGCGAGCACGGGGAACGAGCCGGTCGGCTCGATGGGCTACGACGCGCCGCTCGCCGTGCTGTCGGAGCGTCCGCAGCGGCTGTACAACTACTTCAAGCAGCTGTTCGCGCAGGTGACGAATCCGCCGATCGACGCCATCCGCGAGGAGATTGTCACCTCGACCGTCACGACGATCGGTTCGGAGCGCAACCTGCTGAAGCCCGAACCGGAGAGCTGCCGCCACGTCCGGCTGGAGACGCCGATCCTGTCGAACGAAGAGTTCGCGAAGCTGCGCCATATCCGCCGGCCGGGGTTCAAGGCGATCACGATTCCGATCCTGTTCCCGGCGGCCGAAGGGGAAAAGGGGCTGCGCGAGGCGATCGACCTCATGTGCGAAGCGGCGGACCGCGTCATCGCGAAGGGCCACAATCTGATCATCCTGTCCGACCGCGGCATCGACCGGGACCATGCGGCGATTCCGGCGCTGCTCGCCGTCTCCGCGCTGCACCACCACCTGATCCGCAACGGCACGCGGACGAAGGTCAGTCTGCTCGTCGAGTCGGGCGAGCCGCGGGAAGTGCACCATTTCGCGCTGCTCCTCGGCTACGGCGCGAGCGCGATCAATCCGTACCTCGCGTTCGAGACGCTCGGCGACATGATCCGGCGCGGGATGCTCACCGGCATCACGTACGAGAAGGCGGTCCGGAACTACATCAAGGCGGCCACGAAGGGCGTCGTCAAGATTCTGTCCAAAATGGGCATCTCGACGATCCAGTCGTACCGCGGCGCGCAGATTTTCGAGGCCGTCGGGATCGCGCAGGACGTCATCGACCGGTATTTCACCTGGACGCCGTCCCGCGTCGGCGGCATCGGCCTGGACACCATCGCCGAGGAGGCGCTGAAGCCGCATCGGAAGGCGTTCGATTCCCCCGCCGATGCCGGGGAGGAGCTCGACTCCGGCGGCGAATACCAGTGGCGCAGGGACGGCGAGGACCATCTGTTCAATCCGGAGACGGTCCATACGCTGCAGCTTGCGGCGCGGACGAACGATTACCGGCTGTACAAACGGTTCTCGAAGCTGGTCGAGGGCGAGGCGGAGACCCGGCGCACGCTCCGCTCGCTGCTCAAATTCAGGCAGGGCCGTCCGATCCCGATCGAGGAGGTCGAGCCGGTCGAGTCGATCGTGAAGCGCTTCAAGACCGGCGCGATGTCCTACGGCTCGATCAGCAAGGAGGCGCACGAGGCGCTCGCGATCGCGATGAACCGGATCGGCGGCAAGTCGAACACCGGCGAGGGCGGCGAGGACCCGCGGCGCTACGTGCCGGACCCGAACGGCGATTCGCGCCGCAGCGCGATCAAGCAGGTCGCGTCGGGACGGTTCGGCGTGACGAGCCTGTACCTGGTGAACGCCGACGAGATCCAGATCAAGATGGCGCAAGGCGCGAAGCCGGGCGAGGGCGGCCAGCTGCCGGGGCGCAAAGTCTACCCGTGGATCGCGGAGGTGCGCGGCTCGACGCCGGGCGTCGGCCTCATCTCGCCGCCGCCGCACCATGACATCTATTCGATCGAGGATCTGGCCGAACTGATTCACGACCTGAAGAACGCGAACCCGCGCGCGCGCATCAGCGTGAAGCTCGTCTCGGAAGTCGGCGTCGGCACGATCGCGGCCGGCGTCGCGAAGGGGCGCGCGGACGTCATCCTGATCAGCGGCTACGACGGCGGCACCGGCGCCTCGCCGGTCACGTCGATCCGCCACGCGGGGCTGCCGTGGGAGCTCGGCCTCGCGGAGACGCACCAGACGCTGATGTTGAACGATCTGCGCGGCCGCGTCACCCTCGAGGTCGACGGCAAGCTGATGACCGGCCGGGACGTCGCGATCGCGGCGCTGCTCGGCGCGGAGGAATTCGGGTTCTCGACGGCTCCGCTCGTCGTGCTCGGTTGCATCATGATGCGCGTCTGCCACCTCGACACGTGCCCGGTCGGCATCGCGACGCAGAATCCCGAGCTGCGGAAGAACTTCATGGGCAGTCCGGACTATGTCGTCAATTACATGCGGTTCGTCGCGCAGGAACTCCGCGAGATCATGGCCGGGCTCGGCTTCCGGACCGTCGACGAGATGGTCGGCCGCGTCGACATGCTGGAGGCGGACGAGACGGCGCTGTACGGCAAGCGCAAGGGGCTGGATCTCACGGCGCTGCTCCACCGCCCGGATCTACCGTCGGACGCGCCGCGCCGCTGCGTGCAGAAGCAGAACCACGGCCTCGAGGATTCGCTCGATGCGCGCGAGCTCATCCCGCGGGCGATGCCGGCGCTCGAGCGGCGCGAGCCGGTCAGCGCGTCGTTCCCGATCCGCAATACGAACCGGGTCGTCGGGACGATGCTCGGCTACGAGGTGACGCGCCGCTACGGCGCGGAAGGGCTTCCGGAGGATACGATCCGGTTCCATTTCACCGGGTCGGCCGGCCAGAGCTTCGGCGCATTCCTGCCGCGCGGCATCACGCTGACGCTCGAAGGCGACGCGAACGATTATGTCGGCAAGGGGCTGTCCGGCGGCAAGCTGGTCATCAAGCCTTCGCCGAAGGCGACGTTCCGGGCGGAGGAGAACATCATCATCGGCAACACGGCGCTGTACGGTGCGACCGGCGGCGAGGCGTACATCCGCGGCGTCGCCGGCGAGCGGTTTGCCGTGCGCAACAGCGGCGCCTACGCCGTCGTCGAGGGCGTGGGCGACCACGGCTGCGAGTACATGACCGGCGGGCGCGTCGTCGTCCTCGGCCGGACCGGACGGAACTTTGCGGCCGGCATGTCGGGCGGCATCGCGTACGTGTACGATGAAGACGGCGATTTTCCGGTTCGCTGCAACTTCGAGATGGTCGTCCTGGAAGCGCTGGATGCGGGCAGAGAGAGCGAGGAGGTCAGGGCGATGATCCGCCGCCACGCGGAGCTGACGGACAGCGAGCGGGCGCGCGAGATCCTGTCCGACTGGGAGACATCCCGCGCGAAGTTCGTCAAGGTCATTCCGAAGGACTACAAACGGATGATCGAGCGGATTGAAGACATGCACCGGCGCGGCTTGATCGGGGAAGCGGCGCTGATGGCCGCCTTCGAGGCGAATGCCCGCGATCTGGCCCGCGTCGGGGGGAACTGAACGGCAACGGAACGGTACCTGCATGAAACATGCGCATGCCCGCGTGCCAGGGGGCATGCGCATGTTCGCTTGGCGGCATGTTCCGGTGCGCCCTCATTCGCCGCGCATGCTCCGTTCGGCGCGGACGAATGCGATGAAGCGCCGCGTCTCCTCCGGCGTCAGCAGGCGGCCGTCGACCGAAAACGAGAACTTCGACATGATCTCCTCGTCCGAGAGTTCAAGGGAATCGACGAATTCGCGGACGTCCGGACTAAGCGGAGGATTGGGGACGTTCGTCCGGCCGACCAGATAGTCGATCGAAACGTTGAACAGATCGGCGAATTTCGTCAGCGTCTCGGTGTCGGGTTCACGCCGGTTCTTCTCGTAATGGGACAGCGCCGCGCGGGATATGCCGATCGCCGCAGCCGTTTGCTCCTGTGTCCAGCCCCGTTCTTCGCGCAGTTTTGCTATTCGGCTACCAATGTTCATGTTCATCCCCCTAACCGGTTCTCCCTTCGTGTTGCCAAGACTTGTCGTTCGAGTTGCGACTGGATGCACACTGCCGGTTGCGGCTTGATCGACGGTCGTCCATATACATAACGTAACATTTTTCTACAGGCAGTACAAGGAACTTGTCGGAACAGTTCAGGAAAAATCGGGGCCGCCGGATGCAGGCCGCATGCCGGAGTTCCGACAAAAGGATACAGCCCAAACGGGAATTCGGGATTGACACGGTGCGATAAATGTCATAAATTATAAGCGTGGGAGATACGAAATGTATCCTATTTGTGGCCGAGGCTACAAATTGAAGCTCGTCCGGACCGCAGGATGTGACGCTCCATAGTGTATCGAATCGGGGGAATTCGAACCTTTCGGGCAAAGGAGTGTTGACCGGCGATGGAGACCGGGCAATTCTATTGCATCGGCTGCCAGGAGCTGAAGGATGCGGTGTTCGGCCACCGGGTGTTCCGGACGGGATATTTTCGTCTCGTCTATCCGCTCGGCTACTGTCTGGTCTGCCACAGCAGGGAACAGGCGTCCCGATCTGCGGCGGACGAAGGCGGTTCCGGGACGGTCTTCGCGTCGCCGGACCCTGATGCGATCTCCGGGGACCTCGAACCGCCCGCCGTCCGGCAGGCCGCGGTCTGAAGCGGGCGGCGCCCCGATGCGCGCCCCCGGCCGTCATTCGGCCGGGGGTTTTATTGTGTTGAATTCTATGAAACTTGTTTTGACCGCTTCCGTTTATATAATGGACAATTTGGGCATCATGTGTCGCAGAGGATGGAGGAGGATTCGGTGTTGGAACGACACGGGGGCGGCGCGGAGCCGGTCGTGCGGCTCGTGAACGTGACGAAGCGGATCGGCAAACGCACGATCATCGACAACCTGACGTTCGACGTGCCGCCGGGTGAAGTATTCGGATTTCTCGGCCCGAACGGATCGGGGAAGACGACGACGATCCGCATGATGGTCGGCCTCATGCGGATGACTTCGGGCGAGATCTACATCAAGGGACGCAGCATCCGGACCGAATTCGAAGCCGCGGTGCGCCAGGTCGGCGCCATCGTGGAAAATCCGGAGATGTACAAATTCCTGACCGGTTACCAGAACCTGGTCCATTACGCGAGAATGCTCCCCGGCATCGGGAAGCGGCGGATCGACGAGGTCGTGGAGCTCGTCGGCCTGTCCGATCGCATCCATGACAAGGTCAAGACGTATTCGCTCGGGATGCGGCAGCGGCTCGGGGTGGCGCAGGCGATTCTGCACCGTCCGGCGCTGCTGGTCCTGGACGAACCGACGAACGGCCTCGATCCGGCCGGCATCCGCGAGCTCCGGGACTATCTGCGCCACCTCGCGAAGCATGAGGGGACGACCGTGCTCGTCTCGAGCCACCTGCTCTCGGAGATGGAGCTGATGTGCGACCGCGTCGCCATCATCCAGCAGGGGCGCCTGGTCGATGTGCGGCCGATCCGCCGCGATGCCGGCGCGGAGAAGCTGGAAATCCTGTTCGAGGTCGACCGGCCCGACACGGCTTCGGAGGTGCTGGACGGCGTCGTCCTGCGGACGGAATCCGGAGGCATCGTGGTGACCGCAGGGCGGGAGGAGACGGCCGACATCAACGCCCGGCTGGTCGCGGCGGGCGTGCGCGTGTACGGCATCCGGACCGTGACGAAGTCGCTGGAAGACCAGTTCCTCGAAGTGACGGGAGGCGGTCGCATTGGCTGATTTCCTGAACCTGGTCCGGAACGAGAACATGAAGATTTACTACCGGGTCCGGACGTGGGTCATGTCCGCGATCCTGCTGGTCCTTCCGCTCGCGATGTCGATCATCGGCCGGTTCGTCGACGATTCGCCGAACATGTGGAGCTACGTCATGCTGGAGTCCGGCCTCATGACCATGCTGCTCTCGATCTTCGCGGTCGTCATGGCGGCGGACAGCGTGGCGGGGGAATTTTCGAACGGCACGATCAAGCTGCTGCTCATCCGCCCGTGGAGCCGGAACAAGATTCTGCTATCGAAGTATCTTGCGCTGCTCTGCTACATCGTCCTGAATCTGGCGGTGTTCTTCGCGCTGACGCTGTTGCTGAATTTCGTGCTGTTTGGCGGCGGCGATTCCGGGTCTTCGATTCCGAGCGGTTGGAGTCCCTTCGGATATGTGACGGCCTGGTACGGGCTCAATCTGATCGAGATGGCGGTCGTCGCGACGATGGCGTTCATGATATCCTCCGTGTTCCGTTCCGGCGGCCTCGCGATCGGGCTGTCGATTTTCGCGCTGCTCGGCAGCGGCATCATCTCGAGTCTGCTCTCGCTGATCGACAAGCCGTGGATCGATTACGTTCTGTTCATGCATTTCGGGCTGGAGCGATATCTGAACGCCGGCGAGCTGTTCCGCGGGCATTCGCTCGGTTTCTCGCTCGGCGTGCTGGCCGGCTATTACGTCCTGTTCCTCGCGCTGTCCTGGTACGTGTTCAACCGCCGCGACGTGGCGGCCTGACGGCGGGCTGGCACGCGAAAAAAGCCTTCGGAACCGCCCGGAGCGGTGTCCGAAGGCTTTCGATGTTCGGCCGGAATCCCGGTTGCCTGTCTCCGTGGACGGTCCGGTCGGCCGTCCGTCGGTCCCGTCGTCACCTGCCGACCGACAGCGACCGTTCCGCCGATGGCTTCGGCAGCCCGGTATATCGCGCCGGCACGTTGCCGAAGAGCACCCAGGCGAACGGGATGAAGCGGAACGCCAGCGTCACGACAAGCCAGGACAGGGTCAGCGCGAGCACGAACCCGCCCGCGTACCAGAGATGGAACCAATACGTCGCGGTGACCGGATGCAACCGGTAATAGAAGAGAACCAGCGGATGAAACAGGTAAATGCCGAAGCTCATGACGCCGAGATGGTCGAGCAGCCGCACGACGCGCGCCTCCCTGTTCCATTCGCGCAACAGGAACGCGACCTGGATCAGGACGAGGGCGGTGCAGAACGTGTGCAGATTCCAGAGCAATTCGTACCACAGCGTATTGAACCAGCGTCCGTCATGGCGGGTCACGTACCAGATCCAGACATGGGAGAGCCCGAACGCCAGCCATCCGGCCCACAGCAGCGCCCAGGTCGGGCCGCGCCACGACTTCAGCTTCGCGGCGGTCGGTTTCAGCCATTCCCGGATCCGGTCGAACGAAATGCCGAAGTACGCGCCCGTGAAATAATACGCGAAATAGCTGAGCGCCCAGCTGCCCTTGTTCGGGACGGACAGCCAGTAATGGTTGAGCAGCACGAAGCCCCATTGCACCGCGAAGCCGAAGGGGATGAACCCCTTCGTCAGGAGGGGCCATTTTTTGCTTGCGTAGAGCAACAGCGGGAAGAGCACGTAAAACTGCACGCTGATGAATACAAAATAAAGGTGAGCATATGCCTTGCCCGTGAGCAGTTTGTCCACAAAGTCAGCCAGCGCGACGTCGAGGGGCCTGTCCGCATAATACCAGTAGTGCCGCAGCGCGTAGTACCCGATGGAGAAGATCAGGTACGGAAGCAGGATGTACATCAGCCTTTTCTTGTAGAACCCGAGGAAAAGGCTTCGGTCCGCCGGCCGGTCATAATAGGTGTAGAACAGGACGAGGCTGCTGAGCAGAATGAACGTCGGCGTGCCGAATTTGAAGAAGATGTTGGCGAAATTGTACAGCGGATAGAGGGACGACCCCAGCGTTTCGGTGACCGCGAACGAGGTGGAGTGCACCATGAGCACGCCGATGATCGCGAAGGCGCGCACCAGGTTGATTTCGTCGATTCTTTCCTTGGGTTTCATGGCGGAACCGCCTCCGAATCGGTGAAGAACACGTTGCCGAACCGGCTTATGGTCCACTATACCACAAATTCCCGCCCGCGGTCACCGATGGTCCGGATCGTCCGATGAGAGGATGCTCTGAGTCTGACCCGAGCGGGCGGCCCTTATCCGTTCCGGATTTCGGCCGTGATGCGGAACGCTTCATCCGCCGCCAAAATCGTCTCCTCGATGTCCGCCTCGCTGTGGGCGACGGTCAGGAACCAAGCCTCGTACTTCGACGGCGCAAGGCAGACGCCGCGGTCGAGCATGGCGCGGAAGAACGCGGCGAACGCCTCGCCGTCCGTGTCCTGCGCCTCGGCGTAATTCGTGACCGGGTGATCGCAGAAGTGCGTCGAGAACGCGCCGCGGACCCGGTTGATCGTGAGCGGCACGCCGTGCTTCGCCGCGGCTGCGGCCAGCCCCTTCGCAAGCCGCGCGGCGAGCGCGTCCATCCGTTCGTAGACGCCGGGCTCGCGGAGCACGTCGAGGCAGGCCAGCCCGGCGGAGATCGAGGCGGGGTTGCCCGCCATCGTGCCGGCCTGGTAAGCCGGGCCGAGCGGCGCGACCTGCTCCATGATCTCCTTCCTTCCGCCATAGGCGCCGATCGGCAGGCCGCCGCCGATGATTTTGCCGAGGGCGGTCAGGTCCGGCTCGATCGCGGCGTGGTCGGGGAACGCGGCGAAGTTCTGCGCCCCGCCGTAATGGAAGCGGAAGGCGGTGATCACTTCGTCGTAGATGACGAGCGCGCCGGCGTCGCGCGCCATCCGGCACACGCCTTCGAGGAAGCCGGGCTTCGGCATGACGATGCCGAAGTTGCCGACGATCGGTTCGACGAGGACGGCCGCGACGTCTTCGCCCCATCGCTCGAGGGCGAGGCGCAGGCCCTCCAGGTCGTTGTACGGCACGGTGATCACTTCGTGCGCGATCGAGAGCGGGATGCCCGCGCTGTCCGGAATGCCGAGCGTCGACGGGCCGGAGCCGGCGGCGACGAGCACGAGATCGGAATGGCCGTGGTAGCAGCCGGCGAATTTGACGATTTTCGTGCGGCCCGTGTAGGCCCGGGCGACGCGGATCGTCGTCATGACCGCCTCGGTGCCGCTGTTCACGAACCGAACCTTGTCCATCGAGGGGATCGCTTCCTTCAGGCGGCGGGCCATCTCGATCTCGAGCTCGGTCGGCGTGCCGTACAGCGTGCCGTTCTCGGCCGCACGGGCGATCGCCTCGACGATGCGCGGATGGGCGTGCCCGGCGATGATCGGCCCGTAGGCGGCGAGGTAGTCGATGTAGCGATTGCCGTCGGCATCCCAGAAATACGCGCCCTGCGCGCGTTTCATGAAGACCGGGGCGCCGCCGCCGACCGCCTTGAACGAGCGGGACGGGCTGTTCACGCCGCCGACGATGTGGCGGAGCGCTTCCCGGTAGAGGGCTTCGGATGTCGGACGGTGGCGGGTGTCTGCGGGCATGGGGGACTCTCCTTTCGCATCTGCGGGTTTCTTTTTTTTGTGTCGGGAAGCGAAATCAAGAAAAGGGCGCTCCGGCGCCGATGGCCGGAACCCCCTTCCTGGCGTATTCATCCGGTGCATGCGCTCCGAGAATCAGGCCGCGGGCTCGGCCGATTCCGCGGGCTTGCTCGTGACGGGACCGGACGTTCTGCCCGGCGCATCCTCCGTGCCGGCGTCCGGCTGCTGCTCCGTCTCGTCGCTCGCGAGCACTTCCTGCACGTACGCCTTCAGCGC
Source organism: Thermobacillus sp. ZCTH02-B1 (assembly GCF_002159085.1). Taxonomy (GTDB): domain Bacteria; phylum Bacillota; class Bacilli; order Paenibacillales; family Paenibacillaceae; genus Thermobacillus. Next base: position 64,129 of record NZ_LZRU01000015.1, read on the forward strand.
TTCCGTGTCGCGAACCGCGAGCACCGCCGCCCCGCCCACGCGATCGTCCCGGATCAGCTCCATCGGCGGCACCTGCGCGGAGCCGGCGATGTGCAGCTTCAGGCCGAGCTGGCCGAGCTTCAGGATGTCTGACACCTGCATGTTCGTCTCGACGTACGGTTCGACCTTCTCCAGAATTTGTCCCATCCGGACGACGTTCCAGGTCGATTGCAGCTTCTTCGCGACGGCCTTCAGGAATTCCCGCTGCCGTTCGGTCCGCGTAAAATCGGACATCGCGTCGTGGCGGAAGCGGACGTACTGCAGCGCCTTGTCGCCGTCGAGCAGCTGGTACCCTTTCTTCAGGTGGATGTCGTACCGGTTGCCGTCCGCGTTGTCGACATAGTGCATGTCCTTTTCCACTTCGAAGTATACCCCGCCGATCGCGTCGACGAGCGCCTTGAACCCTTCGAAATCGACATAAGCATAATAATGGATATCGAGTCCGAGCAGATCGCCGATCGTCTTCATCGCGAGGTTCGGCCCGCCGAGCGTGATTGCGGAGTTGGCCCGGCCCTTGCCGTGGCCCGGAATGTCGACCCAGGTGTCGCGCAGGACCGACAGCAGATGCACGCGCTTTGTCACCGGGTCGATCGAGACGACGATCATCGAGTCGGAGCGGGCAACCTGGTTTTTCTCCAGCCCGCGCGCGTCGCCGCCGAGCAGCAGGATATTGACGCGCTCTTTGCCCTCCCATTCCGGAGGGGCCTGGACCGTCTTGTCCACGACCGCCTGAAAGCGGGATTCGGATTCGTCTTTGCTGAAGTTGTCCAGCGCATTGTATATGGTAACGCCCTGAAATGCGATATATCCAATCGCGAGGGTCATGACAGACAGGACGCTGATGAGCGTCCAACGCAGCCATAATCTGCGCCTTCGGGATTTGATCCGGGTCGATCGCGGTTCCATGACGTCCTCTCCTTCCGGCGGACAGGGGTTCCGGTTCACCGGTCTTCGGGGATTCCGGTTCCGGCGGTTCCGCCAACCACTTAGACGACACGACACGCCAACTGGTTCCACACGTAAAAAATTTGCACGCTTAAAGATTATAAAATGTCACGCCATGTCTTACAAGTGCTATACTGTTGTCGGATGCCGGAAGGTATCCGAAAGATATTTCCCGGGAAATGTGTCGAGGAGGCTGGAATGTTCGTCATGCAGCCGGCGATCGAAGTACGGGATTTGCGCAAGACGTTCAAGGTACAGCGGAACCGGGAAGGGCTTGCCGGCGCAATTCGGGATTTGTTTCGCCGCCAATATGTCGAAGTGACGGCGGTCAAGGATATCAGCTTCACGATCCCCCGCGGAGAAATCTGCGGCTATATCGGCGAGAACGGCGCCGGGAAATCGACGACGATCAAGATGCTCGCCGGCATTCTGGTGCCGACGTCGGGCACGGTGCGCGTGGCCGGCTATGTGCCGTGGCGCGAGCGCGAGAAGTTCGTGCGCCACATCGGCGTCGTGTTCGGCCAGCGCAGCCAGCTTTGGTGGGATATCGGCGTCATCGAGTCGTTCCATCTGCTCCGGAAGGTGTACCGCGTGCCGGCGGCCGATTTCCGGAGGCGGTTGGACGAGCTCGTCGAGCGGCTCAAGCTCGGCGATCTGCTGCACCGGCCGGTGCGCAAGCTCAGCCTCGGCCAGCGGATGCGGTGCGAACTGGCCGCGTCGCTGCTGCACAACCCCGCGATCCTGTTCCTGGACGAGCCGACGATCGGGCTCGACATCGTCGTGAAGACGGAAATCCGCGAGTTCCTGCTGCAGCTCAACCGCGAGCACGGAACGACGATTCTGCTGACGACGCACGATTTGCAGGATATCGAGGCGCTCTGCTCCCGGGTGATCATGCTGGATGACGGGCGGATCATTTATGACGGCGGGCTGGACGAGCTCAAGGCGCGCTGGAGCCGGGGGCGCGAGATCCGGCTGCAGTTCGGCGAACCGGTGGGACTGGAACGGCTGGAGCGGCTGACGGCCGATCTGCCCGGCGTACGGTGGCAGCTCGGCGAGGGGATGTCCGCGGTGATGCGGGTGCCTCGTGAGGTCGGGATGTCCGAGGCGCTGGCCCGCGTCGTCGGCAGCGGCGTCGACATCCGCGACATCAAGTTCGCGGAGACGAGCACGGACGAAATCGTGCGGGAGATCTACCGGTCGGGCTCGGCCGCGGGAGCGGAACGGCTGGTGGGCGTGACGTGACGGGGATGTACCTGGATCTGATCCGCATCCGGTTCCTGACGATGCTGGCGTACCGGGTCAACTATTACAGCGGCATCATTATTTATTCGGTAAACATCGGCGCCTATTTTTTTTCTGGCACGCGATCTACGGGGACCAGGAGGCGATCCGGGGGTTCACGCTGGCGCAGATGACGACGTACGTGGCGGTCACCTGGATGGCGCGCGCGTTCTATTTTAACAATCTGGACCGTGAGATCGCGAACGAGGTGCGGGATGGCAGCGTCGCGATCCAATTCGTGAGGCCGTACCACTATCTGCTGGTGAAGCTGTTCCAGGGATTCGGCGAGGGGCTGTTCCGGCTCGTCATGTTCATGGTGCCGGGACTGATCGTGGTGTGCCTGATCTTCCCGATCGAGCTTCCCCGCGATCCGGCGGTCTGGCTGCTGTACGCGGCGATGCTGGTGTTCAGCTTCCTTATTAATTCCGAGCTGAACCTGCTCACCGGGATGGGCGCGTTCTATTTCGAGAACATCGACGGCCTGATCCGCATGAAGCGGGTCGTCGTCGACCTGTTCTCCGGCCTGCTCGTGCCGATTGCGCTGTTTCCGGGTTGGCTGGCCGACATTTCGCAGTGGCTGCCGTTCCAGGCGATCGCGTATTTGCCCAGTGCGGTGTTTACGGGACAGACTTCCGGCGAAGAGGCGCTTGCCGCGGTCGGGCTGCAGGCCTTGTGGGCCGCGGCGTTGATCGTGCCGATCCGGCTCCTGTGGCGGGCGGCACGGAAGCGGCTGTTCGTGCAGGGAGGGTGAGCCGCGGTTCATGTTTTACCTTGGTCTGATGTGGGAATACTTCAAGAACTACGCGAAGTCGCGCATGACGTACCGGGCGGACTTCTGGATCGAGGTCGTGTCGGATCTCACCTACCAGGCGATGAACCTGGCCGTTATCCTGATCGCGTTCCGGCATACGCCGGCGCTCGGCGGCTGGTCCGAAGCGGAAATCGTGTTCGTGTTCGGATTCTTTATGGTGCCGTACGGCATTTTCAGTTGCTTTTTCGATCTGTGGAACTTCGGTGAGCGGTATATCGTGAAGGGCGAGATGGACCGGGTGCTGACGCGTCCGGCGCATAATCTGTTCCAGGTCATGCTCGAGAACATGTATCCGCCCGGACTCATCGGCTCGTTCGTCGGAATCGCGATCATGGCGGTCACGGCGCGGCAGATGGAGATGGCGTTCGGCTGGACGGATCTCGTGATGCTGGCCGTGCTGACGGCGGGCGCGGTGCTGGTGTATTTCGGCCTGTACACGGCGATCACGGCGATCGCGTTCTTCACCGATGCGCCGACGGGCATCTTGCCGCTCATGTACAACTTGCAGAGTTACGGCCGCTATCCGGTCACGATCTATAACCGGACGATGCGGTTCGTGCTGACTTGGCTGCTGCCGTTCGCGTTCGTCGGCGTCTATCCGGCGTCGTTTTTCCTCGAGCGCAGCGGGCCGGGGGATCTGCGGATGGCGCTGCTCACGCCGGTGGTCGGGATGGTGTTCACGGCGATCGGGTTGACGGTGTGGAACATCGGCGTGAAGCGATACCGCGGCGCGGGGTCGTAGCATGCGCGGTGGCTCCGCCGTGCGGGGCGAATAACGGTCCGCGGGACCGTAAACGGCCGATCGGGCGTGGCAAAGAGGCGCGATAACGGTCTGCGGGACCGTTAAATGCGGCTCCGGAGGGACTTGCCCCGCCCGTGCGGGGCGAATAACGGTCCGCGGGACCGTAAACGGCCGATCGGGCGAGGCAAAGAGGCGCGATAACGGTCTGCGGGACCGTTAAGTGCGGCTCCGAAGGTTCTTGCCCCGCCCGTGCGGGGCGAATAACGGTCCGCGGGACCGTAAACGGCCGACCGGACGAGGCAAAGAGGCGTGATAACGGTCTGCGGGACCGTTAAATGCGTGTCCGGCGGGGCACATTCCTTCTTACAGCCGTATTTTTGAACGGTTCAGCCGGTAGCTGCGGATACGGCGGGATCCGTTCACCGGTTCCAGATATCCGTCGACAGTCAATTCCCTCAACAGTTTTCGTGCATACTTGTCGCCTACACCCAACAGCTTCACAATTTCCGCCGGCCTGACCGGATCCGCCGAGCACGCAGCGTATCGCAGGATTTCCCGCTTCATGACCGGCAGGCCGACATAAGGGTCACCGCCGCCGAAAAGACGGCCCAGCAGCTGAAGCACGATCTGCTGGCACTTCCGGGGATGATGCTCGATATCGTCCGACGAGAAGCGGAGCACCCGCCAGTCATCGATCACGAGGTGGTTCTGGCGCATCAGGTCGTCCGAAAATTTGTAGCGGTCCGTATGCCTAGCGTGCGGTCCGAATCCGTCGGCTTCAAGGCAAATCTTGTGCGGCATGCGGATATACGCGAAGTCCAGAAACCGGGCACCGTCCTTGAAATCGGCGATTTCGTATTCCGCGTGCAGGTATTCGAAGGATCCGACCGCCGGCCACCAGACGTTCTGCAGCAGCTTCCGCTCCAGATAACCGTGTTCCCGCAGCCTCCTGCGCCGTTCCCCCTCGCTTGCGTCAATCTGCTTCTTCATCCACGCGCTGTAATGCGTCTCGAAGTCATGTTCCATCGGCATCCTCTCCTTCCTTCGCAAAATGAAAACACCGCCCCATCCGCCTAGTGCGGATCACGGGACGGTGTGCTTCACGCGTCGCAAACGGGTGACATGGGGGTTCAGGCGGCATCACACCGCCGATACCTCCATGCTATCCGCCTGTCCGGAAAAAATCAAGCAATTGCCAATTTGGGTGATGATTGTCCGACACGAACGCCGTTTCGGTTACAATTAAGAAGACACGCAAACCTGAACGCGGGAGGGATTCACGCACATGACACTGTCGATCGGAAGCATGGCGCCCGATTTCACGCTGCCCTCGGCGGACGGCGAAGTGCGGCTTTCCGATTTCCGCGGGCGGCTCGTGGTGCTGTATTTCTATCCGAAGGACATGACGCCGGGATGCACCCAGCAGGCGTGCGATTTCCGGGACGCGTACGGCGAGCTGACGAAGCACGGCGCAGTCGTCATCGGAGTCAGCACGGATGATGTCGAACGGCATATCCGGTTCCGGGACAAATACGGGCTTCCCTTCATCCTGTTGTCCGATCCGGATCACGCGGTGTGCGAACTGTATGGCGTGTGGCAGGCAAAGAAGCTGTACGGCCGCGAGTTCATGGGTATCGTCCGGTCGACGTTCCTGATCGACGAGGAAGGAAGGCTGATCCGGGAGTGGCGCAATGTGAAGCCGAAAGGGCATATCGAGGATGTGCTTGCGGCCATCCGGGAGTACAGGAAAGAAGCCGCCAACGGAAAAAAATGAGCACGCCGTCGCGAACGCAAAACCGGTTGTAAGGAAGAGAGGCGCGTGTGCCCGACGGGTTGCGAGGCATGCGGAGAAAAGCGTGCATCGTACGTGACGGCAAGGAGTTGGAAGGTGCACTTGACGGACATGCAGGGTGAGGCTTACGCCCGGCGAATGATACGGCGATAAAACGAAGCCTGGCGGTGATGCAGCGATGTAACGAACGCCTGTCGGGTGGTTGAAGCGATTGTCCGGCGGGTGGCCCGGCAATCCGGCGAACACCGGCGGGCGATACGGGTGAAAATATCAAACACCGGCGGTGGTGCGGGATGAAGCGTGTGCCTGACAGGCGTGCGGCTACCGGATGCGCGGCGGCTCCGGTCCAATGATGCAGCATGAAAGGATTCGCGAAGGTTCCGGTTCGATGATGCAGCCCGGAAGGATGCGCGGCGGTTCCGGTCCGGCGCGGGCCCGGAGGCGCGGTCCGGCACGTTGACGCCCCGAAAATCCGTTCAGTATAATTAGCGTTATGAATCGAGGGAGGCGTACCATGGACAAGCCGAATGAACGCATCGTGGTGCTCGATTTCGGGGGCCAATACAATCAACTGATCGCCCGGCGCATCCGCGATCTGGGCGTGTACAGCGAACTGTTGCCCTACAACACGCCGGCCGCGAAATTGCGCGAGCTGAAGCCGAAGGGGATCGTCTTCTCCGGCGGCCCGAACAGCGTGTATGAAGAGAACGCGCCGCTTGCCGATCCGGAAGTGTACGAGCTCGGCGTGCCGATCCTCGGCATCTGTTACGGCATGCAGATGATGGCGCATCAATTGCGCGGCCGCGTTGAACGGGCGGGCAAACGCGAATACGGCAAGGCGGAGATCGAATTCAACCCGGATTGCCGGCTGGCTGCCGGCCTCGAACCGAGGCAGACGGTCTGGATGAGCCACAGCGACAAGGTCACCGAGCTGCCGCCGGGATTCCGCGTCGACGCCAGCACGCCGGGAGCGCCGGTCGCCGCGATGAGCCATCCGGAGAAACGGTTCTACGCCGTCCAGTTCCATCCCGAAGTACGCCACACCGTGTACGGCAACGAGATGATCCGCAACTTCCTGTTCGACATCTGCGGTTGCGAAGGCAACTGGTCGATGACGACGTTCATCGAGGATGCGGTTCGGGAGATCCGCGAGCTGGTCGGGGACAAGAAAGTGCTCTGCGCCCTCTCCGGCGGCGTCGATTCGTCCGTCGTCGCGCTGCTGGTCCACAAGGCGGTCGGCGACCAGCTGACCTGCATGTTCATCGACCACGGCCTGCTGCGCAAGGGCGAAGCCGAGAGCGTCATGGAGACGTTCGCCGGCCGTTTCGACATGAAGGTCGTGAAGATCGACGCGAGCCGCCGGTTCCTGGACAAGCTGAAGGGCGTCGAGGACCCCGAACGGAAGCGGAAGATCATCGGCAACGAGTTCATCTACGTGTTCCAGGAGGAATCGGCGAAGCTGGGCGACTTCGCGTTCCTCGCCCAGGGCACGCTTTATACCGACATCATCGAAAGCGGCACCGCCACGGCCCAGACGATCAAATCGCACCACAACGTCGGCGGGCTTCCGGAGAACATGCGCTTCAAGCTCGTCGAGCCGCTGAAGACGCTCTTCAAGGATGAAGTGCGCAAGGTCGGCGAGGCGCTCGGCCTGCCCGAGGAAATCGTCTGGCGCCAGCCGTTCCCGGGACCCGGCCTTGCGGTGCGGGTGCTCGGCGAAGTGACGGAGGAGAAGCTGCATATCGTGCGCGAGTCCGACGCGATCCTGCGCGAGGAGATCGCGAAAGCCGGGCTGCACCGCGAGATCTGGCAATACTTTACGACGCTGCCGAACATGAAGAGTGTCGGCGTCATGGGCGACGCGCGCACCTACGCCTACACGGTCGGCATCCGCGCCGTCACCTCGGTCGACGGCATGACGGCCGACTGGGCGCGGATTCCCTGGGACGTGCTCGAACGCATTTCGGTCCGGATCGTGAACGAAGTGGAGAACGTGAACCGGGTCGTCTACGACATCACGTCGAAACCGCCGGCCACCATCGAATGGGAATAAAGCACGATCGACGACAGTTCCGCACAAGCGGGACTGTTTTCTTATTTTTCGGGTTGCGCAAGGTACAAAATTCGACATTTTTTCGAAATTCGGAACAATTTGTGGCGGCTGTTACAGAATTGTCGAACATGCTTTTGTTATGATGCTTCTATCGAAATAAGACGAAAGTGATATTGACATGGGGTGGTTCAATCCAATGAGATGGGTGCGACCTCGGAACTGGAAGAGGGGGACCGGATCGGACGTTCCCTTTACACGCTGGACGGGCGCCTGATTCTGTCGGCGGGACAGGTGTTGACCCGGAGAATGATCGACGGTCTGGTTCGGCTCAATGTCAACGGCGCTTATATCGATAACCGCCGGCCGAACGAGGTGTCGACAAACAGATCCGAGGCGTTCGAACATCTGCGGGCTGCGGCCTTCGATACCGTAAAAGCGGCGTTTCAGTCGGTTGCGGAGTACGAAAGGCTGGAGACGCGGCCGATCATTCGGACGGCGAACGATATCATCCGGCATCTGGGCGAGGATCCGCAGGAAGGGTTCCAGATGAAGGAACGCCGCACCGAGGCCGCCTATCTGTACGCGCACAGCGTCAACGTCTGCCTGCTGGCGGTCCGGACGGGCCGGGAGCTCGGCTACGGCGAGCAGCAGCTCAGGACGATCGCGATCGGCGCGCTGCTGCACGACATCGGGCGCGTGTCGCGCTTTGCGTTCGATCCGGAACGCGATCATCCGCGCGTCGGGTTCGATCTGATGCGCCGGTATCCCGAACTGCCGCTGCTCGCGGCCCATGTGGTGTTGCAGCACCACGAGAAGCTGAACGGAACCGGCTATCCGTTCGGCGTCCAGGGCGAGCAGTTCCGGAAAGCGGCGCAGATCGTGGCCGTCGCGAACGAATATGACCATTTCGTGAACGAAATCGGCCAGAACCACCTTCCGCATGAAGGAATTGAATACATTATGTCGAAGGTAGACACTCATTACGACATCACCGTGGTCCGGGCGTTTGTCCGGAGTGTGACGCCTTACCCGATCGGCACCGTGGTCCGGTTGTCGAACGGGATGATCGGTACCGTTGTCGAAATGCACAAGGGCAATCCTTCCCGTCCGGTCATTCAGACGAATGAGCACGGTCTGCGGATCGACCTGATGCATTTTCCGACGGAATTCATCGAAGAAGTGATCCTCGATCCGCAAATGTCGACAGGCCGTGCCTGAGCGGTGCCGGAAAGGGAGGGCTGACATTGTCGATCGATGCGGCGCGTTTGAAAGCGTCGATTCCCTTTTTTCGCGAAGTGGAAGCCGAGGCGCTGAACGTATTCATCCCGATGATGGGGGAGCGTACGTACAAGAAGGGAGCGGTCATCTTCTTCGAAGGGGATGAGGGAGAGGATGTCTTCTTCATCCGCTCGGGAGCCGTCCAGATCTATACCTTCGACGGCACGAAAAAGGTCATCCTTGCGCTCCTGCGCGACGGTGATTATTTCGGCGAGATGGCGATGATGAAGCCGGGGGCGCGCCGTTCCGCGTCCGCCGAGGCGGCGCAGCTCACGAAGGTGTATACCATGAAGCGCAACGCGTTCGAGCGGCTCGTCATGGATTATCCGCGGATCGCGCTTTACGTGCTGGACGACTCGATGGAGCGGCTGCGCAAGGCGAACCAGCAGATCTACGATCTGACGTTCCTGAACGTGCGCACCCGGATCATGAAGCGGCTGCTTCGCCTCGCGCAGGAGAACGGGACGGAGACGCCGGAGGGGCTGCTGATCGGCATCAAGGTGACGCACCAGCAGATGGCGGAGATGGTCGGCGCGGTGCGCGAGACGGTGACGAAGGTGTTTGCCGAGCTGCAGGATGAAGGGCTCATCGTCATCCGGAAGAAAATGATCCTGCTTCCGAATCCCGATCTGCTCCTCAGGCGTCTGGAAGAAAATTGAATATGGCCTCGCGTGCGGGATGCCGGATGCGGATCGCGTGCGTTGGTTCCGAGGCTCCGGCCGTATGGCGGAGGCTTTTTTTATGCGAAAATGTTGGGTGTTCTACGCTTTACTTGAAAGGAAAGCGTTTCCAATCCGAACAAATTCGCAATTTCCGGAGAAAATATTCGTAAACCCCATTGACAGCGGGGGCGGTGGGCCGGTAGAATCAGGGAGGAACGTCGAAAATCGAACATGCTTTTCGTATAATCCCGGGAATATGGCTCGGGAGTCTCTACAAGGTCACCGTAAATGATCTTGCTACGAAAAGCAGGGGAAAGGTCTGCAGTCCGGTCCGGCAGGCATAATTCTCCTGTTTTCGCAGAACCTATGGAGAGACCCGACCTCCATAGGTTCTTTGTGTTTCATCAATCCTGATGGTGGGGGCGTTGCAAAACAATGGAACGGTTCTTCAGGCTGAAGGAACTCGGCACGAACATCCGCACGGAGCTGATCGCCGGGCTGACGACCTTCATGACGATGGCGTACATCCTCGCGGTCAATCCGGCCATCCTGAGCGGAGCGGGGCTCGAGTTCTACGCGGTGTTCCTCGCGACGGCGCTGGCCGCGGGCATTTTCACGATCGCGATGGGGCTGTTTGTCAACTTCCCGGTGGCGCTCGCGCCGGGGATGGGGCTGAACGCCTACTTTGCCGCGGTGGTGGCGAGCGGAGAGGGCATCACGCCCGAAGTCGCCCTGACGGCGGTGTTCATCTCCGGTATCATTTTCATCGTGTTGACGCTGACGCAGATCCGGCAGATGCTGGTGACGGCTGTTCCGGACAGCCTGAAATTCGCGATCACGGCCGGTATCGGTCTGTTCATCACGATCATCGGCGTGAAGAATTCCGGCATCATGACGATTCACGAGGGCGGCGTCATCGCGCTCGGTTCGTTGTCCGACCCGAACGTCTGGCTGACGATCGTCGGCATCATCCTGATCGCGGTCATGATGGTGCTGCGCGTCCCGGGTGCCATCCTGCTCGGCATCGTGCTGACGACGATCCTCGCGGCGATCACGGGCAACATCGGCTCGATCGCCGAGGACGCGCGGTGGGTGCCGGATTTCAGCCAGCTGAATTTCTGGCATTTTGACTTCGCGGGCGTGTTCGAGGTCGGCCTGATCACGGTTGTCCTGACGTTCACGTTCGTCGAACTGTTCGACACGTTCGGTACGCTCGTCGGCACGGCAAACCGGGCCGGCATCGACACGAGCTCTGCCGAGGGCAAGAAGAAGATCGGCAAGGCGATGCTGGTCGACGCCATTTCCGTCAGCGGCGGCGCCGTGCTCGGCACGAGCACGGTTACGGCGTACGTCGAGAGCTCGGCCGGCATCGCGCAGGGCGGCCGCTCGGGCCTGACGGCCGTCACGACCGGCGTGCTGTTCCTGCTGTCGCTGTTCATCGCTCCGATCGTCGCGCTCGTGCCCGGCGGGGGCACCAGCGCGGCGCTCATCATCGTCGGCGCGCTGATGATGCAGTCGATCCGGAACATCAATTTCACCGATCTCGTGTACGCGATTCCGGCGTTCCTGATGATCGTCATCATGCCGTTTACGTACAACATCGCGAACGGGATCTCGTTCGGCATCGTCTCCTACGTCGTGCTCGCGCTGATCGCCAACCTGGCCGGCAAGAAGGCGGAGGACGGCAGCACGTACAAGATCCACTGGCTCTTGTGGGTGCTGGCGGTGCTGATCCTGGCACGGTACATTTTCATGGGCGGAGAGTAACCGCACGGCGGTGTGCGGAGAAGCGGCGCTGGACCGGCGCCGCTTTTTTTGTTGTCTTTGGGAAAACGGTAAACCAATATTGCATCGGGTTTTCTTGGTTTTATTGGAGGATCAGCAAAAATTTTCTTCTATGTAACCGTTGACAAAATCGCTTTCACGGTGTATGTTATTAACCAAAGGTGTATCGATTTCCTAAAATCCGAAAAACATTTAGTTTGTTAATGATTTTTATGGAGTGGAAGCTAACTGAATTCGATATGCAAGCGTTTTAGTTTTTGGGATTTTGGTTTACCGTTTTCCAAAGCTTCAGGAGGCGGTTCCTGAGCATGAAGCATGATCATTGAAGGGGAATCATGCGATGAAGGTCACCATTGCCGATGTGGCAAAGCGTGCGCAGGTCTCCAAAACGACGGTCTCGCGCATCCTGAACGGCAATTACGCCCACGCCTCCGAAGAGACGATCCGGAAGGTCCTGCAGGCGGTCGAAGAGTTGAATTACTCTCCCAATGCGCTTGCCAAAGGGCTCAAGTCCATGCGGACCCATGTGATCGGTCTCGTGCTGTCGAATCTGAAGAACCCGTTCTGGACGACGGTGCTGGAGGGACTGGAAGACACCTGCCGCGATCTGGGCTACCATCTCATGATCTGCAACTCGAACGAGGATCCGGATATGGAGGAGAAATATCTGAAGGATCTCCGCGACCGGCAGGTGGACGGTATCATCCTGCACCCGACCTGCAAGAATCCGAAGCTGTACGAGCGGTTGGCGGAGCAGCGCTATCCGTTCGTTTTCATCAACCGGAGAATGCCGGATATCCGGGTGAGCAGCGTCGTGGTCGACAACATCAAGGGCGGTTTCATCGCGGTGAATCATCTCATCAGATACGGCCGCCGCAAGGTTGCCATCTGCATGTACCGCAACGAATTCGTCAGCACCTGGAAAGATCGTCTGGAAGGGTACAAGAAAGCGATGCTCGCCAACGGGATGACGGAAGACGATTTCATCATGATCGAGCTGGAGCAGCACGCGGACAACCAGCAGGAAGCGATCATGCGTCAACTCAAGAAGCGGCCGGAGATCGACGCGATTTTCTCCACCAACAACATGATCACGCTGGAAGTCATCGGCGCGGCGAGGGAGCTGGGACTGTCCATGCCCGAGCAGCTGGCGCTCGTCAGCTATGACGAGACGGTCTGGGCGAAGTATCTGGACCCGCCGGTGACGACGATCCGGCAACCCGGCTACAAGATGGGACAAACGGCGGTGCAGACGCTCGTCGACCGGATCCTGTCGGGGGGCGACGAAGAGCCGACCGTCGTCATGCTGGAACCGGAATTGATCGTGCGCGCCTCATGCGGCGCCATGTCCTTCCATATCAGCTGAAATGTCCGAATTTTCGAACATAGATGAGACGAATTGAACCCTGTGAAGGAGGGATGCGTCGGCGAAGCATGGTGCGTGCCGAAGACCTGACGTTGAGGGTGCATCAGGGAAGCGTCACACTACGACAGAGGGAGGAGAGACTCCGGTGAGCGATGACAGGAAAGAAAGAGAGGAACTGCTCAAGCTGTACGAAAATCTCCGCGTGACGGACGTCCGGGACGGCATGGACTGGGTCGGCTATCACGGCTACGGTACCGTGCACCACAGCATCCGTCCGCTCTGGAGAACCCGGGCGGTGGGCATCGCCAAGACGGCGCGTTATTTGCCGTACGAGGGGCCGGTGCCGCGGGTGACCGGGGACGAGTACACGGAATGGGTGAGATGGTACTACAGGGAGGTGTGCAACGATCCCTGGGGCGAGGAGATCCGGGAGGGCGACTTCGTCGTGCTGGACATCTGCGGCCTCGACGTCGGACTGCTCGGCTCCAACAACACGCTGGCCTTCAAGCTCAAGGGCGCGAGGGGTTTCCTGACGAACGGAGGCGGCATCCGGGACACGGATGAAGTGATCCGGCAGCGCATTCCGGTATGGTCGAAATTCGTCTCGCAGGGCATGGATCAGACGCGCATTCGTTATTACGAGAAGGACATTCCGGTCGCCATCGGCGGCGTGGCCGTCTATCCCGGCGACGTGGTGGTGGCGGACGGCGACGGCGTCATCGTGGTGCCGCGCAAGATCGCTTTCGAAGTCGCAAAGTACGCCCATCAGGAACTGAAGGCCGACAAGGAAGCGCGCAGGCGGTATTACCTTCAGTTGGGCTGGGAGCTGGACGAGACGGTCCTCTGATCGCGCGGAGAAAAGCAGAGAAAAAAGGTCAGGAACGAACGGCGTGCGGCATGCGCGCGCGTCCGGCCTGACAAACCAAAAAAGAAAATTTTGTGCAATTTAACATTAGCATTGTATCGCGTCCAAATCAACTTGCATGCCTGGCAGTGCGGCAAACCACAATCGGGCAGGGAACGCCATGACCAAAGAACGTATCGGCTTCATCGGGCTGGGCGCCATGGGGTTGCCGATGGCGCGCAATTTGCTGAAGAACGGGTACCCGCTCGCCGTGGCGGTCAACCGCAACCGGAAGCCGGTCGACGAACTGGTCCGGCTCGGTGCGGTCGAGTTGGCCTCGACCGACGAGGTGATCGCAGGGAGCGATGTGATATGCACGATTCTGCCTGCCGATGCCGAAATGGAATCCGTTCTGCTCACCGAACGGGCGCTGGCCGGGGTCCGTCCCGGCCAGACGCTGATCGAGATGACCTCGGGCACACCTTCAATGATGAAACGAGTGGCCAAAGAATGGCAAGCCCGAGGAGCGCAGGTACTGGATGCGCCGGTGAGCGGGGGCACGGTCGGCGCCGAGCAGGGGACGCTCACGGTCATGGCCGGCGGCGATCCCGGAGTGCTGGAACGCGTCCGGCCGGTGCTGGATGCGATGGCCCGGAAGATTTACAGGGTGGGCGAAATCGGCAGCGGCAAGGCGATCAAGGCCATCAACCAGATGCTGGCCGCCATCCACATGATGGCTGCGGCGGAAGCGGTCGCGCTGGCGGAGAAGCTCGGAATCGATCCTTCCATATTAAAGGAAGTCATTGGCGCCAGCTCCGGCTCTTCCTGGATGATGGCGAACAAGCTGGACGGATTGCTCAAAGAACAATTCGAACCCGGCTTCAAGCTGTCCCTGATGAAGAAGGACATCCGGATTGCCGTCAGCGAGGCGGGAAGCGATCTCCGTCTCGATTTGGCGAAGTTCGTGCTGGATGCTTACGAACAGGCATCTGCTAGGTACGGTGAACTTGATTTCTCGGCCATCAGCATGCGAATCAGGGAGGATTGACATGAGGACACGCTTGAAAGCGTTCGCAATCATCCTGTTGTCCGCCGTGTTCGTGCTCGGACTTGCCGCATGCGGCGGCGGAAAAAGCAATGGGAACGGAGAATCGGCGGGAGGCTCCGGCAACACGGCGCAATCCGGCGATTCGGGCTCCGGGGAGACCGTCGAGATCCGCTTCACCTGGTGGGGCGACACGGCACGCAACGATCTGTACAATGCGATCGTCGACCGGTTCGAGGAAGAGTATCCGCACATCAAGGTCAAACGGGAATTCGGCGGCTGGGCCGACTACTGGGACCGTCTGGCGACCCAATCGGCCGGCGGCAATGCGCCGGACGTCGTGAGCATGCACCAGTTCTATGTCGCGGACTACGCCGCGCGCGGCGCGCTGCTCGATCTGCAGACGGTCATTGATTCGGGCGAACTGGACGTCTCGCTGTTCCCGGAAGCCGCGCTGGACAGCGGCCGCGTGAACGGCACGCTCGTCATGATTCCGAAGGGCATCACGATGCCGGGCTGGGTCTACCACACCGCCACGCTCGACAAACTCGGCATCGCGTATCCGGACATCAACTGGACGTATGACGACCTGATCGCCATTTCGCGGCAGGTCGTGGAGAAATCGGGCGGCACGATGTGGGGTACGCCCGACATGGGCGGCGGACAGCTGCAGCCGAACTTCCGCTATTTCGTACGGCAGAACGGCGAAGACCTGTACACGGAAGACGGCAAGCTCGGTTTCTCGCGCGACACGCTCGTGAAATGGTGGTCGATGTGGAAGCAGATGCGCGACGAGAAGCTCATTCCGGACGCAGCGACGTCGGCCGAATACGACGGCGTGCCGCTCGAACAGAACCTGTTCGTCACCGGCAAAGTCGCGTTGTACCAGATTCCGGCCAACCAGATCTATCTGTACGAGCAACAGTTCCCGGAAGGCGAAATCCACATGGTCCGGATGCCGTCGCTGCCCGGCGGCCAGAACGGCGAATATCTCGAAGGCGCTTATCTGAGCATTACCGCCCAGTCCAAGCATCCGAAGGAAGCGGCGCTGTTCATCAACTTCTTCGTCAACAGCGAGCGTTCGCTGGAGTTGTTCAAGGTTGAACAGGGTTCGCCGGCGAACACGGACATGGCCGAATTCGTGAAGCCTTTGCTGGCGGCGCCGCAGGCACGGGCGGTCGACTTCATCCAGACGGTCATTCCGTACGCGACCAGCGCGGCGTACGCACCGGCCGGTGCAACCGAAGTCGAAGCCGCCTTCAAGGACAATGCCACGGCCATCGCGTTCGGCCAGAAGACGGTCGAACAGGCGGCGGACGACTTCCTGGCGGCCGCCAACCGGATCCTGGGGCAATAAGCGGCTGATCCCTCGGCAATTCACAGCGTTGAAAGGAAGAAGACGCCGTTCTTCTTCCTTTCAACCTTAAAGGGGCTTGATCCATGAACCCGAAGCTGATCAACGTGTTGAAACGCAACGCGGTCGGCTATCTGTTCCTGTCTCCCTGGCTGCTCGGTCTGATCGGGCTGAGCGCGCTTCCGATCCTGGCATCCCTGTACTTTTCGTTCACCCGCTACGATATGCTCACCGCACCCGATTGGATCGGTCTCGACAACTACCGGGAAATGCTGCTCAACGACCAGAAGTGGCGCAACAGCCTGAAGGTGACGCTCATCTACGTCCTCCTGGGCGTCCCCCTGCAGCTCGTCTTTGCCCTGTCGATCGCCCTGATGCTCAACCGGGGCATCCGGGGTCTCCGGATCTACCGCGCCATCTACTATGTGCCCTCCCTGTTCGGCGGCAGCGTCGCGGTGGCGCTGCTCTGGCGGCAGCTGTTCGGCGGGGAGGGGCTTGTCAACCTGCTGCTGCGGCAAATCGGCCTGCCGGGCCACAACTGGATCGCCAGCCCCGACACGGCGCTGTACACGCTGATCGTTCTGAAGATCTGGCAGTTCGGGGCGCCGATGGTCATCTTCCTCGCCGCGCTGAAGCAGGTTCCGACGGAGCTGTACGAAGCGTCGCGGATCGACGGAGCGGGCCGGTGGAAACAGTTTTGGCGCATCACGCTGCCCCTGATTACGCCGATCGTCTTTTTCAATGTCGTCATGCAGACGATCCAGGCGTTCCAGGCGTTCACGCCGGCTTACATCGTCAGTCGGGGCACGGGCGGTCCGCTCGATTCGACGCTGTTCTACACCCTGTACCTCTACCAGAAGGGGTTCACCCACTTCCAGATGGGGTACGCCGCGTCGATGGCCTGGGTGCTGCTCATTGTCATCGCCTTCGTGACCGCCATGCTGTTCCTGTCGGCTCGCAAATGGGTTTATTACCAGGAGTGAGGTGGCGGAGCGTTGCAATCGATTCTTGCCTCATGGAAAAACAGCAAATGGCCGACCCACCTGCTGATCATCGCGGGCGCGTTCATCATGATTTACCCGCTGTTCTGGATGATCAGCGCATCGTTCAAACCGAATACGGAAATTTTCCGGAACACCTCGCTGATTCCGGAGACGTTCACGCTCGAGAACTACCGGTACGGCTGGAAGGGATTGTCCGGCGTGACGTTCGGCCACTTCTTCCTGAACACGTTCATGCTGGTTGCGGCGTGCATCGTCGGCAACATCCTCTCCTGTTCGATGGCGGCGTACGCCTTCGCCCGGCTTGAATTCGCGCTGCGCCGGGTCTGGTTCGCCCTCATGCTGGTCACGATGATGCTGCCGTTCCATGTGACGATCATTCCGCAGTACATCATGTTCAACCAGCTCGACATGATCAATACGTACTGGCCGCTCATCCTGCCGAAATATTTCGCCGCGGAAGGGTTCTTCGTCTTCCTGATGGTGCAGTTCATCCGTTCCATTCCGAGGGAGCTGGATGAAGCGGTGAAGATCGACGGCGGCGGTCCGTTCATGCTGTACGGTTATCTGATCATGCCGCTGGCGCTTCCGGCGATCATCACCACGACGATCTTCACCTTCATCTGGACGTGGAACGATTTCTTCGCGCAAATGTTGTACATCAGCGAGCTCAAGCTGTATACCGTGTCCCTGGGACTCCGGATGTTCCTGGACGCGATGGGTCAGAACCAATGGGGCGCCATGTTTGCCATGTCAACGCTGTCCTTGATCCCGCTCTTCGTCATCTTTGTTTTCTTCCAACGCTATCTGATCGAGGGCATCGCGACCGGCAGTCTGAAAGGTTAAACGAGACGGAGGGAATGGCGTGACAATACCAGGTTTTCGCATCTTGCCCATGGGGCGGCGTCCCGACCCGTCGCTGGTGAAACAATTTCGCAAGATCGCGACTCCCCTGATCAGCGACAACATGAACCGGATGCACGCGATCTCGTGCGAGCTGAGGCCGTTTCACGGCGGAGGCCGGATGGCCGGCACGGCGTTGACCGTGAAGACAAGGCCCGGCGACAATCTGATGGTGCACAAGGCGATCGACCTGGCCGAGCCCGGGGACGTCATCGTGGTGGACGCGGGCGGAGAGATGACCCACGCGATCATCGGCGAGATCATGGTCCGTCTGGCGGTCAAAAAGGGGCTCGCGGGGTTCGTCATCGACGGCTGCGTCCGCGATACGGAGGCGATCCGCGAGGGGGATTTTCCCGTGTTCGCGCGCGGCGCGACGCACCGCGGGCCCTACAAGGACGGACCCGGCGAGATCAATGTGCCCGTATCCGTGGGCGGCATGGTCGTGCATCCCGGCGACATCATCGTGGGCGACGGCGACGGCCTGGCCGTCGTTCCGGCGGATATCGCGCAGGAGATCCTGGATCTGGCATTGGCCCAGAAAAAGCGGGAAGAGGCGATGTTCGCCGCCATCGAAGACGGCACGATCGACCGGAGCTGGATTGACGCCGTGCTGATCCGGAAGGGATGTGAATGGGTTGGGGATTCCGACAAGATTTGACTGGCAGCGATTGCAGCAGTTCATCCAGCGGTTGTTCATGGCGGCAGGCGTTCCCGAACACAACGCGTTCCTCGTGGCGGAATCCCTCGTGCAGGCGAATCTGCGGGGCGTCGATTCCCACGGCGTCGTCCGGACGCCGATCTATCTTGCCCGCATCAGGCGGAAAATGGTCGACCCGAACGCCGAGATCACCGTCGTCCGGGAGAGCGAGGGCACGGCGCTCGTGGACGGGGGGAACAATTTCGGCGCGGTGGTCGGCGTGCGTGCGACGCAGATCGCGATCGACAAGGCGAAGCGGGCCGGTGCCGCGTTCGTCGGCGTGAAGCGGTCCAATCATTTCGGCACGGGCGCGTATTACGCGCTGAAGGCGATCGAGCAGAAGATGATGCTGATGGTCATGTCCAACGCGTCGCAGACGATGCCGCCGACGGGCGGCGTGCGGCCGTTCATCGGCACGAACCCGCTGGCCGTCGGCGTCCCCGCCGGGAGGGCGGTTCCGTTCCTGCTCGACATGGCCACGAGCGTCGTGGCCCGGGGCAAGATCATCGTCGCGGCGCAGAAGGGCCAGCCGATTCCGCTCGGATGGGCGGTCGACAGGCACGGCAATCCGACGACCGACCCGGAAGCCGCGCTGGAGGGCGCCGTGCTGCCGGTCGGCGGCGCCAAGGGATACGGCATCTCGCTGATGATCGATATCCTGTGCGGCGTGCTGACGGGCGCCGGATTCGGCAGGTATGTCAACAACATGTACGAGAACTGGGAAGAGCCCCAGAATGTCGGACACGTGTTCATTGCCGTCGACATCTCGCGCTTCATGCCGCTTGAACGCTTCGAGGCGCGCATGGAGCAATACATCCGGGAAATCAAGCAGGAGCCGAAGGCGCCCGGCGTGGAAGAGATTCTGATCCCGGGCGAAATCGAACACCGGCGCACGCTCGAGCTCATGAAGCACGGCATCGAGCTGCCCGAGAAGCTGGCGGAAGAGCTCGACGCGATCGGCCGGGAATACGGCCTGCGTCTTGCGGATGCGGCATATTGAAGGGATTACGGGAGGCGTCATGATCATGGACTTGCGGAAGCGGTTCCGATATGAAATTCCGACCGCCATCGAGTTCGGCTGCGGCTCCATCCAAACGCTGGCCGATCATGTGAAAGCGTTATGCGGCAGCCGGGTGCTGGTGGTCGCCGATCCCGGCGTCGTGAAGGCCGGCGTGGTCGAACGCGTCACCGAACCGCTGCGTTCGGCCGGCATTCCGTACGACATTTTCTCGGACATCGAGTCCGATCCCGATATCGCCTCGGTCGAGAAAGGGACCGGGCAGGCCCGGGACGGCGGCTGCGACCTGATCGTCGGCGTCGGCGGGGGCAGCTCGCTGGATACGGCGAAGGCCATCGGCATCATGCTTACGAACGGCGGCCATATCCGCGACTATGTCGGTCTGGGCAAGGTGAAGAACCGGCCCGCTCCCGTCATCGCCGTGCCGACGACGGCGGGGACGGGCAGCGAGCTCACGATCTGGTCGGTTCTGTCCGACAAGGAGCGGAAGGTCAAGCTGAGCGTCGGCAGCGTCTACAACTGCCCGGCGCTGGCGCTGCTCGATCCCGAGCTGACGGTGCCGCTGCCGCCGCATGTGACGGCCTTTACCGGCATGGATGCGCTGACCCACGCGATTGAATCCTACGTCAACCTGAACACCCAGCCGATCTCGGAAGGCATGTCCGTGCAGGCGATGAAGCTGATCGCGGCCAACCTGCGGACGGCCGTCGCGAACGGGAACAATCTGGAGGCGCGCGCGAACATGCTGCTCGCGAGCACGATCGCGGCGATGGCGTTCAATGCGACCCGGCTCGGACTCGCGCACGCGCTGGCGCTGCCGCTGGGCGCGCATTTCGGCATCCCGCACGGGCTCGTCAACGCGATGCTGCTGCCGGAAGTCATGCGGTACAACCTGATCGGCAATCTGCAGAAGTTCGCGGAGATCGCGGCCATCTTCGGCGAGCGGACGGAGCATCTGTCCCTGCGCGAAGCGGCCGAGCGGTCGGTTGAGGCGGTGCGCCGGCTGAACCGCGACATCGGCATCACCCAGACGCTGGGCGATTTCGGCGTGCGGGAGGAGCATCTGGACATGATCGCGAACGAAGCGATGGAATCCGGCAACGTACCGGTGAACCCCGTCCGGGCGACGGCGAAGGATCTGATCGGCATCTGCCGGCGCCTGCTCGGTGACTGAGGAGGGATGCGTTCCATGCTGACCTGGCTGGAACAGAACTGCGGCAAGACGTACGGCAACTTCATCGGCGGCGAATGGACGGCCAGCGAAGGCGGAACGGTGCCGATTTATCATGCCGCGCGGCGGAGCCAGGTGCTCGGCTACTTCCCGAACTCGACGGAAGCGGACGTGAACCGGGCGGTGGAGGCGGCGCATGCCGCCTTTCCGGCCTGGGCCGCGACGCCGGCACCGGAGCGCACCGCGATTCTGATGAAGTTCGCCGATCTGCTCGAACGGGATCAGGAGGAGCTGGCCTATCGGCTGTCCGCGGAGCAGGGCAAGACGCTGTCCGAAGCGCGGGGCGAGGTGCTGCGCGCGGCCCGGGAGACCCGGTTCGCCGCCGGCGAAGCGCTGCGGATCGCGGGAGATACGCTGCCCGGCGAGCGCGGGCGGACGTCGATCCGGACGCTGCGCCAGCCGATCGGCGTCGTCGCGGCGATCGCGCCCTGGAACTTCCCGGTGATCACGCCGGTGCGGAAGATCTCTCCGGCGCTCGCCTACGGCTGCACCGTCGTGTTCAAGCCGGCGACCGCCACGCCCTGGGCGACGGTCAGGCTGATGGAGCTGTACGCGAAAGCGGGCGTGCCGGCCGGCGTCGTCAACCTGGTCATCGGCAGCGGTTCGAAGATCGGGGATGCGCTCGTCAGCCATCCGCTGGTCGCGGGCATCAGCTTCACCGGATCGACGGCGCAGGGGCTGCGCATCCAGCGCCTGGCGGCCGGGCGGCTTGCGCGGACGCAGCTCGAGCTGGGCGGCAAGAACCCGGCCGTCGTGTTGGATTATGCGGATCTGGAGCATGCCGCGCGGCAGATCGTCTCGGCGGCCTTTACCTGCAGCGGCCAGCGCTGCACGGCGATCAGCCGGGTCATCGTGCTGCGCGAACGGGCCGAAGCGCTGAAGGAGTCGCTGCTGGCGGAGATCGCGAAGATCAAGGTCGGACCGGCCTGGGATCCGGAGGCGACCATGGGGCCGCTGATCAACCAGGCGCAGATGGATGCCGTGCTCGAGTACATCCGCATCGGGAAGGAGGAGGGCGCGCGGCTCCTCACGGGCGGGGAGGTGCTCCGCGACGGAATTTACGCGGAGGGATGCTACGTGACGCCGGCGCTTTTCGATCGGGTGACGCCGGAGATGCGGATCGCGCGCGAGGAAATTTTCGGCCCGGTACTTTGCGTGCTCGAGGCGGAAGATGCCGAAGACGCGCTCCGGATGGCGAACGATACGGATTACGGGCTGGCGGCCGCCGTGTTCACGGACCGTCTCGCGGACGCGGAGGATTTTGCCGGGCGGCTGCGGAGCGGGATGGTGCACATCAACCATGGAACGGCCAGCGCCGTCCACGCGCCGTTCGGCGGCGTGAAGATGTCCGGTTACGGACCGTACTCGATCGGGCGGTCGAATCTCGAATTCTTTACGGAGATGAAAGTGGTGTACGTTCAATACTGACGGATGGGTGATGGCCGTGAAAGTGGTGCTGGCGCCGGATTCCTTCAAGGGATCGATTTCCGCCCGCGATCTGTGCGCCGCCCTGCGGGAGGGCGTCCTCGAAGTGTTCCCCGACGCGGAGGTCACGGAGCTGCCGCTTGCGGACGGCGGGGAAGGGACGGTGGAAGCGCTCGTGCACGCGACCGGCGGCAGGCTCGTCGAACGGGTGGTCCGGGATCCGCTGGGCCGGCCGGTGCGGGCGGCGTACGGCGTGCTCGGCGACGGGCAGACCGCGGTCGTCGAGATGGCCCAGGCGTCGGGGTTGCCGCTGCTCGCCTCGCATGAGCGCAATCCGCTGATCGCCGACAGCTTCGGCACCGGACAGCTGATCCGGGACGCGCTCGCCGCCGGATACCGCCGGTTCATCATCGGCCTCGGCGGAAGCGCGACGAACGACGGCGGAGCGGGCGCGCTCCGGGCGCTGGGCGTCCGGTTCCTGGACGAAGCGGGCGAGGAGCTTCCGCCCGGCGGCGAAGCGCTGCTGCGCCTTGCGCGGGTGGATGTGACCGGGCTGGATCCGGCCGTCCGCGCGTCGCGGTTCATCCTTGCCAGCGACGTGACGAATCCGCTGTGCGGTCCGAACGGCGCCTCGGCCGTATTCGGGCCGCAGAAGGGCGCCACCCCGGACATGGTCGCGTGGCTTGACGCGGCGCTGCTGCGGTTCGGCAAGGTGCTGCGCGAGGCGACGGGCCTGGACGTTGCCGCGCTTCCGGGAAGCGGCGCGGCGGGCGGTGCCGGCGCCGGGTTCATGGCCGTCCTCGGGGCGGAATTCCGCAGCGGCATCGAGATCGTGATGGAAGCGGTCGACTTCGGGGGGAAGATCCGGGGAGCGGACTGGATCGTCACGGGCGAAGGCAGGCTGGATGAACAGACGCTGTCCGGCAAGGCGGTGGCCGGTGTCTGCCGGCTGGCCCGGACCACCGGCGTTCCGGTCATCGGAATATGCGGCAGCCTGGCGCTGTCGACGCGGCAGATGGAGGAGCTGGGGCTGGCCGCGGCCTTCAGCATCGTGCCCGGACCGTGCCCGACGAAGGAAGCGATGAAGCGGGC
Source organism: Thermobacillus sp. ZCTH02-B1 (assembly GCF_002159085.1). Taxonomy (GTDB): domain Bacteria; phylum Bacillota; class Bacilli; order Paenibacillales; family Paenibacillaceae; genus Thermobacillus. The sequence continues at coordinate 87,496 of NZ_LZRU01000015.1, forward strand.
CGGGGAGATGGCCCGCGGGACGATGGCGCGCGTGATGCGGCTGATCCGTTCCGCGAAGGGAACGGACGGGTGAGGGGAGCGTTTTTGGTGAGGGGGAAGGACGGAAGATGAAACCGAAGGTCGTGGTCACCCGCAAAGTGCCGGACCGGGCGATCGAGCTGCTCGCTCCGCATTGCGAGCTGGACGTGTGGCCGGAGGAGGAGGCGCCGATTCCCCGGGAGGTGCTGGAGCGGAAGATCCGGGACGCGGACGGGCTGTACTGCCTGCTGACGGACACGGTCGACCGGACGCTTCTGGATCTGGCGCCCCGGCTCCGGATCATCAGCAACATGGCGGTCGGCTACAACAACATCGACGTCGCGGAGGCGACCCGGCGGAACATCATGGTCACGAACACGCCGGATGTCCTGACCGAGACGACCGCCGATCTGACGTTCGCCCTGCTGATGGCGGCGGCGCGGCGGATCACGGAAGCGGAGCGGTTCCTGCGGGACGGGAAGTGGAAGACGTGGTCGCCGATGCTGCTGACGGGGCAGGACGTGTACGGCGCGACGCTGGGTATCATCGGCCTCGGCCGGATCGGGTCGGCCGTGGCCCGGCGGGCGCGGGGCTACGACATGCGGGTGCTGTATCACGCGACCCGCCGGAACGAGCAGGCGGAACGGGAACTCGGCGTGCGGTACGCCGGTCTGGACGAGCTGCTCGCCGAATCGGATTTCGTGGTGATCATGACGCCGCTGACCCCGCAGACCCGGAACCTGATCGGCGCGCGGGAGCTCGCGCTCATGAAGCCAACCGCGGTGCTCGTCAACGCGGCGCGCGGCGGCATCGTGGACGAGCGGGCGCTCTATGACGCGCTGAAAGAGGGCAGGATCTGGGCCGCCGGGCTGGACGTGTTCGAGGAGGAGCCGGTCCCGACCGACCATCCGCTGCTGTCGCTGCCCAATGTGACGGCTCTGCCCCATATCGGCAGCGCTTCGGTCCGCACCCGGACCCGGATGGCCGAGCTCGCCGCGGAGAATCTGCTCGACGGGCTGGCCGGCCGGGTGCCGAAGTGCCTCGTGAACCGGGAGGTCGCGGACGGGCGGGGGTGACGGTCTGTCCGCGGCAGGAGCGGCGCCGGGTCGGCGGTGCTCATATTTTTGCGAAGCGGCCGCCGAGCGCCAGCCTTATTTTGTCGTCGCCCTCCGGTCGTGCCGCATTCCCGTTTCCTGCTATTGGCCTTTCTCATACCGTGTTGTGCGGGTGAGAGGGGTCTTTTTTCTTTGGCCGATTTGATGGAAAATAGAATCGCGGAACCGCGGCCGACAGCTTTTGACACGGAACGACGTGCGGCTGCGGCCGGATCGTACCTAACGGAGGGATGAAGAGTCGTGCGCATGATGCTTCATTTTGTGAGCGAAGAGCCGCTGGATCTGCCGATCAACTATCAGGACTTGCTGATCGGATTCATCTACCGGAACATCAGCGACGAGGCGTATCGGCGATTCCTGCACGAGGAAGGGTACGCCTACCGGGGCAGGACGTACAAGCATTTTGCGTTTTCGCGTCTGGACGGTCGAAGGAAGGTGGATCTGGAACGGAAGCGGATCGTGTTTTTCCCGCCGTTCCGGCTGCTGGTGACGTCGCCGCTGAATGCGTTCCTCGAGTCCTTCGCGAAATCGATGCTTCTCTCGGACGAGCTGCGCATCGGGCGCTACCCGGTGCATTTGATTTCGTTCGAGGCGCAGCCGGAGCCGGCGGAAATGCCGGATGCGGTTCGGATCCGCATGCTGAGCCCGCTCGTCATTTACAGCACGCTGACGAATCCGAACGGCGTGAAGTATACCTATTATTACAGGCCCGATCACGAACAGTTCTCCCGCAAGGTCGGGGAGAATTTGAAGCGGCGGTATTTCAGCCTGCACGAGGAAGATCCGGAGCTTGCCGCGAGCCCGTTTTTGATCCGCCCGATCAGGGTTACGCCGCGCGACAAAGTCGTGACCCGCTTCCACGGCACGATCATCGAGGGATGGATGGGCGAGTACGAGTTGCGCGGCGATCCGCGCCTGCTCCATTGGGCGTACCACACGTGCCTGGGCGGCAAGGGCTCACAGGGATTCGGGGTGTTCGAGCTGATCTGAGTTCGAAGGTGTCAGGAAAGGTATCCTGGCGTGCAAATTTGTCGTCGACCTCCGGTGCTGCAAAAACCCCGGGGGGTCGACGACAAATGAAAAACCATGAAAATGCTGATGGGACAAAGGTTCTGTGATATACTGAGGGTGGATATGGAGATTTAAGGAAGGTATAGCATTGACAAAAATGGTTTATTTTTCGGGGGTTTTTGGGGTTTTGATCGTACCTATGAGGAATTGAAACTCAACCTTTCGCATCGTTCCGTCCTCTTGGACGATGTGTTTTGATCGTACCTATGAGGAATTGAAACCCAAACGGCGTTGATGTGTCGAGCGTCTCCGTGATGGGTTTTGATCGTACCTATGAGGAATTGAAACTGCGACAAAATGACATACAAACTGTCGCACAAAGTGACGTTTTGATCGTACCTATGAGGAATTGAAACTCGATAGAACCCCAGGATCGTTTCTGTCCCGCCGCTCGTTTTGATCGTACCTATGAGGAATTGAAACTCGGTCCGATGTGGGGAGGTTATGAAAACGGAAAAGCAGTTTTGATCGTACCTATGAGGAATTGAAACTCTACTAGAACATCATAGGTGAATGTCGTAGCTTTCGTTTTGATCGTACCTATGAGGAATTGAAACAAAAATTCCTATATTCAGTTTACGTTTTGTGCGCCGTGTTTTGATCGTACCTATGAGGAATTGAAACCAGCGCCGTTTCCGCCGAATCCAGCCGGCCCGGGGCGGTTTTGATCGTACCTATGAGGAATTGAAACACGCCGGGCACGGTCCCGAGACGCCGGGGAAGCGAAGGTTTTGATCGTACCTATGAGGAATTGAAACATCCCCAACTCGTTGAGGATAACCGGAATGTAGCATCCGGGTTTTGATCGTACCTATGAGGAATTGAAACAGGTACGCCGTCATGACCGAGATGACCGCGTACGCCGTTTTGATCGTACCTATGAGGAATTGAAACCCACGTCGTGACGCACGGCAACAGCTGGGAGCGTCGTTTTGATCGTACCTATGAGGAATTGAAACCAGAAGGCCGGTGACAAGCTCAAGTCCGCCGGCGAGAAAAGTTTTGATCGTACCTATGAGGAATTGAAACACTAACTTTCCCCCTTGTAAGTACGTTTTAAGCACGTCCGGTTTTGATCGTACCTATGAGGAATTGAAACAGGACTGTCACGACCGGGCGGTATTTGTGTCCGATGGTTTTGATCGTACCTATGAGGAATTGAAACTCTTTCGGGATCACCGCAAATTCAGTAGGGTCTTTTTTGGTTTTGATCGTACCTATGAGGAATTGAAACATATTTGCGACAATCACGCCGCGCGCACGCCCGAGGAAGTTTTGATCGTACCTATGAGGAATTGAAACATCCTGTGTAGCGATGAACCAGATGCAGTTCTCCCGGTTTTGATCGTACCTATGAGGAATTGAAACTTTTGCTCGCTCAATGGCTTCCTGTGTATTCTGGATGTTTTGATCGTACCTATGAGGAATTGAAACAACCCAATGATTGTATATTTCCCATTGGGCTTAATTTGGTTTTGATCGTACCTATGAGGAATTGAAACATTTGGGGGGCACCCGGAAACGGCAAGAGCCATCTTGCGTTTTGATCGTACCTATGAGGAATTGAAACAGGCCAGTAAATTCATATTTTGCACTCAATTCATCGTTTTGATCGTACCTATGAGGAATTGAAACCATTCTGATCACTGTAGTGCCGTCTGTCGGTCAAAGTTTTGATCGTACCTACGAGGAATTGAAACCCATAAAAATATATGTTTGGATTCAGATCGGGAAAGTTTTGATCGTACCTATGAGGAATTGAAACTAAAACCCTTCTTCTCATTCTTTTCATTCTTATATTCTTGTTTTGATCGTACCTATGAGGAATTGAAACTCGAACAAGCCAATCGGTACAGCGCCAATCGGTTTAAGTTTTGATCGTACCTATGAGGAATTGAAACCCCGATGTGGGAGATCCCGTACAAAACGGAGTGGGTTTTGATCGTACCTATGAGGAATTGAAACCCTTTTCCAACGCTTCCCGAATGACCGCGATCTTCTTGTTTTGATCGTACCTATGAGGAATTGAAACCCCGCTGAACAGGTGGAGTCCGCCCATCAGAGGGCGTTTTGATCGTACCTATGAGGAATTGAAACCCCACTTCTTAATCGACGATGCAAGATTATCTGCAGACGGTTTTGATCGTACCTATGAGGAATTGAAACCGGGCATGGCAGCTCATCCCACTTCGGCGTCGAGGCTGGGAGTTTTGATCGTACCTATGAGGAATTGAAACTGAAGTTCAAAGAGGGGTCGGGATAGGTGTTTCGTTTGCGTTTTGATCGTACCTATGAGGAATTGAAACTACAGAGCGTTGGTTCTGGGAATCAACTTTTTCAAGTTTTGATCGTACCTATGAGGAATTGAAACTCTGGCCGCCGCCGCCGCGAGTGGCCTGCTGAACATTCGTTTTGATCGTACCTATGAGGAATTGAAACCCCGGACGGCTGACGGCGACTTCCTGACGTACAGGACGGGTTTTGATCGTACCTATGAGGAATTGAAACAAAACAGCGTTGCGCGGGCCTACAACCTGACGGGCTTCCGTTTTGATCGTACCTATGAGGAATTGAAACTCAAGCCGGTTCGGATGATTAAGACCGAAGTTCACGGTTTTGATCGTACCTATGAGGAATTGAAACCGCGTTTCATTGCTAGGTATTCGACCCCGTCCCGAAGTTTTGATCGTACCTATGAGGAATTGAAACGGCGAATGATCAGGTCCGATCCATGTCGAAAAAACGGTTTTGATCGTACCTATGAGGAATTGAAACAAAAAGCTCGGCGAGAAACATCCGTTCAGTCGGCCATGTTTTGATCGTACCTATGAGCCATTCCTGTAGTGAATTAATTTAAGGTTTGAAAGAAAAGAGCGCCTCCTGTATGCTGGGTCTCGAATGTTGCGCACATTCACTGCCCTGATAAAAGGAGGACGCTCTAAATGAAGCATAACCC
>NZ_LZRU01000016.1 GCF_002159085.1 Thermobacillus sp. ZCTH02-B1
CCCTGATCCCGGCGGCCCTGCAGCGGTCCGGCGCCACCCTGGGCGCAGCGGTGGCAGCCTACGGCGAGTTGACGGCCATGGCCTCGCCTCTCATCTTCCTGCCCAACGTGGTGGTCCACGCCCTGACCCACACCCTGGTGCCCGGCGTGGCCGAGGTGACCGAACGGCCGGCCCTCCTCCACCGCCTTCATGGACAGCTCGTAGACGACGTGGTGGGCGGTCTGCTTGCCGAGCCGGTCCGCCAGCGCGAACATGACACGCTCGGAGAGCAGCAGACCGCCGAGCCGGTCGAGGTTGCGCCGCATGTTCGCCGGCTTGACGACGAGGCCTTCCAGCACCGCCTTTGCCGACGCGAGCTGGGCGGAGAGATAGATGCACGTCTCCGGCAGCGCGATCCACTCGGCGCGCCAGGCCATCGCGTCCCGCTCGTGCTCGACGACCATCGCTTCGTGGACGAGCGCGACGTTGTAGCGGACCGGCTTCGACAGGCTGACGATGCCCTCGAGCGCGGCCGGGTTGCGTTTGTGCGGCATCGTCGACGAGCCGATCTTGCCGGACGTGAACGGCTCCTCCACCTCGTCGATCTCGGTGCGCATCAGGTTGTAGAATTCATTGCCCAGCTTGCCCAGCGTGGCGCTGATCATGCCGAGGATGCCGGCGTATTCGGCCTGGCGGTCGCGGGACGAATGCCAGCAGATGTCCGGTGCTTGAAGGCCGAGCTTCTGCAGCGCAAGCTCCTCGACTTCGGGTCCGAGCGGGCCGAACGCCGCGTACGTGCCGACCGCGCCGGCGATGACGCCGGTGAACACGCGCGCTTCCGCTTCCTTCAGCCGGTCCAGATGCCGCAGCACTTCGCTCAGCAGGACGGCCATCTTGAAGCCGAACGTCGTCGGCAGCCCCTGCATGCCGTGCGACCGGCCGGCGATCGGCGTGTCGCGGTAATCGCGGGCGAGCCGCGCCAGATGCCGCGCGACGGCGCGCAGATCGCGCACGATGATCGCGTGCGCTTCCTTGAGCTGCAGCATCATGCCGGTGTCCACAATGTCCTGCGTCGTCGCGCCGAAGTGGACGTATTCCCCGGCCGGGCCGCAGAGCGCCTGCAGCGCCCGGATCGTCGGCATCAACGAATGCTTCGCCTTCTGCACCTCCTCCGCGATCGCCCCGAGATCGATCAGCTCCGCCCGCGCCTTCTCCGCGATCACCTTCGCGGCTTCTTCCGGGATCAGGCCGAGCTCCGCTTCGGCCAGCGCGAGCGCCGCCTCGACGTCGAGCTGCTTCTGCAGCCGGTTCTCGTCCGACCAGACGGCGCGCATCTCGGGCGTGCCGAACACGTTGCGCAGCATGATCATGTCGATGACGTGTGATGACATGTTGCTTCCCTTCTTTGCCGTTGATCTGGGTGTGGCCGCCATAAATCCGACCTATCAACTTGGTTATGGTTATTGTACTACCAGTATGCCCGGCGGTCAATGGATATCCCTTCCCGTCTCTTGCGCGCCGGGCGTCTCGCACAGTATAATGGTAGAAATCTGTGGTTCGCAACACCGCAGTGAATGGACTGTGCGGATGAACCTCCGTCCCGGTCAGGGGACGGGGGTTTTGTGATGATGGACCCCGTGCGTGCGGTGCGGAGGTGCGGGATCGATGGAGCAGATGGCGATTCCCGCGGAGGGAATCGGCGTCAGAATCGAACTCGAGAGCCGTCAGGACGGCGGCGAGGCCGCGCGGTCGGTGCTGGCCGGCCGGCTCTACGCGAGGGACGGCGCGCTGTTCCTCCGCTACGAGGAGGAAGGCGGCCGGACCCGCTCGCTTCTGCGCTGGGACGGCCGGACGCTGCGGCTTGTCCGCACGGGCGAGATCGAGAGCGCCCAGACGTTCGATCCCGGCGCGGTGACCGGCGGCTATTTCCGGACGCCGCTCGGTCGGTTCGACCTCCGGATGCGGACGCACCGGATCCAGGCCCGCGCGGACGGCCCCGGCCTGCCGATGGCGTGGAGCTGGGCGTACCGGCTCGAAGCGGGCGGCGCCGACGCGGGAGAATTCGTCATCAATCTGGTGATACGGGAGGACACGCACGATGAGTGACCATGTGCTCGAACGCATCCATCAGCGCGTGAAGGACGCGATCGCGGACGCGGCGGTTGCGGCGGGACTCGTCTACTCGCGGGACGAGCTGCCCCCGTTCGTCGTCGAGGTGCCGAAGGACAAGGCGCACGGCGACCTCGCGACGAACGCGGCAATGCAGTTGACGCGGCTGGCGAAGCGGAATCCGCGCCAGATCGCGGAGGCGATCCTCGAACATCTGGACCGGAACGCCGCGATGATCCGCACGGCGGAGATCGCGGGCCCCGGATTCATCAACTTCCGCCTGGACAAGAGCTACCTCTATCCGGTCATCGGCGAGGTGCTGCGCGCGGGCGAGCACTACGGCCGGGTGAACGTCGGCGGCGGCCGCAAGGTGCAGGTCGAGTTCGTCAGCGCGAACCCGACCGGCTCGCTCCATCTCGGCCACGCGCGCGGCGCGGCGGTCGGCGACGCGCTGTGCAACCTGCTCGACTTCGCCGGCTACGACGTGACGCGCGAGTACTACATCAACGACGCGGGCGCGCAGGTGACGAACCTCGCGAAGTCGATCGAGGCGCGTTACCGCCAGCAGCTCGGCCTCGAGGCGGAGATGCCCGAGGACGGCTATTACGGCGACGACATCATCGAGTTTGCGAAGGAGCTCGTCGAGCGGGAGGGCGACCGGCTGCTCTCGCTGCCGGACGACGAGCGGCTGCGCTTCTTCCGCGAATACGGCCTGCGGCGCGAGATGGAGAAAATCCGGCGCGACCTCGAGCGGTTCCGCGTCCGGTTCGACAACTGGTTCAGCGAGACGTCGCTGTACGAGACCGGCCAGGTGGAGGCCGCGGTCGAGGCGCTTCGGGAGCGGGGCATGGTGTATGAGCAGGACGGCGCGGTCTGGCTCCGGTCGACCGCCTTCGGCGACGACAAGGACCGCGTCCTCGTCAAGCAGGACGGCTCCTACACGTACCTGACGCCGGACATCGCCTACCACCGGGACAAATACCGCCGCGGCTACGATCTCCTGATCAACATCTGGGGCGCCGACCACCACGGGTACATCCCGCGGCTGAAGGCCGCGATGGCCGCCCTCGGCCACGATCCGGACAAACTGGTCGTGCTGATCGCCCAGATGGTCAGCCTCTACCGGAACGGCGAGAAGGTGAAGATGTCGAAGCGGACCGGCCAGGCCGTGACGATGGAGGAGCTCATGGACGAGGTCGGCGTCGACGCGATCCGCTATTTCTTCACGATGCGCAGCATGGATTCGCATCTCGACTTCGACATGGACCTCGCCGTCTCCACGTCGAACGACAACCCGGTCTACTATGTGCAGTACGCCCATGCGCGGATTTGCAGCATCTTCCGCCAGGCGGAGGAGCAGGGGATCGAGATCGACCACGGCAAGGCGGATCTGACCCGGCTCACCGTCGAAGCGGAATTCGATCTGATGCGCAAGATGGGCGAGCTGCCGCAGGAGGTCGCGGACGCGGCCGAAGCCCGCGCCCCGCACCGGCTGGTCCGCTACGTGTACGAGCTGGCTACGATCTTCCACAGCTACTACAAGGCGGAGCGCGTCATCACGGATGACCGGGAGCAGACCGCCGCAAGGCTCGCGCTGCTCGCCGCCGTCCGGATCGTCATCGCGAACGTGCTGCGGCTGATCGGCGTGACGGCGCCGGAGCGGATGTAACGCCTTGGGCATCCGGCCGGGGGCCGGAGCGGCGAGTCCGGTCGGATGCCGCGGCCCTCACAGCCGGTCGGCGGCCGCCAGCATGCGCAGCACGTCGATCTCGCCGGCGCCTTTCGGCGCGTTCCGGCCGCGCAGCGGCTGCGTCGAACGGCGCAAAATTTCCTTGATCTCGGCCGGGCCGAGCCCCGGCCGGTAGGCGAGCAGCAGGGCGATCGCGCCGCTGACGTGGGAGGTGGCCATCGACGTGCCGCTCATTTCGTTGTATTTTCCCCTGAGCCAGGCGGAGACGATCTTGTCCCCCGGCGCGTAGATGTCGATCAGGCTGCCCCGGTTGCTGAACGGCGCGATCCGCCGCATCCGCGTCGTCGCGCCCACGGATACGGTCTGCGGGAAGCGGGCGGGATAGTCGATCGACTTGCGCTTCGCGTCGTTGCCGGAGGAAGCGACGACGACGATGCCGGAACGCCGCGCGTTCTGCACGGCGGCGAGCAGCGCCCGGCTGCGCGTCTTCATGCCGAAGCTCATGTTGATGATGTCCATCCGGTTGCGGATGCACCATTCGATGCCGAGGATGATGTCGGAGACGTAGGCCGAGCCGTTGTGGTCGAACGCCTTTACCGGGTGGATGACCGCGCGGGGAGCGACGCCGACCATGCCGTAGAGCTGGTTCGCGGCCGCGATCGTGCCGGCGATGTGCGTCCCGTGGCCGTTGTCGTCATGCGGCAGCATGCTGCGCGCCAGCAGGTTGATGCCCCGCGAGACGGAGTGGCGCAGATCGGGGTGGCCGAAATCGATGCCGGTGTCGATGACGCCGACCTTGATGTTGTGGCCGGTAGTCAGCCGCCAGGCCTGCGGCGCGCGGATCTGCCGCACGCCCCACGGGATGCCCTGTTCGACGGCCGGCACGCTGCGCACGGTGCCGTGGACCCGGGCGCGGACGTCCGGTTCGATGGCGCACCCCGCCCACGGCGACCCGATCGGCCGGCCCGCCGGGAGCGTGAAGCTGACGCCGTGGACGAGCGGGAGGAGACGAACGGCGGCGGACGCTTGCCGCCCGGGAGGATGTCGTTCCCTCCACTCGCGGGCGAAGCGGCGGAAATCGGCCGCGCTGCGGAACCGGAGCATGCAGCGGATGCCGCCGGAGCCCGGGGCGGGAAGCGCCCTTTCCTCCAGCCATCGGAGCACCGGGCTATGGTCCATCGGCGCATACCTCCCGGTGGAAACATGCTGGACTTATACTATGAGGGCCCGTGAACGGCGGCATGAGCTTCTGTCCCGCCCGCCCGAATTGGGCCGCTCCGGCGGTTGTCCCGCGGCCCCGGCTCCTTGCTTTTTGCCCCGAAATAGGGTTTACTATAGGTTGACAACGGGTAGATCTATCCTGTACCCATGCAGGTGGAAGCAGTTTGCGCGAGAGGATGTGTTCGATGAGCGGCGAGATCCGATTGAAGCTCGATCCTGAACGGATTGAAGAAATGCCGATGGTCGATCTGGCGTTCGAGATTCTGAAGGCGGCCAACGAGCCGATGTACTACCGGGATCTGATCCGCGAGGTCGGCCGGGTCCGCGGCTTGACCGACGAGCAGATCAACGACGTCATCGCGCAGATCTATACGGAGATCAACATCGACGGCCGGTTCGCCTGCGTCGGCAACAACGTCTGGGGCCTGAAGCGGTGGTATCCGGTCGATCGGAGCGAAGATCCGTCCCTCGGCACGTCGCGTCCGCGCATCATCAACGACGACGACGAAGAGGAAGAGGATCTGTACGGCGAAGAGGAAGAAGCATACGTCACGGACGAGGAGGAGTACGGCCTCTACGACGAGGACGGCGACGTGCTGTTCGGCGGGTCCGACGAGGATGTGGACGTCGACGTGGACGATGAAGTCCCGCTCGACGACGAGCTGGACGAGCCGGTCGTGCTCGACGACGAGGATCTGCCGCCGGAAGCGGTCGAGGAGGATTTCGAGGACGAAGAGGCCGAGGAGATGGAGGAAGAGGAAGAAGAGGATCGGTGATCAGCGGTCCGGCCCGGCGCCGGCGGCGCCGGTGCGCCCCGGCATCCGGGGCGCGCCCGGAACCGTACCTGCGCGCGTCCGTCGGCCGATGCGGGAGCGGCCCTGCGGGTCCGGGCGGCGGACCGTCTCTCTTGACACGGGCGACGGCGCGCGGGTAAACTATAGCTCGGGCAACACCTTTGCTCTATACCTGGCAAACGAACGGAAAGTGCCCCGCTGAGCGGGTGTCACTTTTTTTGTTTTTCACCAACGGATCTGGAGGGCATTTGCACGTGACGAAGTACATTTTCGTAACCGGCGGCGTCGTGTCATCGCTCGGCAAGGGAATCACCGCGGCGTCGCTCGGCCGGCTGCTGAAGAACCGCGGGCTGAAGGTGACGATCCAGAAGTTCGACCCCTATATCAACGTCGACCCCGGGACCATGAGCCCCTATCAGCACGGGGAGGTGTTCGTGACCGACGACGGCGCGGAGACCGACCTCGACCTCGGTCATTATGAACGATTCATCGACATCAACCTCACGAAAAACAGCAACGTGACCACGGGTAAAATCTACTCCACCGTCATTTCGAAGGAACGGCGCGGCGAGTTTCTGGGCGCCACCGTGCAGGTCATTCCGCACATCACGAACGAGATCAAGGAGCGCGTCTTCCGCGCGGGCCGGGAAGCGGGTTCGGACGTCGTCATTACCGAGATCGGCGGCACGGTCGGCGACATCGAGAGCCTGCCGTTCCTCGAGGCGATCCGCCAGATCAAGGGCGATGTCGGCCGTGACAACGTCATGTACATCCACGTCACGCTCATCCCGTACATCAAGGCGGCCGGCGAAGTGAAGACGAAGCCGACGCAGCACAGCGTGAAGGAACTCCGGAGCATCGGCATCCAGCCGAACGTCATCGTCTGCCGGACGGAATATCCGATGGGCGAGGACCTGAAGCGCAAGATCGCGCAGTTCTGCGACGTCGACCAGAAGGCGGTCATCGAGTGCCGCGACGCGTCGAATCTGTACGAGATTCCGCTCAACCTCCGGAAGGAAGGGCTCGACGACATCGTCGTCAGCCACCTGAAGCTGAATGTGCCGGAGCCCGACATGACCGAATGGGAGAACTTGGTGCGCCGCATCCAATCGATCACCGGATCGGTCGAGATCGCGATCGTCGGGAAGTATGTCGCGCTGCACGACGCTTACCTCAGCATCGTGGAGGCGCTCGGCCACGCCGGCATCGACGCGGAGCGCGAGGTGAAGATCCGCTGGGTGAGCGCCGAGGACGTGACGCCCGACAATGTGGACGAGCTGCTTGCCGGCGTGCACGGCGTGCTCGTGCCGGGCGGGTTCGGCGACCGCGGCATCGAAGGGAAGATCACCGCGATCCGCTGGGCGCGGGAGAAGCGTGTGCCGTTCTTCGGCATCTGCCTCGGCATGCAGATGGCCGTCATCGAGTTCGCGCGGAACGTCATGGGCCTTGCCGGCGCGAACAGCTCGGAGATCGATCCGTCCACGCCGCATCCGGTCATCGACCTCCTGCCGGAGCAGAAGGACATCGAGGACCTCGGCGGCACGATGCGGCTCGGGCTGTATCCGTGCAAAATCGTTCCCGGCACGCTGGCGGCGCGGGCGTACGGCGATGAACTGATCTACGAACGCCACCGCCACCGCTACGAATTCAACAACGAATACCGCGAGCAGATCGAAGCGGCCGGGTTGCGCGTGTCGGGCACGTCGCCCGACGGACGCCTGGTCGAGATGATCGAGCTGCCCGATCATCCGTGGTTCCTGGCCGTCCAGTTCCATCCGGAATTCACGTCGCGGCCGAACCGGCCGCATGCGCTGTTCCGCGAATTCGTGAACGCGGCGATCCGGCACGCGGCATCATGCAACCGCCCGTGATACTTTTTGCCAATAGATGAAGGAAATTGGGAAAGCGGCATCGAATACCTCCCTTTCGGAAATGCTTGTCCTTCGGCCCGAACGGAGCCTGGCCCGCGATCGGCGCCGGAACCGGCATTCCGGAGGGGGGATCGGTTCGTTGGCTGACAAGAAGGTGCTCATCGTGGATGACCAGAACGGCATCCGCGTGCTGCTCATGGAAGTGTTCAGCAGCGAAGGGTATCAGACGTTTCAGGCATCCAACGGCAAAATGGCGCTGGAGATCGTCAAGAACGAATCCCCGGATCTCGTGTTGCTCGACATGAAGATCCCGGGCATGGACGGCCTGGAAATCCTGAAGCGCGTCAAGGAGATCAACCGCGACATCAAGGTCATCATGATGACGGCGTACGGCGAGCTGGACATGATCAAGGAAGCGACGGAGCTCGGAGCGCTGATGCACTTCACGAAGCCGTTCGACATCGACGAGATGCGGACGGTCGTGAACATGCAGCTCAGGGGCAGTGAGGCGCGCTCCGGATAAGCGGTCGGATCCCGAAAGCGGGATCCTTTTTTCTGCCGGAAAAGAGACGGGCGAAATACCACATCGTGAAGCATTGTGGTATAATGTCTCAGTATGACAAGTCTGCACGGCTTGAACCACACAAGCGCACTATGAACGCGGGAGGAACGAAATCCATGCCACTGGTGTCCATGAACGAATTTCTGCCGAAGGCGAAGGCAAACCAATTTGCCGTCGGCCAATTCAACATCAACAACCTGGAGTTCACCCAGGCGATCGTCGAAGCGGGGATCCGCGAGCGGTCGCCGCTCATCTTCGGCGTCAGCGAAGGCGCGCTGAAATACATGGGCATCGAGTTCACCGTCGCGCTGGCGGAAGCCGCGGCGAAGAAGTCGGGGCTGCCGATCGCGCTGCATCTTGACCACGGCAGCAGCTTCGAAATCGCGATGCAATGCATCCGCGCCGGCTTCACGTCGATCATGTTCGACGGTTCCCATTATCCGTTCGAAGAGAACGTCCGCCTGACGAAGGAGATCGTGAAGGTCGCGCACGCGATGGGCGTGTCCGTCGAGGGCGAGCTCGGCACGATCGGCGGCACCGAGGACGACATCAGCGTGGATGAGGCCGATGCGATGCTCGCGAAACCGGAGGAAGCGATCCGATTCTGGGAGGAGACGGGCGTTGACGCGCTCGCGATCGCGGTCGGCACGGCGCACGGCCTGTACAAGGGCGAGCCGAAGATCCGCTTCGACATCATCCGCGAAGTCGCGGAGAAGATTCCGGTGCCGATCGTGCTGCACGGCGGCTCGGGCGTTCCGGACGACGCGATCCGGGAAGCGATCCGCTGCGGCGTCGGCAAGATCAACGTCAACACGGAGAACCAGGTCGCCTGCACGAACAAGATCCGCGAGATCCTCGGCAAGGACGACAAGGTCTACGATCCGCGCAAATACCTCGGCCCCGCCCGCGAGGCGATGATCGAAGTCGTGGCCGAGAAGATCCGCCTGTTCGGCAGCAGCAATCAGGCTTGATCCAGCGTGACCATGCGGGAACCGCCGCGACCGGCCGGCGGTTCCCTGTTCATCCGTCCGCATGACGGTCAACAGCGCCATCGGGAGGATATGGGGAGACATGGAGAAACTGATGGTCCGCGGCGGCCGCCCGCTGCGCGGAACGGTGACGATCAGCGGCGCGAAGAACAGCGCTGTGGCGCTGCTGCCGGCGTCCATTCTGGCTGACGGCGAAGTCAGACTGGACAACCTGCCGCGGCTCAGCGATGTGGCCGTCTATACGGAAATTCTGGAAGAGCTGGGCGCCAGGGTGACGCGGGTCGGGGATTCGATGATCATCGATCCGACCCGCATGGAGCCCAAGCCGATGCCGAACGGCAAGGTGAAGCTGCTGCGCGCCTCCTATTATCTGATGGGCGCGCTGCTCGGCCGTTTCGGCGAAGCCGTCATCGGACTTCCCGGCGGCTGCAACTTCGAACCCCGCCCGATCGACCAGCATATAAAGGGTTTCGAGGCGCTCGGTGCCACCGTCACGAACGAACACGGCGCGATCCGGCTGCAGGCGAAGAAGCTGCGGGGCGCCAAGATCTACCTGGACGTCGTCAGCGTCGGCGCGACGATCAACATCATGCTCGCGGCTTCCCGCGCCGAAGGGCTCACGATCATCGAGAACGCGGCGAAGGAGCCGGAGATCATCGACGTCGCGACGCTGCTCAACTCGATGGGCGCCCGCATCAAGGGCGCGGGCACCGAGACGATCCGCATCGAGGGCGTGGACCGGCTGCACGGCTGCCGGCACTCGATCATCCCCGACCGGATCCAGGCGGGCACGTACATGATCATGGCCGCCGCGACGCGCGGCGACGTCGTCGTCGACAACGTCATTCCGAAGCATCTCGAGGCCGTGACCGCGAAGCTGCAGGAGATGGGCGTCCACGTCTACGAAATGGACGAATCGATCCGCGTCGTCGGCCAGCCCGTCTATTCCGCCGTCGACGTCAAGGCGCTCGTCTATCCGGGATTCGCGACGGACATGCAATCGCCGATGACGAGCCTGCTCACCCAGGCCGAGGGAGTCAGCGTCCTGACCGATTACGTGTACAGCAACCGGTTCAAGCATGTGCCGGAGCTCGTCCGCATGGGCGCGAAGATCCGCGTGGAAGGCCGGTCGGCGATCATCGAGCGAAGCAGGCTGAACAGCGCCAGGGTCCGCGCGTCCGATCTCCGGGCGGGCGCGGCGCTCGTCGTGGCGGCGCTTACGGTCGAGGAAGGCGTCACGGAAATTTCGGGTGTCGAATATATCGATCGCGGGTATGATCAACTTGTAGAGAATCTGCGCAAGCTGGGCGCCGACGTGTGGCGCGAGCCCGATCGCGGCTGAGGCGCGCGTCCGGGCCGCCTGCTGCAGGGACGGCGCTGGGACAGCGCAGGGATAGCGCCGCAGGCGGATTTCGCGATAGATTCCCCCTCCATGCCATTCCTGTTTACGCAATCCCGAATCTCGCACCATCCCGATCCCAGATGTTCCTGATTCAGCTGACAGCACCCAGCCCAATCGCCGTTACGGCCGACCGCATGCCTTTGCGGCCGGGATCCGCTGCTTGCCGTCCTGATGCCGGGGCGGCCGTACGGACGATGTTCTCCGAATTTGCCCAGTTCGCCGGGCGCATCTTCCGCGCGATGCCCGTGTTTCGCGTGCCGGGGAGCCCGAATCGCGCCCGGAACCCGGCCGCGAAGAAAAAACGGTTTGGCCGGCAATAATGAGCAAAGGCCGTCATGAAACGGCAATCATGGCAATCATGAAATGGCAATCATGAAATGGCAATCATGAAATGGCGTGAAACGGAAATCCGGATGACGGAGGGGTGAAATGATGACCGATCTGCAAATTTCCGATCTCGAAGAGATGAAATTG
Organism: Thermobacillus sp. ZCTH02-B1; assembly: GCF_002159085.1. Lineage (GTDB taxonomy): Bacteria > Bacillota > Bacilli > Paenibacillales > Paenibacillaceae > Thermobacillus. The sequence goes on from NZ_LZRU01000016.1 coordinate 11,092, forward strand.
ACGGAACTGTACAAGCTGGCGAAGGAATACCAGATTCCGAACTACGGCCAGATGCGGAAGAAGGAACTGATCTTCGCGATCCTGCGCGCCCAGGCCGAGCGGAGCGGCCTCATGTTCATGGAAGGCGTCCTGGACGTGATGCCGGACGGATACGGGTTCCTGAGGCCGCTGTTCATGCCGAGCAAGGACGACATCTACATATCGGCGTCGCAGATCCGGAAATTCGACCTGCGGACCGGCGACCTCGTATCCGGCAAGTGCCGGGCGCCGAAGGAGAACGAACGGTATTTCGGATTGCTGCAGGTCAACGCAGTCAACGGCGAGAGTCCGGAAGCGGCCGCGGAGCGGCTCCACTTCCCCGCCCTGACTCCCCTCTATCCGCAGAAGAAGCTCGTTCTGGAGACCACCCCCGACAAACTGTCGACCCGCATCATGGATCTGCTCGCACCGGTCGGGCTCGGCCAGCGCGGCCTGATCGTCGCGCCCCCGAAGGCGGGCAAGACGCTGCTCCTGAAGGAGATCGCCAACAGCATCTCGACGAATTACCCGGATATCGAACTGTTCGTGCTGCTGATTGACGAGCGGCCGGAGGAAGTGACCGACATGCAGCGGTCGGTGAAGGCCGAGGTCATCGCGTCGACGTTCGACGAACTGCCGGAGCACCACATCAAGGTGGCGGAGCTGGTGCTGGAGCGGGCGCAGCGGCTGGTCGAGCACAAGCGGGATGTCGTGATCCTGCTGGACAGCATCACGCGGCTGGCGCGCGCGTACAACCTCGTCGTGCCGCCGTCGGGACGGACGCTCTCCGGCGGGATCGATCCGGCATCGTTCCATCGGCCGAAGCGGTTCTTCGGAGCGGCGCGCAACGTCGAAGAGGGCGGAAGCCTGACGATTCTCGCGACGGCGTTGATCGACACGGGTTCGCGGATGGACGACATCATTTACGAGGAGTTCAAGGGCACGGGCAACATGGAGCTCGTGCTGGACCGCCGGCTCGCGGAGCGGCGCATTTTCCCGGCGCTGGACATTCGCCGTTCCGGCACGCGCCGCGAGGAAATGCTGCTCTCGAAGGAAGAGCTGGAGTGCGCCTGGGCGATCCGCAAAATGATGAACGACACTCCCGAATTCGTCGAACAGTTCCTGCGCAAGATGGCGGAGACGAAGACGAACGCGGAATTCATCGGGGTCATCCAGAAGCTGGCCTCGGACGGCGGCGTGACCGGATCCGGAAGCGGGAGTTCCGCGCGGCGGAGCGTACGCTCGACGTCCTGATCCGCCGCCGGGCATGGCCGACGGCGCAAGACGGAAGGTGGGATGCAAAGCATGAACCTGGTGTACGCCGACGCCAGGGGACGCGTCTATGACGCGCCCGGCTGGGGCGGGCTCGGCCGCACCGCCGACCTGATCATCGAACTGATGGAAGACGAATTGATTCCGCTGCCCGAGGGAGCGACGCTGGTCAGCCTGCCGCACACGCGACCGATCGGCATCGATCCCGACACGGGCGAAATGTGCGCCTATCCGGAAGACGTTCAGGCGGTCGGCGCCCTGCTGCCGCAGGGGTATACGCGGCTCGCGATTCCCGCCTACGTCAAGACGGACCGGAGCCGGAAGCTGCCGCTCTTCGGGTATACGGCGGTCGTCTGGAAGGACGGCGGCTTCCACGTGGCCGCGCAGCAAACCGACGATCCGGAGCCGTGGAACCCGCTGAACTGCGACCGCCGCAAGCTGAAGAAGGGCGTCGAGGCGCTGCTCGCAAAATACCCGGAGAACCGGGTCTACCGGCACCTCTCCCATTGCGCGCTCGGCTACGAATGCCTGACGGCGTCGAACACGTTCCTGCAGCGCTGGGAGGGAGCCGTCCCGGTGTCCAGCGGCTGCAACGCGGGCTGCTTCGGCTGCATTTCCGAACAGCCGGATGACAGCGGCTTCCCCGCGCCGCAGACGCGCATGAACTTCCGGCCGACGGTGGACGAGCTCGTCGAGATCATGCTCGAGCATTTGAAGACGCCGGACGCGATCATCAGCTTCGGCCAGGGCTGCGAGGGCGAGCCGTCGACCCAGGTGAAGCTGATCGTCGACGCGATCCGCCGGGTGCGGGAGCAGACGAATCTCGGCTACATCAACATCAATACGAACGCCGGTCTGACCGATCACATCCGGGCGATCGTCGACGCCGGGCTCGATCTCATGCGCGTCAGCACGATCAGCGCGATCGAGGAGCATTACAACGCCTATTACCGGCCGCGCGGCTACACGCTCCGGAACGTGGAGAAGTCGCTCCGGTACGCGGCGGACCGCGGCGTCTACACCTCGATCAATTATCTGGTCTTCCCCGGCGTGTCGGACCGCGAGGAAGAGATCGAGGCGATGATCGATTTTGCGAAGCGGACCGGGCTCAAGCTCATTCAACTGCGCAATCTGAACATCGATCCGGAGAGTTACCTGGAGCTGATTCCGCCCGCGCGGGGCGAAATCTTCGGCATGAAGCGGATGATCGAGATTTTCCGGGAGGAACTGCCCGACGTCCGCATCGGCAATTACACGCACGTGCCGCCCGAAGGGTTCCGCAGGCGGAAGGCATCCGGCTGATCCGGTGATTCCGGCGCCGGCCTCCATCCGGAAAGCGGGCCGGGTGCCGCGCCGTTCCGAATGAAGCCGTTGCACCGGGGCAAGCCGGCGTGTTATAATCACTTCATGTGTGTCAATAAACTCTGGCCCGCATTTCATGGGCACAGGGCGCGAAAGAGGTGAACGAGATGAAACCGGACATTCATCCGCCATATCACATCACGACGGTGACCTGCGCGTGCGGCAACACGTTCGAGACCGGTTCGGTGAAGCCGAATCTCCGCGTCGAAATCTGCTCGAACTGCCATCCCCTGTTCACGGGCAAGCAGAAGTTCGTCGATTCCGGTGGCCGCGTGGACCGTTTCAAGAAGAAATACGGCATCTGACCGGATGCATACCCGAACCTCCCCCAGCCATCCTAAAGGCGAAGGGAGGTTTCTTCATGTTGATCGGCATGCGACACGGGCGGCTGCGCATCGCGCTCGCCGGCGTCCTGCTGGCCGCGGCGTTGGCGGCGGCCGGATGCGGGGCGGACCGCACCGCGCGGGACGGATACGGCAACGACGGCTACATGGGGCTCAGCCGGTCGAATCCGCATCTTCCGATCACCGGCACGGCCTGGAGCTACCGTCGGGACAACGCGTTCGCGGCCGAGCTTCTGAGCGGGTTGAAGGGCATCCGGCATATCCGGATCACGCGGACGGGCGGCTCCCATATGCGCGTCCATCTCGACATCGACCGGTCGCTGAGCCCGGAGGAGGCGCAGCGGCTCGCAGCGCAGGCGGAGGCGATTCTGAAGGAAAATTTCCCGCGTTACCGGGTGACGGTCAGCGCCGACCGGGATTGAGCGGATCGGGCGCCTTTTTGACAACGATGCCCGGTTGCGATCGGCGTGCGGATCGGCTATACTTATCTGTACCGTGCTAGACGGGGAGGTAGCGGTGCCCTGTAACTCGCAATCCGCTGCAGCGAGGTCGAATTCCTGCCCGAGGTCTTGCGCTGCAGGGCAGGCGCCCCGGAACCGCGTGGACGGCCGGGTCCTCCGCAATGGACACCCGTGAACCTGGTCAGGTCCGGAAGGAAGCAGCCATAAGCGGGCAAGTCCATGTGCCGGGGGAGCGCCTGGCCCGAGCGGGAAAGGGGAATGCCGCCTGGAACGCAACGATCGGAGGCAGGTGCACGGTCCTACCAAGCATATGCAGCCGTCCCGGCTTGTCCGGGGCGGCTTTTGTCGTGTCTCGGCCGGCGGGATCGTCGTTTCTCTCGCCGTGCGATTGGTGTATGGTGTATAATAAAGCATCATGCGGCCAGATCGGCCGCCGTGACGGAAAGGAACGGTCCGCGTTGTCCCATATCGCCTTGTACCGCGCCTGGCGTCCGCAGACGTTCCAGGACATGGTCGGCCAGCAGCACGTCATCCAGACGCTCCGCAACGCGATCCGGGAGAATCGGATCGCGCATGCGTATCTGTTCAGCGGTCCGCGCGGAACGGGCAAGACCAGCGCGGCCAAGATCATGGCGAAGGCCGTCAACTGCGAGCGCGGGCCGGCGCCCGAGCCGTGCAACGCCTGCGCGGCCTGCGAGGGGATCACCGCCGGCACGGTGCTCGACGTGATCGAGATCGACGCGGCCTCCAACCGCGGCATCGACGAAATCCGCGACATCCGCGACAAGGTGCGCTACGCACCGACGGAAGTCCGGTACAAAGTCTACATCATCGACGAAGTGCACATGCTCACCTCCGAAGCGTTCAACGCCCTGCTCAAGACGCTGGAGGAGCCGCCCGGGCACGTGATCTTCATCCTGGCAACGACCGAACCGCACAAGCTTCCCGCGACGATCGTATCCCGTTGCCAGCGGTTCGATTTCCGGCCCGTAAAGCTCGAGGAGCAGGTGGCCCGACTCCGGCGGATCTGCGAGGAGGAGGGCATCGAAGCGGAGGACGACGCGCTCGCGTACATCGCCCGCCTCTCGGAGGGCGGCATGCGTGACGCGATCGGCCTGCTGGAGCAGGCCGCGGCGTTCACCGACCGGCGCATCACGCTGGACGCCGCGGTCGATGTGACGGGCGGCATTCCGACGGAGCGCTTCGAGGAACTGGCGGAGGCCGTGCTGCGGAGGGACGCCGCGGCGGTCATGCACGTCGCGGAAGCGCTGTCAGCGGCGGGCAAGAGCGCCGACAAATGCATGGAAGACCTGATCGTTTTCTTCCGCGACCTCCTGCTGCTGAAGCTGGCGCCGGACAACACGTCCGCCACGGGACGGATCGTCAACGCCGAACGGTTCCGGCGCACGGCGGAGGGCTTCGCCGCGGAGCGTCTGTTCCGGATGATCGACATCCTGAACCGGTACCAGAACGACATGCGCTTCGCCGCGCAGCCGCAGACGATGTTCGAGGTGGCGCTGCTCAAGATCTGCACGCTGCCCGACGAGGGTGAAGCGGCCGGCGGCGCGCCGAACGGCGAACCGGTTCGCGCATCCGCTCCGCGGGAAACAGCGCCGGAAGCGGCGGAGCTGGAACGGCTCCGGCGGCGCGTCGAGCAGCTCGAACAGCGCCTGGAGCAGCTCATGCGCTCCGGCGGCCCGGGCGGTGAAGCGTCGCCATCGCCCGTCCGGCCGGGGGAATCGCGGGCGGGCGCGGCCGGCGTCCGTCCCGCCGGGGCCTTCGGCGCGCAGCGCGGCGCGGCCGCGCCGGTCCTCGGCCGCGTCAAGCTCGAGCCGTACGTCGCGGCGCGCGATTCGGAGGAGGCGCGGCGGGTGAAGGCGCGCTGGCCGGAGGTGCTGCAGCGGGTCAAGGATGTCCGCATCTCGGTCCACGCCTGGCTCATTGACGGCGAGCCGGTGTCCGCCGCGGACGGCCGGGTGCTGATCGCGTTCCGGAACACGATGCATCGCCAGACGACGGAGAAGCCCGCCAACCGGGAGATCATCGAGGGCGCGATGGCCGAAGTGTTTGGCGCGCCGATGCGCTTCCAGACGGTCATGCTGAAGGAATGGCAGCAGGCCGCGGAAGGCGGAACCGAAGAGCGGCAGCCGGAGGCGCTGGAGCTTCAGCCCGAGGACGAGCGGGCGGCCGATACGGCCGGCCGGCCGCCCTGGGTGGAAGAAGCGGTGAAGCTGTTCGGCGAAGATCTGGTCGTCGTCGTGGACGACGAGAAGCAATGATTGGACAAAGGAGAGTAGGCGAGCATGAACAACATGCAGCAGATGATGCGGCAAGTGAAGAAAATGCAGGAGCAGATGCTCAAGGCCCAGGAGGAGCTCGGGAAGAAGGAGGTCGAAGGCACCGCCGGCGGCGGCGCCGTGACGGTGCGGGCCAACGGGCACAAGAAGATTCTCGGCGTCACGATCAAACCCGAAGCCGTCGATCCGGACGACATCGAGATGCTCCAGGACCTCGTCCTCGCCGCCGTGAACGATGCGCTGAACAAGGCCGAAGAGCTGGCGAGCCAGGATATGGCCAAATTCACGGGCGGCCTGAAAATTCCGGGGCTGTTCTGATCAGGGGAGCGTCCGCCCTTGTACTATCCCGAACCGATCGCGAAGCTGATCGATTCCTTCTCCCGGCTGCCGGGCATCGGTCCGAAGACCGCCACGCGGCTTGCCTTCCATGTGCTGCGCATGAGCGAGGAGGACGTCGTCGAATTCGCCAAGGCGCTGGTCAGCGTCAAGCGCAACCTGCACTACTGCTCCATCTGTTGCAACATCACCGACGTGGATCCTTGCCGCATCTGCCAGGACAAGTCGCGCGATCCGTCCGTCATCTGCGTCGTCCAGGAGGCGACGGATCTCGTCGCGATGGAGCGGACGAAGGAGTACGACGGCCAGTACCATGTGCTGCAGGGCGCCATCTCGCCGATGGACGGCATCGGGCCGGACGACATCCGCATCGCCGAGCTGCTGAAACGTCTGACCGACGACCGGGTGAAGGAACTGATCCTCGCGACGAATCCGAACATCGAAGGCGAAGCGACGGCCATGTATCTGTCCCGCCTGGTCAAGCCGTTCGGCATCAAGGTGACGCGCATCGCGCACGGGCTGCCGGTCGGCGGCGACCTGGAGTACGCGGACGAGGTCACCCTGTCGAAGGCGTTGGAGGGTCGAAGAGAGATTTGAGCCATGCCGTGCCGGTTCAGGCGCGGCTTTTTGCCGTTCGGGCGGGTGCGAGGTTCTAAGTTTGTCCCTTCCGCTATAGGTATGGTAGCGCGGACGAATTTTCGCGTTGCACGGAGGGACGAGCCAATGGACTTGAACCTGTGGCAGGGGTTGCGGAACAAAATGACGGCGTTCCGCGAGGCGTTCTCCGGACGCCGTCCCGTCGGCGGATGGCGGGATCGGACCGCCCCGGACGCGGAGCGCGCGATGCGGGTGGAGGCGGACCGTGAGTCGAGGGCGGCCCAGGCGTTGATCCGCGACATTCGCGAAGCGCATCGGGACTGGGTCAACGCGCACCGGCATTTCGAGTACGCGGTGGGGTTCGACCAGATCGACTACGCGATCTACGCGATCGAGGCGGCGGAGAAACGGTACGAGATGCTGCTCCGCCAGGCGAAAAAAATGAACGTGCATTGGCGCAGCGAATGGGAGAAAGGGGCGGGCGCGGGATGAAGGTGGTATTCGCGATCATGCTGGCCGGATCAACGGCGGCGCTCTTAGTTGTTCTGATGCGGAGGCGCATGACCCGGGCCTGGCTGACCAGGTTTTCCCTGCACATGGCGCTGGCCGCGTTGGTCATCTACGGGGTGAACGAACTCGACTGGATATCGGGCGTTCACATTCCGCTCAATCCGGTGACCGCGGCGGTCATCGTGACGCTCGGCGTCCCGGGAATCGCGCTGATTGCCGGTCTTCAGGCCGTTTTGACCCGGGGAATTTAAATAAAGTAACGGGAATTTGTTTCCGACCGCTGGCAGGCTATTGACTTTGTTCGATAGGGTGTGATACATTATCAATCGCGCCTGACGGAGCGGACCGGTTGATGACGACCGGTCGGAGCAGATGCCGGAAATTGGCGCTTGCATCCGGTTGGCGCGATGTGATATATTATAAAAGTCGCTGCCTGAAAGGGCGGCGGGTTGAGGAAGATTGCTCTTTGAAAACTGAACACGAGCTTGAGTTGCCCGTCGACCTGAGGGTAAGACCCTGAGGGTGACGAAACCGGAGCGCGCAAGCTTCTATGGAGAGTTTGATCCTGGC
>NZ_LZRU01000017.1 GCF_002159085.1 Thermobacillus sp. ZCTH02-B1
CCAACGAGCTGGATTTGCTGATCAAAATGCTGGCTTACAACCTCTATGAGCGGTTCAAGCGGGACTATTGCGAACCCGTTCATTGGGGCTATACGATCGCCAGGTTTCGGCTGGAGTTCTTCCATTGGGCGGCGACGATCGTTCGGCACAGCAGGAAGCTCATCCTGAAACTGGCTCACGACTTTCCATACCGCCATGCGTGGAAGCGAATCGAAGCGCGGCTGGCGACCATGTCAGGTTAGAGATTCCCACAATTTTACATGGAAAACCAAAAGCCCCTTGCGGTGGGGGAGGGGGGAGGAATACCTTTCAACGCTGACGGGGAGTTGTCTGGCTGGGAACTTCCCTGTTATTTACAGGGTGTTATGCGCTAACATCTCGTGATTTTACCGAAACAATGGGCTTTCGAAATTTAGGTTTAATTTTCGGGATAGGTACGATCAAAACGGGGAGATCCGAGGCGCCGCCCAAGCGTCTGAAAAAGTTTCAATCCCTCATAGGTACGATCAAAACCGCTTGCAATCAGACACGGCCCCGGTTTAAAATACGGGGTTTCAATCCCTCATAGGTACGATCAAAACCCGCATCACTCCATGCGACATCTGCATTGCCCCAGGTGTTTCAATCCCTCATAGGTACGATCAAAACGGTACCAGCTTGACGGTGAACGGATGATCTTCCCGCTGTTTCAATCCCTCATAGGTACGATCAAAACTTTATCCACCCCTTACATAGCGCTCGTACCATTCAGAAGTTTCAATCCCTCATAGGTACGATCAAAACCCTCCTGGCTCAGCCCCGCGCGAACACGAACCGCGCGGTTTCAATCCCTCATAGGTACGATCAAAACGACGTACCGGATCGCTGAGGTGCGGCGCAAAGAGCAGTTTCAATCCCTCATAGGTACGATCAAAACCACGATGATTTCATACACCGCGCGCTCTTCCTGGGAGTTTCAATCCCTCATAGGTACGATCAAAACCCTGAAATACATCGCCAAACCTCATCGGCATTTCAGGTTTCAATCCCTCATAGGTACGATCAAAACGCCGGATCGCGTAAAAAATGTTGTAACTTCCCATTGAGTTTCAATCCCTCATAGGTACGATCAAAACTTGACGACATCGAACGCGAAACGTTTCCGACAAAAGTGTTTCAATCCCTCATAGGTACGATCAAAACCTGGTATGCCCGGGTGTGCAGCTCGTCCATGGCCTGCGTTTCAATCCCTCATAGGTACGATCAAAACTCTTTTTTTGCTCGCGGTGGCTCAAATCATTATCCAGGTTTCAATCCCTCATAGGTACGATCAAAACCGGTCCCGCGGCATGTAAATGTACTCGGTGTAATTTTCAGGTTTCAATCCCTCATAGGTACGATCAAAACCGTGCGGTTGAAGTCTGCAAAGGGTGGCTACCCGTATGAAGTTTCAATCCCTCATAGGTACGATCAAAACGGAAATCGTGTTGTGCTTCACTCCGATCCTAAAGCCGTTTCAATCCCTCATAGGTACGATCAAAACGCCCTGGCGATTACAACAACTTCAGTATTTTTTTATGTTTCAATCCCTCATAGGTACGATCAAAACTTCGCTATTGCGCGGAGGTTCCAGCTGCCGATCGATGTTTCAATCCCTCATAGGTACGATCAAAACCGCCGCGGAACATGGTCAGTTCCGATCCTCCTTCGGTGGTTTCAATCCCTCATAGGTACGATCAAAACGTTGTGGTGCCGGGCCGCATCCACCGCAAGGGCCGGTTTCAATCCCTCATAGGTACGATCAAAACAACGGATTGCCCAAAACCTATGCGATTCCGATGCTTCGTTTCAATCCCTCATAGGTACGATCAAAACAATGTGGCGGTTATGTGGTAAGTCCGAGTGGAAAGACGGTTTCAATCCCTCATAGGTACGATCAAAACGTGAAACGACCAATACAGAAGATTTCCGATCCTCGTAGTTTCAATCCCTCATAGGTACGATCAAAACCATGTACGGATGTTCGTAGCTGTCGTTTTCATCCACGTTTCAATCCCTCATAGGTACGATCAAAACGCAGGCCTGCAGGAAACGTCTTTCGGCAGCTGGTGAGTTTCAATCCCTCATAGGTACGATCAAAACCCCAAAAATCGCGAACGATCAAGGTTTTGGTTCATCGCGACATGAACCGCAAATAACGACTTTCTCCTCCAGTATATCACAGAACGCTTGTCCCGGCCGCATGTTCCGTCGTTTGCATTTGTCGTCGACCCCCGGGGGTTTTTGCGCTACCGGAGGTCGACGACAAATAACGTACGTGCGAAATCGGGTTCGGATTCATTTGATAAGATGGTTCCAGCCGGATATTCCCTGTTCCATCACGCATGCCCGGCATACCGCCGCAGCACCCGGTCGACGGACGGGCCGTACACTTCCCCGAACAGAATGAGATGCACGAGCAGATGGTACAGCTGATAGATCGGCTTGCGCTCCTCGTATCCGGGATCGACGGGATACGCCTCGCGATAGGCGGCGTAGAACCGCGCGGGGAAGCCGCCGAACAGCTCCGAGAACGCCAGGTCGCACTCCCGGTCGCCGTAATACACCGCCGGATCGATCAGCCAGGGGCGCCCGTCCGCGCCGGCCAGCCAGTTGCCGCTCCACAGGTCGCCGTGCAACAGCGACGCGGCGGGCCGGTCCGGCAGCCACCGGTCCAGCCGCTCCATGAGCCGGTGCAGCGACTCCCATCGGCCCTTCGGCAGCAGGCCGCGCGCCTCCGCCAGTCTCGCGAGCGGCATCAGCCGGCGGTCGCGGTAGAAGGCGATCCAGGAATCGAGCCAGCCGTTCTCCTGCGGCAACAGCCCGATGTAATTGTCCTCGTGCAGCCCGTACCGCCCGTCCGGGCTCGTCCGGCGGTGCAGCGCGGCGAGGCCGGCGCCGAGCGCCCCGACCGTCTCCGGTCGGGCCGGTCCGGTCTCGATCCACTCGAGCACGAGCATGCCGCCCGCGCGTCCCGGGATCTCCCCGGCATAGAGCGGCTCCGGCACCGCGATCGCCTCCGCCCGCCCGAGCAGCCGCAGGCCCTCCGCCTCGCGTCGGAACAGATCGGCCGTCATGTCCCGCCGCACCTTCACGAACAGCTTCCGCCGCTCCGTCTCGACGCACCAGGATTCGCCGATGTCGCCGCCCCTCGCCTCCCGGACCGCGGCGATTCCCTCGCCCGCAAGCCCCGGAACGGCTCGCAGGACGGCGTCTCCGATCCAATTGGGTTTCATTTTCGCCTCTCCGACCATGGTATGGAAAGTCACATGCATATGCAGCCGTATCGCAAGCGGTCAATATGGCTCCCGCCATTAATCTTGGCCCGGAGCCGATTGGAGATCAATCCGCATCTATTCCCTCAGGCGGCCCGACCGCGTGGTGAAACGCGACGCACGCCTCCCCGGATGCGGCGTTGTACGCCCGGACATCGCCGCCCATTTTCAACGCGAGCCGCCGGACGATGTACAGGCCCAGCCCGGCGTGGCCGCCCTTGCCGCTCCGTCCCTCTCCGCCGCGATAGAACTTGTCGAACATGCGCTCCAGATCCCGCTTGCCGAACGGCGGCCCGGTGTTGCAAATTTCGTACGCGACCCGGCCGGGGAGAAGGTCGACTGCGATCCGGATCCGCCCGCCGGGCGGCGTATGCTCCAGACTGTTCGTGATCACGTTGTCCAGCATCCGCTCCGCCATTTCCGCATCGAACCGGAGGGGCGACCCGGCGTCGCCCCGGATCTCCGCCTCGATGCGGACGCCGCGCCTCTCCGCCTCCAGCTCGTAGTGGGACAGCTTCCGTTCCAGGAACGGCCCCATCCGGACCTCGACGGGACGGGGATGGAACGCCGGACTTTCGAGCTCGGAGACATACAGCATGTGCCGCACGAGGGAGGCGCTTTTCTCCGCATTCTCGCGGATGATGGACAGATACCGGGCCTGCTTCGGCGACCGCTCCGTGCCGGGATCGTCGAGCAGCGCTTCGGCGTATCCGAGGATGAGCGAGAGCGGCGTCTTCAGATCGTGCGCCAGCGCTTCGGTCATGGTGCGCCGTTCCTCTTCCATCCGCCACTGGGCGGACAGGGAACGCTTCAGCTCGTCCTTCATTTCGTTGAAGGCGGCGACCAGCCGCCCGAGCTCGTTGTCGGCCCGGTAATCCAGTTCGAAGTTGAGATCCCGCTCCCGAATCCGGTTGGCCGCTTCCATCAGCATCGCCAGCGGCCGGTTCACGCGGGCGGCGAACCTGCGCGTGAAGAACAGGAGCGCCAGCAGAAACCAGACGAACGGCGCCGCAACCATGCCGGCCGCCAACGCCGCGATCCAGTATCGGCCGTCGGAAGATGCCGGCGACACCTTGAGATCATAGGCGAGCAGCACGGCGCCGGCCAGCCCGGCCTCCCCGTCCGGAACCGGCACGACCCTGACGAACCTGCCCTTTGCCGCAAAGGTCGTGTTGAGCCGGCGGATCAGCTCCTCCGGCGCATCGAGATAGGCCGCGTCGGTTGAACCGTACAGCCGGTCCCCGCCGGCATTGTACACCTGATAATCCATCCCTTCCGTCGGCACGATCCGCTCCAGCCGTTCCCGCGCGTCCGGATCGAGCAGCGCCGCCCCCTGCTCCCGGATGTACGCCTCGATGACCGGTATGCGGGTTTCATAATAATTTGCGGGGTTAATTTTTCGGTTCAACAAATAATCGAACAGCAGGATGCCCGCCGCATACGTCGCGGCTGTCGCCAGCAGGCTCGAGGCGATGATCAGCGCGATCGTGAGGCGGATTTGCGATTTCAGCGGTCTGTCGCTCACGTGGACGCGCTCCTTGCGTCAATCGTCATCATTGGTTCCATTTGTAGCCGATTCCCCACACCGTCGCGATGTACTCCGTCTCCGGATCGACGGCGGCCAGCTTGGCGCGGATCTTCTTGATGTGCTCGACGACGGTCGAGGAATCGCCTTCCGCATCGTATCCCCAGATTTTCTCGTAGATTTGCTCGCGCGAAAACACCTGCCCGGCGTGCGTGGCGAGCAGCTCCAGCACGTCGTATTCCCGGCGGGTGAGCGGGATCGGCCGGCCGCCGATCGCGACGGACCGCTCCTTCCGGTCCAGCGACAGACGGCCGAACCAGAGCTTCGACCGCATCCTCCCTGCGCCCAGATCCCGGGCGCGCCGCTCCCGCCGCAAATTGGCCTCGATCCGCGCCATCAGCTCGCGCAGGCCGAACGGCTTCGGAATGTAATCGTCCCCGCCGAGATTGAACGCGGTGATCCGGTCCATTTCCGACTGCTTCGCGCTCAGGAACAGGATCGGACACATCACCTCGTCCCGGATCGCCCGGCAGACTTCATAGCCGTCCAGATGCGGCATCATGATGTCGAGCAGGATGAGATCCGGCTGTTTCCGGGCCAGCTTCACGCCTTCCTCGCCGTCGGCGGCCGTGAGCACCTCGTGCCCCCTCGCCTCCAGCTCCTCCCGCAGCAGGCTGACGAGATCTTCTTCGTCATCGATGATCAAAATGCAGGCCATTCCGTCATCCCGTCCTTTTGTGCCAGGCTTTCCGAAAGATCGGGCACATCCGGCCCCGGTCCCGAAATGCATCCGCCTGCCTTCATCCCTTCCGCCCGCTTTCAATCCTTTGCCCGCTTCCATTCCTTCGCCGTCAATCTTCGCCGCGGCGCCCCTCCCACCGGCGGAACCACACGGAACCGCCCGCGGCCGTCAGGGCGAACAGCATGAGCGAGAGGAGCAATCCCTTCTCCGGCGCGGCCGGCATCCGGTCCGGCGCCAGCGGAACCTGCGACAGCCGCACCGGCCAGGCCCATGGCACATACAGCCAGATGCGGTCGCCGACGACGGTCGCCCCGATGATCGCGGCGGCGAGCAGCCCCGCTCCGCCGACGCCGGCGCTCGCTCCCCAGCCGGCGGCGAGGGCGAGCCAGTGGTGCAGCGCGATCAGCGGGAGCGAGCCGGCCGCGGCCAGGAGCGCGCCCGCGAAGAGCGCACCCGCGTCGGGAGCCGGCATGCCCGGCCGGACCAGCATGCCGGCCAGGAACCATGCCGCCGCGCACAGCACGCTCCCGGCGTGAAGAAGCACGAGGAACAGCAGTCGCGAAGCGTAGACGGCCGATCTGGGCGCAGCGCCGAGCCAGGCCGCGAAATTCCCGGCGTGCTCCTCCTGCAGGGCCAGGAGCCCGGCCAGCACGCCGACGGCCAGCGGCAGCATCACGGTCCAGCCCTCGAAGAAGACGGAAGCCATTTCCCGCGGCAGCTCCGGCGTGATCCGCCGGTTCGCGAAATAGAAAAGCATCAGCAGCGCATACGCCGCCGGCGCGGTCAGGACGGCAAAGCGGAGCGGCGTCCTGCGCGTCTTCAGCCAATCCGCCCGCATCAGCCGGAGCATCAAGGCCAGGTTTCGTTCCCGTCCCGTCGCGCGCAATCCGTCCACGGTCAGCGCACCTCCCGGCGCGCGAACAACGCGGCGGTCAGCGCGGAGGTCAGGACCAGGAACAGCATCGAGGCCAGGATGCCGGCGGGGATGGCCGCCGCGTCACGCAGCGGATCGTCAAGCGGCAGCATCACGCCGTTCGGGTGAACGCCGATGACCGGCGCCATCAGCCGGATCGGCCAGCTCCACGGCACCGCGATCCAATACGGTTCGGGCGCCGCGACAACGCCGGCAATCATGCCCGCCGTCCCGAGCGCAAGCGCCGGCAGCGTTCCGAACCGGAACGCCGCGTAGAGATGCACCGGCGCAAGCCCAAATGAACTCAGCCACGCGAGCAGGCCCGCTTCGGTGATGGCGGCAAGCGGGATGCCTCCGCCGGCCGGGATCAGCCCAGCGGCGGCGATCGCGACCGCGATCAGTACGACGGATGCCATGAACTGATAATAGCCTAGCACAACAATCCTGCTCAGCCAAAGCTTTGCGGGATGGACGGGGTTGGCGAGCAGCCCGCGGTAGCGTCCCGCCTTCCTTTCCCGGTTCTCCGCCAGAACGCCGAGCAGCGCGACCCCGAACGGAACGAACAGCACGGTCCACCAGTTGAAAATCATGGCGAGCAGCACTTCCCGGACCTCGTTCGTCCCGTCCTCCGGCAACAGGAAGCGGACCACCGCGCCGTAAAGCGCGAAGAAGAGCGGTGCGCCGAGCGCGAGCCTTCTCGCAAAGCTGCGGCGGTACTTGAGGCGTTCAGCCGCGATCAGCCGGATCATCTCGCATCCGCCTCCCTTCCGCTTGCGCGGACCACGTCCATGAACAGCGCCTCGACGTCGGTGTTCCGGTCCAGCCGGCCCTGATGGAGCAGTTTCCCGCCGTGGATGATCCCGATGTCGTCGGCGAGCTGCCCGATTTCCGCGAGGCCGTGGCTCGACACCAGCACGGTGACGCCCCGCGCGGGAAACGAGCGGATCAATGCGCGCAGTTCCCGGATGCCCAATGGATCGAGCCCGTTCGTCGGCTCGTCGAGAATGAGCAGCCGCGGCTGCTTGAGCAGCGCGATCGCGATCCCGAGCCGCTGCTTCATGCCGAGCGAGAACGCCGCGGCGCGCTTCCGTCCGCTGCCGGCCAGGCCCACGGTCTCCAGCGCTTCGTCGATGCGGCTGTCCGGAAGCCCCAGCATCAGGGCGTGCACCTTCAGATTTTCCCGCGCGGTCAGGTTGCCGTACAAGGCCGGTGCCTCGATCAGCGCGCCGATCCTGCCGAGGCATTCCCGGCTCCACGGCTTGCCGTCGAACAGGATGCGGCCGCCGTCCGGCCTGCCGAGTCCGGCGATCATCCGGAGCAGCGTCGTCTTGCCCGCGCCGTTCGGCCCCAGCAGGCCGTAGACGGTGCCTTCGCGCACGCCGATCGACACGCGGTCGACGACGGCGGTTTTGCCATACCGCTTGGTCAGACCTTCGGTTTGCAGCACATAACGCTCAGCCATCGTTTGCATCCCTCATCTTCATCCCTGTGAGTCGTTCGATGACTGAAGCGTACCAGATAAAAATAAAGAATCGATAAAGCGCGGGCATAAAAAAGCGCCCGTCTGCGGAACATCGTCCCGCAGACGGGCGGCGCTTGCGGAGCGGGCGGTCTAATACCGGATCCACACGCTCATCTCGCCGGGTTCGCGGTTCCCCCACAGGAAATAGGGAATCGCGCGGAACCGGATCGGCCGGGTCGCCCTGTCCAGCGGCCGGTACGGCGCGTCGTCCGGCCAATCCGCGCCGGCCGGCACCCGGCCGTTCCCCTCGATGACGACGCAGCCGCCCAGCAGTCCGGGCTCAAACCGCTCGCTCAGCGCAGGCTCCTCCGCCAGCGACAGCGCCGCGAGCGGCGCGCCGTTGTCCGCCTCCTCGACACAGTAGACGAGCGGGCCGCGCTGGATCGCCGCCTTGCCGGCGTTGGCCCGGATCTCCGGGCGCGCGCCGACGAGCGTCGTCTCCATCGGCAGCAGCCATTCCACGCGGTCGCCGTCCGCCCACTCCCGCTCCACGATCGCGTAGCCCCGTTCCATCCGGTACGAACAGGCTTCTCCGTTCACCTTGAGGGCCGGCGCGCCCTTCTGGAACCAATTCGGCACGCGCAGCGCGAGCGCAAGCCGCACGGGGCCTCCGCCGGCGACGGAGAGCCCCAATTCCACCCTGCCGTCCCACGGCAGCCCCGAGCGCTGACGCAGCGTCACCTCGCGCCCGCCCGCCGAAAACCGGGCCTCGCTTCCGACGTACAGGTGCACGTACACCCGGCCCGCCGCCCCGTCGATGTCATAGATGTAATCATCGAGCGACATGATCAGCCGCGCGACGTTCGGCGGGCAGCACGAGCAGCCGAACCATTTCTGACGCACCGGCTTCACGTGCCGGCGGTCCGGATTCTTCAGGCTCGCCTCCGGCCACACCTCCAGCGGATTGACGTAGAAGAAATGCTTCCCGTCCCGCGACATGCCGGCGAGCACGTTGTTGTACAGCGCCCGTTCCATCACGTCGGCATAGTCGCTCCGCGGCTCCAGCCGGAGCATCCGCCGCGCCCAGAAGACGAGGCCGATCGACGCGCACGTCTCCGCGTAGGCGAGATCGTTCGGCAGATCGTAGTCGAACGTGAACGCCTCGCCGATATGCGTCGACCCGATGCCGCCCGTGATGTACATCCGCTTTTCCGTCGCGTTGCGCCAGAGGCGTTCGCACGCCTCGCGCAGGCCAGCGTCTCCGGTCAGCCGGGCGAGATCGGCCATCGCGCTGTACAGGTAGACGGCGCGGACCGAATGGCCGACGGCCTCCGTCTGCTCGCGCACGGGCAGATGGGCCTGGTTGTACTCGAGATTCGGCCGGCCCGAGCCCCAGATCGGCGGACGTCCCCGCTTCCACTCCTCGATGAAGTAGTTCGGCTCCTTCCCGCGCTCATCCACGAAAAATTGCGCGAGCCTGAGATACCGCTCCTCCCCCGTCGCGATGTACAGCCTCACGAGCGCCAGCTCGATCTCGGGATGCCCGCAATAGCCGCGCAGCTGCCCCTCGCCGGGCCCGAACGTGCGGTCGATCAGATCGGCAAACCGGCACGCGATGTCGAGCAGCCGCCGCTTGCCCGTCGCCTCGTAATACGCGACGGCCGCCTCGAACAGATGCCCCGCACAATACAGCTCGTGCGCCTCGTACAGGTTCTTCCACCGTTTGTCCGGCGCTTTGATCGTGAAGTACGTGTTGATATACCCGTCCGCCTGCTGGGCCTGTCCGATCAGCTCGACCGCCTCGTCCACGGTCCGCTCCAGCCCGGGATCCGGCGTGCGCCGCAGCGCGTATGCCGCCGCCTCGATCCATTTGTAGAGATCGCTGTCCTGGAACACGAATCCGTAGAACTCTCCCTCCTCCAGCCCGGCCGCAATGCGGAAGTTGCGGATCGCGCGGCTCGGCTCCGCCCCCTCGACCCGGTCGTTCAGCGCCTCCCACTGGTACGGAATGACCGTATCGGCCACCAGATGCTGATAGCCGCCCCAGAAATCGTCGTGTATCCGAACATGCGGTTTGTCCATGCCGTCCCACCTGCCCTGATAAAATTTGACCCTTTCCAGAGGCGAGTATATGAAGTATTGTAGGAATGAACCAGTGGAAGAACGCGCTTTTTCTTATAAAAAACGAGACTGCTTCCGAAGGTGATGTCCGTGCGCGGAACCGCCCTCATCGAACTTGCGGCGCCGCCGCTTCCGTACTATCTGGAATCGGGCCTCGCGGAGTACCGTCCCGGGGACCGGCATCCGAACCGCGCCGATTTCGGCGTGTTCGATCTGCTCCTCGGCGTGAACGGCACGCTCCACATCGGGGAGAACGGGCGGGAATGGCGGCTCGGCGAAGGGGACGTGCTGATCCTGTTGCCCAGGGGATATCATTACGCGGTGAAGCCGTGCGAAGAAGAGACATCGTTCTGGTGGCTGCATTTCGGGCATCCGGATTGGCGCGAAATCGCCGATCCGGCCGATGCGGAATTGCCCGTGCGGGAAGCGCCCTTCGACCGGCCGAAGGCGGTCCGGCTGCCGAAGCATGTCCGCCTGCCCGATCCGCAGCCCGCCTTCGACATCTTCCGCAGACTGGCGGCGCTTCCGATCGGCGATGCCTTCTGGGAGAGGCAGGAGCTTTTCTTCCGGCTGCTCGACCTGATCGGGCGCGGGAGGAACGGGGACGCGGCAACGCCGGCCGCGCGGGTCGCCGAGCGTGCCGCCCGGCTGCTGCAGCGGCATTACCGCGAGGATATCACGAGCGCGTCGCTCGCCGGGCGGCTGCACTATCACCCCAGCTACATCGTGCGCTGCATGAAGCAGGTCTACGGCGTCACGCCCGCCCGCTACCTGCTGCGGTACCGGATCGAGCAGGCGAAGCGGCTGCTCGTCTCGACCGGCTGGCCGGTCGAGCGGATCGCGGACGAGACGGGCTTCCGCTACGCGCCGCACTTCTCCGCCTGCTTCAAGCGCCTGACCGGCATGACGCCGGTCGAATACCGCAGGCGGTACTGGCGCTGAGCGGAAGGCGGCCGGGCGGTCATCCCGCGGGACAAGGAGCGCTTCCTGTCCGGGCTCCGGCGGCGCTGCCCGCACGCGCGGTTCGACCCGTCGCTTTCCTAGACGGCGCTGCCCGCCTTACCCGAGCTCGCGATACGTGAAATAGTCGAAGTCCGCGCATTTCCCCTGTCCGCTCAGATCCTGCACGCAGATGCCGAGGAAAGCGCCGGTGAACCCCTGGTCGATCAGGCGGCCTTCAAGCCGCGCCTCCGCGTTCTCGTCGGAGATGACGCTCGCGTCCAGCACCGGTCCGATCGGCGTCCATTCCCGGCCGTCCCGCGAATAGTAGAACTGCAACCGTTCATGATCGATCGACGCCTTCAGGTGGACGCGGTCCCACCCTTCGATCGACACCGGCCGTTCCAGCGGCTCATCGTACAGGCCGCGGTCGCTGCACATGATGTTCAGGCATTTGCCCAGCTCTTCGTCGCGGCTGACGTACAGATAGTAGTAGTTCCGCGTGTTGTAGTAGTGGATGAGGCCCGCAAGCTGCTGGAACGTGTCCGGTTCGAACTCGACCGCCGTCTCCGCCTCAACCGCAAACGCCTGCTGCCGGCGCGCGACAAGGCTTTGCCGGTGATGGGAGCTCAACGATTCGCGTCCCTTCAGCCGCAGATAGCCCGGACGCGCGGTCAGCGACGCCCACGATTCGTCGAGCGGCTCGCGCAGCGTCTGGAAGTGGATGCTGATCCGGCCGCCGTCGAAATGATCCGTCTCCGGCTCGGGCGGGAACGGGTGATCCGGCAGGTCGGGCGCCGGCACGATCGTCCGGGGGCCGTTCCCCCCGCCGGCCAGCCGCGGCCAGCCGTCCTCGCTCCACTCCACGGGAATGAGCGCCGTCTCCCGCCCGAGGATGCAGCGCCGCGAAGACTTGAGCGGCCGGCCGCACAGATAGGCGAAATACCATTCGCCGGTCTGCGTCTCGACGAGGCTCGCGTGCCCGGCCCGCTGCAGCTCGAGGTCCGGCTTGTCCGCCGCGGTGAGGACGGGATTGTCGGGATGGACTTCATACGGCCCGAACAGCGACCGGGAACGCGCCACCGTGACCGCATGGTTGTAGCGGGTGCCGCCTTCGGCGGTGACCAGATAATACCAGCCGTTGCGCTTGTAGATGTGCGGCCCTTCCGTGAGCCCGAGCTCCGTTCCCCGGAAAATGTTGCGGATCGGCCCCACGAGGCGCTTCTCGACCGGATCATACTCCTGCAGCGCGATTCCGCCGAACTTGTTTCTGCCCTTGCGGTGATCCCAGATCATGTTGACCAGCCACTTGCGGCCGTCGTCATCATGGAACAGCGACGGGTCGAAGCCGCTGCTGTTCAGGTAAACCGGCTCGGACCACGGACCTTCGATGCTCGGCGCGGTCACGAGATAGTTGTGGGTGTCCTTGAACGGGCCGATGTGGCTTTTCACGTCGGTGAACACGAGGTAGAACAGACCGTCCGCGTAGCTGAGGCAGGGCGCCCAGATGCCGCCGGAATCGGGGTTGCCGAGCATGTCGAGCTGGCTCCTGCGGTCGAGCGGCCGGGCGACGAGGCGCCAGTGGCGCAGGTCGCGGGAATGGTGAATCTGCACGCCGGGGAACCACTCGAACGTCGAGGTCGCGATGTAGTAGTCGTCCCCCACCCGGAGGATGGACGGGTCCGGGTTGAAGCCTCGCAGCACGGGATTGCGGATCGTCTTCACGGGGATCAGCCTCCTTGCCGTTACGGAACTCGCACTTCGGGTGTGCAACGGGACCGGGCCTTCCGGAACCGCACCGGAACCGGACGGCCTTCCGCGGCCGATCCGGACCGCCGCGATCACTCGCCAGACCGCCGCCGTCGCCCGCCCGGTCCGAATGGCGGAAAATTCACGATTTACAACCTTCCGGTTCCAAGCGTACTATAATAAGCAGAAATCGTCAAACCGAGTTTTATAGTATTAAACAATTCGACAAAAGGAGTGCCTGACCGACATGCCGATCATCCAGGCCCTTGACCGGGCGCTGCGCATCCTCGACCTGTTCGACGAGCACACCCCCGAGCTGAAGCTGACCGAGATCAGCGCGCGCATGAACCTGCACAAGAGCACGGTGCACGCGCTGCTCCGGACGCTGCAGCTCCACGGCTATGTCGAACAGGACGCGGAGAGCGGCAAATACCGCCTCGGCCTCCGCCTGCTGGAGAAAGGTCAGCTTCTCCTGCAACACCTCGACATCCGCAACGTCGCCCGGCCGCACCTCCAGGCGCTGTCCGCGGAGACCGGCCAGACGGCGCACCTGCTCATCCTCGACGGCCGGGAGGGAGTATACATCGATAAAGTGGAAGGTCCGCTGGCGGCCATCCGCTATTCCCGCATCGGACGCCGGGTGCCGCTCCACAGCAGCGCAAGCGGCAAGGTGCTGGCCGCCTTCCAGCCGCCGGAGACGCTCGAGCGCCTTCTCGCCGGCTACACCTTCACGCGGCACACGCCGAACACGATCGACTCCGAGGAGCGATTCCGCCGCGAACTGGAGGAGGTGCGACGGGCCGGCTGCGCCTTCGACCGGGAGGAGAACGAACCCGGCGTCCTGTGCATCGCCGCGCCGATCTTCGGCCATGACGGGCAGCTCGTCGCCGCGATGAGCCTCTCCTGCATGACCGCCCGGGTCGACGAAGCCGAGGCGCAACGGCTGTCGGAGCGGGTGCGGATGACGGCGGCGGAGATCTCGGCCCGGCTGGGACACCGCTGACGCCAAGACGCCGGCCGCCCGTGCCGGACGCCTAAGCTTATCCATCCAAAAACACTTGATGGGAGGGACACGGATGCGCATCATCCGCTACATCGACGACCATGACGGGACGATTCGCCTCGCGGCGGTGACCGACGGGGAGCAGGCCTATCCGCTCCGTTCGCCGGATTTCATCGCGCTCGTGAAGGAGGCGGAGGCCGCCGGCATTTCCCCGCTCGAGGCGGTGCGCCGGCAGATCGAAGGGGCGAAGCCGCTTACCGGCGACTGGCGCGGGTTCAGCCTGCTCACGCCGGTCGACGCGCCCGAAGTGTGGGCGGCCGGCGTCACCTACGAGCGCAGCCGGGAGGCGCGCAACGAGGAATCGACGGGCGGCGCGACCGGCGGAGAGACGTTCTACGACAAGGTGTACCGGGCCGAGCGGCCGGAGATTTTCTTCAAATCGACGGGCGCCCGCACCGCAAGGCCGGGGTCGCCCGTCTGCATCCGGAGCGACTCGGACTGGCAGGTGCCCGAACCGGAACTCGGCATCGTGCTGGACAGCCGCGGCCGGATCCTCGGCTACACGGCCGGCAACGACATGAGCTGCCGCGACATCGAGGGCGAGAACCCGCTCTACCTGCCGCAGGCCAAAATCTGGCGCCGCTCCTGCTCCTTCGGCCCGGCGATCCGGCTGGCCGAGACCGTGCCGAACCCGTACGACCTGACGATCGTCTGCCGCATCTACCGGGACGGGGAGCTCGCGGTGAACGAATCGGCGAACACGGGCCAGCTCCGGCGGAAGCTGGACGAACTCGCGTCCTGGCTTACGAAGGACAACGTCGTGTACGACGGCACCGTGCTGCTGACCGGCACCTGCATCGTGCCGCCCGGCCGCTTCACGCTGAAGCCCGGCGACCGGATCGAGATCGAAATCTCCGGCATCGGCACGCTGATCAACCCCGTCGCGGCGGCGGACGCCACCATCACGGCCTAATCTGCATTCAACGGGAGGAATGATCGATGGTGAACGCACCGGTTTACCAAAATTACATCAACGGCGAATGGCGCGCTCCCTCCAACGGAGAAACCGTCGCCAGCGTCAACCCGGCCAACCGCCAAGAAATCGTCGGCATCGTGCCGAGCTCGGGCCGGGACGACCTCGAGAGCGCCGTGGCCGCGGCGGACGCGGCCCGCAAGGCGTGGCGCGATCTGGCGGGACCGGCGCGCGGCCAATTCCTGTACAAGGCCGCCGACATCCTCGAGAGTCGCCTCGAAGACATCGCGGAGACGATGACGCGCGAGATGGGCAAGACGTTCGGCGAGGCGAAGGGCGAAACCGCCCGCGGCGTCGCGCTGCTCCGCTACTACGCCGGCGAGGGCATGCGCAAGATCGGCGACGTGATCCCGTCCACCGACGCCGGCGCGCTCATGTTCACGACGCGCGTGCCGCTCGGCGTCGTCGGCGTCATCACGCCCTGGAACTTCCCCGTCGCGATCCCGATTTGGAAAATCGCGCCCGCCCTCATCTACGGCAACACCGTCGTCTGGAAGCCGGCGACGGAGACGGCGGTGACCGCGGCGAAGATCATGGCATGCTTCCATGACGCGGGCCTGCCGGCCGGCGTGCTGAACCTGGTGATCGGCAGCGGGTCGGTCATCGGTCAGGGGATCGCCGAACACCCCGGCATCCACGGCGTCACGTTCACCGGCTCGAACGCGGTCGGCAAGCGGATCGCCCAGGCGGCGGTCGCCCGCGGCGCGAAGTACCAGCTGGAGATGGGCGGCAAGAACCCGGTCATCGTGCTGAAGGACGCCGATCTGGAGCTCGCGGTGAACGCGACGATCAGCGGCGCGTTCCGCTCGACCGGCCAGAAATGCACCGCGACGAGCCGCGTCATCGTGGAAAAGGAGATCTACCCGGCGTTCCGGGAGAAGCTGCTGGACAAGATCGCGCAGCTCAAGGTCGGCGACGGCATGGATCCGTCGACGTGGCTCGGACCGTGCGCGAGCGAGAGCCAGATGGAGACGGTGCTCGGCTACATCCGCAAGGGGATCGAGGAGGGAGCCGAGCTCCTGTGCGGAGGCAAGCGGCTGAGCGAGGGGAATTTGGCGAACGGGTTCTTCGTGGCGCCGACCGTGTTTGACAGGGTCACGCCCGACATGACGATCTTCCGCGAAGAGATCTTCGGTCCGGTGATCGCGCTCGTGCAGGCGGACAATCTCGAGGAGGCGCTCCGTCTCGCCAACGATTCGGAGTACGGCTTGAGCGCGTCCGTCTTCACGCGGGACATCGGCAGCATCCTGACGTTCATCCGGGAGATGGACGCCGGGCTCGTGCGGGTGAACGAGGAAACGGCCGGCGTCGAGCTGCAGGCGCCGTTCGGCGGCATGAAGAGCTCGAGCTCGCATTCGCGCGAGCAGGGCACGGCCGCCATCGAGTTCTACACCGCGATCAAGACCGTGTTCGTGAAGGCCTGAGGAGCGACCGTCCATGTCATCCGCGCTCGAAGCCATCCTGGGTCGCCCCGAAGACGAAGACTTTCGCATCGAGACGAGCGCGCCCGGACCGGAAGGCCGGCTGCCGCTGACGCCGGAGCTGCTGCGCGAGAGCCCGAGCGGCGACCTGTTCGGCTGGTCGCAGAACGTTGGCATGGGTTGGGACCCCGCGCGGCTGCTCGGACCGCAGGTGCTGATCATCGGCACGCAGGGCGGCATCCGCGCCGAAGACGGCCGGCCGGTGGCGCTCGGCTACCATACGGGCCACTGGGAGGTCGGCCTGCTGATGCGGGCCGCCGCGGAGGAGATCGCCGCGGCCGGCGGCATCCCGTTCGCCGGATACGTCAGCGACCCGTGCGACGGCCGCTCGCAGGGCACGACCGGCATGTTCGATTCGCTGCCGTACCGGAACGACGCCGCCGTCGTCATCCGCCGGCTCATCCGCTCGCTGCCGACCCGGCGGGCGGTGCTCGGCGTCGCCACCTGCGACAAGGGGCTGCCGGCGATGATGATCGCCCTGGCCGGCATGCGCGACCTGCCGTCCGTCGTCGTGCCCGGCGGGGTCACGCTGCCGCCGGCGCGCGGGGAGGACGCCGGGAAAATCCAGACGATCGGCGTCCGGTTCGCGCGCGGCGAGCTCTCGCTCGAGGAGGCGGCCGAGCTCGGCTGCCGGGCATGCGCCACGCCGGGCGGCGGCTGCCAGTTCCTCGGCACCGCCGCGACGTCGCAGGTCGTCGCCGAGGCGCTCGGCCTGACGGTCCCGCACGCCGCGCTCGCCCCTTCGGGGCAGCCGGTGTGGACGAAGATGGCGCGGCAGTCCGCGCGCGCGGCGCTGCGCATGGCGGAGAGCGGCCTGACCGCCGGCCGCATCCTGACCGATGCGGCCGTCCGCAACGCGATGGCCGTGCACGCCGCGTTCGGCGGCTCCACGAACCTGCTGCTGCACCTGCCCGCGGTCGCGCACGCGGCCGGCCTGCGCGTGCCGGACGTCTCCGATTGGATCGAAGTGAACCGGTCCGTTCCGCGCCTCGTCAGCGTGCTGCCAAACGGGCCGGTGCCGCATCCGACCGTGCGCGTGTTTCTGGCGGGCGGCGTACCGGAGGTGATGCTCCATCTGCGTCGGCTCGGCCTGCTGGACGAGCGCGTTCTCACGGTGACCGGCGAGACGCTCGGCGCCGTGCTGGACTGGTGGGAATCGTCCGAGCGGCGGCACCGGATGCGGCGCATCCTGATCGAGCGGGACGGCGTCGACCCGGACGCGGTCATCTACCCGCCGGACAAGGCGCGCGCCGCCGGCCTCGCGTCGACCGTCACGTTCCCGGTCGGCAACATCGCGCCGGAAGGCTCGGTCGTCAAGTCGGCGGCGATCGACCCGGCGCTCGCGGACGCGGACGGCGTATACCGGCACGTCGGCCGGGCGAAGGTGTTCACCTCGGAGCGGGCGGCGATCCGCGCGATCAAGGAAGGCCGCATCGAAGCCGGCGACATCCTCGTGCTGATCGGCTGCGGGCCGTCGGGCACCGGCATGGAGGAGACGTACCAGCTCACGTCGGCGCTCAAGGCGCTGCCGTTCGGCGGCAAGGTGTCGCTGCTGACCGACGCGCGCTTCTCCGGCGTGTCCACCGGCGCCTGCATCGGCCACATCGGACCGGAGGCGCTGGCGGGCGGGCCGGTCGGCCGGCTGCGCGACGGCGACTGGATCGACATCCGCATCGACCTGCACCGGCTCGAAGGACGCATCGACATGGTCGGCGACGGCGAGACGCCGGGGACGCCCGAAGAGGGGGCGGCGGTGCTGGCGCGCCGCGGCCCGCATCCGGAACTCCGGTCCCATCCGCTGCTGCCCGACGACACGCGGCTGTGGGCCGCGCTCCAGGCGGCGAGCGGCGGCACGTGGCGCGGCTGCGTGTACGACGTCGACCGGATCGTCGAGGTTCTGGAAGCCGGCATGAAGGCGCTGGCCGCTTCCCGGGGAAGCGGCGCGGCCGCCTGCGCTCCGGACGCGGAGCGTGCCGGCGGCGGGTGAGCGCGGACGCGCCGGAGACGCGGCAGGCCAGACGTATACGCAAACAGCTGTGCTGCGGCGGGCTCGGAGGCCATCCGGCCCGCCGGCGCTTTTCGCCCCCTATCGTTCGCCCTTCCGGTACGGCTTGCCGGCGGCGGCGGGAGCGACCGCGCGCCCGACGAATCCCGCCAGCACGAGAACGGTCAGGATGTACGGGAACATGTAGATGAACTCGACGGGTATGGAGTCCGTGATGCCGTGCACCTGGAACACCGACTTCAGCGCGGAGGCGATGCCGAAGAACAGGGCGGCGAACATGCCCGCTGCCGGCCTCCACTTGCCGAAAATGAGCGCGGCAAGCGCGATGAAGCCCTGCCCCGAGATCGTGCTGTGCGAGAAGTTGCTGGTCGTCGTCAGCGTGATCGTCGCGCCGCCCATCGCGGCCAGCGCGCCGCTGATCATGACCGCGGCATAGCGGACGCGATGGACGCGGATGCCCAGCGAATCGGCCGCCTCCGGATGTTCGCCGACCGAGCGCAGCCTGAGCCCCGCGGGCGTCCGGTAGAGCACGAACCAGACGACGGCGACGAGCAGGAACGCGATGTAGCTGGTCGGATACGCGATGAACAGCGCCTGTCCCAGATAGGGAATGTCCGACAGCAGGGGAACGGCCCATTTGGCGAACACGTTCTTCAGGGTCGGCGTCTGGGCCGCGCCGTCCAGCAGGATCTTGCAGACGTAGATCGTGGCGCCCGACGCCAGCAGGTTGAGCGCGACGCCGCTGACCACCTGATCCGCCCGGAACGCAATGGAAGCCACGGCGTTCACGCCCATCACTTCGCAGGCGCCGCCTGCCCCCGCGAACAGGCCGCTGATGAACATCGCCTTGACGAACGCGGATTTCACGTTGATGCCCGCATATTCGGAAGCGTCCGGGTTGAACCCGACGGCGCGGAACTCGAAGCCCAGCCTCGTCTTCCAGAGCAGGAACCGGAACAGCGCGGCCAGGACGAGCGCGACCAGGATGCCATAGTGGATGCGGGCGTTGTCGAACAGCCCGGTGAGATCCGGGGTCGACAGCCACGCGCTCTCATGGAGATATCGCGAGCGCGCCATTCCCTTCTCCAGCAGGGCGCTGCGGACGATGTAATTCGCGAGGTGCAGGGCGATCCAGTTGAGCATGATCGTCGTGATCACCTCGTGCACGCCCCGCGCCGCCTTCAGCCAGCCGACGATCGCCCCCCACAGGCCGCCGGTCAGCGCGCCGGCGACAAGCGCCAGCGGAACGTGCAGATACCAGGGCAGCTCCAGCAGGATGCCGGCCGCGGCCGCGGCAACGGCCCCCATGATGAACTGGCCTTCCGCCCCGATGTTGAACAGGCCGGACCGGAACGCGAAGGCCACCGCCAGCCCGGTGAAGATGTAGGGCGTGATCTGCCGGATCGTCTCGCCGAGGTTGTACAGGTCTCCGAACGCCCGCGAAAACAGCGATCCGTAGGCCAGGATCGGATTGTAGCTGCCCGCCAGCATGATGACGGCGCCGAGGAGCAGCCCGACCGCGACGGAAGCGGCGGGGATCAGCGCCGATTCTCCGAACGGCCGCCTGACAAACCCGTTCATGCGCGTTCCCCGCTTCCGTCCGCATGGTCTCCCGCTCCGCCTACGGATCCATCATCGCGGTTCGCACGGCCTTCAGCCGTCCCGTCGCCGACTGCGACTTCCCTCTCCCCATCGGCGGCCGCACCGCCTTCCCCCTTCCCGTCGCCGCCCGTCCCGCCTCCGGATACGCCGCCGCCGGACATCAGCAGGCCGATCTCCTGCTCATCGGTCTCCCGCGGGTCCAGCACGCCGACGATCCGGCCCTCGTACATGACCGCGATGCGGTCCGACAGGTTCAGGATCTCGTCCAGTTCGAGCGAATGGAGCAGCACCGCCTTGCCGCTGTCGCGCTGCTCGATCAGCTTCCGATGGATGATCTCGATGGCGCCCACATCCAGCCCGCGCGTCGGTTGCGTCGCGATGAGGAGATCGGGATCCCCCGCCACCTCGCGCGCGACGATCACCTTCTGCTGGTTGCCGCCCGACAGCGCCCGCGCGGGCGTCTTCTCGTCCGGCGTGCGGATGTCGTACTCCCCGATCAAACCGGCGGCGTGGTCGAAAATCCGGTCGTACTTCAGCAGGCCGCGCCTGCTGAACGGGGGAGCGTAATAATTTTTCAGCACCAGATTTTCGCCCACGCTGAAATCGAGCACGAGCCCCCGCTTCTGCCGGTCCTCGGGAATGAAGCCGACCTTCGATTCCGCGATCCGGCGCGGCGGTTCGTTCCGGACGGGACGGCCCCCCACGCGGATCTCCCCGGACGCCGCCGTGCGAAGCCCGGTGAGAATCTCGATGAGTTCGCGCTGGCCGTTGCCTTCCACGCCCGCGATGCCGAGGATCTCGCCCCTGCGCACTTCCAGCGACAGCCCCTTCAGCACCTGGATGCCCCGTTCATCGTGGGCCGTCAGGTTCTCGATCTCCAGAATCGTCTCGCCCGGCCGCGCTTCCTTCTTCGGAATGACGAAGCTGACGTTGCGCCCGACCATCATGGAAGCCAGCTCTTCGGGCGATGTGTCCCGGACGGGCAGGCTGCCCACCACCCGGCCGCGGCGAATGACGGTGACCCGGTCGCCGACGGCCATGATCTCCTTCAGCTTGTGGGTGATCAGGATGATCGTCTTGCCCTCGCCCGCCAGCCGGCGCATGATCGCCATCAGCTCCCGGATCTCCTGCGGCGTCAGCACGGCGGTCGGCTCGTCGAAAATGAGGATGTCCGCGCCCCGGTACAGCGTTTTCAAAATTTCCACCCGCTGCTGCATCCCCACGGAGATTTCGCGGATCGTCCGGTGCGGATCCACGTGCAGCCCGTATTTCGCGGAAAGTTCCTTCACGCGGGCGAGCGCCTCCCGGTAATCGATCATGACGCCCTTGCGCGGTTCCGCGCCGAGAATGATGTTCTGGAGCACCGTATACGGTTCGTCGAGCATGAAATGCTGGTGGATCATCCCGATCCCGAGTTCGATCGCCTTCTGCGGACCGGTGATCCCGACCTTCCGTCCGTGGATGTAAATCTCGCCCTCATCCGGCTGACAGAGGCCGAACAGGATGTTCATCAGGGGCGTCTTCCCCGCGCCGTTCTCGCCGAGCAGGGCGTGGATTTCGCCCTTCCGGACCTGCAGATCGATGCGGTCGTTCGCGACAATGCCGGGGAAACGCTTCGTGATGCCCCGCATCTCCACCGCGATCCCGCTTTTCACCGCTTCATCCCCCGCTTGTGGCGGCAGGGCGGAAGGGACGCGCGCGTCCGTCCCGCCCGGGCCGCGTTGTGGATTCGCATCCGGCTACTCGGTCGGCACCACGATCTCGCCGCTGATGATCTTCTGCTCGTACTCCTTCACCTTGGCCAGCACATCGTCGGGAAGGTTCGGATTGCTCTCCGGCAGGCCGACGCCGTTATCCGCCAGGCCGAGCACGACGCTACCCGGCGTGAACCTTCCGTTCACGAGATCGGCGCTGATCTTCGCCACCGCCCGGTCGACCCGCTTCATCATGGACGTAAGCGTGATCTCGTGCCCGAAGGTGATCGACTGGTCCTTGTCGACGCCGATGACCCAGACGTCGGCGCCCGCCTTCTTGCGCTCGCTGCCTTCGTTGAACACGCCCGTCGCCCGTCGCGCCCGCCGCGTGGAAGATGATGTCCGCGCCGTTGTTGTACAGCGTCGCCGCCGACGCTTTCCCCTGGTCCGGCGCGTCGAAGGCGCCCGTGTAGTCGATGATGACTTCCGCGTCCGGATTGGCGGCTTTCACGCCGGCCGTAAAGCCCGCTTCGAACCGCTTGATGACGGGGATTTCCATGCCGCCCACGAAGCCGATCTTGTTCGTCCTGGTCATGAGCCCCGCCACGACGCCGACGAGGAACGAGCCTTCATGCTCCTTGAACGTGACCGAAGCGACGTTCGGCGCATCCACCGTCTCGTCGATGATGGCCAGCTTCGCGTCCGGGTTCTGTTCGGCGACCTGCCTCACGGCGTCGGCCATCAGAAATCCGATGCCCCAGGTCAGATCCGCTCCGTTCCGCACGAACCGGGTCAGGTTCGGCACGTAATCGGCGTCGCTCTGGCTTTGCAGATAATCGACCTTAACGCCGTATTCCGCGCCGAACGCCTGCAGGCCTTCCCAGGCGCTCTGGTTGAACGAATTGTCGTTCACGCCGCCGATGTCGGTGACCATCGCGACGAAATATTGCTTGTCCGTACCGCCGGGCGAATCCGTGCCCGATTCCGCGGGCTGTTCCGCCGGCTGCTGTCCTCCCGGCGTCTCCGCGGTCCCGGTGCCGGCGCTCTGACCGCTGTTCGAGCCGCCGCCCGAACGGTTCTCCGCACCTCCGCAGCCGGCCGCCATGACGGCAAGCGCAAAGATGATCCCGATCAAGGCGATTTGGCATCTGCGCCAGGCCAACATCTGCACATAACCCCTCTCCGGATCGGATGAATGCGTGCACGAAAAAAAATGCTCCCGCCATTCCGCTCCGTCTTCCGTTGTCCGATGGTTCCCTCCCGTCGGTCCCGCCGTTCACCCCCTTCGTCCGCCCGGCTTCGGGCCGGCGGAATGAAACATGGCCGCAGGGCCTTCGATCAACAAGATGTAAAATATGTATTCAGCATTTTGCTCCAGTATATCTGAGACGAATTTGTATGTAAATATTCTTGACATAAACCAAAGAAAAATCCGCCCGAATTCCGTACGAAAACTAAAAACCGGCCCGTATATTGTGGAGATCGCACAACCCCCCGCCTTTTCCGTCCCGAATACCGCTCTGATCTATCAATTTATGTTATCTTATATTACACATATCTCCCCGATACTGCCTGTCCCGGCCGGGTCTGGATCGGCGGGGCAGCGCGGCGCGGCAGGTCCGGCCGAAGACCAAAACGATGCCCCGGGCGCCGGCGGGCCTGAAGCCCGCCGGCGCTCGGGGCGAATCGCATCCTCCATATGAACCGCAAGTTGCCCGGTCGCAAGTTTCAATGGAACTTCGGCAGCCAGTCGCCGTGCGCCTCGATCAGGTCGTCGCACAGCGCGACGATCTCGTCGAGCGTCAGCTCGGCCGCCGTGTGCGGATCGAGCATCGCCGCGTGGTAGATATGTTCCTTCTTCCGCGTGATCGCGGCCTCGATGGTCAGCAGCTGCGTGTTGATGTTCGTCATGTTCAGCGCGGCGAGCTGCGGCGGCAGCGCGCCGACGTATATCGGCTGCACGCCGTTCGCGTCCACCAGGCACGGCACCTCGACGCACGCTTCCTTCGGCAGATTCGTGATCAGGCCGGTGTTCATGACGTTGCCGTGGATCTTGAACGGCACGTTCGTCTCGATCGCCTCGAAGATATATGAAGCGTACTCGTGCGTGCGCTTGTGGGTCAGATGGACGTTGTTCACGAGCGAATCCCGCATCTTTTTCCAGTCCTCGATCTGCTTCACGCAGCGGCGCGGATACTCGTCCAGCGGGATGTTGTACTTCTCGATCAGCTCGGGGCGGCTCTTCTTGATGAAATACGGATGATACTCGGCGTTGTGCTCCGAGGACTCCGTCACGTAGTAGCCGAAGCGGAACATCAGCTCGAAGCGCACCATGTCGTGGTGCTTTTCCTTCTGCTTCTCGCGCGCCCTCCGCTTGATCTCGGGATAGAGATCGATCCCGTCCTTCGTCACTTCGAGCAGCCAGGCCATGTGGTTGATGCCCGCGATCTTCCATTGCACGCCGGTCGGGTCCATGCCCAGCGATTCGAACAGGTGCGGCACGCACACCTGCACGCTGTGGCAGAGGCCGACGGTGCGGACGCCGCCGTAAGTGTTCATCACGTTCGTGAGCACGGCCATCGGGTTCGTGTAGTTCAGGAACAGCGCGTCCGGGCAGACCTCCTGGATGTCGCGGGCGAACCCGAGCAGCACCGGGATCGTCCGCAGATTGCGGAAAATCCCCCCGATCCCCACCGTGTCGCCGATCGTCTGGCGCAACCCGTACTTCTTCGGCACTTCGAAGTCGGTGATCGTGCACGGGTCGTAGCCGCCGACCTGAATCGCGTTGACGACGTACTTCGCCCCGCGCAACGCTTCTTTCCGGTCGGTGTACGCCTTCACGCGACAGGTGCTGCCGGTCGTCGCCTTGAGGTTGTTCAGCATGTTCTCCGAATCCTTCAGCCGCTCGTGGTCGATGTCGTACAACGCGAGCTCGAAGCCTTGCAGCGCCGGCGTCAGCATGCAGTCGCCGAGGACGTTTTTCGCGAAGACGGTGCTGCCGGCGCCGAGAAATGTTATTTTCGACATGGTCCATGGCCTCCATTTCCCGACGGATATGGTTGACTCGATTATACTTCACGCGCCGCATTCGCAACATGGAAGGATGCCAGCCCCATATGGATGAATGTAGGACCGGTTGTTCGCGGCACGGCGCAAACCTGAATCCCGGTGCCAAATTTAACCCCAAACCGCCGCAAGCAGGTCCGTGAATACGCCATTTGACACTTTCCCGCCCCCGGGCTATAATCAAACTACTGATTAAGTAAATTACTAAATCAGCAATTTCATTCACCGACCGAGGCGATTGCACATGAAAATCCCGACAAACCTCAAGCACAAACCGGTCATTGTTTGCGAAAACTACGGGAACGTCGACGGCAAATACGCTTATCATTCGGACGCGAAAGGACTTTCCCTGGGCCTCGCACAATGGAACGACCGCGGCCGGATCGATATCTCCGCCAAGGTGTGGCGCCACACCGGCGGAAAATGGTCGAGGCAGTCGGAAGAGCTGCCGCTGCACCGCGTGCTCGATCTCGCGATCCTGATCGTGCGCGCCCAGCTCTATTTCCAGGATGCCTACCGGTACGAAAAGCTGTACGACCCGGCCAACCCGCGGATCGACCGGGTCGGCCTTCAGGGCGACGCGATGACGGTGGAGGTATGCACAGACAACGAGATGATCGACGAAGACATCCGCCTGTTCAACCAGGCGCTTGGCGAACAGGGCGAGACGCTCGGCGAGCGGCTGCGCGTCTTGTCAAGGCTGCTGAAAGAAATGGGGTACTGAACTTGGCCGACCGCCGCAAAGCGTTAATCGAACCGTACAAACAGATGAAACCCGACATGGGCATCTTCCGGATCCGCCTTGAGGATGGCAACAAATGCTTCCTCGAGACTTCGCAGAATCACGATATCCGGGTTGTACGCATCCGGGATATAGCCAATCTCCGGCGGGGAGGTGGCGAACAGGGCTTTGGCTTCATCCCAGGTATCGAAGATCAGCTTCCGGGCCGTATACTCATAGAGCACGGTGCCGGTCCTATCGTCCGGCGGAGGGGTTGTCCCCCGATGTTCAACGGCATTTTCCAATATGAAACTCAACGTGCCCTGCCGTATGGATTGGATGATGGACCGAAATGGATTGTAGGCCTCCGGGATGGCCGGACTGGCGATCACCATGACAACCGCGGCAAAAATGGCAGCGATGGCGGCGTATTTCCTGCGGGACCTGTTTTTTGCCCGGGCGCCCACTTTGTCCTTGATCCGGTTCCACGACACATCCGGATCGGGAACAACCTGCTGCTCCTTCACCACCTTCTCGAAAATTTCATCGAACAGTTTGTCAAACTCGGTCCGGTTCACAGACTTTCACTCCATTCTTGGAGAAATTTGCACTTGATGGCCGATCTTGCCCGATGGAGTTTGTATTTGACGGTTTTTTCGTCCGTGCCCAGAACCTCCGCGATTTCTTTGTAGGACATGTCGTATTTCCAGCGCATCTCGATCAGACATCGAAAATCCGGTTTCAACTCCTGAAGGTATTTGCCGATCGCTGCTTCAAGTTCTTTGACATTGATCTCTCTTTCGATGAAATCCACTTCGGTCGCATAATCGATCGTATTGTCGATGAAGACGCTTTCCACATCCACTTTGTTCAACCGCTTCTTGTGTTTTCTCAAGTAATTGTAGGTGGAATTGCGTATCACCACCTTCAGCCAATTGATCAGTTGGGCTTCGCTCCGAATCGCCGGTTTGTGGTCAATGGCCTTCAGGAACGACTCCTGAATGATATCCTCCGTGGCCGCATGATCCTTGGTGATCTGAATGATGACTTGATAAGCAAGTCTGTAGAAGGCTTGGTATACTTTCTGTTGCGTCTGCATGCTCAAGCTTGGAAAATCGGGTGACGCCATCAGCAGCAAAATCCCCTCCGTCATCCCTTCCCCTCTCCTTGCCCGAAAGCCGTCATCCGGTCGCTGCTCGTATCAAGGTTCATGTTTGATTGAATCACGCCGCATTTTCTTTTTCCGCAATTCGATTTCGCTTGTATACGGTTTCCAATACACGAGCAAAACGCCGTCCGATTCCTCGGACGGCGCAACAACACTCCTTGATTTCGGCACAGGTTTATCGACAAGACGAAAGTATGCTGTTGCCGTTGCAGGCCGCGTCCATTGTCACGACAAGCGCGTATGTTCTTCCCTCGCCGGACGAAATGATGGCCACATCATATTGGATCGAATGCTTCGTAACGGAATTTTTCCCATCCTCACTGGAACGTTCGGCCAAGGTTGCGACATCTCCGGCAAGTGACAATTCGTTCATCAGCGAGGCGCGTTCATCGGAGGACAAACCGGGGTTGCTTGCGGCAATCAAGATCTCATAGTAGGGCTGCAGATGCCTTAGATGAGACTCGTCAAACGCGGTCTGTTTTCCCCTGATGTACAACCGTTCGATTCGTCCGTCGTCCTTGCGGACATATCCCGTCAGCATGACGAAGTCATCGTTTTTCTCATCTCCCCAGGCACGGCGGATTTCAAGGGATTCTCCCCATCCCGATACTTCAAATTTGCCCAGGTCATGGTGTTCCGTTTCCTCCAGAACGGCCGCCGCGGCGGCATTCCATCGGTCCGACAGATTGTAAATGTACAGCTGCGGAACCTCATCTTCCGCGACATCAACCGGTGTATCATCCCGATCGTCCGCGTCGGCGTCATCGGATGGCGCAGGCGCTGTACGATCCCGGGATTCAGATGGAGCTGACGGTTCCATGTTTGGGGCATCAGGGAGAGCATTGCGGTCATTCGAGCCAAAACAACCCCCCAGCAAACACGCAAGCAGCAAAAATATCCCCCATGACAGACGAAAATTCATAAACTCCCGCCTTTTCCGAAGTTTTGATCAAGAGGCCAAGGGACTGGCATCCGCGTGCGGATATCGATGCACCGACGCTTGCCCCGGCAATGGATGCAAACCGCGGGCAGAGCGCGATTCACCTGTACCCGATCCGGTGTTATTCCCTTCATAAGGTAATAACACTTTAATTGACGAGGAGGTTGCACGGTTTTCATACATTTTGATACTTTTTCTTTTATTATTAAACAATTTTGGATATTGAATCAACTGGATTTTGGCAAGAGCGGGGATTGAGACGGAATGGGGCCCCCTTGATCCGGAACGCGAAGAAGCGTTTGCTCCCGTCCCGTCCGAAACGTCGCTGCTTCGGGCTGTCACTTGACGGAGGGGTGTCCCGGCTGCGGGGGCCGTGCAGAGCTGTTCGGATGACGCGAGGCGGTTGCGCATTCTGTGTCTCCCTTGCTGCAGTCGCCTTTTCTCATTGTATCGCTTGCGGACGCGTCGCCCGCAGACAATCGCAGACAACAAGAGGAGCGACAACCCGGAAAGCGAATTTCACCGGTTGAACTTGCGGCGGACCCTCAGGGCGATTTCCGTCATGCAGTCTTCCGCCTGCGGGTAAAGGCCGATCTTGTCCATGAACGCGTGATCCACGCCGTTGTATTGAATCACCGTCGTCTTTACGCCGGAACGGGCCAGCTTGCGCGCATAGGCTTCATTCTCCAGCCGCAGAAAGTCAAACTCGCCGGTGATGATGAGCGTCTCGGGCATCCCGTGCAAATCGGCCAGCAGGGGCGACATGTGGGGATGCGTCACGTCGATGCGGCCCTGCAAATACAGTTCGTGCAGCTTGGGACGGCCATGATCGGCGCCGACGAAGCCGAGAATCTGCTCGATGTATTCCCGGTGATTGCGGATCTCATAGGCTTCCAGCGACCATCTGTGCCCTTCTTCTTCCGCGCCCGCCATGTTGACCGACGGATAGATCAGCGCCTGGTACTTGATCAGCCCCAGTTTCCTGTCCCGGTCGATCATCGCGCATACCGTCGCCAGGTTGCCGCCGGCGCTGTCCCCGGCCACCGCGATACTCGCCGGATCGACGCCGAGCTCGTCCGCATGATCGTGAACCCAGCGAACGGCATCGAAACAGTCGGTCAGCCCCGCGGGATAGGGGTGTTCGGGCGCGAGCCGGTAATCGACGGACACGACCACCGCTCCCGCGTGATACGCCAGACATTTGCACGGATTCTCGACCGTCTTGAGCGATCCGCCGATAAATCCGCCGCCATGGAAAAACACGACGGCCGGCCGTTTCCCGCCCACGGGAGGCGTGTAGATGCGGACCGGAATGTTCGTCTCGCTTCCTTCAATCTCCCGGCATTCCGTCGCGACGGCGCCACCGGTTACGTCGCGGTTTTCCCATCCCATCATCCGCCGCATCATCTTCGCGAACTCCACCGGGTCTTCCGGAATCTCGGGCGGCTGCTGCCCCTTCATCCGGGCGGCCGTCTCCTTGTGGACTTCCAGGACGCGGGGGTCCAGCTCGCCCCATCCCTCCTCCGAATCCGGAATGGGCTTGACGATCCATTCATATCCGTCCCGCTGCTCCGTGCGGGCTCTCGCGCGCAATGCGGCCAGCAATTGCTCGTAGTTCATGTCGGACTCCTCCCCCGGATGTTTTGATATTTCATTCTAGCCCATGCGGCGCGGATGCGCTTGCCGAAAGACGACCTTTTATTTTTCAAATGACGACCATTCCCCGGAACGGACATGCCGGGTTCCCGTCTCCCAAAAGAAAAAAGGAGCGGCTGACCGCTCCGGAATCTTTCCCCGAACCCGCGGCGTTTCGGGCCCGCATGCCGGCCCTGCCGGAACGGGTTCCGGTTGATGCCCGCTATTCGTAACGCAGCGATTCGATCGGCTGCAGCTTCGCGGCTTTGCGGGCCGGGTACAGGCCGAAGAAAATCCCGACCGCGGCCGAGAAACAGAAGGCCAGCACGATCGCCTCCATCGAGACGACAAACGGCAATCCCGTCATCACGGCGAACCCGAAGGCTACCAGCAGCCCGAACAGCGCGCCGATCGCGCCTCCGATAAAGGAGAGCATGACCGCCTCGACCAGGAACTGGAACATGATATTTCCCGGCGTCGCGCCGATCGCCTTGCGGATCCCGATTTCCCGGGTCCGTTCCGTGACGGAGACCAGCATGATGTTCATGACCCCGATTCCCCCGACGACCAGGGAAATGCCGGCGATCGAACCGATGACGAGCTGCAGGATGGAGAACGTGTTTTTGATCATTTGCTCCGCATCCTTGGCCGATTCCGTCGCATACGCGTTCTTGCTGACGCGCTTCCGCTCCGCCAGCCAGGTCTTGAGCTCCCGGATCGTCTCGTCCATGCGCTCCGGCGATGCGGGCAGGATTTCAAGCATGCTCAGATTTTCGCTGACCCATGCTCCGCCCGGAATGGCCGTAATCGGCGCGTAGGCGGAATAGCGCGCCCCAACGTTGACCATCAAACCTTCCTGCTCCTTGTAGACCCCGACGATCCGGAAAACCCCGCCGGACAGCTGAACGCTCCGGCCGATCGCCGCTTGCGGAGACCCGAATGCCTTGTCGGCAAATTTGGTCTCCACGACAAGGACTTTCTGACGCGCCCGCTCCTCCTGCGAAGTGAAAAATCTGCCCGCCACCATGTCGATTTTTTTCATTCTGGGCGAATCCGACGTCGTTCCCGTCACTTTGAATTGCAGCGTTTCCTTCTTGTGCCTGCCGGTCATCCCGAAGGTCTGCGACGTCGAGACGTAACGGACCCCCGGAAGCTTGCGAATCTCCGCAAGCTCCCGCAGCCGGAAAAAGGGATTGCCCTCTTCAGCGGCGCTGCCCTTAGGATATATCAGAAAGTACCCGTCCCCGTAATTCGACAGTTCCGCCATGATCGCGTGCTGTCCGGCCTGGCCGATGGACACGACCGTGACCACCGCGGCGACGCCGAAGACGATCCCGATCATCGTCAGGAACGAGCGCATCTTGTTGACCCGGAGATTGTCCAGGGCGACGAGGATGCTCTCCCGGATGCTCATCCGCCGCCACTTCCCTTGCGCCTGTCGCTCAGGATCCGGCCGTCCCCGAAGGTGATGATCCGCTCGGCATGCTCGGCGATGTCCGGCTCGTGGGTCACCAGCACGATCGTCGTTCCGTCGGCGTGGATCTCTTTGAACAGCGCCATGATTTCGCGGGATGATTTCGTATCCAGGTTCCCGGTGGGCTCGTCCGCCAGCAGGACCGGTGCGTTCATCGTCAGCGCCCGGGCGATCGCCACCCGTTGCTTCTGCCCGCCGGACAGCTCGTTCGGACGATGCTTGACGCGTTCGGACAGCCCGACCCTGCGCAGCAGCTCCAGCGCCCGCTCGCGGCGCTTTTCCAGGGGAACGCCGGCGTACATCATCGGCAGCATGACGTTTTGCAGAACCGTCTGCCGGGGCAGCAGGTTGAAGCTCTGGAAGACAAACCCGATCTTCCGGTTCCGGATGCGGGCGAGCTCCCGCTCGCTCAGCGACTCCACCGGGATGCCGTCCAGCTCGTAGCTGCCGGAGGTCGGGACGTCCAGGCAGCCGATGATGTTCATGAGCGTCGATTTCCCCGAACCCGACGGCCCCATGATGGCCACGAACTCGCCCTTTCCGATGTGCAGATCGATGCCGTGCAGCGCCTGCACCTCCAGGGAGCCGTTTTTGTAGACTTTCGTGATGCCTCTGAGCGTGATCATTTCACCTTCACCCGGGCGCCGTCCCGCAGCCGTTCGCCGCCTGCCACCACGACCCGATCGCCTTCGGCCGCCCCGGTGACCAGCTCGATCAGCTCGTCGCCTTCCTTCCCCGTCGTCACCGGCACCTTGACGGCGACATCGCCCTGCACCTTGTAGACGTAGGACTGTTCGCCGTCGTACCGCACCGCTTCGATCGGCGCGAGCAGGCGATCCTGGTCCGGAATTTCCAACTCCACCGTGACATTGTAACCCGGACGAAGCTCCGGCGATGTCTGATCCAGGATGACCTCCATCTCCACCGCCGCGTCCCGGGAAGACGGATCGATCGCCTCGGCCACGGGAGCCAGGTACGAGATGCTGCCCTCATAACGGCCCGAAAAAGCCTCCCCGGTCACCACGGCCTTCATCCCCGGTTCCGCCTTGCCCGCGTCCAGCTCATTCAGGTGCGCCACGACCTTGAGCCGGTTCACATCGGCAATCACGGCGACTTCGCTGCCTTCGGCCAGCATTTGGCCGGCGTTCACCGCGAATTTGGTCACCACGCCGCCGGCGGGAGCCAGCACCTGCCGGTTGGCGAGCTGCTTCTCGAGCGATTCGATGGTCAGTTGAATGGCACGAATGCGCAGATCATAGGCGGTGAGATCCAGCTCCTCCGGTTCGGCGTCCGGGTTTGCGAGACGGGCTTGTCTGAAGCGCTCGAAATGCTGCTTCCGGGCCGCCAGCCGTTCCGCCTCGACCAGTTCCAGATTGATGCGCTCCTTCTCCAGCTGATCCCGTACCTGCTTCATGTCCAGCGTAAGGAGAACCTGTCCTTCCTCCACCGTATCGCCCGGCTTCACCTTGACCTCTTCCACCACTCCGCTCGCAGGAGCGTACACCCGGGTCGTCTCAGCCGGCTCCAACTTGCCGTTCGCATAGATTTGCTCGATGATTTTGCCCGTCTCCACGACGGCGACCTGCACTTCGATTTCCCGGTTCATCGCGTTCAGCATATGGGCCGCGATAAACGCGATGACCGCCAGACCGATGACGGCAAACCAAAACCGCTTCTTCTTCAACCATTTCAACAAGCGACTCACCCGTTCCAATCCAAATATGTAAAAAATTAATGGTATCAAAAATTTATGTCATCAACGAATGGCGGGCTTGAACCGGAGAAAGACCTCGGACTTACCTTTCACTATAACCGTCTGTCCCGTTTCAACCACCGACTCAAGTCCGGGTGTGATGCCGGACCTGAGCCCGGCTCAAGGAAGTTGCCGGACCCGTCCCCGCGGAAGTTCGTCAAAGGTCGTTTGTCGCCGGCATGCGCTCGGATCGTGCGAACCGCTGGTGAGGAGTTCCCGCTTCTCTCTTACGTTCTCTTGGATTGAACGTTTCAACTTGGCTGCCGTCCCGTTGATCGGCGCGGACAATCTGCCCGCTTCGTCCGGTGGTTCCACGGGAACCCGATGGTCACGACAGGGAGCGGCATAATCGTTTCTCGGTTTTGCATCGCTCAGAAGCAAAAACGCAGCCCGCCATCAAGCGAAGCTGCGTCCGGCGTTGACCCTCTGCAGAACGGCGCGGCCCGGCTCCATGTGCGGGCTGTGCCTCATGCCGGTCTGCGGGACCTGAACAGCCCTCCCGATCCGCGTAGATCCCGTGCCCCGGCAGCCACCGCGTTTCATTTGCCATCCTTTGCTTCGCGCAATCGAAACGAGGACACGATCGTTTCCATTACCGCTTCGTCCACCTTCCCGTCGGCGAAACAGAAGCCGTACGCGCGCCCGTCATCCCGGTCCGCCACGTACCATCGGATCTCTTCATACCGCCATTCCGGATCCCGATCCGCGGCCGGCTTCGTGTGGATGAGTTCGATCCGGTAAATCCGGATGCTCCCGTTCCGTCCGGCCGTCAGGTCTTCCCGCTCCTCGAAACCGGTCTGCTCCGAATGGTTGGGTTTGAAATCCGGCCAGCTATCCGCGTCGAACCATCCCAGAATTTCGGTCTCCCCGACCTTTTCTCCATCGACCCGAAACGTGAACTCGTCCTGCTGCTTCTCCCCGACCTGCCAGTCATCCGGCACCGCGAAGGTAAACCGGTCCGCCTCCACGACCCGATACCCGTCGGGCGCAATGTACGGCGAGCGGTCGGCCGGCGACTGTTCGTCATGCGCCGAGGACGGTTCGTCATGCGTCCGGGGTTGAGCGGCTTGCTCCGGCGGCTCCTTGGGCGCCTGCGATTGCTCTTCCGGAGCTGCTCCTGGATCACCTCGTCGACCGCCATGCGGCACTTGAAGAGGAAGCGCGTCCGGCGCCTCCTCCCGGACGGGCGCAGCCGGATCTTCCCCGATCCCGACACCCGCATCACCGGTTCCCCGTGTGTCCATGCATCCCGATACCAACCAAACCGACAACCATGCTGCCCAAAGCCATCGCATCTTCAAGTCCCACCCTTGCGCGGAACATCGGATCATGTTGCGAACTTGCCTGATACCAGACGATCCATGGGTGGAAAAAGTTTGAAGGCGCAGCCCGGCACGAACGGGCGGCGCCTTGCGCGTCATGCGAACGGGCGTTTCCGGCAAATCCCGCATTGCTTCCCGCGCCTCATCCCTTCACGATCTCGAGCAGTTTCTCGTAGCTGTCGACGACATCGTAGCGGACCCGCCCGTCGCCCAGCTTCGCGAAATGCCTCCGCGCGCACTCGATCTTCGCCTTCTCCGTCTCCCGGAGCTCCATCGATTCCATGGAGCCCTTCGTCTCGGCAATGAAATAGATGTGCTTCACGTGTCCTTCCCGGAACACGATTGCCCAGTCCGGATTGTAGTTGCCTACTGGCGTTGGGATGAAGAAACCCTTGGGCAGCTTGGCGTACACTTGGACTTCTTCACTGGATTCCAAATTTTTAGCAAAATCGAGTTCGATCTTCGAATCCGTCACGACATAATCATAGATGTGCTTCTGCGCCGGCAACATGTTCTCGCCCTGCTTGCCCGAAAGCGTGTTCTTCGTGAAGATTTCGTTCTCGAACCGGTCGTTCAGTACGTCATAGGTGATGGACTCAATGATCGTAGTGGCTTTCTGCTCGTTGATGATCCGAGCGGCGCGGATCAGAAACTCTTCCGGGTTTCGGCGGAATTGCAAGAATGTTGATTCTCGGATCCCGGTCAGGATCGCGACGATCGTCTTCCGCGTGAGCTTCGTCTCATCCACCAGCTTCCCGACCAGATCGTATTTCACCCGAACGCCCGAGCCCGTCTCTATCGTCTCCACTCCAGATTCGCGCATTTCGAAGGCTTCTCCCGACTGCAGTTGCTCTTTGCTGTCAATCTTCCGCATTTCACCATGCCGAATCGAAAACCGGATCGCTGGCACATACAATTGGCTGTCCAACGCCTGAATGCATTTTTTAATCAATTCTTCGGAATCAAATTTAACAGTATATACCGATTTCCGGTTGATTCGATTCCAGAGTTCCTGAAACTCTTTTCTGTAAAAATTCTGATTGACGCTGACAAGCGTCTTCTTCCTCTCATCCTCGGCCAGGTTCGTCTTGCCCTCAATGTAGACCGATTTTAACAGTTTGACAATCGATTCCCCGAAGTCCGCGAATTCCTCCGGTAACTTCAGCTCACCCGCCTCGACCGCACGGAAATAGTCGTCTGTGAGATGAAACTGATCATCCACATAATCATTCTTGATGAACGCGACATGCAGTTTTCTCGCCGCCGCTTCGTCCAGCTTCCACTGCTCGCCGCGCTCGTTCGTCAGCACCTTGTCCCGGAAGAAATGTTCGTCGACCGTTCGCGGACGGTCGCTCAGGGTCTCGGCGATCTCCTGCTGCAATTGCCTTGCGAACTGCTCGTACGATTCGCTCGCGATGACCGTCAGCACGTTGATTTCGTGGACATCGATGCCGGGGACGCTCGCATCCATCCGCTCCCCGTGCTGGTTCACGCACAACCGGAGCCCGCGGCCGACCTCCTGCCGCTTCTTGACGACGGAATCGCTGTGCTTCAGCGTGCAGATCTGGAACACATTCGGATTGTCCCAGCCTTCCTTGAGCGCCGAGTGCGAGAAAATGAACCGCACATCCTCCGACAAGCTCAGCAGCCGCTCCTTCTCCCGCATGATGAGACTGTAGGCTTCCGCGTCGTCGGAGTCGGTCTCCCGGGCCGACACCTTCGGATCGACCATCCGGTTGCTCTTCTTGTCGATCGAGAAGTAGCCGTTATGGGTTTTCTTCACGTCAATCCGCTTCAGATATTGAATATAAGGATCATCATCAAACAGGGACAATTGCTCGTTTAGCAGCGCCGTATATTCCTCTTCAAA
This sequence comes from Thermobacillus sp. ZCTH02-B1, assembly GCF_002159085.1. Taxonomy (GTDB): domain Bacteria; phylum Bacillota; class Bacilli; order Paenibacillales; family Paenibacillaceae; genus Thermobacillus. The sequence goes on from NZ_LZRU01000017.1 coordinate 35,512, forward strand.
AATATCCGCGTAAATGCCGTTTTTTGGCGTACCGTCCTCGTCATACACACGGTACTTGGCTACCTCGTCGATAAAGAAAAGCGAGAGCACCTTGATGCCTTTGGGATAGAGCATCCGTTCCTTCTCGAAATGCGACTTGATCGTCTCCCGAATCTGGATCCGACGAAATTGCAGTTCGCTTACATCCCCCCGGACATCACCCGCATAAAGCGTCACTCCGTTGGCGAAGCTTACGCTACCCTTCAGTCCGTTAATTTCGGCAACCCTGAATCCTTTGTATTGCTCCAATTCACCTGACAATTGGTACAGATCATCGTTCTGGACGATTTTTAGCGTTTTCCTTGTGAGGCCGGTTTTCGTCTTTACATCCAGTTCCATACGAGCCACAGGGGCATGATTCGCGCTTATGTCAATTCCTTCCAAATATAGATAGCAGTCCGTACCACTTGTCCCTTTGACTGAAATCCCCTTGACGCTGATCTTCTTGACCAGCTTCTGATTGTAGGCGTCCAGCGCGTCCAGGCGATACACCTTGTTGAATTCTTCCCGGTGGGTGGCCGAATAGCGCAGAGTAAATAAAGGGTTGAATGCTTTTAAAGACTCAATCGTTTGCTTACCTTCGACTGATTGCGGCTCGTCGATGATCAGAATTGGATTTGTGCCCGCCAGCACATCAATCGGACGACGGCTTTGGAAATCATCGAGTTCCATATGAATCCGCCGAGCGTCCTTGCCCCTCGCATTGAATGCCTGCGAATTGATAATCATGACATTGAGTCCCGCATCGCTGGCGAAACTCTCGATCTGATGCAGTTGTTTCGAATTGTACACAAAATACCGCGCCTTCATGCCGTATTCGGCCATGAAGTGGTCCTCCGTTATCTGGAACGTTTTAAGCACACCCTCCCGGATCGCGATGGACGGCACGACGACAATATACTTGCTCCATCCGTATGTCCGGTACAATTCGAACATCGTGCGAATATACGTATATGTCTTTCCGGTTCCCGTCTCCATCTCAACCGTCAGGTTGTAAATCGTCTCGCCTTTTCTTCGCTCGATTTTCTCCGAGGGCTTCAGCCCGTTTCGGCGCTGGACCGTCCGGATATTCTCCAGCACTTCCAGGTCAGTCAATTGAATCGGTTTGTTCCTGAAACCGACGTCCCAAATTTCTACCCGTTCAAGATTTTCCCCCAATCGAAGCTGTTCGGGTTTTCGTCTGTTGCCACGATCCAGGGTAAATTGTGATGTCTCATTTGGCTGCCCGCAGAAACAATCAACGACACTTTGCACCGCGTCCAACTGAAATTGCTGGTGTTTGAATTTGATCTTCAATGTCTGTTCACCACCTTACAGTACACGAACATCCGTTAGCGGTGAAAGCATCTTGAACAATTCTTCCACATTGATGCGTAAGGAATCGTCCCTGAACGAACTGTCCCGGAACACCACCCGCAACGGCTGCGACTTCGCTATCTCGCGAATCACGGATTCCGGTACGTCATCATCGAAGCAAGCGATCAGCGAATTTTCATCGACATAATGGACTGTCCTGCCTTCGATTTGTCGTGTCTCCATGGGCAAGGAAAGCTCCAGTCCCAGTTCCAGCATAACCTGAATGAGCAGATCTTCGCTTGTGCGATCTTCCTTAATGTTGCTAACAAGATTGCCGATTTCCATTTGGTTGAGCTTGTCCGGCTTATAATAAACATCCTTCATATTCGAGGAATCGAGCCGGAACACTCGGAAACCGTAGTCGATGTCGGCACCGGTTTCTTCCCTGATTTTCCTGGCTGCTCGGCGAATTCGCTCTTTGCCAATGTCGCAGATGGTTTTGAAACCTGCTCTATACGCATCTGAATGTTCCTCCACTTCTTCCGGAAGCTGAACGAGGATGTATTGCCTTCGCTCTCCGTCTTCTGCGTTCAGTTGCATGACTGCATCCGCTACAGAAGCCGACCCCGAGAAGAAGTCAAGCACGATGTCCCCCGACCTTAAGTTCGCGATACGAATAATCTGCTTTAGCAGCCGCGTTGGCTTCGGACCGTCGAAATACGCATCTCCGTCGAACAGCTTCTTCAGTTCCTGACGCCCCTCCTGATTATGCCCGACTTCGTTGTACAGCCAGACTGTGAGCGGCACCATGCCTTCTTGCACTTCGCTCAGGAACCGCTTGAGTCGCGGCATATTATCTCCCGTCTCCCCGAACCAGACCCGGTTGTCGTCGATCAGTTTCTGCATGTTCTCGCGGGACGTAAACCAACATCTCCCCTTAGTTGGGTAGATCACCTTGCCGCTCGGGGATGTGATCGGATAATAGTAGTCCTCCGTGAACGTCTTGACTGTCAGGTTGTCAGACATCCACGGACCGCGCGGATCGTTGTCTGGATTTTTGTATCGGTTGATGGATTCTTTGGTCCGCGGCAACTTCCTGATGTTGAACCGATCAATATCGCGGGCGTATACCAAGATGTAATCGTGATTAGTTGAGAAAAATTTAGAGTCGTTTTTGGGCGAGAATGCGCGCTGCCAGACGATCGTCGCCACGTGGTTCCCCGGCCCGAAGATTTCGTCGCACAGCTTACGCATGTTGTGCACTTCGTGATCGTCGATGCTGATGAAAATGGCTCCGTCCTGCGCAAGAAGATTTCGGGCCACCTTTAGCCTCGGATACATCATGGTGATCCAATCGCTGTGATATCGGCCCCAGGTCACCGGATTCGGCACGAGGCGGTTACCTTCGGCGTCCTTCTGCCCTGACGCTTCTAGATATTCCTGCACGGAATCCCGAAAATCGTCCCGGTAAATGAAGTCGTTCCCGGTGTTGTACGGCGGATCGATGTAGATCAGCTTGATCTTATTCAGATACGATTCCTGCAGCAGCTTCAGCACTTCCAGGTTGTCGCCTTCGATGTAGAGGTTCCGCGTATTTTCCCAGTCCACACTTTCATCCCGGACGGGACGCAGCGTCTTATCCGTAGGCGTGTTAGCGATAAGGATAGCCCGTTTTTTTCCCGGCCATGTCAACTGATACCGCTCCTTGTCGCTTTCCACAAGAATCTCGGACAGTTCCTGCCGCAGTAGCTCGAAATCGATGGCCCGCCGGACGTTTCCCGCCTCGTCGCAGGTCTCGACGATCACGTTTGGTAACCATTCGGCGATCCGATCGATGTTGAATTGGGTCAGATTCGGCGACTTCATCGTTAGCTTCCGCATCGGGCTACCCCCTGTCGAAATTCGTGTGGCGGTTCGCTCCCCACTTTCTGCGTAGCAGTATGAAGTTTTCGCATTTCACAGCACGCGGATGTCTGTCCCCGGCGACAGTATCCGGAACAGCTCTTCCACGTTGATGCGCGCGGCGTCGTCCGCGAACGAGCCGTCGCGGAAAACAACCCGCAACGGCCGTTCCTGCGCGATCTTGCGAATCACGGATTCCGGCACGTTGTCCTCGAAGCAGGCCATGAGCGAATTGCCGGCGACGTAATGGACCGTCTTCCCGTCAATCCGTCGCGACTCCATGGGCAGGGACAAATCCAGTCCGAGCTCGAGCATGACTTGGATGAGCAGATCCTCTCCCGTGCGGTCTTCCTTAATGTTGGAGACAAAGCCGGAAAGTTCCGTCTGGACGAACTCACCTGGTGTGTAATACACGTCTTTTATATTGGAGGAGTCGAGCCGGAACACCCGGAAGCCGCCATCGATGCCAGCGCCGGTCTCCTCCCGGATCTTCCGGGCTGCGCGGCGAATCCGCTCCTTGCCGATCTCGGCGATCGTCCGGAACCCCGCCCGGTAAGCGTCCGAATCCTCTCTGGTCGGCTCCGGCAGCTGCACCAGGATGTAGCGTCGCCGATGACCGTCCTCCGCGTTCAGCTCCATGACTGCCTGCGCCGTCGTGGCCGAGCCGGAGAAGAAGTCGAGCACAATGTCGTCGTCCTTCGTGACGGTGCGGAGCAGCGTCTTGATCAGCTCCACGGATTTCGGCGCCTGAAACAGCTTCGCCTTCGTGCCAAACAGGGACGAAAACGCGGCCTGTCCCTTCTCCGTGTAGAATCTTCTGTCATCGAAGATCGTCTTCAGCATCTTCACGGCGCCCTCGGCGTAACTCTTGCGGTAAATTTTCCAACTGCCGTTCGCGGAGCGCTTCGCTGTCAACAGATGCAGTTCCCGCCGCGCCTTATTCCGGTCCCACGTCCAGCAGCCCTCGAACCCGTCGTCCCAAATCGGTTCCACCTTCACGCGTCCTTCCCCGGGCTCGAGCGACACGTCGGCCGTCTCCGGATCTACATAGAAAGGATAAAACAGGTTCTTCCGGTTGTGCCGTCCGAATTCCCGATGTGTGTTCCGGAGCTCGAGCAGCCGATATCTTCCGTGCTCGTCGATTTCGGGATACTCCGCCTCGATCTGCTCCTCGTCCTTGCTGACCGAGAAGTACCCCTTGGGCAGCTCCGACTTCGAATAGACCAATATGTACTCGTGGTTGGTCGCAAAGTACTTGTCTTGCGACCTTCCCTTCGGATTGCATAGCAGCGTGATCTGCGCAACAAAATTGCCGGAAAAAATCTCGTTACAGATCATGCGCAGATGCTCGAGTTCGTGGTCGTCAATGCTGATGAAGATGACGCCGTCATCGCGCAGCAGGTTCCGCGCTATCTTAAGGCGGGAATACATCATCGTCAGCCAGTCGCTGTGGAACCTGCCGTTGGACTCGGTGTTCAGGAAGAGTCGGTTCCCTTCCACGTCGAGCTGGTCGGAGGATTCTAAGTACTCCCGCTTAGACATCCGAAAATCGTCCCTGTAGATGAAGTCCTTGCCCGTATTGTACGGCGGATCGATATAGATACACTTCACTTTGTTCAGGTACGACTCCTGAAGCAGCTTTAGCACGTCGAGATTGTCGCCCTCAATGTACAGATGCCGCGTGTTCTCCCAGTCCGCACTTTCTTCCCGGACAGGCCGCAACGTCTTGTCGGTAGGCGCATTCGCGAGCAGGATGGCCCGCTTCTTCCCCGGCCAGGTTAGTTGGAACCGCTCCCCATCACCCTCGACCAGATCGCCGGACAATTCCTGCCGAAGCAGCTCGAAATCAATAGCGCGCTTCAGGTTCCCGTCCGCGTCCCGCGTCTCCGTGATTACGTGCGGGAACCATTCCGCGATTCGGTCGATGTTGGACTGCGTTAGATCCGGGGACTTCATCGTCAATTTTCGCATCGGTTTCCTCCCGTTTATCGCGTTCTGTTTTATCCATTGAGATTTTATCCATTCTGACAAAGAAAGCGGGAGAGGCGGAACGAGCCTCCGCCCCTGCCGCACGACTGGCTTTTTATGTGTCGGTCAGAACAGCGCCATCCTTATGCATTTCGATATCGTTCGTGAAAATCCTTGCTTCGGTTGAACCGGCGGACGGCCGATTCGATTTGGATCACTTCAAGGTCATGCCGGGAAAGACTTCATACTCGTCCAACAAAAAACCCCCGCCTTCCCGGCGGGGGCATCCCGTATACCGCATCCGATCTTCACCGGCTCTCCGCATAGAGTTCCGGCAGCAGCCAGGCGTCGGACAAACCGGGCGTCATCCAAACGTTCCGCACCGCGGTCACCCTGAGCCGGTTGTCCACGAAATGGCAAGTCAGCCGGTCATGGAAGGGCTGGTCGAGGTAGCGGAGATCGAGCTCGTAGACATTGCGCCGGATCCAGCGTCCGCAGGCCGCAACCGGCAGCGACATGCCGGCGATGTGCAGCTCTCCCGCCCGCCATTCCCCGTGCCCGATCATGAGCCGCTGCGTGCCGGCGGCGAACCCGAGCTCCAGTTCGGCGCCGCCGTCGGCGAACCGGATTCCGAGCGTCCGGATGCCCGCCGGATTGTCCGCGGCCTGCCACGTCCTGCCCGACCAACGGGACGCGTCGCCCGTCTTCGCCGATACGGCGGCCGGATACGAGAGCGTTTGCAACCGATCGGCCAATGCCCGGCGCGCCGCGGCATCCGGACGCCCGACCGGCGCATCTTCCATGCCCGGCAGCAATTCTTCCCACACCGCGTTCAGCATGTCCTGCATCTCCATCGCGCCCGCGGTCATCGCGACGACCGCCCGCTTGTGCGGCATGACGACGCAGAACTGGCCGAAGGCGCCGTCGCCCCGGTAGGCCCCGTGCCGGCACCGCCAGAACTGGAAGCCGTACCCCTGCGCCCAGTCGCTGGACGGATCGTCGCCGTTGTCGGCCTGCTTCGACGTCGCCATGCGCACCCACTCCGCGGACAGGATGCGCCGGCCTTCCCAGACGCCCTCCTGCAGATACAGCTGCCCGAACTTCGCGATGTCCTCCACCTTCATGTACATCCCGTAGCCGCCCGCGTGAATGCCCCGGGGGCAGGTCACCGTCTTCACCCCGGCCATGCCCAACGGTTCGAACAGCCTCGGCCTCAGCCAGTCGAGCAGCTGTTCGCCGGTCGCCCTGTGCAGAATGGCCGACAGCATGTACGACGCCCCGGTATTGTAGAGGAAATGCGTCCCCGGCGGCCGCTCGATCGGCGTCTCGAGGAACGCCTTCACCCAGTTGCCGTCCCGGCGCGCGTGCATGATCGGAATCGTGTCGACGGTGTGGCCGGTCGTCATCGACAGCAGGTGCCGGATTTTCAGTTCCCCCATGTTCGCTTCGATCGCCGGCGTCACCTCCTCCGGAAAGAAGGAGATGACCGGATCATCGAGCGTAAGCCGGCCCTCCTCCGCCGCCAGCCCGATGGCCGTGGAAGTGAAGCTCTTGCTCAGCGAATTGAGCACATGGGGAACGTCCGTCCGGTAGGGCGCCCAGGCGCCCTCCGCCACGACATGCCCGTTCCGCACGATCATGAGGCCGTGCAATTCCAGATCGTCCGCCTCGATCCGCCGCAGAAACCCGAGGATCGCCTCCGACCGGATTCCCTGCGATTCCGGATCGCTCCCCGGCAATCCGCCGCCGGCCCGAGCCTGTAGCATGCAAACATCCCGCCTTTCCCGCTGGCATCACACCCCATTCAGTTCGGCAGGAAACGGCCGCATTCCTTCTTCGGCCCGTCCGCATGATCGGGTGGACGGGGCCGAAGAAATCCGATTCCCGACGGCATGCTTACGGCTGCACCGCCTCCGCGAGCAGCCGCTCCAGCTCCCGGTCGCACGCCTCGCGCCGTTCGGCGCTCCAACCGAGCAGCTCGGCCATCGCGGCCGACACCGCGTCCTTCCATCGCAGCACGCCCGGACGGTCGAAGTACAGCCGGCCCGTCCGGCGGATCCAGAAGTCCGCCGTGGTCGCGGCCATCTCGGCTTCGACGGCGTACCGGATCTCCGCCGCGAGGGCGAGCGGCAGCCCGTGCCGTGCCGCGAAATCGCGCGATTCACCCGCCAGCTCGTACAGCCGGGGCGCGTTCGAGCCGTAGCGGCGCGCGATCCGCTCCGCCTCGTCCGCCGGAAGCCCGGCGGCGATGCCGGCTTCGGTCTGCCGGCGGACATGCGCCTCGAATCCGGCGCTTCCCCCGACGTCGCCGCCCGAGATCGGAAGTGTCCGCGTGCGGCTCGCCGGCAGCGCGGACAACCCTTCCGCCTCGCGCTTCCGGGAGACGAGGTCCACGATCCGCTCGGCCATTTTCCGGTAGCCGGTCAGCTTGCCGCCCGCGATCGAGATGAGGCCGGACGGCGACACGAAGATTTCGTCCTTGCGCGAAATCTCCGACGGGCTTTTCCCCTCCTGCCGGATGAGCGGCCGGAGGCCCGCCCAGCTCGATTCCACATCCTCCGGTTTCAGATTCAGCGACGGGAACATGTGGTTGGCGGCGTCGAGCAGATAGCGGAGATCCTCCGCCTCCATGCGCGGATGCGCCGGATCGCCGGCGTAGTCCGTGTCCGTCGTGCCGACGTACGTCTTGCCGTCGCGCGGAATCGCGAACACCATCCGCCCGTCCGGCGTGTCGAAATAGACGGCCTGTCGCAGCGGGAACCGCGCCCCGTCGAACACGAGATGGACGCCCTTCGTGAGCCGCAGCGTCTTGCCACGCTTCGAGCGGTCCAACTCGCGGATGCCGTCCACCCACGGCCCGGTCGCGTTCACGATATGGCGCGCACGCAGTTCATACGTTTCGCCGCCGATCCGGTCCAGCACGACCGCCCCCGCGATCCGACCGCCGTCATACAGAAGCTCCGTGACCTCGGCGTAATGGACGGCCGAAGCGCCGAGTTCGACCGCCCGCTTCAGCACCTCCAGCGTCAGCCGCGCGTCGTCCGTCCGGTATTCGACATAGTAACCGCCGCCCTTCAGTCCCTCGCGGCGCAGCAGCGGCTCGCGCTCCAGCGTCTCCTTCGGGCTCAGCATCACATGCCACTCGTCCCGCTTGACACGCGCCAGCCAATCGTAGAGCGTGAGCCCCACCCTCGTGGTGAACGGACCGAGCTGTCCGCCCTGGTAGAACGGCAGCAGCATCCACTCCGGCATCGTCACGTGCGGCCCGTTCTCGTAGACGACCGCCCGTTCCCGCCCGGTCTCGGCCACCACCTGGAATTCCAGCTGCTTCAGGTACCGCAGCCCGCCGTGGATCAGCTTCGTCGAACGGCTCGACGTGCCGGCCGCGAAATCCTGCATCTCCACGAGCGCCGTGCGCAAGCCCCGGCTGACCGCGTCGAGGGCGATGCCCGCGCCGGTGATGCCGCCGCCGATGACCAGAAGATCCACCGTCTCATCGGCAAGCGACCGCAGGATCCACTCCCGGTCCGGAGCCGACCAGACGAAACGCTTCGCATGCATGGTGATCACATCCTCCCCTCCCGGCCGGAAAAAAACAAAACCGCGCCCGACCCCCGCCGTCCGCTGCTGCGAAAACGACGGAAGTCCAACACGCGGTTTCTCCTGCTCTCCAACCGGTATCAACTTGTCTGTCTTCATCCCATTATACGCGAATCCGTCGAAAAAGGACAGTCCGATGCCGACCGGCCGTTCCCGGAACGCGGTCAGAACACGGAGATCAGATCCTTGACGTCGAACCGGATCCGAACCCGGCCATCCTCCCGGCGCCACGGCACCTTGATCCGGGCCGTCCGCGTTTCCATGTCGCAATACCAGCCGATACCGGCCCGTTCCCACCGGACGGGGTCGAGAAAACGCGGCAGCACCGCATCCCCCAGCCGGATTTCGGCGGGCGCGATCTCCCGGAACAGCACATCGAGGCGCAGCCTCTTCCATCCGGGATCCCAGGCGCCTTCGTGGGTGAAGGCGATCGTCACATCCCGGTCCCTCCGGATGTCGATCGTCGTCCGCAAATATTCGCCTTGACGGTAGCGGTTCGTCACCCCGTCATCGTCGTACAGGACGAACCGCGATTCCGCCGACGGCTCGATCAGAATGTGCAATTCTTCCACCGTGTCACGGTGAAGGTTCGTCAGTTCCGGCGCCATGGGCACGATGGCTCCGCTCCGCAGGAACATCGGAATGGAACCGAGCGTCACCGGCAGCTCGACCGTCTGTCCGCCGGCATGCCGCTCCCCCGTTTCCCAATGCACCCATTCCGCCCCTTCGGGCAGATAGACCCGTCGCGTCTGCGCCCCTTTCTCCAACACGTTGGCGACCAAGAGGAACGGCCCGAACATGAAGTCGAAACTTTCCTCCCACACCCGTTCGTCATGCTGGAATTCGTACACCAGCGGCCGCATGATCGGCGATCCTTCCGTCGACGCCTCGTGAAACAGGGAGTAGAGATAGGGGACCAGTCGGTAGCGCAGCCGGATGGCGTCCCGGATGTAACGGGTGCAGGACGGATACATCCAGGGTTCGGTGACCGTGTTGTCCGTGTTGCACGAGTGAATGGAAAATCGCGGCTGGAAGATGCCGTTTTGCACCCAGCGGACGAACAGCTCCGGCTCGGGCGCCGGACCGTGGAACCCGCCGATGTCGCAGCCCTGATTGGCCACCCCGGACAGCCCCATGCCCAGGATGAGGGGAATGTTGAATTTCAGGCTCTTCCAGCTCGTGCTGTTGTCGCCCGCCCAGGTCTGCGCGTAGCGCTGGATGCCGGCGAATCCCGCCCGGCTGACCACATACGGGCGCATGCCGGGACGGGCCTCCTCCGCCACCTCGTGCGCCGTCCGGGCCATCAGGTTCGGCTGGATCGGCCGCAGCCCGCCGATCTTCTGCGTCGCGCCGTCGCCGTGGCATACGGCGTCCTCGTCGTGAATCTCGTATTCGTTGTTGTCGTTCCAGACGGACAGGATGCCGAGATCGAGCAGGGCTTCCTTCATGTGCTGCTTCCACAGGCGGCGGCCTTCCGGATTCGTGAAATCGACGAAGGACGCCATGCCGCCCCAATACCGGTCGGTCAGCGACTTCCCGTCGCCGTCCCGCACGTAGGCGCCGGCCCGGTCGAATGCCGCATGAAGCGGATGCGTGACGAGCATGCCCGGCTTGACGTTCGGCACGATGGCCACGCCCCGCTCGGCCGCCTGCCGGATGAACGATCCGGGATCGGGGAACCGCTCCCGGTTCCAGTTGAACACGTAGCGCTTGCCGTCCCGGCCGGTCGTGTAACCGGAGGACAGGAAGAACCCGTCGCAGGGGATGCCTTCCTCGCGGCACCGGTCCAGGAACCCGAGGATCGCCTGGTCCGAATCCCGGTCGAGCTCGGTGTAGTACATGGTGGATGCCATGTATCCGAGCGAGAACTTGGGCTGCAGGACCGTCTTGCCGGTCAGATCCGTATAGCGCCGGACGACGTCCCGGATATTCGGCCCGTGGATGAAGAAGACGTCCAGCTCGCCGCCGTCCGCGCAGTAGTAGGTGTATTTGTCCCAGTATCCGCTGCGCTCGCAGCCCATGTCGAACACCGCGTCATGCGCGTTGTGGTAGAACAGGCCGGAAGCGATGCGGTTCTCGCCGTCCCACCGGATGTAGAACGGGATGTGCTTGTACAGCGGATCGGTCAGCTCGGAATCGTAGCCGATCGTGTCCACGTTGTGCATGCGCATGCGCCGGTGCCTTTTGTTGAGCGGGCCCGCTTTTTCCCCGAATCCGTAAAAACAATCCCGCTCGCCCATGCGGCTGTAGTGGTACAATCGCCCGAGACCGTCCTGCATCCACGGCTTGCCCGGCAGATCCGCATGCAGCACCCTGCCGTCCCTGTCGGTGATGGCGATCATGAACGGATCCTTCCGCACCCGGATGCGCAGATGCTTCGTCGCCAGAACCAGCTCATCCGGCCGGTCCTCCGTTTCCACCGGGACGGGATCGACGGTTCTCCGTTCCGGCATGACCCCGTCGAGGCGATCCGGCCAGGCGGTCAGGACGAGCGCGTAGGACGCCTCCTCCGGAAACCCGTCGCCGAACGCGCACCGCACGCGGATGATGTCGTCGGTCAGCAGATAAAGGCGGAACCGGGCGGCGTCCGTCAGCAGATCGAGATGGCGGACGTGATTTTCGTACCCGATCAATCTGCGGCAGACCTTCACGGCTTCCCGCCCCCTTCCCGCGACGGCGCGGCCTGCCGTTCCGCGGCGTCGGCATGGCGAAGCCCTTCGATCAGGACCAGCAGCGCGAGCGCCTGCCCGTAGGTCATCGGCGAGATCGGAATCTCCTTGTAGAATTGAACGTCGGGACCGACCGGCGTCCCGTAGGACACCTCCCGCACGATGCCGGATTCGTCGATCCGGTCCAGCACCGCCCGCAGCGCCTTCCGTCCGACGGGCAGGAATTCCTCCGGGAGATAGCCCAGGCGTACGCCCTTCAGGATCCCGTAAGCGAAGGCCGCGGTGCACGACGTTTCCTTGTAGGACGACGGATCGTCCAGCACCGTGTGCCACATGCCGTCCTCCGCCTGGAGGGAGGCCAGCGCCCGCACCTGGCCGCGGAACGTGTCCAGCAGGTAGTCCCGGACGGCCGGTCCCGGTTCGACGATATCGAGAAACTCGACGACGCCGGCCGTGTACCAGCCGTTGCCGCGTCCCCACCGCACGGCCCCGTAATTGTGGCGTCCGTTGAAATCCCATCCGTGGAAAAACAGACCGGTGCGGCGGTCATGGAGATATTTGATGTGCACGAGGAACTGCCTGACGGCTTCCTCGACATAGTCCGGGCGGCCGAAGGCGACGCCCGCCTTCGCGAGGAAGAGGACGGTCATGAACAGCGTGTCGATCAGCATCTGCCCGTCGTTCGGATCGCCGGTGATCATGTGCTGGAACGCGCCGTCCCCCGTCCGGATCAGGCCGGACACGGGGTCCATGATCCAGCGGCTCCAGTCCTCGCACACGTGGAGGAAATCCTCCCGGCCCGTCTTGAGCCCCAGGCGGATCAGCGTCAGCAGCGGGGAACAGGTGTTGACGTTCCGCTCCGGCAGTCCTTCCCGGATCCGGGCGTCGTACCAGTCCAGCAGGAACCGCAGCGCGTCCGGATCCCCGGTATGCTCGAAATATTGATACAGCCCGTAGAGTCCGACTCCCTGCGGCCACTCCCAAAGGTGAATGTCGATCAGCCCGATGGGGTAGATCTCCCGCATCCCTTCGTTCTTCATCGTCTTCATCGCGCCGGATACCCGGCGGATGGCGTCAAGCAGCATTTCGCGGTTCATTCGCCGGCCGTCCCCCTCTCCCTGATCGTCAGAACGCCCCGCACGCCGCATCCTTCGGCGAACGCCGGCCGTCCGTTCACGGTCAGCGGCGCGTGCCGATCCATCGCGACGGTTCCGTATGCGGGATCCGTGAGCCGTACGCGTTGTTCATCCGCGGACGCATCCAGCGGCATGCGCGTCATCGCATCCGCGAACGCTTCGAACGTGCCGAATTCCAGGCGGTCGGATGCCCGGACGATCCAGATATTGCGCCTTCCCGGCGAGACGAGCTCGCGATCCCGGTTCGGCCCGCGGCCGGTCATGCCGAGCCCGTTCAAGGCGAATACGGCGGCCCAGGCCTCATCGCCGAAGGAGGCGAACATCCAGTTCCCCCGCCGTTCCACCCGGGTGAACGCGGGAACCGGGAAATAGGCGTGCGTATAATCCGCGTCGTGGCCGGGATCGATGTCGAACATGAGCACGGCCAGCCCCTTGTATTGTCCGACCTTCGGCAGGCAGCCGTTGCCCGCCCAGAACGAGGGCCGTCCGTAACCGAACGGATGCAGCTCGCCCGGATGGTTCACCCAGATCTGGGCTTCCGGCGAGAACGCGAGATGCTGCACATGCTCCTGGTAGCCCGCCGCTCCCGGCCGGAAATCGGATACGCTGCTCAGGACGAACGTGCGGGTGCGGTAGTGGACCAGCCGCGCGTAGCCGCCCTTGCCCTGCTCGAGCCGGAACTCCAGCTCTTCCCGCAGCCCGATCCGCAGCCGCGGGGCGTACTCGCGCGGCGGCTCGTAATCCGACAGATAGAACGGAACGTTGTACGAATGGCAGTTGACACAGCCCGCTCCGTATGCGGCCCAGATCAGGGACGTCGTGCCGGCCGCGCGATGGCCCATCAGTTCCTTCTCGTAGCTTCGCCCGAAGGTGGACGCGAGCATCCCTCCGTGCGCCTCCGCCGTCATGTAGTGAAACAGCAGGTCCAGCGCCTGCTTCGCCTTCTCCCGGAGCTCCGGGTTTTCCGCGAGGTCGTGGAGGTGCACCAGCCCGAGCACGTCGATCGGTATATAGGCGCTCGAGTTCCATTCCGCAAGCCCTTCCGCGAAGAAACGGTCGAACCAGGCCCGGAGCAGCCGTTCGGCCTTCCCGCGCCGCTCGGCGCCGGTTTCCCCGCTGTTCGTGAACAGGTCGTCCGGGAATAGCTGCCCGGCCAGAAGCTGGCAGGTGTGGAACAGCAGGGCGTGGTTCTCGCTGAAGAACCACATGACATCGTCGCCCGGCTCGTCGATCCAGTACCGGAAGCCGAGGACGGCTTCCTTGATCGCGGCCCAGAACGCCTCGTCGAACAGGCCGCTGTCGCGGTAGTCCCGCCAGAGCCTGAACAGCGCCACCAGGTAAAAATCCGCGCAATCGTGCCGTTCCCGGATGCCCCCCAGCCCCTCCAAAATCAACTCCCTGCATCGCGCCGGCGACTCGCCCGCGGCCAGCCGGGCCATCGCCGTATGGATGTTCGGGCTTCCGTAGCGGGCCACGCAGGACAGCGCGATCCGCTTGCGCTCCTTCACGCTCAACCGCCCGCTGTCTTCGGGCTGGAAGCTGCCGTCGTAGAGCTCGATGCCGATGCGCCGCTGAACGGTGATGTCCCCGACGTCCGCCTCCAGGATGAAATACTGGTAGCGCGTTCCCCAATCCCGCGTATGGCCGAGGACCAGATGCCGCTCGCCGGGAAGCAGGGTCCGCCGGAGCGGCTCTTCCGGATCGCGGGGAACGCTCGGAAAATCCGACCGGGTGCGGACGCGGAAGGTAACGGGTTCGTCCAGGGCACGTTCGAACTCGAGCCGCACCTCGCCGTCGGTCGCGTGGTTGGCCGGGAAGTACGCCGTTTCCAGCGCCTCCTCGAGCCGCAGCACGGCCTCCGCCGCCGCTTCGTCCGCGACGGGAAGAAGAAGCTCGAGCTCTTCCGGACCCGCGTACTCCAGCGTAAAATGGTACAGCGTATCGCGTTCCGCCAGGTCCTCGTGGCAGACGACGAACGTGTTGTCCCCGGCCAGCAGTTCGACTTCGATCTCCAGCTTCTGCTCGATGTTCCGGGTGAAGGGCGCAAAATCGCAGACCATCCCGCCGTTCACCCACAGCGTGACGCTTCCGCACGTCCCCAGCACGAAGACCGCCCGGTGTGCGGCCGGGCTGCGGACGACCGTGTAGCCGTAACGCTTGAGATGGGTCGGAACATAGTAGAATCCGGATTCCTCCACCCGCGGATTCCCCCAGGGAAAATAGACGTTCCACACCGCTTCCTTCCCCCACAGCGACACGCGCTCGCCGGGCAGCGGCGCCTTGCGGACCGGAAGCTCCGGCTTCGCCGCGCGCCGCCGTTCCACGAATTCCCTGCGGCACGGATTCTCGTGGATGGAGAACCCCCGAATCAGCCAATCGTTGACATCGCCTTCCATCGTGACGGGAACAAAACGTTCGTTCCGGGTCAGCACGCCGGTCATCAGCCAGCGGTTGATCACCTGCCGGCCCAATGCGAGCGGGCGGTATCGGAGCACGGCGCTCATCTGGACACCTCCCGACCGGAATCCGGAACCTTGCCGGCGGCCCGGGCCTGCTGCCGGTATTGGCGCGGAGATACGCCGGTCATCAGCTTGAACATGCGGCTGAAATGCATCGGATAGCCGAACCCGAGACGCTCCGACAGCGCCTCGACCGGCTCGTCGGTCAGCCACAGAAGCTTCTTGGCCTCGTTGATTCGCCGGCGCAGGATGTACTGGCGGATGGACATGCCCGTCACTTCCTTGAAGCAATGGCAAATGTAATATTTGTTGAGATGCGCGTGGGCTTCCAGCATGTCCAGGGAGACGGGGCTCCGGTAATGCTCGTCCAGATACGCGAGAATCTCGCGCACGATGCGCTCCTTCCGGGTCGGGGCGACCGCCGCCGGCAGCGAACCGCTCCGCTCCGTTTTCCTCAAGATCCGGATCAGGAGCTGCGCGGCCATGCTTTGCAGCATCCACTCGTATCCGGCCGCCTTCTCCTGCTGCTCGCGCAGCATCTCCCGGAAGACGCGCTCGATCTCCGCGGCTTCCTCTTCGTCCCAATGAACCAGGAGTCCGTTCGGATTCGCGAAGAGCCGCATGAGCTGCCGGTGCCAGTCCGCTCCGACCATCTCGCGCACGTAATCCGCGGAAAAATTCATGTAGCTCCGGATGTACGGCACGTCCCTGGAGGGGTTCGGCCGGTGGAGCACGTCTCCCCTGAACAACAGCATGTCGCCGGGTGACAATACATAAATTTCGCGGTTGATGATAAAATGGGCTTGTCCTTCGTGAAAGAAATAAATCTCGAATCCGTCATGCGTATGAAACGGCCAGTTGTCCTGCCATTCCGTCACGCGGTGGCGGATGTAGATCCGCTCCCGTTCGATCGCGCGATTGGTGATGGAATGGGATTCCACATACACGGCTGGCTGCACCTCGCGACCACAAGATTGGAAACGCTTACCCGGACATCGGCGGTCCGCACGGACGGAACACCGAAGGAGGATTGATCCCATCATAGCACAGGCCGCGCGTTCTGAACCGCCCAAAAGTTGTCTTGCATTTAACAAAACTTGCGCCCGGAACGGATGGTGGTGCGATGGTCTACAAACTGAGAACGCGGATGGCGATCACTTTTTCCCTCATCATGATCGTGCCGTTCGTCATGATGGTGCTTATCTTCTCGGAGCAATCGAAGCAGAACGTGCAGCAGGTGCTCATCTCCTCCTCGGCCCAGACCCTGAATCAGTACAACACCTTCATGAACCTGCTCAGCCAGCAGATTGAAGACGCGGCGCTGCAGGTCATGGGGAGCAATCTGACGCAGGAATGGATCGAGCACCGCAGCTCGAACGCCTACAGCCGGATCGAGAAATATCTCATGAACGCGAGGCTGAAAGACTATCTGACCTCGATCACGCTCAGCCATTCCAACATCGTCTCCATGGCCGTCTTCTATGAGGACGGTTTCGCCGTGAGCAACGACTCCGTCTACGAGCTGGTATCCTACGGAAATTTCGGATGGGTGGATCTGGTCAGGGAGCAGGGGGCGGTCTGGCTGCCTTCCCATCTGGATCCGTATCAGGCGCAATTTTTGCATACCCAGCCCGTCAACAGCCTGCTCTTCCCGCTGGTGAATCTGCGGACGTTCGAAGTCGTGGGCGCCATCAAGGTCAATTTTCTGACTTCGCTGATCAAGGAGCCGCTCAGCGCGATCAAGATCGGGGAGACGGACTCGGTTGAACTGATCGGACCGGACGGAAGATCCGTCATCTCCGCATCGGCGGATCTGGCATGGCTGGGCGGCGAGCTGCTCGGCGAAATCAAGAACAGCCCGCGGTCCGAAGGCGCGATCCGGACGGAGGAGAACGGCCGGAACGTGCTCGTCTTCTATAACCGGCTTCCCGGCCAGAACTGGATCGTCGTCGGCAAAATACTGGAGAAAGAGCTGTTCCGCAGCATCGTGTCCACGCGGCAGCTCATGTTCGGGATCGGCGCGCTTCTCCTGTTCATGACCGTGCTGACGGCGTTCTGGATCTCGTCGGGCATCGCGCGTCCGCTCAGCCGGCTCGCGCAGGCGATGCGCCTGGTGGAGCAGGGCGTGTTCACGACCGTGGAGCAGCTGCAAGAGCCCCGCGGCGGAGAAGTCGGCTACGTGATCCGGACGTTCAAGCGGATGGCCCGCACCCTGAATCAGTTGATCAACGAGGAATACAAGGCCAATCTCCGGCGCAAACACGCCGAGTACAAGGCGCTGCTCATGCAGATCAATCCGCATTTCCTGTACAATACGCTCGAAGTGGTCAGCGGACTGGCGGCACGCGGGAAGCATGGGCAGGTGCTGGACGTCGTGGAAGCGCTGGGCATGATGCTGCGGTACTCGCTGAAGCTCGGCGAGGAAACCGCACCGCTCAGGGACGACATCCGCAACCTCCGGCATTACGCGTTCATCATGGAGACGCGGTTCGGCGACCGGCTGCAGATCCGGATCGACGAAGACCCTGCGGCGAGCGACGTCCGCGTGCTCAAGTTCATGCTGCAGCCGATCGTCGAGAACGCGGTGAAGTTCAGCGTCGAGCACGCCAATCCGGCCGTGGTGGACATCCTGACCCGGAGGGAAGGCGACGACGTCCGGATCTCGATCCGGGATAACGGAAAGGGAATGGATGCGGATCAGATCGCGAGAATCGGACAGGCGGCAACCGGAACGGACAGCGTCTACGACGTCATCGATTCCGGGGGCAGCAAGATCGGCCTGGCCAATGTGCTGGCCAGATGCCGGCTGCATTACGGAGACCTGTTCCGGTTCGACATCCGGTCCGCCCCCGGAGAAGGCACGACCATGACACTCATCATACCGGCAGACGGGGTGACGGACGATGTTCAAAGTGCTGATCGTGGATGACGAGGTCACGATCCGCGAAGGCTTGAAGGCGAAAATCGACTGGGATGCGCTCGGATTCGCGATCTGCGCCGAAGCCGCCGACGGCGAGGAAGCGCTGCGGGCCATCGAGACGCACGAACCGGACGTCGTGTTCACGGACATCCGCATGCCGGTCATGGACGGACTCCGGCTGCTCAAGGAGTGCGCCGAGCGGTTTCCGCACGTGAAGACGGTCGTCCTGTCGGGCTACGACGAGTTCTCGTACGCGCAGGTCGCGCTTCGTTACGGAGCCAAGGACTATCTGCTGAAGCCGATCATCCGCAAGGAACTGACCGGGCTGCTGGAACGGATCCGGCGGGAGTTCGAGGAGCAGCGGCGGGACCCGCGGGAAGGGCAGGCGCCGTCCGACTGGAACGAGCAGACGGCCCATTTCCTGCGCGAACAGTTCCTGCTGGATCTGGTCAAGGGGGCGGACCGCCCGTTTCCCGAACAGATCCGGGAGCATGCCGCGCGGCTCGGGCTTGACGCCTACCTGGCGGATGACGCGAAGGTCCGCTTCCTGGTCGCGGAGATCCGCCACGAATCGATGTATGAACCCGGCGGGCGGCGGGATGACCTGCTGTTTCTCGCGTTCTATTATCTCGTTCGGGAACTTTGCCAGGAATGGCGGCGGGACGCGTTCGTCTTCCATGATCCGGCCAGGCGGAACATGCTGCATCTGATCGTGGGCGCGGACGAGGACGAGCGAGCCGTGGAAGCGTGGGCGGACCGGACGCTGCAACCCGCCGTCCGGCGGTATCTCAAGGCCGAATGCGTGGTCGGCATCGGCTCCGCGGTGTCCGGACTCGGGAACCTGAGGGAAGGATTCCAGTCGAGCCTGTACGCCTGGTCGCTGAGTCCCTCCGGCCTGAAATCCGGCATCATCCTCGCCGACCGCGCCATGAAGGATGATCCCGGCTTTCCGCCCCAGACGGAGCGGAAGCTCGCCACCCAGCTGCAGAACCTGGACGCCCGGGCCTTTGAAGCCTGCCTGAACGAACTGCTGGGACCCGAACTGTCCTTCCGCAGCCTTGCCGTGCGGTTCCTGAAAATCCTGTTCGTGCTCGAAACGTTCTGCCGGCGGCATGAACTGGAGTCGCCGGAGATCGACCGCATCCTGCTGGGCATGCCGGACAGCGTCTGGCAGCTGCAGAACGGGATCCGCATGAAGACGCTCCTTGCGGATCTCGCTGCCCGCGCCATCCGGCAGGTCCGGGAAACGCAAGCCTCCGGCGGCGCGGAAATCGTGACCGCGATCAAGCGCTATCTGCATGACAATTATGCGTCCAGCGACATCAGCCTGGGGTTGCTCGCGGAGACCTTCCACGTCAACCCGACGTATCTGTCGGAATTGTTCAAGAAGCACACCGGGGAAACCTATACCGAGTACCTGATGAATCTCCGCATCGACAAGGCCAAGACGCTGCTGAAGGATCCGCTGCTCCGGGTCGTCGATGTCTCGGAGCTCACCGGTTTTTCCAATCCGAACTACTTCAGCATCGTGTTCAAGAAGCAGACGGGCATGAGCCCGCTCGAATACCGGAACCGGGAGCTGGGACGCGACGGAAACCGATCAATTTGAAGATCGATTGCCGAGAATATTGAATGCGTCGACACCTGCCCGGACCCTATAATCGAGTCGAACTTCTCGGAAATGCGGGGTGTCGATGAATGGACAACAAGAAGGGGAGAATTCTGGGGATCCTGCTGCTCGCCGTCATGCTGGTCTTCGGACTGGCCGCCTGCGGCGGCGGAAGCGGCAAAGGCGGCAATGCTTCCGACGGCAGCCGGCAAAGCGAGGGCGATGGCGGCGGAAGCGGCAACACCGGCGCAAGCGACGACAGCGGCAGCGGAAACACCGGAGGAAAGCAGGTCACGCTGGACTTCGTCTGGTTCACCGACGGCATCGAAGGCGAAGTCATGAAAGCGATTATCAAGGACTATGAAGCGGAAAATCCCAACGTCAAGATCAACCTGGTGGAAGTGGCTTACAGCGATCTGAGCACGAAGCTCAGGACGATGATCGCGGGCGGAAGGCCTCCGGCGCTGGCCCGCGTGACGGATACGGGGTATTACAAGAACCAGGCGCTTCCGCTGGATGATTACATCGGCGATCAGGAAGCGTTCACGTCCCAGTTCATGGATTCGATCAAACCGTACTACGTGATGGACGGCAAGGTTATCGCCGTGCCGATGGACGTCACCGCGAACGGGCTGATTTACAACAAGACGCTGTTCGACAAGGCCGGCGTTCAGGTTCCGCAATCGCCGGACGAAGTCTGGACCTGGGACGAGTTCAAGGATGCGCTGAAACAGGTCATGGAGAAGGGCGGCGCCAAGTTCGGCCTCGTCTGGGACTTCACGCCGCACCGCTATTCCACGCTGCTGTACCAGTTCGGCGGAAGCATTTTCAATGCGGACGGCACGGCGGCGGCGATCAACGACGATGCGGGCGTCAAGGCGCTCGAATATTTCGTCCAGCTGCACAAGGACGGCATCATTCCGGAGTCCGTCTGGCTGGGCGGCGAAAATCCGAACAACCTGTTCCGCACGGGCACGGTGGCCGCGCACCTCGCCGGCAACTGGATGCTCAGCAACTACCGGGAAATCACCGAATTCGAATGGGGCGTCACCTACATGCCGAAGGCGGAACGCCGTTCGTCGGTGCCCGGCGGCAAGTACGTCATGGCCTTCAAGGGATCCGGCGTGGAGGACGAGGCGGCCAAGTTCCTGTTGTACCTCTCGTCGAAGGAGGTCAACGGCCGTTACTGCCAGGAATCGCTGTTCATCAGCCCGCGCAAGGACAACGCGCAGCTTGACTATGCCTTCGGCAAGGAAATGTTCGAGATCTTCTCCAACGAACTGGCGAACACGCCGGCGGAGGCGGCGAACGACTGGTCCAGGCAGGAACTGATCACCCAGTTCACGACGGACATGCGCAACCAAATCGTCGAAGCCGTGGCCGGCAACATGACGCCGCAGAAAGCCATGGATCAGTTGGCCGCGCTGATCAACGCCATCATCGCGAATACGAACTGAGCGCCAACAACCGATGGCAAGCGGCATTCCGCCGATCGGGCTGCCTATCCGGCAGCCCTTTTCCATCGGCAGCACGTTCCGGCGAGGTGATTCCATGCGACCGAAATCCTATGTGCCCTATGTGTTTCTGATGCCCAACCTGCTGATCTTCTCCGTGTTCATCGTCTTTCCGGCCCTGTTCGGCATCGTGTACTCCTTCCACAAATACGACGGGCTGAACCCGATGGAATTCGTCGGCTTCAGGAATTATGCCTCCCTGCTCCAAAGCCGCGAGTTCTGGGAGGTCATGCGCCGTACCTTCGTATACGTCGTCACGGCCGTTCCCTTGATTTTCGCGGGGGCGCTGCTGATCGCCATGATGCTGGTCCAGGAGATCCGGGGCAGGGGACTGTTCCGCGCGGTCTACTATTGGCCGGTCATGATCTCGTTCATCATCGTCGGTCTGACCTGGAAATGGATCCTCGGCGACAGCTTCGGCGTGGTCAATTACCTGCTGGAGCGGATCGGACTGGAACCGGTCAAATGGCTGTCGGATCCGACCTACGCGAAACTGTCGGTGATCCTGGCGACGCTCTGGTCCCGGATCGGATTCTACATGGTCATCTTCATCGCCGGCCTGCAATCCATTCCGCAGGACTACTATGAAGCGGCCCGGATCGATGGCGCGAACCGGATTCGCACGTTCTTCAACATCACCCTGCCGCTGCTCAAACCGACGAGCCTGCTGGTGCTGATCCTGTCGGTCATCGAGGCGTTCAAGCAATACCCGCTCATGATGGCCCTGACAGGCGGCGGTCCCGGCAAAGCGACGACCAACATCGTCCAGTACATCTACCAGACGGGCTTCATCAAGATGCAGCTCGGCATGGCGAGCGCCATGTCGGTCGTCCTGTTCGTGATCATCGCCGTGTTCACCGTCTTCCAGTTCCGGCTGACGAGAGGAGGGGCCATCGAATGACCGCCCGCAACAAGGCGTTGCTCTACATCGCGCTGATCGCCCTGTCCCTGCTGTACCTGTTCCCGGTGGTCTGGGTGGTCCTGTCGTCCTTCAAGGACGCGAACGAACTGTACGCCTGGCCGCCCCGGCTGTTTCCGAAGCATTTCACGCTGGAAAACTACACGACCGCACTGGAAGAAGGGAATTTCGGCCGCTATTTCCTGAACAGCGCCTTCGTCACCATCACGTCCACGCTGCTGCTCATTCTGATCAACACGATGGCGGGATTCGCGCTGGCGAAGTATCGCTTCAAAGGGGACACGTTCATTCTGATCGCGATCATCTCGACGCTCATGATCCCGCTGGAAGTCATCATGATCCCGATCTTCAAGGTGATCAGCTGGCTGGGCATGTACAACTCGTACTGGGGCATCATCATCCCGCCCGCCGCCACGCCGACCGGCGTATTCCTGATGCGCCAGTTCCTGCTGACCGTGCCCGACGATCTGCTCGAGGCCGGGCGCATCGACGGCGCTTCCGAATGGCGGCTGTACACGCGGGTGATCCTGCCGATCGCGACGCCGGTGGTGGCCACGCTCGCCATCTTCTCGTTCATGTGGCGCTGGGATGATTTCCTGTGGCCCCTGATCGTCATCAGCACGCCCGAAAAATATACGATTCAGCTCGCCCTGTCCAATTTCATCGGGCAATACGACGTGGACTGGGGCAGCCTGCTCGCGATGTCGGTCGTCTCGATGATCCCGGTCCTGATCGTGTTCCTCATCTTCCAGCGGCAGTTCGTCAAGGGCATCGTCATGACGGGCATCAAGGGCTGACGCCCAGCCACCCGTCCCACAGCTCCATCCGCGACGTCGTCACGGCCGCCGCCCCCGCCTCCAGCGCCGCCGCCACCTCTTCCCGCGTGCGGATGAGCCCGCCGGCGATGACGGGGACGCCGGTCCGCTCGCGCACCTCGCGGATCCATTGCGGCAGCAGGCCCGGCAACACCTCGATCAGGTCGGGCTGCGCCTGCTTCGCCACCTCGACGCTCGTGTCGATCGCGCCCGAGTCGATCAGGAACAGCCGCTGGATCGCGAGCGCGCCGTTCTGCTTCGCCTTGCGGATGACCGCGGCCCGCGTGGAGATGAGCCCGGCCGGCCGGATCTGCCGGCACAGAAATTCCGCGGCGTATTCATCGTTCTTAAGCCCGTCGATCAAATCGGCGTGCAGCAGCACGCGCTTGCCGTGGTCCGCCGCGAGCTTCACCAACGACTGCAGCAGGCCGAGGCGCCCGCCCAGCATGACGATCCACCTGGCTTCGGTCTTCAGCAGCCGCTCCAGTTCCTTCGGATGCCGGAAGGCGGGCAGCAGCCGCTGTCCGCCGAACGGATGGTCCGTCGCCACCGCTCATCCCTCCCGTAATCGGCCTCACGCCGTCCTGTCCGTTCCGATAGCCGGTCCGTGATGCCGGACGTCCGGCCGTGACCGGATCCGGTTGTCCGTCACGGTTGCCCATCATTTCTCCGGATGCGATGAAAAAACCTGCCGGCGCGATCCCGACGGATCATGCCGGCAGGCCCTGACATCCGTGTCGCTTCCGGAACGGTCCCCGCCCCGCTTCTCAAAGACAATCCGCTTCCGATCCGTTTCCGGAACGATCACGGCCCCGCGTCTCCGGGACGAGCCGCGGCCGCTCCGCTCCCGGAACGATTCGCGGCCGCACCGCCCGGACATTCCCCGCCGCGCCGCGGACCGGGTCCGGCGGAGCGTCATTTCGGCGCGCCGGCGAGCTCCGCGAACAGCCGCTTCTTGAGCGCGCGGTTGCGCTCCCGGAACAGCTCGTTGTGCGAGGACACCATCCCCCATCCCGGCGCGTCGGGCGTGATGTACTGCTTCGCCCGGTTGACCGCGTTCGCGGCATCCTGGAAGCAGCCGGCGATCAGATGGAGCTTCCCTTCGTGCCACAGGATGTCGCCCGCCGCGAACAGCCCCGGTACGCTCGTCTCGCCGGACGGCGTGCCCTTCACGCAGTATTCGTCCTTCATCTCGATGCGGACGCCGCTGTTCCCGATGATGTCCGTCTCCCGCTCGTAGCCGTGGCAGACGACGAGGTCGTCGATTTCGAGCTCCGCGACCGCGCCGTCTTCCAGATCCTTGAGCGCAACCCGGCCGATGAGATCCTCGTCCCGCTCCGACGGGATCAGACGGATGATCTCGGTGTTCGGCAGGCATACGACGCCGTTCCGTTCCAGCATCGTGACCGACGCTTCGTGGCCCTTCAGCGTGTCCCTGCGGTACGTCAGATAGACCTTGCGCGCGAATTCGCTCAGCTCGTTCGCCCAGTCGATCGCCGAGTTGCCGCCGCCGGCGACGAGCACCGTCCTGTCCCGGAAGCGGCCGATCGACTTCACGGTATAGTGCAGGTTCGACGCCTCGAACCGCTCCGCGCCCTCCAGATTCAACTTCGTCGGCTTCAGGATGCCGCCGCCGATCGCAAGGATGACGGTCCGCGAATGGTGCAGCCTGCCCGACGCCGTCCGCAGCACGAACAGGCCGTCCTCGTCTTTGTCGATCCCGGTGACCTTCTCGTTCAGCACGATCTCCGGGTTGAACGTCATCGCCTGCCGCACGAGGTTCCCGATCAGCTTCTCGCCCGTCGTCGGCGGCAGGCCGCCGACATCCCAGATCACCTTCTCGGGATAGACGTTGAGCTTCCCGCCCAGGAAAGGCTGGCACTCGATGAGCTTCGTCTTCATCTCGCGCAGCCCGCTGTAGAAGGCCGCGTACAGGCCGGCCGGGCCGCCGCCGATGATCGTCACGTCGAACAGTTCGCGTTCTTTCGTCATGACGGTTCCTCTCCTTGCGTCCTTGCGGCAACATGCCGTGACACCGCCGGACGGCCGGATTCACGTCACGCTGCCGGATTTTCTTTCGCGCCGTCCAGAAGCAGGCGCCCGAAGAAGGCCGTTGGCCTTGCGATATTGAGAATCATTATCATATCAAATGCCGCATCCCATATTATCATCGCGCCGTCGGCGTGTCAATAACCGGCGTCACGGGGCGCGCCATGCCTCATCACGGCCCGATGCCGCAAGTCTCGAACCGCCGGGACATGCGATCCGTCAACCGGCGGCGAAGACATATCGAAAGTTCCATACCGTCCATTCGTCCATCTCGTACCACGTCTCCTTGCCGTTGTCCGCCACTTTGAGCAGGTTGTCCAATCCCTCGTAGGATACGAATTCGATGGTTCCCCCGTGGGCATACAGCCTCAGCAGGTAGCGGATCTTTTCCGGATGGGGATCGGGCGCGGGAACCTGTTTCTTTTCAGCCGGGATGAAATTCTGGGCGACCAGCTTCATGCGATGGGTCGATGTGAGGTATCCATCGTGGTTTCCTTCCCCTTCATAAAAATAGATCAGCCCCGTATCCCAAAGCCTTTCTTCGAACGGAGCCTCCGGCATGTAATCGGGACGCTTCAGCAAAGCGTCCACGATCGGGCGCAAGTCGCCGTTCGTGCCGAACCCCTTCATCCCGTACCAGTCGGGAAACGCAATCAGCCCGTGATCCCCGACCTGAATCCGGATCCGCTCGTTTCCGTCGCCGAGGTGAAAATAAACCTCGAGCAAATTGTGGGGAGTATGCGTCTCTTCTCCGGTAATGAAGGTGAATATGGATATGAGCTCCTCTTTCAATTTCGGATGTTCGATCGGAATCGTGGCCGGCGCATAATTCGCATCTTCGCAGACCAGCACGATTTCGTCCCATTCCTTCTTCTGCAGATATTCCCGCAGTTTGTCCGGGGCCGGTATTCGTAACGTCACGTCCCCGTTTTCGGCATTCGCCGGCTGAGCGGGATCCGTCCCGGAATCCCCGGTGTTCAGGGGAGCGGGGCGAAGCGGGACGGAAACCTCGTCGATCCGCGGCGTCTCGGACACGGGCGCCTTGCCGGAAGAACGACCCGTGCATGCCGCCGCAAACAAGAGCACGGAAAAAATCAACAGTCCAATCGTCCGTTTGACGATTGCCATGTTCAAATCCACCCCCCATCCCGTAACGGACATCCGTTGACATGACCGCGCAATCCGTGCAATATGATGGTATTATGCATGATTTTACCACAACATCAACGGCATCCGCAGCCGGACGCGCCCCTACAGGCCGTCCGGGTTCGCGAGCGGGTGGAACATCGCCTCGACGAGATCGGTCGGCCCGGGCGGCGCGGGAAGATTCGCAGGAAGACGGCCGGAAGCGCGCCCAGGACAAGCAGCGTCAGAATTGCCGACCGCTCCCTCTTCCGCGCCGCGCCGATCTCCGGCCGTTCCCCCGGAAATATCAGCGCCTCCGCAAGAATAAAGACAGCCGGCATTCACCCCTTCTTCGCCGGCCGCTCCCGCCCCCCGGCCGTGCAATCGTCGAACGTCCCTCGCCTGGCCGCAAGATGCTCGCATCATTTCCTTGCGCACTTTCACCTCCGGAAACTTCTCATATCCCACCGGACCTTCACCTTGCGCCATTCAAGCGGATACCTGCGATGGAAAACCTCTGCGATCCCGATGATGTCCGTCCTCAGGTTCCGCTTCACCGTCTGCTCGATGCGGAGAACAATCGTCCGCTCGAGCTTCTCTCGAACAGCCGGTACCAGCTCTGCAAAACGTTCGAACCGTACTTGAACATCGGAATCGGATGTCTTAAATTCCAATATTTAAATTTAATAACATTTGATATAATATTAGGATAGATTTGGATAATCCATTTTATGGTCCTATTTCAATTATATATACCAATATTTTGTTTCTCATCCATCATGGAATTCAATATTAATGGAAACATCCATATCAACAAATAGATAAAGGAGATGATTTATAATGTGGATGCCATATAATGGTACTCCTTTGTGATGTCATCATTTGCTCCATCATTATAAAAACTCTGAATGGAGGGAACATGTAATGAAATTTATGAAACTGTGCTTAGCCATCGTACTTGTTTTTGCTTTCATTGTACCTTCAGCCAACGCACAAACGGCATCTTCCAATTGCCAATGTTCGTCCGGAAATGAGATCGCATTGAATCAAATTCGAAGTGAATTGGAGGCAAATGGGGTTGAAATTGTAGACTCTCTCAAAGCAAACGAAAAGGCCATTGTTAACGGACTGGTAAACGGACAACTCGCAATTCACAGAAGACAACTCGAACTTTACGGATTTCGTAATTACACTCCCATAAATGGGGCTGACATGTATAAAGGTTTTAAAAATGTAGAGTTCAACAATCGCAATTACAATTACGTGGCTGTACTTTATAATGTTTATTTCAATGCTGCAAAGGGGGAATATATAACGCTGGCAGCTTGGGTTGATTTGAAAGTCAAAAAATTGCTTGAAATCACGGTTACCCACATCGATGCAGAACAAAATGTAAACTTGATCTTCCATTCAGCCGGTTCCAATAGTAATGCACCCGGACAGATCATTCCGTTCGACTTCGAATTCAATGGCCAATCCTTCGCTTGCAGTCTCACAGGGCTGTTTGCTTGCATCACCTATTGTGGAATATGGCATTTGGTGAATCCGGCCGCAGGGGTTACCTGTGATATTCTGTGTGGCACTGCCTTTGCATTTGCTTGTTCAGGCGCTTGATTAAACGCGCGATCAATCATCAAAGTTCACATGAAGTGAACAGAAGAAAAAGCCCGGATTGAACCGCTCCCGGTCGAGTAGACAGCTACAATAACCAAAAATGAATGGTCGGACTCCGTGAATTGCGGAGTCCGTTTTTCGTGCTTCACACGCAATCAATTAGCGTTGCCCACGCAGATGCTTCTCCACCGCTTCGATTATGCCGTTGAAGGTGTTGCCTTCCCCGCTTCTTCCCAACAGAAAAACTCCCCTCGAAGCAGTCCTGAATATTTTAAAATTCAGGTGTCAGGCTTTGAGGGGAGTTTACCCGTTAACCCGTTAATTTGGGAGAATTTCCGTTCAACGCCCACCGCTCATTTGCGGTTCATGAAAAACACACCGATTCCGGCGATCAGCAAATAGCCGATCATGCCGCACCACAGCAAACTTGTCGGAACAGACTCCACTCCCAAGAAATTGATGATGCTGAGGGCAAGAAAAAGAATTCCCAATAGAATATGCGAGGACACCAGGAGAAACTTCACTGATTTCTTGCGCAAGCTTTCATCGGGCCTGGAAACGATACCGTTCGGCATTCGAACCCTGATCAAATTGATCCCGAACAGGAGCAATGCCCCGGTCAACGCCCCGAGCAAAACGCTCAAATTCACCTCTTTCTGGATCACGTAAACAAGGGCCAATCCAAGCAAGGTGCCGATCAAAATATTCGCGGCACGAAAAGTCAAATTCCATATTTCGGCGGTTCTTCTCATTGTGCCTCTCCTTTCCCGCTAATTTCAAATTTCCCCACGAACCGAGACTGAACAAATATATGAGCGCCTGATTCCATACATGATTTCCATTATTTATATCTTATCCCATTTTAATGCGGTGTAAAGACCCGAAGAAATCTGCATTAAAGATTTCGTTTCATAATGGTTCTGTTGCGGTTCTCTCGTTATATAAACTATGATGATTCTCTGATCAAGTATGTTCGTCTGTGGAACCATTATACGCATGGACCCTCGATCGGTTCGGGAAGAAGGTCCGCCTGTCAACCCAGCGCACGCACAATTTTCTCCCGGGTCTCGGCAAGCCGCCGCCCGGCGTGGAAAAGCCAGCGCCAGCATCAGCCCAAAACACGAGACGTACCGTGCGATCCTGTTCCGTTTCATGACCGACTCTACCTCCGACACCCGGAATCGAAAGATCAATCTTTCAGCGACACAAGTCTTTCAAAACCACATTTTATAAAATTGTTAATACCATAATAATACCGTCGAAAATTGTATGTATTTGTCTGTTTATCTTCAACATGGTTAAAGTTCCACATCTGTCAGTCCTCTTCCTGATGGAACGGACCCGCATCCGGCCACCCGCTTCACGGAATTTTCACGGATCTTTCTTCCGGCGCAAAAAAAGCGCTTCCCGTCTTCGCTTCCATACGAACCTGTCCCGGGAAACGCTCTATCTTGTCTTTACATGAAAAAATAGAACTAAACATTCCGATTCCCGTTTCCCTCGCACACCAGCTCGATGAAGGCGGAAGCCGCGCCGGACAGCGGCACATTGCTCATCGTCAGAATGCCGACCCTGGCCGGCGGCAGCGGCACGTCGATGCGCACCTCGAACAGCACGCCCTCTTCCAGTTCCTTCGTCACGAATTCCTTCGCCACGTAGGAAATGCCGAGCCCCCGCTTCGCAAACTCGATGAGCAGGTCGACGCTGCCGACCTCGATCTCGGGCCGGAGCGAAAGCCCCCTGCTCTGGAACACTTCCGTGATCGTCATGCGCGCCCGGCTGTTGCGGGAGAACAGGATGATCGGGTACTCCAGCAACCGTTCCAGGGACAGCACCTCGTCCTTCAAATGCGCGTATCGCATGCCCGCCACGAAGCAGTCCTGGAGCTGGTAGGTCTCCGTCGCCTGGATTTGCGGATCGACGATCGGCATGCGCGCGACGCCCAGGTCGATCCGTCCCTCCTTCAGGAAGCCGATGATTTCCGGCGTCGTGCCGTGGTTGAGATGAAGCCGGATGCCGGGGTAACGCTCGTGGAATTTTTCCAGATACGGAAGGAGATAATGCTTGAACAGCGAGTCGCTGCCGCCGATGCGCAGCTCGCCGCTCTCGAGGTTGCGGAGCGCCGCCATTTTCTCCTCGGCCAGCGTGATGAGCATCTGCGACTGCTCGATGTACGAATACAGCACGGCGCCCTCCTGCGTCAGCTCCACCCCCCTCGCCGTCCGGGAGAAAAGGGTGACGCCGAACCGTTCCTCCAGCTGCTTGATCGCGTGGCTGACGCTCGGCTGCGTCAGGTACAGCTTCCGGGCGGCCTGCGTGAGGCTGCCGGTCTTCGCCGCCCAATAAAACACCTTGTATAGTTCGTGATTTATTCCCATAGACATTGTCTATATCTCCTCTCAAATCAATCGATTTTTCGTATGACCTTGACTCGTATTATAGTGATATGTAAGGCTTATAGCCAGCCTGGCATGCGACAGTCGGAAAGGAGAAGGACTTTGGAGCCGACGACCTTTGTGCTGTTCGGGGCAACCGGGGATCTTGCGAAACGCAAAATCTACCCCGCCCTTTACAATTTGTTCGTCCGCGGCAAACTGCCGTCGGCGTTTTCCGTCATCGGCCTCGGGCGAAGGGAGTGGACCGACGAGACGCTCCGGGCCAACGTGGAGCAGTCGCTGCGGCGGTTCTCCCGCACGAAGCCGGACGACGAGGCTGCGCTCGGCCGCTTCCTGCGGGCGTTTCGGTACTGCGTGCTCGACATCGGCCGCGAAGCGGACTACCAGAGACTGCTCAAGCTCGTGAAGGAGCGGGAGGCGGAGCTCGGCATACCGGAAAACCGGCTGTTCTACCTGTCGGTGGGCCCCGAGCATTTCGGGCCGATCGCCGACAACATCCGCTCGAGCGGTCTCGGCTCCGGACGCGGCTGGAAACGGCTCGTCATCGAAAAGCCCTTCGGCCATGACCTGGCATCCGCCCGGGAATTGAACCGGAAGCTCGGCGAGTCGTTCGCGGAGCACGAGATTTACCGCATCGACCATTATCTCGGCAAACCGGTCGTGCAGCGGCTCGAGGCGCTGGGCAGGCATCCGGCCGTCCGCGGGCTGTGGACCGGAAGAAGGCCCGCCAACGTGCAGATCGTGGCGGACGAATCGGTCGGCGTCGAGGAACGGGCCGGCTACTACGACAAGTCCGGCGCCCTGCGGGACATGTTCCAAAACCATCTGTTGCAGCTGCTCATGATGACGGCGGTGCATCTGCCCGGCGGCGGTTCCGGAGACGTGCATCAGCGGAAAAAGCGGATCATGGAGGCGCTCCGTCCGGTCACGAAGGAGACAGCGGCCGCCTGCATCGTCCGCGGACAGTACGCCGAGGGCTTCATCGGCGGCAGTCCGGTCGTCGGATACACGGCGGAACCGGGCATCGCGCCGGACTCGCAGACGGACACGTTCATCGCCGCCCGGCTCGAGATCGACAACGATGACTGGCGCGGCGTGCCGTTCTACATCCGGACGGGGAAAAGGCTCAGGGAGAAATCCACGCGCATCGTCGTCGAGTTCGGGGCGCCCGAGGGGCAGCCGGAGCACGGATCCGATCTGCTCGTCATCGAAATCGGGCCGAACGAACGCGTCACGCTGCAGCGCGGCGTGCAATTTGCCGGTTCGGCGGAAGGCATTGAGCAGGTTTCCGTCGAATTGGATATCAATGGGGACAATTCACCCGAAGCCTACGAAAACCTGATCGGTGACGCGCTCGCCGGCGACCCGACTTTCTTCGCCCATTGGGACGAAGTCGAGCTGTCCTGGCGGTGGGTCCAGCCGGTCCTGGACGCCTTCGCGGAGAATCGGGTGCCGCTCCACCGGTATGCGGCCGGCGGTTTCGGCCCCGCCGAATCCGACGCGCTGCCCGCGAAGGACGGCTTCCGCTGGTGGCTCGACGACCGAAGCGACGCGAAATCCGACAAGAGCGAGGGGGAACGCTATGTCTGCCAATCGAACGGTTGAACAACTTGCCATCAACACCATCCGCACGCTTTCAATCGACGCGATCAACGCCGCCAAATCGGGCCATCCCGGTCTGCCGATGGGCGCCGCGCCGATGGCGTACGCGCTCTGGAGCCGGCATCTGAACCACAACCCGGCCAACAGCAAATGGTTCAACCGCGACCGGTTCGTCCTGTCGGCCGGCCACGGCTCGATGCTGCTGTACAGCCTGCTGCACCTGTTCGGCTACAATGTGACGCTCGACGACATCAAGCAATTCCGCCAGCTCGGCAGCCGGACCCCGGGCCATCCCGAGTTCGGGCATACCGACGGCGTCGAGGCGACGACGGGACCGCTCGGGCAGGGGATCGCGATGGCGGTCGGCATGGCGATGGCCGAGGCGCATCTCGCGGCCCGGTTCAACCGGGAGGGCTTCCCGGTCGTCGATCACTACACCTACGCGCTCGTCGGCGACGGCTGCCTGATGGAGGGCATTTCCTACGAAGCGATGTCGATGGCCGGGCACATGAAGCTCGGCAAGCTGATCGTGCTGTACGATTCCAATGAAATTTCCCTCGACGGCGAGCTCGGGCTCAGCTTCAGCGAGAACATCCGGCTGCGCGCGGAATCCGCGAACTGGCAATACCTGCGCGTGGAAGACGGCAACGACATCGACGCGGTGTCGGCCGCGATCGCGGAAGCGAAGGCGAACAAGGAGCAGCCGACGATCATCGAGGTGCGCACGATCATCGGCTACGGCAGCAAGAACGCCGGCACGAACAAGGTGCACGGCGCCCCGATCGGCGAAGAGGACGCCAAGCACGCCAAGTCGTTCTACGGCTGGCCGTATGAGGAACCGTTCACGGTGCCGGACGAGGTGCGGGCGCATTTTGAAGAGCTGAAGCGGAAGGGCGCGGAGAAAGAAGCGGAGTGGAACCGGCTGTTCGAGCGCTACAAGGCGCAGTATCCGGAACTCGCGCGGGAACTCGAACAGGCCATCGAAGGCAAATATGCGATCGAAGTGGCCGACATCCCGACGTTCGATCCCGCGAAGGCGATCTCGACCCGCGTCGCAAGCGGTGAGGCGATCAACCATTTCGTGAAGAAGATTCCGGCCATCTTCGGCGGCAGCGCCGACCTGTCGCACTCGACGATGACGGACATCAAGGGCGAGCCGAAGTTCGCGATCGAATCGTACGCCGGCCGCAACGTCCACTTCGGCGTCCGCGAGCACGCGATGGGCGCGGCCGCGAACGGCATGGCGCTGCACGGCGGCGTGAAACCCTTCGTCGGCACGTTCTTCGTGTTCAGCGATTACCTGCGTCCGGCAATCCGCCTCGCGGCGCTGCAGAAGCTGCCGGTCGTGTACGTGTTCACCCACGACTCGATCGCCGTCGGCGAAGACGGGCCGACGCACGAGCCGATCGAGCAGCTCGCCGCGCTGCGGGCGATCCCCGGCGTGACGGTCATCCGTCCGTCCGACGCGAACGAGACGGCCAGCGCCTGGGCGTACGCGCTCGAGAAGCAGGACGGCCCGGTGGCGCTCGTGCTGAGCCGCCAGAACCTGCCGGTGCTCGAGGCGACGGCGCGCAACAAGGATGCGGTCGCGAAGGGCGGTTACGTGATCGCCGACGCGGAAGGACAGCCGGACGTCATCCTGATCGCGACCGGTTCGGAAGTGTCGCTGGCGCTCGATGCGAAGAAGGAGCTCGACAAGGAAGGCGTCAAGGCGCGCGTCGTCGCGATGCCGAGCCGCGAGCTGTTCGATCGCCAGCCGGAGGATTACCGCAAGTCCGTCCTGCCGGACGGCGTGACGAAGCGGCTCGTGATCGAAGCCGGCATTTCGCTCGGTTGGGAGCGCTACGCGGGACCGAACGGCAAGGTGCTGTCGATCGAGACGTTCGGCGCTTCGGGCCCGGGCGGCGCGGTGATGAAGCATTTCGGCTTCTCCGTCGAGAACGTTGTCCGTCTCGCGCGCGAGCTGTCATAACGGACCTTGTGGCGACGGCGGTGGGCGGTTAGCGGTCCCGCGGACCGTTATCGCCCGCCATTCGGCCGCCGGACGGCCCGTTAACGGTCCCGCGAACCGTTAACCGGCGTGTTCAGGACGGCCCGCACCGATACCCCCATCCAAGGAGGTCGAGCAGCGTGAAATTCTTCATCGACACCGCCAACCTGGACGAGATCAAGAAGATTTACAAGACGGGCATTCTGGCCGGCGTCACGACGAACCCGTCGCTTGTGGCGAAGGAAGGCGTCAAGTTCGAAGACCGGATTGTCGAGATTCTGCAGGCCGTGCCCGAAGCCGAATCGGTCTCGGCCGAGGTAACGCCCGACGCCGTGACGGCGGAGCAGATGATCGCGCAGGCGCTCGAGCTGGCCAAACTCAACAACAACGACCCCAAGATCACGATCAAGCTCCCGATGACCCTCGAGGGCCTGGAAGCATGCCGCCATCTCTCGCAGAAAGGCATCAAGACGAACGTCACGCTCATCTTCACGGTCAACCAGGCGCTGCTGGCCGCACGCGCCGGCGCCACGTACGTCTCGCCGTTCCTCGGACGGCTCGATGACATCTCGGAGGACGGCGTGCAGCTCGTGACGA
The DNA here is from genome assembly GCF_002159085.1 of Thermobacillus sp. ZCTH02-B1. GTDB lineage: Bacteria > Bacillota > Bacilli > Paenibacillales > Paenibacillaceae > Thermobacillus. Next base: position 69,731 of record NZ_LZRU01000017.1, read on the forward strand.
AGGTGGCGGAGGCGTTCCGCGTCCACCGGCTGGACACGCAGATCATCGCCGCGTCCGTCCGCCATCCGGACCACGTCACCCGCGTCGCGCTGGCCGGCGCGCACATCGCGACGATCCCGTACAAGGTCATCGAGCAGATCGCGAAGCACCCGCTGACGGACCAGGGCATCGCGAAATTCGCCGCCGACTGGCAAAACGCCGTGAAATAACGCATAGCGTTGGTTCAACGGTCGGGCAGGAGCAGACCTCCTGTCCGGTCGTTTTTTGTGTCAATTCCCGCCAGGTGCCGCGCATCCCCCCGCTTGCTGCTTCCATCCTTTGATGTTCAACCCACCCGGAACCGGAGATTTTGATTGATTTGGATATTTCCTTTCATTTTATTTTTCTGCATAATTTAATCAGCCGTGTGATGATCCCCCTTTTTATGAAACTTTCATTGAGCAAGCGGGCTTTACAGGAAAGACAACAAATCGCCGAGAACGTCCCGAGAGGAGGATCATCATGGCCCTCCTCATGGGGATCGGCAGGGGAAAAGGGTTCCCCGCCGGCCGGACGCCGCAGCGCAAGTAAAGGCTCCGGTGTAAACGGTTGTTTTTTCACCGCGAATTTGCACCCGGCCATGCCGTTCCGGCGTTTAATGGATATATGACCCGAACATAACCGAACCGGGAGGCAAGGCCCATGAGAAGCGCCTTCAGCCCCGTCGAACGGGCAATCGTATTGATTGCGGCCATTCTGCTGGTCATGGCGGTGGATATGCTGAAACCCTCGCCTGCTCCCGCGGACAACATCGACATTCAAGTGACCATCCTGAGCGCGGAAAAGCGGCAGGACCACTCCATCGACGTGACGGCCCAAATCGCGAACCGCAGCCCCAACGTCACGCTGGCGGGCAATCGCCTGACCGTCGTGCCCGAGACGTCCGAAGGCACGCATCACGAGAACCAAGACGGCAAAAACGAAGGCGGCGGTACAACCTCGGCCGACGATCCGCCGCGGGACACGCCGGTGCGGGTGCTGGAAGGTTCGTTCGATGAAATTCCGCCGAACTCTGCCGTCACCGTCGCCTTTACCATTCCGCCGGACACCGACCGCCGGGAACCGTTGGTTGTCCATTTCGAAAGCATCAAACTGCGGTACGAGAACACGGAGGAACCAAGAGCGATCAGGATCACCGTGCCGCTGTCCGTTTCCGATTGAACGGGCGATCAGGGAACTCCGTCACCGGTACGCTTCCGCGTCCGCGGGCTTGCCCGGCCCGATGACTTCCCGGTAGTACTTCATGAAGTTCGGCCGCGAGCCGTCGATGTCCGTGAAGCCGTACACCTCGGCAAGCTCGCCGCTCGAGAGCGACCGGCCGTTCCACCGGCTCACATCCGGATCGCTCGCGAGCGCGGCGACCGCCCGGCCGACATACCGCGGCGTCTCCGAGATGAGAAAATGGGGCTCCTTCTCCGCCGCCTTTCGCCAATCGTCCTCCGTCACGCCGAAATGCTCCAGCATGATCTCCGATCGCATCCAGCCCGGCGTGAGCGACACCGCGGTGCACCCGTGCGGCTTCAGCTCCTGCGCGAGCGCCCACGCCACACGGTTCAGCGAGATTTTCGCCAGATCATAGAAGACGTTCAGCCGGTATTCGCTCCGGTTGAACTCCTCCGTGCCGTCCGTCACCTCCACGACGAGCCCGCCCGGCCGGCGGATGAGCAGCGGCAGCGCGAAATGGCTCGTGATGAGGTGCGTCCGCACGCCGAGATCCAGCATGCGCAGCCCTTTCTCCAGCGAATGTTGCCAGATCGGCACGTTCCATTCGGTCATGTACTCCGCGCCCCAGATGTCGTTCACGAGAATGTCGAGCCTTCCCTGCTCGCGTTCGATGCGCTGCACGAGCGCTTTCACCTGTTCGGGAACGAGGTGATCGACCTGCACGGCGATCCCCTGTCCTCCGGCTTCGGTCACGAGTTCGGCCGTCTCCTCGATCGTCTCCGGCCGGTTGTATTCGGAGCGCTGCTTCCGCGTCGTCCGCCCCGTCACGTAGACCGTCGCTCCGACCGCCCCGAGCTCGATCGCAATGCCGCGTCCGGCGCCGCGCGTTCCGCCGGCGACCAGCGCGACTTTGCCTTCCAGTTTGCCTGCGAATGGTTTCATCGGCATTCCCTCCCGAGCGGTTTCAGGATTCCCTGCCTTATGGTAGATTTTCATTACGACATCTCTTGTCATAATTGACGGGCAAAATGAAACCGCAAGGGGGGACGGGAACGATGCGGGCGGACCGGCTGCTGCAAATCATGTTGCTGCTCCAGGCAAACGGCAAAATGACGACCCGCCAGCTCGCGGAAACGCTGGAGGTGTCCGATCGCACGATTCTGCGGGACATGGACGCCCTGAGCGCGGCCGGCATCCCGGTCGTCGCGGAGCGCGGCAAGTCCGGCGGCTGGAAGCTGATCGACCGGTTCCGCAGTTCGATCAGCGGCCTGACGCTGGACGAGCTGAAATCGCTGTTCATCCTGCCGTCCGATCAGGTGCTGGAGCAGCTCGGCATCCGTCCGGGCGGAGCCGGGATCAGGCGCAAGCTCGCGGCCGCCGTGCCGCAGGCGATGCGGAGCAGCGCGCGGCAGTATCTGGAGAAGATTCATATCGACACCGGGACATGGAAGCCCGGGGGCGGCAGACAGCCGGAGACGCTCCAGACCGTGATGGCGGCGCTCTGGGAGGACCGCAGGCTCCGCATCCGGTATCGGAAGGCGGACGGCGAGACCACGGAACGAGAAGTCTGTCCGCTCGGGCTGGTCGCGAAGGGCAGCGCGTGGTATCTGGCCGCGATGCAAGCGGACGGCGAATGCCGCTCGTACCGCGTCTCCCGGATCGCCGGCGCCGAAATCCTGCCCGACACGTTCGAAAGGCCGGTGCATTTCGATCTCGCCGCCTGGTGGAAGGAGAGCAAGGAGCGGTTCGTCAACGCGCTGCCGAGGATCGAAGTGCGGGTGCTCGCCGACCCGTCGGTCGTCGGCCGCTTGACATTCTCGGAGCGGTTCGTGGAAATCGGGGAGATCGAAGAGGCGGAAGAGGAAGGCGGGTGGCGGCCGGCGGTGCTTTTTTTCCAGACGGAGGAAGAGGCGGCGCGGTATGTGCTCGGCTTCGGCGGGAAGATGCGGATCGTGTCGCCGGAGTCGCTGATCCCGCTCGTCGTGGAAGAGGCGAAGGCGGCGATGGCGCAGTACGAGGCGGAAAAGCGCAAGGGTCCCTCCCCGCCATCATGAGGAGCCGGTGGTGCGGACGCCCGATCATCATCCCCGCTCCGGATCTTTCTTCAACAGCATCCGGTTGTTCCCGTCAAACACCACCGCGCCGCCGGTAATCCGATACAGCGTCATGCCATCACCACGGGTCATGCTCTCTTCATCATCCGGACTTCCCCGTCTTCCGCGATCAGCACGTCGGTGACGAGGCCGATGAACAGGCCGTGCTCGACAACCCCCGGCATGTTGCCGATCGATCCGGCCAATCGCTCCGGATCGTCGATCCGGCCCAGGTGCAGGTCGACGATGTAATGGCCCCCGTCCGTGACGAACGGCGCCCCGTCCTTCTCCCGGAGTCTGGGCGCGCAGCCGGCCTGCTCAAGTTTCCGCAACGTATGTTTGTATCCGAAGGGGACCATCTCGACGGGCAGCGGAAAACGCCCCAGGCGCTCGACCCGCTTGGTGGAATCGACGATCACCACCATTCTCCGGGAGATCGAAGCCACGATCTTCTCCCGCAGCAGCGCGCCCCCGCCGCCTTTGATGGCGTTGAAATGATCGTCAATCTCGTCCGCCCCGTCGACCGTCAGATCGACCTCCCCGACCTCGTTGACGTCCACGACGCGAATCCCCAGCGATTCCGCCAGTTCGGCGGTCCGTACGGATGTGGCAACGCCCGTGATGCGCAAACCGCCCGCGACCCGCTCCGCCAGCTTCTTGATGAACCAATAGGCGGTGGATCCCGTCCCGAGTCCCACGATCATGCCGTCTTCAACCAACTCGGCCGCCTTTTCGCCAACCCGCCGCTTTTCCGCCGTCTGCTGCTCATGCACGTTTAACACCCCCATAAATCGATGTCTCTTTTCGCTCCTCAATCCCCGCCGTCAAGTTCAAGCGTCAAGAAGGCGTACTCCCCGTCCCGGACCACCTCGCGTCGGCGAACGGGGACGGGACGGGCGAAAATCGGACCGTCGAACACCATCGTGTGGAACTCCCCGCTCTCCCCGCACGGGTCGATCCCGCGCGCGATCAGCTCGTCCACGAAGGCATGGGTGACCGGCCGGCCCAGATCCTCTTCCCGCATGCCCATGGACAGGTTGACAGTGACCACGAAGGCCCGGAAGCCGAGGTCGATGAACTCCCGGACCGTCCCGACATGATCCCGCTCCCAGAGCGGCATGCCGAGCAGAAGCCCGACGCGGCTCGCCACCTGTTCGTGCCAGCAGCCGTGTGCCGGCATGTCCAAGTCCCCCGTGACCAGCACTTCCGCGCCCATCCGCTTCGCCTGCTCCAGCAGGCGGATGAACACGTCCTCGTATTCCGCCCAGCTTGCGGGCGCCGCGAGGACGGGCAGGCCGATCGCCTCCGCCTGGGCGCGGATGACGGCTTCGGAAATGCCGTGGGACCGGGAGCGCTTCCCTTCCTCCTCCATCACGACGATGAGCCCGACCGGCTCGCCGGATTTCATCGCGTGATGCAGCGCCAGGGCGCTGTCCTTCCCGCCGCTGAACGAGGCGACGAATGTGCGCCCGCGCGCGTTATGTTTCCAGTTCGGCTTCGCGGCCATATTCGCTTCCATATCCGGCGCTTCCCCCCTTTCTTCCCCTGCGCGTATGCGGCCGGCATCCGTCCGCCGGCGGTCCGCTCCGTCCGGGACCGGCCTTCCTTCACGAGCTTCAGCGTCGCCACGATCAGGAAGCTGACGATCACGAGCAGGAACCAGGAGCTCATTTTCCCCGTGTGGACGAGCCGCCAGGTGCCGGCCTGATCGGGATATTCCCAGGCGCCGAAGAAGGTGGCAATGTTCTCCGTGACCCAGATGAAAAAGCCGATCAGCACGAACGATAAGGCGACCGGCATCCGGTACCGCGAACCGTTCACCCCGAACAGCACCCATGACCGCCAGAAGACGATGAACACAAGACCGGTCAGCCACCAGCGGATGTCGATCCAATAGTGGTGGGTGAAAAAGTTCAGGTAAATCGCGGCCGCGAGCGGCACGACCACGGGAAAGGGCGGCCAGCTCACCAATTCGAGCCGGAGCCTGTGCCACGCCTGGCACATGTAGCTCGCCACGCTCGCGTACATGAACCCGCTGTAGAGCGGCACGCCAAACACCTTGAAGAACCCCGGTTCCGGGTACGACCAGGAGCCCATGTTGACCTTGAAGATCTCGAGCGCGAGGCCGATCAGGTGGAACAGGCAGATGACCTTCAGCTCGTCCTTCGTCTCGAGGCCGGAGCGGACCATCCACCACTGCATGAGCAGGCAGATCACGAGCAGCCAGTCGTACCGCGGCATCAGCGGCAGCGGGATGTACCGGGTCAGCGCCAGCGAAGCGAAGATGACAACGGGAAATACGCACGACAGCGCCTGCTGCACGCCGAAATGCACAAGCTGCACCGCCAGGCGCGCAAATGTACGGCGAACGGAGCCCCCGCGCACGATCGCGAGGCGCATGACGATTCCCCCCATGGCATGCCCGAATCCATCCGTCCGGCGCACGATGCTGTCACCCCCCTCAACTCCCCGCCCGTTCGACCGGCGCATGGCGGTCCCGCGCATCATGACCTCCGCGCGTCGTCGCGCCGATATTCCAGAATGTCGCCGGGCTGGCAGTCGAGCGCCTCGCAGATCGCGTCCAGCGTGGACAGCCGGATCGCCTTCGCCTTGCCGTTCTTCAGGATCGACAGATTCGCCATCGTGATGCCGACCCGCTCGGACAGCTCGGTCACGCTCATTTTCCGCTTGGCCAGCATCACATCGAGGTTGACGATGATTGCCACGGGCCTCACCTCAAATTGTCAGTTCGTTCTCGGTCTTGATGTCGATGGCGTGCCGCAGCAGCTTCTGCAGGACGGCCGCGAAGACGGCGATCACCACGCTCGCGAAGGGCCCGACGCAGCCGGCGATGACGACGCCCGGCGCATCGTCCGCCAGCGCGTACAGGTAGACGAGCGGAAGCACCAGCACGTGGCAGCCGAAGATGGCGACGGCGCAATACTTGATCTTCCGCAGCGCGATGACGGACGATTCCGAAAAGGCGGTGTTCCGGTCGATGTACTGCAACAGCCGGAACGCCTGGTACAGGGCGTAGTAGAACGGAACCGCGGATGCGTAGAAGTCCAGGCGGACGAGATATTCGATCAGAGGAAAGCCCGGCACCAGTTCCGCGGCGATCCCGCCCAGCACCGGCACCGCAAATATGCACAACGCCAATACGGGAACACCGAGCAGCACCACGACGATTTTCAGAAAAAGCGTCTCCAGTTTCACCGCATGCACCTCTCCGATGTGGTGTCGGCCCCCAGTATAGCGCGGGATTTATCGTTTTACAATAAATTTTTATTCTTTCGGATTAATTTTTTGTTGTGCTGCATATATGAAGGTGCAACTCGCTGCAACCCGGAAGTCTCGCCACAGCCCGGCGACGCCAGGTCGCTCCGACAGAAAACCGCCTGCCAGCGCGGCAGGCGGCGCATGATCGCGTTCATATCAACCTCCTGTACCTCAACGACACGTAAGACTCCCCGTCCCGGTTGCCGTTGGCCGGTTGCTCGTGATGAAAGACGAACCCCCGGGCCTCGTAGAACGGGATGCCTTTCTGGTTCCCCTTGAACACGGATACCCATTGCTCGACGGCGCCGAGCTCCTTCTGCTGCCGCGTGATCGCGTCCAGCAGCAGGGTGCCGATGCCCTCGTTCCGCCGGTCGGGGTCCACGTAGAGCACGAACACTTCCCCCGTCCGCTCGCCGGTCATCCCGTCTCCGCCGGCGCCGACGACCCGTCCGTTCTCGATGGCGACGAACCAGCCGCCCCATTCGCGGCCGGTCTCCATGATTTCCTTCAGCACCCGCTCCTCGTTGTACAATTCCGCGATGATCCGCTCGATGTACTCCCGGCTGCACAGGTCCTCATACGCCGCCCGCCAGCCGTCTGCGCACACCCGGCAGATGCCCGCCGCATGCTCGGGCGCCGCCTGCACCACCTCGATCATCCCGTCCTTCCCCCTATCCTTCCGCGCCCGGCATGATGCAGACGCCGTTCGGGTCGGTCAGCATGCATAGAAAGCGCTTGCAACACGGACTCGCAGACGAACGAAGGGCGCAAGTTCCGGTCCCCTCGCCGCCTGAACGAAACGGACCGCGGCCGGTTACGCGACCGGCGTGCCGTTCGGCACCGGCTCATCGGGCCTGAGCAGCACGACGTCGCTCTCCTCCGGAATGCCGCCGAGCACAAGCACCTCCGAGCTGAACCCCGCGATGCGCCGCGGCGGGAAGTTGACAACCGCGACCACCTGGCGGCCGACCAGCCGTTCCGGCGCATACCGTCGCGTGATCTGTGCGGAAGATTGCTTGATCCCGAGTTCGCCGAAATCGATCTTCAGCTTGATCGCCGGCTTCCTCGCCTCCGGAAAAGGCTCCGCATGCACCACGGTGCCGATCCGGATGTCCAGTTTCTGAAAGTCTTCGATGGTCGCCATATCCAAAACCTCCCTCATCGCCCTGATATTATCTTTCCACTTGGCCCGCTTCTTGTCCAGTGTGGCTGAACATCCGGCATCGCGCATTTCGCTATTGCGGCCGGCATGCGGCGCACCGCATTCGTTCGGCAGGCCAGGCCCGATGCAGGCTGCATCTTCTCATCGCGGCCATCGCCGATCGTCCCGGGAAATGTCGACCGCAGCCCGCCCCAGTTATGCTATAGTGGAATCAGGAAGTTCCGGTCCTGCCCGAAGCGGAGGTGGGTGCGATGCGTTGGAGAACCTTCGCGCAATGCAGCCGGAAAAATGCGGTCTGGCTGTATGCGGGAGCGGCGGCCGCGGTGCTCCTCCTGCTTGCGAAGTAGGTCGGGCTCCGGCTTGCCCAACCAAAAACCGGACGGCATCCGGTACCCTCCGGACGCCGTCCGGTTTGCCTTTCTGTCTCCTGATTCGCCTGACGGCCTCGATGACGATCCCGCAGACCACCGCGGTGCCGACGAAAGACGCAAGCAGCAGAACGGGAGACACCGATGCGCCGAAATCCACCTCGCGCTGCAGCAGTTGTCCGCCCATAGGCGCCCGCAGCACCGGGCCTCTCGTCCCGTATTCCCGCATTGCCTACAGCCCATGCGCCGGCCGCGACGATCACAGAAGCGCGGAAGAGATCAGCAGCACCGGATGACCGTCTTCCATAACTTCCATGCCGTAACCCCTCCCTGTCGCGGGTCCATTTTATCATGATATCCGTCCCTCTTGCGCCCCGCACGTTCCCTTCCCGGGCCGGCAGCAAAGAATGGCGGAATGGAAGCCGAACCGACCCCGGAATCCGCAAGGCATTCTTCACGGAAATACAGTAAAATGGTGCTGGATGCAAGTTTTCATGACAAGGAGAACGACTTATATGCAGCAGCCTATCATCAGGAAATGCACGATCGATGACGCACCCGTCATCCGGGAAATCGGCCGCCGGACGTTCTTCGAGACTTTCCGCGGCACCACTTCGTCCGAGAACATGGACGCCTATCTGGAGAAGGCCTTCAACCTTGAACAATTGGAAAGGGAATTGTCCAACCCGTCGTCCGAATTTTTTCTCCTCTATGACGACCATGCAAGCCTCGAGCCGGCCGGATACCTGAAAATCAACACCGGCGGCGCCCAGACGGAAGACATGGGAGACGATGCGTTGGAAGTCGAACGGCTCTATGTGAAACGCGAATTCCAGAAACGCGGATTCGGCAAAATGCTGATGACCCACGCCCTGGACATCGCCCGGCGGCAGGGAAAGAAGAAAGTCTGGCTGGGCGTTTGGGAACACAACGACAACGCCCTCGCCTTCTACAAGCGGATGGGCTTCGTTCAGACGGGAAGCCATTCGTTCTTTGTCGGCGACGACGAACAGACGGACCTCATCATGACGAGGACGCTCGAATGATGATTTCTCGTCGGGTCCTTTCGGCTGCCCGCGGCTGAACGGTGACGCATGCGGCCGTCGGCATCGCGGTGCCCGGCGGCCGTTTTGCCTCGCCCGTTCAGCGGCTTTGATGCGGGAAAAACGCCGTCTTCCGCAACACCAGCCGCACTCCGCCGATTCTGTACAGGTACCGCGCATCAATGACCGTCTTGAGAATGGCGGCCGCAAGGCCCTTCACCTTGCACCGGCCGACGCTGCCGATCGCTTCACCCCTGCCCAGCGATGCGACCGTGCCCCGATGGACGTAACGGAAAGGCGTCATCTCCCGTCCGCGCAGCAGCGCGATCGCGTTGCGGGCCGCGGCCTCGCCCTGCTGGATCGCAATCTGGGCGCTCGGCGGCCAGGGCCTGCCCTGATCGTTCATCACCATGGACGAATCGCCGATGACGAAAACGTCCCCGAACCCCGGCGCCTGCAAATACGCATTCACGGCCACCCGCCCGCGGGTCGTCCCGAACCCCGATGCCTCGAGCACGCGGTTGCCCCGGATGCCGCCAGCCCAGATGACGGTGCCCGCACGGATGAACTCCCCTTCGCCGATCTCCACGCCTTCGCTTGTGCATTTTTTCACAGGAGTCCCCAACTGAAAAACAACGCCCTTCCGCTTCAGATGCTCCATCGCGTGCTCCACGAGGCCGGCGTCGAATCCCGGAAGTGCGGTCGGTGCGGCTTCCACGACATAGATGTTCACAAGAGCCGGATCGACGCCATGTTCCCGGCACAACTCCGGAATCCGGTTCACCAGCTCGCCCGCAAACTCGATCCCGGTCAAGCCCGCTCCGCCGACGACGAATGTGAGCAGCTCCGTGCGGCTCTCGTCCGACCGGAATTCCGCAAACCGGCGCTCGATGTGCTCCCGGATGATGCGAGCGCTGTTCAGGCTTCGGATGAAGAAGGCGTGCTCTGCAAGGCCCGGAATGCCGAAGGTCTCCGGCTCCCCGCCCAGCGCCACGATCAGCACGTCGTACGGGATGTCGCCCTCGTCGGTCTCCACGGTTCTCGCGGCGGTGTCGATGCGCCGGATATCGCGTTTCCGGAACGACACCTTGCGCGGATCGATGATGTCCCGGATGTCGACCTTCGGCCTGTCCGCGCTGTCGGTTCCGGCCGCCGGCTTGTGGAGCCAGGTAGTGAAATAGTGGTAGTCGTGCTTGTTGACGAGGATAATCTCCGCCTCGCCGCGCCCCAACCGTTTCTGCAGCGCGAGGACCGCCGAAATACCGGCATAACCGCCGCCCAGGACCACGATTTTCTTCGTCCCGGCCATTTCGGATCCCTCCGTTTCATCGTTTGTGAATTCTTTCACAATCCACTCGATACAAAAATAACCGCTTCGTGGATCTTGCTCCATACTATAGCATCTTGTGACGGATTTGTGAATACCCAAAAAACGGATGGCGGATCAGGCGGCTGCCTGATGCCATCCGTTCCCGAAACCAAAAAATTGGTTGGCCGCGGACTTGTCTCCGCGGGCATCCCGCCGAACCGAGCCGCAGCGGTCGCAGCCGTCAGGCCCCCGGCCGCTTACGGCTCCCGCTCCTCTTCAAAGGCCCGGAACCGTTCCAGCAGTCCTTCGGGCGTGTTGTCCGTGAGGATCTGCGCGTGCCTGCCCAATCGCAAATGCCTGCCGGGCTTCATGAACCCTTCGCGTTCCATCGTGTCGAACATGGCGAGCAGCGGATCGTAATATCCGCGGACATTGAGCAGGCCGACCGGCTTCCGGTGCAGCTCGAGCCGGCCCCACGTGAACACTTCAAACAATTCCTCCAGTGTCCCGGGGCCGCCGGGCAATGCGATGAACCCGTCCGCCAGCTCCATCATTTTCGCCTTCCGCTCGTGCATCGTATCGACCAGAATGAGCTCGGTCAGCCCGCCGTGGGCAATTTCCCGATCCCGCAGGAAACGGGGGAGCACCCCGATCGCCTTTCCGCCCCGCTCCAGCACGGCATCCGCAACCGCGCCCATCAGGCCGACGCTGGCCCCTCCATAGACCAGCGCAATCCCGCGTTTTGCAAGTTCCCGCCCCAGTCCGGCCGCAGCCTCCCGGTATTCGGGGGAGGCGCCTTCTCCGGAGCCGCAATAGACCGCAATGGCTTTCATGACCAAACGCTCCATATCCGGAATTGATGTTATGTACACCTTCCATTCATCTTACCATCCGCGTGCTCCGTCCGCCACCTCCCCGCGATCGCGCATCCAAAACGCAACCGAAGAGCATCGGATCATGCACATATGCAAGCTGTTCACCGGCCGGTACTGTTCGCGCGACGACAAGCGCCCGCTTGCGGGCATGACCGGGTCCGGGCGGGTCATCCGCAGTCGGCTGATCGCGTTCGGTCGGATTGTCCCGCAATCGGTTCATCGCATGGGGCAGATATTCCGCAGGGCGGCGGAAAATGGCATCCGCAAGTGCGCCATTTGGCCGACCTTGACGTCCCCGTAGATCAGCGCAATCAGCCGAGCGGGGCTTGGTTGTCTTTCGCGCCTTTTCCATCATATCCCCTTCGCTCATCCCTGCTGCATTCCCTTCGCTTTTTGATCATATCCCCCTCGCTCAGCAGGACGGCTCTTCCCGCCCCTTTCGGATCCTATCCCCTTCGCTCAGCAACCCCCGCTTCCTGTTACGGATGCCGGGTCACCGGACTCCGGGACCGATCCGGTCGAACAAGCGGCGCATTTCCAACCGAATCCGACTTCCGTCGGCCGATGCCGCTGATCAAAGGGGATAGGATCAAAATGAAGCGGAAGGTACTTCGGTTGATCGAAGGGGATAGGATCGAAATGAGGGCGGCGGGTACCCCGGTTGAGCGAAGGGGATATGGTCACC
>NZ_LZRU01000018.1 GCF_002159085.1 Thermobacillus sp. ZCTH02-B1
GCGGGACGCAACCCGCCTTCCAGCAGAATGCGGCGGACCGAAGAGACGCTTAAATGGATGTTTTCGTGTTCGGCCAACAGCTCGGCAAAGTGGGTGGCATTGCTTCCGAAGTAGCGCTCCTGATACAGGAGCATAACGCGTTGTTTAAGCGAATCGGCCAAGGTATGAGCGGGCTTACGGCCCCGATTCCCATGAGCGATGGCTTGTGCACCTCCGAGGCGATATTTGGCCTTAAGCCGATACGCTTGCCGAATACTGATGCCAAGAATGCGCGCGACATCCTGTTCCGCGAGATGGCCATCGATCCATTTTTCAAGAACCATAGCGCGTTTCAGTTCGCTCTTCGTCAAGGTGATCTGCTCCTTACCCATACTGACATTTTCTCGGATCAGTTACACCCTGACAATATCACAGAACAACGACACGACAATGTATGGGTCGGTTGCCTCCAATACTCGATTTTGATAAAATTACACTTGACTGCAGGAGCCGGCGCAATCTGTCGGTCATCCCGCAGGTCAACAATTCAGTCGTATCAAGGCTTCTCGGCTTTGCACCGTTAAGCGACAGTTTCCTAAACTGTGCGTCGTGGGTTCGAGTCCCACCGTGGCGCGCCAGTACGCAGATTGCGCCCTCCTGCAGGATACAACCTGCCGGGAGGGCTTTTTGTTTATACCGCTTTGCCGCTTGATGCAGCAAGGGGATTGCCGCACGGGACCGGCCCGCCGCATCAACATGGCCGGGATGAGCAAGGAGCAGGGCGACGCGATCCTGGGGCAGGCTTCCGGTTTCCGTATAAGCAGCGTTTCGCCCAAATATGGATGGTTATATCCGACATGGCGAACGGCGAAAACATGAGCAGCTGGCGGCCGGGCAACGCAGCGGGTTGGCAAAAATTTTTCGATCACAGCCCTTTACAACGGCCGCTGACTGTGTTAAAATCATCATTGCTTGTTTCAAATGACATCCCGTCGAGACGTGGCTCAGCTTGGTAGAGCGCTTGGTTCGGGACCAAGAGGTCGCAGGTTCAAATCCTGTCGTCTCGACCATTCCATTTCGGAAATTGCGGGTTTTCCCGCAATTTTTTTATTTTTCCATCCGTTATTGACAGCCGGCCGTCCCGCATGTAGCATCGAGTTGAAACTTAGCAGCGGAGGGGCGCGCGCCGGCATTTGCAAGCGCCAATCTCCCGCAGCGGCGGAGGGGATCATCCATGGCAGAGGGCGTTCTGGGGACGAGGGTCGTCACGCAGATCGGCATCCTCGTTCGCGACATCGAGAAGGCGGCGCAGGCGTGGGCCGACTTCCTCGGCATCGGGAAGCCCCCGATCATCGTCACGGACACCGTCGATATTGCGAAGACCGAATATCGGGGCGCAAGCACGCCCGCCCGCGCGAAACTCGCATTCCTCGACGCCGGGCAGGTGCAGATCGAGCTGATCGAGCCGGACGAAGCGCCCAGCGTCTGGCGCGAGCATCTCGAGCGGTACGGCGAAGGCCCCCATCACATCGCCTTCGTCATCGACGGCATGAAGGAGAAGGTGATGAAGCTCGAAGGACTCGGCATGCCGCTCATCCAGAAGGGTGAGTACACCGGCGGCCGTTACGCGTACATGGATACGTTTCCGCAGCTGAAGGTGATGGTTGAACTGCTCGAGAACGACCGGAAATAAGCAGGGGCCGGACCGCCGGACATACGGGCGGTTTGGCCCTTGCCGCTTTGCGGCCCGTCCGTCACAGGCCGGCGCCGGAGAGGATCGATCCGAGTTCCTCCATCGGGATCGTGTCCGTGGGAATGCCGTATTTGAACGTCACGTCCTCGTTGATGTTGTCGTACCGGATATCGAACGTGGCGGCGACGCTCGTCGTCTCCCCCTGGTCCGTGAAATCGAGGTCGACCTTCAGCACCTGATAGACCAGATAATCACCCTTGATCGCGCCCGTCAGGCTGATTTCGCCGATCCGGAGGCTGTCCTTCAGTTCGTCCAGTTCTTTCCGGAACGCGTCCGGATCATCAGGCAGCGATTCCTTCAGCTTCATGACCTCTTCTTCCGTGGTGCCGAGCGCGGCCCGGTACTCCGGATGGTTGAGCAGCAAATCGGCGTATTCCGGCACGATCCGCTCGACGACCGCGATCATGAATGCATCGAAATTGTCCTGCGTAATGGTGAACTTCACGTACCGATCCGCCTTCAGATCCGAGGGAAGACCCGGCACTTCGTCCTTCTTCAGCTCCCGGAAATAGGTCTCCTCCTCGAGATGCCGCATCACGATGTCGAGCAATTCGGCGGACAGCTTCCGTTGCGTTTCGACGTCGAGCGTCGGTACGGGCTGCCCCTCCGCCAGCTCGGCCAGGTCGATCTCGATGAATTTGCCCGCCGCGTTCCCGAGCGGGAACATCGGAATGTCGGGAACCCGGACATACATCTTGTCCGCCGTCAGGATGATCGGCACTTCAAACGTGAGCGCCAGATCTCCCGGAATCGTCAGCTTCATGTTCATCTCCATCTGGAACGGATCCTGGACGTACGCGCCTTCGACGGACACCGTCATGCTGCGGAGCGTGTTCAGCACGCCCGCCGCCTCTTCGCCCACTTGCCCCGGCGGAAGTTCGAGCTTGTCGATGGCGAAGGAACCGTCGAATGTGAACGACGTCATCTCCGTTGAAGCGGAGAGGGCGTTCCGCATCACCTCGTTCATCGGCTCCTTCTTGTTGCCGCAGGCCGACACGACCAGCATGACGACCATCGCAACGGCGAGCATCAACGCGAGTCGGCAGCGTCTCATGTCTCCACTCCCCTTTTCCGAACAAAATAACTCCTTCATTTTACACGATTTGTTAGGATGAGGGAAGAGGAATTCCGTTGCCCGGCCCGTTCAACATCGGCGCCTCCTCTTTCGCAAAGCCTCTCCGGTGCGGTACGATATGGAGTGAGCACGACGGAAAGGATGGACGGCATGACGCTTTCGTTTCAACTCGTCACGACGGAAGAAGAGATCGGGGCTGTAGCCCGTTTGGCCTCCGAAATCTGGAGAGAGCACTACATCAACATCATCACGGCGGAACAGATCGAATACATGTTGGACAAGTTCCAGTCCGTACCGGCGATCTCCGATCAGATCAAGCGTCAGGGGTACGAATATTATCTCATGCTGGTGAACGGGAACCATGCGGGCTATCTGGCCGTCAGGCCGGAGCCATCGAAGCTGTTCCTGAGCAAGTTCTATCTGCTGAAGGCGTACCGGGGTCAAGGCTATGGAGGCAGGGCCATCCGCTTCCTGGAGGAGCTGTGCAGGGAACGCGGGCTGAAGGCGATCTGGCTGACCGTCAACCGGCACAACGCTTCGTCGATCGCGGTCTATGAGCACAGCGGCTTCCGGACCGTGCGGACGCAGGTGGCGGACATCGGCGGAGGCTTCGTCATGGACGATTACGTCATGGAGAAAGAGGTTTCGCCCGCCTGAGCCCGAATCCGCCGATCGGGCCGGCCGATCGCATTCGGCCGGCCCTTCGATCACCTCAGGACCCTTCGCCTTGGTTCTGCCTGCTGTGCCGGCGATTCTTCACCTTCTTGGAACCGGAGAGCGGCTCCGGAACCGAACCGTTCCGAGGATCCTCATCCCGCCCGGCATCGTCTTGCCCCGGCCGGGGAACGGCCTGTGATCTGGGCTTCGCCAACGCCACCCCTCCTTCCTCCGGGTACCGGATCCGGATTCCGCGGCAGCCGTGCGCGTCCATAGCTTCAACCGCCGCGGGACGCAAGGCTATTGTGCCCCGGAACCCGGCTTCCCATCACCCGTCGGAACGGCGGACAATCAAAAAGCCGATCCGTCAAGGATCGGCTGCATGGGTTGCATTTGGATATGGCGGAGAGAGTGGGATTCGAACCCACGTGGGCTTGCGCCCCAACGGTTTTCAAGACCGCCCCGTTATGACCACTTCGGTATCTCTCCGCATGAAGCACCCTATATTGTACCACAAGCCGCAACCGGTTGACAACCGATTGCGGCCGGATATTCCCTGGAAGCGTTCATGCGGGACGGATCGCGTCGAGACCGCCCATGTACGGCCGGAGCGCTTCCGGAATGAGCACCGAACCGTCCTCCTGCTGGTAATTCTCGAGGATCGCGGCGACGGTCCGGCCGACCGCAAGCCCCGAGCCGTTCAGCGTGTGGACGAACTCCGGCTTCGCCTTCGGTTCACGGCGGAAGCGGATGTTCGCCCGCCGCGCCTGGAAGTCCTCGAAGTTCGAGCAGGACGAAATCTCGCGGTAGGTCCCGTAGCTCGGCAGCCACACCTCGATGTCGTACGTCTTCGCCGATGCGAAACCCAGGTCGCCCGTGCAGAGCACCACGACGCGGTAGGGAAGGCCGAGCTTTTGAAGGACCCACTCCGCGTCCCCCGTCAGCTTCTCGAGCTCCGCGTAGGAGTCCTCCGGCTTCACGTATTTCACCAGCTCGATCTTGTTGAACTGGTGCTGCCGGATCAGGCCCCTCGTATCGCGTCCGGCGGCGCCCGCCTCGGCGCGGAAGCACGCCGAATACGCGACGAAGCTCTTCGGCAGGTCCGCGGCGTCCAGGATCGTCTCCCGGTACAGGTTCGTCACCGGCACTTCGGCCGTCGGAATCAGGAAAAACTCCGAATCTTCGATCTTGAACAGATCTTCCTCGAACTTCGGGAGCTGGCCGGTGCCGATCAGGCTGTCCCGGTGCACGATGTACGGCGGCAACACTTCCTCGTATCCGCGTTCCGCGTGCAGATCCATCATGAAATTGATCAGCGCGCGCTCCAGCCGCGCGCCGAGCCTGCGGTAGAAGACGAACCGCGATCCGGTCGTGCGCGCCGCCGATTCGAAGTCGAGAATGCCGAGCCGGTCCGCGATCTCCCAGTGCGATTTCGGTTCAAACGAAAACGCCGGAGGCTCGCCGTGCCGCCGGATCTCCACATTGTCTTCTTCCGACGCGCCGACCGGCACCGACTCGTGCGGAATGTTCGGAATGCCGAGCAACAGCTGATCGATCTTCGCTTCGAGCTCCCGCACCTCGTCGTCCAGTTCCTTGATGCGGTCGCCGACCTTGCGCATTTCGGCGATCAATGCTTCGGCGTCTCCGCCCGCGCGCTTGATCTTCGCCACTTCCTGCGATACCGTGTTCCGCCGGTTCTTGAGCCGCTCGGACTCGGTCAGCAGCTCGCGGCGGCGCCGGTCCAGCTCCGGAAAGCCGGCGATCAGTTCCTCCGGGGCGCCGCGGCGCTCAAGCGCCTGCTTCACCCGGTCATATTCGTTGCGGAGCAACCTGACGTCCAACACGTTCTCGCATACCCCTCTCTCTGCTTCCTATTTCGCGCCGCTTCCCGAAGCCGCCGCTTCTTCGGCCATCGCGACAAAATAGGCATGCAGGGCGCTGTCGTCCGTCAGTTCCGGATGGAACGAGCAGGCGAGCAACCGGCCCTGCCGCGCGGCGACGATCTCGCCCCTGTAGACGGACAGCACCTCCACTCCCGGGCCGACTTCCTTGATGAGCGGCGCGCGGATGAATACCGCCCGGATCGGCCGGTCGATCCCGGCCACCTCCAGGTCCGTCTCGAAGCTTTCGCGCTGGCGGCCGAACGCGTTGCGCACGACCGTCATGTCCATCAGGCCGAGGTGGGGCTCCTCCCCTCCTTCGATGCGCTTCGCCAGCACGATCAGACCGGCGCACGTGCCGAAAATCGGTTTGCCATCCGCCGCAAACCGGCGGATGGCTTCGATGAATCCGTATTTGCGCATGAGCTTGCCGATCGTCGTGCTCTCGCCGCCCGGAATGACGAGGCCATGCAGCTCTCCGAGCTGCTCAACCCGCTTCACGGGCACGGCTTCCGCGCCGATACGCCGCAGCGAGCGGATATGCTCCTCCACGGCGCCTTGCAGCGCCAATACGCCAATGTGGATGGTCAAGAGAGATCCCTTCTTTCCGCGGGGTTCCGGTCACACGCTGCGATCCTGCATCCGGTCGAAGCCGGTGAGCTGCGAAATCTCGATGCCCCGCATCGGCGCGCCCAGATTTCTCGAGACCCGGGCGATCAGATCGTAGTCCTCGTAATGGGTCGTCGCCTCCACGATCGCGCGGGCGTATTTCTCCGGATTCTCCGACTTGAAAATACCCGAGCCGACGAACACGCCGTCCGCGCCGAGATGCATCATGAGCGCCGCGTCAGCCGGCGTCGCCACGCCGCCCGCCGCGAAGTTGACGACCGGCAGCTTGCCGTTCTCGTGGACGTAGAGCAGGAGGTCGTACGGCACGCCGAGCACCTTCGCTTCGTTGTACAGCTCGTCCTTCGACATATTTTGCACCTTGCGGATCTGGCTCATGATCAGCCGCATGTGGCGAACCGCCTCGACGATGTTGCCCGTGCCCGGTTCGCCCTTCGTCCGGATCATCGAGGCGCCTTCCTGGATGCGGCGGAGCGCCTCGCCCAGATCCTTCGCGCCGCAGACGAACGGCACCGTGAACTGGTGCTTGTCGATGTGATAAACCTCATCCGCGGGCGTCAGCACTTCGCTCTCGTCGATATAGTCGACGCCGATCGCCTCAAGCACCTTCGCTTCGACATAATGCCCGATGCGCGCCTTCGCCATGACGGGAATCGAGACGGCCTTCATGATTTCTTCGATCAACGCGGGGTCGGCCATGCGCGCGACGCCGCCGGCGGCGCGAATGTCCGCGGGCACCCGCTCCAGCGCCATGACCGCCACGGCGCCGGCCGCTTCCGCGATCCTCGCCTGCTCGGCGTTCATCACGTCCATGATGACGCCGCCCTTCTGCATTTCGGCCATGCCGCGCTTCACGCGAGTCGTACCGGTTTCCATTTTCAAGTTCCTCCCACTCGACACTGGTCTTCCGAATTCGTACTAAACCTATATTTTAACTTAACGGATGGACGCCGGCAACCGCGGCCCGTGGCCGCCGACCGCCTATCCGATGATGCCCTTGAACAGGTTCCGGAAAAATTCGCCGATGCCGCGCAGCAGAAGCCGCCACCAGCTTCCCTTCTTCGCCTCCTCGGCCGTGATCAGGTTAACCGTCTTCTCCAGCTGGTATGCGCCGTCCGTGTACACATAGGTAACGGAGCCGACCTTCGTGCCCGCCGGAATCGGCGCGACGAGTTCCTCGGGCGGCAGCACGTCGAGATTCGTCATCTCGATCTGCGGTTCGGCGCCCTTGCGGACGAGGAATGTCACATCCGATTCGGTCACGACCGGCACCTCGGTCTTGACGCCCTTCTTGATCTTCACCGTTTCCACGGATTCGATCGTCGACTTCTGCTGCACGACCGTCTTCATTTCAAAGTTGTTGAATCCGTAGTCGAACAGCTTCGCCGTCTCCAGGAACCGCTCGCCCATCGAGTCGGTGCCCATCACGACGCTGATCAGCCGCCGGTCGCCGCGCTTGGCCGTGCCCGTGAAGCAGTATCCGGCCGCGCTGATGTAGCCGGTCTTCATGCCGTCGACGCCCTCGTAGACGTACTGGCGGAAGTTGGGCACGTCCTTGTTCCCTTCGAGCATCCAGTTGTAGTTGATCATCGGATCCTTGTCCCGCTCCCGGAACTTGTATTGCGTGATGCTCGAATATTTCAGGAACGTGTCGCCGTGCTCCTGCAGAATGATCCGCGCCAGCTTCGCGAGGTCGCGGGCCGAGATCACGGTATCCTCCTGCAGACCGGTCGAGCCGGTGAAACGGGCCGTGGACAGCCCGAGCTCGCGCGCCTTGGCGTTCATCATGTCGACGAAGGCCGCTTCCGAACCGGCGATGTGGGATGCGAGCGCGATCGTGGCATCGTTCGCCGAGCCGACCGCCATCGCGATGTACAGTTCCTCGACCGTATGTTTGTCGCCTTCTGCCAGATAGATCTGCGAACCGTCGGGCGGTGTCGAGGCGGCTTCCTTGCTGACCGTCACGACATCCGACCAGTTCAGTTTCCCGTCACGGATCAGGCCGAGCACGATGTATTCCGTCATCAGCTTCGTCATGCTGGCCGGCGGTCTCGGTTCATCCGCATTGCGCTCGTACAGGACTTGTCCGGTCTCGAAATCGATCAGGATGGCGGCGTCGACCGACTCGCCGAGCTGGAACGTCGTGCCGGAGATCGCCGCAGCTCCGTCTTCCGCCAGGGCGTAAGGCGCGGAACCGAGCGCGTATACCGCGAACAATAGGGCCGTCAAAGCTGCAAATGTCCGCTTGCGGACAGACCGCTTCCCGTGATCGTACAACTCCGTTTCTCCTTTCTCCCCGTGTCGTATCGTCATTATCGTCATTTATTGTAACACAGTCGTTCCGGGCAGAGAAACCGGGATTTCCGGATGGACGACCGCGGCAAAACGCCAAAACGCGGACCCTGTCGAGTCCGCGTCCCGTCGAAGGGTGCGCGCGTGCGCGGCCGGATGTCGCATCCCGGTTCCCCGTTCTTCCCGTACCGTCACAGCGAGTAGTTCGGCGCTTCCTTCGTAATCTGCACGTCGTGCGGATGGCTCTCCCTGAGGCCCGCGTTCGTGATCCGGATGAACTGCGTGTCGTTCATCAGTTCCTCGATGTTCCGCGCGCCGCAGTAGCCCATGCCGGCGCGCAGCCCGCCGATGAGCTGATGGACCGTGTCGGCCAGCGGCCCCTTGTACGGCACCCGGCCCTCGATGCCTTCCGGCACGAGCTTGCTCTCGTTCTCCTGGAAGTAACGATCGCCGCCGCCGTCCTTCATCGCGCCGAGCGAGCCCATGCCGCGGTAAACCTTGAACCGGCGTCCCTGATAGATCTCCGATTCGCCCGGGCTTTCTTCCGTCCCGGCGAACAGGCTGCCGATCATGACCGCGCTTGCGCCCGCCGCGATCGCCTTCGTGATGTCGCCGGAATATTTGATGCCGCCGTCCGCGATGATCGGCACGCCGTACTGACGCGCCACCGTCGCGCAGTCGTAGATCGCGGTGATCTGCGGCACGCCGATGCCGGCGATGACCCGGGTCGTGCAGATCGAGCCCGGCCCGATGCCGACCTTGACGATCGAGGCGCCGGCCTCGATCAGGTCGCGCGTCGCCTCACCCGTCGCCACGTTGCCCGCGACGATCGTCAGGTCCGGATAGCGTTCGCGCAGCTTGCGCACCGTCTGGATGATGTTGATGTGATGGCCGTGCGCCGAATCGACGACGAGCACGTCGACGCCGGCCTGAACGAGCAGATCCGCCCGTTCGAAGCAGTCCTTCGACACGCCGATCGCGGCGCCGCAGAGCAGACGGCCCTGCGCGTCCTTCGCCGCGTTCGGGTACTGGATCGCCTTCTCGATGTCCTTGATCGTGATGAGGCCCTTGAGCACGTTGTTCTCGTCGACGAGCGGCAATTTTTCGATCTTGTGCTTCTGGAGGATGACCTCGGCCTCCCGCAGCGTCGTGCCGACCGGCGCCGTCACGAGATTCTCGCGGGTCATGACTTCCTTGATCTTGATCGAGTAGTCATGGACGAAACGAAGGTCGCGGTTAGTGATGATGCCGACCAGCCTGCCGTTCTCGTCCACGATCGGCACGCCCGAAATCCGGTACTTGCTCATCAGTTCCTCGGCGTCGTAGACGTGATGCTCGGGCGTGAGCGAGAACGGGTTCGTGATGACGCCGCTCTCCGAACGCTTGACGCGGTCGACTTCCTCCGCCTGCTGGACCGGCGACATGTTCTTGTGGATGATGCCGATGCCGCCCTCCCGCGCAATCGCGATCGCCATCGCCGACTCCGTCACCGTGTCCATGGCCGCGCTGATCAACGGAATGTTCAGCTTCACCTTGTCGCTGAGGCGGACGGATACGTCGACTTCCCTCGGCAGAACCTCCGATTTGCGCGGAATGAGCAGCACGTCATCAAACGTCAGCCCTTCCTTCGCGAATTTCGTTTCCCACACAGTTGGTTCCTCCTCGATGATTCGGACTCCTCGGGTCCGTCTCCGACACATTCCGGCATCCGGATGCCGCCCGCGGCTCCGGCTTCTGCGTATATTGCCGTTATCTTATCAAAGCGTTTTTGGGCCTGTCAAGGACAACCTGCCTTGTGAAAGACGTCGGATATTCGTAGGTGCAGGCCGGATCCCAGAGCAGGAAATCCGTGACGCCCGCCGCTTCGGCGGCGCGGATCTGCGCGCGGATCTCCGCCGCCCGGTACGTACGATGCGGGCTCAGCCAGGTGGCCGTGAACGCCTGCAGCCACGGCCGGATCCGCGCGGGTCGCTTCCCTTCCGCGGCCAGTATCCGGTTGCGCCGGCCGGCGTCCTCGAGCGCGCGGCGGACGACGGCCGCCGGCTCCAGATCGGGGTGGCGGATGCCGTACGATCCCGCCGCATAGTGCGACGGATAGATCATCGGGGATATCGCATCCACCGCCGGGGCGATCTCCCGCCAGGTCTGGCCGATGCCCATGTCGTCCCGCGCCGTCGTGACCAGGCCGAACACGTCCGCCGATACCGCCGCGCCGGATGTGTGCAGCTGGTCCCGCGCCTCGCGGAGAAACCGGCCGATCGCTTCGCGCTTCGTCCATCCTTCCGGATTCCGGTAGCGGACGGCGCGGTCCATCGCCTCCCCGTTGTCGGGGAAGCGCACGTAGTCGAACTGGATCTCGTCGAACCCGAGCGACGCCGCTTCCTTCGCGATCGCGATGTTGTATTCCCGGACTTCCGGAAGGTACGGCTCGACCCACGGAACCCCCTTCCGGTCGCGCCAGAGCCCGCCGTCCTTTCTGCGAAACGCCCATTCCGGCTTCGCCTGCGCGAGCAGCGGATCCTTGAAGACGACGACCCGGCCGATCGTGTAGATCCGCTTCGCCTTCAGCCGCCGGATGAGACCGGCCATGTCGCGCACCGGAGGATCGCGGTCGGCGCCGACGGCCTTGACCAGCGGCAGCGACGAACGATAGGTCAGCCGGCCGTGATCGTTCTTCACATCGATGACCATCGCGTTCAGATCCGTCTCTTCGACGAGCCGGATCAACCGCTCCATCGGTTCCCCGCTGCCGGCGATCCAGCCGGAGACGTAGATGCCGCGCACGCCCGCCGGGACCCCCGGGAAGCCGGCGCGCGCGCGGGCGGAGACGCCGCGATCCGCCCCGGTCCCCGGTCCGCTACCGGGCCGCGCGCCGGTCCCGGCGGGCCCGTCAGACCGCGTTCCGCCGCCGAACTTCGACCGTTCCGTGTCCGCGTCGTCCCCGGATCGCGCCGCGTTCCGTCCGTCCGCCGGCCGCTTTCCGGCTCCGATCGGACCGGACGGCTCGTCCGACTGCGCGGCGGAGCCGGCGGAATCCGGCACCTCCCGAATGTCCGCCGGTTTCGGCGCGTCCGGCCGCTCCTTCCATGCCGTCCGTCCCCCGTCCGGGTCCGCCGCCGCGCAGCCGCCGGCCGCGATCGCCGCCAGGGCGAGCACCATTCCCGTCACAGCGAGCGCACGTACCGTCATGGGCGTTCCTCCGCAACCTTGGTGTGCCTTTAGTATGGACACGCCGGGTTTGCCGCTTGAGAAGGAGATTCCGCCAATTCAGGAACATGCGCGTTCACTGCGACAGGCTTCGCCCCCGGCGGCACGGCCGCGGGCCCGGATCCGCCGCGCAGACGGCGAGACCGCCCGCAACAGGCGGGCGGTCTCGCCTTTTCGCATGCGTTATTCGCCGCGATCCCGCATGTGCGGGAACAGCAGCACATCCCGGATCGACGGCGAATCCGTCAACAGCATGACCAGACGGTCGATGCCGATGCCGAGCCCGCCGGTGGGCGGCATGCCGTATTCCAGCGCGCGCAGGAAATCCTCGTCCATCTCGTGCGCCTCGTCGTTGCCCTGCTCGCGCTCCTTGAGCTGCGCCTCGAAGCGTTCGCGTTGGTCGATCGGATCGTTCAGTTCGGTGAACGCGTTCGCGTGCTCCCGCCCGACGATGAACAGCTCGAACCGGTCCGTGTAGCGCGGATCCTCATCGCTCTTCTTCGCGAGCGGCGAGATCTCGACCGGATGACCCGTCACGAACGTCGGCTGGATGAGCTTGTGCTCGCAGAACTGTTCGAAGAACGCGTTGACGATGTGGCCGAACCGCATGTGCGGCTCGACCGGCACGCGGTGCGCCTTCGCCAGCTCGCGGGCCTCCCCGTCGCTCATCGGTTTCGAGAAATCGATGCCCGTCTCCTCGCGGATCAGCTCGACCATCGACGCGCGGCGCCAGGGCGGCGTCAGGTCGATCTCCATCCCCTGGTACGTGATCTTCGTCGTGCCGAGCACTTCCTTCGCGATGTGCGCGATCATGTTCTCGGTCAGCGTCATGATGTCGCGGTAGTCGGCGTAGGCCTCGTACAGCTCGAGCATCGTGAACTCGGGGTTGTGCTTCGTCGACACGCCCTCGTTCCGGTACACCCGGCCGATCTCGTACACCTTCTCGAGGCCGCCGACGATCAGCCGCTTGAGGTGCAGCTCGATCGCGATCCGCATGTAAAGCCGCATGTCCAACGCGTTGTGATGCGTGATGAACGGCCGCGCCGCCGCGCCGCCCGCAATCGCATGCAGCGTCGGCGTCTCGACCTCGAGATAGCCCAGGCTGTCCAGATAGCGGCGCATCGCCTGGATGATCCGGGAACGGTTGATGAACGTCTGCTTCACTTCCGGATTGACGATGAGGTCGACGTAGCGCTGCCGGTAGCGCAGCTCAACGTCCTTCAGTCCGTGATATTTGTCCGGAAGCGGCAGCAACGACTTCGTCAGCACTTCAAGCTGCTCGACCTTGATGGACGTCTCGCCCGTCTTCGTCTTGAAGACCGTGCCCCGAACGCCGATGATGTCGCCGATGTCGAGGATGGAGAACGCCTTGTATTGCGTCTCGCCGACCGCGTCCAGCCGGACGTAGATCTGGATCCGGCCCGACAGGTCCTGAATGTGGGCGAACGATGCCTTCCCCATGGACCGCTTGGTCATGATGCGTCCGGCGACGCTGACGGACACCTGCTTCGCCTCGAGCTCCTCCGTATCCAGCGCGTCGTACGCGTCCAGAATCTCCCTTGCCAGATGCGTCCGTTCGAACTTCCGCCCGAACGGATCGATGCCGAGCTTTCGGAGCTCGTCCAACTTGTCGCGCCGGACGCGGAGCAGCTCGCTCATCTCCTGCTCTCGGCCCTGCTCTCGGCCGGCCGTCTCCACGACGTCTTGCTGTTGTTCTGCCAAATGCCCCACTCCTTGTCCGATGGGCAGGCGGCCCCGCCCGAAGGCGGGCCGTCCGCCGAACTCTTCGTGCGTTCCGAAAAAAAAGCTTCCGGAGGAAGCTCTGCACGCAGGACGTATGCCTTCTTACTTCTTAATGTCACTTCTTAATGTCGACAATCTTGTATTTGATGATGCCCGCAGGTACGTTCACGTCGACGATGTCGCCCTTCTTCTTGCCGAGAATCGCCTTGCCGACGGGGCTTTCATTCGAGATCCGATTCTGCGACGGATCGGCTTCCGCCGTGCCGACGATCACGAACTCTTCCGTGTCGCCGGTCTCGACGTCCTCGACGGTCACGATCGATCCGATGCCGACCGTGTCGGTGTCGATCTCGTCGTTGTTGATGATGCGCGCGTTGCGGAGCATTTTCTCCAGCGTCATGATCCGGCCTTCGATGAAGGCCTGCTCGTTCTTGGCGTCTTCATACTCGGAGTTTTCGCTGATGTCGCCGTAGCCGATGGCGATCTTGATCCGCTCCGCCACCTCGCGCCGTTTCACCGATTTGAGAAGCTCCAGCTCTTCCTCGAGCTTCTTCAATCCATCCTGGGTGAGAATGATTTCCTTGTCGTTCATCTGACGATTCTCCCGTCGTAGCTTATTTTCACGGCCTTCCGGAACCGAATTCGCTATAATATATTGCCGATTCGGCCGGTCATGACACCTGCGATGGTCCGGTGCCGACCAATTCGGGTCAATGTTATTGCATGATTATAGGTCATACCCGTCCCGCATGTCAATCTTCGCAACGCGGCTCCGCGAGACCGCGACCGCGCGGCCCGCGGAGCCGGTTCTGGCGGACGCCGGCGCCTCAGGTTGCGCCGACCGTCTCCTCAAGCGAGTCCACATACTCATGCAAAATGGCGACCACCCGGTCCCGGCTCGTCTCCTCCATGATCCGGTCCTTCACGCGGGCAGCCCGGGGCAGGCCTTTCAAATACCAGGCCAGATGCTTCCGCATCTCCTTTACGGCCTGCGCCTCCCCCTTCAGCGCGATGAGGCGATCCATGTGAAGAATCGCGATCTCGATCTTCTCCCGCGGCGTCGGCTCGGGCAGGAGTTCGCCGGTCGTCAGATAATGGACGGTCCGGTACAGCATCCACGGATTGCCGAGCGCCCCGCGGCCGATCATGACGCCGTCAACGCCGGTCGTGTCCAGCATCCGCTTCGCATCCTCCGGCGTGAAGACGTCGCCGTTGCCGATGACCGGAATCGAGACGGCCTGCTTCACATCCCGGATCACGTTCCAGTCCGCCTTGCCGGTGTACATCTGCTCCCGGGTCCGACCGTGAACGGCGACCGCCTTGCCGCCGGCCCGTTCGACCGCCTGCGCGTTCTCGACCGCGTAGATGTGCTCGGCGTCCCAGCCGATCCGCATTTTCACGGTGACCGGCTTTTCAACCGCGTCGACGACGGCCGCCACCATCTCGTAAATCTTGTTCGGATCCAGCAGCCAGCGTGCGCCGGCGTCGCATTTCGTCACCTTCGGGACGGGGCAGCCCATGTTGATGTCGATGATGTCGGCGTTCGTGTACTTGTCGACGTATTTCGCCGCCTCGACGAGCGTGCGGCGGTCTCCTCCGAAGATCTGCAGGCTGAGCGGCTTCTCCCGCTCGTCCACGTACAGCATCTCCAGCGTTCGCTTGTTGCCGTGCAGGATCGCCTTGTCGCTCACCATTTCGGCGCAGACGAGCCCGCAGCCGAACTCCTTCGCGATGAGCCGGAACGCGGGATTGCACACGCCGGCCATCGGCGCGAGCACAACCGGATTCGCGATTTCGACATCCCCGATCTTCAGCATGTTCCATCGCCTCCTTCCCGCCTTGATCGATCGATAAAAAACGGGCCCGCAGGCGCCGGCGGACCGCTCCGCCCGCGCCCCGGCCGTCCTCCGCCGCCCGCCGTCCTCCGTCCGCGGACCGGATCCGCGCCATCCGTCCGCGCACCCGGCCCATCGGAGCGGTCAGGCGCGCTGTTCGTTCCCGGTCAGTTCGTCGTAGTCGATGCCGAGCGATTCGGCGATGCGCATCATCAGTCTGGAATCGGGCCGCCGGGTTCCCCGCTCGAGGGAGCCGAGCACGGCGACCGACACGCCCATCCGGTCGGCCAGCTGCTGCTGGGTCAGTCCCTTCAGCTTCCGGAATGCGCGGATGCGCAAGGCCAGGTGATCGTTGTCCATAACGCGATGCCATCCTTTCCCTGCGAGAGTGCCGCCCGGGCCGCCGCCTCGACCGCCGCCCTGTCGGGAGCATGCTCATCCATCACTTCGAGCAGCGGCACGAGGACGAACAACCGCTCCATCATCCGGGGATGGGGCAGCGTCAGCTCGTCCGTCTCGATCCGCACGCCGTCCATCAGCAGCAAATCGAGATCGATCGTGCGCGGGCCGAAGCGGATGTTCCGCACCCTGCCGAGCTCCCGCTCCACTTCCAGCATCTCCCGCAGCAAGTCGGACGGCTGGCGCTCCGTGGTCAGCGCCGCCGCCATGTTGAGAAATTTTGGCTGTTCGGTATAGCCGACCGGATCCGTCTCGTAGACGGCGGACACCCGGTCGACCGCAATGCCGTCCCGCGCGTGAAGCCGCCTGAGCGCTTCCCTGAGGTACGCTTCCCGGTCCCCGAGATTGGAGCCGAGCGCAATGTAGGCGCGGCGTCCGGGCCGCGCTCCCGCTTCACGATGCATGTCCGCCACGGCGCTCCCGCCTTCTGCCGAGTTCCACCGTCACGCCCTCGAACTGGATGTCAAACGGCGGATGCGGCTTCGTCACGCGAACCCGAACTTCATTTATATTAGTATAAGTGTCGAGCAAATCGGTTGCAATACGGCGTGCCAGCGCTTCGATCAGCCGGCACGGCGGACCCTCGACGATCCGCTTCACCCGCGCGTGCACATCGGCGTAATTGACCGTCTTCGCGAGGTCGTCGGCCGCCGCCGCCTCCTCCAGATCCAGCATCAGCTCCACATCGATGATGAACCGCTGGCCGAGCCGGTTCTCCTCCGGAAGCACGCCGTGATAGCCGAAGAACCGCATGCCGCGGATGATCATTTTGTCCATGGCACACCCGCCTCCCCGCGCACGACGGCCTGCCGGTAACAAATCGCATCGGTCATCCGCACCGTCCGGACGATGCGGTCCACGTCATGCACGCGCACAATCTGACAGCCCTGGGCGATGCCGAGGGCGACGGTCGCGGCCGTCCCTTCGACGACGTCGTCGACCGGCAGATCGAGCGTATGGCGGATGAACCGCTTGCGCGACGTGCCGAGCAGCACCGGATAGCCCAGCCGGACGATCTCGTCAAGCCGCCCCATCAGCTCGAGGTTGTCTTTGGTCTCCTTCGCGAAGCCGATGCCCGGATCGAGCCAGATGTTGCGCGGATCGACGCCATGGTCCAGCGCCAGACGCACCGAGTCCAGCAGCTCGGCCGCCACTTCCCGCGCGATGTCCGCGTATCCGGCGGATTCCGCCCGGTTGTGGCTGATGACGACCGGGCAACCGAATTCGGCCGCGGTCTTCGCCATCTCCGGATCGGCCCGGAGCCCCCACACATCGTTGAGGATGTGCGCCCCCGCCTCGAGGGCCCGGCGCGCCGTCACCGCCTTGTACGTGTCGATCGAGATCGGCACGCGCGGCAGCGCCTCGCGCACCGCCCGGATGACCGGAATGACGCGCCGGATCTCCTCGTCCGCCGGCACCGGCTGCGCGCCGGGCCGCGTCGATTCCCCGCCGATGTCGAGAATGTCCGCGCCCGCCTCGACCATGCGCACGGCGTGTTCGACGGCCGCGTCCACTTCCGTGTACCGCCCTCCGTCCGAGAACGAATCCGGCGTCACATTCAGGATGCCCATCACGAGCGTCCGTTTACCCAATTCCAGTTCGATGCCGTCATGCAGCCGGTAGGTCCGGCTCCAGAACACCGGTCTCATCGTCTCATCCGTCTCCTTCCGCTCCGCCGGCCGTACGCCGCGCTTCCCGGCGGTACGCCTCCAGCAACGCCAGCGTCGTCGGCCCCGCGAGGCCGCCGCCCACCGTGTGCGGCGTCCCGTCCGCCTCCGTGATCCGCGTCACCGGCACGATCTCCTGAACCGAGCCGGTCAGCCAGACCTCGTCGGCTTCCAGCAGATCTTCGATCGTATAATGCCCTTCCTCCGTGCGGTATCCCAGCGCCCGCGCCAGCTCCAGCACGATCGCGCGCGTGATGCCGGGCAGGATGCCGGTGTCGATCGCCGGCGTCCGCACGACGCCGTCCTTCGCGAAGAACAGGTTGCTCACGATCCCTTCCGCGAGCCGCCCGTCCCGCGTCAGCATCAGGCCCTCCGCCCCCGGAGAGGCGCCGCTCGCCGCAAGCTCCCGCTTCGCGAGCACGTTCGTCATGTAATGCAGCGATTTGAGCCGGACGGGCGTCTCGGGCTCGCCGCGCGGCGTCCGCAGGATGCGAAGCTCCCGCCCCTCGCGGTACAGCCGCTCGTCCAACGGCGGCAGAGGCTTCGCCATGAGCAGCGTGTTCGGCCGCTCATAAGGCCCGGCGGTCAAGCCGAGCCCGGCTTCGCCCGCCGTCACGGTCAGGCGGACATACGCGTCCATGAGGCCGTTCGCATCGAGCACCCGGGCCAGCCATTCCGCCACCTCGGCGTCCGTCATCGTCCAGCGGATGCCGAGCGTATCGCATCCGTGCCGCAGCCGGGCCAGCCGCCGCCCGAGCGCGAAGGGCCTGCCGTCATAGGTGCGGAACGTCTCGAACAGTCCGATTCCGTAGAGAAGGCCGTGATCCAGCGCCGGAATCACGGCCTCGCCCGCTTCGGGCACGGCGCCGTTCAGTCCGATCCTCATCGGACGGCGCCCGCCTTGTATGCCAGGAAATTGCGCAGTATCGTCTTCCCGTGCTCCGTCATGATCGACTCGGGATGGAACTGCACGCCTTCCACCGGGTATTCCCTGTGCCTCAGCCCCATGATTTCGCCTTCCGCCGTCTCGGCCGTAATCTCGAGGCAGTCCGGCAGCGTCTCCCGCTTCACGATGAGCGAATGGTAGCGGGTCGCCGTAAACGGGCTCGGCACCCCGGCGAACACACCCTTGCCCGAGTGGTGGATTTCGCTCGTCTTGCCGTGCATCAAATGGTCCGCGCGCACGACTTCGCCGCCGAACGCCTGGCCGATCGCCTGATGGCCGAGGCAGACGCCGAGGATCGGGATTTTCCCCTTGAAATGTTCGATCAACGCGAGGCTGATGCCCGCCTCGTTCGGCGTGCAGGGGCCGGGCGAGATCAGGATGTGGTCCGGCGCCAGCGCTTCGATGCCGGCCAGGTCGATCTCGTCGTTGCGCCTGACGACAATCTCCTCGCCCAATTCGCCGAGATACTGCACCAGGTTGTACGTGAACGAATCGTAGTTGTCGATGACCAGAATCATCGCCGATCCTCCTTCACGGGGGCCGCACGCCGAAGCTCGCCTTCCGCTTCGCGTTCGGCGTACTGAACCGCCTTCCAGAGCGCCTTCGCCTTGTTCAGCGATTCCTTGTACTCCCGCTCGGGGTCGGAGTCGATCACGACCCCGCCTCCGGCCTGGATGTGCACATGGCCGTCCCGGACGACCATCGTGCGTATAAGAATATTAAATTCCATATCCCCGCTATAGTCAATCCAGCCGAGGGATCCGTAATACGGCCCGCGCCGCGTCGGCTCGAGCTCCTCGAGAATCTCCATCGTCCTGACCTTCGGCGCGCCGGTGATCGTCCCCCCGGGGAAAACGGCCCCGATCACATCCAGCGCATCCTTCCCGTCCTGGAGCTCCCCCTCCACCTGCGAAACGAGATGCATGACATGCGAATAGGATTCGATCGTCATGAGCTCCTTCACGCGGACGGTGCCGTACTTCGAGATCCGGCCGAGGTCGTTCCGCTCGAGGTCGACGAGCATGATGTGCTCGGCCCGCTCCTTCTCGCTGGCGAGCAGCTCCTCCGCCATGCGCCGGTCTTCCTCCGGCGTGCGGCCGCGGCGGCGCGTGCCGGCGATCGGCCGGGTCGTGAGACGGCCGCCGCGCATCGCGACGAGCAGCTCCGGCGACGCCGAGACGAGCCGGAAATCGGGGCAGCGCAGGCAGCCCATGTACGGCGACGGATTGAACAGCCGCAGCCATTCGTACAGCGCGTCCGGATCGACACGGGAGGCTTTGCTCATCCGCTGCGACAGGTTCACCTGGAACACGTCGCCCCGCGCGATGTAGTCGCGGATCCGTTCGACCGCGTTCATGTAGGCCTCCTTGCTGAACGGACGGATCAACCCCTCGAGGGCGTCGATGTCGATCTCGAGCCGGTCCGCCTCCGTCGCGGCGCGCCGCGCCGCAAGGCGCCGCACCGCCTCGGGCGACCGCGCGGCGGCCGCGATGCCGTCCCAGATCCCGCGCATCCGGTCGGTATGCCGCACCGCTTCTTCATAAAGGGCGGCCAACCCTTCGTCGTCCGTTCCGTCCGGCACGTGGACATGGCGGGAGAGGAGGAGCTGCCGTTCCGCATGGTCGATGATCCAGAGCTCGTCCAACCGGAGGAACAGGTAGTCCGGCAGGCCGAGGTCGTCGGCGGCCAGCTCGGGCAACCGTTCGAGCGAGCGGACGATGTCGTAACTCCACAGCCCCGCGATGCCGCCGGTCCACTTCGGCCCGTCCGGGACGGCCGGCCCCTTGCGGCCCGCGATCCAGGCGCGCACGACTTCGAGCGGCTTCCCCGTGAAGCGTTGAACCGCCTCGCCGGGTCCCGCCTCCCCGCCCGTCTCCGCCGCCGCGGCCTCGCATCCCTTGCCGCGCAGCACCGCCGACGGCCGGAGGCCGAGATACGTGTACCGGCCATCCTTGCCGCTCTCGAGCAGGATCGCGTGCGGATCGGCCGCCGCCCACGCGCCGCTCCACTCGGCCGGCCGGTCTTCGCCCGGACCGAGCGGCACGCGCCGGAGCAGCGGCAGCGCGTTGTATCCCGCGCGCCGCCAGGCGCGCCATTGTTCCAGCGTCGTCACAACCCCGGTCTCCGTCATGGTCTCCCCCGTTCCTTCAGACACTGCCCCCAGTATAGACCCATTCGTCACGGTCAAGGAAGCGGCGGAACGCAAAGGCACAGTCCGCGTGTGCGGACTGCGCCCGTGGAACCATCAGCCGATCTGCACCTGCACCTTCAGATCTTCGGGGCTCGCGCCCGTCTCGAACAGGCGCGGCAGGTCGTCCAGCCCGATCACGCGCGTGACGAGCGGCTCGAGCCGGATGCGCTTCGCCTTCGCCCATTGCAGCGCCTGATGGAACGTATCGTTCGTCGCCATCGAACCGATGAGCGTCCAGTCCCGCTGGAACAGGTCGAACGGGCTGAGCCGGATCGCCGCTTCCCGGGCCGTCACGCCGAACTGGAGGTATTTTCCCGCCGGCCCGAGATACTTCAGCGCCTGCTCGATGACCTGCGGAAGGCCGGTGGCATCCACGACGATGTCGAACCCGCGCGGGAACTCCCCGAGCAGTTCGGCTTCGTCGAACCGGCCGCTGACGAACGTCCGGGTGGCTCCCCACTGCGCGGCCATCGCGAGCTTGTCTTCGGAAATGTCGATCACCGTAAGATCGGACACGCCGGCATGCGCGAGCGCCTGGATGAGCTGCTGTCCCATGGCGCCGGCCCCGAACAGGAGCGCCCGGTCGCCCGCGGAAGGCCGCAGGCGGTTCATCGCATGGACCACGCATGCCAGCGGCTCGATGAATGCCCCTTCGGCGAAGCTCATCCCGCCCGGCAGCCGGAACACGTTGGCCGCCGGCACCGCGACATACTCGGCCATCGCGCCGCCCCGCGTCACCCCGACCGCCTGCCAGTTCTCGCAATGGTTGCCGCGATGCGTCAGGCAGTACACGCATCGGCCGCAATGGATGTTCGGCTCCGCGGTGACGCGGTCGCCGATCGCGAAGCCGCTGACCCCTTCGCCGAGCCCGGCGATCGTGCCGGAGAATTCGTGCCCGGGAACGATCGGGTACGGCGAGATATATTCCCCTTTATAAATGTGGACATCCGTTCCGCAAATGCCGGCGCGCTCGACCCGGATCAGCACTTCTCCGGGAGCGGGCTCCGGAACGGGCACTTCCCGCACGGCCGCGCGGCGGGGACCTTCGATCACGCATGCCTTCATCGTGCGCATGGATCCATAACCTCCGGTGCATCTCGTGTTGTGCCATTTCCAATGTACACGATTCCTCCGCCGGCGGGAAGCCCGTCGCCTCCGCCGTTTGTTGACAGCCGGCCGTTGAAGCGGACGCCGGGTTCAACCGCATTCGCCGCATCCCCGTTCGAATCGGACCGTCCGACGGCGAACGGCGCAACCGCCGCAGGGAACCATCGAAACAAGGCCATGAAAATGGCGCAACCCGCCATCGCGGAAACTGCGCCCCGCGTATCCACGGTGTTTTGCCCGCACCGTCACGCCGGATTCAGTTCCAGCTCGTCTTCCACGTCGCGGTCGAAGGCGTCGCGGTCGAATTCCCCTTCCAAATTCGCCACCAGCAGGCTCGTAACGGTCGTGCCCGTCGCGTTGACGGCGGTGCGGCCCATGTCGATCAACGCCTCCACGGAGGCGACAATCGCGATGGCCTCCAGCGGAAGTCCCAGGGCCGTCAGCACCACCGTGGTGGAGATCGACGCCGGCCCGGGCACGCCGGCCACCCCGATGGATGAAATCGCGCTGACCAGCACGATCAGAATGTAATCGGTGAACGAGAGATCAATGTTGAAAATATTGGCCGCAAACACGGCGACGATCGCCGGCCAGATCCCGCCGCAGCCGTTGAAGTTCATCGTCGCGCCGAGCGGGGCGACGAAGCTGGCGACGCGCGGCGAGACGCGCAGACGTTTCGTGATGACTTCCAGGTTGACCGGCAAGGTGGCGTAGCTGCTCCGCGTCGTAAAGGCGACGGCAATGGTCGGGTACGCTTTTTTGAAAAACTTGACCGGATTCACCTTGGCCATCAGCAGCACCAAACCGCCGAACACGAGGACGAAGTGAAGGATCAGGGCGAAGTAGCTGACGCCGATCAGGCGCGCCAGCGGCTTCAGCGTATCCAGTCCGTAGCGGGCCGCCATGACGGCAATCAGGGCGAACACGCCGTACGGCGTGAAGCGGAGTACGAACCGGACCACCTGATGCATGATTTCCGTAACGGATTGAATGAAGGCCTTGAACGGCTGCACCGTATCCGGTTTCTTCTCGCCGAGCTTCACCGTGGCGAAGGCGATGAACAGGGCGAAGATGAGAACGGGCACCACTTTGCCGTTTGCCGCGTCGCTGATCGGGTTGTTCGGCACCTGGTCGAGAATGACCTGGAACAGGGTGGGAACTTCCCGCGCCTGGAAGTCTTCCGGCGTCCGGGCGTCGATGCCCGCGCCGGGGTTCAGCGCCAGCGCCGAGAGCAGCCCGATGATGGCGGCGATGCCGGTCGTGAGCAGGAACCAGCCGATCGTCTTGCCGCCGATTTTCTTCAGATAGCCCGTGTCCGTGATCGAAATGATGCTGTTGATCACGAGCACGAACACCAGCGGAATGACCACCATGCGGATCAGGTTGACGTAGATCGACCCGATCAACTGAATCGCATCGTAGCCGGCTTGCGCCGCATTCAGCACAATGCCCGCGACCAGACCAAGCCCGAGGGCGATCAACACGCGGGACCCGAAGCCGATTCGCCGGGAAAGGAAATGCAGCGCGATGATGACCGCAAGACCCAGCACGATGCTGAGCCAGTTGGTTTGAATCGCGATCACCACATTGTTGTCCAATCAAACCGAATCCATGGAAACCCATCCTTTCCATGCAGTCTAATCTATTCGTATTAACCCAATTGAATTACCATGAATAATATTGGATTCGACAAAAGTTGTCAACCGGTCCAGGTCGGCAAAAGAAAAAGCGACATCCGCATGTATCCGCGGTGCCGCCCATTCGGCCGTGATTTACCATTCCGCTTTCTCGCGATACCGGAAGAATCCCCCGTTCGGTCCGTCGGCATCGACCGTCGCGAGCCAGACCGCCGTGTCCGCGCCTTCTTCCGCCGACAGCGGCGCGTCCGGCCCGCCCATGTCCGTCCGCACGCTGCCGGGACAGACCGCGTTGATCTTGATGTCCCGGCCGTCGACTTCCTTCGCGGCCAGGCAGGTGAGATAGTTGAGCAACGATTTGGAGAGGCGGTAGGCGCCCGATTGCCCCTTCAGCTCCGGAAGCAGCTCGAACGCCTGGTACGTCCCCAGGCCGGACGAGACGTTGACGATCCGCCCGTACCGGTGCTTCCGCATCAACGGCACGGCGGCCTGGATAAGCCGCAGCGGACCGAAGAAATTCGTCTCGAGCGTCTGCCGCACGACCCCCTCCTCCACTTCGAGCACCGGGACGCCCCGGTCGAGCAGAACGGCCGCGTTGTTGACCAGCACATCGAGGCGGCCGTACGTCGCCTTCACGCGTTCCATCAGCGCGTCGACGCTGGAGCGGCTGGCGACGTCGAGCACTTCCGGGCGGACCGGCGCGCCTTCGCGGGCGAGCTCTTCGGCGGCTGCCTCGCCCTTCTCCGGGTCCCGGCAGCCGATCAACACCGTCATGCCCATCCGTGAGAGCTGCCGCGCGATCTCCCGTCCGATCCCCCGGTTGCCGCCCGTGACGAGCGCGACGCGGGCGGCGGGCGGCGGCACATCGGGTTGTGCGGGCAAACGATGATCTTGACGTTCCATGGGATCGCTCCTTTCGTGACGCGGCAGCCGTTCCACGCGGCTCCGGTTCTTCTGATTTTATCTTGTTTTTCCTGAATTTATCAGTTCTCTTGCCTTCCGGTCAAGCCCTCACGCCCCGGCCCGCTCCGACACCACGGTGAACCGCTCGTTCAGGTGGCGGGGCCGCTCGATTTCGTCCACGATCGCCACGGCGCAGTCCTCGTAGCTGACGTAGCTTTCCCCCGCGGAATTGAACAGCAGCCGGTCCTTGCCGGTCCGGTACTTCCCCGTCCGCGCGCCGAGCTCGAAATGCGCCGACGGGCTGACGAAAGTCCAGGCGATCCCCTCCGTCTCCCGCAGGATCCGCAGGTTCTCCGCCTGGCAGCGGGCCGTCTTCAGATAGGCCGGCGGAAAATCGGGAGTGTCGAGCAGCCGCGTCGTCATCGCGTCGTCGACATACAGACTGCCCGCCCCGCCGACCACGATCAGCCGCGTGCGGGGCGCGCCCTTCAGGGCGCGGATCAGGACGTTGCCCGCTTCCACGTGCAGATGCTCCTGTCCGGGGGGCGCGCCGAACGCGTTGACGACCACGTCGAACGGCGCGAGATCTTCCGCGGTCAGGTCGAAAAGATTTTTCTCCAGCACCTTGAGCCGTTCATCCCGCACCCGGGATCCGTCGCGGACGATGGCGGTCACGTCATGCCCCCTGTCGGCCGCTTCCCGGGCGATGCGCGAACCGGCCTTGCCGGTTGCGCCGATGACGCCGATCTTCACAGTTCGATCCACTCCCCGTTCTCCAGCAGCTCGAGCGTCAGGCCTTCCGCCGCGATCAACGCCCGGGCAAGCCGGCCGGGAATGTCCGGCGATTCCCTATAGACGGGCGGGTGATGGACCGTCCGCCAGTGGATCGGCACCAGCCGTCCGGCCTTCATCACCTTCGCCGCCGCCACCGCCTGCTCGGGCGTCAGGCTGATCGGCTGGCCGCTGGGCTCCAGACCCGGAAGCTGCACCACGGCCCCGTTCACCGGCAGCAGCACCGCGTCGAACGGGCCATGCTCCCGGGCGATCCTCCACCACCATCCGTGCCACAGCGTATCTCCGCAGTGCAGCACCGTCCGGTTGCCGTCGCTCACAACCCAGGACACCTGGGGATCGCCCACGCCGTCCACGGACCAGGACGCCGTCACCTTGAGCGGACCGATCCCGACCGTCTCGCCGCGCGCCACTCCGCGGACATTCGAAAGCGGCGACACGTCCGCGATCCCGACGGACTCGGCCGGCAGGTGCACCGGAATGCCGGTACCGTAGAATTCCGCGATCGCCCGGGGGTCGAAGTGATCGTCGTGATGATGGGTCACGAACACGGCGTCGACGGGGCCGAACGCCGAAAGCGGCGGCAGCGTCTCGCGCGGCTTGCCGAACTTCTCCGGAAAATGAAACAGCGGATCGATCGCGATCGCGGTTCCTCCGGACTCGATGCGGGCGCCGGCCCAGGGAAGCTTCTGCACTTTCATCGTCGCAGGCCCCTCCATTCTAACCACCAAAATAACTTTATACCCATTATAATAGCCGCGGATTTATAACTTGTAAAGCGTCTTTTTGTCGGTTAGAATGGAGGTGCGCACGAAGGGAGGCGGACATGCATGGAACGGGATTTTGTCTTCGTCGGCAACGATTTCGTCGTCGATTTCGTGAACACGAGGGTATGCGTGCGGGGAGAGCGCGTCGAGCTGCTGCGGGATCTGGAGGATGTGATCGCGTGGCTGGAGCGGGCCGGGAAAGCGGAAGCGGTGACGGACGGCATCGGCGCGCTGTCCGACGGAGAGAGGCGGGATGTTTTCTCGCGGATCCTGGAGCTCCGGGCGCGGCTGGAGGAGGCGTTCGCCTCCGTCGCGGCGGGCGGCGGCATTCCCGACGGGTTCATCGGGGAGCTGAACCGCCGGCTTGCGGAAGCGGCGGGGCACGACCGGATCGTCACGCGCGGACCGGTCCTCAAGGTGGAACGGCGGTACGCGCCCGCGCATCTGCACGCCCTGTTCTTGGAGGAGGCCGCCCGGTTCATCACCGCCATGGAGCCGGAAAGGCTGAAGGCGTGCGAGAACCGGTCGTGCATCCTGTATTTCTACGACACGAGCCGCAACCGGCAGCGGCGCTGGTGCAGCATGGAGACGTGCGGCAACCGGGCGAAGGCGAGCCGGCATTACCACCGCAAGAAAGCGTCGAATTAGCAAGCCCCCGCCCGGTAAGCCGGACGGGGGCTTGCCGTCTTCCGCGGAATGCGGAGGAGGTCAGTTCTCGAAGTTGAACAGCGCCGTGGACAGATAGCGTTCGCCGTTCGACGGCACGATCGCGACGACGCGTTTGCCCGCGCCGAGCTCCTTCGCCACCTTCAGCGCCGCGAAGATGGCCGCGCCGGACGAGATGCCGCACAGGATGCCTTCTTCCCTTGCGGCGCGGCGCGCCGTCTCGAACGCCTCTTCGTTCTCGACCGTGATGACGGCGTCGTAGATCTCGCGATTCAGGATTTCCGGGATGAAGTTCGCGCCGATGCCCTGGATCTTGTGCGGACCGGGCTTGCCGCCGGAGAGCAGCGGGGAAGCCGCCGGCTCAACCGCGTAGATTTTGATGTGCGGGAAGTGCTTGCGCAGCACTTCGCCCGCGCCCGTGATCGTGCCGCCCGTGCCGACGCCGGCGACGAACGCGTCCAGCTTGCCGTCCAGCGAGTTGATCGCCTCGACGATCTCCGGACCCGTCGTCTCGCGGTGGATCTTGACGTTCGCCGGGTTCTTGAATTGCTGCGGCATGAACCAGCCCGGGTTCTGGGCGAGGAGCTCCTCCGCCTTGCGGACCGCGCCGTTCATGCCTTCCGAACCGGGAGTCAGCACCAGTTCGGCGCCATAGGCGCGCAACAGGTTGCGGCGCTCGATGCTCATCGTCTCCGGCATGACGAGGACCGCGCGATAGCCCTTCGCCGCCGCGACCATGGCGAGACCGATGCCCGTGTTGCCGCTCGTCGGCTCGATGATCGTGTCACCCGGCTTGATGCGGCCTTCCTTCTCCGCTTCCTCGATCATGCTGATCGCGATCCGGTCCTTGACGCTGGCGCCGGGATTCTGATACTCCAGCTTCACGTAGATCTCGGCGCTGCCCTCGGGCACGAGACGGTTCAGGCGCACGAGAGGCGTATCACCGATCAGCTCGACGACGCTGTTGACAATCTTCGGCATGCGTACGGAACCTCCTTAATTTCCGACCGAATTAGTAGGGTTTAGTTTCTTCCATCTTATCAACGGCCCCTGGGATTGTCAATAGCCACTTTCATGCCGAACGTCTTGGGCATGGTTCCGCTGTCACGCTTCACCGGACGTCCAGCTCGTCGTCGAGGACCTTCGCCCCGTACTTTTCGAGCAGCGCGTCCTCGACCTCCTTCAGCGATGGCGCCGCGGCGAGCCCGAGCTCCAGCCGCACCCGCTCCCGCACCCGGCGGGGGTCCGGGCGCTCCTCCGCCTCGCGATCCTCGAGCCGGACCACCGCCCATCCGTCCGCCGTCCCGACGGGACCGCCGAGCTCGCCGGGCTCGAGCGAGGCGAGCAGCTCCAGCACCTGCGGCTCGAGGAACGGATCGTCCGACTCCACGATGCCGTAGAAACCGCCGTACTCCGCGGTGTAACCGTCGACGGAGTATTCGCGGGCCTGCTCCTCGAACGGCTCGCCCGCTTTCAGCCGGTCCAGCACCGCCTCCGCCTCGTCCCGCTCCTCCGTCACGATCCAGGAGAACGTGTACCTCGCCTTCGGCTCCAGGAGCTCCGGATGCTCCCTCAAGTATGCCTCCACTTCCTCATCCGTGATCAGAATCGGCCGGACCGCGATCTTCTCGAGCAGCAGCCGCTCCTCCGCATCGGCCCGCACATCCTCCGCGCTCATGCCGAGCTGCTCGCGCATTGCGGCGTAGAAGGTTTCCTCGTCTCCGTAACCTTCCATCATGCTCGCCAATTCCTCTTCCAGTTCGCGCTCCGACACGGAGATGCCGTAAGCCTCCGCCTCCAGCCGGACGGCTTCGCGGACCAGCATCCGGCGCAGGACGGCCGGACCGTGCTCCCGCATGAGCCGGGCGACCAGCTCGTCCGCCGTAATCGTCCGTCCGCCGATCTCCGCGACCGGACGGCGCCCCTTGTCCCCGGCAGCGCCATCGTCCGCGGCATCCAGCGCGTCATCGCCGTGCGCCTGCGGCCATCTCAGCGCCGCCAGCGCCGCGAGCGCGATCAGACAGACCGTCTGGAGGACGATGACCGTCCTCAGGATCTGAATCTTTCTCATTCCGGGTCCGCCTTCCGATACGCGATGGTCGTCTTGTATTCGGTTGTCACGTTGCCTTGGCCTGTTCCAGCAGCTTTGCGAGCTCGCTCCGATCGAACGCGTAAGCCGAATTGCAGAAATGGCAGGTCACTTCCGCCCGGCCGTCCTCCTCGATCAGCGCCCGAAGCTCCCGCTCGCCCATGCTGACGAGCGTCCGCTCCACCCGCTCGCGCGAACAATTGCATTTGAACGCGACCGGCATGCGCTCCAGAATCTGCACGTCTTCATCCGCGAGATACCGCAGGATCTCTTCCGGCGTTTCGCCCCTGTCCAGCAGGGACGTAAGCTGGGGCATCTCCTTGAGCCGCCTCTCCAGCCGGTCAATCGCCTGCTCTTCCACGCCCGGCATGAGCTGCAGGATGAAGCCGCCGGCCTGGCGCACGCCGCCGTCGGTGTCGACCAGCACGCCGAGCCCGACCGCGGAGGGCGTCTGCTCCGACGACGCGAAGTAATAGGTGAAATCCTCGCCGAGCTCGCCGGAGACGAGCGGCACGCTGCCGCGGTACGGCTCCTTGAGACCGAGATCCTTCACGACATAGAGGAAGCCGTTGCGGCCGACGGCGCCGGCGACATCCAGCTTGCCCTGCTCGTTCGGCGGCAGGTCCACGTGCGGATTGTCGACGTATCCGCGCACTTCGCCCTTCGCGTTCGCGTCGACGACGATCCGGCCGAGCGGACCGTCGCCCTTCACCTGCACGGTCAGCTTATCTTCGCCTTTCAGCATCGCGCCCATCATCGCGACGGCCGTGGCCGTCCGGCCGAGCGCGGCCGTCGCCGTCGGATACGTGCCGTGGCGGCGCTGAAGCTCGCCCACCAGCCGGGTCGTCCGCGCCGCGATCGCGCGCAGCCCGCCGCCCCAGGCGATGCCGCGCACCAGCACGTCATCCGCGCCGCATGTATCGCTCATGAATCGACTCTCCCTCCGCCGTCTTCCCGGTTCCGTTCATAGATCATCCTGAGACCGTCCAGCGTCAGCAGCGGATCGATCGCCTCGATCGTCTCGGTCTCGGGCACGATGAGCTCCGCGAGCCCGCCCGTCGCGATCGCGCGGGCGTTCGTGCGGCTTTCGGCGCGGATGCGCCGGACGATGCCGTCCACCTGGCCCGCGTAGCCGAACACCAGGCCGGCCTGCATCGCCGCGACCGAATTGCGCCCGATGACGCTCCGCGGCCGGGCCAGCTCGATGCGCGGCAGCTTCGCCGCCCGCTGGTAGAGCGCCTCGGCCGAGATCGCGAGGCCCGGCACGATCGCGCCGCCGACATAGCTCCCGTCCTCGTCGATGTAATCGAAGGTGGTCGCCGTGCCGAAGTCGACGACGATGACGGGCGCACCGTATTTCT
The DNA here is from genome assembly GCF_002159085.1 of Thermobacillus sp. ZCTH02-B1. GTDB lineage: Bacteria > Bacillota > Bacilli > Paenibacillales > Paenibacillaceae > Thermobacillus. The sequence continues at coordinate 29,634 of NZ_LZRU01000018.1, forward strand.
CGACCGCGGCGACCGCGTTGACGATCCGGTCCGCGCCGACTTCGCGCGGGTTCTCGTAGCGGATGTTGAGCCCGGTCTTCACCCCGGGTCCGACGACGAGCGGCGTTTTCCGGAAATACTGCCGGCACAGCTGCTCCAGCGTTCGCATCAGCGGCGGCACGACCGAGGAAAGGATGATCCCCTCGACCGCCTCCATCCGGAGCCCCGCGTATTGGAACAGGTTGTGCAGCATCATGCCGTACTCGTCGGCCGTCGCCGCCCGGTTCGTGCTGAGCCGCCAGTGGTGCAGCAGCACCGGGCCCCGGAAAATGCCGAGCATGATGTTCGTGTTGCCGACATCCGCCGCGAGGATCACGCCCGCTCCCCTCCCGGCTTCCGGCCTCCGAGATCGAGGCTGATGTCGATCGCTTCGATGGAATGCGTAAGCCCCCCGACCGAGATGACATCGACGCCGGTCGCCGCGATCTCCCGGATCGTCTCGAGCCGGATTCCGCCCGATGCCTCGATCTTCACATGCGGCGCCCGCGAGCGGATGAACCGGACCGCCTCCGCCATCCGGGCGGGCGGCATGTTGTCGAGCATGATGATGTCGGCTCCTGCGTCCAGCGCTTCGGCGACCTGTTCGAGCGTCTCCGTCTCCACCTCGATCGTCATCGTGTGCGGAATGCGCGCCCGGGCCGCCGCGATCGCCGCGCGGATACCGCCGGCCCCCTTGATGTGGTTGTCCTTGATCAGGACCGCGTCGTAGAGGCCGAAGCGGTGGTTCGCGCCGCCGCCCATGCGGACCGCGTATTTCTCGAGCAGCCGGTGGCCGGGCGTCGTCTTGCGCGTGTCGACGAGCCGGACCGGCAGCCCGTCGAGCGCTTCGACGAACCGGCGCGTCTTCGTCGCGATGCCCGACATCCGCTGCAGCAGGTTGAGCGCCAGCCGCTCGCCCGTCAGGATGCTGCGGACGCTCCCCTCGACTTCGGCGATCACCGTGCCCCGGGCGACCTTCTGCCCGTCCTCCGCGAAGGCGCGGAACTCGAGGGACGGGTCCACGACGTGGAAGACGAGCCGCGCGACGGGCAGGCCCGCCAGCACGCCGTCCTCCTTCATGTGGATGACCGCCTTCTCCCGGCTGTCCGCCGGAATCGTCGCCTCCGTCGTGATGTCCCCGTGTCCGATATCTTCGTCCAGCCAGGCCCGGATCATGCTCCGGATCGATTCGTTCCAACGGTCCGACTCAAACATCGTCGATCGGCTCCTCGTACATGCCCCGCTCGCGGTGCAGGACGATGTGCTTGCGCCAACGGTCATCGTCCCGCCCGGGGAAATCTTCCCGATAATGCGCGCCGCGGCTCTCCTCGCGGGCCAGCGCGGCCTGCGTCGTGAGCAGCGCGCAGATCAGCAGATTCGCAAATTCGAATTCTTCCCGCTTCGTCAGCTTTGTCCGGAAGATCGGGAGCTGCCGCTTCAGCTCGGCCAGTCCCTTGTACAGTCCGTCCGCGCTGCGCCTGAGCCCCGAATACCGGAGCATGACCTTCTGCAGCTTGAGCCGCCGCTCGATCGCCGGCCAGGTGTTCGGCTGCACGCGCGCCTCTTCCCCGCTCCCGTACCGCGGCGTTCCGGAGAGCGGCGGAAGCCCGTCGATCCGCTCGACGATGCGGCGGCCGAACACGATCGCCTCGGAGAGCGAATTGCTGGCCAGCCGGTTCGCGCCGTGCACGCCGGTCGACGAGCATTCGCCGCAGGCGAACAGGCGGCGGATGTTCGTCTCGCCGTTCAGATCGGTCTTGACGCCGCCCATCATGTAGTGGGCCGCCGGCGCGACCGGAATCCAGTCGCTCGTCAGGTCGAGCCCGTATTGCAGGCAGTACCGGTAGATGTTCGGAAACCGCCGGCGCACCGTCCCGGCGTCCTCATGCGTGATGTCGAGGTAGACGAACGTCGCGTTCGTCCGCTCGAGCTCGCTGACGATCGCGCGGGCGACGACGTCGCGCGGCGCGAGCTCGAGCTGCGGATGATAACGCGCCATGAACCGCTCGCCATTGATGTTGCGCAGCACCGCGCCTTCGCCGCGCAGCGCCTCCGTGATGAGAAACCGGGGCGCCCCGGGGTAGCAGAGCGCCGTCGGATGGAACTGGACGAATTCCATGTCCCGGATCTCCGCGCCCGCGCGATACGCCATCGCGATGCCGTCGCCGGTCGCGACCTCCGGGTTCGTCGTGTACCGGTACAGCTGCCCGGTGCCGCCGGTCGCCAGCACGGTCGCCTTGCCCCGCACGAACAGCCGCGCGCCGTCCGGCCGCTGCACGAGCGCGCCGTGGCACTCGCCGTCATGCGTGACCAGGTCGATCGCGAAGTGGTCGTCCCACACCTCGATGTTCGGATTCTCCAGCGCCTTCGCCGACAGCACGCGCACGATCTCGTATCCCGTCGCGTCGCCGTTCGCGTGCAGGATGCGCCGCTGGCTGTGGGCGCCCTCCTTCGTCAGCGCGTACTCGCCGTTTTGCTCCTGGTCGAACCGCGCGCCCATCCGGATCAGATCGCGGACGCCCTCCGGCCCCTCGTGCACGAGCACGTCGACCGCCGCGGGCGAGCAGAGGCCCGCCCCGGCGATCAGCGTGTCCTGCCGGTGGAGCGCCGGCGAATCCTCGTCGGAGATGACGGCGGCAATGCCGCCCTGCGCATAGCGGGTGTTGCTGTCGAGCAGCGATTTCTTCGTGATCAGCAGGACCGAATGCCGCTCGCTCGCCTTGACGGCGGTAAAAAGACCGGCGATGCCGGCCCCGATCACGATGACGTCCTTCTCGACGACGGGCAGTTCGTCCAGCGCCTCGTCGGTCAGATATCGCGGGATCATGTCCTGTCCTCCGATTGGTTCGGCTCGCGCCGCGGGAATCCGGGTGACGCGGTGTCAGGCGCAGAAGCAGCGCATGCTACTTCACTTGCAGCATGCGCTCCAGGGACAAACGCGCCTTCTCCGCGATGTGGGGCGGCACATGGACCTGAGGATACATGTTCTCGAGACATTTGACGAGCTTCTTCAGATTGTTGACCTTCATGTTGGGGCAGACGAGATATTTCGAGGCGAAGTGGAAGATCTTGTCCGGACTGTCCTTGCGCAGCTGATAGCCGGTGCCGTCCTCCGTGCCGATGATGAACTCCTTGTGCTTCGACTCGCGGCAGAACTTGATGATCGCCGTCGTGCTGCCGACGAAGTCGGCCATCGCGACGACCTCGGGACGGCATTCGGGATGGACGACGACGAGGGCGTTCGGATGCTGCGCCTTCATCTCCTCGATGTCCTTCACCGTCAGCATGTCGTGCGTGTTGCAGTAGCCTTCCCAGATGATCATCTGCTTGTCCGTATGCTGCTGGACGTAATGGCCGAGGTTTTTGTCCGGCACCCAGATGACCTTCTCCGTCGGCACCGAGTTGACGACCTTGATCGCGTTCGAAGACGTGCAGCAGATGTCCGTCTCGGCCTTCACTTCCGCGGACGAGTTGATGTAGGTGACGACGGCCGCGTCCGGATGCTGCGCCTTCAATTTCCGCAGGCCGTCGACGTTCACCATGTCCGCCATCGGGCAGCCCGCCCGCTCGTCGGGAATGAGCACCGTCTTGTCCGGAGCCAGAATCTTCGCGCTCTCGCCCATGAAATGGACGCCGCAGAACACGATCACGTCCGCGTCCGTCTCGGCCGCCTTCTGCGCAAGCAGAAACGAGTCGCCGCGGAAATCCGCCACTTCCTGGATCTCGTCGCGCTGGTAATAGTGGGCCAGAATGATGGCGTTGCGTTCCTTCTTGAGCCGTTCCAGCCGCGCGCGGAGCTCAAGGTTCTGCTCCGCTCTCCGCTCGAGCGCCAATGCTTCCATCCTGTCATCTTCTCCTTAGATAAAAGCGCGCAAGCGAACACCCGACACCGAGGTCCGTTTCCCGCGCCAAAGTTTGTGCCAAATTTCACGAATTTTCCCGCAGGGACGGGCAGTCCCCGTGCGGCCGCCCGGCCGCAAAATCATTGATTATCACTAATTTACACGCGGCGTCCCGCGCTGTCAACAAACAAAGCGACGCACCGCGCCCGCCCGAACGGGCATCCGGATTCCCGGGAGGCCGAACCCCCGTGAGCGAGCAAAAAACGCCCCGGAAGCGGCCATCCGGCCGTTCCGGGGCGGATATCCTGCCCGTCTTGCGCAAACGGATCAGCCGCGGTCGTCGCCGGCTCCTTCGCCGCCCGCCGGCGTCACATCCTCGCCCGACTCCTTCGTCTGGATCCGGACGCGGACGTTGCCCGGCGTATCGATCGTCGGGTTCGCGGCCGGCTCCTTCGGCTCCGGCTGACCGTCGCCTTCGCCGCCGCCCGACCCGTCGCCGGACGGGGTGCCGTCCAGCGATCCGGTCTCGATCAGCCGCTTGATCTGCTCGAGCTCGAGCGTCTCGACTTCGAGCAGCGTCTCGGCGATCAGCCGGACCTCGCGCGACTTCGCGGTGAGCAGCTCCTTCGCGCGCGTGTAGCACTCGTTGATGATGCGCTGCATTTCCTGGTCGATCTCGTAGGCGATCGCGTCGGAATAGTTCTGCTCGTGCCCGAGGTCGCGGCCGAGGAACACCTGGCCCTGCGAATTGCCGAACTGCATCGGACCGAGCTTCTCGCTCATGCCGTATTCCATGATCATGCTGCGCACGATCTGCGTCGCCTGCTTGAAGTCGCTGTAGGCGCCGGTGCCGATCTCGCCGATGAACAGCTCTTCCGCGACCCGGCCGCCAAGCAGCCCGGTCACCTTGTCGAGCAGTTCCTGCTTCGTGACGATCATCCGGTCTTCCTTCGGCAGCATGATCACATAGCCGCCCGCCCGGCCGCGCGGAATGATCGTCACCTTGTGGACCATGTCCGCATGTTCCAGGAAATAGCCGATGACCGTATGGCCCGCCTCGTGGTAGGCGACCATCCGCTTCTCGCGCTCGCTGATGACGCGGCTCCGCTTCTCCGTGCCGACGATGACGCGGTCGATCGCCTCGTCCACCTCGGTCATCGTGATCTCGCGCTTGTTCCGGCGGGCCGCCAGCAGCGCCGCCTCGTTCAGCAGGTTCTCCAGATCGGCGCCGGTGAACCCGGTCGTCCGCTTCGCGATCGTCTCGAGGCTGACGTCCTTCGCGAGCGGCTTGTTGCGGGCGTGCACCTTCAGCACCGCTTCGCGCCCCTTCACGTCGGGGCGGTCGACCGTGATCTGGCGGTCAAAGCGGCCCGGGCGCAGGAGCGCCGGGTCGAGAATGTCCGGACGGTTCGTCGCGGCGATGATGATGATGCCCTCGTTTGCGCTGAATCCGTCCATCTCGACGAGCAGCTGGTTGAGCGTCTGCTCGCGTTCGTCATGGCCGCCGCCCAGACCGGCGCCGCGCTGCCGACCGACGGCGTCGATCTCGTCGATGAAGATGATACAGGGAGAATTCTTCTTCGCGTTCTCGAACAGGTCGCGGACGCGGGAAGCGCCCACGCCGACGAACATCTCGACGAAGTCGGAACCCGATATGCTGAAGAACGGCACCCCCGCCTCGCCCGCCACCGCGCGCGCAAGCAGCGTCTTGCCCGTGCCGGGGGGACCAACGAGCAGCACGCCCTTCGGAATGCGCGCGCCGAGCGCGGCGAACTTGCGCGGGTCCTTCAGAAACTCGACGACCTCGACCAGCTCCTGCTTCTCCTCGTCGGCGCCTGCGACGTCCTCGAACGTGACGCGCTTCTTGTCGTCGGTGTACAGACGGGCGCGGCTCTTGCCGAAGTTCATGACCTTGCCGCCGCCGCCCTGCGCCTGATTGATGAGGAAGAAGAACAGGATGAACATGATGACAAACGGTATGATGGAGGTAAGGAACGTGAGCCAGATGCTCTGGCCCTGCTGTTTTTCCACGTTTAATTTGAACCCGTTCCGTTCGGAAGCGTCCCTGATTTCCTGGGTTGCGAACTCCTCGGCCGGAATCCGGGAATAGAACGTGTTCTGCTGCGCGCCGGCTGGAGGCACACGGTATTGGCCCGTGACGAGATAGGAAGCGCCGTCATACCGGAGCGTCAGCTCCTTGACGTTGTCCGCCTTGATCAGCTGGCGCAGCTCGTCGTAGGAAAGCCGGTTCGTCGTCTCATTCTGGGTGCTGATGAAATGGACGATTCCGACGGTCACGAGAAAAATGATCAGATAAAAACCCGTGTTTTTCCAGAACCGATTCATCCCCTACCTCCTCTCAGGGCGCTTCAACTATTTTATCATAGCACGTCTTGCCATCACAACACGACCGCGAGGAGGAGCATGGCTCGGGGACGTCCCCGGAACGTCAGCTCCGCCGACGGGACGCTCTCCGGAGTCATCGGTTGTAGACTTCCGGCTTCAGGATGCCGATGAACGGCAGGTTGCGGTATTTCTCCGCGTAGTCGAGGCCGTAGCCGACGACGAAGGCGTTCGGCAGCGTGTAGCCGACATAGTCCGGTTCCAGGTCGACGACCCGGCCGGAAGGCTTGTCAAAAAGCGTCGCGACCGTGACGGATTTCGCGTTGCGCCGCTCGAGCACGTCGATCAGATAGCTCAGCGTGAGACCGCTGTCGATGATGTCCTCGACGATGATGACGTCGCGGCCCTCCACCGGCACGTCCAGATCCTTCACGATCTTGACGACGCCGGACGACTTCGTGGACGCGCCGTAGCTCGAGACGGCCATGAAGTCGATCTCGAGCGGGATGTCCATCTCCTTCACCAGATCGGCCATGAAGATGAACGCGCCCTTCAGAATACAAATGACGAGCGGGTTCCGGTCCTTGAAATCGAGGCTCAATTGCCGGCCCATCTCCCGGACCTTCTGCCGGATCTGCTCTTCGGTGTACAGCACTTCCTGAATGTCTTCCAGCAAAGCCAGACCTCCATTATTCGTCCTGCCACTCGATCCGCAAGATGCGCGTCGTCTCCTCCGTCACGGGCGCTTCCGCCGACCGGCGGACGCCGGCGATCCAGAGCAGCCGGCCTTCGGCGTCCAGCACGAGCGGAACCGCATCGCGCCTCGATCGGGGAATCTTGCCGTCAACGAAAATATCTTGCACCTTTTTGGTGCCGTTTAAACCGGCAAGGCGCATCCGGTCGCCGGGCTTCCGGGAACGAACGCGCAGCGGATAAGCGACGGCGTCTTCGTCGAACATCGCCGTCCGGCGGGAATCGTCGTCCGGCGCGGGAAGCGGCTCCCCCGGAGCGCGCCGGATGCGGCGGAAGACGAGCCGGCCGCCCGCTTCGGGCACCTCGAGCTCGCCGGCCGTCTCCGCGGCCTCGTACTCGAATCCGGTCCCCCCGGAAGCGCCGCCCCTCGTCCACCGCAATACTTCGTATTCCCGCAAGAAGCGGACGCCGCGGCCGGCCTCGATCACCGATGTCGTCGGCGAGCCCTCCGCGGCGGCTTCCCGGATCGCGTCGATCCGTTCGAACGGGATGGACCCTCTTTCCACCCCAAGATAGATTAATATTAGAGTAATCAATCTTCTTTGTAAAGCAATATGCAGCTCCAGGAACGCGCCGCGGTCCATCGCGCATCCGTCCCGTTCCCGCCGGACGAGCCGGTCGAACGCCCGTTCCGCCTCCCGCGCGAGGAAGTCGTCCTCCGCGCGGCTGATTTCGGCCAGCCGCACGAGCGACGCGGACACATTCGGATTGTACCGTTCGAGGAAAGGCAGGATTTCCAGCCGCACGGCGTTGCGGAAATAGACCGTCTTCCGGTTGCTGCTGTCCTCGCACCAGCCGAGGCCTTCGCGCTCACAATAGCGGAGCAGTTCCATCTTGGTAATACGGAGCAAGGGCCGGATGAGTTCCACTTTCCCTTCGCGCCGCTTCACCGGCATCCCGGCGATGCCGGTCGGCCCGGATCCGCGGATGAGGCGCATCAGCACCGTCTCCGCCTGGTCGTCCGCGTGGTGCGCCAGCGCGATCCGCGAAGCGCCGCGCCGCTCCGCCGCCTCGCGCAGGAAAGCGTACCGCTTCTCCCGGGCGGCGGCCTGCGCGTTCATGCCCGTCTCTTTTATATAAAAAGGTAGGTCCAGTTCCGCCTCTTCGAGCGGCACGCCGAGCCGGCCGCACAGCCGGCGCACGAACGCCGCCTCCCGCGCCGATTCCTCGCCGCGGAAGCCGTGGTTGACGTGGGCCGCCGCGAGCCGGAAGCCGCATTCGCCGGACAGCCGCCAGAGCAGATGCAAGAGCGCCGTCGAGTCTGGGCCACCCGACACGGCGGCCAGAATCGTGTCGCCCGGACGCCAGAGCCCGTCCCGCTCCGCCGTCCGGCGGATGCGCGCCGCAAGATCCATCCTCCACCGCCCCCAACCGCCGAAATGCGCATGCCAAAGCGGCGTGCCGCCCGCGTCGCAGCCGGGCTTACGGCAGCCCGGCCGGCAGCACGCCTTCCGTCATCAGCCAGAGAATCGTCGCGGCCAGCGCGAGCATCGTGCAGGCGAACAGGCCGGCCGCCCAGCCCGCCGACGACGACCGCCTCCGCACCGGCTTCGCGATCCCGCCGTACAGGATGCGCTGCCAGGCGGCGGCGGCTTCCCGCGCCGACGCGAATTCCCCCCGCAGCGCGCGCTGAAGCCATCCCGCGAACGGTTTCAGCGCGGGATGGCTTTCCGTAAGGCGGATGAGCTCCGCCGGCGACCGGTTCTGCGGCAGCAGCGTCTGCGACAGTTGCAGCAGCCGGCGGCCTTCGAACAGGTGCAGGCACAGCACCGCGAAGGAGAACAGATCGTAGCCCGGCTCGGCCGTCCGGCTGCCCGCGTTCCAGTACCCGCGGTCGTAGAGCTCGGTAAACTGGCGAACGCTCTTGCCGAACGCCGTCGCGCCGCCGTAATCGACCAGCTCCACGCGGCCGTAATCGCCGACCAGCACGTTCTCCCGCTTCAGATCGCCGAACGCGAAGCCCGCCTCGTGCAGCTCGGCCAGCCTGCCGAGCAGGTTGTACCCGACGAGCGGGAACCAGTCCGCCCCTTCGCGCTGCAAATACTCGTGCAGCGCGCGGCCGCGCACGTACCGCATGATATAGAAGGGGTGTTCCGAGCCGTCCCTGTGGACGAAGTCGTCGACGGCCACCAGGAACGGCTCCGCCCTTCGCCGCCGGGCCGCCAGGGCACGGAGCGCGTTGATCTCGGACTGCAGATCGACGGCGTCGCCGCCGACCTTCATCGCATAGAGACGCCGGCCGTGCTCCACGAGGTACACCCGGCCGTTCGCCCCCTCTCCGAGCAGGCGCTCGACCCGGTACCGTCCGCCCTTCCATTTGCCCGTGACGACCGAGCCGGGCGCCAGTCGAAGTTCAGACGACGTCTTCACCCATCATCCCGTCCGTTTCGCCCCTGTTGGTTCTACCATAATCCCCCCGGCGGAAAAAATCAATCACCTGCATCATCGCCGGTCCGGTCGGCGTCGTGCCGCGCATTTCCAGCTTCGGCAGAATGCGCTTCACGCCGGCGATGTTGTCCGTCCAGTCCAGATCGCAGACGCAGCCTTCTCCGTCCTCCGAATCGGGAAAATGGAACACGGCGATCTCGCTTTTTCCGGAACGCGCCTGCAGGCTGAGCACGAGATCGCGGATCGCCTCCTCGACCGCGGGAAGTTTCGGACGCATGCTTCCGCTCGCGTCGATGAGGAGCGCGACTTTGAGCGGCGCCGATTCGCCGAGTTCGTCGATGACGCGCACGACCTCGCCGCGCCGGTCCGGCGGCAGCGCCTCGACCGACTCGGCGCCGAACACCTGCCGAAGCTCCCGGTTCACCGCCTGCTGGATCGTCGTCACGACCGTCTTGCGCGTCATCATCTGCACGGTCTGCGACAGTTGGCGCGGGTTCACAATCCGGCTCATGCCGCCGCCGGCGCGGGCGATCTCCTCGATCTCGATCTCCGCCGAGGAAATCGATTCGCCGCGTTCCACCACCCCGATCACGTTCACCGTAATGCCTTCCGCCTTCGCGTGGGCCGCCGCGATAACCGGACTCACCCCGACGTTCGAGCAGCCATCCGTGATGAGCAGCAACTGTTTCATGGCCGAAGCCCCTCCTTCAAATCTCGAATCTATCGCTCCGTTACCAGCATGCCCGTTCTGAGAGAGAGGTAAACTCCGGCGCATGAAATGTCCGGTTCCGAAACGGGAATCCGCCCCGCGCGCCGCTCAACTCACCGTCCGCGGGCGTTCCAGCTTCGTCAGCCCCGGCCAGCGGAACGTCGCCCATTCCGGCTGGAACTTCCGCACGCGGGCGACGACGACCGTCATGTCGTCGCGGATCCCGTCCGGGCAACTTCGCAGCACGGTATCCAGTAGTTCCTCCGCCATCTCCTGCGGATCCTCCGATTTCAGCTCCTGGATGATCCGCTTCATCCAGATCTCCTTGTTCACCGCGTGTCCCGGCGCGTCGTACACGCCGTCGGTCATCATGATCAGCGTGTCGCCCGGATAGAGCTGCACGCGGACGAGATCGACGTCGATCTCCTGCAGGATGCCGATCGGCGGGTTGCCGGCCACGATCGGAATGACGTCTCCGCCCCGCTTGATGTAGCTCGGCGTGGAGCCGACCTTGAGGAACGTCGTCTTGGCCGTATAGCGGTCAATGAGCGCCAAATCCACCGTCGCGAACATCTCGTCGGCCGACCGGAGCAGCAGCACCGAATTGACCGACTGGATCGCAAGCTTCTCGTCCATGCCCGACTGCAGGAGCTGGTGCAGCATGTCCAGCGCCGAGCGGCTTTCGAGCCGCGCCCGCTCGCCGGCACCCATGCCGTCGCTGACGGCCACCGCGAACTTGCCGTTCGCGAGCTCCGCCGTGCTGTAGCTGTCCCCCGACAAGAGCCCGCCGCCCTTCGCCGTCCCGGCGACGCCGGTATCCACCTCATACGCCTTCGCCGACGCGAACGTCACGACCGTCGGCTCACCGGGCCGCTCCGGCGGGCGCTCCGACTTCACCGCAATCGGCTCGCCGAGGATGTCGGTCAGGAGCGGCGCGATCATTTTCCGGCATTCGTCGAACCCGCGCGGGAACGTGTGCGCGATCTCGATCTCGACGTTGCCCTCTTCGAGGCTGATGATCTCGACGCCGCGGATCGAGAGGCCCAATCCTTCCACCGCTTCGCGGATCTGCTCCTCCTGCAGATGCATCTCCTGTCCTTCGCGGCGAATCTCCCGCGCCAGATCCTGCATGATCCGCGAGACGCCGGCGAGCTGGTCGGCCACCAGGCGGCGCGACTCGCGGATCCGCTTCCGCCACAGCCGGTCGTGTTCGACCAGCTCGACCTGCTGCCGGAGCGCGGCGAACACCTGGTGCGGTTTCACGCAATGCTTCTTCCAGTGCTCCGGCAGCTCCTCGCCCGGCTGCGGCCCCTGGTACCGGGCGGCGTCCGTCATCTCCTTCATGAGCCGGAACGTCTGCTGGAACTTGCCCTCCCAGCATTGCCGCTGCCGGTAACAGGTCGAACAGACCGCCTCGGCCGCGGCGTTGACGAGGTGGACGCGGTCCTGCTGCCAGCGGCCGAACGGCTCGATGTCGGCCGTCTCGGCGAAGCTCTCCGCGAGCTGCCGGAAGATCTCGGAAAACTGCGTCACACGCCGCGCGGTCACGTCCCGCACCCGGCGCGCGTATTCATGCTGCGAGCGCGCATGTTCGGCCGTTCCCGGCACATGGCGGGCGATCGTCTTGAGCATCGATTGCGGCGTCGCGAGGAACAGGAGCGCAGCCAGGGCCGACTCCCAGGTCGAAGCGAGCGCGCTTTCCGCACCGCCTATGTAGATGGACAGAATTGCCGTGCCGAGCAGCATGCCGAACGCCGCGGCCGGCTTGCCGCCTTCCCGGAGCAGGCCGGCGAGCAGGCCGGCGAACGCGAGAAGGCTCATCTGCAGGATGTCGCCGAAATCCGCAAGGCTCAGGACGAGGCCGGCAATCACGCCGACCGAGGCGCCGAGCAGGGCGCCGCCGGCCAGTGCGAACAGGAGCAGCACGTAACGCGACAGCACGTGCGGAATCTCCAGGTCATAGACCGCCCAGCCGGCCGCGCCGGTCATGATCGAGGCGAGCAGGATCATCAGGCAGACGATCTCTTCATTGCGCAGCAGCGCCGGCTTCCTGGTCAGCAGCAGGACCGGGACCGCCTGAATGAACACGAGGGTCAGCACGAAGGCGAGACCCGCCTCGACCGCGACCATGAGCAGCTCGTACCCGTCGAGCGCCTTCTCCATCACGACGCCGAACAACCGCACGAGCAGCGCGGAAATGAACGCCAGCAGCGGCGCATAGGATATCTCGGCGCGCTCGTACGCCTCCAGCCCGCGCGCGAGCAGGAAAAACACGGCAAGTTCGGCCGCGGTCGACCAAAAGACGGGCGCGTCGGCCAGCCAGGCGCCGGCGACGAGCGCGAGCGCGGCGACCGGAGCCGCGTCCCGGCGCAGGAACCAGACGACCGCGAACCAGGCGACCGCGAACGGCGCGAGCGTGTCCAGAATGACGGCGCGGCCGAGCAGGAAACCGACGACGGCGATCAGCAGCGTCCAGCGGCGGGACAGGAACAACCGCGAAGCCGACGCCGACAGCTTCCGAAGGCGGACCGGCGTCTTCCATCTTCCGTTTTCCGGCCGCCCCTCCGCTCCGGGAAACCGCACCAGGTTCTGCTTGTCCATCATGACGGCACCACCCTCCGAACAGGCTTGTCCGCACGCTGCGGACGGAAGTGATTCCCATTATAGGCGGCGGGCCGTCAGGAGTTTGTCACAATCGGTAGGCGGCGGGCAATTTTTTTCCGACATGCGCGGCCCTCCGGCGCGCGGCGGAACGACAAAGGGCGAATGCAGGTGCGATCCGCATTCGCCCGGAATCGCCGGCCCCCGCGGCGGCGAAGGAACGGCAAAATCCGCGCGACGGAGCGGCGCGGCTTCCGTCCGATCATGGCTCCGGATGCCGAACGCCTGCGGAACTTTTGCCGCCGCTTCCGCCGGACCGTCCCTCCGGCCGCCGTCTTTGCGTATCGCCGGTTTTTTTGCCAAACACCGTCGTCACCCGGCGTTCCGAAGTTCGTCGACGGCTTCCCGTGCACCGATGCAGGCCGCGTCCCGTGATGCGCGCGCCGTGCGGCGGATGCCGGATGTGCAAAAAGGCGGAACCCGATGGGTTCCGCCCGGTGGGTTCCGCCTTAGAATTTCTCATAATGTTTCGATTCCGACCGGTTTCCGTTTCAACCGCGCCGCGCTCCGCGTCCACCGCGCTTGCCTTCCGCATTCCGCCGGAGCGATGCGATGCGCTCTTCGCTGTCCCTCAGAAACCGGGATATCTTCTCTTCGAACGACAGCTTGCCGGATGCCGGACCGACGCCGCCGCGTCCGCCCGGTCTGCGGTCGCCGCGCTGCGAAGGAACGCGGCCTGCCGGCCGATCGACGGCTTGCCGGATCGACAGCGCGATCTTGCCGTCCTTGTCGACGCGGATGACCTTCACCGTGACGATGTCGTCGATCTTCAGATAATCGTTCACATCCCTGACGTAATGGTCGGCGATCTCCGAGATGTGAACAAGTCCCGTGACACCGTCCGCGAGGTCGATGAACGCCCCGAATCGGGTGATGCCCGTTACCCTGCCCTCCAACTTGGCGCCCACTTCAATTGCCATTTACCGGATTGGCCTCCCCGATGATGCGGATCCATCAGAACACATCCATCCGCATGGGGCACGGCTGAAACGGGCTCCAGGCGAAGGGCTGTTCTATCCGTGATTATACCCGAACGCCGCAAGCAAGTAAACAGCGGCAGAAGCGGATCAATCGCCGCTCTCCGTCACCTGGATCGGCTGTTCGCCGGGCATCGCGAGGCCGTTCTTGCGAGCCAGCTCCTTGATGTATTCCGGATCGCTCAACCGCTCGATCTCAAACTCGAGCTCGGCCTGGCGCTGCTCGGCCGCGGCGACCTTTTCCCGCAGCGAGTCGAGCGCCCGCATCGTCTCCGCCCGGGATTCCAGTTGTTGGAAGGAGGTGTAGACCGCCCATCCCATGAACGAGGCGACGAGGAGGAACCAGATCCTGAGACGCCGCTTCATGCCCGTTCGGGAGGAAGTGTAGTTGCGGGCATCCGCCACGTGCCGTACCTCCTAGGATCGTCTGTTCTTCCCATGGCGCAACATGGATGCCGCCCAGCGCATCAGCGGTGTGCGCTTCGCCGTTTCCGCCCATGCCGCGGCCCGTTTTCGCACCGAACGCAGCAGCGGCCGCGCAAGACGGGCGGACAAGCCAAATATCGGGTTCATTAATTTTACCACAAACCGGAACAGAACCATAGAGGCTTTCCGGACTAGTCTGAAACACCCGGCGGCCAGACGCCCCAGCCAGCGCGCCGGCCGGACGACGAGCGCGTCCGCGGCCCGGACGGCCAGCCGGAGCATGCGCCGGATGGCCGCGGCGAGCAGCCGGTACAGCCGGACGACCGGATCGCTGAGCAGCCAGAAATAGAACGCGAGCCCGATGAAGAATCCCAGAAACACGGGCAGCCGCACTTCGCCCTCGTTCACCGCCAGCAGCACGCGGAACACGACCGCCGCGGCCAGCAGCCAGAACAGGAGATCGAACACCGGTACCCACATCCGGCCGGCGTTCAACTCCCGGGCCGCAACCCGCCAGCCGTCGAAGACCGCGCCCATGCCGATGCCGGCCAGCGCCACGGAGCCGACCGTCAGAAACTGGACCTCGAGGCTCACTTGAACAACTTCCCGAAGAAGCCTTTGGATTTGTCGGCGGCGGCGCCGTCCAGGTAGGCGATCGTATGGATCGCGCCTTCGATGGCGACGAGTCCCTGCTCGAGGCTGAGATGCTTCATGTGGAGGTTCGACCCGCGCACGGTCAGGAAACCGAGCTCGGTGTCGAGCAGGAACTCCTCGCTGTCGAAGCTTTCCACGTTCCGGATGCCCGTGATTTCCAGCACCTTGCGGTTGAGCATTCTGATTTCCTGGCGTTTCGCCTTCGACTGTTCCATCATGGCCTGGCCTCCTCCCTTACACCATCATGGATATGGGAGAAGGACAAGTTTTAGAACCGCCGGAAGGAACCGCCCGAATCCCCGCGACGGCGCAACAAAGGCCGCCTCCCGCGCCGCCTGACGCGGCGCCGAAGACGGCCCTGCTTCGGCTCAATCCTGCCGGTTCCCTTCTTCCTCTGCGTCGTCCCGGTGGTATTCCTCGCGAATCAGGGTGTAGAGACCGGCGGCTTCGTCCTTCCGGGTCGTCTCGGCAAGCCGCTCGACCCGGACCGTCACCGTCTTCTGGCCGAACCGGATCGTCAGCTCGTCGCCGACCTTGACCGTGCTGCCCGGCTTCGCTTCACGTCCGTTGATCCAGACGCGCCCCTGCTCGGAGATATCCTTCGCCACCGTACGCCGCTTGATCAGTCGGGATACCTTGAGGAACTTGTCCAGCCGCATGCCGTTACTTGACGGCTTCTTTCAGCTTGTTGCCCGCCTTGAAAGCCGGGACCCTCGACGCAGGAATTTCGATCGTCTTGCCCGTTTGCGGGTTGCGGCCCTTGCGGCTGTTGCGCTTGCGCGTCTCGAACGTGCCGAAGCCGATCAGTTGAACCTTTTCGCCGGCTTGCAGCGCGGCCGTCACTTCGCCGAGAAAACCGTTCAGCACCGTCTCGACGTCGCGCTTCGAGAGCCCGCTCTTCGCCGCAATGTTGTTGATCAGATCCGTTTTGTTCATCCTTTCACAGCCTCCTGATTTCCTTCTTCTTAATTGATATTGTATCCGCAGTGACCGCGCGGCCGCCGACCGGCTGATCCGCAGCGGCAATGCATGTATCCGCATCTTCTATTCTTTCCGGGAACGGGAAAATCCTGCCGGTCCGCGTCAAATTTTTCGATTTGCCGGGGGAAATCGCGGGAAAACGTCGAAAAGTCCTAGTTCTTTCGTTTCGCTTCCTCCCACCAACGATCCATTTCTTCCAGATTCGTCTGGTCGAAGGTCCTGCCGCTTTGTTTCAATTGCTCTTCGATATAGGCGAATCTCCGGCCGAACTTCGCATTCGTCCGGGCAAGCGCCTCCTCCGGATCGGCGCCGATGAACCGCGCGACGTTGACGGCGGCGAACAGCAGATCGCCGAGCTCCTGCGCCTGCGCCTCCCGGTCCCTGCCGGACGCGATCGCGTCGCGCAGCTCCCGGAGCTCCTCGCCGACCTTGTCCAGCGCCGGTCCGATCTCCGGCCAGTCGAAACCGACCTTGGCCGCCTTCTTCTGCAGCTCGTACGCCTTCAGGAGCGCGGGCAGATCGCGCGGAATCCCGTCCAGCACGGACGACCTTTCCGGGAGTCCCCTGCGCCGCTTCTCCTCCGCCTTCATCCGCTCCCAGTTCGCAAGCGCCTCGTCCGCGTTTGCCGCTCCGACCTCGCCGAACACGTGCGGATGGCGGAACAGCAGCTTCTCGTTCAGCGACTGGATGACGTCGTAGATGTCGAACGTGCCGTTCTCCGCCTCCATCTGGCTGTGCAGCATCACCTGCAGCAGCACGTCGCCGAGCTCTTCCTGCATGCCGGCGGGATCGTCGTTGTCGATCGCTTCGATCGCCTCATACGTCTCCTCGATGAAATTTTTCCGGATGGACCGGTGCGTCTGCTCCCGATCCCAGGGGCATCCGTTCGGACCGCGGAGAATCTCGACGATCTCCTTCAGCCGGTCGAACGACCGGTTGCGCAGCATCGGATCGTCGGATTTCGGCAGCCAGACCAGCGTCATGTCGCCGTACGTTTCCAACCGGTCCAGCTCGTGCAGCGGCACCGTCTCGATCCGCTCCTCGCCCGGAACGCCCAGCGCGTGCCCGATCGTCACCGGATGGTCGTCGGGATAGCGCTCCATCAGCGACAGCTTGACGTCCGACGCGATCAGCCGGTCGTACACCTGGGCGATGACGGTATGGATCTCCGGTCGCAGCAGGGAAGGTTTCACGTCCGATGCGTCAAGGAGCTGGAACCCTTCGATCGGATCGAAGCCGAGCCGGACGAACGCCTGGTCGAGGAAACTTTCGCCGCCGACGATTTCAAGCCCGACGCCGGCGCCTGCGCACCGCTCGCGGAGCAGCCGGACCGTGCGCTCGGCCACCATCGGATGACCCGGCACCGCGTAGAGGATCGTCCCTCCGTCCTCCCGCGCCAGACGGATCAGCTCGTCCGCGATCCGCTCGTACACCTCCGGGAACGAATCCGACTGCTCGTACAGGTGGTCGAAGGACCGGAAGTCCAGCCCGTCTCCCGCCAATTTCCGAACCGCGGGATGGCTTGAAGTCCGCACATAGCGCCGCGGCGTCTCCCGAATCCTCCGCCAGACGCCCAACGTGATATGGTCTTCGCCGCCGGACCCGAGCCCCGCGACGATGATGGTCGGTTTCATCGCGTCCGTGTTTCCTCCTTCCGCCGCGGCCCGTCGGCCGCCGTCCACCATTATACCATTTCAGGCGGCGTTTGCCTCTCCCAAGCCGCACAACAAAAGCTCCCCCTTGCGCCGGACGCCGCATGGGGAAGCCTGATGCCGAACGGGCTTTCGGATTACTGCTCCTTACTGCTCCATCTGTTTCGCCAGGAAACCGGCGGCCGTCTCCGCCATCTTCGCTTCCATTTGCCCCATCTTCACGCCTTCTTCCTTGCTGACGAGCACGACGGCTCCGATCGGATCACCGCCGGCGACGATCGGCGCCACCGCGATCGAGCTGTACTGGTCCTCCGTGTCCTTGACCAGCTCGAACCGGCCGCCGTTCGGCTCGAGCACGGGCTTCCGGTTTTCCATGCTCTGCTCGAGCAGCGAGCCGACCGGCTTGTCCAGAAATTCCTTCTTCGACGCGCCGGCCACGGCGATGATCGTGTCGCGGTCGCAGATCATGGCGATATGACCCGTGCTTTCGTACAGCGATTCCGCGTATTCCTTCGCGAAATCGCCGAGCTCCCCGATCGGGGAATACTTTTTCAGGATGACCTCGCCGTCCCGGTCGACGAAGATCTCCAGCGGGTCGCCTTCACGTATTCTCAGCGTACGGCGGATTTCCTTCGGGATCACGACGCGGCCGAGGTCGTCGATCCGGCGGACGATACCTGTTGCTTTCATGCTGATGCCCCACTTTCGCTCAAGATTTGGATTCGGCAGAATCCAGCGGAGACAATCGGGACTTGAGACCCTGGCCTATGTGAGACCGCCTCCCGGACCGGCGAACGCCCTCCGGTCCGGGTGCGGCATTTTTGTGAGCCAGAAGCGATCTGCCCATAGTATTCAACTGCTCCAAGCACGTTTATGCGCTCGTGCGGAACGCTCCGCATGCGCCGTCGGCGCGGCGCTCCCGATATCTCCAGCATTTTCCGGAACGGAAACCGGCCGGCCAGGTCCCGCTTGCCTGACCGGCCGGTTCGGAGCCGGAAATCCGTATTCCGGGGGCATCCCGGTCCCGTCCGCCTACCGCTCCTTCTTCGCCAGCGCGCGCAGCGCGCACCACAGCACGGCGCCCAGGACGCCGGAACCGATCAGGCCGGCCAGTCCCGTCCGCGCGGCCTCCCCGCGAATGCCGGGCACTTCGTAGTCCGGCATCGGCGAGAACGAATGAACGGCGGTCTCCCGGTCGATGAAGCCGAGATCCCCGGCGACGCGCTCGAGGCCGTCGGGAAGGTCGGACGCCCAGGGCGAGAGAAGGCCCGCCGCGGCCAACGTCAGCACGGCCAGCACGATCCATTTGCGCCGGTTGCCCGTGAGCCGGTACTCGCCGCGTTCTCCGCCGCTTTCGCGTCCGCCGCTCATGCGGGCGCACCTCCCCGCAAGGCGTCTTCCCGGATGGCGCGGGAGACGCCGCGCTCCGTCAGGCAGAGGACGGCCGCCGTCGTGATCAGCCCTTCTCCGATGCCGATGAGCGCGTGCCATCCGACCATCGCGCCCAGCACGGCGGGGAGCGGCGCGGCGCCGGACAGCGCCAGCAGCAGCGCGACGCCGCAGGCGGCGGCCACGATCGACACCCACGCCGCGGCGAACGACGCCGCGGCCCGCAGCCGGCCCTTCATCAGCCGGAGCGCGGCCCGGTAGGAGCCGTGCCCGACGAACGAGCCGATCACGGCCGTGCACAAGATGTTCGCGCCGAGCGCGGTGATGCCGCCGTCATGGAACAGCACCGCCTGAATGATCAGCACGGCCGTCATGATCGCCGCGGCCGCCCACGGCCCGAACAGGATCGCGGCCAGCGCGCTGCCGAGGAAATGCCCCGACGTCCCGCCGGCGATCGGGAAATTCAGCATCTGCGCCGCGAAGATGAACGCGCCGGTCAGCGCCGCCGCCGGCACCCGGGGCCTTGCAAGCTCCGACCGCGTCCTGCGCAGCGCGCAAACCGCCGCCGCCGCTCCGGCCGCCGTCGTCGCCGCGCAGACTTCCATGCTCAAATATCCGTCCGGTATATGCATGCCAAATGCCTCCTTCCGTATATGCGTCCGGCCCGCCGCGCTCCGGATTCCGGCCGGCCGGGTCACACCGCCAGGTGCCGGTGCACGACGTCGTCGGTCAGCTCCGACGCTTCGCCCTGCCAGACGATCGCGCCCCGGTCCATCATGTAGAAATAGTCGCCGACGCTGCGCACGAACTCGAGGTCCTGTTCCGCCAGCAGGATCGCCGTCCTTCCCTCGCGCTTGATGTCGCGGATGACTTCGCGGATCTCCGCGACGATCGACGGCTGGATCCCCTCGCACGGCTCGTCGAGCAGCAGCAATTCCGGCCGCGAGGCGAGCGCCCGCGCGAAGGCGAGCTGCTGCTGCTGGCCGCCGCTCAGGTCCCCGCCGCGCCGCCCGTACAGCGTGGGCAGCGCCGGGAAGCGCGCGATCGCCTCCTCCGGAACCGTCCTCAGCCGCCCGCCCGCGGCCTCGAGCCCGAGCACCAGATTGTCGTACACCGTAAGCAGCGGGAAGATCTCCCGTCCCTGCGGCACGTAGCCGATGCCGCGCCGGGCCCGGACGCCCGGCGGACGGCCGGTCAGATCCTCGCCCTTGAACGTGACGCTGCCCCTGCGCGCCTTCAGCACGCCCATGATGCCCTTCATGAGCGTCGTCTTGCCGACGCCGTTGCGGCCGAGCAGGCAGACGACCTGCCCCGGCCCTACGTCCAGCGACACCCCGCGCAGGATGACGGTGCCGCCGTAGCCCGTCTCAAGCTGTCGAACGGCCAGCATCCGCATCCCGCCTTCGTCCGAGGTAGACTTCCATCACGCGCTCGTCCCGCTGCACTTCGTCGACGGACCCCTCGGCGAGCAGTCTCCCCTCGTGCATGACGGTGACCGAACTCGCGAAGTTCCGCACGAACTCCATGTCGTGCTCCACGACGACGACCGACCGCCTGCGCGCGATCTCGCGCAGCAGGAGGCCCGTCTTCTCCGTCTCCCGGTCCGTCATGCCGGCCGCCGGCTCGTCGAGCAGCAGCACCTCCGGCTCCTGCATCAGCATCATGCCGATCTCCAGCCACTGCTTCTCGCCGTGGGAGAGGCTCCCGGCCTTCCGGCCGGCCTTCGCCTCCAGGCCGATCATCCGGAGCTGCTCCGCGATGCGCTCCTCGTCGGCGGGGGTCATCTTCGCCCGCAGCGTCGCGAACACGCCCCGGTCCTGGCGCATCGCGATCTCGAGATGCTCGCGCACCGTAAGCGACGGGAAGATCGACGGCGCCTGGAATTTCCGCCCGATCCCGAGCCGCGCGATCTGGTGCTCCCGCCGTTTCGTGAGATCGATCTCCCCCCGGAACAGGACGCGGCCGGACGCCGGCTTCACCTTCCCGCAGATGACGTCCAGCAGCGTCGTCTTGCCCGCGCCGTTCGGACCGATCAGGAACCGGAGCTCGCCCTGCCGGAGCGTGAAATTCATCCCCTGCAGCGCCTTGAACCCGTCGAAATCGACGACAATCTCCTCACACCGGAGAATGCCGGACGCCTTCCGCGCCTCCGGCTTCTGCGCCGGCCGCATTTCCAAATCCGCCAACGCCTCCGCTTCCACCGCCCGCATCGGTTCTCTCCCTCCTTCTTCTCAGCGCCGCCGGCAGGTCGACGAGCCCCGCCAGCCCGCGCGGCATGAAGATGACGACCGCGACGAACAGCAGCCCGATCAGCAGCGTCCACAGTTCGGGATACGATTCGCTGAGCAGGCTCTTCGCCCCGTTCATGAGGATCGCGCCGAGCACCGCGCCGACGAGCGTGCCGCGGCCGCCGATCGCCACCCAGAGCACCATCTCGATGGACGGCACGATGCCCATCATCGACGGGGAAATGATCCCGACGTGCAGCACGAACAGCATGCCCGCCAGCCCCGCCAGCCCGGCGGAGATGCAAAACGCGGTCACCTGGTAGCGGGACGGGTCGTAGCCGATGAACCGCGCCCGGTTCTCCCCGTCCCGGATCGCCCGCAGCACGCGCCCGAAACGGCTCCCCGCCAGATACCGGCAAAGGGCGAACGCCGCCAGCAGCGCAACGGCCGTCACGAGGTACAGCCACACCTTCACCCGCGGATCGGAAAGCCTCAGCCCGAACAGCGTGGTGTAGCCGGTGATGCCGTTCGTTCCGCCCGTGTAGGCCTGCTGCCCGACAAACAGCGTCGTCGTGATGATGACGAGCGCCTGCGTCAGGATCGTGAAATAGACGCCCTTGATCCGGCTCTGGAACGTGAACCAGCCGAGCAGCAGGGCGAGCAGCATCGGAAGCAGCAGGCCGGCCAGCATCGCGAAGGCCGGCGATCCGAACGGCTTCCAGAACCACGGCAGCTTCGTCAGGCCGCTCCAGCTCATGAAGTCCGGCAGCTTCCCGCCGGAAGCGACGAGCTTCAGGTGCATCGCCATCGCGTACGCGCCGAGGCCGAAGAAGACGCCGTGGCCGAGGCTCAGGACGCCGGTGTATCCCCAGAGGAGATCGAGGCCGAGCGCCACGATGGCGAGCGCGAGGAACTTCGCCAGCAGATTCAGGCGGAAGTCGTTCAGATAGAGCGGCGCGCCGAGCAGCGC
This sequence comes from Thermobacillus sp. ZCTH02-B1, assembly GCF_002159085.1. Taxonomy (GTDB): domain Bacteria; phylum Bacillota; class Bacilli; order Paenibacillales; family Paenibacillaceae; genus Thermobacillus. Next base: position 51,625 of record NZ_LZRU01000018.1, read on the forward strand.
GGACGCGGCCGCGGCATACCCGGCGAGCAGCCAGACGCGCCGGGGCGCCAGGGAGAAGACGGACATGACGCTTCACCTCCCGCTTGCGGTTTTGGGTCCGTCATGTGTCGAGCGAGCGCGTCCGCACGGCGATGATCCCCCGCGGTTTCCACTGCAGGAACAGGATGACGGCCAGGAAGACGAGCACCTTGCCCAGCGACGCGGTCGTCCAGAATTCGAACAGCGTGTTCGCCATCCCGATGCCGAGCGCCCCGAGCACGGAGCCGATCAGCTTGCCGACGCCGCCGAGCACGACGACCATGAACGCGTCGACGATGTAATAGGTGCCGATCGACGGACCGATCGGGCCGATCAGCGTGAGCGCGCAGCCGGCGACGCCGGCGATGCCGGAACCGATCGCGAACGTGACCGCGTCGACGCGCCGCGTCGAGATGCCGAGACAGGCCGCCATGTCGCGGTTCTGCATGACCGCCCGCATCCGCCGCCCCGCCGGCGTGCGGTAGATGTACCCGTACATGAGGAGCAGCACAAAGGCGACCAGCGCGATGATGAACAGCCGTTTGTAAGGCAGCACGACGCCCTCCATGACCGTCCAGCCGCCGTTCAGCCAGCCCGGACTCGTGACCGCGACGTTCGGCGCGCCGAAGATCGAGCGGGCGGCCTGCTGCAGCGCGAGGCCGACGCCCCAGGTGGCAAGCAGGCTGTCCAGCGGGCGGCCGTAGAGGAAGCGGATCAGCGACGTCTCGAGGATGAGGCCGAACAGGAAGCTGACCAGAAAGCTCACCGGTATGGCCAGCACGAAATACCAGTCGAACACCGCTTCGGGCAGCGCCGCGAGAAACAGGTTCTGCGTGACGAACGCCGCATACGCGCCGATCATGATCATCTCGCCGTGCGCCATGTTGATGACGTTCATCAGACCGAACGTGATCGCAAGCCCCAAAGCGATGAGCAGCAGGATCGAGCTCAGGCTGATCCCGTTGAACAGTTGAAGCAGCATCACTTCCATGGCCAACCCCTCCCTCCGCCGGGAAGCGGAAGCGCCCGGTCAAGCCGGGCGTCCCCCGCCGGGCTGCGGCCCGCGGTCATTCTTCGGCCAGACCGGCCGCCCATTCGTAGCCGGTCAGGTACGGGTCGGGCTTCACGGGGCCGTCCGTCGCCCACAGTTCCTTGAACATGCCGTCCGGCTGCACTTCGCCGATGCGGACCGTCTTGTAGATGTGCTGGTTGTCGCCGTCGATCGTCACCTTGCCTTCCGGCGCGTCGAACCCGATGCCCTTCGCCGCTTCGCGGACCGCGTCGACGTCGGTCGTGCCGGCCTTCTCGACGGCCGCGGCCCACAGGTACACCGCGATGTAGCCCGCTTCGATCGGGTCGGCGGTCACGCGGTCCCGGCCGTACTTCGCCTTGTAGGCTTCGACGAACGCCCGGTTTTCCGGCGTGTCGGTCGTCTGGAAGTAGTTCCACGCCGCGAGATGGCCCGCCAGCACGTCGGCGCCGATGCCGCGGATCTCCTCCTCGGCGATCGAGACGGACAGCGTCGTCAGATCCTGCGCCGTGATGCCGGCGTCCTTCAATTGCTTGAAGAACGCCACGTTGCTGTCGCCGTTCAGCGTGTTGTAGACGACGTCGGGATCCGCCTGCCGGATCTTGCTGATGATCGTGCTGAAGTCGGTATGGCCGAGCGGCGTATATTCTTCGCCGACGACCTCGCCGCCTTCCGCCGCGAGCTGCGCCTTGATGATCTTGTTCGCCGTGCGCGGGAACACGTAGTCGGAGCCGAGCAGGAAGAACTTCTTGCCGCGGTTCTCCAGCAGCCACGTGACCGACGGCACGATCTGCTGGTTCGTCGTCGCGCCGGTATAGAAGATGTTCGGCGAAGCCTCGAGGCCTTCATATTGCACGGGATACCAGAGCAGGCCGTTCAGCTCCTCGAACACCGGCAGCATCGCCTTGCGGCTCGCCGAAGTCCAGCCGCCGAACACCGCCGCGACCTTGTCTTCCGAGAGCAGCTTGCGCGCCTTCTCGGCGAACGTCGGCCAGTCGGACGCGCCGTCCTCGACGATCGGCACGAGCTTCTTGCCAAGTACGCCGCCCTTCGCGTTGATCTCTTCAATCGCGAGCAGCTCCGCATCCTTGACGGACACTTCGCTGATCGCCATCGTGCCGCTCAGCGAGTGCAGGATGCCAACCTTGATCTCGTCCCCTTCGTCCCCGGAAGCCGCGCCTTCGCCGGAGGATTCCCCGCCGGCAGAACCCCCCGCATTTGCGCCCGACGAACCGCCGGACCCGGACGAGCCGCCCGATCCGGTGTTTCCGCCGCCACCGCCGCAGCCCGTCAGCGCCAGCGCGCCGGCCAGCAGCAGCATCATCGCCGAAAGCCAGATCTTCCTCCGTTTTCCCATTCTCCCACTCCCCGTTATGTCACATTTCCGAACGTTGTTTCCCGATATCTCTGTAACGTTCGTGGTTTCCATTATAGAGGCGGCACCGGTTTATGTCAATATATATAACATATTTTCCGGCAAACGGGACAATAGGGAGCATCATGGTTATTATATGTTAATTTATATGACATTTATGTGTGGCCGTTTCCCGGGCGCGTTCCCGGCGAACGCCGGACCCGCAACGACCCGAAGGGGGCGGTAACGTTCGCGTCTCCGGGCCATATGATGAAATGACTGGAGGGGTGACAAATGCCCACCGTTAACAATATTTTCAACCTGAAAATCACCAGCGTTTCGCAGAACGGTTCGATCAATTTCGGCAACACGCTTCAACGGGAGTTGGCCGTCAACCAGAAGATCATCGGCAGCAGCATCCTGATCGGCGACGGCAGCCTCGAGCTGAGCCGTCAGCTCAACAACGTGATCGACCGGGATCTGCAGGATCAGATCAACTAGCCTTCCGGTGGATGTGAAAGATAGATGCGCATCAACATCGGCGTCATCCGGATCAACGTCATCACGAATCTCGGCTCCCTCAACGTGGGGAAGACGATTCTGTGCAACAACCGGTCGGCGGTCACGGTGCAGCCCGGCCCGGCGGAACCCGGCGAGACGCCGCCGGACCCGGAACGGGAGGACGGCCGCAGCCGTCCGCCTGACCCGGCGCAAAGGAGCGATCGAGCGCGATGAGCGAGGCTGCGAACGACGACATCCGAACGTTGGACGCCTGCGTGCGGCTGCTGGAACAGCAGCTCCGCGAGCTGGAAGAGCGGCTCCGCAGGGCGGAGGAAGAACTGAAGGCGCTTCGGGAGGAGGTCGCGCGGGTGCGGCCGATCCGCATTGAGGCGATCAATTACAAGGTGCAGGAGCTCGTCGTCAGCGAGCTGTCGGGAACGCTGCACGTCGGCCTTACGGCGCTCACCGATACGAAATCGCTGGAAAAGATCGTCGGCGGCGGCGAAGCCGTCGAGCTGGAAAACCTGACGAACGAAGGCGGGGAGCAAGCGGATGGCGGTTGAGAACGCCTGCTTGAGATGCGGGGCTTTTTTCGAGAAAGGAAGCAACTATTGCACGAAGTGCGGCGCGCCGGTCGTGAACCGCTGCACCGACCCGGGCGATCTGCTGAACGACCCGTGCGGGCACATCTGCGGGTTCCAGGACGCTTTCTGCTCGAAATGCGGATCGGAGACGACGTTCAAGCGGGCCGGCCTGATCCGGTCCCCCTGGAAGGAAAACAAGGTGCTGTACCAGAACAAGCTGGACGACATGAAATGGCTGCTTCATCCGTTTTTCACGAAATGGTAGCCGAACGGACCGTCAGGGAGGGATCGTCGATGCGTCCGTCTCCGGTTGAGGCCGCGGCGCAATACGTCGAAGCCGAGCACCCGGACTGCCTGCTCGCCGTGCTCGGAGGCAGCGCGGCCCGCGGAGCGCACGGCCCGGACTCCGATCTCGACATCGTCGTCGTCGAACCGGGCGAAAGCGATCGGTTCCGGCGAATCGTCCGCTTCCGCGGCTGGGTCGTCGACTGCTTCATCCTGGGCGAATCGGACTATCGGGACATCTTCGACGCGGGCCTCGGGGAAGCCATTCCGTCCCTGCAGCACATGATCGCGGAAGGGACGGTGATCCGCCATGCCGGGCGGGGCCTCGAAATCGTGGAGGAGGCCCGCGCCGATCTCGCCTGCGGCCCGATGCCCTGGTCGCGGGCCGACATCGACGAAGCGCGGAACCGGCTGTCGGAGACGATGGCCGACCTTGCGCGCTCCCGCTGCCGGGACGAGCGGCGGTTCATCGCGAGCCGCCTCGCGCTGCTCGCCGCCGAGTTCGCGCTCCGGACGAACCGTCGGTGGCTCGGCGAAGGCAAGCATCTGTACCGCCGCCTGCATGAATGCTCGCCCGATCTTGCCGCCCGGCTCGGCACCGCGCTGGAAGCGCTCTGCGCCCGGGACGATTCCGGCCCGCTCCTTGCGGTCTGCCGCTCCGTCCTCGAGCCGTTCGGCGGCGAGCTGATCGTCGGGTACGAGCAGTGAACGGGGACGAATGCCCGGGAACATCCGTTACCGGGATATCCGCACAGTACGCCGGACCGGAGACCGCATACGTTGTTAATGCAGATCACGCATTCCACGGAGAAGGAGGTCAAGCGATGAGCTACGTGGGCAAAGGCGGCTTCTGGTACACGTCGACCGGCGTCATCCTCGTGCTGTTCATCCTGCTGGTCATCGTCTCCCGTGCCTACCTCTACTAGGCTCCGTCCCTGTCTCCGCCGAAAGCCGGAGCAGGAAACGAAAGCGGCCGTCCGGACGGCGCACGTCCCGGACGGCCGCTTTCGCTTGTGCCGCGCCCGCGTCATCCCTCCACGTACACCGGATGGTACGGCTCGCCCGTCCTGGGCAACCGAAGCTCCAGGATGCCGTTCCGGAACAACGCCCTGGCCCGCTTCGGATTGACGGCCCGCGGCAGCGCGATGACCTGCGTTTCGCCGGACGGCAGCCGGATCCGCACCTTGTGGCAGCTGATCGCCGTGTCCAGCTCGCGGGGGTGAATGTCGGACGGCAGGCGGATGCGCACGATCACGCTGCGATGGGTCTCGAACACGTCGTACCCGAGCCTCCGGCCGAAGACCGAATGCGGAAACTTCGCCTTCATCTCCCGGTCGATATAGCGGTTGATCGCGTTCTGCACGGTGTCCGAGATCCAGTTGGAATCGGCGATGCCTTCACGGAGGAAATGTTTCGGGAGAAACGGGAACGCCTGCACCATCATTTTCTCGAAGGCATCCCACTGCTCCCATTGTTCCGACGTCAGCTGATCCTTCACGGTTCCGCGCCCCCTTCCCCGTGTCTTCCGCGCCGGGTCTGCTACAGCATATAACCATTGGGCGCTTCCGGTGCATGAAAAGGCGGGAAAACCGCCGGCACCCGCCGGCGATCTTCCCGCTCGCCCGTCCGTTCCGGCCGATCCGGCGGCTTCCGCCTGCCGCAAGCCGGTCCCTATTCCGCCGCTTCGCCTGCCGCGTCGCCTTCGCTTCCGCCGCCGGCGCCGTCCGCCTCGCCGGCACCGTCATCCGCGCCGGATTCGCCTTCGGCTTCGCCGTCCTCCCCGTCGGACGGCGTCTCTTCCCGCGGCAGGTTGATCTCGATGCCGAGCGCCTCGAGTTCTTGCCGCATTGCCTCTTCCGCCCGCGGACCGGCGATCGACGCAAGGATCTCGTCCTTCGTCTCCTGCGGCAGCTTGTCGTAGGTCATCTCTTCCCGCTTCTCGACGAGGATGACGTGATAGCCGAATTCCGTCAGCACCGGCTCGCCGATCACGCCGACCGGCTGCGTGTTGGCCGCCTGCTTGAACGCATCGACCCATCGGCCCGCCCGCTCGTCGGCATACCGTCCGCCGTTCGTCTTCGACCCCGGATCGTCGGAGTATTCGGCCGCGAGCTCGTCCCAGCTTCCGCCCGCGATCAGCTTCGCCCGCACTTCCTTTGCGCGCGCGAGCGCTTCCTCCTCCGTCCGGAGCTCCTCGCCCGTCGCCGGATCGGCGGTGGCGACCAGAATGTGGCGCACGGTGACGATGTTGTAGTCGGACGGAGCCTTCTCGAACTCCGCCCGGATCTCGTCCTCCGTCACGGCGTCCCGGATCTCCTCGTATTTCCGCTCGATGGCCAGCTCCGCCGAGATGAGCATTTTCATCATGCGCTCGGCTTCCTTGCTCGTCAGATTCGATTTTTCCAATATCGGTTCAATGGTTTCCTTCCGGCTTTCGTCCCCGAGCATCTGCTCCAGATTCTTCCGAAACTCCGCCGCGTTCTCCGCGGCCTCTTTCCGGTCGTCGCCGTTCGCTTTGGCCGCGTATTCCTTGTAAAGGATGTACCGCTTCAGGATCTGTTCCTTGTATTCGGGGATCGCATCGGCCAGCATCGCGTCCATCGGCGACATCAGTTCGAACAGCGACATGTACTTGCCGAACTCGACGTCCGTGACCGTCTTCCCCTGGTAGGTCGCAACCGGTTCGCCCTGCCCTTCGCCGGGCACGCCCCCGTCGTTCCCGCTTCCGCAGGCAGCCAGCGTCCCGGCGAGCGCGCATGCCAGAGCAATCGCGCCAAGTCTCCTGAATCCAGCGTTCCTTCTACGGAGCCACATCCTGCAGTTCTCCTTTCGGTTTCAGCGCTTCCTCGTATTGTACCAGAAACTGCTCCAGCAGCGCCAATTTGTCCCGGTTTGAAAGCCCCAGGCCGCGCATCAGGATGGTCGGCTGCGTCTCCTGCTGCCCCGACGGCCGGCAGAACCGGTTCTCGAACCGGAGGCACAGCCGGTTGACAATCTTTGCGTCGAACCGCTCCGCCGCGGACGGGGCGAATTTGAGCAGGAAATCGTCGCCGCGTTGCGCGATCTGCTCGATGCCGCACCGGCGGCCGTACGCCTTCAGCCGGGCGGCCGCAAGCAGGTTCTCGACCGCCTCCGGCGGATCGCCGAACCGGTCGACCAGCTCGTCGTACAGGTCGGCGGTCTCCTCCGGATCGCGGATGACCGCCACCTTCCGGTATATCTCGATCTTCTGCATGCTGTCGTAGATGTATTCCGACGGAATGTACGCGTCCATCGCGAGGTCGATCGCCGTGTTCACTTCCTTCGCTTCCGGCTCCGGCTGCCCGAGCAGCTCCGCCTTGCGCTTCGCGATCTCCTCCGACAGCATCTGCGTGTACAGGTCGAACCCGACGGACGCGATGAAGCCGTGCTGTTCCGGACCGAGCAGGTTGCCCGCGCCGCGGATCGCGAGATCCCGCATCGCGATCTTGAACCCGGAGCCGAGCTCGGTGAATTCCCGGATCGACTGCAGCCGCTTCTCGGCCGCTTCGTTCAGCACCTTGTCGCGCTGATACGTGAAATAGGCGTAGGCGATCCGGTTCGAGCGACCGACCCGTCCGCGCAGCTGATAGAGCTGCGACAGGCCCAGCTTGTCGGCGTCGTGGACGATGAGCGTGTTCACGTTCGGAATGTCGACGCCCGTCTCGATGATGCTGGTGCTCACGAGCACGTCATACTCGCCGTCGAGGAAATCGAGGATCGTCTTCTCCAGCTCCTGCTCGGACATCTGGCCGTGGCCGACGGCGATGCGCGCGTCCGGCACGAGCGCCCGGATCTGCTCGGCCATCTGGTAGATCCCCTGCACGCGGTTATACAAATAGTACACTTGACCGCCCCGCGCGAGTTCCCGCTCGATCGCCTCCCGCACGAGCGAGGGGCTGTATTCGACGACATAGGTCTGCACGGGAAAACGGTTCTCCGGCGGCGTCTCGATCAGCGACAGGTCGCGGACGCCGAGCATCGACATGTGCAGGGTGCGGGGGATCGGCGTCGCGGTCAGCGTGAGCACGTCGACGTTCGTCTTCAGCTTTTTCAGCTTTTCCTTGTGGGTGACGCCGAACCGCTGCTCCTCGTCGACGATGAGGAGCCCGAGATCCTTGAACGAGACATCCTTCGAGAGCAGCCGGTGCGTCCCGATCACGATGTCGACCGTCCCGGCTTTGAGCCCCTTGATCGTCTCCATCTGGTCTTTGCGGGAACGGAAGCGGCTCAGCACCTGCACGTTGAACGGATAGCCCGCGAACCGCTCTCGGAACGTCTCGTAGTGCTGCTGGGCCAGGATCGTCGTCGGCACGAGCACGGCCACCTGCTTGCCCTCGATGGCGGCCTTGAACGCGGCACGGATCGCCACCTCGGTCTTGCCGTAGCCGACGTCGCCGCAGATCAGCCGGTCCATCGGCCGCGGCGATTCCATGTCGCGCTTGACCTCTTCGATCGCGCGAAGCTGGTCGGGCGTCTCCTCGTACGGGAACAGCGCCTCGAACTCCTGCTGGTACGGCGTATCCTTCTGGAACGCGTGGCCCGGCGTCATCTGGCGTTCGGCGTACAGCCGCACCAGGTCTTCCGCGATGTCCCGGACGGACGCGCGGACCTTGTTCTTCACGCGGTTCCATTCGCTGCCGCCCAGCTTGCTCAGCTTCGGCTCCCGGTCCTCGCCGCCGACGTACTTCTGGATCAGGTCGATCTGTTCGATCGGCACGGACAGCTTGTCGCCGCCGGCATAGAGAATGTGAAGATAGTCCCGGTGGACGCCGTCGATCACGAGCGTGCCGATGCCGATGTATTTGCCGATGCCGTGGTTCTGGTGGACGACATAGTCGCCGACCTTCAGCTCGGTGTAGCTCCTGATCCGCTCGGCGTTCTCGATCTTCCGCTCGGCCCGGCGCGCCGCCTTCCGCTGTTTCTGCGAGAACATCTCGCCCTCGGTGATGACGACGAGCCGGACGGAGGGCAGTTCGAACCCGCTCTGCAGGTTCCCCGTGAGGAGCGCCGGCGGCTCGATGCCGTAGTCGCGCAGCACCCGCTCCATCCGCGCCTTTCGCTCTTCGCTGCCGGCCAGCATCATGATGTTCGCGCCCGCCTTGCGCCAGCGCTCCGTCTCCGCCTTCAGCACGTTCATCTGGCCGTGGAAATGCTGCATCGCGCGGGAGACGATGTTGACGATGTTCTGCGGCTGCGTGTGCGGCACCTGCCGCAGGAAAAGCTGCAGATAGAGCGTCTGGAACGGCTTGCGGAACAAGGCGGCGTCCGCCTCGAGGCCGGTGGGGAGACCCGGCAGCGTCCTGCCGCTCGAGAGCAGCGTCGTCGTCCATTCCGCTTCGTCCCGCTCGAGCTGCTTCGACGTCTCGATCAGCCGCGCCGGCTCGTCGAGCACGAGGATCGTATCCTGCGGCATGTAGTCGTACAGCGTCTCCCGCTCCGGGAACAGCAGGGAGATGTACTTGTAAATTTCGGGAAAATAGACGTGCCGCCTGAGCTTGTCGATCTCCTCGCCGATCGTCTCCTCCAGCCTGCCCTTCGCCAGCCGGTCGGTCATCTTCCCGAGCTGCGTTTCGAGCCGTTCGTACGCATGCTGCGCCGCGTTCTGCATCCGCTGCTCGTCGGCGGCGATTTCCCGGCACGGCGTGACGACGTACGACTGCAGCTTGTCGATCGACCGCTGGTCGGCCGGATCGAAGGTGCGGATCGAATCGATCTCGTCGTCGAACCACTCGACGCGGATGGCCGTCTCGCCGATGAGCGGGAAGAAGTCGACGATGCCGCCGCGGACGCTCATTTCGCCCTTGCGCTCGACGCGGTCGGTCCGCTCGTAGCCGAGCTCGACCATGCGGCGCAGGAAATCCTCCATCGGCAGCACCGCGCCGACCTCCAGCGGAATGCGCGCCTCCGCCAGGTACGCGCGGGCCGGCTGGAAACGGCGCACGCCGCTGTAGGGCACGACGACGACGCCGCGGTATCCCTGCGACAGCCGGATGAGCACGTCGAGCCGCTGGGCCGTCGTCTCCGGACTCGAGATGGCCGCTTCGGCGGCCACGAGCTCGTTCGCCGGGTAAAGCAGCACCTCGCCATCGGGCAGGCATTCCTGCAGATCTTCCGCAATCTTCTGCGCGGCGAACAGGTTGTGCGTGACGATCAGCATCGGGCGGTTCAGCCCGCGCCGGATCGCAGCAAGCATAACCTGCCGGGACGAGCCCGCCAGGCCGGAAATCATTTGTTCGCGCATGCCGCCGGCGATGCCTTCCATGACCTTGCGGACATCGGGATCGGCGGCGAAAGCTTCAACCAGTCTTTCCAATTTGCGGCACCTGCTTTCTTCAAGTACCGGGTTCGCCTTCTCATCCGTTACGTCCAACAGGAAAAGAGCCCCGGCGCACTTCGCCGAGGCTGTCTCAAGGGAGGACCGTGGGGGTCCGCCCGCCTGTTACGTTGGATTCGGGGTTTGGCTCCCCGCTATTGCAGCGGGCTCTCGATCAGCAGCAGCTCCGGATTTGCCTCCAGCGCCTCGCGGCAGTAATCGCAGATTACTCTGACGGTTACGTTGCCCGCCGCGTCATACGCTATTATATCGCCCCGCTCCTCGGGGGTCAAGAAATGGAAACCCAGCGCCGCCTCGCTCAGATCGTCGCGATCGAGCGATCCGAGCGGCGTCCGGCAATGCCGGCAGACATAGTTCACAGCCATCTTATGCCTCCCGAAAAACCGGTATGCCTTCAGTATGCCCGGTTTTCCGGCGAAACTTGCGGCCGGTCAGCGGTTGAATTTCGCCATCGTCTTCTCAAAGGGATGTTCGAGCGCGAACTCGACCGCATCGCACGCGGCCTCGATCATGGTCCGGAGCGGTTCCTCCTCCTCCTTGTCGAACGGCGAGAGCACGTAATCGACGATATCCCGCCCCGGAGCCGGACGCGAGATCCCCATGCGAATCCGGTTGAACCGCTCCGTGCCGAGATGCTGGATGATCGACTTCACGCCGTTGTGGCCGCCCGCGCTGCCCTGATAGCGAAGCCGGATCCGGCCGAGCGGCGTGTCGAGATCGTCGTAGATCACGATCAGGTCCGCGATGTCCGCCTTGTAGAAATCGAGGAACGCCCGGAGCGCTTCCCCCGACAGGTTCATGTAGGTCATCGGCTTGATGAGATACACCTTCTCGCCCCGCACATGGCCCTCGCCGATCAGCGCCTTGAACCGGTTCTGCGTGACGTTGAGGTTCCACCGGCGCGCGAGCTCGTCGATGACCATGAAGCCGACGTTGTGCCGGGTTGACCGGTAGGCCGGCCCGGGATTGCCGAGTCCGGCGATCCATCTCATCGCGAGCATGCCCCCTTCCCGGCCGGAAAATAAGGGCGGTTTCCGCCGCCCTGCAACGATTCGCTCGTCCAAATTGTCATTATAGGTAGAGGTGATCGCATGGTCAACGAAATGTTGTCCGACAGCCCGCGGTCCGGCTGGTACGAGAACGGCCAGCGGCTGTGCGAAGACCGGCATTTCCAGGATCATATGGATCATGGCGTGCCGATCCAGATCTATCTGGACGGCGTGCATCAGGATATCGGTTTCATCGAACGGTTCAACCGGCGTTTCGTCCGCGTCAACAACGTCGACTACGACCGCAGGCGCTTCACCTTCGTCTCGCGCCCGGGTTACTGAACGCGGATCGAACGCGCGCCTCGCGCCCCGGCAGGCGGCCGGCCGCAACGGAGGCGGCCGGCCGCAAGGGGCGTCCGGCGCCCGCACGCCGTCCGCCCGGCCGAGCCCGTCCGTCACCGGGCGGCCGCCTTGTCCGCATCGCCGGCCTTCGCCGCCTCCTCCGCCCCTTCGGGTTCGGCGTCGTCCGTATCCCGCGTCGCGAGCACCGTCACGACGACGGCCGACGGATCGGTGCGGACGGTGACGCGCGGCGGCAGGCGAAGATCGCGCACATGCAGGCTGTCCCCGGGCCGGAGATCGGATACGTCGACCGGAATTCTGTCCGGAATGTCGGAGGGCAGGCAATCGATCTCCAGCTCATGCAGCAGCATCTGGACGATGCCGCCCTCCCGCTCGGCCTCCGCTTCGCCGACCGGCTCCAGGGGCGCGTGCGTGCGCACGGGCCGGTTCAGGTCGATCTCGCGCAGATCGATGTGCAACACGCGATTCGTCAGCGAATCGCGCTGCACGTCGGCCACGATGACCGGCTTCGATGTTTCGCCCGGCATTTCGAGATCGAGCACCGCGTTCGGGTGGCTTCGGAGAAGCGCCAGCAATTCCCTCTCGTCGACGGCGATCGGCGTCGATCCCGCCTTGCCGCCGCCGTACAGGCTGCCCGGCACCTTGCCCCGGTCGCGCAGCCGCCGCAGTTCGCCCTTCGTGCGGGTCGAACGCGCTTCCGCTCGGATGGACGGAATCATCGGGAAACCCCCTTGTGCCAAGGTTTCCCTGTAGTGTTTCCAGATCCGGACCGCTTCATGCGCCGGGGCGGCTCAGGATTCCCCCGAACCCTCGCCCCGGCTCAGCCGCTCCTTTTTCGCGCGCGCCCGGGCGCGCAGCTTCTCGGCATAACCCTCCTTGTTGATCTGCCGCTCCCGCGCGATCGCCATGTCGTTCGGCTTCACGTCGTGGGTGATCGTCGAACCGGCGACGACGTAGGCGTCCTCGCCGATCTTCACTGGCGCGATCAGGTTGACGTTGCTGCCGATGAAGGCGCGGTCGCCGATCTCGGTGACCGATTTGTTGTAGCCGTCGTAGTTCACCGTGATCGCGCCGCAGCCGAAGTTGACGTCCCGGCCGACGATCGCGTCGCCGACATAGCTGAGGTGCGGCACCTTCGTCCCTTCCCCCAGCTTCGCGTTCTTGAGTTCGACGAAATCGCCGATTCTGCACCCCGCGGCGAGCTTCGAGCCCGGGCGCAGGTGCGCGTACGGGCCGATCGTGCACCCGTCGCCGACCTCCGCCTCGAGCAGCACGGAGTGCCGGACGGTGACGCCCCGGCCGATGACGGAGTCGGTGATGTCGGCCTGCGGACCGACGACGCAGTCTTCGCCGATGACGGTGCGACCCCTCAAGATCGTGCCCGGCCAGATGACGGTGTCCGCGCCGATCTCGACCCCGGCATCGATGTAGGTCGTCTGCGGGTCGATGATCGTCACGCCGGCTTCCATATGCCGGCGGTTGATCCGCTCCCGCATCAGCCGCTCGGCCTCGGCCAGCGCGATCCGGTCGTTGACGCCGGCCGCCTCGGCCGGATCGGGCGTCCGGTACGCGGCAATCGTCTCGCCGGCGTCATGCAGGATGCCGATCACGTCCGTCAGGTAATACTCCCCCTGCGCGTTGTCGTTCTTCACCTTGCCGAGCGCCTCGAACAGCTTCCGGTTGTCGAAGCAGTAGGTGCCGGCGTTGATTTCCGTGATCCGGAGCTCATCCGGCGTGCAGTCCCGGTGCTCGACGATGCGCTCCACGCGTCCGTCCTTCCCGCGGATGACGCGCCCGAGGCCCGCCGGATCCGGAACCACCGCCGTCAGCATCGTCGCGGCGGCGCCGGCCCGCTCGTGCTCCTCCAGCATCGCGCGAATCGTCTCCGGCCGGATGAGCGGCGTGTCGCCGCAGATGACAACCGTCGTGCCTTCTTCCCCTCCGATCAGCTCCCCGGCCTGGAGCACCGCGTGACCGGTGCCGAGCTGCTCGGCCTGCAGCACACATTCGGCGCGATCGCCGACATAGGACCTCACCGCGTCGGCGCCGTGCCCCACGATGACGATCGTCCGGCCGCAGCCGGCTTCGGCCGCCACGTCCAGCACGTGTCCGAGCATCGGTTTGCCGCAGACGGGATGCAGCACCTTGTGGCGTTTCGATTTCATCCTTTTCCCGAGTCCCGCCGCAAGCACAACCGCCATTCTCTCCATGTACGCCTTCCTCCCGAAGTTCATCCGAATGAGCCGCTTAAGACCGTCTCCCTCGACTATACCACTTGCCGGAGGCAAAAGAAAAGAGAGCCAAAGGCCCTCTTCTCCGTATCATGCGTTTCTTGTCTTCCGGTTGCGGCCGGACTGCGGAGAACCGATCGTCACGCGCCTTCCTCGATCGCCGCTTCCTCCTCGGCGACCGCCCGTTCGTACTCCTTGAGCACGGCTGCCTGGATCTTCTCGCGGGTCTCCGAGCAGATCGGGTGCGCGATGTCCCGGAACTCTCCGTCCGGCGTGCGCTTGCTCGGCATGGCGACGAACATGCCGTTGTTGCCGTCGATGACGCGAATATCGTGAACAACGAATTCATTGTCGATCGTAATGGAGGCGATCGCTTTCATCCGGCCTTCGGTATTCACGCGACGGAGCCTCACATCGGTAATTTCCATCCTGTTCACCACCTTTGCCTGACACAAGACTAGGTGTAATATTCTTCAAATCTAAGAAAAATCCTTCTTGTATTTGGCAAAATTACTTCCGTTTACTGACATTTTTTCGTCTGGAAGTGACCGGCGTCACCTTCCGTCCGGAATCGCGGCGATCAGCTCGATTTCGACCCGGACGTCCCGGGGCAGCCGGGCGACTTCCACCGTCGAACGGGCTGGCTTGTGATCCCCGAAATACGAGGCGTAGACGGCGTTGAACGCAACGAAATCGTTCATGTCCTTGAGGAAGACGGTGGTCTTCACGACGTCGGACAGGGTGCAGCCGGCTTCGGCGAGCACCGCCTGCAGATTGCGGAAGATCTGGTGCGTCTGCTCCTCGATGCCGCCCTGCACAAGATCGCCTTCCGGCGTGAGCGGGATCTGCCCCGAGGTGAAGAGCAGATTGCCGATCCGGATGGCCTGCGAATACGGGCCGATGGCCGCGGGTGCCTTGGACGTCGATACGATGGTCGGGCGTTGCGACATGTCCATCTCCTCCTTTATGTATTCCTATTGGAATGGTAGGCTTGAAGTGCAAAACGAAAGGACCGAAGCCGGCGCTTCCGGCCGGCCGCGTCCCGATCCGATGCGGCGCGGGTCATCCGCTTGCGATGTCATCGAAGTAGTTCCCCGGCACGACGACCGTCTGCTTCGTCTTCAGGTCGACATGCGCGAGCCTTGCCAGCGACACGTAATCGTGGAGCAGGCGCTCGTCCGCGCCGACCTCTCCGGACTCGACGAACACGCCGACACCGGCGACCGTCGCGTCGAACTCGGCCAGCAGGTCGATCATGCCCTGCACCGTGCCGCCCGCCTTCATGAAGTCGTCGATGATGAGCACCCGCGACTGCTCCTTCAGCGCGCGGCGCGCGAGCGACATCGTCTGGATCCGCTTCGTCGATCCCGACACATAGTTGATGCTGACGGCCGAGCCTTCCGTCACCTTGTTGTCGCGCCGCACGATCACGACCGGCAGATTCAGGTACATCGCCGTCGCATAGGCCAACGGAATGCCCTTCGTCTCGACCGTCATGACGACGTCGATCTCGCGGCCGGCGAAGGCGGTCGCGAACATGCGCCCGATCTCGCTCATGATCTGCGGCTGGCCGATCATGTCGGTCATGTACAGATAGCCGCCTGCAAGCACCCGCTCCGGCTGCTCGAGCTGGCGGCAAATCTCCTTGATGACCTGGAGCGCGGCCTCTTTCCGGACGGTCGGAATGAACTTCACGCCGCCGGCGGCGCCGGCCAGCGTCTGAAGCTGTCCGATGCCTTCCTCCTCGAACACTTCCTTGATGATGGCCAGATCTTCGCTGATCGATGATTTCGCCGATTGGTACCGGTCCGCAAATGCTGTCAGCGAAATTAACGTGTGGGGGCGTGCCAGCAAGTATTGCGTCATTTCGACCAGCCTGGCGCTACGCTTCATCTTCTTCACGGCCTTCACCCCCGCATGAAATCCGAATGATATATTGACAATATATCATTTTTATACGGTTTTTTGCAAGTAACCACGTAGCATTCATGTCAGCATTCTTGCCACGAACACGTCCTTGCAGAAGCCCCGCAGCCCGTTGTAGATGCGCGCGGCCTTCGTTTCCTTCGCCGTGAGGCCGAAGACGGTCGGTCCGCTGCCCGACATGAGCACGCCGTCCGCCCCGAGCTTCCGCATGATCTCCTTCAGCCGGCGCACCTCGGGATGGAGCTCGAGCGTCACCGTCTCGAGCACGTTGCCGAGCTCGGCGCATATGTCGCCGAACGAGCCGGCCCGGATCGCCCGCACCATCCGCTCGAGCGACGGATGCCGCTCCACCTTCTCCGGCCGGAATCGGCCGTACACTTCGGCCGTCGACACGTTGATCGGCGGCTTCGCCAGGACGACCCAGCACGGCGGCGGGCTCGGGAGCGGCTCCAGCTTCTCGCCCCGCCCGCGCGCGATCGCCGTGCCGCCGCGCACGCAGTACGGCACATCCGAGCCGAGTTCGGCCGCAAGTCCGGTCAATTCCCCGGGGGAGAGGTTCAGGTTCCAGAGCCGGTTCAGCCCGCGCAGCGCGGCCGCCGCGTCGCTGCTTCCTCCCGCAAGTCCCGCCGCCACCGGAATGCGCTTGTCCAAATGGATGCGGACGCCCTTCTTCACGCCGTACCGGTCCTTGATGAGCCGCGCCGCCTGGTACGCCAGGTTGCGCTCGTCCAACGGGATGTTTCCGGTCTGGCTCGTCAGCTCGATCGCATCCCGCGGCAGCTCCTCCAATTCGAGCCGGTCGGCCAGATCGACCATCGTCATGACCATTTCGATTTCATGGTAGCCGTCTTCCCGTTTGCGCAGCACGTCAAGCAACAGGTTGATTTTGGCCGGCGCCCTCTCGTAGACTCTCACGCGTTCACCACCGCATTCGTTCCTTCGACTGTCCATCCCAAATTATAGCACCGGTCCCCGCCGAACGCGAAAAAGGTCTCCCGTCTTCCGCCTGTTGACGACCATCTCCGACACGCGCTTCCACGCCCGCGGTCCCGGAACCGGCCGCAAACAGAAAGCGGCCCGCCCGGCACTTGTGCAGCGCCGGCAGGCCGCCCGGTTCTCTTCCGATATGCATCCGTTATTCGTCACGACATCCTTCGGCCGCGATCCGCAAGCGCCTGTTCCGCCAGCTGGATCGCCCGCTTGACCATGTTTCCCGCATCCTTCGCCCGGATGCCGCTCCAGCCTTCCCTGACGACGGTGCCGTAAAATCCGAGCTCCTTCGCCAGTTCCTCCTTCAGCTGCTGCGACATCATGCCTCGCCTTCTGCGGCCCATGGCGTGGGTCCTCCTTCCCGCGCGTCCGCGTCGTGATGGAGGATAGTATGCCCGCATCCGGCCGGTTCATGCGGCGGGCTCAGTGCGGGACGTACGCGATCCGCACCTGTCCTTCGTCGCTGACGACGGTCACCTCGACCGTCTCCGTCAAAATGTCGGCATAGCTGTAAGACACGCGCTTGAACGCATTTTGATCCTGGTCAAGCTTCACGATGAAAACAGAAGGGTAGGTCTCTTCCAACACGCCGGTCCGCTCGATCGTCTTGCGGCGCCCCCCGTTGGCCCGCAGGCAGACCCGGGAGCCGACATGTGCCTCCAGACTACGTCGGATTTCGAGCAGCGCATTCTTCGACATCGTCCACTACCACCTCTTTCCTTGTCCATTATACACGAAAAGAAGCGGTAGTGTCAAATGAAGAAGATATTATAACAACATCACAAAACGGTTGTCAATAGGTTGTGTTCCTTTTTTATGAATGTTTGCCTTTCCGCATGATCTCATGCGCCGTACGCCGGGATGACCGTCTTCGCGTTCCAGCCCGGACGGGGCAGTCCGAGCCGGCGCTTGCCGAACGTCTCGACGCCGCCCATGCCCTCCGCGCCGCAGATCGTGCCGCGGATCGCGTCGGTCAGATGGATCGTCTCGCGGAACGGCGTGCGGCTCGCCTTGATCGCGACGACGACCGGATCGAGGGCATGGATCATCACCCGCCGGGGTGAGCTCGCGAAGTTCGCGCCCGCCTCCAGCAGCGCCTCGAAATGGGACTGGCAGGCGCCGGCGATGACGATCAGATTGTCCTTGTTCGGCTCATAGGCGCGGGCGGTGCGGACGGCCTGCACGAAATGGATCGAGTTCTTGTAGCTGCTCAGCGGACGCAGGCTGACGTGCGGCCGGTTCTTGAGCACGCCGTCATGGCCCGTGATCACGACAATGTCCGGCCGCGCCTGCGGCAAGAGGTGCGCGAGCACCTCCGGCATCGCGGATTCATGGCAGTGGACGCAGTGGGCGGGCACGCGCATCCGGGCGTACAGCGCCATGCTCTTGCGCAGATACGTGCCGTCCCCGTCGAGATGCAGGACGCGGCCGGGCATCTCGAAGTAGCCGCCCGGCGCTCCCTCGGGATCGTCGCGGTACGCTTCCGCCCCGTCCTCCGGCTGCGGCCCCGGGCGGAAGCTCTCCTCCTCCCCCTGCCGGATGCGCCGCAGCGATTCGTGCTCCTTGATCTTCGCCGCCACGGAGGCGCCGCTCGTCTCGGGATTCCGGACGAGCACGAGATCGGAGAGCGGCGCGTCGGCCAGCAGACGATAATCGACGCCCTTCAGAATCGCCGTCTGCCGGACGATCGCTTCGATGCGGAACAGGATGTCGCCGCCGTACGACTTGCGCACGACGTAATCCCCTTGCTTCATGGGCTGATCACCTCTTCCGTCTATCCTATGGAAGGGCGGCCCGTCTGGTGTGCGCGATCGATCTCATCCTTGCCGCAGCGCAAGTTCGTTGGCCAGCGCCGCAAATTCTTCAAGCGTCAGCGTCTCCCCGCGCCGTCCGGGATCGATTCCCAGCGAGGCCGGAAGCTCCGCGGCCTCCCGGCGGCGTTCCCGGCCGAGCAGCGCGGTCAGATTGTTCGCGAGCGTCTTGCGGCGCTGCGCGAACGCCGCGTGCACGACACGGAAGAACAGCGCCTCGTCCCGGACGTCCACGGGCGGACGCTCCCGCATCTTCAGCCGCACGACGGCCGAATCGACGTTCGGCGGGGGCACGAAGACGCCGCGCGGCACGAGGCATACGATTTCCGGCTCCGCGAAATAGCGGACCGCGACGCTCAGGCTGCCGTAATCCTTGCCGCCCGGCGGCGCCGTCATCCGCCAGGCCACTTCCTTCTGCACCATCACGACGATGGATTCGAGCGGAAGCCGGTCCTCCAGCAGCTTCATGAGGATCGGCGTCGTCGCGTAATACGGCAGATTGGCGACGACGCTGACCTGGTCCAGCCCGGCGAACCGTTCCGCGATCAGCCGCTTCAGATCGAGCTTCAGCGCGTCGCCGTGCACGATCTCCACGTTGCGATGCGGCTCCAAGAGCTCCTCCAGGATCGGGATCAACCGCCGGTCCAGCTCGATCGCGACCACCTTGCCCGCCGCGCGCGCAAGGCGTTCGGTGAGCGCCCCGATGCCCGGGCCGATTTCGAGCGCTCCCTTCGCGGGACCGAGCTCCGCCGCCTCCACGATCCTGCGCAGCACGTTCCCGTCGACGAGGAAATTCTGGCCGAGCCTTTTGCGGAACGTGAAGCCGTAGCGCGCGACGATTTCCCGCGTCCGCTTCGGCGTGCCGATGTCACCGGCATTCGGGCTGTCCGGCAAGCCGTTCGTCATCACCCGCTTCCTCCTTCTTCGCCGTCCATCGCGGCGAGCGCTTCGCCCAGCTCCCGCTTCGTGATGCACAGCATCCGGAGACGGCGGTAGAACTGCTTCCCGTTCGCGTAGCCGATGCCGAGCAGCCTGCCGACCTCCCGGCGCCGCTCGGCCGCCCGCGGGTGGACGATGAGACCGGCCGCCATCATGTCGCTCCATTCCACGACATCCGTTCCGGCATCCCCGGCCGGGCGCTCGGTCCTGACGGCCGCGAGCGCCTGCCGGATCGCCTCCGGCGTCGCGTGTTCGACGCCGTACTTGCCGTCCCGCTCCGCCAGCTCCCGCGGCAGGAACGCATGCTTGCAGCCCGGCACGCGTTCGGCCACGATGCGGCGGATCCGTTCGCCCTCCCGGTCGGGATCGGTGAAAATGATGACGCCCCGCCGCGCGGCGGCCAGCTCGATCCGGCGCAGCACTTCCTCGCCGATCGCCGATCCGCCCGTCTCGATCGTGTCCGCCTCGACCGCCCGCTTCACGGCGGCGGTGTCATCCTTGCCTTCGACGACGATGACCTCTCGAATCATGAACGCGTTCCTTTCTCCGGCCGGTCCGCCGGGGCTTGTCCTCTTCCTGATGATGGCCGCCCGTGCGGCGCGCTATGCGCTCCGCCACGTCCCTCCAACGACAAGAAACCCCGGCGCGGCGCCGCGCAGGCTGCCGCGCAGAGGTTTCCGGCCGCATGGCATAATGGCGTTGACGGCTCATAGGATGAATCAAGGGAACGGCCATCAGCTTGCCGTCGGCTTGTTCGGCCCGATCACGTAAACGGTGTAGCCCTTCTTCCGGCCGAAGCGTTCCGCCTTCGTCCGGCTGTCGTAGTAGATGTCGATGATCTTGCCCTTGACCGCGCTGCCCTTGTCCTCGGCGCGGCGGAATCCGATGCCGTCGATGTAGACCCACCAGCCGAGCGGGATCACGTCCGGGTCGACGGCGATCGTCCGGCCCTCGGTCACCCTCGTGCCGGAAGCCGTAATGCCGTATTCCGGATGATCCTCGGTCTTGCCCGTCGACTCAAAGCCGGCGGAGTAGGCCGTCAGCGTCACGTTCTTGAGCACTTTCCGCGGCTGGAACGTCACGCCTTCCCGCGTGATCTTCTCCAGGGTTTCGGACTCGGAGGCCGACAGCACGGCCGCCTTCGACTGCGGTTTCTTCGTGCCGACCGCAACGATCTGGTCCTGCTTCTCGGCCGTCACCGTCTTCGTCAGCACCCGCGACCCGACATGCTCGCCGTTCTCGTACGTCTTCTCGATGAGCTTGACCACGACGCCTTCCCGGCCGGGCTGGATGATCTTCTCCTTGCCCTTCTCCAGATTCGGGTCTTCCTTGCGGACGACATCGTACGGGATGATCTCTTCGGCTTGCACGATCTTCCTGTCGACGCGCACCACTTCGATCGTCATGTTCGGCGCAAGTTCCGCGTCAGGCGAAGGATAAATCTTGTCGTCGCCGCGCACTTCGACACCCGCCTTCTCGAGCGCGGCCTCGACCGTGCGGCGCGTCGGGTAGACCGTAACCTTCCGGCCGTCTGCGACCACCGTAACGGGTACGGCCTGGTTGATGACAATCCGGTCGCCGTCCCGGATCGCCGCGTTGAGCGGCTTCGACAGCTCGTCGTTCGGCCCGACCTCGATGTCGAGCTCGTCAAGCAGTTTTTCCAGCACCCATTGCTTCGTTGTCACGATCCGCTCCTCGCCGTCCACGACGACCGAGATCTGTTTGTCGGCCGTGCCGTAGAGCAGCACGAGCAGCATGAACGTCATCGCGACGGAGAGGATGGCACTGAGGAGAATCAGACGCACGTTCTCATGCTTCCAGCGCTTCGCGAAGGTCATGCCGGATCGGGTACCATGGGATTCCGGAAGGAAATTCCCCATGTTCTCGGTCCTCCTTAACTTTGCTCGGCGCCATGGAATGACGCATGATGACGATTGACGCGGCCCCGGGTTCCGGGATGCCCGCCGTCATCCGGAATCACGCCCCGCCGTCTGTCCCCTGGTGAAACCTATGTCGCCGGTAGACGCAATATTCAAAAAATAAAAGCCGCCGACAGCGTATCCCATCGTGGCTGCGAATAGGGGAAAGAGGTTTCTGCTTCTCCTGTCGAAGCACGAGGCGAATCCCTTCGGGTGAACTCTTCCGGCGATTCCCTTCGGGAATCGTCCGTTGCGGCCGGCGGGATCCGCCGGGCCGGCGTCGGCGCCGGGAGACTCCGCGTCCGGAAATGCCCGGCTGTCAGCAAAGTTCTGTGAGACATCATACCCCCTTGCGTCCCGCGTTGTAAAGAACGCTCAAAATGTGAGATTCGCGTTATTTTCGGTTCAGAGGGCATTATCCGGAATTTTCTCGCGGGGAAACCGACTTTTTTTGTGGCCATAGTCGTCGTATCGGCCGCTCAGACCGAGTTATCTCGAATCCGGAAACAATTCAGAGTATTCTGACCGGTCAAAAATACCAGTTCCTGTAAGTCCATTCCCTTGATTTGGGCGGCCGCTTCCGCCACATGGGTCACATAGGCGGGCTCGTTCCGCTTTCCACGGTATGGCTCCGGCGCCAGATACGGGCAATCCGTCTCGATCATGAGGCGGTCGAGCGGCACCTTCGCGAGCACCTCTTTCGGCACCCGGGCGTTCTTGAACGTGACGGGCCCGCCGAACGAGATATAGAAGTTCATGTCCAGGCACATCTTCGCGATTTCCCAGCTGCCCGAGAAACAGTGCATGACCCCGCCGACTTCCGAAGCGCGCTCCTCCCGGAGCAGCCGCACGACATCCTCGTGCGCGTCCCGGTTGTGGATGACGATCGGCAGGCCGAGCCTCCGGGCCAGCCGGATCTGCTCGCGGAATACCTGATGCTGCACTTCCTTCGGCGACGTGTCCCAGTGGTAGTCGAGGCCGATTTCGCCGATCGCGACGACCTTCTCGTGCTTCGCGAGCGATTCGATCCACTCGAGATCGCCCTCGCGCAGGTCGATGCTGTCGACCGGATGCCAGCCGATGGCCGCATAGATGAACGGATGGCGCTCCGCCAGTTCGAGCGTCGTCGGGATCGTCTCGCGGTTGAAGCCGATGTTGACGATCTTTTCGACGCCGGCTTCCCTGGCGCGCCGGATCACCTCTTCCCGATCACCGTCGAATTTGCGGGAATCCAGATGCGCGTGCGAATCGATCAACATGTTTCGTTCCCCTTTCGTTTGTGCCCGAAGCCGCCGTCACGCGAGGCCGAACAGCCGCCGGATGTCGGCCGGCATCCGGTCATGGTGTTTCAGCAGCAAGTCTTCCGGGTAATAAAGATGGTGTCGACCCCGGTGGATACCGGCGAGCGACCGGACGATCTCGGAGCGGTCCGCGATGTCCGACAGTTCGCCGTTATCGCCGAGCAGCAGAATCGGCTGCGCTCCCGGGCCGCTTTCGCCGCCCGGCCGGTATACATGATACGGATGATCGTACGGGTAATCCAGTTCGAGATGATAGGACGGGTTCAAGCCGGCATCTTGAAGCGCCTCGCGCGCCTTGTCCAGCAGCGCTTCATCCGGCTCGTCCATCGTCGTGTATTTATACAGCCTGCGGTGCAGGAACCGGCGGCACAGGTCGGACAGCAGCGGATCCTTCTCTTCCGTCCACATCATGAACTGCGTCTGCACCAGCGGCTCGTCAAGCCGGAAATAGTCATCCGCCGTCATCTGGCCGTCGAACAGGCGACCGAGCGGATGAAGAAGATGCGCGAACTTCCAGCCTTCGCGGTACAGTTCCTTCGCGCGCCGGAATATCAGCCGCAGGATGATCTCCGAGCTGCGCGTCACGGGATGGAAATAGACCTGCCAGTACATCTGATACCGGGACATCAGATAATCTTCGACGGCATGCATCCCGCTTTCCTTCACCACGATCAGACCCTTGTGCGGGCGCATGACGCGCAAAATCCTGTCGATGTCGAATGTGCCGTAATTCGTGCCGGTATAGTAAGCGTCCCGCAGCAGAAAATCCATCCGGTCGGCGTCGAGCTGGCTCGTCACGAGGCTGACGACGATCGGCTTCTCATGCGTCTTGCGGATGACCGACACGATCCGTTCCGGAAAGTCGGCCGCCACTTCCCGCAGGACGCGGTTCAGCTCCGTGTCCTCCAGCAGCAGGCGGCATGTCCATTCCTCGTGGTGCGTGTCAAACACCGCCTCGATCGAATGCGAGAACGGCCCGTGCCCGACGTCGTGCAGCAGGGCGGCGCACAGCGCGGTCAGCCGTTCCTCCTTCGGCCAGTCCGCATCACCCAGCCGTTCGAACTGGGAGATGATCCGGCGCGTGATCTCGTAGACGCCGAGGGAATGGGAGAACCGGCTGTGCTCGGCGCCGTGGAACGTCAGATACGACGTGCCGAGCTGGCGGATCCGCCGGAGGCGCTGGAATTCCCTCGCGTTGATGAGGTTCCAGATGATCCGGTCCTGAACATAGATGTACTTGTGGACGGGATCCTTGAACACCTTCTCTTCGGGCAGCTCGTGACGCACGCGGCACCCACCTCTTTCGACAGGTTCATGTCGGAATTGTCGAAGAAATGTCGATTTATGTCGAAATCCTGATTATCTCTTAAGATCGCCTCCATATGCCCGGAAAAAAGGAAGAATACGCTTTAGCTTGCCGTTCCTAACGAATGTCGCCGAAAATTTCCTGTTATTTTCTGTTGACTGTTATGGGAATGGTTGGTACTATAATTAGCAGAAAAAGTTGAACCATGTCGAATCATGTTGAATCGCTTGAGAGGAGCTCGAATCATCATGATGAAATCCACTGGCATTGTACGCAAGGTCGACGAACTGGGTCGTGTCGTCATTCCGATCGAATTGCGCCGCACGCTCGGCATCGGCGAGAAGGACGCCCTTGAAATCTATGTCGACGGGGAACGCATCATGCTGAAGAAGTATGAACCGGCCTGCATCTTCTGCGGCAATGCCGAGAATGTCACATATTTCAAGGGCAAGATCGTCTGCCACGAGTGCATTGCCGAGCTGCCCGTGCCCGCCGGCAACTGATGTCCGGAAGCGGCACGGACTTTTCATTGCCTGGATCATTCTAACCTTTTTTTACTCCTTTTCGCGCCTTCCCGAGCCGGATGCCGGCCGGGAAGGTTTTTTTTTCGCCCCGTCAGGGCTTGTCCGGACCGGCGTCCGCTTCGGCCAGCAGGGCCGCGTACAGGTCGCGCTTCTTCAACCCGCGGTCCGCCGCCGCCCGCTTCATCGCTTCCCTGCGGTCCAAACCCAGTCCTTCGTAATGGGCAACATGCGCGGCAGGCGTCAGAGGTTTCCACCAGTCGCCTTCCTCCGCTCCGCCGGCCGGGCGCTCCGCCGCTCCCTCGATGACGAGGACGCATTCGCCGACCGGCGGATGCGCCGCGGCATAATCCCGCACGTCGGCCACCGTGCCCCGCACCGCTTCCTCGTGAAGCTTCGTCAGCTCGCGCACGAGCGCCATGCGCCGGCCGCCCCACCGGCCGGCCAGCGCCTCCAGCGTCTTCAGCACGCGATGCGGCGATTCGTACAGAATGATCGTCCCCGGCTCCGTCTCCAGGCTGTCCAAAAACCGGATCATCCCCTTCCGGTCGCGGGGCGGGAAGCCGGCGAACAGGAACCGGCGCGTCTCGAGTCCCGAGATGATGAGCGCGGACAAGGCCGCATTCGCGCCGGGAATCGGCACGACCGGAATGCCGCGCGCCGCCGCCTCGGCCGCCAGCTCCGCGCCGGGGTCGGAGACGGCGGGCGTGCCCGCGTCGGTGACCAGCGCGATGCTGCGGCCTTCCTCCAGCAGCCGGATCAGCTCCGGACCGCTCGCATCCTTGTTGTGCTCGTGATAGCTGACGAGCCGGTTCCGGATGCCGAAGTGCGAGAGCAGCTTCCGCGCCTGGCGCGTATCCTCGGCCGCGATCAGGTCGGCCTCCCGGAGCGTGCGGATCGCGCGCATCGTCATGTCCTCCAGATTGCCGATCGGCGTCGCCACGAGGTAAAGCGTGCCGGGCCGATCCCGCTCCTCGAAGCTCCGCTGGACCCTTACGCCCGGCCCGGCGCCCCGCACGTCGTCCGGGTTTCCGGCCGCCGCGCCGTCCCGCTTCGGTCTTGTCCCGGGTTTGGCGTCCATCAGGTTCCCTCCTCCTCCGGCGCCGCGGCCGCACACCGCAATTCCGTTTTTCTACCATAAAATATATCCAGCAATTCATCCGTGTAGCGCCCGTCCGGTTCGTAGACGACGAGCGGCGGCTCGACCCGGAGCTCGGGTCTGCCGTCCTTGAGCGCCTCGATCAGCACGATGTTCGCCGCCGCTTCCCGCCTCGGGTGGACGAGCCGCATCCGCTTCGGTTCAAGCCGGTGGCGGCGCAGCGTCCCCATGATGTCCGCGAGCCGCGACGGGCGGTGCACCATCGCGACGCGGCCGCCGCTTCGCACCGCCGCCGCACACGCCGACACGGCATCTTCAAGCGTGCAGGCGATCTCGTGGCGGGCCACCGCCTTGTACGGATTTTCCTTGAAATCCCCCGACCCGCGCGGCAGATAGGGAGGATTGATCGTCACCGCGTCGTAGACGCCGCGCGATTCGGGCTGTTTCGACCACTCGCGCAGATCGGCCTCGATGATCGCGATCCGGTGCCCGAGGCCGTTGAGCGCCACGCTCCGGCGGGCCATGTCCGCGAGCCGCGGCTGGATTTCGACGCCGTCGATCGACGCCTCCGTCCTCGTCGCAAGCAGCAGCGGCACAATGCCGTTGCCCGTGCACAGATCGAGCACGCGTCCCCGCGGCGGCACCGCCGCCCAGCGGGCGAGCAGCACCGCGTCCAGCGAGAAGCTGAACACCTCCGGATTCTGGATGATTTTCATATCCCGCGTGAGCAGATCATCGAGCCGTTCGCCGGCTTCAAGCGGCGGATGCGCGTCGGGCCTGTCCATGATCGGAACGTCGACTCCCTGCCTGCCATTCCGATGGAAAATGGCGTTCTCACCTTAAGCTTAATGAACAATCCGGCTTTCTGCAAATGCCGTTCGACGGATGCCTGAGTCAAGCTAGTGTGGGCACCTTTTTTGGATTCTGGATGCGAACTTGAAAAGAACCTTTCCCTTGTAAGCGCTTTTGATCTTCTTCCTTATGGGATTGGCGATTCATTTTTCTGGTATTAGTATCCTCCAAGCCCTTTCAATGCCATGCCCGTTGTGCTACTCTGCCACGGCCCCCTAAGCAACCGGATCATCCCGTTAACGTATCCTTTGGTCGGTCGTATAACGTCCCTTAGCAACTTCCGAATGCTGACGGAG
>NZ_LZRU01000019.1 GCF_002159085.1 Thermobacillus sp. ZCTH02-B1
CAACCGCCGCAGGCGACGCCTCCCGAGCGGCGGGAGGAGCCGCAGGATTCGGGCGGCGGCGCCGAGGGCGCGGGAGCGAACGGCGGCGAAGCCGGCCGGAACGCCGGCGGACCGGACCATGCCGGAACGCAGGACGGGGACTGATCCGGGAACAGGACGGGGGTCCGCCCATGAAGAAATTGCTGCTTCTCTATCTGGTCATCATCGGTGCCTATGTTCTGTATGCCCTCAATTTCTTCTACGGCCAGAATCTGTCGGCCCGGTCCGGCGAACCGGCCGGCCTGGTCGGCAGCATCGACGAGAAATACGTCATGGTGACGTTCCAGTCCGGCATTGATTATTGGAAGAGCGTGATCAAGGGGTTCGAGGACGCGGCGGAGAAGCTGGGCGTCTCGGTGGAGTACCGGGGTTCGACCCAATATGACGCACGGGAGCAGGTGACCGTGCTGGAGCAGGTGATCGCCCAGAAACCGGCGGGTATCGCCCTCACCGTGAAAAATCCGGAAGCGCTTACACCTTCGATCGACAAGGCGGTCGACGCGGGGATTCCGGTCGTCCTGTTTGATGCCGGAGCTCCGGACAGCAAAGCTTACTCGCTCCTGGCCACGGACAACTACAACGCGGGCGTGACGGCGGCCCGGACGATGGCCCGGCTGATCGGGGGCAAAGGCAAAGTCGGCGTCATCACCCTTCCCAACCAGCTCAACCACCAGCAACGCACCAACGGCTTTCGCGACACGATCCGTGCGGAATTTCCGGACATGAGCATCGTGGCGATCGAAGACGGCAAGGGAGACGTCATCGTCTCCCGGGACGCGGCGCTCGCCATCCTCGACGCCCATCCGGATCTGAAGGGGATCTTCAATACCGACGCGGTCGGCGGCGTCGGCGTCGCGGACGCGGTCCGGATGAGGCAGCGGAAGCACGAGGTGAAGGTGATCGCGTTCGACACGGACAAGGTGACGCTGGACCTGATCCGCCAGGGCGACATCGACGCCACGCTGGCCCAGGGCACGTGGAACATGGGCTACTGGTCGCTCGTCTTCCTGTTCCATCTCCATCACGGCATCGTGACGCCCGACCGCGGACAGACGGCGGACGCCTCCCCGCTGCCCGTCTATGTGGATACGGGGATTTCCGTCGTCACCCGCGAGAACGTCGACGACTATTACGTGAAGTGACGGACGATCGGCGGCAGGTGAACGCCATGCGCGTATGGCTGGAAATCAACAACTGGCCGATCCGCTACAAGCTGATCGCCCTTTTTCTGCTCATCGGCATCCTGCCGGCGATCTGCATCGGCGTGCTCATCCACTTTTCGGTGGACCGCGTGCTGGAACGGCAGGCCGTGGAAAACACGCTGCAGCTCATCGCCAAAGTGAACCGCTCGCTGGAGCATTATGCCGTGAGTCTCCAGAACATCACGTACATGGTCTCCGACAATCCGGATGTGCGGCGGTTTCTGGACGGCACGGAAGGACCGGAGGCGAAGGCGAACGACCATTACGAAATCCGCCAGTTGATGCGGACGATCGGCACGCTCTACACGGAGGTTGCCGGTATCCTGATCGCCGGCAGCACGGGCGAATCGATCAGCAACGAGCTGTACGTCAGGGAAGGCTACCGGCTGTCCCGGGAACCGTGGTACGAGGAGGCGGTGCGGCGGGACGGCATTTTCACGATCGTCGGGCGTCCCGAGGGCAGACAGGTGGCCAGCCACGTCAATTACCGGGATGACGAGGTGATCTCGGTCGCCAGGGCGGTGCTCGATCCCGACACCCAGAACGTGCTCGGCGTCGTGCTCATCGACCTGAAGCTGCGGGTGATCGCGCAGGAGCTCAAGAACGTGCGCCTCGGCCGCAACGGCTATCTCATGGTGATCGACAGTGAGGGAGAGCCCGTGTACGCGCCCTCCAATCTGCCGATCAGCAGCGTCAGGCCCGACTGGTTCGGGGGAACGTCGGGTTCGGTCTACCGGGACACGGACAGCGGAAGATTCCAGTTCATCTACGTCAAATCGCCCTTCACCGGCTGGACGACGATCGGGGTGTTCCCGGCGCGCGAATCGATCCCGGAAATGCGGGAAATCCAGTTCTACATCGTCAGCTTCGTCTTTCTCGTCTGCCTGTTCGGGATTGCGGCTTCGTATTACCTGTCCCGCACGATCTCCCGCCCCATCGGGCAGCTCATTTCCTTCATGCAGAAGGCGGAATCGGGGGATCTCCTGACCCGCTTCATCGGCGAACGGCACGACGAAATCGGCATGCTGGGCCGCAGCTTCAACCGGATGCTCGTTCAGATCAACCGGCTCATCTCGCTCATGAAACACAAGGAACGGCAGAAGCGGGAGGCGGAACTGCGCAGCCTTCAGGCGCATATCCGGCCGCATTTCCTGTACAACACGCTGGATACGATCCAGTGGATGGCGCGCCGGGAGGGCGCGGCGGCCGCGGCGGAAGTGGCGGAATCGCTCGCAAGGCTGTTCCGGATCGGGCTGAGCGGAGGCAGGGACCGGATTCCGCTGGCGGAGGAATTCGAACATCTCGAAAGCTATCTGAAGATCCAGAAGGTCCGCTACCGGGACAAGCTGAACTATTCGATCCGCATGGAGCCCGGCCTCGAGCGGTACACGGTGATGAAGCTGATCCTGCAGCCGCTCGTGGAAAATTCCATCTACCACGGCATCAAGGAGCGGCGCGGGCCCGGCACCATCGAAGTGGACGTGTCCCTCCGGGACGGCGATCTCGTGCTCCGGGTCCGGGATGACGGCGTGGGAATGGACGAAGCGCGTCTCGCGGAAGTGCGGCGGGCGCTGGACCGGGTCGGCCGCGAGCCGGATCCCGGGGAACTGATCACCGAAGCGGAATCCGCCGCGGCGGACGGATCGGGGAGCCGGGACCGGGGATTCGGGCTCATCAATGTCCATGAACGGCTGCGGCTGACGTTCGGCGAACGGTACGGGCTTGTGATCGACAGCGCGCGCGGCGAGGGCACGACGGTGACCGTCATCCATCCCGCGCTGCCGGAGGATACCGCTGCCTGTCGGGAGGAGGAGGGGCCGTGAAGCGGCGCTGGAAGGTGCTGATCGCCGATGACGAAGCCATCATCCGGGAAGGCATCCGCGACTCGGTGGACTGGGAGTCGCTCGGCATGGAAGTCTGCGCCGAAGCGGAAGACGGCGAAGAGGCGCTCGAACTTGCGGAACGGCATGGGGCGGACGTCATGCTCGTCGATCTGAACATGCCGATCATGCACGGGCTGGATCTGATCCGGCTGATCCGGGAGCGGCGCCCGTCGTGTGTCGTCGTCATCATCACCGGCCATGACGAGTTCGAATACGCGCGGGAGGCCATCCGGCTCGGCGTCCAGGAATATGTGCTGAAGCCGACGAATCCGGGAGAGCTGACGAGAATCATGACGCGCGTCCGGGACATGCTGGAGCGGGAGGAGCGGCAGAAGGCCTACATGGAAGCGGCGGCCGCGCAGATCCGGAAGAACCTGCCGCTGCTCCGGGAGCGGTTCTGCCTGGAATGGATGGAGGGGGCGCTCGGCCGCGACGAGATCGCCGACCAGCTCCGGTTCCTGGAGCTGCCCGAACGACCGCCCGAATGGGTCATGGCGATCCGCTGGCCGGAGCTCGACACGGGCCAATCCCCGAGGACCGAATCCGAGCGCCAGCTGATGCTGTACGCCATCGAGAACGTCACGTCGGAACTGCTGGGCGCGGCGGAGCATCTGATCTTCCGGGACGCCACCGGGCTCATCCTGCTGATCATCTGGGACGATGTGCCGCCGGCGCTGGCGAGCGGGATCGAGCAGGCGGTGCAGCAATATCTGAAGCTGACCGTCCAGGTCCATCTCGAACCGGCCGGCCGGGATCCGGCCGAAGCCGGCGCGGCGCTGAGGCGCGCCCGGTCCGCCGTCAGCCGGGAAGCGCGCCTGTCGCCGATCGTGAAGCGCGCCCGGGCGCTGATCCGCGAGCGGTTCGCCGATCCGGAGCTGACCCTGGAAGCGGCGGCCGCCGAGCTGCGCGTGTCGCCCGTTTACCTGAGCCGCATCCTGAAGCAGGAGCTCGGAGCGCCGTTCAACAGCCTCGTGACGATGATGCGCATGGAGAAGGCGACGCGCCTGTTGACCGGAACGGATCTTCCGATCCACGAGATCGCCGAAAGCGTGGGTTACGTGAGCCAGCATTATTTCAGCACCGCGTTCAGGAAAATGTTCGGCGTCTCCCCCGTCCAATACCGGAAGGGCGGGACGGAGGCGGACGAAGCGGACGAGCGTTGAGCCGTCCGGCATCATCCCCCGGAAGGGGGATTTTTTTGTCCGCACCGGCGGCTCTGCGCCATGCATCGTCCGGGTTTGGCCGCACGACGTTTGTTGAAATTTTGAAAATTCGCGTCGGGTTTTTGGAAAGACCGGGACGGCCGCCCCGCGTTACGATACGGTCGTACACCATACCGAAGCGACAGGGAAAGGGGTAGACCGGATGAAACGAAAACGCATCCTGAATCTGATCCTGCTGCTCGTCGCGGCGCTGGCGGTTTCCGCGTGCGGCGGCGGCTCCGGCGGCAGCGGCGGCGAAGCCGGGTTCATCGGCATCGCGATGCCGACGAAGTCCTCGGAACGATGGGTGCATGACGGCAACAACATGAAGGCGGAATTCGAGAAGCGCGGCTACAAGGTTGATCTGCAGTACGCGGAGGACATCGTCGAGAACCAGGTTTCGCAGATCGAGAACATGATCACGAAGGGCGTGGACGTGCTGGTCATCGCCGCGATCGACGGGGAATCGCTGACCAACGTCCTCGAAAAAGCGAACAGCCAGGGCATCAAGATCATCTCCTATGACCGGCTGATCCGCAAGACGCCCCATGTCAGCTACTACGCGACCTTCGACAACTTCAAGGTCGGCGTGCTGCAGGGGTCCTACATCGAACAGGCCCTCGGACTGAAGGAAGGCAAGGGACCGTTCAACATCGAGCTGTTCGCCGGATCGCCCGACGACAACAACGCCTACTTCTTCTTCGACGGCGCGATGAGCGTGCTGCAGCCGTACATCGACAACGGCCAGCTCGTGGTCAGGAGCGGGCAGACGGACTTCGACCAGGTGGCGACGCTCCGCTGGGACGGCGCGACGGCGCAGGCGCGGATGGACAACCTGCTCAGCGCCTACTACACCACCGAGCGCGTGGATGCGGTGTTGTCGCCGTATGACGGCATCAGCATCGGCGTCATCTCGTCCCTGAAGGGCGTCGGATACGGTTCGGCCGACAAGCCGATGCCGGTCATCACGGGCCAGGACGCGGAGCTCGCGTCGATCAAGTCGATCATCGCCGGCGAACAGACGTCCACGATTTTCAAGGACACCCGCGAGCTGGCGAAGAAGGCGGTGGAGATGGCGGAAGCGGTGCTCAAGGGCGAGGAGCCGGAAGTGAATGACACGACGACCTACGACAACGGCGTGAAGGTGGTGCCGTCGTACCTGCTCGAGCCCGTCCTCGTCGACAAGTCCAACTACAAGGAAGTGCTGATCGACAGCGGCTATTACACCGAGGATCAACTGAAATGATCCGTTGACCTTCATGGGGAATCCGGACGGAAACGGTTTCGCGGCGGCCCTGAAAGGGCGCGCCCGCGAAATCGTTTCCGCGAAGGAGTGAATCGTCCAATGACAGACATCCTGCTGGAAATGCGCGGGATCACGAAGACGTTTCCCGGCGTCCGGGCGCTGAACAACGTGAACCTGAAGGTCCGGGAAGGCGAAATCCACGCGCTCATGGGAGAGAACGGGGCCGGAAAATCGACGCTCATGAAGGTGCTCAGCGGCGTCTACCCTTACGGCACCTATCAGGGTGAAGTGTACTTTCAGGGCCGGCTCTGCCAGTTCCGGGACATCCGGGACAGCGAGCGGCAGGGCATCGTCATCATCCACCAGGAGCTGGCGCTCAGTCCGTACCTGTCGATCGCGGAGAACATCTTCCTCGGCAACGAGCGCGCCCGGCGGGGCGTGATCAACTGGCGCGAGACGTACGCGCGCGCGCGGGAATTGATGGATCTGGTCGGGCTGGACGAGTCGCCGAACACCCGCGTCATGGATCTCGGCGTCGGCAAGCAGCAGCTTGTGGAAATCGCGAAGGCGCTCAGCAAGAACGTCAGGCTGCTCATCCTGGACGAGCCGACCTCCGCCCTCAACGAGCACGACAGCGAGAATCTGCTTCGGCTGCTCCGGTCGTTCAAGGCGCGCGGGCTGACCTCCATCCTCATTTCCCACAAGCTGAACGAGATCGTCCAGGTCGCGGATTCCATCACGATCCTGCGGGACGGCGAGACGATCGAGACGCTCGACATGGCCCGGGACGAGATCACGGAGGACCGGATCATCCGGGGCATGGTCGGACGGGATTTGAAGCACCGCTATCCGGAACGGACGCCGAACATCGGCGAGACGATCTTCGAGGTGCGGAACTGGAACGTGTATCACCCCCGGCAGCCGGACCGCCGGGTGATCAAGGACGTCAGCTTCCATATCCGCCGGGGCGAAGTCGTGGGCATCGCCGGGCTCATGGGCGCCGGACGGACGGAGCTCGCGATGAGTCTGTTCGGCAGGGCGTACGGCAAGAGAATCAGCGGCCAGATTCTGAAGAACGGAAAGCCCGTGGAGCTCCCCGACATCCCCGCCGCCATCCGGAACGGCATCGCCTACGTGACCGAAGACCGGAAGCATTACGGCCTCGTCCTGATCCAGGACATCCGGCGCAACACGACGCTCGCCGGGCTGCGGAAGGTGGCCCGGCGCGGCGTCATCGACGAGCGGCGGGAGAACCTGGAGGTCGAAGGCTTCCGGCAGCGGCTGAACATCAAGACGCCGAGCATTCGGCAGACCGTCATGAATCTGAGCGGCGGCAACCAGCAGAAGGTCGTCCTCAGCAAATGGATTTTCACCGAACCGGACGTGCTCATCCTGGATGAACCGACCCGCGGCATCGACGTCGGCGCGAAATACGAGATCTACACGATCATCAATCAGCTGGCCGGCGAGGGAAAGGGGATTCTGCTCATCTCTTCGGAGCTTCCGGAGCTGCTCGGCATGTGCGACCGGATCTATGTCATGAGCGATGGCCGCATCACCGGGGAGCTGCCGCGGGAAAAGGCCGACCAGGAAACCATCATGCGACTCATGGCGCGAATGGAGGGCGACATTGTTGCAAACGGTCGTTAATCTGCTCAAGGCCAACATCCGGCAATACGGCATGCTGGTCGCGCTGCTCGCGATCATGCTGCTGTTCCAGATCCTGACGGACGGCATTCTGTTCAAGCCGCTCAACGTGACGAACCTGATTCTGCAGAACAGCCACATTCTCGTGCTGGCGATCGGCATGATGCTGGTCATCATCAGCGGGCACATCGACCTGTCGGTCGGGTCCGTGGCGGCCTTCGTCGGCGCCGTCGCCGCGATCCTGATGGTCGAGATGAACGTGCCGTTCGCGGCCGCGATCTTCCTGTCGCTGCTGCTCGGCGCGCTGATCGGCGCCTGGCAGGGCTTCTGGGTCGCCTACGTGCGGGTCCCGTCGTTCATCGTGACGCTGGCGGGCATGCTGATGTTCCGCGGGCTGACGATGCTGGTGCTCGAGGGCCAGTCCATCGGGCCGTTCCCCGACGCGTTCCGCGCGCTCAGTTCCGGTTTCATCCCGGATATTCCGGGCGGGCGGGGGATTCATCTGCTCAGCATCCTGATCGGCATCCTGCTGTCGCTGCTGCTCATCGCGCTGGAATGGGGCAAGCGGCTGTCGGACATCCGGTACCGGTTCGAAACGGAGCCGTTCGCCTACTTCATCGCGAAGCTGGTCATCCTCGCCGCCGCCCTGAATCTGTTCATCTATGTGCTGGCGAGCTATGAAGGCATCCCGAACATCCTGATCGTGCTGCTCGTCCTCATCTTCCTGTACACGTTCGTCGCCAACCGGACGGTGATCGGCCGGCACATCTACGCGATGGGCGGCAACGAGAAGGCGGCGATGCTGTCCGGGGTCAAGACGAAGCGGGTGACGTTCTGGGTGTTCGTCAACATGGGCACGCTGGCCGCGCTTTCCGGCCTCGTGTTCGCCGCCCGCCTGAACGCGGCCACCCCGAAGGCCGGCACCAACTTCGAGCTGGACGCGATCGCGGCGTGCTTCATCGGCGGTGCCTCCATGTCCGGCGGCGTCGGCACCGTGATCGGCGGGGTCATCGGCGGCCTCGTCATGGGCGTCATGAACAACGGCATGTCGATCCTCGGGATCGGCGTCGACTGGCAGCAGGCGATCAAGGGGCTGGTGCTGCTGCTCGCCGTTGCGTTCGACATCTACAACCGCAGCAAGTCATCCTGAATCGCTGCATTCGGCAGACTGTCGGCAGACCGTCTCCGGCGATGACCGGCCGGGGAGGTCCGCCGTTTTTTTTGCGCCTTTTTTGTGCATTTTTTGCGCTTTTTTGTTCCGGGCGGAAGGAGCCGTTTCTCCGAATGCCGCCGGTTGTGTTACAATAGCGGAGGAACCTGGGAAGGAGAAGGGTATGGCCAAGATTCGACTCGTAGCGCTGGATATGGACGGCACCCTGCTCAATGACCGCCAGGAGGTCAGCCCGCGCAACGCCGCGGCGATCCGCCGCGCGCTGGATGCGGGCGTCATCGTCTGCCTCGCGACGGGAAGGGGCGTGCAGCACGTGCTTCCGTACACGGAGCTGCTCGGCCTCACGACGCCGATGATCACCGTGAACGGCGGCGAGATCTGGCGCCGGCCGCACGATCTGCACCGGCGGACCCCGATGCAGGCGGAGGACGTGCTTCGCCTGCGCGAGCTGGCGCTGGAGCGGGGCGTATGGTACTGGGCGTACGCGACGGACGGCGTCTACAACCGGGAACGCTGGGTGGAGCCGGAGGATGCCGTCCGGAGCAAGGTTTGGCTGAAGTTCGGTTATTACGAGGAAAACGCCGCGGTTCTCGACGAGATCCGCAGGACGGCGGAAAGCTGGGGCGGATTTGAAATATCGAATTCTTCGCCCGCGAACATCGAGCTGAATCCGTCCGGCGTCTCGAAGGGCGCCGCGCTGATCGAACTGTGCGATCTGCTCGGCATCGATCCGGCCGAGACGGCCGCGGCCGGCGACAGCCTGAACGACCTGTCGATGATCCGCACGGCCGGGCTCGGCGCCGCGATGGGCGGCGCGCAGCAACGGGTGAAGGAGGCGGCGGACATCGTGCTGCCCGGCAACAATGAAGACGGCGTCGCGCATCTGATCGAACATTACGTGTTGCGGGGCTGAGTCCTCATGTGGCCGGAGATTGTGGCCTGGATCATCGTCATCCTGCTGTTCGCCGTCGGGATGGCGGGCGCCGTCTTCCCGGTGCTGCCGGGCGCCCTCGCGATTTACGCCGCGTTCTTCGTCTACGGATTTCTGGTCTCGTTCGAGCCGTTCGGCTGGCTGTTCTGGACGATCCAGACCCTCATCGTCGCCGCGCTGTTCCTGGCCGACTACGCGGTGAACGCCTGGGGGGTTCGGAAATACGGCGGTTCGCGGGCGTCGGTCATCGGCAGCACGATCGGCGTGATCGTCGGTCCGTTCGTCATCCCCGCGTTCGGGCTCGTCATCGGCCCGTTCCTGGGCGCCGTCATCGGCGAGCTGATCGCGGGTTCCGATCCGAACCGGGCCGTGAAGGCGGGGTGGGGATCGCTCGTCGGCCTGTTCGCCAACACGGTCGTGAAGATCGTGCTGCAGGCGGTGATGATCCTTTTGTTCCTGATCTGGGTGTTGTTCTGAACAAACCTTACCTGACGGAGGAGGCCGGCGCATGATTCGCGTCACGGTATGGAACGAGTTCCTTCACGAGAAAAAGCATGAAGAAGTCGCCCGCATCTATCCGGACGGCATCCACAACGCGATCGCCCGGGGCATCGCGGGGGACGGCATTTCGGTGCGCACCGCCACGCTCGATGAGCCGGAACACGGCCTGACGGAGGAAGTGCTCGGCGAGACCGACGTGCTGATCTGGTGGGGCCACATGGCCCACGACAAGGTCGAGGACGCGATCGTCGACCGCGTCCATCGCCGGGTGCTGGACGGCATGGGGCTCATCGTGCTGCATTCGGGCCATTTCTCGAAAATTTTCCGCCGCCTCATGGGCACGTCGTGCGATCTGAAATGGCGCGAGGCGAACGAGAAGGAGCGGCTCTGGGTCGTGAACCCCGCGCATCCGATCGCCGCGGGGCTCCCCGAATCCATCACGATCGAACACGAGGAGATGTACGGGGAACACTTCGACATCCCGGCGCCGGACGAGCTGATCTTCATCAGCTGGTTCGAGGGAGGCGAAGTGTTCCGCAGCGGGTGCACGTTCTACCGCGGGCAGGGAAGGATCTTCTATTTCCGGCCCGGCCACGAGACGTACCCGACGTACCACAATCCGCAGATTCTGCAGGTGATCCGGAACGCCGTTCGCTGGGCGGCGCCCGCCGGCGCGGCGAAGCCGGTGCGCGGCAACGTGAAGCCGCTCGAGCCGATCAAGGGCTGAAGGCGGCCGTCCCGTCCAACCCGTCCGGCCCCGCGGCCGGACTTCGAAGGAATGGAGAACGTGAGCCTGAAGAAAGATTCCCTGATCCGGGGCACGGTCATTCTGGCCGCCGCCGCGCTCATCGCCCGTTTCCTCGGCATATTCCAGCGGGTCCCGCTCGACTACATGCTGGAGGAGGCGGGCGGCGCCTATTTCACGGCGGCGAACAACATCTATCTGCTGCTCCTCGTCGTCGCGACGGCGGGCATTCCGAGCGCGATCAGCAAGATGATCGCGGAGCGGCACGCGCAGGGGCGGTTCGCGGAGGCGGAGGGCATCTACCGCGCCGCGCTGCTGTTCGGCATCGCGACGGGCGTCGTCGTGTCGGGCGGGCTGTACGCGCTGGCGCCGCTGCTCGCGCATGACAACCCGGGCGCGGCGGCATCGATCCGCGCGATCGCGCCGGCGCTTCTCCTGTTCCCGGTCATCGCGATCATGCGCGGGTATTTCCAGGGACGGCAGTTCATGACGGCGGGCGCCGTCTCGCAGATCGTCGAGCAGATCGCGCGCGTCGTGACGAGCGTCTCGCTCGCGTTCGCGCTGTACAGCTTCGGCTACGGCGACGAGCGGATCGCCGCCGCCGCTTCGGCGGGCACGATCTTCGGCGCCGTCGGCGCATTCGCCGTCATGCTCGGCTATACGGTGAAGCTGCGCCGCGCGGATGCGGCGGATCGCCGGGGGGCCGGGGCCCATGATCGAAGCGGCGGGCGGATGTTGCGGTACCGCGAGATTTACGGCGAAATCTTCCGCCTGTCCGTGCCGATCGTTTTGACGTCGATGACGGTGCAGTTTTTCTATTACTTCGACACGCAGTTTTTCTACCGGCTGACGGAAGGCTACTACGGCTCCCGCGAGCTGACGAACGCGGCGCTCGACGCGCTCGGGATGAAGGCGCAGACGATCGCGGGCATTCCGCCGATCCTGGCCGTCGCGCTCAGCCAGTCGATCATCCCGGTCATCTCGTCGGCTTACGCGACGGGCGACATGCGGGAAGTGAGCCGCCAGGCGTCGCTCGTGCTGCGCATCGTGATCTTCACCGGCGTGCCGTTGGCGCTCGCGCTCACCGCCGCCGCCGAATCCGTCACCGGGCTGCTCTATACGCCGGGCGGCAGCGGCGTCGTCGCCGCGCTGACGGCCGGCACGGTGCTGCAAATCGTCATGATGACGACGAACTCGACGCTGTTCGGCCTCGGAAAGCCGCGCCAGGCGATGTACCACACGCTGACCGGCATGGCGGTCAAGGCGGCGCTGAGCGTCCTGTTCGGCCCCCTGCTCGGCGTGTACGGCCTCATTCTCGCGTCGACGATCGGCTTCCTCTGGATCGGCGGGTTCAACGTGCTGTCGATCCGCAAGGTGGTTCCGATCGCCGTGCTGGGCCGGCGCTGGCTGCCGTATCTGGGAGCCGTGCTGGCGGCGTTCGCCGCGGGATACGGCATCGACACGGCCGGCCTGCGCCTGATGGACGCCCTGCCGTACAAGCTGGCCTGCTTCTTCACGGCGGCCGCCTCCTGCGCCGCCTCGGGCGCGGCCTATCTCGCGCTCATGGTGCTGTTCGGCGCGGTCACGCAGGAAGACGCGGCATCGTTCCCGGGACCGCTGAAGAAGCTGTTCAGGCCGCTGCTCCGCCTGCGGGCGCGCTAGCGCGGCCTTCTTCGTGACCGGAAACCGGAACGGCGTGACCGGCGACGGCGTGTTCGACCGGCAAGCAATGAATCTGCTGCGCGAAATTTTTAATAAAGAACGGGACGGCAATTTCCGCCTGTCCGGACGTAAAGCGGGGAATGGACCCGCGGCGGCGGTGCCGGCATGGACCATGTAGTGCCGATGTGAACCAGGCGATGCCGGTCCGGACGCGGCGGCGGGCGGCTGTCGGGTGATGGCCGGCGAACGGAGAGCGGCTCTCCGGCGGCCAGAAGCAGCGAATCGCCATTGCCCGGGCAATATTGAAGAACGCGCCGCTTCTGTTGCCGGATGAGGCGACCGCCCTCCCTCGTTTCCGAGTCGGAGCAAGCCGTCCTGCAGGCGCTTCGGCGGCTGATGGCGGGCAGGACGACGATCGTGGTCGCCCATCGTTTGTCCACGATCCGGCGGGCTCTGGTGGTCGACCGGGGCGTGTTCGCGGTACGGGGCACGCATGAAGAGCTGATGGAAGCGGTCGGCGTATACAGCCGTTTTTGGATCAGATACTGATGCGGGAGAGAAGATCCGGTCATGCTGATACGGCATTTGCATGTTGGCGGCACATGCCGGGTAGCCGTCACGGTGAGCCGGAAAACGCTTAACACGAGCATCTTTTTTATTACAGATACCTTACAAACCCCCGGGATTTGTGGTAATATCGAACTGCTGCCCCATTATTTCGAGAGAGGAGAAACACGGAAGACATGCGGTTGAAGAAATGGCTCGGATTGGTACTGTCAGCTCTGCTTCTGTTCGCCGCGGGCTGCGAGTCGGTGCAGGGAGTCGATCTGAACTCCGTGCTCAAGCAGTCGCAGCATGTAAAGGCGTACGAAGGCAGCATGGTGTTCGAGCTCGATGTGAAGCTGAGCGAGGACCTGCTGGACGAGATCGCGGCCGAAGACGAGGAATCCGCTTCGTTCGTCCCGCTGCTCACCCATGTAAAGTTCGAGCTTGACGAGATCAAGGTCAAGGATCCGGTGAACGCCTCGATGCGCGGGAAACTGACGCTCGGGGATATCGGAATCGGATTCGGAATCCGGCAGGCCGGTACGATCATGGTCATGGAGCTGGACGGCGCGGCCGCACCGATCGTGATCGACATGGCCGCCATGCAGGAAGAGTTCCCGGGAGCCGTCCTGACGCCGGAACAACAGCTCGAGCTTCAGGAGATGGCGCTCAAGGCCGCGGATTCCGCGAACGGATATCTGATCGGCAACATGCCGAACGTGTCCGATATTTCGGTGGAGCTGAACGCGCCTGTCAAGGTGGGCGGAGAGGAGCTCAAGCTCACGAAGATCGGCGTCCGGTTCGACGGCGCGGAACTGCTGGAGTGGCTGAAATCGTACCTCAAGGCGCTGACCGAAGACAAGGAAGGCCTCCGGGCGTTCATCGGCGCGATCGAGACGTACATCCGGGAAAGCGCGGGGCTGTTCGGCGAATTCGGGCCTACGGACGACGAAGGGCAAGCGGACTTCGGCCTGAACGAGGATGAATTCGTCGAGATGCTGCAGATGGCTTCCCTGTCGCTGGCTTATCTGGAGACCACGGAACCCGAACTGGCCAGGGAGATATTCGGCGAGAACCTGACCGTCAGCGCCGATTTGTACGTCGACGGCAAGCTCGACATCCGCAGGCAGGACGTGGAAGTCAACTTCCGTCCGGACGGGAAGAAGCTGGCCGAGCTGGCCGAAGAAGAATCGCTCGCCGGATTGGAAGGCATCCGGATTTACTATTCGCAAGAATTGTGGAATATTAATGGCGATGTGGCGATCGACGCGACGACGGTGGAAGGCGGCGTGACGGTCGAAGAAATGGAAGACTGGTCGACGGCGGACACGCTCCGCTTCTTCCGGGGCACCGGTCTGTACAAGCTTTTGGCGAATATGGGCGTGGGAGAGCAGGAGCTTTGGCTTTTCCCCGACATCGACGAGCGGGCGCCGATCAAGTCGCCGGACGGCCAGACCCTCGTGCCGCTGCGCTCGGTGGCGGAGTATTTCGAAGCCGAAGTCGGTTGGGACCACGCCACGAAGACCATCACCGTGAACGACGACGCCACCGGCAAACAGATCGTGCTGCAGGTCGGCAGCAGCCGGGCCGTCGTGAACGGCGAGACCGAGGAATGGCCCTATCCGGTCGTCCTGATCGACGGCGTAGCCTACGTGCCGGGCGACAGCCTGCTCGCGACGCTCGGCGGCACGATGGAATGGGACATCGACGGTGATGACTGGGAAGTGCTGATCCTCTCGCGCGACGTCGTGAAACTGATCCGATCCTGACCGGTTCCGGATCACGGCGGATAACCGGAGGGCGGCCGAAGCGCCGCCCGGCCAGGCCGGTCGGAAGGAGCGTGAACCGATGGACAAAGCGTTAAATGCCGAAGATTTCCGCAACCGGATCGGACGGGACGAACTGACCGTCGCGGTGTTCAAGGCGGACTGGTGCCCGGATTGCCGGTACCTCGACCTGTTCTTCGGGGAGATCGAGGAGGCTTACCGGGACCGGATCACCTTCCTGGAAGTCGACCGCGACGCGATGCTTGATGAGCTCATCGAGCTGCAGGTTTACGGCATTCCGAGCTTCATCGCGTTCCGGAACGGACGGGAGATCGTCCGGTTCGTCAGCAAGCTGCGCAAGACGAAGCCCGAAATCGAGCGGTTCCTGGATCGCGCGATCGAGGTGGACGCGGCGCTGAACGGAAGCGGCGGCTCCGGCCGTACCGATTGACCGCGGCCTGCGGCATCACCGCGGCATACGGGCATCGAACAGGTTAGCGGCAGGAATCGACCCTTTGCGGTCGGGGCCTGCCGCTTATGCTTTCCGGTGCGTTCGTCCGTCCGCCCCGCTAGGCCGTCCGGCCGGATCCGTCAAATCGCCGACATGTTCACCGTTTCTACATGGATTTCGCTGTTTGCAATCGTTATAATGTAGTCTGAATGAGATGTGAAAAGTCTGTGAAGCGAACCGCCGGGCTCCGGCCCGCTGAACGGTCGATTTGACAGAAGGAATGTGGTGAGTCCATGATATCCGGCGGTTACCGCAAACTCGCCGTCGCGACCTGCGTCGGCATGCTGATTGTGCTGCTTGGGGGCGCGCTCGTGACGAACACCGGCTCCGGCGACGGCTGCGGCACGGACTGGCCGCTCTGCCACGGCAAGTTCATTCCGGCCCGGACGCTCGAGTCGGCGATCGAATATTCGCATCGATTTTTTACCGGCATCGTCGGCATACTCGTCATCGCGATCGTCGTCGCGACCTGGCGGCTTGTCCGCAGGATGGACAGGCCCGATCCGGAGCCGCTCTGGTATGCCGGCAGCATCTTCGTGTTCACGGTCGTGCAGTCGCTGATGGGCGCGGCGGCGGTGAAATGGCCGCAGTCCTCGCAGGTCATGGCGCTGCATTTCGGCATTTCGCTGTTCGCGTTTGCGGGCACGATGCTGCTGGTCCTGTGGGTTCTGAGGCGCGGGCGGGCGGCGGAACGCGGGATGCCGTCCATCCCGCGGGGCGTTTTTCCGTTCGCGCTGGCGGTCTCCGTGTACAGCCTGATCGTCATCTATCTGGGCGCCTATATCCGGCACACCGACTCCAGCGGCGGCTGCGGCACGGACTGGCCGCTCTGCGCCGGCGCCCTCGTGCCGGAACTCGAAGGGGCGACGCTGATCGCCTTCGTGCACCGGCTCGCGGCGGCGCTGTTCCTCGTCCTCGCGATCCTGCTCCACGCGTACGTCCGGCGGCGGGCGGACCGCGGCACGGCGAGAATCGCTTCCTGGATCCTCGGGATGACGTGCGGACAGGTGCTGAGCGGCGCGCTGGTGACGTGGACGGTGGGGAACGATGAGGTGTTCATTTTCACCAGCCTGCTGCACAATCTTGTCATCTGCGGCCTGTTCAGCCTGCTTGCCGATCTGACCATTCAATCCGGGATCCGTCGCGCCGCCGGCGGGCGCCGGAATTAGACGCGGGAAGGAGATGCGGCGTTGCTGCGCATGCTGTTCGGCGAACGCCCCCGGCGGTTGACGGGGCGAATGGCCGAAGTGCACAGGGAAATCATGGCTTTCGCGAACCTGATGGACGAGCGGATCCGGGCCGGCAAGGATCGCGACCATCGGCTGCGCATGTACGAGATCGGCGCGCTCGGGTTGCTCGCGTCGCTCGATGAGCTCGAACAGAGCCTGTACGCGGCGCGGGGTTACGCGAACCGCATCACGAAGCATTCGCTGGCGCATATGTCGCGCGAAGAGCAGTTGGATTATTTCCGGTATGTCTATTTCGACAAGAACGGATTCATCCGCGTGTTCGCGATTCTGGACAAGCTCGGCGCCTTTCTGAACGACGCGCTCGGGCTGGAGACCGAGCGAATGAAGCCGCACTTCTCCTACTTCACCGTGCTCCGCAACATGCGCCAGCGGAAGCTGCATCCGAAGCTGTCCGCCGCGCTCGACGAGCTGAAGATGAAATATCAGCCGCAGCTCACCGAACTGCGCAAACGCCGCAACATCGAGATTCACTTCATGAACACCGA
This sequence comes from Thermobacillus sp. ZCTH02-B1, assembly GCF_002159085.1. Taxonomy (GTDB): domain Bacteria; phylum Bacillota; class Bacilli; order Paenibacillales; family Paenibacillaceae; genus Thermobacillus. The sequence goes on from NZ_LZRU01000019.1 coordinate 16,788, forward strand.
GATGCTGGACGATCTCGATCACAGCCGCAAGGCATACGGCCAGCCCGCGAGGCTGGAGAACATCGGGGAGCAGGTCAGACATCTGGAAGATGCCTTCGAGATGATCACGGCTTCCCTGTGCATCGCGTTCCGCTACGTCCGGAGCCGGATGAAATGAGCCTCCGGAACGGAGCGGAACGGGCCGGGGACCGGTTCACGGGGAGGAATCGATGGAGCTGAAGGGCAGAAGGGCGCTGATCACCGGGAGCGCGAAGGGGCTCGGCAAGCGGACCGCACAGCTCCTCGCCGACGCGGGATGCGACGTCGTCGTGAACTATGTGACGAGCCGCGCGGAGGCGGAGGCGCTTGCCGAAGATTTGCGCGGCCGCGGCGTCCGGTCGGCCGCCGTGCAGGCGGATGTCGCGGACCCGAAGCAGGTCGAGCGGCTGGCCGAAGAGGCGGAGCGGCTGCTCGGCGGCATCGACATCCTGATCAACAATGCGGGTCCGTTCATTCGCGAGCGCCGGCTGTTCGCCGATTACACGCCGGAGGAGATCATCGGGCTCGTGAACGGCAATCTGCTCGGCGTCATGCTACTCGACCGTCTGCTGCTGCCGGAAATGCGGCGGCGGAGATGGGGGCGGATCATCCATTTCGGGTTCGGTCACGCCGGAGAGTCGCGCGCCTGGCCGCACCGCGCCGTGTACGCCGCGGCGAAGACGGCGCTCGTCTCCTTCACGAAGACGCTGGCCGTCGAAGAAGCGGCGCACGGCATTACGGTGAACATGATCTGTCCGGGCGATATCCGGGGGGCCAACAAGGAGAAGTCGATCGACGACGTGCGGAACGAGATCGATCCGGAGACGCATCGGCGGCCCGGAACGGGCGAGGACGTCGCGCGCGCGATCCTGTTCCTGTGCGATCCGAAGTCGGATTTCATTACCGGCAACCTGCTCGACGTGACCGGCGGCTTCGATCCGATCCGGAACACGGTATGACGGACGCGCGGCGTATGACGGACGCGCGGCTGGCAAAGGGCGGAGCGGCATGCCCGAAGACGAAAAAAAGCGTCTCATCCCGCGGATGTTCGAACGAACGGTTCCGGGGACGAGGCGCTTTTGTCGCATGTTCGGGGAAATCTAATGTCAGAAGACCTGAATGACTTCCTGGATGCCCTCGACTTCTTCGAGCAGCGCGCGCTCGATGCCCGCCTTCAGCGTGATCGTCGAGCTCGGGCAGCTGCCGCATGCGCCCATCAGGCGAAGCTTCACGACGCCGTTTTCGACATCGACCAGTTCGACGTCGCCGCCGTCGCGCTGCAGGAACGGGCGCAGCTTGTCAAGGACGTCCAGCACTTCGTCGTACATGCGCTGATCCGCCTCATTGCTCATTTGCCATCAGCTCCTTTCGTGCTTAGTATTTATTATAGTACAAAAAAGGCCGAAAGAAAACGGATCGGACAAGGGGCGGGTGATGACCGCGTGGATCGGCCGATCATCGAATTCTGCGCAAGCAACATGCATCACGGGACGGACGCGGTGATGCGCCGGCTCGAAGCCGAACCGGACAAGTATGAGGTGATCGAGTACGGCTGCCTCGGGAACTGCGGCGAATGTTTCCTGTTCCCTTACGCATACGTCAACGGCGAGATCGTGGCCGCCGAGACGGCGGATGAACTGTACGACAAGATTCTGGCATGCATTCGCAAGCAGCAGGAAGAGCGGGACATGCTCGACAAGCTGCTGGATGATCTGTGACGGATAGCCGCGGATGCGTGTTACTCCCGCTGCGGTGAATCGCGAGCGGGAGTTTGTGTTCAGTCTGAGGCTCCCCCGAACGGGGGAGCCTCATGCGTTGCGCGGAACTCAATCATAGACCTTGATTTCGTTGTAGAACGTGTCGCGCTCGACCGGAATCCGGCCGGCGCCCTTCACGAGCCAGATCAGATCTTCGCGCGTGAGGCCTTCCGGCGTCAGCGCACCGGCGGAATGGCTGACCCGCTCCTTCACGATCGTGCCGTGGACGTCGGAGGCGCCCATGGTGAGCGACACCTGGGTGAGCTGCACGCCGATGTTGATGAAGTATGCCTTGATGTGTTGGAAGTTGTCCAGCATGAGGCGGCTGATCGCGATCGTCTTCAGGTCCTCGAACGCCGAGTTCCGCTTGCGGATGCCGGCGCTCGGGCTGCGGGGCTGCATCGACAGCGGGATGAACACCATGAATCCGTTCGTTTCGTCCTGCAGCTCGCGCAGCTTGATCATGTGCTCGATCCGGTCGCGGTACGTCTCGATCGCGCCGTACAGCATCGTCGTGTGCGTCCGGAGCCCGAGCTGGTGCGCCGTGCGGTGCACTTCGAGATACTGGTTCACGTCGGCTTTCTCGACGCGCATTTTCTTGCGGTATTCGTCGGACAGAATCTCGGCGCCGCCGCCCGTCAGCGTGCCGAGCCCGGCCTTGATCAGCTCCTGCAGCACTTCCTTGTACGAGAGGCCGGAGAGGCGCGAGAAGAACTCGATCTCCGCGGCCGTGTACGCCTTCAGCGTGACGTTCGGATAGTGCTTCTTCAGGATGCGCAGCGACTCGACATAGTACTCGAACGGCACGTACGGGTTGTGGCCGCCGACGATATGGAATTCCCGGATGCCGGGATGGTAATGCTTCTCGATGTAGGCGAGCATCTCTTCGCCGGTGAGCGTGTATGCTCCCTCTTCTCCGGGATCGCGGCGGAAGCTGCAGAAGGCGCAGTGCGATTCGCAGATGTTCGTGAAGTACAGGCTCATGTTCTCGATGAAGTAGACCTTCCTGCCGTTCTTCCGCATGTTCACTTCGTTCGCCATCTGGCCGATGGTGAGCAGGTCGTCGGACTCGTACAGGAAGACGCCGTCTTCAAGGGTCAGCCGCTCGCCGTGCCTGACCTTTTCCCAGATCTCCTGCATGCGCGATTGTTCCGTCGGGATGACGACGTTCATGGCGATTCCTCCTATCCGGCGGGCCGTAGGGACACCCGTCCAGAGAACTGTAATCATTATAATCCTCCGTGGACGGATCGGGCAACAGGAACATCCGGCCGAAGACCGGCGGCAGCGGCGACGGACCGCGCCTCCGGCGGGCGTGATTCGCCGCGGGTGCGGGTTCTGTGCGGATGCTGTTGGAAGCAGGATCCGTACGGATACAGTTCGGCGCGGGTGCGGGCTTCGTGCGGGCGTAGTTTGTCGGGGGTGCTGGTTCCGTGCGGGTGTGGTGCATCGCGGGTGCAAGTTCCAAGCGGGCGTGGTTCGGTGCGAGAATCCGTGCGGGTACGGGTTTCGGGCGGGCGCGGTTCGGCGCGAGTTTGGTGTTAGTCGGGGAAGGACCGGCTGGATGTGCCCATAACGGTTCCGCAGACCGTTAACGCGTTGCCGGAGCGCATTTGGATGGGCCATAACGGTTCCTAAGGCCGTTATTTGCCTGCCCCAGGCGAATCAGGGCCGTCTAGGTGCGCCCATAACGGTCCCGCAGACCGTTAACGCGTCGCCGGGGCGCATTTGGATGGCCCATAACGGTTCCGGAGACCGTTATTTGCCTGCCCCAGGCGGATCAGGGCCGTCTAGGTGCGCCCATAACGGTTCCGCAGACCGTTAACGCGTCGCCGGAGCGCATGAAGATGGCCCATAACGGTTCCTAAGGCCGTTATTTGCCGGCGCCCACCAGGCCAAGGCCCGGTGGATGCGCCCTGAACGGTCCCCCGCACCGTGATCGTGCGCCGGAGCATATTGTGGCAGCTTCGGATGTCGGATATACTATTTAGTAATCACCGATGTCGTATTACCGCATCGGACCGCGGGAGGGATCCGGAATGATCGCGATCAGCGAGGCGGCTTCGAATAAAATCAAGGAAATGCTCGCCGAGGAAGGGACGCCCGGCCTGTTCCTCCGCATCGGCGTGAGGGAGGGCGGCTGCAGCGGCTTCTCCTACGGCCTCGGCTTCGACGACGAGAAGCACGAGAACGACCAGGAGCTGGAAATTCATGGCCTGCGCGTCGTCATCGACTCGGAAAGCATGAAATTTCTGCGCGGCGCCGAGATCGATTACAAGGAGACGGCGATGGGCGGCGGGTTCACGATCCACAACCCGAACGCGATCGCGACCTGCGGCTGCGGCCAGTCGTTCCGCACGGCGACCGAGGCGGGCAAGCCGGAGGAGTGCTGACGCGGCCCTGACCGGCGTACAACCTCCGGTCCTGGTGATTACCATATGAAGCCCTTCATCACCGGATACCGTGACCGATAAAAACGGAATCCGCGGAATCCGGGGAGGAGGGCTTTTTTGTTGCCGTTTGCGTGCCGGAATCATGCGCACCGGCAGGGAATCCGCCGCCGACAACGTATACCTGTAGAAAGGTGCATTCGGCATGGAGGTGTCCGCAAGCCGGGAACCATGAAACCGGTATTCGGGCGTTACGTTGAGGCATGGATTCGCGCGGACATGGAAGCCGCGCTCGAAACCCTTGACGAAGACGGCGTGATTACGGAATGCGACGGTCCCGTATATCGCGGCCGGAACAAGGTTCGTCTGTGGAGGGAAAAATGGCCGGGCGAGGGCAATCGCGTCCTGGAGTGGGACATCCTGTCCCGCGTATCCGGCCGGGACGCCGACGCCTTCGAATGGCGCTTGCTTCAAATGCCTGTGGCACGGCGAAGAATCCGGCTTCGAAGGGGCCGGCATCGTGCGATACCGGAACGGCAAATCCTGTACATGTGCGAGTACGCGACCACCGCCGAATGTTACGAGTGGTACGGAACCTGGCGATCGCAATGAATCGCCGGCGGGATCTGGCCGCGGCTTTACCGCCCCATTGTTCCCGCGCGAATCAGCCGGATCAGCGCGCAGCATCTTCCCGTCCCGCATGCAAACGCATACGCGTCCCAATGCCAACGCCAGCGTCACGGTCAAGGACATCACGGCGCCGGCTGAAGCGCGGAACCCTTCCCGAGGACGGGGACTTTTTTGTCACTTGCTGCAATCTTCTGTCATCCGCTTTCGCGACGGAGGGAAATGGAGTACGCTGTCGAAAGAAGTCAAGTCCATTTTTGAAAGCGCTTGCTAAATGAAAACCCGGGGGTTCAACTACCGACAACGGGCAGGGTGACATCCGCGATGAAATTCGACCGATCCATGTTCCATTCCGTCGGCGTGAAGCTGTTCATCCTCATTTTCTGCGCCATGCTGATCTGCGTCCTCGCCCTCGGCTGGTTCTCGTATTCCCGTTCGAAGCGGGCGATCGAGCAGGAGGTCGCGGAGGCGAGCCGGGTCACCGCGCGGCAGACGGCCGAAACGCCGGCATCGAGGCCGCGTGCGCCGGGCACGCGGGCAAAGGCTTCATGGTCGTGGCGGACGAGATCCGCCGGCTCGCGGAGCAGTCCCGGCAATCGATCGGGATCGCCGGCGAGATCATCGGCGCGATCCGGCGCAAGATCGGAGACGGTCGGGGCGCTGAACGAGGCCGATCCGGTGTTCCGCGAGCAGATCGATTCCGTCCGGGAAGCGCACCGGCTCTTCCGGAAAGTCCGGATGAACATGAACGCCTTTGTCGGCAGGCTGGAAGACGCGTCGGCCTCGATCCGCCGGCTCGAGCAGGTCAGACCGCGATGGCCGAAGCGATGGCCGACGTCAGCTCCATCGCGCAGCAGGCCGCGGCGGCTCCCGGCGAAGTGGCGAATCTCAGCCGGGAACAGCTCGGCGTGAGCGAGCATCTCGTGGAACTCGCGAACCGGCTGGAATCGGTGTCCGACCGGCTCAAGATATCGCTGTCCAGGTTCACGGTCGTCTGATTCGACTGCTCCGAACACGACGGAAGATGGGGAGCAATCGCCATGCGCAAAACGATCGTTCTGTTGCTCGGCGTCATCGGCGCGGTGCTGATCTGGTTCACGTCGGTGTCGGCCTACAGGGTGTTCAGCGTCGACTGGCAGCTGCCCCAGACGCCCCTGCAGCAATCCGCGGAATACCGGCTCGTGCTCATCACCCAGGAGCTCGAGACGCCCTTCTGGGACAAGGTGGCCGCCGCCGCGCGGGAAGAGGCGGCGAAACACGGGGCGATGCTCGCGGTCTGGGGGAGCTACAACAACGACTCCGACGAGTTTCTGAAGAAGCTCGAGATCGCGATCCATTCCCGCATGGACGGCATCATCGTCCAGGGGCTGGACACGGATACGTTCAAGGAGCTCGTGAAATACAAGGCGGCCTCCTACGGCATACCCGTCATCACCGTCGGGAGCGACGTGCCGGACAGCCTGCGCCGGACCTACGTCGGTTCGGATCATTTCCGGGCGGGACGGATGATCGCGCGGCAGCTCGTGGAGGACATGGGCCCCGAGGGGACGGTCATCCTGGTCCGGGACAGCGGCAACGCGCACTATCAGGAACAGCGGCTGAACGGCATTCGCAGCGTGCTCGAGTCGTATCCGGGCATCGAGCTGCGCTACGCGGAGACGCAGGGCACGCGGGAGCAGGTGATCGCCGCGATGCAGGACCTGATGAACCGTTCGCCCGACGTGCAGGCGTTCATCGCCGCGAACGCGAACCTGACCGCCGCGATGGTGCAGGAGATCGGGCGCCGCTCGAGGGTGCAGCCCTACCATATCTACTCGTTTGACGACAGCCCGGACATGCTCACGCTGCTCCGGGACGGCCTCATCGACGGCATCATCGAGCAGTCGCCCGAAGCGATGGGACGGATCAGCATCTCCCTCATGATCGACTGGCTGAAGGGCGAGAAGCTGCCGCTCGATTCGGGCGGCTACCATACCGAAATCCGGCTGCGGAAAGCGGTCGATGCGCCATGAACCGAATCCAGTACAAAATCCTGTCACTCACGGGCATCGTGCTGTTCATCATGGCGGCCATCTGGATGACGCTGACCTACTACAGCCGCCAGACGCAGGAACAATACAACGAAATCCTGCAGCGGTACCTGCGCATGAACGAAGTGACGGGCGCCAGCCAGCAGACGATCACCGACCTGAACAACTACCTGATCAGGCCCACGCAGGAACACCTCGGGCAGCTCGAGGGGAGCATGGAGCGTCTGCGCCAGGCGAAGTACGACGTGTACGCGCTGCGCAACGGAGACAACGATTTCGACCTCACGAGCTACACGAACCTGATCGACAGCCTGCTCGACGCGGCGAACCGCGCGCTCATGTTCCAGTCGCAGACGGCGACCGAAGATTCGAACGAGGCGTTCAACGAAGCGACGCGCATCTCGCGGTCGATCTCGGACATGACGCTGACGCTGCTCGATACCGAGCTGAAGACGTACGACCGGTTCTACCGGGGCATCATCGAGCGGTCGACGGAGTTGAACCGGCTCGGCATCTGGCTGCTCCTGACGATCACGTTCCTGCTTCTGATCTTCGCGTATTGGTTCGCCCTCAGCATCACACGGCCGGTGCAGAAGCTGACGCAGGCGGCGAAGGAGCTGTCGCGCGGACATTTTGACCGGAAGATCGAAGTTTCGTCGAATGACGAGATCGCTTTTTTGGCCAAAATGTTCGAGCGGATGCGGGTCAATATCAACAATCTGATCACCGAGATCCAGCAGAAGGCCCAGCTCGAGCATGAACTGCAGCAGAGCAAGCTCCTGCTGCAGGAGAGCCGGTACCGGAGCCTGCAAAGCCAAATCCATCCGCATTTCCTGTTCAATACGCTCGATACGCTGTCGAAGAAGGCCTATCTGGAGGGCGCCGAAGAGACGAGCGACCTGCTCGCGAGCGTCGCCGGCCTGCTCCGTTACAGCCTGCGGCGGATGGACCGCTCCGTCACGCTCTACGAGGAAGTCCGGGTGCTGCGGCAATACATGGACATCCAGACGGCCCGGTTCGCCGACCGGCTGCGGTTCGTCGAGGAGATCGACGAATCGTGCCTGTACGTGGAGATCCCGGGGTTGACGCTCCAGCCGATCGTGGAGAACGCCGTCATCCACGCGGTGGAGCCGATGGAGGACGGCGGCACCATCACGTTCCGCGTCGCGAACGACGGCGACCGGATCCGGGTCGAGATCGAGGACAACGGACCGGGGATCCCGGCGGACAAGATCGCGCAGATTCTGAAAGGGAGTGCGCAGGAGACGGAAGGGCATACGACCGGCATCGGGATCGGCAACGTCGTGCAGCGGCTTCGCCTCTTTTACGGGCAGGAGGACGTCATCGATATCGAAAGCGGGCCGGGGTCCGGCACGAAGGTTGTGCTGCGTCTGCCCAGGTGGAGGAGGTACGAAACGGATGACCAGCGTACTGATCGTGGATGACGAGAAGATCGAACGGGACGGGCTGCAGGCGATGCTGCGGAAGGGATTTCCCGATCTCGTCATCGAGCAGGCGCGCAACGGGAAGGTTGCCTTGCGGATGGTGGAGGAAGGCTTTCGCCCCGACCTCGTGCTGATGGACATCAAAATGCCGGGCATGGACGGGCTCGAGACGATCGAGCGGATGAGCGCGATCGATCCGGACATCCGGTACGTCATGGTGACGGCCTACGATACGTTCGACTACGCCCGCCGGGCGATCAAGCTCGGCGTGATGGACTATCTGCTCAAGCCGGCCCGGGCGGACGAGATCATCGCGACGGTCGGCCGGGCGCTGAAGCGAATCGGGGAGGAACGGCGGGAGCGGGAGGCGAGCCGGCGGCAGCATGTGACGCTGAAAAAAGTCCTTCCCGTCGTCGAGACGGACATCGTGACCCAGCTCCTCTACGATCATGTCCACGACGTCCATCTGAACGAGCTGGTCGCGCTGCTCGGCGTCAGCACGTCCAGCGAAATGTTCGCGATCGTCGTCATCCTGCCGTCCGGCGACGAGCAGTCGTACGCCAGGGTGAAGGAGAAGATCCGGACGACGGGGGTCGGCCTCGTCGGCGCGCTGACCGGCGGCCAGATTCCGGCCATCTTGTTCCGCGATCCGGCGCGGTCGTACCGCTCCCAGGCGACGGCCCTCGCCCGGTAGCTGCTCGCCCTGGCAGCTCCGGAGGACGAAGGCTGGTTCGTCGGCATCGGCGGTGTCCGCGGCTCGCTCGACGACGTGCGCCAGTCTTACCACGAGGCCCAGATCGCGGCCAAGGACCCGATGCTGCCGGTCAAATACCGTTTCTATGAAGACACGCCGGCGCTCGGCTCGACGGGCGGCCAGCCGGACCGGGATTGGGAGAAAAGGTTCGTCGAGGAGATCCGGACGGGCGACTGGGAACGGGTGCAGGCCGATGTCATGGCGTTCATCCGCCGGTGCGAGCAGGAGGGCGTGGAACTTCTGGTCGCGCAGCAGCGGACGCTCGAGCTGCTCTGGCTTGCGGCGCGGATGCTGCGGGAGCTCGGCATCGAAGTCCGGACGCCCGTATTTCCGTCCGCGTCGCAGGATTATCGCCATCTCCAGGCGGAGGCGATCGTGCTGCTCGGCCGCATCCGGCAGGCCTATGCGGAGCATCAGGCGCGGCACGAGCCGGATGCCGTGCACCGGATCCGGAAATACATCATCGAGCACTCGCATGAGGACATTTCGCTCGAGGCGATCAGCCGCATGGCGGGCCTGTCCCCCTTCTACATCAGCAAATTGTTCAAGGAGCAGTTCGGCATCAACTACATCGATTTCCTGACCGAATGCCGGATCGAGAAGGCGAAGAAGCTCATGGCCGACCCGGAGCTCAGCATGAAGGTGATCGCGCTCGAAGTCGGCTACCGCGATCCGAACTACTTCAGCAAGGTGTTCAAGAAGATGTGCAACATCTCGCCGACGGAATACCGGAAGGCGCTGCTCGGCGCGGGAGGACGGGAGGCCGATGATGCCTGAACGGAGCGGGAAATGGAAAGCGGCGGGCCGGCGGCTGCTTCAGGCGGCGGCCGCCGCGCTGGCGGTGTTGGTCCTCTGGGCGTTGGCCGCGCTCGGGAACGGCGGAGGAGGCACGCATTCGCCTGCGCCGCATTCCGGGGAGATTCCGGACGGGAGCCGCAAGGTCGTGCGTCCGGACGACGGCATCATCCGGGTCGGCCTGACGATGGACACGCTGCAGGAGGAGCGCTGGATCAAGGACATGGAGCTGCTCGGACAGGCCGTCGGGGCGCTGGGGGCGGAATACCTTGCCATGACCGCGGACAGCGACGACGCGAAGCAGCTCGAACAGGCGGAGACGCTGATCGCCATGGGCGTCGACGTCCTCGTCATCGTGCCCCACGACGCCGAGGCGATGGCGACGGTCGTGAACAAGGCCCATGCGGCCGGCATCAAGGTGCTCTCCTATGACCGGCTCGTGCGCAACGCGGACGTCGACCTGTACGTTTCGTTCGACAGCGAACGGGTCGGTGAACTGATGGCGGAGTCGATCACGAAGCGGGTTCCGGCCGGCAAATATGTCTATATCGGCGGACCCGAGACGGATTACAACGCCCATCTGGTGAAGAAAGGCGTGTACAACGTGCTGCAGCCGTACATCGACCGGGGCGAAATCACCGTCGTGTTCGACCAGTGGACGCCGGACTGGATGCCCGCCATCGCGCGGGACAACATGCGCATCGCGCTGGAGAAGAACGACGGCCGGATCGACGCCGTGATCGCCGGCAACGACGGCACCGCGGGCGGCGCGATCGAGGCGCTCGCGGATTGGGGGCTCGCGGGAACGGTTCCCGTCGCGGGACAGGACGCCGAACTTGCGGCCGCCCAGCGCATCGTGCAGGGTACCCAGACGATGACCGTCTACAAGCCGATCCGGCAGCTCGCCGAAGTGGCGGCGGAGCTCGCCGTCATGATGGCGAAGGGCGAGACGCCGCGGGCGGACCGCTTCGTGAACAACGGCAAGATCGACGTGCCGAGCGTGCTGCTTACGCCGATCGCCGTCGACGCCTCGAACATCGACGACACGATCATCGCGGACGGGTTCCATTCGAGGGAGGACGTCTACCAATTCGTCGAGCCGTGAACGCCGGGCCGCGAACGTGCAGCCGGCGCTGTCCGGCTTTTTGCTTTTGTTCAAGAAATTGCAGAACATCTCAAAAGAATCCTGGCGATGAAGCGCTTGCAAGCGGAGCCGGGGTGCTACATTGGTGATGCCGGAAAAAAACTTGCGAAAGGGGTTCTACCAATGCGCACAGGGTTCCGTATCACCGCCATCGCCCTTGTCGTTGCGCTGTTCGGCGCGCTGCTCGCGGCCTGCGGAGGCGGCGGCAACAAGGTGGACATCGGCATCGTCCTCCCGACGAAGGACGAACAGCGCTGGGTGCAGGACGAGCAACGGTTCAAGGAGGCGCTGGCGGACACGAAGTACAAGGTCGAGATTCTGTTCAGCCAGGGGTCTTCCGCGAAGGAGAAGGAGAACGTCGAGACGCTCATCAACCGGGGCATCAAGGTGCTCATCATCTGTCCTCCGGACGGCGACGCCGCCGCGGCTTCCGCGGAACTGGCGAAGAAGGAAGGCATCACGGTCATCGCCTACGACCGGCTGATCACGAACACGGACGCCGTCGACTACTACGTCACGTTCGACAGCGTGGCGGTCGGCGCGGCGCAGGCGCAATACCTGGTTGACCACATGAAGGGAGGCGGCCAGCCGGTCTACCTGTACGCGGGCGCGGCCTCCGACAACAACTCGTTCCTGTTCTTCGAAGGCGCCTGGAAGGTGCTGCAGCCGTACTTTGCGGACGGCACGCTGCGGATCGCGAACTCGAGCGAAGCCGAAGCGCTGAAGGACAAGGCCGAGCTCACGCGCGAAGAGATGAGCCGCATCATCGGCCAGGTCACGACGAACTGGGATCCGAACGAGGCGAAGAACAAGGCGCAGACGCACCTGACGGCTGCTTCGGACGACCTGAAGGGCGACGTGCTCATCCTCGGTCCGAACGACCATACGGCGCGCGCCATCGCGGACGTGTTCTCCACCGACTCGGCGATTACGAGCTACGTCGTGACGGGTCAGGACGCCGACAAGGCTTCCGTCGAGTACATCCTCGACGGCAAGCAGTCGATGACGGTGTTCAAGGACGTCCGCCAGCTCGTCAAGGACGCGATGAGTCTGGCCGTCGACATCCTCGAAAAGCGCACGCCGAACGCCACCGGTTCCTACTTCAACGGCAAGATCGACGTCAAGGCGATCCAGACGGACGTCATCTCCGTCGATCAGTCGAACATCAAGAAGGAACTGTTCGACTCCGGCTATTACGACGAGAGCGAATTCGTGAAATCGTGATCCGGCGGTTCATGCGGGGGAAGACGGATCCGCCAAGGTCCGGCTTCCCCGGCCGTCGGGCGGAGCCGCGGCTCGGCCGTCGCGTGGCGGCGGCGTCGGCGGGGCATCGGGCAAGCCTGCAACAGGCGCCCTCCATGTTGCAAACGCGCCGAAAATACCCGCAACGCGGCATCCGCCCAGCAGCCGCAGCATCGGGTCATCGGGATTGCGTCGGGCTGCCCGCAAGTCCATCGCGCGGCTTGCGGGCCGGCCCGTGTCATTACCGCATCCGCATGAAGGAGAACGGGCCATGGACGACTACATTCTGGAGATGCGGAACATCTCCAAGACGTTCCCGGGCGTCAAGGCGCTCACGAACGTCAGCTTCAAGGTGAAGCGCGGAGAGATCCACGCCCTCGTCGGCGAGAACGGAGCGGGCAAGTCGACGCTGATGAAGGTGTTGAGCGGCGTCTACCCGTACGGCACGTACGAGGGGGAGATCGTCTTCGATGGCCGGGAGCAGCGGTTCGGGTCGATCAGCGACAGCGTCGCGGCCGGCATCGTCATCATCTATCAGGAGCTGGCGCTGTTCCCGGATCTGTCCGTCTACGAGAACATCTACGTCGGCAACGAGGTGCAGCGTAACGGGCTGATCAACTGGAACGAGACGATCGTCCGGGCGCAGGACATGCTCCGGAAGGTGAAACTGGACGTCAATCCGTCCACGCTGATCAAGGATCTCGGGGTCGGCAAGCAGCAGCTCGTCGAAATCGCAAAGGCGCTGAGCAAGAACGTGAAGCTGCTCATTCTGGACGAGCCGACCGCCGCGCTCAACGAGAATGACAGCGAGAACCTGCTCAACCTCCTGCGCGATCTGAAGCAGCAGGGCATCACCTGCATCCTGATTTCCCACAAGCTGAAGGAAGTGATCGCGATCGCGGACAAGGCCACCGTGCTCCGCGACGGACAGACGATCTGCACGCTGGATGCGGCCAAGGGGGAAATCACGGAGAACAACCTGATCAAAAACATGGTCGGCCGTGAAATCGAAGACATCTATCCGAAGCGCACCAACAAATCGTTCGGCGAAACCGTCTTCGAACTTCACAACTGGACGGCGTACGACCCGCAGTTGGGCCGGAACGTCGCGAACCATGTGAACCTGTACGTGCGGAAGGGCGAGATCGTCGGCATTGCGGGGCTGATGGGCTCGGGACGCACGGAGCTGGCGCTCAGCATTTTCGGCAATCCCAAGGGATACCGGATCCAGGGTGAAATGTTCCTGGACGGCAAGCCGGTCCGCTTCCGGCACCCGAGCGACGCAATTCGCGAAGGCATCGCCTACGTCACCGAGGACCGGAAGGGCAACGGGCTGTTCCTGATCCAGGACATCAAATGGAACATCACGGCGGCGAATCTCCGGAAAGTGGCGTCGGGCGGCTGGATCAACGAGAACGAAGAAATCCGGGTCTCCGATTACTATAAAAATGCGTTGAACGTCAAGGCGCCGTCGGTGGAGCAACTGGTCGGGAACCTGAGCGGCGGCAACCAGCAGAAAGTCTCCCTCGGCAAATGGATGTTCGTCGGGCCCAGGCTGCTCATTCTCGACGAGCCTACACGCGGGATCGACGTGGGCGCGAAGTACGAGATCTACACGATCATGAACGAGCTGATCAGCCAGGGGATGAGCATCATCATGATATCGTCCGAACTCGGCGAAGTGCTCGGGATGAGCGAACGCGTGTATGTCATGGCGGAGGGCAGGATCACCGGCGAGCTCCCGATTGAAGAAGCCGATCAGGAGAAAATCATGCAATACGCAACGCTATAGGAGGAACCTGTATGAGTACGCAAGTGAACGAAAGCCGGACCACCGCCGAGGCGGGCGGGTTCTTCCGCGAGATCCTGTCGCTGCTGAAGGTAAACGTCCGGGAATACGGCATGTACATCGCCCTCTTCGTGATCATGCTCATCTTCTCGATCCTGACGGACGGGCTGTTCATGTCGTCCCGGAACATCAGCAACCTGCTGGACGCCACGGGCTACATCGCGGTGCTCGCCGTCGGCATGACGCTCGTCATCGTCATCCGTCACATCGACCTGTCCGTCGGCTACGCGGCCGGCTTCATGGGGGCGATCGCGGCGATCCTGCTGACGCAGTACGGACTTCCGGTGTACCTGACGATTCCGATCATTCTGCTCATCGGCCTTGCGGCGGGGCTCGTCAACGGCTTCCTCGTCGCTTCGGTCGGCATTCCGGCGTTCGTCGCGACGCTGGCGGGGATGCTCATTTTCCGCGGGGCGCTGCTGCAGGTGACGGAGAAGACCGGCACGATCAACGTGCGGGACGAATATTTCAACGCGATCGGCAACGGCTACATCCCGGCGATCGCGAAGATCGGCGGCCTCAACCTGTCGTCGCTGCTGCTCGGCGCCATCGCGATCGTTCTGTATATTCTCTCCCAGATCCGGAACCGGCGCAACAAGCTGAAATACAACTTCCAGGTCGTCTCCACGGGCATCTTCGTCCTGCAGCTCGTGTTCGTGTCGGCCCTCATCGCCTACATCACGTGGATTCTGGCGGGTTACAACGGCATCTCCTGGACGGTCGTCATCATGCTGCTCGTCGTCATCGTCTACCATTTCCTGACGACGAAGACGGTGCTCGGACGTCACATCTACGCCGTCGGGAGCAACCCGGAAGCCGCGCATTTGAGCGGGATCAACGTGAAGAAGATCACGTACGTCGTGTTCGGTTCGATGGGGATGCTCTCGGCCCTTTCGGGCATTCTGTTCACGTCCCGGCTCCAGTCGGCCTCGCCGACGGCGGGCATGCTGTTCGAGCTGGACGCCATCGCGGCCGCGTATGTCGGCGGCGTGTCGGCGGCCGGCGGCGTCGGCAAGGTGACGGGCTCGATCATCGGCGCCATCGTCATGGCATCGCTCTCGAGCGGCATGAACCTGCTCGGCGTCGGCGTCTCCTACCAGTACATGATCCGCGGCGGCGTGCTCGCGCTCGCGGTCATCTTCGACGTCATGACGCGCAAGAAGCGCGCCTGAATCGAGAATCGGGCCTGTGCCCGTCCGGGCCGGCCGGGGATGTTCCCGGCCGGCCTTTCCGTGTTGCGGCGGGGTGCCGGTCCGGTCGAAACGGAGGCGCGCCGATCGTCGTATCAAGGGTAGATGGTTGCGGATCGGAGGGATCGCCATGCCGGAACCGAAGGAGCGGCGCCGCCGGTTCGGCCGGCTGCTCGAGCTCGACTGGATCGAGGTGATCGGGGAGCTGTTCGGCGGGTTGATTCGTCTGCTGGCGCGCGGCATCCGGTCCTTTTTCGACTGATGCCGGTACGGGTCATGGTCCGTCCAACGGGGACGCGTGTCTGGAGGCGCGGGCGCATCATTCCCGTGCATTGCTCCCAATTTGAAATCATGGTAATATACGGATAACACAAGGAAGGAGCCCGCCATGCCCGAGATCAGGATCGACGTCCTGGACGCCGCCGACGGAGAACCGGGGCGTCTTTGGCAAGCCGGCTTCGGAGTTTGATAGCGGCTCCAACATCGATGTTGGATGGATCGAACGGAGGAGATGTCGCATGTGGTCGTCCATGCCGGCACCGTGGCAGGCCTGCTTCGAAGAAGCCTGGGAGGCCTATTGCAGCGGCTCGATTCCGATCGGCGCGGCGATTGCGGACCGGCATGGCACGGTGATCAGCCGGGGAAGGAACCGGATGCACGAGGCGGAGGCGCCGCCGGACCAGATCTGCGGAACCCGGCTGGCCCATGCCGAGATCAACGCGCTGCTGCAGATCCGGACGGCGGACTCGGGCGAGCTCAAGGACCTGATCATCTACACGACGACCGAACCGTGCGTGCTCTGTTTCGGCGCGATCGCCATGAGCGGCATCCGGACCGTCCGGTACGCCGAATGCGATTTGAACCGTTCGGGCAACGCCTTCATCCGGGATCGGAATCTCGACGTCCGGCAGGCGGAACATCGGCTCGGCGAGATTCAGCGCGTTCCGAGAACGGATTACGTGCTGCGGACGATGGATGCCGCCAGGGCCGAACGGTTTCTGGACCGGGAAGGCGGGGATTACCCGCAGGCGGTGGAACTGGGCCGGAGATGGCACGCGTCGGGCCGGCTGGCGGAAGCGGCGCGCAGGCGCGTGCCGATCGCGGCGGTGGTGGATGAAATCGCGGCGGAACTCGATCGGATGCAGCGGGCGTTTTTTACCGGCAAAGGGGAGAGGGGCATGGACGAGCTTCGGATCGTGAAAGCGACGGACGGGGATGTCGAACGGCTCGCGCGGATGAACCAAGAGCTGATCGAAGACGAGCAGCATGAAAATCCGATGAATGTCGAACAGCTCGCGGAGCGAATGAGAGGGTTCCTGAACACCACCTACAGCGCTTGGCTGTTCACGGCCGGCGGTGACGTCAAGGGTACGCGCTGGTCGACCATGCGCGCCAGCCGCTGTATCTGCGGCACTTCTTCATCTGCCGGCATTGCCGGCGTGAAGGCTGGGGACGCAAGGCGTTCCACCTGCTGCTCCGGGAGCTCGGGACGGACGTGATCGACATCGACGTGCTGGTCCGGAACACGCGGGGGCGCCGGTTCTGGGAGGCGCTCGGCTTCGGCGAGCGGAGCATCCGGATGCGCTATGAAGCGGGCCGCTCCTGATCCGGAACTTCTCGGCCGCATCGCCGGAAGCCGCCCCGTCGTCGAGGTGCGGGCCCTGGACCCCGGCTACCCGGACCACGGCAGCGACGTCTGGCTCGTCCGGACGGAAGCGCAGGAGTTGATCGTCCGCTCGTCCCGGCTGCGGGAGGAACCGGATCGCGAATTCTGGTGGGGGCTCAAGGCGCTGTTCGGCGTCGATCCCCGGAACATGGACCATGTCGAAGCCGCGTTGAAGCTCCTCTCCGGCATTCCGGACATCCCGGTTCCCCGGGTGCTGGCGCGGGAGAGGGTGAACGGCCGAGAGTACCTCGCGGTCGAGCGGATGCGGGGAGCCATGCTGCCATCGTTCATCGGCCAGCCGGATGAGCTGCTCCGGAGCTTCGGCGCCTGGCTCGCCCGGGTGCACAGGCTTGAAACTGATGTGTTCGGCAATCCGGCGGGGACAAGGCGCGAGGCGAAGGAGCATTTCCACGGGCGGCTGGCGGAAATCGTGCGCGTCATGGTCGGGCGCGAACATCCGGACGATCCGGAGATGCGCGAATGGCTGGACGTCGCGCTGGACGAGCTGAGCCGGCTGCCGGCGCCGGAGGCGTGCTGTCCGGTCCTCGTCGATCTCGGGCCGGGACAGTTTCTTGCGGAGGACGGGAGAATCACGGCCCTCGTCGACGTGGAGGCGTATGTGCTGGCGCCGCGCGAGCTGGATTTCGTCAATCTGGAGTACGAGCTGGACGCGCGGGCGGCGGAGGCGTTTCTTGAAGGGTACTCATCCGTCCTCGACGTGCCCGACCTGTCCCGGTGCCGGACCGCATACCGGCTGTTCTGCCGGCTGATGGGCGTCAAGGGTTCGGTGGACATCCGCAAGTGGATGGCGCATCCGTGGCTGTTCTGAAAGCCTGGTACAGACCGGTGCAAATTCGAAGCCTGCCATGGAAGAGGGGCTCGCCGCGAACCGGACTCCGGAGACCGGGATGCCGGAACGCGGAGCCCCTCTTTTGTCGCGGTCCGATCATTCGGACTTCGGGTCATGAACCGGGTTGCCGCAACATTCGCATGTTACGGACGAGAACGGCGGAACCGGCACCGGAGCGCCGCAACCGGGGCATTTTGTCGCCGCTTGCGGCGGCGATGGAGCAGATCCCCGGGCCGTTCCTTTCACGGCGATATTCCGCGGGACCCGGAACCTTTGGGTGAAAAAGGATTTGGTGCGCGCGCGTCGAACAGGGTTTGGAAATCTGCATTGAAAGTTCCGCCATTTCCCGGGTAATGGGGCCCCTGTGGCTGTGGCGGTTGGTTTTCTTTCTCCAGGCGGATGATGCGTGCTGCTCGGAAGGTTTGGAACGATTGAAACGAAAAAACGGAGTTGTGTTCCCATGAAAAAAGCGAAGGTACGGATGCTCATGGCAAGTGTATGGATCGGTCTGGCCGTTTTGATCGCGCTGTTCATGTGGGGCGTTTTTGAAATGTACGCATCCATAAGCGAGACGGTATCGTTCGACAGGGAAATCACCGCGGCAAAGGCCGCGTTGGCCGGCCTGTTCGTCGTCTATGCGGCGCTGCTCGCGCGGTTCAGGATCAAAGGGGCCGGTCCGCGCGACCTTTTTCTCAATGTTGCGGTATGCATCGGGGTTCCCGGCTGATCATTGCGCTGTATATGTTCTATCTTGGGTTGACGGGATCGTTGGCGTTGTGGTGAGCATGCAGCGGAACGCGGCGGTTTCCATTTGGGGAGGAACGAAACATGATCCGCTATGATGACCGGTCGACCCCGGCCGTGAAAGATTATCTGGCGCTTGTGGAAAGCACGGGATGGCCGGGGATCGTCGAGAAAGGGGCGCGCAAGATAGCCGAGGCCTTGTCCAACAGCTGGTATCTGGTATGCGCCTATGAAGGCGACCGATTGGTCGGCTCCGGCAGGATCGTATCCGACGGAGCGCATCAGGCGCTGATCTGCGATCTGATCGTGTTGCCGGAGTACCAGGGAAGGGGAATCGGGAGCGAGATTTTACAAGGCTGCTGAAGCAGTGCCGCGAGCGCGACATCACGATGGTGTCGCTGTTCGCGGCGCAGGGCAAGAGCGGTTACTACACGCGATTCGGCTTCGAGGAACGACCGCATGACGCGCCCGGGATGCGATGGGTGAAGCGGGACGGGATTCAGGGCGAACGGCTTTCCGGGATGGGGAAAAATCGGCGGTAGCCGTGCGGGAGCGAAAGAAGCGCAACGGTCAGACGACCCATTGCGCTTCTTTGCCTTGCCCATCGGTGCAGGTGATGATCGAGCGATAGGTGTCCAGATCCACGTGAAGGGCGCATCGTATGGCGTCCTTCTCCCATTCAAGCCGGATTTTGCTGTCCTCCGACTCGCAGACCCGGAACGAACCCTGAAACGCCTCGTGTTCATTGCGGAAACGGATCAGTTTTAGGAGCCGCTGCACAACAGGGCGCCGCACCGCCTGCTCGATCTCTTCGAGGGTGTAATTGTGCCGGTTGATTTCGCGGCCGTCTCCGGTGGCTTCCGCCCTCGCCGGATCGTTCTCCCCGGCCAGAAGCCCGACGTAATAGATTTGCGGGATGCCGGGCACAAAAAGCTGGATGGCGCGGGCGGCCAGATAGGCGTCGTCGTTCCGTCCGAGGGCGTCGTAATAGGTGCAGCGGATCTGATGGACATCGAACCCGTCCGGAGACTTGTGCCGGTCGGAGATCACGTAGCTGAGATTGGCGCCGCGTGCAAGGCACAGATCGACGACCCGCCGCGCTTGCGCGGTATCGACCAGATCGTCCAGATCCGGTTTGACCGGGATGCCGTCATGGCAGTCCAGCATCGTGAACTGATTGGCCGGCCGGGTGCGCAGGTAGCGAAGCAGCATGGCGGAAGACCGGTTGACCAGCGCGTCGAGCACCATGAAGGGCAGGATGAAATCGTAGATCCAGAAGCCCCGCTCCGCCAGTTTGTACTGGATCGAATAGTGGGCGTGCACTTCAGGCAGCAACGCGATGTCATGTTCCTTCGCCTGATCGGCAACCCAGTCGAGAAATTCGTAAATGTCCGGCTCGACAAAAAAGCAGCTCGTCCCCGGTTTCTTGATGACGTAACCCACCGCGTCGAGGCGCACCATATTCACACGGTTGGCCTTGAAACGTTGGAAAATGCCGGACAGATAGTGCCGGGCAAGCGGCGACCTCACGTCCAGATCGATCTGTTCCGAAGGATCCGTCTTTCCAAAGGTCGTCCAAACGAGTTCTTCCCGTCCGTCCCCGACCGTGAAGGCGGAGTAGGGGAGTTTCCGGCGCAGGAACATTTTGTCGATGTCGGCCTGTACGGGCCGCCCGTCCGGCCAGATTTTGTCAAGGGTCAGGAACATGTCGGCATAAGGCGAGCTGCGGCCTTGCTTGAGGAAATCCATAAACTGCGGCGAACGGCGGGAGATATGATTTACCATGACGTCCAGCATGACACCGTATTCTTCGCCGAGTTGCGCGATGTCTTCCCATGTGCCGAACGCGGGATCAATCATGCCATAGTCCAACGGGGCAAACCCGCGGTCTCCCGAGGAAGGAAAGGGCGGGAGAATGTGGATGCCACCGAGGAACAAGCCGGGAAAATGGCGGCGGAGAACCTCCCTCAGGGCGGCGAGATTGCCGCCGAGGGAATCGGGATACGTAATCAGCTGAACGCGATTCTCAAGCTTCATGATGGATTCTCACCACCGGACGGAAACCGTGTCAACCGGTACTCCTCGGGGAATCGGCTGACGGGTCCGAGATGTCTCAATTTGTACGCGCTCACTTCCATGCCGAGTTTCACCGATTCTTTCAGGACAAGTCCCTTCACGAGACCGGCGTAGAACCCGGCCCAGAAGGCGTCGCCGGCCCCGGTCGCATCGACCACTTCCGTCGGAATGCTGTCCATCCTGAGCGTCTCATTGCCGTTGGACACCAGAATGCCCTCCGCTCCGAGCGTCAGGATGACCAGTTTCGCGCCGAGGGCGAGAAAGCGGGACAGGTGGTTGTCCGGCGTGTCGGCTCCGAACAGTCTGTCCGCGTCGTCCTTCGACGGCTTGATCACATCCACCCGGCCGATGACGGATTTCACGTAGGCCGCTCCGTCCTCACCCTTGCTCCAGATGGACGGATGGTAATTGGGGTCGAATCCGACCAGCGCGCCCTCCGATTTCGCCAGTTCAATCGCGCGCTCGACGGTGGATCGTGCCGGCTCCCGCGAGATCGGCCAGCACGAAAAGTGGACGATCCGGGATTGCCTCACCGCCCTCGCCAGGCCGGGCGTAAAGTCCAGCCGGAAATCCGCGCCCCGGTAAAAGATCGGTTGGGGGGTGGTTCGGCTCTTGGTGATCACCACCATGCTGGTGGACTCGTCTGCCAGCTGGATCTGATCCGTCGGAATTCCTTCCTTCTCCAGCTGCTGAAGCAGATAGGTGCCGAATCCGTCCCGGCCCACGGCCGAAGCGACCAGCGAACGAAGGCCCAGTTTTTTAGTGTTCAAGGCCAGGTTTGCGGCCGAACCGCCGAAAAAGCGGGTAAACGTGCTGCAATTCACCGCGTCGTCGTACGTTTCGGAAATCATGTCGATCAAAAGCTCGCCCACGGTCAGGATGTCGTAGGGCTTCTCTGCCAGCGTGACATGATGGTCAAGTTCGAACAACCGTTTCCCTCCGCTCCTTGTTGGTCATCAGTTGAACAGTGCAGGGCACTCAAAGGGCAGTCAAACGGTTCTCACGCGTCGATGAAGGTCACGGGCAAGCCGCCGGATGTGTCAAACGGTTGATATAAGAACCGGTTGACAGATGCGGCGGCGGAAAGGGAGGGTGTCCCTTCCTCCATGCAAGAACGTCAGGTGGTTTCCTTCTCCACCAATTTGACGGGCAGAATGTTTTCCCTCTGCACTTCTTTGCCGTTGATCTGGTCGATCAGCAATTGGACCGAGGTCTTGGCGATTTCCTTGATCGGCTGCTGGATCGTGGACAAACCGGGCGTAATGTACCTGCCCAGTTTGATGCCGTCAAAGCCGATCACCTTGACATCTTTCGGCACCTCTTTGCCGAGCTTCCGGCATTCCTTCAACACTTGCGCGGCGATGACATCGCTGCTGGCAAATACGCCGTCGATGTCCGGGTGCTGACGGAACAGATCCTCGACGATCTTCTCGTATTCATCGTACTTGAAACCGTTCAGGTCCGTCTCGACCACGACATGGGGAATGTTCGCCTTGGTCACCGTATCCAGGAATCCGTCGTATCTGGATTTGGCGAGCAGATGCAGCTTCAGGTTGCCGCTGATGTGGGCGATTTTCCGGCAGCCCTTGCGGATCAGCAATTTGGTGGCGAGCACCCCGCCCTTGTAGTGGTCGGCCGATACATACGGAATCGATTCCGACAGCTGGCGGTCCAATGTCACGAGCGGCAGATTGATCGTGGTAAATTCCTCGGTGTCGAGCGTGTGGCTGCCCATGATGATGCCGTCGACCTGGCTGGCCCTCAGCATGCTGATGTAGTCCAGCTCTTTCTTGTTGTCGAGCTGGGAGTTGCAGAGCAAAACCTTGTAGCGGTTCTTGTAGGCGTATTCCTCGACGTACCGCGCAAATTCGCCGAAAAACGGATGGGAGATATCCGGAATGATCAGCCCGATAATAAAGCTTTTCTTGCGGAACAGGGAACGCGCGAGTTCGTTCGGCTGATAGTTCAGCTCTTTCATGGCCTCGTAAACCCGCCGCTTCAGGTCCTCGCTTAAATATCCCCGGTTGTTGAGGACTCGCGATACCGTCGTGACCGAAACGCCGACCTTCTCCGCCACGTCTTTGATGGTCGCCATGCCGTTTCCTCCGAAACCTTGTAATGGCCTGTGAAACGCCCGAATTATGCTTAATATTATATCATACCATTTTTCCGACCGGATGTTCGGGAGTGGCGGCGATTCAGCGCTGCAGCGCCCTTTTCAGTGCCTGAACGTATTCGTTTCTCGCCCGGATGCTGATCTCCGCGTCGGGCACCGCGACTTCGAAAGCATGGTAACCGCCGGGATACAGATGAAACTCGACATCCACGCCGGCTTGTGCCAGACGGGCCACGTATTCGAGCGTTTCATCACGGAACGGATCCAGCTGTCCGACGCACGTGTAGGTTGGCGGGAGCCCGGACAGGTCGGTCGCGCGGATCGGAGCGGCGTAAGGCGAGACCTCTTCCGTCCGTCCGCCCAGATACATGTCCCAGGCCGCAACGTTGTTGTATTCGTTCCATACGGCAGGATGCATGATCTCGTGGCTGGACGGCGTAATGTTGCGGTCGTCGATCATCGGATAGAGCGGCATCTGGAAGCAGATGGACGGACCGCCCCTGTCTCGCGCGAGCAGGGAGAGGGCCGCCGTGAGTCCTCCGCCCGCGCTCGGGCCCGCCACGGCGACCCGCTTCGGGTCAAGGCCGAGCGATTCCGCCGATCGGTGAATCCAGACCAGCGTCGCATAGCAATCTTCCAGACCGGCGGGGAAGGGATGCTCGGGAGCCAGTCGATAATCCGGCGAAAACACGACGCATCCCACGGCTTCGGCGAAGGCCAGGCACAGGTTGTCGTCGTATCCGGGGTGCCCCATCACATATCCGCCGCCGTGAATCCAGAGCAGGGCCGGCGCCGCGGCGGGATCCCGGTCTGACGGTTCATATACGCGGAGCATCATCTCGCGTCCGTCCGCGCCGGGAATCGTCATGTCCCGGATCGAAACCCGGTCCGACGGGTTGCGCGGAGGCTGCGGAATCTGCCTCGCCTTCTCCAAATCTCCAGGCAGCACGAACGGGGTCATATGCTGCAGGGCGCTTCGCAATTCGGGATGAACCCGGCGCAGAAAATCGTTCATGGCTTGTGCCTCCATCCGGTTTCAACCGGTTTATTTCAAAGCCCCCTCCGTGATTCCCCTGATGACGTAATCCTGCAGGATCAGGTAGAGAATCAGGACCGGAATGATGGTCATGACGAGTCCGGCCATCAGGGGGCCATAGTCGACGGAATAGGAAGAGAAAAACGCGTACGTGGACAGCGGCAGCGTCCGGTTCGACGGCGACAACAGCACGAGGCTCGGCAGCAGGTAGTCGTTCCAAATCCACAGCACGTCAAGCACGATCAGCGTGACCACGACCGGTTTGAGCAGGGGAAAGACGATCTGGAAGAACGTCCTGAGTCGGGAACAGCCGTCCAGGAACGAAGATTCCTCCAGCTCGTAGGAAATCCCCTTGATGAAGCCGTGAAACGTGAAGACGCCCAGCGGCACGCCGAAGCCCATGTACATGA
The DNA here is from genome assembly GCF_002159085.1 of Thermobacillus sp. ZCTH02-B1. Taxonomy (GTDB): domain Bacteria; phylum Bacillota; class Bacilli; order Paenibacillales; family Paenibacillaceae; genus Thermobacillus. Next base: position 40,927 of record NZ_LZRU01000019.1, read on the forward strand.
AGATCAGCATGGCCTTCGAGTCCAGCAGTCCGAGGTTGCCGTACAGCATGACCAGCGGGATCATGATGACCTGGAATGGAACGGTCATGGCCGCCAGCATGATGAAGAACAGGATCTTGTTCACTTTCCAGTCGAAGCGGACGAACAGGTAGCCCGTCATGGATGAAAACAGGATGATGACGAATACGCCGAACACCGTGATCAGGAGCGTATTGATGAACCCTTGCATGAAGTTCATTTTGTGAAACGCGTCGATATAGTTGGCGAAACTGAACGTGTCCGGCAACGCGATCGGATTTTCGACGAAATATTGGGTTTTCTTGAACGAGTTCAGGATGACGATCAGAAAAGGTGACAGGAACACGACCAGTCCCGCGTAAATCAGGACATGCTTCAGGAAACGGCCCGCACGCCGCGCCGACATTACGATTCCACCTCCAGCTTCTTCAGCAGATAGGACTGGGTCAGCGCAACGGCCGCCACAATGACGAAAAGCACGATTGCTTCTGCCTGGCCGACTCCGTACTGGTTGGACAGGAAAGCCTTCTGCACGATGTGGTAGGTGGCCAACTCGGTCGAGTTGAACGGCCCGCCCTTCGTCAGGCTGAGGTTCAAATCATACGTCAGGAACGAACGGGACACGGACAGGAAGACGCAGACGACGACGGCCGGTATGGAAAGCCGCAGCACGACTTTCCGGAGGATGGTAAAGTTTCCGGCGCCGTCCATTTTGGCTGCTTCGATCACGTCTTTCGGGACGCCGGTGATGCCGGCAATGTAGATGATCATCAGATAGCCGGCCAGCTGCCATGACGTGGCGATGACCAACGCCCAGAACGCCTTGTCCGTATCGGTCAGCCAGGACGTCTCGAAGAGCGGCCAGCCGTATTTCTGTCCGAGGAACGGCATGACGCGGGAGAACAGGCTTTGCCACAGATAGCCGAGAACAATGCCGCCAATCAGGTTGGGCGTGAAATAGCCGGTCCTGATCCAGCGCTCCCCTTTGATGCCGGTGGTCAGCGCCAGGGCGATCAGGAAGGCCAACACATTGGAGAAGATCACCGTGAAAAAGACGTACCGGATCGTGAACCAAAGCTGCGTCAGAAATGATTTGTCCCTGAACACTTCCACATAGTTGACAAATCCGACAAACGAACCGTCATTGTTCACGACGTCCCATTTGGTGAAGGTCAGGTACAGCCCGACGACAAACGGGATCAGGAAGACGAGCGTGAACGCGATCAGGGAAGGACCGCCGAAAAGAAAAAAAAGTCCCGCATTCCTCAACGCTTGGTTTTTCTTCATAATTACCGCACCTTTAATTTGCGATATGATGTCGGGAAGAAGATGGGCGCAAGACCCTGTGCCTTACGCCCATTGTTCAACTTCCTGCAGCGATGCGCTTCAATCAACATTCTGCCAGTACTTCTCGATTTCCTCAAAGAGTCCCGCACGGTCAATTTTGTCGACCAGGTATTTCTGCATCGAAGCGCCATTATTGGCCCAGTAATCTGCCGGGAAATAGTTGATAATCGAGATGTCGATGGTCTCGCCTCTGCTGACGTATTCGGCTACGGCTTTGGCGATGACGTTGCTGCTTTCGGCCTTGACATCCTTGTAAGGCATGACCAGTCCCATTTTCTCCACGATGGCCTTCTGGCCTTCCTCGCTGGTGAGCATCCATTCGATGAATTCCAGAGCCGCCTGCTGTTCTTCCGGCGTCGCGGCGCTGTTGTCAATGGCGAACAGCTTGGGCTCGCTGTAGGGAATCTGCCCGTTGCCGTAGTCGTCCGGATTGTTGCTGATCGGAATGGGTAGGACGCCGAAGTCGTTGTCCCGGTCCTCCAGGGAACCGATGACCGCCCAGGTCCAGTCGCCCATGAAGTAGAATGCGGCTTTGCCTCTCGCGAAATCCGCACTGTCCAGTTCATAGTTCGCCACGAGCGGATCGTTCTTGCGGGCGTTATACTTCTTGAGCAGATCGAACGTATCCATCAGACCGTTGAATACCGCGTTGTCGGCAAGTTTGACCTTGCCTGCCTTGAGATCTTCCCAGAATTGGAATCGTTCCTCGGCGTTCCGCGATTGCAGGGAGAAACCGAGTGCGAAGTAGTGGGCGCCCAGCGACCAGTCCGCGCCGTGAATTATGACCGGAGGAATGCCTGCCGCGTCAACCTTCTCAAGCAGTGCCGCCAGATCGTCCCGCGTGCGGATGGTCGACGGATCGAACGGACCGCCGATCGCTTCCTCGACGACCCGGGTGTTGTACAGCAGACCGTACCCCTGGGCGCTCCACGGAATGCCCAGGAACTTGCCGTCTAACACGCCGCCTTCCACCGCGCCGGGCAGCGTCAGTTCTTCGTATTTCGCCCGCACGCTCTCCAGATCGAGGAACTTGTCCTTGTAGAGAAGAATGTGGCCAGCGTCCAGATTCGAGATGGTCGGGGGATTGCCCGAGGCCAGACGGGATTGGAAGATTTCGATCTGGGCGCCGCCGATCGGTGTTGGAATCAGTTCCACCGTCACATTCGGATTGATTTCGTGATACTTGGCGAACAGCTCTTCGAAGACCGTGTTGACTTCGGCCGACGTGTTGAAGAACGTGATCTTGATTTCTTTTCCGGAACCGGCGGCCGATCCTGTCGATTCCGACGATGTTCCGGTTGATCCGCCGGCAGAGCCGGAATTCGACGAGCCGGTATTTTCTTTGTTGCCGCCCGAGCATGCCGACAGCAGTCCAACCAGCAGAATCGTACACAGGCTCAAAAATGCGAATGATTTGAAAGCTTTCAAAGGCTCCGCCCCCTGTGTGTGGTTGTTTTAGTTTGAATGCGCATTCAATTCATACCCGTATGATAACCGGTTGTCATATGGATGTCAACCAGTTGACATATTCATTTTTTGCTCGATTTTTATCTTAATTTGTCGTTGGATAGGGGGCGAAGTGTCTGTGGGAAAATGGTTATATGAAACAGCGAACAATGGAGGGGGCCGGCATTTCTCATTTTGAAGCAGCCCGCTTCATCAATCGGCGCGATCGCAGCGGTCGAAAACGGGGGCGTCCGTTCATGGCGCGTCGCCCGAACGAAAGTCCCTGATGACGCTCCACTCCCGGATCAATTGCTCCAGGCTTTTCGCGGCGTTGGCGGGTGAAGTGGAGGGCAGGCAGATCGCTTTTCGTCCGATTGTCGGCGCGATCAGCCTGTTGAACAGTTGTTCCGCCTTCCTGCCGTTGACGAAGATCTGTCGGATGTTCGCGGTGCTCAGGATCGGCGTCAGATCATTGGGAACGGCATCCCGGATCGTCTGGTCCGAACTGCCCTCGATTTCGCAGCTTGCGATGACGTCCCACAGGGCGATCCGGTTCCGCAGCAGGAATGCCTTTTTTTCTTCGAACGTCCGGGGAACGTCCTGTTCGAATACGGCCGCCACCACGCGCCAGAAGCGGTTTTGCGGATGGCCGTAAAAGAACTGCGCCTCCCTCGACTTCACCGACGGAAAGCTGCCGAGGATGAGAATCTCGCTGTGCTCGTCGTATATCGGCGGGATGGGGTGGAAGATGGCGGTCAATGGCGATCCCTCCGTGATTCATCATCGCTGCGCGTCGGACAGGACGTCGAAGAAAAACGGCGCCACCGTATCCCGGCTTTCGCCGGTGTCCATCGTTTCGTGGCCGATGCGCGTTCGGCAATGCCGGGCCGGTTCAGATCCAGGCTCCGAAACCCGGGGGCTATGCAATGTACAATTCGTCTCGCTGGCGGCAAATCCTTTGTCCGAACCCGGAATCCCGTTCCCTCCAGGGACTGTACCTGACGGGATTGCGAAGCGGCCTTGGAATATCCGGCGGTCACTGAAAAACGAGCCCCTTCCGGCGGAGCGGATTTCACCGGAAGGGGCTTCTTCATTCAGGATGCCGGAGCGATGCGATCCAATATCCTCAGGATCCGTACAACGGCTTCGGCGCGGGTCGCATGATCGTCCGGATCGAATCGGTTGCCGCTCCTTCCCCTGACGATGCCCGCTTCCGTGGCTGCCGCAACGGCCGGGTAAGCCCATGCCGGAATTTGATCCGCGTTTTTGTAGGGCAGCGAAGGCCTCGTATCCATCCGGTCATCGTATCCCAATACGCGCATCAGCATGACCGTCATTTCGGCGTTGGTGATCCTTTGCAGCGGCCTGAACGTCCCGTCTTCGTATCCCATTACCAAACCGGCGGCAGCCGCTTGCGTGACAAAAGGTTTCGCGTATGCCGGAATGCTCTCGTGATCCCCGAAGATCCGGGCCTGGCCGGACGGAGCCGAGAGCGCGAGCGCTCTGGACAGCATCGTGGCGAATTCCGCGCGCGTGATCGCTTGGTCCGGGCCGAATCTTCCGTCCGGATACCCCTTGATCCAGCCCATTTCCGTCGCCCGCGCGATGCCTCCTTCGGCCCAGTGACCTTTCGTATCCGTGTAGTAAGCGGCATCGGATACACGGATCGTCACGAATGCGCCGGGTTCGACCGTTGTGCTGCCCAACTCGCTGTCCACCAGCTTCGCGCGCGTCAATCGAACGGGGACGTCGCCAGGCCCGATCGCCTTGAACCGCACGTCGGCAAGGCGAACGGGGCCGTTCTCGCCCTTCTGTCTGCCGATCTTGGTGTGCGCGAACATGATGTTCCCGTCCTCGACGATCGGAGGAACCGTGAAGCCGTCCCACGGAGTGGTTGCTTCGAGGAAAGTCAAGGCTTCCGGATCGTAGGACAGACGAAGCTCGTATCCGTAGACATCCCTTGCGTTGGGGCTTTCGATCGTGATCAGGATTTCTTCGCCGACGCGCGCTTGATCGACGGTGCTGCTGATGGAGAAGGAAGGCTTGTCTTCGGCGGATGCCCATGCCGGCAACATGGCAAAGAACAAAAGCATCAACAGCAGAAGCAGCGCTGTTCGGTTCTTCAAACGAATCATCTCCTTGAGATGAGGCATCGGACGCGGCAATCGCCGCGCCGGAACAGACCCGGGGGGATCGACGAGCGCCGCCGATCCCCCTCGGGCCGCATGGGAGCGATCAGGGATTCAGGATAAGCCGTGCCAACGCGACAAGGTCTTCGATGTCGATGACGCCGTCGTTGTTGATGTCGTAATGCTTGACCTGATCCCAATCCGGGCTTTCCGATGTCTTGCCGTAAGCCTTGGCCAACAGCGCCAGGTCGCCGACGCTTACCCGGTTGTCGTCGTTGAAATCTCCCGGTATGACCGGCTTGTAAATCTCGACCGCAATCGCGTCACCGTCGATCTCCGTTTCCACGCCGTCGCCGTCGGCAATCACGACTTGCGCGATCCTGATCTCCGCTGCGCCGGCGGTATTCTTGGCCTTGAAGCGGAGCGTGAAGAGATTCCGGTTCGGATCGTTCGCGCCGTCATTCAAATGAGCGGCCAGAATGCGGATCTTGCCTTCCTGGATGTCCGTGCCCACGATCGCGAACTGGTCGGCGTCCAGGGATGCCGGCTCTCCGGCCAGTTCCAGCTTGTCGGCGTCGTATTCAATCGTGATGTCTTGCGCGTACACGTCCTGTTGCAAGCCTTCAAGACCGTACGTCACGTCGAACGTGTCGCCGAACTGTGCCCTGGCCGGACCCGACAAAACGGCAGCGGGGGCGGAAACGCTCTTTTTTCTGGACTGCGCGAACATCCAGTCGAAGATGTTCTTGTCCGCGAACGCCTCCTGGCTCGGGCCATACCGGTAGACCGTTTTCGATTGGCCCGGCAGGTTGCTGAACACCTGGGCCTCGGTTTCGTGCGGCGTCCAGTCAAAGCCGAAGTACGGGTAGTTGAAGGCCTGGTTCGTCTCCAGAATGTTCACGTTGGCATTTTCAAACAAATCGCTGGCGCCGGGGCCCGTGGAGAAATACTGCATCCAGGAATTGCCGGCTCCGTCATTCTGGTGGACATGGGCCCATATGGCGGTCTTGCCGAGTTTCGGATTCGCGACAAGCTGCTCCTCGGTCGGCAGGGTGCCGCCCGCAAGCGGAACGATCGCCGCGAGGAACTCGGGATAGCGGGTATAGAAACCGATCGTGTACATGCTGCCCATCGAGAATCCGGACATGTAAATCCGGTTCGGATCCACCATGCCCTCGGCGACCAGTCTCTCCACGTATGCGATCAGGGCTTCGTTGTTTTCCCGGCTGTTCACATGGTTCTGCGTGGCGATGATGTGCGCGTTGTACTTGCCGGGGTGCTGCAGTTGGAGCTTGGAAAGCACGGTCGCCCCGTTCGCGGTCTGGACAGGCGCGAAATGGTCACCCGCAGGGCCTCCGCGACCGCCGCCATGGTTGTAGATGAACAGCGGGAGAGGACCGAGCTCCCTCCAGGACTCGTCGATCGAGACCAGGATGTCCATATTGCCCGGGCCGCCCGGATTCGTCTGATCCGGGACGAACTTGTCAAGCGCCGGATTGACCACCGCGGTTTGCACGAATCGCGGCGTGAGGGTCGTGCCGTCCGACAGCCGGATTTCCCGGTTCACGTTGATGCGGTAATTGAGAATCGCCGAGAACGCGTTTTGCAAACCGCCCGAAACCATTGCGCCGGATGCGGGCCCGCTATCGTTCCAGAACTCGAATTCGATGATGATATAGCGTCCGCTTGCGGGCGTATCCGTCACGAGGTCATCGGATCCCGGCGCGGGCGTCACGTAGCCGAGCGGCTTCGGTTCGTCGTTGACATAGACCCGGGTGATTTTGCGCGCGCCTTCAAAGATGACGGTCTCGCCGTCGAGTCTGGTGTTCCTTGCGGATACCGTGAACATGTCGGTGTTCAGATCGGACAGGTTGGCCGTCCTGCCTTCGCCAAGGTCGATGATGACCGCCGTCGTGACGTTGCCGACGGAGAAGATGTCGTTATACACGATGAACGGCAAATCCACCGTATCGGCAACAGGCTTGAAGGTGACGTGGATGGTGATTCCGTCCGTGGTGACGTTCCGGATCGTATAGGTGTTGCCGGAGACTTCCACTTCTTCGCCGTTGACCGTCACCTTGTCCACTTCATACCCGAACGCGGGGGTGAACGTGAAGGTCACGTCCTCGCCGGCTTTCACCCAGACATGGCCGGTCAGGGAAGTCGGGCTGATCGTGCCGTTCGGACCGGTTGTCGCGAGGATGTAATGCTCTTCGCCGACGTCCACGTTCGGTTCGTACAGCCGGATCGGCGGGGACTGCCGCATCAGCTCCAGCAGTTGGGCGGCGGTCGATGCGCTCGCGGCCGGACTCTTCGCGGTGAAGCCGTCTTCCGTGCTCGTCAGGACAAAGTTGAATTGGTTGTCTCCGGTCCAGAAGTACAGGGCCACCGTCCCTTCTTGTTCGTCCAGGACGTGCAGCATGACGCTCTGTTGGTTGCCGTTGACGGAGGCGTTCGTCGTGTTGAGCGGCGCATGCTGCGCGTTGTAGCTGGGCTCCCTTCTCAAGGGCTCCGTGCCTCCGCCCGGGCCGGGGGAGTCGTTGTACAGATGGTAGCCCGGACCTTCGCCGATCCCGTCGGATGCGGGAGCGGTGTTGGCGCCCAGACCGAACTGCCAGATCATGTCGGGCGTCACCTTGGAAGTGATCAAACCGTTTCGGATCGTCACGGGTTTGGAGGCCATGCCGATCTGGGTGTCGCCGGTGACGTCGCCGGGGGTGTTGATGGTCGCCTGGGCGTTGACGAGTGCGCCATGCTCGGATACGATGAGATATTTTTTGCCAATCTTGATGTCGTCGGGATGGACCTGCCTCCACGTTTCGCCCGGCGCCGATTTCACACTGCCCTGGGGAAAAGTGAAGCATGCGGCCAAAACGAAGCAAACCAGGAAGGCCGCCACGGATCTTTTGCCGCGCATGACCCAAAATCCCTCCTTCGAAATGAATGCGCTTACAAACATGCGTGCCATTGTTCCGCAGCTTCGCAGGCCTTTCTGCAACCATGGATGTTTTACATTATCAAACCATGTTTGTCATTCTTGGCAACAAAAAACAGATGGTTTTACAATGTCAAACCATGTTCATCACCTCTCGCACGCTCCATCGTTCGGGTAACTTGAAGCATAGCAGAAGAGGGGTGAAAAGGACGTCGAATCCTGCGCGTCCGGAATGACTATTTTTATCGTCTGAATGTCCTGAAAAAGCGCCTTTCCCCGGCCCGTCGGGCCGAATAAAAGCGCGATTTGCCGAAAAAACAAGGGAAAGGCCTGTACCCTGCGTGTTCTTCCGATGTGCGGTTCGCCATCAAAAACCCGGAAACCGAACCGGTAACGGTCCAATTTCCGGGTCAACCATGAACGGCTTTCGGGTCGAACGGGTTCTTACATCCCTCGGATATGACAGAAAGGCTTCGGAAACTCAACGGCTCTGTTTGGCAATCCACTCGAAGATGGTCTCACCGTTTTCATCTTCGACAAGGTTATTGTAAATATAGTTCCAGGAATCGTGAGCGCCATAGTAATATTCTCCGTCGAAAACGGGACCCTCGGGATACAGTTTCAGCCTGGCGTCCACCCCTGCCGCCTGCAGGTTGGCCAGCGAGGCGGGGAGGCCGGACGCGGCAAAATCGGATGCGTTGCCCACAAGATATACAGGGAAGCCCTTGCTCGCGATGATCTCCGCCTGTGCCGCATTGATGTTGCCCCCGGAGCAGAGGATCGCTGCGGCGAAGTTGATCTGATTTTCGGTGGTGGACGTGATCAGCAGCGTGGTCATGACGGTGCCCATGGAAAGTCCGCCCACATAAATTCTGTCGGGATCCACATGATGTTCGGCCACGACCTGATGAATGAGTGCTTCCATGTCGTTGAGTCGGTTTGCGTTCCATCCGTCGGTCGCGGATTGCGGTGCCAATACATAGGCGCCGTTGAGGGCCTCCTGGAACTCCCTGTCTGCGAAGGAAAGGGCTCTGTTGCCGATGAGATTGCCGCCCGGATTGTCGCCGAAATAGCGTTCTCCCGTGCCATGGAACCAGATGAACAACGGTCTTTTGTTGTTCTCGCTGGCGTTCTCGGGAGTGTACAGCGCGTATTTGCCGCCACCGGGGGCATCCAGGATCTCGAATTTATCGAACAGGGGATCGTGCCTGGTCTCCCGCTGGACATAGGTGGCAGATGCAATTCCCGGAATTTCCTTTTCCTGCGTAATCTCTACCTCTGCGCTCGCATAGGCAATGTAGCTTCCCGCTCCCGTGTACCACGCCGCACGGGTAGCGGGAACGTCGTACCGGTTGGCGCCGCTGGCTCCGCTCGGCTCGGTTCTCGGCTTGTATTCAATGTCGATTTTTACATAGTTGCCCTTGTCCACCCTGTTCCCATAGGCATCGGCGACATAGGCGTCGACAATATTCCATTTCGCCCATCCGTCTCCGAGCGCGTAGCCCGCTTTTTCGGGATCCCAGGCAAAATTCCCGAAATCCCCCTGAACGACGCCGTTATGTTCGGTGACTCTGGCTTTTGCGGAGAAGGTGTCCTTGTCCACGGCGTCGGCGGTCAACGTAACGCCCATATCGATCAGAGCGCCGGAGAAGTAATATCCGGGGTTGATCGCGGTTCTCAAAACGTCGAAGTATATCGGACCGTCGTACAAGGCGGGAACGACGACCGTGGTGTGAAGCTTTTGTTTGTTGACCTTTGTCAAGGTAAACACGACCGTCTGTTCTTCGGTGGTCTGCCGGATCTGGATGCCCAGCTTTCCTTCTCGCTGTTTGTTGTTCACGACCGTGTACGGCGTAACGATGACCTCTCCCTGGTTGCCGGTCCAGGTGACATCGGCTTTATTGTTGCCGTTGCCGTTCCATCTGACCGTGATGTCCCCGACATACCAGCCGTCTACCGCCTCAAAATTCCCTGCCTCAAATTCGTACACGTTATTGCTGACGGGAATATCCAGGGCCATGGCCTGTTGTGCCAAGCCAAGCGTCATGATCAACGCGATGACGACAGTCCAGAATTTCTTCACGATGATCCCCCTCCCACCGCAAGGTTGGGATTTTTCATGTTCAGCTTAGCCGCGGATGCGAACCACAGAATTAACCATCCTTGATACCCGTCACAAACGAGGCATGCCCGCGTCATGAACCACCTCCCTTCACAATGCATGGGGAACCGTATATTTGACATAACCGCATTCATGACATTTGAAACGCTTTCAATCTTTCGCCTTAATAAAGCCTTCAAAAACAAACATGACGCGCAGGGGAAGCCCATCCTGGCGTCATGGTTTTGTTCCAGAAGGCTGAATGGCCGGCGTCAACATGGCCGCGCTCTCGTTTTTGGGCTGTACGGACACACGTCAGCTATTCGTTCCGAACCAGCAACAGGACCGATTCCACATGGCTCGTCTGCGGAAACATGTCCACCGGCTGCACCCATTCGATCCGGAACCCCGAGTCAAGCAGAAAACGGCAGTCCTTTGCGAGCGTCGCCGGGTTGCACGAGACGTAGACGAAGCGGGGCGGCTTCACATCGGCGACCGCGCGCAACAGGGCGTCGTCGCAGCCGGTGCGCGGCGGATCGACGACGATGACGTCGGGGCGGAAGCCCGTTTTCAGCCAGCGGGGCAGCAGTTCCTCGGCGCGTCCGACGTAGAAGCGGGCGTTCGTCCGGCCGTTCAGCCGCGCGTTTCGCTCCGCATCGTCGACCGCCTCGCGGATCGTCTCGATGCCGCGGACTTCGCGCGCATGCGGCGCGAGCCACAGCGCGATCGTGCCGGTGCCGCAGTAGGCGTCCACGACCGTCTCTTGGCCGGTCAGGGCGGCCGCCTCCCGCACGAGATCGTACAGCTTTACGGTCTGCTCCGGGTTGAGTTGGAAAAAGGCGCGCGGCGAGAGCCTGAAGGACAGTTCGCCCAGCTTCGTCTCCAGAGCGGGTTCGCCCCATAGGAGCCGGGTTTGCTCGCCGAAGACGAGCGGGGAGCTGCCGCGGTTGACGTTGACCGAGATCGAGGTGATCTGCGGAAGCTCGCGGCGGATCGACGAGACGAGCCGGTCAAGTCCTGGGAACCGCCCGGCCGATGCGACGAGGACGAGCTGCAGCTTGCCCGACTCGGGAGCGACGCGCAGCACGACGGTGCGCAGCGCGCCTTCCGGGCCGCTGCCGACCGGCACGCGGGCCTCACCGATCAGTCGCCGGATCCGCCCGGCGGCTTCGGTCACGGCCGGGTGCTGCACCGCACACCCGGCGATGTCGACGAGCCGGTGACTGCCCGGCTCGTAGAGTCCGAGGGCGAGCTTGCCATCCGGCGTGCGCCCGGCCTGAAGCTGCGCCTTGTTGCGGTAGCGCCAGGGCTCGTCCATGCCGATGATCGGGCGAAGCGGCAGCGGATCCCCCTCGAGGCCGGCGTAGCGCGCGAACGCTTCGCGGACGAGCTCCTCCTTCGCCTTGAGCTGCCCCGCGTAATCCATGTGCTGGAGCTGGCAGCCGCCGCAGCGTTCGTACACCGGGCAGGGCGGCTTCACCCGGTGCGGCGACCGCTTTTCGATTTCGACCAGGTCGGCCGTCAGCCGGTTCGGTTCCGTTCGCGCCACGGCCGCTTTCACGACTTCGCCGGGCAGGGCGCCGGGCACGAAGACGGCCTTGCGCTTGTAATAGCCGACGCCCTCGCCGTTGATGCCGATCCGCCGGATCGTCACGACGATCCGGTCGCCCGGCTTCAGCTCGTCTGCCGGGACATCCGCGACGCGCTCATCCCCTCTCTTTTTCGGGACGCGCCCATGTACGCGTTTCGCTTTCCCCTTGTCCGCGGTTCCGTCCGCTTTCGTACGGACGGATTCTTCTTCCGTGCCCTTCCGGTGTCGGTTCTTCATGCCCCCGTACGCTCCGTTTCTCATGCTGGTTGCGTCCGTCGCACCCTCTTGTCCATCATAGCATGAACCGGACGCGCGCCGCCAATCCGCCCGGCGGAAACGCCCGTCCGCTCAACCGGCAGCAGGACAACCCCCGCAAGAGATGAGGAAATAAGTCCCATTTTGGCTGGCATCTGGTTTCAGTGGGTGATTTTCGGTTTATATATTCACAATGAGTTTTTAAGCGTTTACATCCGCGTTCCGGACCTCTGTTTGCGGAATTGGAGGTGATTGCAGTCTCCGGTCGCATGGCGGGACGCCGCCGGTCAACCCAATACGTAAAGGAGGGCAATGAGATTTCATGTTCCAATTCAAACGAACTCGCCGAATCCTTTCGTTCTTCTGCTGCGTCATGCTGCTGACGTCCTTGCTGCCCGTATCTTACGGCTTTGCCGCCGAAGCGGATGACAGCGATCACGCGGAGGAGAACGGAAAGCCGACCGCCATGTTCGGAACGCCCCAGCTCGGGGCCGACGACCCGCTGTGGGACCAGACGAAGGCGTATCCGATCAACCGCAGCACGCTGCCGGAAGGGGATCCCAGACCCCGCGCCACGGGCACGGTCCGGATCCTGTGGGACGACGACTACGTGTACGCCCGCGTGGAAGTGCAGGACAGCAATCTGTATGTGGGGCCCGGCGGCGACCATACGTACGACAGCGTGGAATTTTTCGTCGGTCCGGGCTCCAGCGGTTCCAACCAATGGCGCGTCAGCGCGACGGGCGTGTTCTCGGGGCAGTCCCATACGGACAGGGCCGCATGGACCCGAATCACGGACGACGGGTACATCGTGGAAATCCGCATCCCGAGACGCGATGTGGTCTTGGAATCCGGCGGCTACCTGACCTTCGAGGTGAACATCAACAACTCGACGGAAAAGGGCGGGGACCGCTACGAAGTGGTATCCGCATTCGGAACGCCGGATGCCGGCTTCACCGGCGACGAGTCCTTCCGGGACAGCGTGAAGCTCATAGACGCCATCAAACCGGATCCCAGGCTTTCCGTCATCATCGTGGCGGAGCCGGGAGGCCGGGTCGAGCCGAACGCGCCCGGCAACGTGCTCAGGGTGGAGCCCGGCACCAGCCTCGAATTCACCATCAAGCCGGACAAAGGCAAAATCGTGGACACCGTCACGGTAGACGGCCAACCGGTGACGGTCGGTGCCGACAACGCGTTCACGCTGACCGATATCCGCGTCGACACCAGGATTCATGTGACTTTCAAGGATGATCCGGCCGCCGAACAGATTCCGTTCATCGTGTGGAACGACAACTTTGCCCGGGGCGAGTACACGACGGCCGTCATCATCGATCTGGGCGAGGGCCGGGAAGCGAAGGGTTCCGCGCTCCGTCCGGACCTGTTCGCCGTATCGCACCGGGACACGACCCTGTCCGGCAACACGGTCTTCGAAGGAGAGCGCAGGATCACGAGGGTATACGCCAATGACGAACCGAAGGTGCGCGGCTATCTCGGGGAGAAGTTCAATTCGCCGGATTATCGGGACGGACTGGAGAGCGGCCGCTACATTGTCATCGAACTGGAGTTCTACACGGAGGTCGGCGGCCACACCACGCTGGACGAGAACAGCAACTCGACCGTGCAGCATTACGGCATTGTCCTGAACGGCGAGATTGCGCTCACGAAAGGCGGGCCGATCCGCTACGCCGTCTTCAAACAGACGGGCGTCGTGAACCCGATCCTTGACAAATTCACCACCCATACGAGCGGGACGGCCCATTACGCGCTGTACCTGCACAAGGACCAAGAGGGCCATGTGGTGAAGGGATTGCCGCTCTATATCTACACACACGGCTTCTCGCGCGGCGGCACCCAGGCGCATATCGACCAGAAGGCGTCGATGAAATCCGCCAACGGTGCGGTTGCCCTGATGAAGCGGATGGAGGAGAATTTCGACAAATACGCGAGCCACATCCTGAACATTTCCTACAATGGAACGGCGACTCCGCAGACGGACGATGTGAAGCGGGTGATCGACGAACTGATTGCGGAAGGGCTGGTGGATCCCGATCGCATCTATGCGGCGGGCTTCTCCTGGGGCGGCGCGTATACGAACACCCTGATCAACGCCTATCCCGGCTTCTTCGCGGCGGCGGCCACCTTGTCACCGGTATTCGGCTCGCCGGATACGAGCAGGTTCCCTGAAGAACACAGGGATCTGGCTTACTGGATGTTCATCAATGCGCACAATGTCGGGATCTATCAGCAGACGCTCAACAACTTCATCACCAACGATATGCCGAACATGACGAACGCGCGGGCTACCCGCTTCGAGAGCAACGAGGCGCTTACGTGGCCCTACAATCAATACGACCAGCCGAGCCAACGGCCGAATCCGGATCTCGATCCGCCGCTGCTCGATTATATCGCACACGAGGTGGAAGCGGCGGTTCTGTACAACCGGTTCACGATGGACAATCCGCACACAGGCGGAATCTGGAGCATCGCGCCGACCGCGCAGTCACCCAACTTGCCGCCGTGGAACGATGACTACACCGATCTCTTTGACTGGATGTTCTCGCAGCGCAGGCCGGGAGTGCCGGATGCTCCGGGCGGCTTGACGGCCGTTGCGGGTGACGGCAAGGTCACGTTGAAATGGACGGCTCCGGCATACGACGGAGGGAAACCGATCCTGGGATACAAGGTCTGGTACGATGATGAGTCACCGGTCCCGGTGGATGCGTCGACGTACGAATATACCTTTACCGGACTGAACAACGGTCAGGAGTATACCTTCAAGGTTGTCGCGGTCAACGAGAAAGGCGACAGTGCGGCGGCAAGCGTGAAGGCGACGCCGCGGAGGTCCTCGTATCCGGTGATCATCATTCCCGGCGGCGGGGGAACCGGCCAGGATACCGATTCGGAACTGCCTTACACGCTGAAAACACCGGAAGGCAGTCCGGCCGTCAAGGATCAGAACGGCAACACGATCCTGCCGGGCGGAGGCGAGATTGTAACCGGAAGCGGAATCCGGATTCTGGCGCCCGCGGGCACGACGATCGCCCCGGACGGCGAGATCGTGATCGGATCGGGCGGTGCGGCCGTCATCTTCGAAAGCGGCTTGTCGCTCAACATTCGGGCGGGCGCGAAGCTGGTGCCGGATGAGATGTCGGCGCTCGGCTTCTCCGTGGCGTCCGGCGGTCCTTTCCGCGACGTCGACGAAAACGCCTGGTTCTACCGCCATGTCGTGACCGCCTACACCTTCGGGCTGTTCAACGGCACGTCTTCTGCAACGTTCTCGCCGGGAACTTCGATGACGCGCGCCATGTTCGTACAGGTACTGGCCAATCTCGAACAAGTGAACCGTTCCGGTTACCGGAACACCCGTTTCAAAGACGTGGCGGACAGACAGTGGTACACGGCCGCGGTCGCGTGGGCGGCCGAAACCGGCATCGTGAACGGGGTTGGCGCGGATCGGTTTGATCCCCATGCTCCGATTACGCGCGAGCAGATGATCGTAATGCTCTACAATTACATGAAATCCAAAGGCTACGCGATTCCTCAGGGTCAGGGTCGGCCCTTCGCGGATGAGGGCAAGATCAGCCCGTGGGCGCTGGAGGCCGTTCATGCGCTGCAAAGCCTGAACATCATAACCGGCAGGAACGGCAACCTCTTTGATCCGAAGGGGGTCGCCAGCCGTGCCGAAGTCGCGGCCGTCTTTGTCCGACTGATCGAATATCTGGCCCAGACCCGGGCTTGACACCCCCGACAGCGGAGGCCCTTCCGGCGGGCATGTTCCTGCCGGAAGGGCCCTCTTTCTGACCGTATGCATGCAAGCCGGGACCGGAAGAACGGGGCGAAGGCGGCGCGCCTTCACCCCGCCCGGTTCACTTCCGCGTCCAGATTCCGCAGGATCCGGTCGATTTCCGCCATCTGCTCCGGCGAAAGCGGACCGAATGCCATCGCCTTCGCGGCCTCTTCCGCCTGCGCGGGATGCTTGATGCCCGGAATCGGCACCGTATGCGCGCCGCGTCCCCAGATCCAGCAGAGCGCGCCCTGCACGAGCGTGCGGCCCCCGGAGGTCAGCACCTCCCGGATCGCGTCCAGCGCGTCGAGATATTCCGGCACCGGCCGGCCGTTCTTGAAGTAGCGCACCCAGGCGTGCATGCTGCCGCGCACGTCATCGGCCGGAAGCTGCGACGAGCGGTTGAACTTGCCGCTGAGCAGCCCCATCGCGAGCGGCATGTTGTTGATGCTCGTGAGGCCGTGCCGCGCGCAGAGCTCCACCATCGGGGAATCGGCCAGCACGTTGAGCGGATGCTGGAATGCCGCGGCTCCGGACCTGGCGGCGAACGTTTCGGCCGCCTCCGGGTCCTCCGTGCTCCAGCCGTACGCGCGGATCCATCCCTTCTCCTTCAGCCGCTCCAGCGAGTGGATGACCGAGTCGATCCGGTCGTCCGGAATGGAGCCGGGGTGGATCTGGTAGAGGTCGATGTAGTCCGTGCCGAGCCGCCGCAGCGACCGCTCGCAGGCCCGGACGATATAGTCCGGCGACACGTTGATTTTCGTGTACACGTTCCGGGTCGCTTCGTCGTAGGTGAAGCCGAATTTCGTCGCGATGACCGCCTCGTGGCGGCGACCTTTCAGCGCGCGGCCCAGCACTTCCTCGCTGTGTCCGGTGCCGTACACGTCCGCCGTGTCGAAGAATTGGATCCCGAGCTCGAGCGCCCGTTCGATCGCGCGGATCGACACGTCGTCGTTCACCTCGCCGTAGCCGTCGGGATGCCCGTCGAGCAGGAACTGACCGCCGATCGGCCAGCAGCCGAAGCCGACCGCGCTCACTTCGATGTCCGTGCGCCCCAGTTTCTTCTTGCCCATCATGCGCATCCAGCCCCTTTCCGGTTCGTTCCGGCCCCATTATAATGGGGGGAAATGGTCGTTCACAGAGCCACTTTTCATCAATTTTCATGGAACCACTTGCTTCGTTGCGGGAAAGGGGTGGCATCCGGTTTGTTCGGCATGACGATCGACCGGTCGTCGGATCGGCCCGTGACCGCCCAGCTCTGCGACCAGATCCGGCGCCTGATCGAAAGCGGCGGGATGGCCCGGGGCACGCGCCTGCCCTCGACCCGCCATCTCGCGAAGGAGCTCGGTATCGCGCGGAACGTCGCCATCGAAGCGTACGAGCAGCTCATCGCGGAAGGGTATCTCGTCGGCCGCGTCGGATCCGGCACCTATGTGGCGGAAGGCATCCCGGCGATTGCGGTTCCGCGCGCGGTCCGCATGTCCGAAGCGGGCGATCCGGACGCGGCCGGTGCGCCGAAGGACGCCGCCGCGCGCGCGGACGTGATCCGTTTCACCCCCGGCGTGCCGGATCTCGAGCGCTTCCCGCGCTGGAAATGGGCCCGCTATCTGAAGGAAGCGACGGAGGCGTGCAGCTTCGACTACGGCGACGTCCGGGGCGAGGAATCGCTGCGCGTCGAAATCGCGGCCTTTCTGCTTCGCTCGCGGGGGATGCGGGTCGACCCGGACCGGATCATGATCACGAGCGGCTCGTCGGAGGGATTCGACCTCATCGCCCGGACGCTCCGGCCCCGGTTCGGAAGCGTTTTCCTGGAGGATCCGACGATCGAGATCACGGGACACATCTTCGGCCGGGCCGGATACCGGATCGAGCCGGTTCCGGTCGACGAGTCCGGCATGCGGGTGCACGAGATCGGCACGTTTCCGCCGGACGGGCTGATGGTGCTGACGCCTTCCCATCAATATCCGACCGGCTGCATCCTGCCGGTCCAGCGGCGGCTCCACGCCCTCCGGCTCGCCGGGGAAGCCGGCTCCTTCATCGTGGAGGACGACTATGACGGCGATTTCCGGCTGAAGGGGGTGCCGATTCCGCCGCTCTGCATGCTCGGGCCCGAGCGCGTCCTTTACGCGGGGACGTTCAGCAAGACGCTCGCACCGGGCCTTCGCCTCGGCTTCCTCGTGCTGCCCGGCGACCTGACCGGGACGTTCGCCGAATTCCGGGAACTGGCGAACCTGCGCCCGCCCGTCCAGCCGCAGCTCGCCCTGGCCCGCTTCATCCGGGACGGGCATCTCGACCGGCACATTTACCGGATGCGGACCGTCTACCGCAACAAGCGCACGATGCTCATCAAGGCGATCAAACGGCATTTCGGCGATCGGGCCGTCATCCGGGGCGACGAGGCGGGCATGCACCTCCTCGTGGAGTTTCCGTTCCTCGACGCGGCGCCGGACTGGTCGCGGTCGGAGGAATACGGCGTCGCGGTCGAACCGGTCGAGGACTACTGCATGCGCCGGGGATCCCGCACGCGCCAGATCGTGCTCGGATACGGCAACATCCGCGAGCGCGACATCGAGCCCGGCATCGAGCGGCTGAGCCGGTTCGTGCGGGAGCGGGGAACGGCGCGGCGGACCGGCGGGACGGATTTTCCGGCCGGTTGACATGGACAACCCCGCTTCCGGGTGGTACGATGGCTCATGGGAGAAGAGTGGGAGAATCCGAGAAGCCGGAGGGAGACATGGATACGTCATTCATGGCAGCAACATTGGCAGGCATCAGACGCGGCATTGCCATCTGCGTCGCGGCTGTTCTGGTCGCATGGCCGCTTGCGGGGGAATGGACGCGGACCGCGCACGCGGCGGCCGGATCGGCTGCTCCGGCGGCGCAGCAGGACGGCATCCGGGTGATGCTCGACGGGAAACCGCTGTCCTTCACGCCCGCGCCGATCCGGGAAAAAGGCGTGACGCTCGTGCCGATGCGGCCGATCTTCACCGCCTTCGGCGCGAAGGTCACCTGGGTGTCCGAGACGAGGACCGTCTTCGCGGTGAAGGGAATCCTGAGCGTCTCGCTGCAGGCCGACGCGCGGCAGGCGGTCGTGAACGGCGAGAAGGTGGCGCTGGACGTGCCCGCCCGGTTGATTGACAACACGATGATGGTGCCGCTGCGCTTTGTCGCCTCCGCGTTCGGCGCGAAGGTCCGGTGGGAAGCCGGGACGCAGACCGTCTTCATCGAGACCGCCGAATCCCTGGAGCGCGAACGAGAAGCGGCGGAGGCCGGGGGCCGGCTGACGCCCGCGCAGATCGTGGAGCTGAACGACGACCGGGTCGTCATGATCACGACCGACACCGGCCAGGGCAGCGGCGTCATCGTCGGATCCCGCTGGGTGCTCACAAACTGGCACGTGATCGATGGTTCCGATTCGGGCCACGTCATCCTGAACGACGGCACCTCCGTCGGCATCCAGGGCGTGGCCGCGGCGGATGAGGACGCGGATCTCGCGGTCGTGCAGACGACGCGTCCGCTCGGGATTGCGCCCGTGGTGTTCGCGGATCCGGACTCGGTCCGGAAGGGCGACCGCATCGTCGCGATCAGCAGTCCGCTCGGCTACCGGAACACCGTGTCCGAAGGCCTGATCAGCAACTTCATCGAGAGCGGCGGCATCACCTATTACCAGATCAACGCGCCGATCGACCGGGGCAGCTCCGGCGGCGCGGTGTTCAACGAATACGGCGAGCTGGTCGGCATTACGACGGCCGTCATCCGGGACACGCTGGCCAGCCTGAATTTTGCGGTTCCCGCCTACTACGCCGAACCGCTGCTCGGGGAACTGGCCGCGAATCCCCCCGCCGCAAGCAGCGTCCGTTTCCCGGGCCGCAAGCTTCCGGACAGCCTCGCCGGCGCGTCGAACGAGGAGATCCGCGAGCTTCTGGAAGCGAAATTCGGCGGCGTCCAGACGACGAAGGGGCTCGCCACGTTCACCGACTGGACCGTCACCCGTGACGGGGAAGGGTGGCTGGTCATGACCGCCGTCATCAACCCGTCCTTCTACATGCTGTACGCCGAAGATGCGTCGGGAGAACTGCGCTGGTGGGCCATCAACCTGGCCACCGAGATGCGCCGCATGCTGCCGGACGTCAACCTGGAACTCATCGTTTATTACTCCCGGACGTTCAACGCAAAACCGCGCGGCTTCGCGCCGGACGACGTGACGTATCTCGGAGACGGCGAGTGGCGCGTCCAATATGAAGTTTTGCACCTGCAATATATGGACAAAATCCATCTCAGCGACATCCTGTGAGAATGACCAGGGAGGCCTGCCGCTTCCGGTTCGCGGGAGCAGGCGGGCCGTCCTTGTCCAGCGAGGTCAGGCCACATGAAAATCGTGCTCGCCACGCTCAACGCGAAATACATCCACATGTCGCTCGCGCTGCGCTGCCTGAAGGCGTACAGCGGCCGCGAGTTCGACATCGAGATCGCCGAGTACACGATCAAGGATCCGCCGATGCACATCACCGCCGATCTGTACCGCCGGCGGCCGGATGTCGTCGGCTTCTCGTGTTACATCTGGAACATCGAGGAGACGATCGCGGTCATCGACATGCTGCGCAAGGTGCTGCCCGAAT
Source organism: Thermobacillus sp. ZCTH02-B1 (assembly GCF_002159085.1). Classification (GTDB taxonomy): domain Bacteria; phylum Bacillota; class Bacilli; order Paenibacillales; family Paenibacillaceae; genus Thermobacillus. Next base: position 61,152 of record NZ_LZRU01000019.1, read on the forward strand.
GCCGCATCGTGCTCGGCGGCCCGGAGGTCAGCTACGACACGGAATATTGGATGAGGCGGCTTCCGGCGGTCGACTTCATCGTCATGGGCGAAGGGGAGGAGACGTTCCACCATCTGCTGACCGAGCTTGAGGGCGACGGGAAGTTCCATTATGTGTTCGGTCTCGCATATCGCAAGACGCTGCCGGACGGCACGCGCGAGATCCGGATCAACCCGCCGCGCCCGAAGGCGGATCTCACGAAGATGCCGTCGCCTCACCGCTTCCCGGAGGATATTCCGCATCTTCCGAACCGGATCGTCTACTTCGAGACGAGCCGCGGCTGTCCGTTCAGCTGCCAGTTCTGCCTGTCCAGCATCGAGACGGGCGTCCGGTACTACGATCTCGAGCAGACGAAGGCGGACCTGAAATACCTGATCGAGAACGGCGCCCGGCTGATCAAATTCGTCGACCGCACGTTCAACATCCGCCGCGACTACGCGCTCGAGCTGTTCCGCTTCCTGATCGAGCACCACGGCGGCTGCGTCTTCCAGTTCGAGATCACCGCGGACATCATGCGGCCCGAAGTGCTGGAATTCCTGTCGGAGCACGCGCCGCCGGGCATCTTCCGCTTCGAGATCGGCGTGCAGTCGACGAACGACGCGACGAACGAGGCGGTCATGCGGCGGCAGAACTTCGCGAAACTGGCCCGCACGGTCACGGCGATCCGGGACAGCGGCAACATCACCCAGCACCTCGATCTGATCGCCGGACTTCCGTACGAAGACTACGCCTCGTTCCGCAAGACGTTCAACGACGTGTTCGCGCTGCGCCCCGAGGAGCTGCAGCTCGGTTTCCTGAAGATGCTGCGCGGCACCGGGCTTCGGCGGGACGCGGAGAAGTACGGCTATGTCTACATGGAGCGGGCGCCGTACGAGATTTTGTCGAACGAATGGCTTTCGTTCGGCGACATCGTCCGGATCAAACGCGTCGAGGACGTGCTGGAGAAATACTGGAACGCGCATCGGATGGACCGCACGGTGCAGTATCTCGCATTCCATGTGTTCGAGACGCCGTTCGATTTTTTCCAGCAGTTCGGGGACTACTGGGAAGAGCGGGGCTGGCAGCGGATCGGCCACCAGCTCGAGGACCTGTTCATCCGCCTCCTGTCGTTCCTCGAGGACGCAAGGCCGCCGAAGCTGGAGCCGGATCTCGCGCTCGGCCTCATGAAGTACGATTATTTCCTGAACCACAAGTACCGGCCGCGCGCCGTCTGGTGGGAATTCCGGATGGACAAGCGGGAACACGCCGCGTGGATGCGCCGGCTGGCCGAGCGCCCGGAGGACGTGTCGCCGGCGTTCGCCGCGCTTCGGCCGGACGAGAAGCTGCTGCAGAAGCACGCGGTGATCGAGCGGCTGCCGTTCGATCTCGGCGCCTGGCTCGAACGCGGGGAATTCACGCGGGAGGCGGAGACGCTGCTCGTCGTCTGCTACGGCCTCGGCGGCGAGGGGGCGTCGGCCCACACGCTGCGCCTGCCGGCCGGGTCGAAATTGTGACATCAATCACGAAAATCAGAAGGAAAATGCACGGAAATGTCGAATGTTGGCTTTACGTACCGCTTGTACGTACAACCGAAAAGACCGATAGGGCATGCACCAAGCTTGAAAAAGGCAAACCATATGAAAATATGGGACGCAAAGCCACGGGTCTAAGGCATGGACCTCCGTTGCGGCCATGCTATGACGGCCGGGCTGCCGGGTAAGTGCATCGCAAGGACGCGTACCGTCTTCATGCCTTTTAGAGCTTGGGGACGGATTTTTTTTGTGCCGGCTTTTTGCGTCCCCGTCAGCGGGGGATGAACATGTCGAATGATTCCGTCGGGAAACAACGTCCGGGGTGGAAGGGGGGAATTGATGTTTCTCTCGCGGCGCTCGCCGCGATCGTCATGGTGCTGCCGGCTCCGCCGGCCTTCCTGAACGGTGCGGGCTGGGCCGGCTGCCTGCTGCTGCCGCTCCTCAGGCGGACGGGCTTCCGCTTCGCCGGGGCCGCGGCGCTAGCGGCAGCGGCGGCCGGCTTCTGGCTGGGGGATCGGCCGTGGACCGCGTTCCTCGCCGTACCGGAGGCGGCGCTGCTGGCGATCTGGCTGAAGCGCGGCCGGCAGGATCTGCTGCCCGCGGAGCTTGCCTGGCAGCTGGCCGCCGCCGCTCCGGCCGCGTTTGCGGCGACGCTTGCGGGAGGCGGGACGGCCGGAGAAGCGGCGGTGGCGGCCGCCGGCAGCGTGATCGCGGGGGCGTCGGCCGCGCTGCTCGCCGATCTGGTCCATCATTACCGGCTGCTGGATCGGTTGACGGGCCGATTCACGACGCCGGCGGAAGTCGGGTGCGTGCCGCTGCGGCGCATGATCACGCATCTGGCCACGGCCGCAGCGGTCGTGCCCGGCCTGCTGATCGTCCTGGCCGCCGGGCTGCCCGGATCGAAGCATGCGGCGCAATCCGGGGCCGGCGGATTTTCGGGCCCGGCGGTGCTGACGGTCGCCGCGGCGGCGGCGGTGCTGCCCGCGGCGTTCGGCGCCCACTGGCTGTCCGGACGGATCTCGGGCGCCTTCGAACGCCTTGCGACGGCAACGGACGGCCTGCACCTGAAGCTGCGGCGGGGCGAGGCCGTCCGCTGGCCCGACGGCGGCGCGGCGGAGGCGGCGGCCATCGCGGCGAACTGCCGGGAGATCGCGAATCTGCTCGCGGTTCAGTTTGACGCGAACGAGCGGCTGTCGGAATCGCTGGAAACCCAGTCCGCCCGGCTCCGCGCCTCCGAAGCCGCGCTCGAGCGGTTGTCCTGGCACGACACGCTCACGTCGCTGCCGAACCGGTATTCGTTCTACGAACGGCTGCGGTCGATGATGGAGGAGCACGGCGAGCGCGGCGTCGGCGTCATGCTGCTCGACATCGACCGGTTCAAGCAGGTAAACGATTCGCTCGGCCACGCCTCCGGCGACGAGCTGCTGCGCATCTTCGCGGACCGGCTGCGGCGGACGTGCGGCGAACACTCGGTCATCTGCCGGCTGGGCGGCGATGAATTCGCGGTTCTCGTGCCCGGCGGCACGCGCGATGCGCTCGGCCGGCTCGGCGACGCGATCCTCGGGGCGGCGGCGGAGCCGGTGCGCGTCGGCGAACGGGAACTGTACGTCGGCGCGAGCATCGGCATCAGCCTCTATCCGGACGACGCGGTGCGGGTCGAGGAGCTGGTGCGGAACGCGGACACCGCGATGTATACGGCGAAGGAAGCGGGCGGACGACGATACATATTTTATTCCGGTTCGATGAAGGAACGGGTATCCGAGCGGCTGGAGCTGGAGACGAGCCTGCACAAGGCGCTGGAACTCGGACAATTCGAGCTGTTCTATCAGCCCAGGATGGACGCGGACGGCAAGCGCACGCTCGGTTTCGAGGCGCTGATCCGCTGGTATCTTCCGGGCAAGGGATACATATCACCCGATCTGTTCATTCCGCTCGCGGAGGAGACGGGCGTCATCCAGGCGATCGGCGACTGGGTGCTGCGCACGGCGTGCCGGCAGTGCGCGGTCTGGCGCGAGGCGGGACATCCGCCCGTGTTCGTGGCGGTCAATGTCTCTCCCCGCCAGTTCGAGGATCCGCGGTTCGTCGAGCGGGTGGAAGCCATTCTCGCGGAGACGAACATGCGGCCGGAGTGGCTGGAGCTCGAGATTACGGAGAGCTTCCTGCAGCGGGACCGCCGCGTCGTCGCCGCCATGCTTCGGCGGCTGAAGGACCGCGGCATCCGCATATCGATCGACGATTTCGGCACGGGCTACTCGTCGCTGTCGCAGCTCAAGGATCTGCCGATCCACGCGGTGAAAATCGACCGCACGTTCATCCGGCACATCGACACCGACCGCAAGAACGCTTCGATCGTCTCGGCCATCATGGCGCTGGCGCACAGCATGAACCTGCGGGTCATTGCGGAGGGCGTCGAGACGGAAGCCGAGCTTCGGCTGCTGCGCAAGATGGGCTGTGACGAGCTGCAGGGCTATTATTTCAGCGCGCCGCTCCGGACGGAGGACGCCCATTCGTTTCTCCGCCTCGTGCGGGAGCCGGCCGCCTGGCGCAAGCGCGGATCGGGCAGCGGGGGCGCGGCGGGGTAGAAAACGGGCCATATCGGCGATTTTGCGCGAGTGAGGGGAAATTTTTTCTTCTATTTTGTCTGCCGGAAGCGGGCCGAACCGGAAGCGGGCCGAAACCGGGAAATCGAAACCGGGAAATAGACGAAAAAATGGCGATTCTTGCTTCGTCCGTCGGACGGGCGGGAACCCGCCGGCATCGGAATCCTGCGCTCCGCCCTCCCCGTTCGCGGCGGAGCCGTCCGATTCCGGAACGGTTGCAGGCGGCGGTTCGGTTCGTTTGCGGCATGCTTTTGGGGCTGTCTCATGCGGGCGGTCCGTTTTTCTTTTTGCAGGGGTTCTCCGGGACGGTTCGTTGCGGGGAGCCCGTTTTTTCCGGCGGTCCTCCGGGATTGACTTCGGAGGTGTCTCTTGCGGGCGGTTCCAATTCCGTTAACATCCGCATCATCCGCGCTCCGGCCGACCCCGCGCTTTGATCCCCGCACGCCGTTCTGCTTCAGGCCTTGTCTCCCGCGCCTCGTCCCGCGCGTTGTCCCCGCATGCCGTCCGTCTCTAAGCATTTTTTCCCCGCGTTCCTTCCCGCGCTTTGCCTCCTTGCGCAGTTCCGTTCGTCTCCGCACATCTTTCTCGTACTCCGTTCCGCGCCGTGTCCTCCCGGGTCCCCTCCTGTCGCTTCCGGTCATAAAAAACGCCCATCGTGGGAATATTTAACTTCGTGACTTCGACCAGACAATACACCTGGATCACGGGAGGACTCATGATTCTGAACGAGGAGCAGCTTCGGCGCAAAGCGCGGGAGCTGGCTTTGACCCATAATCTGTCCGGAGGCGGTCTGCGCGCCTCGTTCGCGCTGATCCGCGCGTTCGACCGCGACGCCGGGGAGCTTCGGAATTACGCGCTCAGACTTCAGCAGGAGGGACAGGGAAGCACGCGGCCGGCCGAAGAATGGCTGCTTGATCACGCGGATTTCATTGCCGAACAGACCATTCACATCCGCAAAATGATCCGTCCGGATGAAACGCGCCGCCTGCCCGCGCTGTCCGGCGGCCGGGAGCTGCGCGCGATGGCGCTCTGCGCGGATTACCTGGAGCATACGGACGGCCTGTTCGACGCCGATCTGCTCGCCGCATACGCGGAGGCGTATCAGGAGGTCGCCGTGCTGACGATCGGGGAAGTCGCGATGATCCCGCTGTTCGTCCGCATCGCGGTCATCCGGCGGCTCGCCTCCCTGTGCCGCACGTTGAAGGAGCGGCGCGAAGCCGGCGATCGGGTCGACCGGATGCTGGAACCGTTCACGAAGGCGGGCCGGACGCTTTCGGCGGAGGCCGTCCGGGAAGCGCTCGACGATGCCGGCGAGACGCTTCCGCTCTCGGGACCGACGATCGTCCATCTGATCGACCGGCTCGGGGAAATGGCCGAATACGCCGGCGATGTGCGGGATTGGCTCGCCTGCCGGCTCGACCGCCGGCAGGAAAGTCTCGAGAAAATCATCGCGCACGAGCACGGGCTGCAGGCGGCGTACGAAGTGTCGGCCAGCCACGCGATCCAGTCGCTCCGGCGGCTGGACCGCCTGGACTGGAGCACCATGTTCGACCGGCTCTGCCATGTTGACCGGGTGCTCCGCACGGAGACGGCGGGCACGTATCCGCTGCTCGACGCGTCCAGCCGGCAGGTGCTGCTCGGCCGGGTCGAGACGCTGGCGCGGCGCATGCGCGTGCCCGAGACGCTCGTGGCGAAGCAGGCGGTGGAGCTGGCCGCCCGTTACGGCGAACGCGAACGCGCCGGCCGCAAATCCGCGGACGTCGGCGGCTCCGTCCGGGACGGGGACGGCTCCATCCGGGACGGGGAAGGCGCCGGGGCGAGCCGGGACGGTCGCACCGCGCGGACCGATCTTCCGTCCTGCAGCGAACCGGAAGTGCTGCCGCGCCCGGCCTATGCGGCCTACTACCTGCTCGATCCGCACGGCGTCCGGGCCCTCTGGCGCGCCCTGAAACGGTGTGCGAAGCCCCGCGCCATGCCGCGCGCGGTGGTGAAGCGGATGCGCCAGCCCGTCTATTTCGGCGCGCTGGCCGTGGTGTTTGCCGCCTTGTGGGCGCTGTTCGTGCGGCTTGCGGTGCCCGGGGACGGAGCCGAAGACTGGCGGACGTGGATCGCCGCCGCGGCGGCGCTGTTGCTCGCGATCCCGGCGAGCGAATGGGCGGTGCAGATCGTGCACCAGTCGATCTGCGCGTATTGCCGGTCGCGGCCGCTGCTCAGGTACGATTACGCCTCGGGCATTCCGGACGACGCGGCGACGATGGTCGTCATGCCGGTCATCTGGTCCAGCCCCGCGCAGGTGCGCGAGAGCGCGGAGCGGCTGGAGCTCCATTACCTTGCGAACCGCGATCCGAACATCCATTTCGCGCTGCTCGGCGATTACGCCGACGCGGACGAGGAGACGAAGGATGAGGACCGGGCGATCGCCGACGAGGCGATCCGCGCGATCGAGGCGCTCAACCGCGCGTACGGTTCGGAGGGCGGCCCGACGTTCCATGTCTACATTCGCCGCAGAACCTGGAACGAGGCCGACCGGGTCTGGATGGGCTGGGAGCGGAAGCGCGGCAAACTGGTGGAATTTGCGGATTTGCTGCGCGGCGCGACGGACACGACATTTGCCGTGCGCGTAGGCGACCCGTCGGTGCTGCCCCGCATCCGCTATCTGATCACGCTGGATGCCGACACCCAGCTTCCGATCGGCGCGGCGCAGCGGATGATCGGCACGATGCATTATCCCTACAACCGTCCCCGCTTGAACGAGGCAGGCACGCGCGTCGAAGAAGGCTACGGCGTGCTGCAGCCGCGCATCGGCATCAGCCACGAATCGGCGACGCGTTCCCGTTTCGCGCGGCTCTGGTCCGGCGAACCGGGCATCGACCCGTACGCCTTCGCGATGTCGGACCCGTACCAGGATGGTCTGGACGTCGGCATCTTCACGGGCAAGGGCATCATTGACGTTGACACGTTCCGCGCGGTGCTGCGCGAGCGCATTCCGGACAACCGGGTGCTCAGCCACGATCTGCTCGAGGGCGGTTTTCTGCGCTGCGGGCTGCTGCCCGACATCGAGCTGGTGGACGGACATCCGGCGACGTTCAGCGCCTGGCAGCACCGGCAGCACCGCTGGATACGCGGCGACTGGCAGCTCCTGGGTTGGCTGAGACGATCGGCGCCGGACCGCAGCGGACGGAAACGGCGCGTCGATCTGACGATCCTGACGCGCTGGCAGATCGTCGACAACCTGCGCCGCAGCCTGCTCGCGCCGGCGCTGCTGGCGCTGATCGGGCTGGCCATGCTGCTGCCCGCCCGGTCCGGCCCGGCCGCAGCCGCCATCGCGCTGGCGACGCTGGCGATGCCGCTGTGGCGGGCGCTCGCCGCGCCCGTCCGGTTGATCCGGCGGCCGTCCGTCCTCGCCGTCGCCGCCGGACAGACACTGTCGGCGCTCGCGACGCTGCCCTGGCAGGCCGTCATGGCCGTCGACGCGATCGCGCGGACGCTCTGGCGGCTGGCCGTATCCCGGCGGAAATTGCTCGAATGGGTCACCTCGGCGGAGGTGGAACGGAACCGCCCGCGCCGCCTGATGGGGCTCGATTGGGGGATGGCGCTCGCCTTGGCCGTCGGGGCGCTGGCCCTCGCGGCCGAATCCGCCGCCCAGACCGTCATCGGCGTTCTGCTGGCGGTGATCTGGGCGTTCGCTCCCGTCGTCATCGAATGGCTGGACCAATCCGCGCCGGCCGCCGAAAACGGACTGACGGAAGCGGAGAAGGACGAACTCCGGAAGCTGGCCGCGGACATCTGGCGCTTCTATGAAGAGTTCGCGACGGAGCGGGACAACTGGCTGCCGCCGGACAACGTGCAGATCGATCCGCCGGTCGGCGTCGCCCACCGCACTTCGCCGACGAACATCGGCATGCTGATCGCCTGCACGGTGACGGCGCGGGATTTCGGGTTCATCGACACGCCCGGCATGATCGAGCGGCTCGAGCGGACGATCGGCACCGTCGAGCGGATGGAAAAATGGCACGGCCACCTCTACAACTGGTACAGCACCGAGACGCTGCAGCCGCTCCCGCCGCGTTACGTCTCGACCGTCGATTCGGGGAACCTGGTCGGCTGCCTGATTGCCGCGAAGGAGGGGCTCGCCGAGTGGATCCGGCGCGATTATCCGGAAGCGGGCGCCGGGGAGGCGGACCGGAGCGCCGCAGCGGGGAGCGGGGTGCCGGCCGGCGCGGGAGAACGGCGCGCGGACGGCGGACGGCTGCTCCCGGCGACGGCGGATCCCGAGCTGTCGGACGAGCCCGGGCGCCAGGCGGTGCACGAGGCGCCGGGCGCATCCGGGCGTGAGTCGGTGCCTGAGGCGCCGGTCGAATCCGGGCGGCAAGCGGCGCATGGGGCGCCGGGATTGTCCGGCCGGCAGACGGCGGATCTCGAGGCTTCGGCGGAGCCGCTCGGCGTACGCGAGCCCGCGGTCGCATCCACCGAATCGGGCGATTGGGCGGCGCGCGGTTGGCGGCTGGTCGAGCGGATGGAGGCGCTGATCGCGGGGACCGATTTCCGTCCGCTGTATGATCCCGCATCGAAGCTGTTCAGCCTCGGATTCCATACGATGACCGGCGAGAAGGAGACGATCCTCTACGACCTGCTCGCCTCCGAAGCCCGGCAGACCAGCTTCATCGCGATCGCGCTCGGGCAGGTGCCCGTCTCGCACTGGTTCAAGCTCGGCCGGGCGATGACGCGCGCCGGCGGCGGCAAGGCGCTGGTCTCCTGGGCGGGCACGATGTTCGAATATCTGATGCCGCCGCTGCTCATGCGCACCTATTCCGGCACGGTCTGGGACGCCACCTACCGCGCCGTCATCCGCAGGCAGGCCGAATACGCGCGGCTGCGCGGCGTGCCGATGGGCATATCCGAGTCGGGCTATTACGCGTTCGATTTCCAGATGAACTACCAGTACCGGGCGTTCGGGGTTCCGGGCCTCGGCTTCAAGCGCGGGCTCGAGACGGATCTCGTCGTCGCGCCCTACGCCACGGTCATGGTGCTGCCCTACGAGCCCCGGCTGGCGTTGGACGAGCTCAAGAAAATGGAAGCGCTCGGGGCGCGGGGGGAGTACGGCTATTACGAGGCGATCGACTGCACCCGGGAACGGCTTCCCGAGGGGCAGACGAGCGTCGTGATCCGCAGCTTCATGGCGCACCATCAGGGCATGATGCTGCTTACGCTCGGCAACGTGCTGCTGGAGCGAACCATGGTGGACCGATTCCACGCCGACAAGCGCATCCGTTCGGCCGAATTGCTGCTGCAGGAGCGGGTGCCCGAGCGTCCGGCCCTCGTCCTGCACGCGGCCGCGGCGCCGCTGCGCATGCAGGACCCGGACCATCGGCTGAAGGCGCCGCAGCGGAAGTTCCGTACGCCCCATCCGCCGCTGCCGGAGGTATGCGTCCTGTCGAACGGTTCCTTCACGTCCGTCGTCACCGCTTCGGGGGGCGGCTGCCTCCGCAGCGACGGGATGGCGGTGACGCGCTGGCGGGAGGACGCCTGCGAGGATGCGTGGGGCATCGGCGTCTACATCCGCGACGTCGAGCGGGAGGCGGTCTGGTCGGCCGCCTGGTATCCGGTCGGATCGGCGGGCGACGAATACACGGTTGAATTCTCGCTGGAACAGGCGCGGTTCATGCGCCGGGACGGCGACATCCGGACAACGATGGACGTGTGCGCGGCGGCGGAGGCCAACGCGGAGATCCGCCGGATCACGATCACCAACCGCGGAGACCGCCCGCGGCTGCTGGAGGCGACCACCTACGTCGAGCTCGCGCTGGCCGATCCGGCGGCGGACGCGGCGCATCCCGCGTTCAGCAAGCTCTTCGTCGAGACGTCGTTCGACGAGGGGCAGGAGGCGCTGCTGGCCCGGCGCCGGCCGCGCAGCCCCGAAGACAAGCCGATCTGGGCGGTGCACGGGCTCATTTCATGCGGCGAATCGGTCGGGCCGGTCGAATACGAGACCGACCGCGCGCGGTTCATCGGCCGGGGCGGGTCGATGCGGGAACCGCGGGCGATCCGCGAGAGGCTCACCGGCACGGTCGGCGCCGTCGTCGACCCGATCTTCGCGGTGCGCCGGCGAATCTCCGTGCCGCCGGGCGGCCAGGCGAAGCTGATCGTCGTCACGGGGACGGCCGCGTCGCGGGAAGAGGCGCTCGAGCTGTACGGCCGTTTCGGCACGGCGCAGCAGGTCGAGCGCGCGTTCCAGCTCGCCTGGACGCGCAGCCGGATCGAGCTGCACCATCTGCACATGCAGACGGCGGAGGCCACGCTCTGCCATGTCCTGGCGGGACGCGTGCTGTATGCGCCGCCGATGCAGGCGGAGCGCGCCGAGGCGCTCGACCGCGGCCCGTACGGCCAATCCGGCCTGTGGCCGCTCGGCATATCCGGCGATCTGCCGATCGTGCTGGTCAAGACCCATGACACCGCGAACGCGGGATCGGCCGCGGAACTGATCCGCTGCCACGAATGGCTCCGCCGCGCCGGCATCGTGTTCGATCTCGTGTTTCTGATCGAATCGCCGGGCGGCTACCAGCAGGAGCTGCGCGATCAGATCATGCGCCTGATCGGGCAGTCGGTATCGCGCATGTACGCGGACCGGCCGGGCGGCGCGTACGCGTTCAGCGCCGACCAGCTCCGCGAGGAAGAGAGGCGTCAGCTCGCCGCCTCCGCGCGGATCATCCTGCGGCTGGACGGCTCCAGTCTGCGCGCGCAGTTAAGGGTCCTGGCAGCGGCGGACCGGACGGCCGCTCCGGCCTTCGCACCCGTCGCGGGGGGGACGGGACCGGCGGAGGAGGCGGAAGCGGATGCCGGTTTTGCGGACAAGGCGCGGGAAGGGCTGGTGATGTGGAACGGCTGGGGCGGTTTTGTCCCGGACGGATCCGAATACCGGATCGTGCTGCCCGAAGGCAGGAGTCTGCCCGCCCCCTGGTCCAACGTCGTCGCCAATCCGGACTTCGGCTTCCTGATCACCGAACGGGGCACGGGCTACACGTGGTTCCGGAACAGCCGCGAATTCCGGCTGACCCCCTGGTCGAACGACCCGGTGCTCGATCCGGCGGGGGAAGCGTGCTACCTGCGCGACGAGGAGACGGGACGGTTCTGGTCGATCGCGCCCGCTCCGGTCGGCGGACCGGGGACCGTCGTCGTCTCGCACGGCCGCGGGTACACGCGGTTCGAGCGGCGTTGCTTCGGCATCCGCCAGACGATGACGGTGTTCGCGGCGCGGCATGACCCCGTGAAGATCACGGAGATCCGCCTCGCGAACGAGGGGAACCGGCCGCGGCGCCTGTCCGTCACCGGCTACGTCTCCTGGGTGCTCGGCGTCAACCGCGAAAGCGGCGCCCCGTTCGTCGGGACCGAATGGGACGGCCGGGTGCTGTACGCCCGGAGCGCCTGGCAGGAGACGTTCCGGAGCGAGACGGCTTTCCTGACCGTCGTCTCGGACGCAAAGGACGGTTCGCCCGCCTGCACGGCCGACCGGCGCGAGTTCGTCGGCCGGGGTGGCAGCCTCGCCGAGCCGGCAGCGATGAAGCGTCGCAGTCTGTCGGGAGCGGCGGGCCGGTTCGCGGACAGCTGCGGCGCCGTGCAGCTGGTCATCGAACTGGAACCGGGCGCCGAGCGGACGGTGTGCCTGCTGCTCGGCTGCGGACGGGACGGGGAGGAGGCGCGCCGGCTCGCGGCGGCGTATGCGGTTACGGCGCGGTGCCGGGAAGCCTTTGCGGAGGCCGCGGAATTCTGGTCGGAGACGCTCGGGCAGCTGCGGGTCGAAACGCCCGATCCCGCGATGAACCTGCTGCTGAACGGCTGGATGCTGTACCAGACGCTCTCCTGCCGGATGTGGGCGCGTTCGGCCTTCTACCAGTCCGGCGGCGCGTACGGCTTCCGCGACCAGCTTCAGGATTCGCTCGCGCTGCTGCACGCGTGGCCCGACCTCACGCGCCGGCAGATTTTGCTCCACGCCGCGCACCAGTTCCGGGAAGGCGACGTGCAGCACTGGTGGCATGAAGAGACGGGGCGGGGCGTCCGGACGCGCTATTCGGACGACCTGCTCTGGCTGCCGTATGCGGTCGCGCGCTATGTGCTGCATACGGGCGACATGGCCTTGCTGGACGAGATGCGGCCTTTTCTGGCCGGCGAAGAGCTGGGCGCGGACGAACACGAGCGCTACGATCGCACGGTCGAGTCGGAGGAGGCCGGCACGGTGTACGAACACTGCCTGCGCGCGATCGCCCGCGCGCTCCGCTTCGGCGTCCACGGCCTGCCGCTCATGGGCATCGGCGACTGGAACGACGGCATGAACCGCGTGGGCAGCGAAGGCCGGGGAGAGAGCGTCTGGCTCGGCTGGTTCCTGATGACGGTGCTCGATCTGTTCGCGCGGGTGTGCGAGATGCGCGGCGACGGGAGCCGGGCGGCCGAAATGCGGCGGACGCGCGAGGCGCTGGCGGAGGCGCTGAACCGGCACGCGTGGGACGGCGAATGGTACCGGCGCGCGTACACCGACGGCGGCGAATGGCTCGGCACGAGCGGCGGGCGCGAGTGCCGGATCGACGCGATCGCCCAGTCGTGGTCCGTCATTTCCGGCGGCGCGCCGGCGGACCGGGCGCTCCGGGCGATGCGGTCGTTCGACCGCGAGCTCGTCGACCGGACGACGTCGGTCGCGCGGCTGCTCACGCCGCCCTTCGACACGACCGAACCGTCGCCCGGCTACATCCAGGGCTATCCGCCCGGCATCCGGGAGAACGGCGGCCAGTACACGCACGGCGTGCTGTGGAGCATCGTCGCCTGGGCGATCCTCGGCGACGGGGACAAGGCGTTCGAATTGTTCGACATGCTGAATCCGATCCGTCACACATCCTCGCCGCGCGAGGTCGCGGTTTACCTGGGCGAGCCGTACGCGATGGCGGCGGACGTGTACATGTCGAACCCGTATCGCGGCCGGGCCGGCTGGACCTGGTACACGGGCGCGGCCGGCTGGATGTATCAGGCCGGGGTCGAATGGATTCTCGGCATCCGCCGGGAAGGCGGCCGGCTGCGGCTCGAACCGCGCATCCCGGCGGGCTGGCCGGGTTTCCGGGCGGAGTACCGGTTCGGCGGCAGCGTGTACGCGATCGAGGTGCGGAACCGCCAGGCCGGCGGGTCCGGCCCGGGCCTTACGGTCGACGGCAAGCCGGTGCCGGCGTGTGCCGCGGCGGAGAGCGGAACCGGTTCGGAGCCCGGAAGCCCGTCGGAGGGCGCGCGACCGGACGGCCATCCGGCGGAGGCCGGCGGCGCTGCGGACGCTCCCGCGCCGTCGCCGGAAGCGGCCCCGGACCGGCGGGAGCGGACCCGCGAAGCCGTTCCGGCCGAAGGCGGCGGCGTTTCGCCGCTTTCGGCGGCCGCGACGGGCCGCTGGTATGTCGAACTCATCGATGACGGCGCGCGGCACGAAGTCGTGTTGCAGCTTTGAGGCCGCGCCGGCCGCGGCGACGGCGTCGCCGCCCGACCCGGCGCGCCCGTCTGCACGGGTTCGGGCGTCGGGCGCCGCCATGATGCGCCGTCCGCGTCATCGCGGGATGCCGGCGCCCGGATCAACCGCTGCGATGGCGGACTGGCATTCCCGTTCGTCGTGCCACATAATGGGTCATGCGGGGCGCCTGCATGCGCCACCCGTTCCGGGAAACGGATCGACACACCATGCGATGGCCGATGCGTCCGCGGGAAACGGCCGGAGATGCGGCGCTGCGGTCTGGACCCGGCCTGCCTTCGGCACGGGAGCGTTCCCGGCGGCGCACAGGAAAGGAGCGGAGGCATCTTGATCGGAGGGAAAGGCGGAGAAACGCGGGACGGCGTCCGCGCCGCTCCCGAACGGGTCGCGGCGAACGTTGAAGCGGCCCTGACGGATTCGGACGGTCTGCCGACCGGCGGAACTTGCGAGAGCGGCGGGATCGGCGGAATCGGTCGGACGGCTTGCGGAGGCGGGCCGGCTCCGGGCGGCGAAGACGCAGAAGCCGATTACGGCACCGTCGCGGAGAAAACCGGTCCGCTCGCCGGCGCAACCGGGCCGGCTCCGGGCGCCGAAGCCTGCGGAGTCGATCTTTATCTGCTCGCCGGCATCAAGACCTGGCCGACCTATTTCCGGGAACCGGCGGAGAGGTTGAAACGGCTGCTCGCCGAGGCCGGATATGCGATCGCCGAAGCGCACGTGCTGTATCCGTACGGCGATCACACGATCCCGATGCTGCGCCAGGTTCGGCAGGTGACGCGCGACGTCATGCGCCGGCTTGCGCCCGTGACCGATCTTGCGCCGCGTCCGGGCGCCGGCGCAGGGGAAACGGGGCGGCCGGTCATTCCGCCGGATGCGGAGGCGCTTGAGACGGGCGCCCGGCCGGGCATGCGGCCCTTGCTCCCGCGCTTCCGCTCCGCGGCCGAGGCGCGGCTGGATCGGCTCGTCGACATGATCCGCGGAAGGTCGGCGGGCCGCATCGTCGTGCTGGTCGGCCACAGCGGCGGCGGCGTCGCCGCCTGCCACGCGGGGCGCCGCCTGCTGGCCGAAGGCGCCGTGCGCGACCTGCGAATCGTCCAGATCGGATCGCCGAAGGTGCGCATCCATCCGGCCCTGCGGGACCGGACGGCGTATTTCTACGCCGCGGACGAGCGCGGACGCGTCCGGGACCCGATCACGCGGCTCGGCACCTGGGGCGGCGTCCGGCTGTCCGCTGCCGGCATTCCCGTCTGGGATTCCCGCCGCTGGGCGCCGGGCCATATCGCCCCCGTCGCGATCGAAGGCGGGCACAAGGACTATTTTCTTCCTTCGGCCGGCGCGCCGGGACGGGCCGCGAATCTCGAACGGACGGCCGCGGCGATCCTGGACTGGCTGGTCCGCTCGCTCCAACCCGTTGCGGCGGCGCCGCCCGACCGGCCGGAGACGCGCCGGTGAAGGCCGCGCGGCCGGATGCGGGCGGGTGGCGCGGCGCCATCCGCCGGCATGCTCATGCGCCCGCGGCATCGCCCGCCTTCCGGTCAATAGCCCCTGCCGTAATCGACGAGATTGATCAGCCGGTCCGTCTCCCCGCGCAAATAGATGGCCAGATTGGCGGCGAACAGATCGGCGACGCGCTCCTTCAGCCGGTCCGTGTGCCCGGCGGTGTGCGGCGTCAGAATGACGTTGTCGAGCTCCCACAGCGGATGGCCGGCCGGCAGCGGTTCCTCCTCGAACACGTCGAGCCCGGCGCCGGCGATCCGGCGATCGCGCAGCGCCTTGACCAGCGCGTCCGTCACGACGGCCGATCCGCGCCCGACGTTGACGAAGAACGCGGTCGGCTTCATGAGGCCGATCCGCGCCTCGTCGAAAAGACCGCGCGTCTCCGGCGTGTCCGGCAGCACGTTCACGACGTAGTCGCTTTCGGCGATCGCCGCGTCCAGCCCGTCCAACCCCGCGACCCGGTCGAAGGCGGGATGCGGGGCGGGCGTGCGGCGGATGCCGATCGTGCGCATGCCGAAGGCGCGGGCCAGCTCGGCGATCCGCGTGCCGATGGCGCCGGCGCCGACGATGAGCGCCGTCTTGCCGTACAGCTCCGTCAGCGCGGACGGCCGCTCCCATGCTCCGGCGATCTGGCTGCGCACGGCGAGGTGGATGCCGCGCGTCAGGCCGAGCATGTGCGCGAAGGCCGTCTCCGCGACCGCGATCGAGTGCACGCCCGCGGCGTCGGTCAGCAGCACGCCGCGCTCACGAAGCCGCCCGAGCGGCAGGCTGTCGATGCCGGCCGACCAAGTCTGCACCCACCGCAGCTTCGACCCTTCCCCGAGGCACAGTTCCTCCACCCGCGCGTTCCAACCGCATATCACTTCCGCGTCGCGATAGACGTCCGGTCCGATATCGGCCGTGCGTCCGAATACGATGTTCCGTCCGGGCGCCGCCCGGCGGATCTTCTCCTGTTCGGCCGGGCCGAATCCGTGCAGGCACAGAATGGTTCCCATCGGCTCTCTCCTCCGGTTCCGCGATGCATTCCCGACCATTATAACACATCCCCGAACCGGACCGAGAAACAGCGAGCGTCGCCCGGACGTTGCCGCTTACATCGGGAATGGGCCGCGAATGACCCGAATGCGCCGGTTTTCCAGTCCGGAGCGGATGGACTATAATGGTGGCATACCAAGTCCGTCGAGGGAATATGAGGAAAAGGATGTGAAACGATGATCGGATTGGAGACGCCGTTTGAACTGAAGGGTCTGAAGCTCCGCAACCGCATCGTCATGCCGCCCATGTGCCAGTATTCGGCGTACGGCGAAGACGGCATGCCGACGGACTGGCATTATGTGCATTACGTGTCCCGCGCGATCGGCGGCACCGGTCTGATCATCATCGAGATGACGAACGTCGAGCCGGCCGGCCGCATCACGAACCGCTGCCTCGGCCTCTGGTCGGACGACCACGTGCCGGCTTTCCGGCGCATCATCCGCGCGTGCCAGGAGCACGGCGCGAAGGTCGCGATCCAGATCGCGCACGCCGGTCGGAAGGCGGAGGACGAGCCGGTGCCCGTCGGTCCGATGGCCGAAGCCTACAGCGAGCGGTACCGGACGCCGCGCGCGCTGACGACGGAGGAAGTCAGGGGACTCGTGGTCAAATTCGCCGAAGCGGCCAGACGGGCGGTGGAGGCGGGCGTCGATGCCGTCGAGCTGCACGGCGCGCACGGCTATCTGATCCACCAGTTCCTCTCGCCGTATTCGAACCGGCGCGACGACGAGTACGGCCGCGACCGCGGACTGTTCGCCGAGGAGGTCGTCCGGGCCGTCAAGGCCGTGCTCCCGCCCGACATGCCGCTCATCTTCCGGCTGTCGGCCGTTGAGTACGTCGACGGCGGCTACGACCTCGACTACTCGCTCGAATTCGGCGAGCGGCTCAAGGCGGCGGGCGTCGACATCTTCGACGTCTCGTCGGGCGGCGAGGGCAAGCCGGGCAAGCGCAAACCGTCGGACACGCCCGGATTCCAGGTGCCCTACGCCCGCGCTTTCAAGGAGAAGCTCGGCGTTCCGGTGATCGCCGTCGGCAGGCTGGACAATCCGCAGGTGGCGCAGATGGTGCTCCGGAACGGTGATGCCGATCTCGTCGGCGTCGCGCGCGGCATGCTGTATGATCCGTACTGGGCGCTGCACGCGATCCGGGCGACGGCCGGGCTGTCCAGGGAGATCGCCCCGAAGCAGTACGAGCGCGCGTTCTGACGGACACGGACGGGACCTTCGCGGAAGAGGCGGGGGTCCCTTTTTTTGCGCGGATTCGCTTTTTCCTCCGAAAAGGAGTATAATGGCAGGAACAGCCGCCCGCCGGGGAGGACAGGCCTTGTCCTCCTTCAGCCCTGCGGGCAGGGGAGGAAACCTTCGTTGTCGGGAACCCCCGCCTTCACCCGCCGGGAGGAGCTGGCGAACGCGATCACCCACGGCATCGGCGCCGCGCTCAGCCTGGCCGCGCTGGCGGTGCTCGTCGTCTGCGCCGCCCTCAGGGGAACGGCGCTGCACGTCGTCAGCTTCGCGGTATACGGCACCGCCATGCTCCTGGTCTACACCGCGTCGACGCTCGTCCACAGCCTGCCCGAGGGAAAGGCGAAGCGCGCGTGCGAAATCGCGGATTACGCTTGCATCTATCTGTTCATCGCGGGCACCTACACACCGGTCGCGCTGCATGCCGTGCAGGGCGCGCTCGGCCGGACGCTGCTTGCGGCCGTCTGGACCGCGGCCGCGGCCGGCATCGCGTTCCAGTCGCTGTTTCCGGGGCGCTACCCGGTCGTGTCGACGCTGCTCTATATCGCGACGGGCTGGATGATCGTCGCCGCCTGGGAGCCGCTGGCCGGGCGGATGGAAGCGGACGGACTCGCCCTGCTCGTGCTCGGCGGCCTGGCCTATACGATCGGGACGGTCTTCTTTCTGTGGAGGAAGCTGAAATACCACCACGCCGTCTGGCATTCGTTTGTCGTCGCCGGGTCCGCGCTGCATTTCTGCGCGATCCTGTTCCACCTGCTGCCGTAACGGCGACGCAAAAAGGCGGAGCTCCCCGGGGAGTCTCCGCCTTCATTTGCGCTTTGGGGCATTGCCGTCCATCACGGCGCCGAGCACCCGTTCCCAGAGCGGCCACGGCAACAGCGCGCGCGCCGCGAACGCGAGCCGGATGCCGGCTCCGGCCGGGTATTGGAAGCGGCGGACGCGCCCGCGCTTCCGGGCGATGCGGACGATCCGTTCGGCCGCGAGCCGCGCGTCGGGCGCCCGTTCCGCCGACCGCCGGGCGAGCTCGAGCATCCGCTTGAACTGCGGGCGGTAGGCTTCGGGCGCGTCCTCCGGCAGGCCGCCGAAGCCCTTCTCCCAGATGCCCGTCCGGTACGAGCCGAATTCGACCAGCACGACGTCGATGCCGAGCGTCCTGAGCTCGTGGCGCAACGCCTCGCTCCAGCCGGCGAGGGCGAATTTCGACGCGTTGTACGCGGCGAAGCCGGGCATGCCGATGCGTCCGCTGACGCTGCCGACCTGCACGATCAGGCCGGAGCCGCGCCGGCGCATGCCGGGAAGGACGGCGCGGACCGTCTCGACGGCGCCGAACAGGTTCACGTCGAACTGCCGGCGCCAGACTTCCGGCGGGAGCGTCTCCGTATAGCCGCCCGCGGCGAAGCCGGCATTGTTCACGAGCACGCCGATGCCGCCGAAGCGGGATTCGGCCTCTTCGACGGCCGCCCGGATCTGCCCGGCGTCGGTCACGTCCATGGGAAGCGGGAGGATCCGGTCCGCCAAGCCGGCTTCGCGCGCCCGCCGGAGCAGCGCGTCCGCGCGTGACGGGTCGCGCAGCCCCGCGGCCACCCGAAAGCCGTTCGCGGCGAGCAGGACGGCGGTCTCGAGCCCGATGCCGCTGCCCGCGCCCGTGACGAGGGCGGTCCGGGGCCTTGCGGACCGGTTCCCGCCGGCACGCGCGGATTCATCGTGCCGCCGGATGTCCGTGCCGCCGGCCGTCGCGTCCGCGCCCGTCCGGGCCGGTATCATGTCGATTCCCCCTTGTTCTTCGCCCGGCGCGCCTTCCATTTCCGGTACATCGCCAGGCTTTCCTGCAAATATTCCGCTTCCTCTTCCGTCAGATTCTCCTTCAGAAGCTGCGGCCAGCGGGACTTGTCCGCATTGCCGCCGTTCCTGTCGGTCTTGTCGGCCCTGGCGGCCGGCTCGCGCCCGAACAGGTAGTCGACGGACACGCCGAACAGGTCGGCCAGCTTGACCAGCGTCTTCAGGTCGGGCTCGTTCACGTTGTTCTCGTATTGGGAGACCGTGGACTTGGCCGCGTTCAGATAGGCGGCGACCTGCTCCTGGGTCATGCCCTTCGCCTTGCGAAGTTGCCGCAGCCGTTCGCCGATCATGGCGCATTCACCCGTCTGTCATGATGGAGATGGTGATGGAGTCTATAACATTGTACACGATGAATGAATCAACACCTTTCGTCATTCATGAAACGTGTATTATTTCTTGATTTTTCCGTGTGGATTTCCTATAATCAGGAAATGTGGTTCACGAAACATGAACCGATTCATGGACCGGAACCCGATTACATGGCAGCGAGGAGGGTTATCGTGACACTTTATGCAGGCGAGTCGGCATGGCTCGTCGTGGCGGCTTTCATCGTGGTCTCGGCGGTCATCGTCCACGAGATCGTTACCCGGCGCGGAGGCTGGGGACGCGGCAAATCCAGGCGGAACGACCGCGACAAGCGCGACAAGGAAGACGGATAAGCCAGGCGCCGGTCAATCGTCTTCCGCGTCGAATTTGACGCCGAGCGACGCCGCCCAGGCGGGATCGCGGCGGGCGAGCGCGAGGAAATAACCCCGAAGCGCATGATTGCCGTACCCGGGCCCCGATCGGAATTCGACCCGGACCAGCCCGGGAACGTGGCGATAGAAATAGAAGGCCTGCGTCACCAGCGACATGCATACCGGCGGCGGCAGCCGCGTGACGAGGTCGTGCGGATTCGCGGCGCGGTGCGATTCGGGCACCAGCCTGCCGAAGCGGCAGGCGAAGCGGGGATCGCCGACGCGCGGCGCGCCGAACGTGTAGACGACGGGCCGCCTCCCGGCGGATGCGAGATCGGCGGCGGCGAGCACGGCCAGCGCGCCGCCCAGGCTGTGGCCGGCGATGTACAGCGTTTTGGAGCCGGCGATCGATCGAATCGCTTCCGCCATTTCGCCGCGCACCGAATCGTAGATGCGCGCGAATCCTTCGTGGATCCGGCCCATGCGGGGCGCGAACGGGCAGGGAATCTGCCGGATCAAGGCATCCGACACCCATTCGTCCGTGCGGATCGTGCCGCGGAACACGAGCACGGCGTCCCGGTCCGATTCGGCGAGGAAGGCGAGCGTCGACGGGACGCCCGCGTACGCCTTGCCCTTGAAGGCGGCCGTGAGCCGGTACCCGGGCGGCATCGCCACCGGGTCCCGCGGCCGCTTGTACTTCACGTAGGTTTGCTGCAGAACGGCCATCAGCACCAGCGCCCGCCTCACGCTCCAGCCTCCGGTTTCCTCCTCCATGCGTCCCACCTCCGAAGGTTTTTGATCCGCATTCAAGGACAACGTATGACGGCGGGAGGGGGAAGATGCCTGGAAGCGGACCGGCGGTTGTCCGATGTTTGGCGGGGATGGCAAAATCGCAGACAACCATGGCCAAACAGGAGAGTGGATCGGACCGCGTTATCTTTTACAATGGTGGACGTGAAGGGCGATGGACGCGCGTTCGTACGCCCGGCATGCGCGCATTACGGCGGAAGGAGAGATCGGTTTTGGCGATTGTGCAGTTTCCGAAGGGCTTCGTCTGGGGCGCGGCGACCGCCGCGTTTCAGGTGGAGGGTGCGTATCAGGAGGACGGGCGCGGCCTGTCGATCTGGGACACGTTCTGCCGGATCCCCGGCAAGGTGCGGAACGGAGACAACGGCGACGTCGCGTGCGACATGTACCACCGGTACAAGGACGACATCCGGCTGATGAAGGACCTCGGCATCACGTCCTACCGCTTCTCGGTGGCCTGGCCGCGCATCATACCGGACGGTTCGGGCGACGTCAACCCGAAGGGCATCGAGTTCTACCGCCATCTGGTGGACGAGCTGCTCGCGAACGGGATCGAGCCGATGCTGACGCTCTACCATTGGGATCTGCCGCAGGCGTTGCAGGACCGGGGAGGCTGGGCGAACCGCGAGACGATCGATCATTTCGTGAAGTACGCCGAGACGGTGTTCCGGGCGCTGGACGGCAAGGTGAAGCTGTGGGCGACGTTCAACGAGCCGTGGTGCATCTCGTTCCTTTCCCACTATCTCGGCCATCATGCGCCGGGCCTGCGCGACCTGCAGACGGCGATCGACGTCGCGCACAACGTGCTCGTCGCGCACGGCAGGACGGTCCGCCTGTTCCGCGAGCTCGGGATCAAGGGCGAAATCGGCATCGTCCCGAACACCGAATGGGCGGAGCCGTTTTCCGACAGGGAAGAAGACGTCGAGGCGGCCTGGCGGCGCCGCGGCTGGCTGAACGAATGGTTCATCCGGCCGGTCATGACGGGCGAGTATCCGGAGAAGCTCGTCCGATGGTTCGAGAAGCTCGGCGGCAAGCCGAAGATCGAGCCCGGCGACATGGAACGGATCGGATCGAAGATCGATTTCCTCGGCATCAACTACTACACGGGCTCCGTCGGCCGTTACAACCCGGAGGAGGGCGACCTGTTCGGGTATGAGGAAGTGCCGATGGGCTGGGACAAGACCGACATCGGCTGGAACATCTATCCGCAGGGGCTGTACAACGTGCTGACGTACATCAAGCGGGAATTCGGCGACATCCCGATCTACATCACGGAGAACGGCGCCTGCTACAACGACGAGCCGGGGCCGGACGGCCGGGTGCGCGACCAGCGGCGGATCGAGTATCTGAAGAAGCATGTGCTGCAGGTGGCCCGCGCGATCGAGTCGGGCGTGAACGTGAAGGGATACTACGTTTGGTCGCTCATGGACAATTTCGAATGGGCATTCGGCTATACGATGCGCTTCGGCATCCTCTATGTCGATTACGAGACGCAGGCGAGGATCAAGAAGGACAGCTTCATCTGGTATCGCAGACTGGCGAGGAACAACTACCTCGAGGTGTGACGTCGGCGGGTTCGGCCGGCCGGGACGATGTCCCGGTCGGTTTTTTGTTTGCGGTGGAACCCGGCGGGTTCGCGCCGATCACCGCCGTCTGGCGCGCTTCGAACGGGACGGCGCGGCCGCCCCGGCTTCCGGCCCGATCCGCGGTCCGGACATGCCGCCGGGTTCGTCCGGGAACGCGCCGTCCCGCAATCCCGCCCTTCGCCCGCCGTCGCGCCCGGGACGGGCTCCGTTGCGCCTGTCGGCCCCGGCCGGCCGTACAAGCCGGCGCAGCCACGCGTAGAGGGCGAGGGAGAGCAGCGCGGCGCCGCCGCAAACGGCCGCGAAGCCCCACGGCTCGTCGGCAATCGCCGCGCCTCCCGCGCGCAGCCCCCAGAAGGCGCCCGCCGCCGCGGCCGGCACCGGCAGCAGGGCGGCCAAGGCGAGCGCCCGCGGCGGGGCGCCCTTCGGCGCCGCAACCGCGCCGTCCAGCGCGGCCAGCGTCTCGATCGCCGCGGCGTGGCGCCCGATCAGCGCGCGGACCAGACCCAGCCGGCGCTGCAGCCGGCGGTAGGCCTCGCTGTCCGTCAGCCGGCTGCCGAACGCTTCCGCGGCGGCCGAATCCGCCTCGACCAGGGCGAGGAGATGCCGGTTCCACTGCAGCAATTCGCGCTGCATGCCGGCGATCGTGCCGGCCGGGATCGGCCGGCCGGCGTACTCCGCCTCCGCCGCGTCCAGCCGGCGCTCGAACGCTTCGAATCCGGCGCGCAGCGTCTCGAGAGCGGCCGTGAGGATGACCGCGAACGCCTCGGGAGCGCTGCCCGCGCGGCCGATCCGTTCCTCCCACGGCGAGCGCTGCAGGCGGAGCATGAACCGGAGATCGAATTGCAGCGTGACGAGCCGCTTTTCCGTCAGCCAGAAATGAAGCGGGCAGACATCCCGCTCGTCCGGCGACATGCGCAGCGGCAGCGTGCCGAACACCGTGTCGCCGGCCTCCGGCGTTTCCGTCATGACGACGCGCGTGTCCCGGCGTTCGACGGCGTCGTCAAGCCAGTTTGCGCATTCCGGAAGCCGCCGTTTGACGGCGGTGAGCGCGGCCGACCGCGTCATGCCGGCCAGCGGAACCGTCCCTTCCGTCTCCGTGGCCTCGACGGAGCCCGGCGCGCCGGCTTCCGCCGCGCCTCCGCCGATCGGCGCATCCTTCGGAAGATGCTCCGCCGGGTGCGGCTGTCCGGCGCCGGCCGGCGCCGGTCCCGGCCGCTTCGCCCCGGACGTCGCTGACAGCCATTCCGCCGGCACGCGCCCGTCGGTCAGCAGGTGCCATTCCCAGCCTGCCGGCATCCGCAGCATGCGGTGATTCATGTCGTCCCTCCATTCGGGCGATTGCGGGCTTGTCCGAATCACTCCCATGATACTGCCGGCGGCCGCATCGAACAAGGGACCCGTTACCGCAGTTGCCGCACCTCCCTGTCGTGAAGACGGTCTGTCCTCCTGACCGGCTCCTGGTCCGACGCCTGGTCCGGCATCCTGTCCGACAACCACCGCCGCAGCTTGCGGATCGCGCGCCGCTGCATGCGCGACACGCTCATCTGCGACACGCCGAGCCGTTCGGCGACCGCCCGTTGCGGCAGGCCGATGTGGAACACGAGCCTGAGCACCTCGGCTTCTTCCGGCTTGAGCCGTTTCATCGCCCGTTCCAGGTCGAGCCGGCACTCCACCGCCGTGAATTCGTCGCCGGGCCGGCTGATCCGGTCGCCCAGCGTGGACAGGCTCTCGTCGTCGAACACGGGCGTGTCCAGCGAAACGCACCGGTACATGTCGCGGCCGGCCAGCACCTCCAGCGTCTCGTCCCGGGTCAGGCCGAGACGTTCCGCGATCTCCTCGACGCTCGGCGCGCGCTCGAGCTGCGCGGTCAGCTCGTCGATCGTCTGCCGGACGTGGAAGCCCTTCTCCTTGATGTGCCGGGGTACCCGGACGTACCAGGACTTGTCGCGCAGATAGTTCTTCATGTGTCCGACCATGCTCTTCATCGCGTACGTCTCGAATTGTGCGCCGGTCGTGGCGTCGTAGCGGCCGAGCAGGCGGAACAGCGCGAGCCTGCCGACCTGGTGCAGATCCTCGTACAGGTCGGGGTTGTTGCGCGATATGCGCGACGCGGCCATCCGGATCATCGGCTCGCACACCTCGATCACCCGCGCCGCGTTCTCGCGGGACGGGCTGGCCCGGTAGACGGAGAGCAGCGCGTCCGTTTCGGACGGCGACGGCTTGGGCGGACGCCTCATTCGCATAACCACCTCGCTTGACCGATGCTTTTTTCCGATCAACCTCCTTATCGTATTCCATTTTAATAAAGTTATTACATTATTAACCATAATCCATTCGAACCGGTGCCGGATGCCCGTCCTCCGTCCGGATTCGACACCGGTCGATCCGGTTCGTCAACCTCGTCCGGGCGAACCTATCCGGCGCATCTGTTCGCGGTACGCCGTCGGCGGCATGCCGCAGATGCGGCGGAACTGCTTCGAGAAATACAGCGGGTCCTGGAAGCCGACGGAGGCGGCGATTTGCTCGACCGTAAGCTCCATGCGCTCGCGCAGCAGCCGGCGGGCATGGTCGATGCGCAGCCGAAGCAGGTAAGCGACCGGCGTCATGCCGGTATGCCGCTTGAAGACGCGGGACAGGTAGGCGCGGCTGAAGCCGAGCGTCGAGGCCATCAGCTCGATCGAGACCGGCTCCGCGTACTGCGTGGACAGATAGTGCACGATCCGCCGGACGATGGCATTGCCGCCGGCGCCGGGGCCGGGCACGGGCAGCGCCTCGCGGGCCAGCGCCTTGCCGTATTCGGCCATCAGCAGCTTCAGGTAACCTTCCGCCTCCAGTCCCGCCAGCCTGCCTCCCCCGCGGAAGGCGCGCTGAATCCGTCCGATCAGCGCGGCCGGCCGGAGGCCCGGGCCGGCGTCGACGACGGGGCGCGACGCCGAGAAGCCGGCGGCGCCGACGAGCTCTCCGCTCCGTGAGCCGGCGAACGCGACCCACCGGTACTTCCAGGGATCGTTCCGGTCCGCTTCGTATTCGATCAGCCGTCCGGGCTCGATGAGAAAAGCGTGCCCCGCCCGCAGCCGGTACTCGGCGCCGTCGACGCGGTAGACGCCGGTGCCGGAGAGCACGTGATGAAGCAGCCAAAAGTCGTATACCTTCGGCCCGATCCGGTGGCCGGGGCGGGTCTGGCTTTCGCCGGAGAACAGCACGTTCAGGTCGCCGTGCTCGATCGAGACGGGATTGGAGACGACCATGTAGGTCGGGGTGCGCATCGCGGCAGTGTGTTCCATGGTTCCATCCTCCGCAGACGAGTGTAGCTGCATCAAACATAACAAACATGGAGCGCGCCGGACCACCTGTTTGCCGCAATGAGGTCACAAAAATCCATGCCGAATTCACTTTCCGCCATTCGCCCGCCCCGCGCCGCTCCGCTATACTGGAGCTGACGAACGATAACACGATGACGAAGGAACGTGATGGCGATGGCGGATCTCGCGAGCTTGAAACGGCAGTTCATCGAGCGCTACGGCGGTACGGAGGCGGGCATCCGGATCTACCACGCGCCGGGGCGCGTCAACCTGATCGGGGAGCATACGGACTACAACGGAGGATACGTGTTCCCGGCGGCGCTGACGTTCGGCACGACGATGCTCGTGCGCGCGCGGACGGACGGCACGATGGGGCTCGCGTCGACGAATTTCCCCCTGGCCGGGCGGATCGATCTCAAGTCCGTCACGTACGATCCGGACGACGAATGGATGAACTATCCGAAGGGCGTCGTGCGCGAACTGATGCAGGCGGGCTTCGATCTCGGCGGCGGGTTCGACATCCTGTACTGCGGCGAAATTCCGAACGGCGCCGGCCTCTCGTCCTCAGCGTCGATCGAGGTCGTGACGGCATACGGGCTGCTCGAGCTGAACGGTCATCCGACGGACACGGTGGAGATCGCGAAGCTCGCGCAGCGGGCCGAGAATGAATTCGTCGGCGTCAAGTGCGGCATCATGGACCAGTTCGCGGTCGCGAACGGCAGGCGGAACCACGCGATCCTGCTGCTGTGCGACACGCTGGAATACGAGCTGGTGCCGTTCGAGAGCGGTCCATACCGGCTCGTCATCGGCAACACGAACAAGCGCCGCGGGCTCGCCGACTCGAAGTACAACGAACGGCGCGGCGAATGCGAGCAGGCGGTGCGGGACCTCCGGGCGGCGTTCCCGGATCTCGGGCTGCTCGGCCGCCTGACCCCGGACGAGCTGCGGGCGCATGAGCATCTCATCGGAAACGAAACGGTGCGCCGCCGCGCGCGGCACGTCGTGGAGGAGATCGACCGGGTGAGGCGGTCGGTCGAGGTGTTGAAGCGCGGGGATCTCGAGGCGTTCGGCCGGCTCATGAACGCGTCCCACGACTCGCTGCGCGACCTGTACGAGGTGACGGGACCGGAGCTCGACGCGATGGTCGACGCGGCGCGGAGCGTGCCGGGCGTGCTCGGCTCGCGCATGACCGGGGCCGGCTTCGGCGGCTGCACCGTGTCGCTCGTGCACGAGGACGCGGTCGAGGCGTTCCGGCGCGAGGTCGGCGCCCGCTACCGGGAGGCGACCGGCCTCACGGCGGATTTCTACGTCTGCTCGATCGGCAACGGCGTCGAGCGGATCGAATGACCTGACGCGCGTTCCGCGGTTCGGGAAGGACGGAAAGGAGCGGATATCATGGCGATCCTGGTGACGGGCGGAGCGGGCTACATCGGCTCGCATACGGCGGCGGCGCTCCTCGAGCGCGGGGAGGAAGTCGTCGTCCTCGACAACCTGCAGACCGGACATCGGCGTGCGGCCGAGGGCTGCATTTTCCACGAAGGCGACATCCGGGACGCGGAAGTGCTGGACCGGATTTTCGAAACCCACGACATCGACGCGGTCATCCACTTCGCGGCGAATTCGCTCGTCGCGGAGAGCATGGCGGATCCGGGCCGCTACTACCACAACAACGTCTACGGCACCCTCTGCCTGCTCGAGCGGATGCGGGCGCACGGCGTGAAGCGGCTCGTCTTCTCGTCGACCGCCGCGGTGTACGGCGAGCCGGAGCGCGTGCCGATCGGGGAGACGGACCGGACCGAGCCGACGAACGCCTACGGCGAGACGAAGCTCGCGATGGAGCGGATGATCCGCTGGTTCGGCGCCGCGCACGGCATCGAGAGCGTTTCGCTTCGCTACTTCAACGCGGCCGGCGCGCACGAGAGCGGGCGGATCGGGGAAGATCACGATCCGGAGACGCACCTCGTGCCGATCGTGCTGCAGGCGGCGCTCGGCAAGCGGCCGCACGTCGCGATCTTCGGTGACGACTATCCGACGCCGGACGGGACATGCATCCGCGACTACATCCACGTCTCGGACCTGGCCGACGCGCACCTGCTCGCCCTCGACCGGCTGCGCCGCGGCGAGGGAAGCGCCGTTTACAACCTCGGCAGCGGCCGCGGGTTTTCGGTCCGCGAGATCATCGATCAGGCGCGCCGCGTGACGGGACGCGACATACCGGTCATCGTGCAGCCCCGGCGCGCGGGCGATCCGGCGGTGCTCGTCGCTTCGCCGGAGCGCGCGAAGCGGGAGCTCGGCTGGCAACCGCGCCGGTCCGACATCGAGACGATCATCCGCACCGCCTGGGCGTGGCACTCCGCGCATCCCGACGGATACGGAGACCGGTGAACGGCTGACCGCGGGAGGAGGACATCATGACCGAACCGAAATCCGAAGCGCCGGTGACGGCGGAGCAGGCGCGGGAAGCGCAGGCGGCGATCGGCCGGCTCGTCCGTTACGCGCTGCACCACGGGCTGATCCGGCCGATCGACCGGGACTGGGCGCTCAACGCGCTGCTCGATCTGTTCGGCTTCACGGAGCCAGGCGCCGCAGAGGAGACGCTGGCAAAGGAGGATGAGCCGGTGCCCGGCGAGGCCGCGCCGATCCTCGCGCCGCTCATCGACTTTGGCGTCGCTTCCGGGCTCGTGCCGGACGACACGACGACATCCCGCGACCTGCTCGACGCCCGGATCATGGGGCTCGTCATGCCGCGTCCGTCGGAAGTCGCCGAGACCTTCGCCCGGCAGGCGGAGCGCGAAGGCATCGAGGCGGCAACGGATGCGTTCTACCGGCTGAACATCGCGTCGAACTACATCCGGATGGACCGCGTCCGGCAGAACGAATACTGGGTGTACGGAAGCGAATACGGCGGCATCGAGATCACGATCAACCTCTCGAAGCCGGAGAAGGATCCGCGGGAGATCGCGCGCCTCCGGGCGATGCCGCCCTCGAGCTACCCGAAATGCCTGCTCTGCCCCGAGAACGTCGGCTACGCGGGCCGGCCGGACCATCCCGCCCGCCAGAACCTGCGCGTGCTGCCGCTCAGGCTGAACGGCGAGGACTGGTATTTCCAATACTCGCCCTACGTCTATTACAACGAGCACAGCATCGTCCTCCGTGCCGAGCACGTGCCGATGGCGATCACGGAAGCGACGTTCCGGCGGCTGTTCGATTTTCTGGACCGGTTCCCGCACTACTTCGTCGGGTCGAACGCCGATCTGCCGATCGTCGGCGGGTCCATTTTGAGCCACGACCATTTCCAGGCGGGCCGCCACGTCTTTCCGATGGAGAAGGCGGAGCCGGAGGAGATGTTCCGCCATCCGGATTACCCCGGATTGACCTGCGGCGTCGTCCGCTGGCCGATGTCGGTGCTGCGGCTTGCGGGATCGAGGCGGGAGGAGCTCGAGGAGGCCGCGTCGGCGCTCTTGGCCGCCTGGCGCGGCTACTCCGACCCGTCCGTCGGCATCCTGGCCCATGCGCAGCAGGTGGACGGCCCGCCGCAGCCGCACAACACGATCACGCCGATCGCCCGCCGGAAGCCGGACGGCCGGTACGAACTCGATCTCGTGCTGCGCAACAACCGGACCAGCGCAGAGCATCCGGACGGCATCTTCCATCCGCACCGTCATCTGCATCACATCAAGAAGGAGAATATCGGGCTGATCGAGGTGATGGGGCTCGCGGTGCTGCCCGGCCGGCTGAAGGGCGAGCTGCGGCAGATCGCGGCCATCCTGACGGGCGAGCGGCCGTACGATCCGGATGCGGTCGCCGACCCGTCGCATCCGCTTCGTCACCATGCCGACTGGATCGCCGGGCTCGTGCGCGCGCACGGCACGCGCCTCGGGGCCGCAGACGCGGAGCGCCTGCTCCGGGAAGAGGTCGGCCGCAAGTTTGTCGAGGTGCTGCGCTGCTCGGGCGTGTTCAAGCGCGACGAGGCCGGCCGCGCCGCCTTCGCCGCCTTCGCGGAATCGGCGGGCTGGCGCCGCTGACCGCTTCCGGCGGGGAAAGGCCGGCGACCCGACATGCGCCGCCGTTCCGGATTCGGCGTCCGGGCGGCCGGCGATTTTCATTTTCATTGGAGCCCGGAATCGAAATACGGGCGTTGCCGATCGTGACATGCCGGGCCGTCCTCCTTCCGCGGGGACGGCCTTTCTGTCGGACCGGAATGCCAACAAATGCATGAACATAAAAAACCTTACAAGAACATTGATTATCCCGAAATTTTTCATTAAGATATGGAAAGAATTATAAAAAAATATTTGTACGGCAGATCGGTGCCGCCATGCCGTGCATACCCGGGAGGTATGGAATTTGACGGTCAACATCATGCCCTTGGAGGAGTTCATGAAGCTGGATGCGGACCAGCAGGTCGAGCAGCTCAAGCGTTACAAGCTCGACTACACGCTGAAGGACATCCGGGAAGCCTGGGGGCTCAAGCATTCGGCGCAATATTACATGCTGCTCAAGAAACTGCGCATTTACGATCGTGTGGTCAACAGGTCGGACAAATTCTATCCCGAGCAGCTTGTCTACGAGCGTTCCGATTCGCGTCCGTACGGTTACGTCGATCCGCGGCATGCGCTGGCCGCCGTGAAGCAGGACCATTTCAGCTACCAGCTCAACGTGACGCTGCCCGGACCGGAACTCGCCGACAAACTCGAGCGGATCGCCTTCTTCCTCAAGGGGGAGAACAAGCGGATCAGCGTCAAACTGGTGCTGGAAGCGGAGGAAAGCGGTACGAACGGGGAGCAGGCGGCCGGCGAATCGTCCGAGGAGCAGGCGGCCGCGGCAAGCGAAGGTTGAGCCGCTTCCGTCGGACCCGGGGCGCGTCCGTCATTCCGTCGCCTCCCATTTCCGGCGGTCCGCCGCCGCAATTGCCGAATGAACGGGACGCCAGGGCGGCGCCGCCTGACAGTGCGCCCGCGGATCCATGCGAAGGAGGGCGAAGCCCGGTGCGCAAACTTGTGGACGAGGCGGGATTGGCCAAATTTCTGGCCGAAATCGCCGCCGAACAACCGGATCCGGACCGGATCGTCATGCTCTGCATCGGAACGGACCGGTCGACCGGCGATGCGTTCGGGCCGCTGCTCGGCACCCGTCTCCTGCGGGACGGATGGCCGCATGTTTACGGGACGCTGCGCGATCCGTGCGACGCGGAGCGGCTGCCGGACGTGCTCAAGGCCCTTCCGGCCGGCAAGACGGTGATCGCCTTCGACGCATGCCTCGGCTCGCCCGCGAATGTCGGCAGATTCTCGGTGGCCCGCGGGCCGCTCGTACCGGCAGAAGCGGTCGGCAGGCGGCTGCCGGCTGCCGGACATTTCAGCGCCGCCGCGGTGGTCGCCGCCCGGACGGCGAAGCCTTACCACGCATTGATGACCGCGCCGCTGTCGCTGGTCGTGGACATGGCGGAGTGCGCCGCCGACGCGGCGGCTGCGGCCTGGAAACTGACGGGGGGACGAACATGAGCGAACCGATCTCGATTGCGGAGAGCCGGACCGGAGAGGGAACGGCTTATCTGGCATACGGCCGGAAGCGGCGGGCAGCCGATCCGGCCGTCGTGTTGCTGCACGGCTTCTGCGGAAGTTCCGCCTACTGGGAAGAGACGCTGCCTCACCTCGGGGACGCCGGACGGTTCATCGTGCCGGACTTGAGGGGGCACGGGCGGTCCGGCGCGCCGGAGGGCGACGTTTACCGGATGGAAGATTTCGCGGACGATCTCGCGCGGCTGCTGGATGCGCTCGGCGAGCGCGAAGCGGTCGTCCTCGGCCATTCGCTCGGCGGCTATGTCACCCTGGCATTCGCGGAGCGGTATCCGGGCCGTCTGCGCGGGTTCGGCCTGATTCATTCGACCGCGCTGCCCGACACGGAGGAAGCGAAGGCCGGCCGCGACCGGACGGCGGCCCGGCTGCTTCGGGAGGGCGCGGCTCCGTTCGCAAACGAGCTCGCGCTGAAGCTGTTCGCGGCGGAGAACCGCGCGCGCATGGCGGACAAGGTCGCGCGGGTGGCTGCGATCGGCTGCGGCACGTCGCCGGCGGGAGCGGCCAGGACCGCGCTCGGCATGAAGGTGCGGCCGGACCGGTCCGGCCTGCTGCGCGACCCGCGCTTTCCGGTGCTGCTCGTTGCGGGTGAAGGCGACGAGATCGTCGCGCCGCAGCGCACGTTCCTCGACATCGAACGCCCGGGCTTGAAAAAGGTGCTGCTCTCCGGCTGCGGCCACATGTCGATGCTGGAGGCGCCGGCGAAGCTGGCGGAGGCGATCGCCGGGTTCGTCGAAGAAGCCGCCGCGGCGCGGAATTGAAGGCGCCGGCGAAGGAACCGCCGAAGGCAGCGGCATCGCATCCGGGAAGACGTCCACGGCCGAAAGCGAAGGGCAAAATCATGCGCCGGTTTTCTTTCCTGCCGGAAGGAAATGCGTGAAACATGTCGAAATCTCTTCTGTCACCATACGCGGACGGACGCCGCTGATGCCGATTGTCGCAGAAAACCGGTTTGTGATAAGATTATGGTGGAAACTACCTATATTTAGTAATGTGGTGACCTCTTTGGAATATGCGTTGTGGCTCGATTTCGGCCTGTTCTGCGTGACATCGGCGCTGTTCGTCTATATGTTCATTTCAAGCTCGATCACGCGGCTGCACAAGGTGTATCTGGCGTTTCACGCGAGCCTGCTTCTGTGGCCGCTGTGCCAGTTTGCCTCGGAGACCACGGACGACCCGTTCTTCCAGGCGTTCTATCTGAAGTTCGGGTTTGCGGGCATTTCCGTCGTAGGGGTGGCCTGGACGTTCTTCGCGGTGCTTTTGTCGGGGCGTTCGTATCTGCTCAACCGGCGTTCCATGACAGCGCTTGCGATTCCGACGGTCGCTCTCGTCATCCTGATTCTGCTCAATCCGTCGGGAGCGTTCATGGAGCCGTTGGGCGAGGATTACACCAACCGTGTGTACGGGCCGATCTTCTGGGCGATGGTCGCCGTTCAGTTCATATATCTGGCGTTGTCGTCCGCCCTGCTCGTCAGAACCTTCCGCGACCAAGCCGCGCCCAGGCAGCGGCGCCAGATCCGGATGGCGATGACGGGCATGATCATTCTGGCCGGATTCGCGCTGGCCGACACGTTCGTGAACATCTTGCTCGACGCCGAACTGCCGAACGTGACGGGGCTCACATCCCTGGGGATTCTGTTCTCGGTCATCTATTTTGTCATCGCGATCCGGCGATACGGCGTGTTCGACGTCGTCCGCATCGCGCAGGTGAACGTCGTCGACAGCATGTCGGCCGGCGTCGCGGTGCTGGACGAGCATGACGTGGTGCTGGAGACGAACCGCGTGTTCCGCCGGCTGTTCGATATCCGGACAGGCGACCGGCTCCGGATCGAATCGTTGCTGGAACCGCTGGATGTCGAGGGAGGCGTCGATTCGTTCCTCCATGCGTATCGCGGCAATCCGCCGCGGCCCGCGCAGATCGAGGTGACGTTCAGGGAGAACGACGCGTTCCGCCACGTGGTCATCCACGGCGAGCCGATCCTGGCGAACGGCGCGTTGATCGGCCGGGTGCTGACGTTCCAGGACGTGACCGAGCTGCGCTCGCTTGTCGAATCTTCCTATCGGCAGAATGAAGCGCTTCAGCAGCGGAACCGCGAGCTGGTCGAAATGCAGGCGGAGCTGTATGCGATGAACCAGCAGCTCGAGCGGATGGCGATCACGGACAGCCTGACCGGCTGCTACAACCGGCGGTACCTGATGCAGCAGCTCGAGCACGAGATCATGACGAACATCCGGTACAACATTCCGTTTGCGATTTTCCTGTTCGATATCGACCTGTTCAAATCGATCAACGACGTTTACGGCCATCTGGTGGGCGACGAGGTCATCAAGAACACGGCCGACACCGTTCGCCGCGTTCTTCGCCGGACCGATATCGTGGCGCGCTACGGCGGCGAGGAATTCACCGTCTATCTGCCGCACACGAACCGCGCGCAGGCGCTGATGCTGGCGGAACGGATCCGGGAGGCCGTATCGGCGAGCGAGATAAGCACCGGCAAGGATGGCCAGACCATCCGGGTCACGATCAGCATGGGCGTGCTCGCCGTGGAGGATAGCGATCCGAGCCGCCTCGACGACGTGAAGGAATACCTCCGGGAACTGTTCGCCAAGGCCGACGCTGCGTTGTATCAGGCGAAGAACGGCGGCCGGAACCGGATCGTGGCCGCCGATTGACGACCGTATTTCCGAACCGGGAGGTGCGGCATGCGCAGCAAAGGGCAGATTGCGGCAATCGCATATTCGACCTTTGGCAGCGCAGCGCTGCTGGGTTTCTATGCGATCCTCGACGGGCATGCCATCAATCCGGCGGCGGCGATGCTGGTCGCCGTGTTCCACGTGCTGGTGTTGCTGCCCGGAGCATGGCTGGCCGGACGGGCGTATGACCGGTTTCGGAAGATCGCGATGCAGGACGAGCTCACCCGGACCTGGAACCGGAAATACGTCTCGGTCATGATGCCGAAGCTGCTCCGTCAAGCTGCGAAGCGGGGGAAACCGCTGACGGTGTCCCTGATCGACATCAACGATTTCAAACTGATCAACGACTCCTACGGCCACCAGGCCGGAGATCAGATGCTGCAGCTCATCGTCGGGGCTCTCCGCGGCTGCGCGGAGAAGGGAGAGATCGTTGCGCGCTGGGGAGGCGACGAGTTCCTGTTCGTCAGCCCGGGCTGCCGGGTCGGAGAGCCGATCGCCGAGGCGGTCGGCAAGGCGATGGACAAGCTGTCGAAGCGGATCGGCACGCGGGTGACGGCGTCCGTCGGAACCGCGGTCTTCCCGGAGGACGGCGATACGCTGCAGATGCTGCTTCATCATGCGGACCGCCGCATGTACGAAGACAAGGAGAACCGGAAAGGAATCTGCGACCGGCAGACCATGCTGCAGGCATAAAAGCAAAGCTCGGGTTGCTGAAGAGGAAGGATATGGCATGAGAAGGGTGCACATCAGTATGGTTCGGCCGGGAGAGAAGCTCGCGAGGCCGATCATGCGGGAGAACGGCAGCGTTTTGCTTGGCGCCGGAGTGGAATTGAGCGAGCGTTTCATCGAGCGGCTGCGCAACCTGGGCATCGATGTCGTGTACGTGGAAGACGATTGGACGCACGACATCATCCCCGAGGAGGTCATCCGTCAGGAGACCTACCAGCGGGCGGTCGACACGATCTACCGCACGGTCGGCAGCCTGCTGGACTCACCTGCCAACAAGGGACGGGCGGCCGTCCCGGATCTCGGCCGGACGTTCCGGCAGCTGTTCGGCGAGATCATGCATGATCTGCTTCAGTGCAAAGACATCATGTACAATCTGGCCAACATCCATGTGTCGGACGCTTATCTCTTCCAACATTCCGTCAACGTGGCCGTACTCGCCGGCATCATGGGCATGGCCAAGGGATACAACCGGAACCAGATCGAGGAGCTGGGCATCGGCGCGCTGATGTTCGATATCGGCATGATCCGGGTGCCGAAGGAACTGCTGCACAAGAAGTCGCCGCTCACGCCGGAGGAGCGGGCCGTCATCGAGAAGCATACGACGGAAGGGTTCGACATGCTGCGGGTGCAGCACGACATTCCGCTGGTGTCCGCGCATTGCGCGCTTCAGCATCACGAGCGGTACGACGGCTCGGGATATCCCCGCGGACTGAAGGGACAAGAAATCCACGAATACGCGCAAATCGTGGCCATAGCGGACGTGTACGACGCGCTTACCTCTCCGCGCTCCTACCGCAACCGCTACTCGCCCTCCGAGGCGATCGAGTACCTGTTCGGTGCCGGCAACACGCTGTTCGACCTGGAGTTGATCAAGCTGTTCTGCCGGCACATATCGGTCTATCCGGTGGCGACGACGGTCATGCTGAACACGGGCCAGATCGCCGTCGTGACGGCCAACAACCCGCTTGCCGTCCATCGTCCGGTCGTGCGCATTCTGCGTGAGGCCGACGGGCGGCCGGTCAGGCATCCCTATGAGATTGACCTGCAATACGATACGCAGCTCATGATCGTGAAGGAGCTGTGAAGCGGATCGTTCCCGATCCTGCGCCCTGTCTGCGCATCCGCCGTTTCGGGGCCGTGCCGGCGTTCGCCGGTGCGGCCCTTCGTTGTCGGCGGCCCGCATCCGCATCCGGCCGGCGCGGTCCCGTCAGCCGCCGAAGGCCGCGCGGAACGCCGCGCCGAGCCGCTTCGGCTCCACGTCCCAGAGCGCCGCGATCGCGGGACAGACGTTTTCCTCCCACCAGTCGGCCAGCTTCTTGCGGTTGTCCCGGTTCTCGTGAATCCAGATCAGATTTTCCGCCACCTTGCGAAAATACAGCTTCTCCGCCTCCTCGATCTTGTCCGGCGGAATGTACCGTCCGAGCCGCTTGATCGTGCGGTACAGCTCGACGCTGCAGGCTCGGCGGATTTGGCGCGCGGACGGGTAGACGGCTTCGTGCCTGCCCGCCGGCTTCCGCGGTCTCATCGGCCCCATCACCTCGCCCTGCTGCAGGATTGCTCCCCGCATTGTATGCACGGCGATGGGCGGAGGGCACCGGGCCTTTCCGCGGGGTCGGGGCTCCGGAATGCCGCCGCGGCCGGATCGGCGCCCAAACCGGATCGGCGCTTCGGCAGGCCCCGCATCCGGCCGGACGGGCGCTTCGGCCGAATCGGCGCCTTGGCCGGACGGCCGGACCGACGCTTCCGTTGGATCCGTGCCCCGGCCGGATAGCGGGCCGGCGCTTCGGTTGGATCCGTTCCACGGCCGTACAGCCGGGCCGGCGATTCCGAAGGAGCCGCATCCCGGCCGGTCCGGCGCCTCACAGGACGGTGATGTAGCCGACCATCGGACCGTTCTGCCCGAGATCCCGGTGCGTCAGGCACAGGATCGGGTAGGTGCCCGCATGTTCCGCCGTGAAGCGGACGACCGTCGTTTCCCCTTTGCGGACGATGCCGCGGACGCCGAGCCCCTCGATCACGAACGGATGGCTTGCACCGTTGACGCCGGTGATCCGCAGCTCGACCGGCTGCCCGCGGTTCACGACGATATTTCCGGGATCCCAGCGGTACACTTCGATCTTCCGCCCGTCCGGCCCCGTGCTGCTGAACTCGCCCGTCACGAGATGGAAGACCGCGGCTTCCGCGGGTTTTCCGCCCGCGAGAATCGCCGGCTCCCATTTCAGGTAAGCCAGCGCCAGGAGAACCGCCGCCGCGAGCGTGAGCGCGAGGTAGAGCGTCCGTTTGCGGATGACATACACCTTGGGCATGGCCCGACACCTCTCGCATAGAATGTTCATGGACAATCTATGCGGGGGATGGTCCGGGCATGCCGGACATGGCGCGTTTCAGGAACCTGTCACCATGGGGATCGCCGCGATTTTTCCCGGTAAAAAAGATCGCCGTTCGCATGAAAGCACCGGGTTCGCCCATGTGGCGGTCCGGCGGACGGCTGTGGTAGAATAGGGGACAGATTGCCGGATGTTCGGAGGTGCGGGCGGTTGGAACAGTGGATCACCGAATTCATGGAACAGTACGGTTACTTCGGCATTTTGCTGCTCATCATGATCGAGAACCTTTTTCCGCCCATCCCTTCGGAGGTCATCCTGACATTCGGCGGGTTCATGACGACAACGTCGAACCTGACGATCTTCGGCGTCGTGCTGGCTTCCACGCTCGGTTCGCTGGCCGGTGCGACGCTGCTGTACGGCGTCGGGCGGGTGTTGTCCGCGGAGCGGCTCGAGGCGATCGTCGTCCGCTACGGCGCGGTGCTCCGGCTCAAGCCCGAGGATATCCGGAAGGCGGACGCCTGGTTCGACCGGTACGGGACATGGGCGGTGTTCTTCGGCCGGCTGGTGCCCGTCGTCCGCAGCCTGATCTCGATTCCGGCCGGAAGCTCCGGCATGCGCTTCCCGACGTTCCTGGCGCTCTCGACCGCCGGCACGCTCATCTGGAACACGGCGCTCGTCAGCCTCGGCGCCGCCGTCGGCGCCTCCTGGGACATCATCGTGCATTACATGGATCTGTATTCGTACGTCGTGTACGCGCTGCTGGCGTTGGGCTGCGTCGCCGCAGCCGGCTGGTACGTGCGCAGCCGCGTGCTGAAAGGGCGCAAATAGCCGCCTCGCCCCGCCGCACGGTTCCGCAGGGGCGGGACGGGCGGAGAACGGGCCGGCGGGCCGTTGAGACGGGCCAAGGGCTCTGGTAACATGGGATGAAGACGGGAAAGGGAGGCGATCCGGCATGGCGAAATCGGTGGCGGACAAGCTGGGGCGCGGCATTTCGCCGCGGGAGTTCATGGACGGGATGAAGCAGAACCGGGAGACGTTCGTCTCGCTGTACGAGAACTTCGAATGGCCGAGCGACGAGGACCGTGCGTTCTTCGAATCGCTCCGGTTCCGGGACGATCTGCGCTGCCTGATCCTGATGGCGGACTGGTGCGGCGACTGCGTCAAGAACATTCCGCCGGTGTTCCGGGCGATGGAGGCAGGCGAAGTGCCGGTCGACGTGCTGATCAAGGAGGAGCATCCGGACACGATGCGGCAGTTTCTGACGCTCGGCGGCGAATCGATCCCGGTCGTCATTTTCGCCGATACGGGCGGCGCGGTGCTCGGCACCTGGGGGCCGCGCCCGGCCCACGTGCAGGAAGCAATGGTCCGGTTCAAGCAGGAACATCCCGACCGCAGCGCTCCGGACTATCAGGAGAAGCTGGCAGCGGTGCGCGAAGAGATCCGAAGGAGGTACGGAGAGGGCACGGGTTACCAGGCGCACGTCCTGCGGGAAATCCGTGAGCTCGTCTCCGGTTTCTGACGATGGCGGCGGAAGACATTCGCATCGAGACCTATACGCTGGGGGCGCTGGAGACGAACGCGTATCTGGTGATCAATCCGGAGGGGACGCGGGCGTTCGTCATCGATCCGGGCGACGGACCGGAACCTCTGCTCAGGCGGATCGATGAATTGGGCGTGAAGGTCGAGGCGATCGTGCTGACCCACGCGCACTTCGACCATATCGCGGGCGTCGGGGACGTGCGCCGGGCGTGCGGCTGCCCGGTCTGGGTGCACGGCCTCGAGGCGGACTGGCTGACCGATCCGCGCAAGAACGGCTCCCTGCTCTGGCCGGACGTGACGCCGCCGATCGCGCATGAGCCGGCCGAGCATACGCTGGAGGACGGCATGGACCTCGAGCTCATCGGCCGCAGGTTCCGGGTGATCCATACGCCCGGCCATTCGCCGGGCAGCGTCAGCCTGCTGCACGGCGGCCATCTGTTCGGCGGGGACGTGCTGTTCCGGATGTCGGTCGGGCGGACGGATCTGCCCGGCGGGCGGATGGAGGATCTCGTCGATTCGATCCGGAACAAGCTCTATCGGCTGCCGCCCGACACGCGCGTCTATCCGGGACACGGACCGCAGACGACGATCGGCTTCGAAATGGCGCACAATCCGTATGTGCCCGCCTGAACGGAATCGTACGTACCCGCATGAACGGGCATGACGGGGAGAACCTCGCCTCCGGGCGGACGGCGGGGATTTTTTTTGCACTTTCGAAAAAAGGTTCCGTCACGGGGCCGGCCGAGGATTCGCTGCAGCGTGAACCGTCCGGCGAGGCCGGAGATGGTGCCGGACCGGCGGGCACCGTCACGGCGCATGCCGGTCTTTACCATCCGGCGCCATGATGCGGACGTGCCGCCGGATGCCGCTCGAACGCGACGATCCAGTCACCCTGAACGGTCGCGTACCCTTCATCCCCTTCCACGAGAAGACCGTACAGATTTTTCACGTCGAGATATTCCCGGCGTCCGCCGTCCCCGAATTCCAGCGTGATGTAATAGTGGGTGCGCGAGTGATCCCCCCACACCTCCATCCGTTTTGCCGCGACGCGGGCGTACCAGGTCTGCCGGGGCGCGCGCGCATTGCGGACGTTGCCGGCGATCGCGCGGATGAACAGGATGAGAAATACGATAAACCCGATCGGCATGATGACCGACATCAGGGAGAACATGAAGCCGAAACCGTCGAACGGCTCCGGAGCGAACGGACCTCCCATGCGTTTCCTCCCGTTTCCGATGTTTACATGATATATTACCCTGCTATATACGCCGGGGCGGCGGGAATGTTTCAGGGGACCGGTTGCAAAGGATGGCCATGCCCGCCGCCCGGAGAAATTGCGTTGCCCGGACCGATCTGCGAAAATGGAAAGGAAACGGTCGGCAGGACAAGGATGGTGCACATGAAAGAGACGGATATTGCATGGGAGAAAGCCGGCGGCGGGGATTGGTCCGAAGCGAAGGCGGTTTCGGAAGCGGCCGGGGATGCCGCGTCGAAGCCGACGCCGGAGGAAGAGGCGGCCGAACGCGAGCGGATCGTGAAGCTGATCGGCGCCGAGCTCGGCATACCGGCCGGCAAGGTGGACGCGGCGGTGCGGCTTCTGGACGACGGGAACACGATTCCGTTCATCGCCCGCTACCGCAAGGAAGTGACGGGCGAGCTGGACGAGCAGCAGCTCCGGACTGTTGCGGAGCGGCTGCAATATCTGCGCAACCTGGAGGCGCGGAAGCGCGAAGTGATCCGGCTGATCGCCGGTCAGGGCAAGCTGACGGACGAGCTGCGGGAGGCGATTCTGCTGGCGGCGAAGCTGCAGGAGGTCGAGGACCTGTACCGTCCGTACCGCCCGAAGCGCAAGACGCGGGCATCCGTCGCGAAGGAGCGGGGGCTGGAGCCGCTCGCGGAATGGCTGCTCAGCCGCCCGAAGCGGGGAACGCCGCTGGAGGAGGCGGCGAAGTACGTCCATGAAGAGAAGGGCGTCGCGACGGCCGAAGAGGCGCTGCAGGGCGCGATGGACATCATCGCGGAGCAGCTGGCGGATGATGCGCAGATTCGCGCCTGGGTGCGGAAGCACACCCGCGACCACGCGGTGCTGGTGTCCGTCGCGAAGGATCCGGCGGCGGAGTCGGTCTACGAGATGTATTACGATTACCGCGAGCCGGTTCGGCGGATGCCGCCGCACCGCGTACTCGCCGTCAACCGGGGCGAACGGGAAGACGTGCTCAAGGTGTCGCTGGAGATCGACCCGGCGCGCATCCTGGAATACATCGGGCGCCGCATCGCCCTGGACCGGCAGCCGGAAGCCGTGCGCGCCGTGCTCCGCCTCGTCGTCGAGGACGCCTACAAGCGGCTCATCGCGCCGTCGATCGAACGCGAGGTGCGCGCCGAGCTGACGGAGCAGGCGGAGGAGCATGCGATCGGCATTTTCGCCGCGAACCTGCGCAGCCTGCTGCTGCAGCCGCCGGTCCGCGGGCGGGTCGTGCTCGGCATCGACCCGGCCTACCGCACCGGCTGCAAGCTGGCCGTCGTCGACGAGACGGGCAAGCTGCTCGCGACGGACGTCTGCTATCCGACGCCGCCGCATTCGAGGATCGAGGAGGCGGAGCGGGTCGTCGGCGGGCTCATCGACCGGCACGGCGTCACGCTGATCGCGATCGGGAACGGCACCGCCTCGCGGGAGACGGAGCAGTTCGTCGCCGATCTGATCCGCAAGCGGCGCGAGGCGGGGAAGGATGCCGGCGGGCTGCAGTACGTCATCGTGAGCGAGGCGGGCGCCAGCGTCTATTCGGCCTCGAAGCTGGCGGCCGAGGAGTTTCCGAATCTCGACGTCGCGGAGCGGAGCGCCGTGTCGATCGCCCGCCGGCTGCAGGATCCGCTCGCCGAGCTGGTCAAGATCGAGCCGCGGTCGATCGGCGTCGGCCAGTACCAGCACGACGTCGATCCGAAGCGGCTGGACGAGAGCCTGGGCGCCGTCGTCGAATCGGCGGTCAACCACGTCGGGGTCGACGTCAACACCGCGTCGCCGCAGCTGCTCGCCTATGTCGCCGGCATCAACGCGGCGATTGCGCGCAACATCGTCGCGTACCGCGAGGCGAACGGCAAATTCACGGACCGCGGCCAATTGCGGCTGGTGCCGCGGCTTGGCGCGAAGACGTACGAGCAATGCATCGGATTCCTGCGCATCCCGGACGGC
This sequence comes from Thermobacillus sp. ZCTH02-B1, assembly GCF_002159085.1. Classification (GTDB taxonomy): domain Bacteria; phylum Bacillota; class Bacilli; order Paenibacillales; family Paenibacillaceae; genus Thermobacillus. The sequence continues at coordinate 102,825 of NZ_LZRU01000019.1, forward strand.
ACGCAGCCGCTCGACCGTACGCCGATCCATCCGGAATCGTATCCGGTCGTCGACCGGCTGTTTGCGATGCTCGGCTGCACCGTACGGGATCTCGGGACGGAGGCGCTGAACGCGAAGCTGCGGGAGCTGGATCCCGCCGACTCGGCGCAGCGGCTCGGCGTGGGCGTGCCGACGATGCGCGACATCATCGACAGCCTGCTGCGTCCGGGGCGCGATCCGCGCGAAGAGCTGCCGCCGCCCGTCTTCCGGACGGACGTGCTGCGCATCGAGGATTTGCAGCCCGGCATGGAGCTGAAGGGCACCGTACGGAACGTGACCGATTTCGGCGCGTTCGTCGACATCGGCGTCAAGAACGACGGGCTTGTCCACATTTCGCAGCTCAGCGACCGCTTCGTGAAGCATCCGCTGGACGTCGTATCCGTCGGCGACACGGTGACCGTGCGCGTGCTGTCCGTCGACGTGAAGCGGGGGCGCGTCAGCCTGACGATGCGCACGGCCGAGTGACGAAGGTTTCGGGAATTTGCGCGTTGTGATACGATGATAATGATACAGGGAACCAATCGGATTACAAGGAGTGGGAGAGATGACCGACCAAGTCAGCCGGATCGCGGAACGGATTCCCGCCGATTTCGGCGAGGTGATCCGCACGCGGCGGTCCGTCAGGCACTATGATCCGCATTTCGTGCTCAGCCGGGAGGAGATCCGATCGCTGATCGCGGACGCCGTTCTGGCGCCGTCCTCGAACAACCTGCAGCCGTGGCGGTTTCTCGTGATCGACCGGAAGGAAGACAAAGAGAAGCTGTACCCGATCGCCAACAGCCAGAAACAGGTGCTCGAAGCTTCGGCGACGATCGCCGTGCTGGGGGATCTCGAAGGTTACAAGCGGGTGAAGGAGATCAACCGCATCGCGGTCGAGCGCGGTTACATGACCGGGGAATTCGCCGCGCAGCAGGCGGAGCGGCTGCTTGCGTCGTACGGCGCGCGCAGCGAGGACGCGCTCCGGCGGATCGTCCTGATCGACGGCAGCCTCGCGGCCATGCAGCTCATGCTGGCGGCGCGGGCACGCGGGCTCGACACGGTGCCGATGGGCGGCTTCGATCACGAGCGGTTCATCGAGGCGTTCCGCGTACCGGCGACCTACGTGCCGATCATGCTCATCGCCGTGGGCAAGGCGGCGGCCGAAGGGCGGCCGACGGCCCGCCTCCCCGTCGACGATGTGACGGTCTGGGGCAGCTTCTGAGCCGACATGCGGACATGCGCAAGGCCGGCCGGCATCGACGGGATGCCGGACCGGCCTTGTCTGTGCCGGGAACCGGCCGGATCCGGCGGATCGGCCATCGGCGGACCGGTCGCCGGATTCTGCGGCGAATCCGTCCGGGTTTCGGCGGTGCGGTCGCGGTGGCCCGGTGAACGGCGTCCGGTCTCCGGCGCCGCGGTCGCCGGGGTGGTGAACGGCGTCCGGTCTCCGGCGCCGCGATCGCCGGGCTCGGCGAATGCGTCCGGTCACCGGTATCCCTTTCGGTATCCGGCGGACCGGCCTGTACCGGCGGTTCCGTCATACCAGTGAATCCGTCTGCTGGCCGCCGTCCTTCCGGGGTTTGGAGCGATAGTAGAACCAACAGTCGTTCAACAGCCGGATTTGCCGGCTGTCCTTCTTCAGGAACGCCCGCATCAGTTGGTTGCACAGCCATTGCGGCATGACGATCGTCCACCTCCGGATATGCCATGTCTCATATAACATATGGAGCTGGGCGGATGACCGTGCAGGTCCCATCGCGGGCGAATGACCATCATGGACTTCCGGATACGTCGCCGTTACGCTTGGGATTCTTCCTCGTACCATTGCTCGAGCTGGGCCAGCAGCGCCCGGATCTCCGTGAGCAGCGAGACGAGCGGATAGGAATGTTCGCGGATCGCGGCGAACTCGCGCTCCAGCTTCGTCATGAAGTCGAGGCCGCTGACGATGGATGCCGAGGGATCGAGCAGTTCCAGGTCGGAACACTCGGCGCAAATGCGCGGAAGCTGCGGCACGTTGTCGGCGGTCAGCTTGCCGATCTCCTTGTGCAGTCTGAGCATAAGCGCGCTGAGCTGATACGCATGGGTAGCCGGCATCTCGACATACTCGAGGCCGTCCGGTCCGTGCAGGATCACATAGCGCATCGTCGGCATGGCGGGTCGGTACCTTCCTTTTTCGTGTAGGATCATGACGCATGGGTCATGCCGGGCGGGGGTGAAACGTATCGCCCCGGGCGGGTTTGTGAGGCGATAGGACGGCACGCGGAGCCGGCTCGGACATCGCGTGTGTCCCGGAACAGGCGAATAACGGTCTCCGGTGCCGTTAAGTCCGGTCGAGGCGCGCCGATCGGGCCGAATAACGGCACGCCTTGCCGTTAAACGCGGCATGGGATCGGCCGGAAGCGTCGAAGCCGGCAAATAACGGTCTCCGGTGCCGTTAAGTCCGGTCGAGGCGCACCGATCGGACCGAATAACGGCACGCCGTGCCGTTAAATGCGGCACGGGATCGGCCGGGAAGCGTCGAAGCCGGCAAATAACGGTCTCCGGTACCGTTGAGTCCGGTCGAGGCGCGTCAATCGGGCCGAATAACGGCACGCCGTGCCGTTAAACGCGGCACGGGATCGGCCGGGAAGCGTCGAAGCCGGCAAATAACGGTCTCCGGTGCCGTTAAGTCCGGTCGAGGCGCATCGATCGGGCCGAATAACGGCACGCCGTGCCGTTAACATGCGAGGGCCGGCGGTCCGCCGTCCGCGCACGCCGCCAAGGCATGGCAAAACTACTTGACAGTGTATCGCACGGCATTTTATAAATTCAAGTATATTCACGACGTCCGGCGCGCTGCCGCGCCGGCGGGAAGGGACGGGACCGGCGTGGACGACGATGCGCTGCAGGCCTGGGTCGAGCGGATCTCGCTGGAATGCTTCGGCCTGCCGTTCCGCCACCGGGCGACGTTCAACCGGAGGCTGCGCACGACGGGCGGACGCTATTTTCTGAAGACGCACAACATCGAGATCAACCCGAAGCAGCTCGAACAGTTCGGCCCCGAAGAAACGGAGAAAATCATCAAGCACGAGCTGTGCCATTATCATCTGCATCTCGCGAACCGGGGATACCGCCACCGCGACCGGGATTTTATCGAACTGCTCGCCAAGGTCGGCGGCACCCGCTACTGCCGGCGGCTTCCGGGCGTTCAGCCGGGCGGGCCGCGTCCGGTGCGCTACATGCTGAAATGCGCCGCCTGCGGCCTCGAATATTTGCGGCGCCGCAGAATGGATCCGCGTCGATACGCCTGCGGCAGGTGCGGCGGAAAATTGAAGTTCATGACGCTTGACTCGACAAACGAATCGTGATAAATTATTACTCGTCGCCGCGAGACAGACCGCGAAGACATCCGGCATGGAGAAGTACCCAAGTGGCTCAAGGGGACCCTCTGCTAAGGGGTTAGACTGCGCAAGCGGTGCGAGGGTTCGAATCCCTCCTTCTCCGCCATTCATCTTCGGATGTCATGTTCACGGCGGCAGCCCGGCGGCGACCGGCCGACGGTCTCTGTCGGAGATTGCGGCCCAGGCTGCCGCCAGTCGTTTCGGCCGCACGGGGATGCGGATGCCCCTTCCCGTGAAGGCGGCGTCGTTTCGGATCCCCGGCGGGTCATCGCGAGCCATTAGCTCAGTTGGCAGAGCACCTGACTTTTAATCAGGGTGTCGTAGGTTCGAGTCCTACATGGCTCACCACCCATCGGTTCCGCTTCGGGGCGGGGCCGCAGGGGTCGCAGTCGAATTGAACATGCGGTATGCGGTAATTGAACATGCGGTAGTGGTGGAATTGGCAGACACGCTATCTTGAGGGGGTAGTGGGCATCGCCCGTGGAGGTTCGAGTCCTCTCTACCGCACCATTCCGAAGGATCAGGGACCCGCGAACGGGTCCCTTTTTCGTTTCCATGCATGATCAGCAATATTCGTCCAGGATGCGCGGAATCATATGCTTGTTCGTGATTTCCGGTCCGAAATGGGCGGCCTTCCGCGATGCGTTGTTCCACGGAGGAATGCTGAACGCGTCGTTGTATCCCTTCAGCTTCCAGACTTCCATCCTGTTCCACGAGACGCCCGTGTTGTCGGAATGGACGTGATTGATCCAGAGCGGTCGACGGATGCCGATGAATTCGCGCGGCGCCGTCAGGGCGCTGACATACCCCCGGGGCAGCGCGATCCTGCGTCCGGCCAGCCAGTCTTCCGTCGGATGGACGGCGGTCAGGAAGCTCGGCGCCCAGAAGAAGAACCGGGCCAGCCGGCTCTGCACGGAATCGTACACATATCCGTATTGCGGAATGAGCAATACCGGAAGTTTCTTCGGAACATGGTTCTCCAGCAGCCGGACGAAGGAACGGTGATACATGTCGTCGCTTTCGAGGTTCGCCTCGTACAGCAGATCGAAGCCCTGGACGGTTTCCGCCACCCTCCGTTCGTATTCGGCTTTCGTGACGAACGCCACGTGATCCGGCAACGGCGGATGTTGCTTCAGTTCCGCCCGGATGAACGCCTCCGATTCCGGGCGGATGAACACGAATGCCTGAAACCGCTGCGACTCCTGCTTCATCAGGCTGCGGAGCGTGTACCGCATGAAGATGCCGAGCCGCCACCGGATCCAGCCGGGTTCGCCGGCCGCCGGGGTCGTATGCCGATTGTTGAACGGAATCGTAAAGATGATCTTCTTCTTCATGAGGATACCCCGCATCGCGTTTTTCGATCAGCATATGCAGACATGCCGGTGCGGGTTTGGACAGGCGGCCCGGGGTTGTGCGGCGGAGGCGGGCGTGGTAGGATAAATGGAACGGGGGAAACGCGGATGCGGGACAGCGACCGCGGGACCAAAGGCGGATCGGGAGAGGGGGAACGGAAGGATGGGTGTGCCGACGGGCGTTTGGGTGGCGTCGTTCGTCATACTCGTCGCCATCTCCTGGGTGACGTTCTGGGTGACGAACAAGGCGTATTCCCGCAAGTGGGAAGACACGGACGATCCGAAATGGTAGTGTCATGATTTTATCGACACGGCTGTTTCGTCATGATCTTGCACCGCGCGATGGGAGTCGTGCGGTTTTTTTGTATTCGTGCAGTTGTATGTACAAGTATGGCGAATTTTCGCGAATCTATTGCAAACTTGTATGGACAAGTGTACAATGCAGGCAAGATGCTTATCAGCGGAACGGAGGGGGAACGGACCATCCATGTTGAAAGCGCTTAAAGAAGCGGTGCTGGCCGCCAATCTCGACCTGCCCAAGTACGGACTCGTCACGTTCACCTGGGGGAACGTGAGCGGCATCGACCGGGAACGCGGACTGGTCGTCATCAAGCCGAGCGGCGTGCCGTACGAGAAGCTGAAGACGGAGGATCTCGTCGTCGTCGACCTGGAAGGCAACCGGGTGGAAGGCCACCTCAAACCGTCGTCCGACACGCCGACGCATCTGGCGCTGTACAAGGCGTTCCCGTCGATCGGGGGCATCGTGCACACGCACTCGCCCTGGGCGACCGCCTGGGCGCAGGCCGGTATGGACATCCCGCCGCTCGGCACGACGCACGCCGATTATTTCTACGGCGCCATTCCGTGCACGCGGCCGATGACGGAGGAGGAAATCCGCGGCGACTACGAACTCGAAACGGGCAACGTCATCATCGAGACGTTCCGGACGCGGGGCATCGATCCGGCGATGGTGCCGGGAGTGCTTGTCCACTGCCACGCGCCGTTCGCGTGGGGCAAGGATGCGCACGAGGCGGTGCACAACGCGGTCGTGCTGGAGGAGGTGGCGAAAATCGGCCACCGGACGCTGCAACTGCGCCAGGTCGGACCGATGAACCAGGCTCTGCTGGACCGGCATTTCCTGCGCAAGCACGGGGCGAACGCCTACTACGGCCAGACCGGGCCGACAACCTGAAGAACGGGAGGAAGGGCACATGGGGAAAAAGTACACGATCGGCATTGACTACGGCACGCAGTCGGGGCGCGCGGTGCTCGTGGATCTGACCGACGGAACGGAAGTCGCGGACCACGTGACGCCCTATCCCCACGGCGTCATCGACGAGGCGCTGCCGGGATCGGGCCGGAAGCTGGAGCCGGACTGGGCGCTGCAGCATCCCGACGATTACATCGAGGTGCTGCGGCGTTCCGTGCCGGCCGTGCTCGAGATGTCCGGCGTCGATCCGGGCGACGTGATCGGCATCGGCATCGATTTCACGGCCTGCACGATGATGCCGGTGGACGCGAAGGGAACGCCGCTCTGCATGCTGCCGGAATTCCGTGACAACCCGCACAGCTGGGTGAAGCTGTGGAAGCACCACGCGGCGCAGGACGAGGCGAACAAGATCAACCGGATCGCGGAGGAGCGCGGCGAGCCGTGGCTCAAGCGCTACGGCGGCAAGATTTCGTCCGAATGGATGATCGCGAAAATCTGGCAGATCCTCGATGAAGCGCCGGAAATCTATGAGGCCGCCGACCTGTTCCTCGAAGCGACGGACTGGGTCATCGCCCAGCTGTCCGGCAACACCCTCCGGAACAGCTGCACGGCCGGCTACAAGGCGATCTGGCACAAGCGCGACGGCTATCCGAGCCGCGATTACTTCCGGTCGCTCGACCCGCGCCTCGAGAATCTGACGGAGACGAAGCTGCGCGGCGAGATTGTGCCGCTGGGCACGCGCGCCGGCGGGCTGACGCCGGAGATGGCGAAGATCACGGGGCTCAGGCCGGGCACGGCGGTCGCCGTCGGCAACGTCGACGCGCACGCGGCCGTCCCGGGCGTCGGCGTCACCGAGCCGGGCAAGCTCGTCATGGTGATGGGCACATCGATCTGCCACATGCTGCTCGGCACCGAGGAGCGCGAAGTGGAAGGGATGTGCGGCGTCGTCGAAGACGGCATCATTCCGGGTTATTTCGGCTATGAAGCGGGCCAGTCGGCGGTCGGGGACATTTTCGAATGGTATGTGACGGAAGCGGTTCCCGCGTATGTGAAGGAGGCGGCGGAGCGCGAAGGCATCAGCGTGCACGAGTGGCTCGAAGCGCGCGCGGCCCGGCTCAAACCCGGCGAATCCGGTCTTCTGGCCCTCGACTGGTGGAACGGCAACCGGTCCGTGCTCGTCGACGCCGACCTGACGGGCGTCATCGTCGGCCTCACGCTGCTCTCGAAACCGGAGGAAATCTACCGTGCGCTGCTGGAGGCGACGGCGTTCGGCACCCGCAAGATCATCGAGGCGTTCGACGGCAACGGCATCGCGGTGAAGGAATTGTACGCCTGCGGCGGGCTGCCGCAGAAAAACCGGCTGCTCATGCAGATCTACGCCGACGTGACGAACCGCGAGATCAAGATCGCGGCGTCGCGGCACACGCCGGCGGTCGGCGCGGCGATGTTTGCCGCGGTTGCGGCGGGCCCGGAGGCGGGCGGCTACGGATCGATCGTCGAGGCGGCGCGCAGGATGGCGCGCGTGCGGGAGGAATCGTTCAGGCCGATTCCGGAAAACGCGGCGATCTATGACCGGCTGTACAAGGAATACACGGCGCTGCACGACTACTTCGGACGCGGCGTCAACGACGTGATGAAACGGCTGAAAGCCCTGAAGGAGGAGGTTACCCGCCATGCTTGAAGCGAAAAAAGTCAAATTCCGGTTCGCGGTCGGCAGCCAGCATCTGTACGGACCCGAGGCGTTGGAGCAGGTGGCGGCGAACGCCCGGGAGATCGTCGGCGGCCTCAATGACAGCGGCGCGCTCGGTTACGAGCTGGTGCTCGGGCCGGTGCTGACGACGCCCGAGGACATCCGGCGGTTTATGCTCGAGGCGAACGCCGACGACGAATGCGCCGGCGTCATCACCTGGATGCACACGTTCTCGCCGTCGAAGATGTGGATCGGCGGGCTGTCGGTGCTGAAAAAACCGCTCCTGCACTTCGCGACGCAGCACAACCGCGACATCCCGTGGGACACGATCGACATGGACTTCATGAACCTGAACCAGGCCGCCCACGGCGACCGCGAGCACGGCCACATCCATGCGCGGATGGGAGTCCGCCGGTCGGTCGTGTTCGGGCACTGGCAGGACCGCGCGGTCCAGGAGCGGATCGGCGCGTGGATGCGGACGGCCGCGGCGTGGGCCGAGAGCCGGACGCTCAAGGTCGCGCGGTTCGGCGACAACATGCGCCAGGTGGCCGTCACCGAAGGCGACAAGGTCGCGGCGGAGATTGTCTTCGGCTGGTCGGTGAACACCTGGGGCGTCGGCGACCTGGCCGAACGGGTGAACGCGGCGAGCGAAGCCGACGTGAAACGATTGCTGGAAGAATACCAGTCGCGGTATGATATCGTAGCGGATACGGAGGAGAAGCGGGAGGCGATCGCCTACCAGGCCCGGATCGAGCTGGGCTTGCGCTCGTTCCTCGAGGAAGGCGGCTTCACCGCGTTCACGACGACGTTCGAGGATCTGCACGGCCTCCGGCAGCTGCCCGGCCTTGCGGTGCAGCGGCTGATGGAGGACGGCTACGGCTTCGCGGGTGAAGGCGACTGGAAGACGGCGGCGCTCGTCCGGCTCATGAAGGTGATGGCCGGGAACAAGGGCACGTCGTTCATGGAAGACTATACGTATCATCTCGAGCCCGGCAACGAGCTCGTGCTCGGCGCGCACATGCTGGAGGTGTGCCCGACGATCGCGGCGGAACGGCCGCGCATCGAGGTGCATCCGCTCGGCATCGGCGGCAAGGAGCCGCCGGCCCGGCTCGTGTTCAACGGCCGCGCGGGCGCGGCGATCAACGCGTCGATCGTCGACCTCGGCGACCGGTTCCGGCTGCTCGTCAGCGAGGTTGAGGCGGTGGCCGTGGAGCGCCCGATGCCGAAGCTGCCGGTCGCGCGCGTGCTCTGGCGCGTGCTGCCGAACCTGCGCGACGGCGTCGAGTCGTGGATCCTCGCCGGCGGCGCCCACCATACCGGCTTCTCCTATCACGTGACGGCGGCCCAGATGGCCGATTTCGCCGAAATGGCCGGCATCGAGTCGGTCATCATCGGCAAGGATACGCGCCCGGACGCGCTGCGCCGCGAACTGGCGATCGCCGACCTGGCGTGGAAATTGCGCAAATAGCAGAACGGACTTGGGTCAAGAAGGTGGCGGCGGAATGACGCGCGGCGGCATGCCGAAATATTTGCAATTGAAGCACGAGATTCTCTCCTGGCTGCACCGAGGCGAGCGGAAGCCCCACGAGCTGCTGCCGTCGGAGAACGAGCTGGCGGCCCGGTTCGGCATGAGCCGGCAGACCGTCCGTCAGACGCTCGCCGAGCTGGAGCAGGAGGGCTATCTGTACCGCCAGCGCGGCAAGGGAACGTTCGTGGCGCCGCCGCATTTCGCGAAGGCCGGCGGGGCGGCGGGCACCGCGGTCGGCATGGTGACGACGTACATTTCGGATTACATTTTCCCGCATATTGTGCGGGGGGCCGAGGCGGTGCTGCGCGCCCGCGGCATGGGCCTGTACCTGTCGAGCACCGACAACGACAAGGACCGGGAGCGCGAGAGCCTGCGGATGATGCTGGACCGGGGCGTCGGCGGTCTCATCATCGAGCCGACGAAGAGCGCGGAGGGCAACCCGAATCTCGACCAGTATCTCGCGTTCCGGTACCGGGGCGTTCCGTTCGTCATGATCAACGCCCGTTATCCGGAGCTCGACTGCCCGTGCCTCGTCGTGGACGACGAGGCCGGCGCGTACGCGGCGACGGAGCACGTGATCCGGCTCGGACACCGGCGGATCGCCGGGTTCTTCAAGACGGACGACCTGCAGGGCACGCGCCGGATGAAGGGGTACCTGCGCGCGATGAAGCGCTACGGCGTGCCGATCCTGCCGGACGGCGTCGTGACGTACGCGTCGCATAACAAGTGGACGTACCCGGTCGGGAAGGCGGGGCAGCTGCTGCGGCGGGAGGAACGGCCGACGGCGATCGTCTGTTACAACGACGAGCTCGCGGTCGCGCTGCTCCGGGCCGTCCGGGAAGCGGGGCTCGCCGTGCCGGACGATCTTTCGATCGTCGGCTTCGACGATTCGACGCTGGCCCAGGCGGCCGAGGTGAAGCTGACGACGCTGACCCATCCGAAGACGGAAATGGGCGAACGCGCGGCGGAGATGCTGCTCCGCCTGATGGCCGATCCGACCTACGAGGCGGAGGACGTGATTTACACGCCCGAGCTCGTCGTGCGCGAATCGACGCGGGCGGTCGGCGTTGGGGCGCGCGGCTAGCGGCGGCCATTCAAAAACGAAAACGGCGCCATCGTCAAGCCCGTGATCGCTTGATCGATGGCGCCGTTTGTCTGTGTGTACCCGATTTCCCGATCGGCGATGCACCGTCCGGTGAACCGGCCAAACGCGGCGCACGGCTTCCCGATACCGCCCGCGCATGCGTGTTGACACATGCGCGAACTTCACGTTCGGCGCAGTTCGAGATGAATCGGCGGCGGGCGATGACGGCCCGGGTGCGCTTCAGGCGGGCGCTCTTTTCCTGACGATCAGGTAGACGGCGACCGCCGCGATCCCGGCCGTCCCCGCGACGATCAGCGCCGGCAGGCCGAAGGCGGACGCCGCAGGCTCATACACCGCGACGGGGGATTCCCGGTTCAGGAACTCCGTGAAAAAACGACGCCGCTCCTCGTCCCCGGCCATCTCGTCCACGGCTTCGTCCGACAGCGGCACCATGCCGTTCGGGCCGGCGACGGGAACGGGATAACGGTATCGCTCGTTGTACTCGAGCAGGAGCAGGAACGATCCACCCTGCTCCTGGAATTCCCGCGCGATTGCAACATCGTTGAAATCGATGCCGGCCGTCATCCGCCGCGGAACCTCGCCCCGGTATACGCGTTCGACTTCGAAGGCGTAGCCGACGAATATCGGGGCTTCCGATACCGTCATGTCCGATGCGAAGTCATATCTTCCGGTGACGATGATGTCCGCCCGTTCCGCCACTTCCCCGGGCGGGACGGCGGCCCAACCGGTCGCATATACGACGCTTCCGGCGAGAGCGTAGGCCGCCGCGAACAGGACGGCGGCGAAGGCGGCGCGCATTTTGGCCACGATGCATCCCTCCCCTCAGGGAAATCTTACCACAAAAAAATCCCGCGTGCGCCTTCGCGCAGCGGGAATCCGACATCGATTCACTTCCGGTTGGCAATCAACTCGCGAATCGCGCCCCGGCGCCAGCGGGACACCGGCAGCCGCTTCGCGTCCGGCCCTTTCTCGCCGAAGTAGAGGACTTCGCCGTCGAATTCGCTGACTTTTCTCAGGTTGACGTACGTATCGGGGGCGACCAGACAGAAATTCGGATCCGATCGGAGCAGCGCGATCCGGTCGCTGCTCAGACGTTTCTTCAGCTTGAAGTTGCGGCCGTCGAAAAACACCAGCTCGGGCCCGCCTACCCTGAAGAACAGCACGTCGCGCTCCGGCGCGAGATCTTCGTACAGATCGCGATCGGTCGGTGCGGCTTGCGTCATCGCCATTCCCCCATTTCCCCCTTTATTTGGCCCACTCTCTGTATATATGGTTTTTGTGAGCGCTTACATTATAACACGAAGTGGCGCCGGCCGGAAGCGGGAATTTCGCCGGACGGTTGGCGGGGCGACGGGCGGAATTTTATAATGGAAGTACATCCGGGCCGGGAAACGTTCCGGCGGAGGGGGAATGAACGTGACGAATCCGGACAGACCGGTGTATGAACAGGCATGCTTTGCGGGCGGATGCTTCTGGTGCATGGTGGAGCCGTTCGAGGAGATGCCCGGCGTCATCCGCGTCGTGTCGGGCTACACGGGCGGCCACAAGCCGAACCCGACCTACGAGGAAGTCTGCTCGGGAACGACGGGGCACGCGGAAGCCGTCCACATCACATACGACCCGCGGCGGATGCCGTACCGGCTGCTGCTCGACATCTTCTGGCGGCAGATCGACCCGACGGATCCGGGCGGCCAGTTCCACGACCGCGGCTCGTCCTACAGGACCGCGATCTTCTATTACACGGAGGAGCAGCGGGAACTCGCCGAGGCATCGAAGCGGGAGCTCGAGGCGAGCGGCCGGTTCGACAAGCCGATCGTGACGGAGATCGTGCCCGCGGGGCCTTTTTATCCGGCGGAGGAGTACCACCAGGCGTATCACCGGAAGCAGCCTTACCGGTACAAGATGTACCGCAAGGCATCCGGGCGGGACGAGTTCATCGCGAAGCATTGGCGGATGCGGAAGGATCCGGAGGAGCTGAAGCGCCGGCTGACGCCGCTGCAGTACGAAGTGACGCAGAACGCCGCGACCGAACCGCCCTTCCGCAACGAGTATTACGACAACGAGGAGGAAGGCATCTACGTCGACATCGTGTCGGGAGAGCCGCTCTTCTGCTCGAAGGACAAGTTCGACGCCGGATGCGGATGGCCGAGCTTCACGCGCCCGATCCACAAGGGCAGCATCACCGAGCATCTGGACCTGTCCCACGGGATGGTGCGGATCGAGGTGCGCAGCCTGGTGGCCGATTCGCACCTCGGCCACGTCTTCCCGGACGGGCCGCCGGAGCGCGGCGGACTGCGCTACTGCATCAACTCGGCGGCGCTGCGGTTCATCCCGAAGTCGGAGATGGAAAAGGAGGGCTACGGCGCCTACCTCGGGCTGTTCGAACCGGAGGAATGAGTCCCCGGCCCCGGGGGTTGCGCCCGGCGAAAAACGAAGGGCAGCCGCCAGGGCTGCCTTTTCGTCGTCATATGCGGCATATGCGCGCCGGTCACGGCACCCGGCTGCGCAGCGCGGTCAGCGAGCCTTCCAGCGCGTAGGCGCCGAGGTTGGCCGGCACGAGGAAGCAGTCGCCGCGCCGGACGGGCAGCTCGCCGCCGTCCCAGCGCAGCGTGCCGGAGCCGTCCGCGGCGACCAGGATGTCGAAGCTCTCGCCCGATGTCGCGAGTTCCGCCCGGCCGTCCACGATTCCCTTCTCGACGACGAAGTACGGCGATTCCGCGATCCGGAGCCATTCGCCCGGCCGGAGGCCGTCCGTCTTCATGTGCTTCGCGCCGGCGCCCTCGTAGGCGATGACGTTCAGCGAATCCTCGATATGGAGCTCGCGCGGCTTGCCGTCGAGCCCCGGCCGGTTGTAGTCGTACAGCCGGTACGTCGTGTCCGAGTTCTGCTGGATCTCCGCCACGACCACGCCCGCGCAGAGCGCGTGCACCGTGCCCGCGGGGATGTAGAACGCGTCGCCCGCCTCGACCGGCACTTCCCGCAGGACTTCCATGATCCGGCCTTCGGCGATCGCCTTCTCCAGCTCCGCCCGGCCGACGCCTTCCTTCAGGCCGTAGATGATCTTCGCGCCGGGCTTCGCTTCGAGCACGTACCACATCTCGGTCTTGCCGAGCTCGCCCTCCGGCAGCCGCTCGTAGTCATCCGTCGGATGCACCTGAACGGACAGGTCGTCGTTGCAGTCGAGCAGCTTCACGAGCAGCGGAAACCGGCCGTTCCGTTCGGAAAATCCCTTCGCGCCGAACCATTCCCGGCCGAGCGTCCCGCGGATTTCGTCCAGCCCCTTGCCGGCGAGCGGGCCGTTCAGGACGCGCGTCGTGCCGTTCGGATGGTCGGCGATCATCCAGCCTTCGCCGATCGCCCCTTCCGGCGGCTGAAGTCCGAAGCGTTCCAGCGCGCGTCCGCCCCAGACCCGTTCCTTGAACACGGGGGCGAATTTGAGCGGATAAGGATGCACGCCCATGGATGTCTCCACTCCCTTTATCGTTTGTTCGGTCAGCTTCTGTGCGGCCGGCTTCTTATCCGCCGGCTTCCCTCGCGGCATGCTTCGCGTTTCCCTTGCGCTCCACCGCAATCAGATAGGGCGCCTGCGGCCGCTGGATCATCCGGTACAGCACCGCTTGTCCTTCGTCCGCGGGCAGCGAGCGCGCCCATTCGTCGACCGCCTCGCCCTCTTCGCGGCCGCCTTCGTGGCCCGTGTAGACGACGACGGTAAGCACGCCGCCCGGGCGGAGGAAACGGAGCGAAGCGTCCAGCGCCGGCAGCGTCGTCTCCGGCCGGGTTACGACCGATTTCGCTTCTTCCGCGCCGGGCAGGTAGCCGAGGTTGAACATGACGGCGGAGACGCGCCCCGCAAGTTCCGCGGGCAGCAGCTCCGCCATCCGGTGGTGGCTCGCGAGATAAAGTTCAAGCCGCGTCTCCGGAGCGGCCGTCGCCACGCGGGCGCGCGCTGCGTCCAGGGCGGCCTGCTGGATATCGAAACCGTAGACGGTGCCCTTCGGGCCGACGGCCTGCGCGAGGAAAGCGGTGTCGATGCCGTTGCCGACGGTCGCATCGATGACGGCGTCCCCCGGCCGGATCCGTTCGGCGGCCAGCCGGTGGGCCATTGTCAGCACGGACGGGAAACCCATCAGCAGCTCCCCGGGCAGCCGCCGGCTCCGCCCGCGCTGGCGGCGAGTTCGTCGTCTTCGTCCGTTCGCTCGGCGCCGCCTGCGGCGAATCCGTTCGCGAATCCGGCAGCCGTCCCCGCCGCGGCGGCATCCGGAACGCCGGGAAGCATGCCGCCGAACGAGCGCGCCGCGTCCGGACGGCCGGCGACATCGCCCCCGCCGACCGCGCCGGGACCGCCGCCCGAGCGCGGCATCCCCGCTTCTCCCGCGTCCGTCGCCGCAGCCGGCGCCTTGGCCCCGCGCTTCTTGCCCTGCCAGGTATTCCGCCGTTCGAGCTCCGCGTCGATCGCGTTCAACACTTCCCATTTCTTCAGGCTCCACATCGGCCCGATGAGCAGCTCCCGCGGCGCGTCGCCCGTCACGCGGTGGACGATCATCTCCGGCGGCAGCATCTCGAGGGTGTCGACGACCAGGTTCACGTATTCGTCCATTTCGAGAAAACGAACCAGGCCCGCCTGCCACTGCTTCACCATCGGCGTCTTCTTCATCAGGTGGAGCAGATGGATCTTGATCCCCTGCACGTCCATGTCCGCGACCGCGCGCCCCGTCTCGAGCATCATGTCATGCGTTTCGAGCGGCAGCCCGTAGATGATGTGGGCGCAGACGCGGATGCCGCGTTCGCGCAGCCGCCGGACGGCGTCGTAGAAGCAGGCCGTGTCGTGCGCCCGGTTGATCAGCTTCGAGGTCGACTCGTGGATCGTCTGCAGTCCCATCTCGACCCACAGATACGTCCGCTCGTTCAGCTCGGCGAGGTAGTCGACGACGTCGTCCGGCAGGCAGTCCGGCCGCGTCGCGATCGACAGGCCGACGACGCCGGGCTGCGCGAGGATCGTCTCGTAATATTCGCGCAGCACGTGGACCGGCGCGTACGTGTTCGTGTACGCCTGGAAATAGCCGATGTAGAGCGCGTCCGGCCACTTCTTGTGCTGGCGGTCGCGGACCGTGTTGAACTGCGTGACGAGGTCGTCGCGCCGGCTGCCGGCGAAGTCGCCGGACCCGCGCGCGCTGCAGAACGTGCAGCCGCCGATCGCGAGCGTGCCGTCGCGGTTCGGGCAGGTGAAGCCGGCGTCCAGCATGACCTTGAACACCTTGCGGCCGAACTGCCGGCGCATCTCGTAGTTCCAGGTATGAAACCGCTTGTCGCCCCACAGGAGCGGCGTTTCGCCGCCCGCGGGCATCGTACCGGCGGATTTCACTTCCACGTTCCTCCGTCCCCCGGCCGTATGAAGGCCGTGCAATCATGGGACCATTATAGCGAAAAAAATTTTTTTCCGCCATGCGCCCGCCCGTTCCTTCCGCAGCGGACCGGTTCGCGCCGAAACCAGAACGATCGGCCGCCCGGCGGGCCGGAAAACGCGCTTTCCGGGTCCGTCCGGCGTACGAATCCCGGACCCGGAAAACGCATCGTTCGGAATCGGGAACTGGAAAAAAATCGCCCGTTCCGGAGCGGTCGGATTGCGGGCGTCTTGATAAACCTTACATGATATGTTATATTGAAATTGCGTCAAATCAACAAAAAAACCTTACATGAGATTCATTCTCAGTCGAAATAACGGGCGTCCAATCGTTTACAGAATTGACAGCAACACATTTCAAGCGAGGTGAACGGCATGGATCGGCTGAGGATTCCGAACGGCGACGAGAAGGTGACGGTCGAACTGACGGTCAAGGAGCTGCTGGCGCTGGCCGGCCAGAAGTTCCGCCTCGACCGGAACGTCGAGATTTCCGCGCGCAGGAAGCTCAACGAAGCGATCGAAGACACCTACCATCTGGAGCCGAAGACGGTTCACTGACGGCGGGACGCGGCGTTCGTGCGGGACCTTCCGGATTCACCCGGAAGGTCTTTTTGCTTGCCTTCTTTACATCCACGCCGCCATCGGGCACAATGGGGAATAGCGTGCAAAGGGGGAATGGACGCATGCGATTGCGCGGAAGGAAAGGCATCCGCGAAGAAATCGAGAACCAGCCGGATTTGGTCGTGCTCGATCCCGCGCCGTACAGGGGCCGCTGGCGCGAGCGGTTCGGCAACGACCGGCCGATCCATGTCGAGCTCGGCATGGGCAAGGGGAAATTCATCAGCGAGATGAGCGTGCGGTACCCGGACATCAATTTCATCGGAATCGACATGTACGACGAGCTGATCCGCCGGGCGGCCGTCAAGGCGCGGACGGCCTGGGCGCCGTTGGGAGTCGATCGTCCGCCCAACCTTCAGCTCGTGCGCGCCAACATCGAGTATCTGGAGACGTTCTTCGCGCCGGGCGAAGTCGAGCGGATCTACCTGAACTTCAGCGACCCGTGGCCGAAGAAGCGGCACGCGAAGCGGAGGCTGACGCATCCCCGCTTCCTGAAGAAATACATCGAGATTCTGAACGACAACGGCGAGATCCATTTCAAGACCGATTCCCGCGACTTCTTCGAGTTCTCATTGAACAGCTTCTGCGACATGCAGATCCAGCTTCGGAACATCTCGCTCGACCTGCATCGGGACGGCGTGCGCGAGGATCTCGTCATGACCGAGTACGAGACGAAATTCGCCGGACAGGGCATGCCGATCTACCGGCTTGAGGCCGTCGTCGGCGAGGCGGCGCTCCGCCGTCACCGCGAGGCGGTGCAGGCCGAGCTTGCGAAGATTCGCACGGGCAGGCCGCCGGCCGTCCGGCCCGAATCCTGAGCGTGCGCGGGTCCCGGCCGGGACGGCGTCGAAGCCCGATCCCCGCTCCGCCCGGACGCCGCGCCCGACCGGCTACGGGATTTCGGCCGGCATCCATCCGACGGACGTGACGAAAAGGGCCGTCACCGTGCCGATTACGGCTCCGGCCGCCACGTCCGACGGATAATGGAGGCCGAGATAGATGCGCGACCAGGCGACCGACGCCATGATGACGAGGCCGGCGGGCAGCAGCACCGGCAGCAGCCGGGCGTCCGCCGCCGCGAGAAAAGGAATGACGAAGGCGCAGATCGCCGTCGTGTGCCCGGACGGGAACGACGGGTCGGTGAGCGGCTTCTTCGTTCCGGTCACGATCTCCTTCAGCGCCTGGTACGGCCGCAGACGGCGGACTTTCCGCTTCACGACATAGACCGGAATGTGGCTGATCACGATGGCCGTCAGGCTCTGCCATCCCGCCTCGTTCCAGGGCGCGGGCGCGAGCAGCGCGACCGCGAGCGACGTCATCAGCGTAAAAAAGGCCCCGCCGGCGTGCGTGATCGTCCGCAGCCAGACGCCGAGCAGCCTCCGCACTCCTCTCTCGAAACGGCGCCCGTTCGCCCACACCACCAGCCGCTTCTCCTGGGCGACGAGCCATGCGCGCAGCCGTCCGGCCGCTTCTTTCCATCCGTTCTTCATCGGTTCCTCCGTCCTGCGTTCGGTTCCGGATTGAGTCGGCGCAAACCTCCATTCCGCATCATACCACAGAAAGCCCCCGGTGTTCCGCCGCATGTCCGTTTTTTTCGGTCCGGCGTTTCACCCGCGCGGGGTTCTTTTTGTCCCGTCACGGATGAAAAGGACGCCGGTTGGAAACGTTATACGAGACAGACAGAAAACAGACAGAGAGAGAACAGGGCAACCAAAGGGGGCGCTATCGCACATGTTCAACGTTCTGCTGGTCGCCGCGCAGATTCTCGTCGCCTGCGTCGGCGTGTATCAGTTCGCGATCTCGCTGTTCGGCCTCAGGAAGCGGAAGGCGCGCCGCCGGCACGAACCGAAGCATTCGTTCGCCGTCATCGTCGCCGCCCACAACGAGGAGCGGGTGATCGGCGCGCTGCTCGACAATCTGCTGAAGCTCGACTATCCGCGCGAACTGTACGACATCTTTGTCATCTGCGACAATTGCACCGACCGCACGGCGGACGTGGTCCGCGCATACGGCGTCCATGCGTTCGAGCGGCGGAATCCCGCGCTCCGGGGCAAGGGTCACGCGATCGAATGGATGCTGAACGAGCTGTGGAAAATGCCGAAGTCCTATGATGCGGTCGTCATGTTCGACGCCGACAACCTCGTCAGCCCCGACTTCCTCCGCTGCATGAACGACGACCTGTGCGAAGGGCACCGGGTCATCCAGGGCTATCTGGACACGAAAAATCCGACCGACTCCTGGGTGACGGCCGCCTACGGCATCACCTACTGGTACTGCAACCGGCTGTGGCAGCTGTCGCGCACGAACCTCGGCATGGCGAATTTCCTCGGCGGCACCGGGATGTGCTTCGAAACGCGGCTGCTGAAGGAAATGGGCTGGGGCGCGACGAGCCTCGTCGAGGACCTCGAGTTCACGATGCGCTGCATCAAGCGGGGCATCTATCCCGTGCTGGACTACGACGCGAAGGTGTACGACGAGAAGCCGATCACGCTGCGGGCGTCCGCCCGCCAGCGGCTCCGGTGGATGCAGGGGCATTTCTGCGTGGCGCGGCGGTACTTTCTGCCCCTGCTGCTGGACGCGCTGAGGGAGCGGAATTTCATCAAGTTCGACGCCGCGCTCTATTCGGTCACGGTGTACAACGTGCTGATCGCGTTTCTCGCGACCGCCGCGCTCTGGATCGACAATCTGCTGCCGTCGGCGAACCGTTTCGCCTCGATCTACGAATGGCTGCCGAGCTGGACGCCCGGCGCGGCGCTGACGCTCTCCGCGCTCCAGTTCCCGGCCGCGCTGCTGCTGGAGCGGGTGAAGGAGCCGCGCGTCTACGCGCATCTGCTGACGATGCCGCTGTTCCTGCTGACGTGGTGGCCGATCACGCTGTACGCTTTTTTCACGCAGAACAACAGGGAATGGAGCCACACGCAGCACACGCGGGTCATCCGGCTCGAGGAGATACGGGGCAAGCGGGTGCGGTTCAACGAAAACGGTTGACAAACCCGGTTCCGGCGTGGTAATATTCATCAAGCGTATTCGAGAGTGGCACAAGCAGAAGCACCCGCTTCTCACCTGACCGGCTGCGGCCGGCTGGTTCGCCGTCCGACAGGCTTTGCATGCGCAGGCGCCGTCTGCGCTGCGGGGCGTTCCAGACTGGTCAAGGAATGCGGGTCCGTGCGGCCCGCTTTTTTCGTGCATGGGATCGCCGCGCATATCTTCCTGGAGGTGGAGTGATTATTAGCCGCGAGCATCAGATCAACGAGGAGATCCGGGCGAAGGAAGTTCGCCTGATCGGACCCGACGGCGAGCAGATCGGCATCAAGCCGTTCCGCGAAGCCTTGCAGATGGCGATCGACATGGATATGGATCTCGTGAACGTCGCGCCGATGGCGAAGCCGCCGGTATGCCGGATCATGGACTACGGCAAGTTCCGGTACGAGCAGCAGAAGAAGGAGAAGGAGGCGCGCAAGAACCAGAAGACCGTCGACGTGAAGGAGATCTGGTTCCGCGCCAACATCGAGGAACACGACTACCAGGTGAAGTACCGGAACGTCGTGAAGTTCCTCAAGGACGGCAACAAGGTGAAGGCGACGGTCCGTTTCCGCGGGCGCGAGATCACCCACGCCGAGATCGGCCAGCGCATCCTCGACCGGCTGCGCAACGATGTCGCCGACCTCTGCATCGTCGAGCGCGCGCCGAAGCTGGAAGGCCGCAGCATGGTCATGATTCTGGCGCCGAAGAACAAGGACAAGGACTGACGCGCCGGCCGGCGGAGCCTTTTTGCGCGTTCCGCCGATACCAATTTCGGATGGAGGATCAATCGTCATGCCGAAGATGAAAACCCACAGCAGCCTGAAAGACCGCTTCAAGATTACCGGCACCGGCAAGGTGAAGCGGTTCAAAGCGAACAAGAACCATCTGCTCTACGGCAAATCCGGCCGCCGCAAACGCGTGCTTTCGAGCCAGCCGATCGCGTCGAAGGGCGACGTCAAGCGCCTGAGACAGGGACTCGCGCAGCTCCGCTGAGCGCCCTGCGCCGGAGATTCGCCGGAAACGGCAGCCAACCGCATCATGTGACAGCATAACGGGAACAATGGGAGGTTCACGATATGGCAAGAGTGAAGGGCGGCTTCGTCCGCACGCGTCGCCGCAAGCGGATCCTGAAGCTCGCGAAGGGTTATTACGGCGCCAAGCACCGCCTGTTCAAGTCCGCGAAGGAACAGGTGATGAAGTCGCTGCTGTACGCGTACCGCGACCGCCGTCAGCGGAAGCGCGATTTCCGCCGGCTGTGGATCACGCGGATCAACGCGGCGGCGCGCCAGAACGGCCTGAGCTACAGCAAGTTCATGCACGGGCTGAAGCTGGCCGGCGTCGAAGTGAACCGCAAGATGCTCGCGGACCTCGCGGTGAACGACATGAACGCGTTCAACGCGTTGGCCGGCATCGCGAAGGAGAAAATCAACGCCTGAGATCCGGGCCGCCCGACAGGGCGGCTCGTTCGCGTTTCAAGCGAGCGATTCAACCGGAAAGGGCGGGGACGAGCGGTTTCCAGAGCTCCCGGCAGCGGAGCGACGGCCAATACCGGACGGTCCGGTACCCGGCCCGAAGATAGAACCGGTGCGCCCGGTCGTTGCCATCGTCCACGAAGAGCACGGCCGAGGCGCAGCGGCGGGAGCGGCCGTATGCCTCGGCCTCGGCAAGCAGCGCCGATCCGATGCCGCGGCCGCGGCTTTCGGGTTCGACCGCCAGCAGGTCGATATGGAGCCAGGCGGGAGCCAACGGCGGTTTCGCCGCCATGAACATGAAGTGGATGAATCCCAGAACCTTGCCGTTCCGTCCCGCCGCGACCAGCGTCCGGCCCCGCCGGATGCGCGCGGCGAGCGCGCGGTCCGTCAGCGCCTCGCGCCCGATCGGCACGCGCGACAGCGGCGCGAGTTCGCTGCGGATCAGCCGCAGGATGGCCGGGGTGTCGCGGTGCGGACGGTACGGACGGATCTTGCAGGCGTGGGCCATGGCTTCCCGCTCCCTTGGTGTGTGCGCGTTCGCAGCCGGGGCGGCGCCGCCGCGCCGGCATACCATCGTATGCCGGACGGCCGGTGCGGGACCCGGCGGACGCTCCGGGGCGGGAGCGCGCGGCAGGGACGGGGCCGCCGGTCCGGCTGAGCGAAGGGGACAGGGTCACAAAGAAAAGCGAGAAGGGGAATGCAGCGCGGTTGGGCGAGGAAGATGGGATCGGCGAGTCGCGGAAGACGACCGCGCCGCCGCGGAATGTGCGCCTTTTTCGATGCGGGCGATCCGGTGCGACTTCGAATTCACTATCATTTTGGTTGAGCGACCGCGGGCATATTGACGGGCACCCGGGGTGAGACTATAATATACGATAAACGTTGAACCGCATATGTCATCGGCAATGATGAGGAGAAAGCGTTCAGGGCTCTTTCGTCCAGAGAGCGTGCGGAGTGTGCTGAGACCGGCGCCGAAATCCCTGTTGACGCGATGTCGCCTCGGAGCTGTTCCCTTGAACGACGTTGCTTAACGGATCCGGCGTCCAGTAGAGGGGATCGTCTGGCAAGCGTTACCCTGCCCAAGGTCGGTTCGGCATTGCGAAGCCGGACTTGTACCTGCAGAGGCCCATCGCCGCGAGGCATGGGCAAATCAGGGTGGTACCACGGAAGTGTCAAGCCTTTCGTCCCGGAGTGCGCTGCAGCGCATTTCGCGGCGGAAGGCTTTTTTGCTGGATCAGAATGCAAGATGCAAGGGAGGAAGGGTCTGATGAGCACGCAACCTGCCGCATTGCGCTCGAAGAACGAGCTGATCGAGAAGTGGTCCAAGCCGGAGGTCATCACCGGCTCGGAAATGCTGCTTCGCAGCCTGGTGCTGGAGGGCGTCGAGTGCGTATTCGGCTATCCGGGGGGCGCCGTGCTGTACATCTACGACGCCATGTACGGCTTCTCGGATTTCCACCACGTGCTGACGCGCCACGAGCAGGGGGCGATCCACGCGGCCGACGGCTACGCCCGCGCCACGGGCAAGGTCGGCGTCGTCATCGCGACGAGCGGTCCGGGCGCGACGAACCTCGTCACCGGCATCGCGACGGCGTACATGGATTCGGTCCCGCTGGTCGTCATCACCGGCAACGTTCCGCGCAGCGCGATCGGCACGGACGCGTTCCAGGAAGCCGACATCGTCGGCATCACGATGCCGATCACGAAGCACAGCTATCTGGTCCGCAAGGCCGAGGATATTCCGCGCATCATCCGCGAGGCGTTCCACATCGCGAGCACCGGCCGCCGGGGTCCGGTCCTGATCGACATCCCGAAGGACGTCTCGGCGGAGAAGGGGCTGTTCAAGCCGGTCACCGAAGTGAACCTGCGCGGTTACAATCCGACGATCGTGCCGAACAAGCTGCAAATCGAGAAGCTGCTGAAGGCGATCGCCGAAGCGAAGCGGCCCGTCGTGCTCGCCGGCGGCGGCGTCATCGCCTCGGGCGCGCATGAGGAGCTGCTCCGGTTCATCGAGACGACGCAGATTCCGATCACGACGACGCTGCTCGGCCTCGGCGGCTTCCCGAGCGGCCACGAGCTGTGGATGGGCATGCCGGGCATGCACGGCACCTACACGGCGAACAAGGCGATTCAGGGGGCGGACCTCCTGATCAACATCGGCGCCCGCTTCGACGACCGGGTGACGATGAAGGTGCAGGGCTTCGCGCCGAACGCGAAGATCGCCCACATCGACATCGACCCGGCGGAGATCGGCAAGAACGTGCCGACCGACATCCCGATCGTCGGCGACGTCAAGAAGGTGCTCGAGCTCCTGAACCGCGAGGCGAAGCGGACCGATCAGGCCGACGAATGGCGCGCGCAGATTGCGGCCTGGAAGCGGGAAATGCCGCTCCGCTACGAAGATTCGGACACCGAGCTCAAGCCGCAATGGGTCATCGAGATGATCTACGAGACGACGAAGGGCGACGCGATCGTGACGGCGGACGTCGGCCAGCATCAGATGTGGGTCGCCCAATACTACAAGTTCAACAAGCCGCGCTCCTGGATCACGTCGGGCGGCCTCGGCACGATGGGCTTCGGCTTCCCGTCGGCGATCGGCGCCCAGATGGCGCATCCGGACCGGACGGTCGTCTCGATCAACGGCGACGGCGGCATGCAGATGTGCGCCCAGGAGCTCGCGGTCTGCGCGATCAACAACATTCCGGTCAAGGTCGCGATCATCAACAACCAGGTGCTCGGCATGGTGCGGCAGTGGCAGGAGATCATCTATGACGAGCGATACAGCCACATCGACCTCGCCGGCAGTCCGGACTTCGTCAAGCTGGCCGAAGCCTACGGCGTGCGCGGATTCCGCGCGACGAACAAGGCGGAGGCGCGGGAAGCGTGGGAGAAGGCGCTCAGGCATGACGGTCCGGCCGTTGTCGAGTTTGTCGTCAGCAAGTACGAGAACGTCTACCCGATGGTCACCCAGGGCAGCACACTCGACGACATGATTCTGGGGGATGCGTGAGATGGAAAGGCACACGATCTCGATTCTCGTCAACAACCAGCCCGGCGTGCTGCAGCGCGTCGCCGGCCTGTTCGGCCGGCGCGGCTTCAATATCGAGAGCATCACGGTCGGCGAGAGCGAAGAGCCCGGCCTGTCCCGGATGGTCATCGTGACGACCGGGGACGACAAGACGATCGAGCAGATCGGCAAGCAGCTTTACAAGCTCATTGACGTGATCAAGGTGGTCGATCTGAGCGAGAGCCCGATGGTCGCGCGGGAGCTCGCCCTCATCAAGGTGCACGCGGAGCCCGCGCATCGGCCGGAAATTCTCGGCGTCGTCGAGACGTTCCGGGCTTCCGTCGTCGACATCGGCGCCTCGACGATGATCGTCCAGGCCGTCGGCGACTCGGACAAGATCGACGCGATCATCGAACTGCTCAAGCCGTATGGCATCCGCGAACTGAGCCGGACGGGCGTAACGGCGATGACCCGCGGCACCCGGTGAGCGGCCCGGGCCGGCACGGACCGCGGCGGAGATCGGCCCCGGTCCCGCGTTCGCCGATTTTTCCGCGGCTTCGTCCGATTTGGGGGATGCAACCTGCGGAAAGATGCGGTAAGATGGAAGATGTGCATATTTCGAAGGAGGCGCTCGAAACGCAATGGCAGTCAAAATGTACTACGAACAAGACGCAGACCTCAGCGTCCTGCAGAACAAGACGGTCGCGGTTCTCGGCTACGGCTCGCAGGGCCACGCCCAGGCGCAGAACCTGCGCGACAGCGGCGTGCGGGTCGTGATCGGCCTCCGGCCGGGCAAGTCGGCCGAGAAGGCGAAGAACGACGGATTCGAAGTGCTCTCCGTCGCCGAAGCGGTGAAGATCGCCGACGTCGTGCAGATCCTGATGCCGGACGAGACGCAGGCGAAGGTGTACCGCGAGGAGATCGAGCCGAACCTGAAGCAAGGCGCCGCGCTCATGTTCTCCCACGGGTTCAACATCCACTACGGACAAATCGTGCCCCGGCCTGACAACGACGTGCTGCTCGTCGCCCCGAAATCGCCGGGCCACATGGTGCGCCGGACGTACGTGGAAGGCTTCGGCGTTCCCGGCCTGATCGCGGTCGAGCAGGATGCGACCGGCAACGCGCTGGCCATCGGCCTCGCCTATGCGAAGGGCATCGGCTGCACGCGCGCCGGCGTCATCGAGACGACGTTCCGCGAAGAGACGGAGACGGACCTGTTCGGCGAACAGGCCGTGCTCTGCGGCGGCGTCAGCGCGCTGATCAAGGCCGGCTTCGAGACGCTCGTGGAGGCCGGCTACGCCCCGGAGATGGCCTACTTCGAATGTCTGCATGAAATGAAGCTCATCGTCGACCTGATCTATGAAGGCGGCCTCGCCGCGATGCGCGACTCGATCTCGAACACGGCCGAATACGGCGACTACGTGACGGGTCCGCGCATCATCACGGAAGAGACGAAGAAAGAGATGAAGCGCGTGCTCGCCGACATCCAGTCCGGCAAATTCGCCCGCGAATTCATCCTCGAGAACCAGTCGAACCGGCCGGTGCTGACGGCGATGCGGCGCCGCGAGGCCGAGCATCCGATCGAGCAGGTCGGCAAGCAGCTTCGCGAAATGATGCACTGGATCAAGAAATGATGCACGCGATCATGAAATAAAATGATAATCAAGGAAAGGACGAAACGGCGCCTTGCCTGCGCGTCCGCGCGGGCAAGGCGCGCCGTGCTGTCCGGAAGCGTTCGGCCCCGCGGCAGACGACGGGCGGCAACCTGATGCAGGCGGGCGCCATGGAGGTGCACTATGCGGAAAATTTACATTTTCGACACGACGCTCCGGGACGGCGAGCAGACGCCGGGCGTCAATCTGAACACGCAGGAGAAGGTCGAGATCGCGCTGCAGCTCGAGAGGCTGGGCGTCGACCGGATCGAAGCCGGCTTCCCGGCCGCCTCGCCCGGCGACCTGGCCGCCGTGAACGCGGTCGCGCGGGCGGTCAGAAACGCGACGATCGTCGGCCTGTCCCGTTCGCGCACGCAGGACATCGATGCGGTTCGGGAAGCGCTTCAGGGCGCGGAAGACGCGTGCATTCACCTGTTCCTCGCGACATCGCCGATCCACCGCGAGCACAAGCTGCGGATGACGAAGGAACAGGTGCTGGAGACGGCCGAGGCGGCGATCCGGTACGCGAAGAGATATTTCAGCAAAATCGAGTTCTCGCCGGAGGACGCCGGCCGCACCGAGCTGGACTTCCTGTGCGAAGTGGTGGCGATGGCGATCCGCGCGGGCGCGACCGTCATCAACATACCGGATACGGTCGGCTACATGACGCCGCTCGAGTTCGGCAACATCTTCAAGACGCTGCGGGAGAAGGTGCCGGGCATCGAGAACATCCAGCTCAGCGCCCATTGCCATGACGACCTCGGCATGGCGACGGCCAACTCCCTCGCCGCCATCGAGAACGGCGCCGACCAGATCGAGGGCACGATCAACGGCATCGGCGAGCGGGCGGGCAACACCGCGATCGAGGAAGTCGCGCTGGCGCTGGAGACGCGCTTCAACCACTACCAGGCGAAGACGACGCTGAACCTGAAGGAGATCGCGCGCACGAGCCGGCTCGTCAGCAAGCTGACGGGCATGCCCGTTCCGGCCAACAAGGCGATCGTCGGCGCGAACGCGTTCGCCCACGAATCGGGCATTCACCAGGACGGCATGCTCAAGGAGAAGTCGACGTACGAGATCATCTCGCCGGAGACGATCGGCCTCGTCGAATCGAAGCTCGTCCTCGGCAAGCACTCCGGCCGCCACGCGTTCCGCGAGAAGCTGATCGATCTCGGCTACGATCTGGATGAAGAAGCGCTCAACCGCGCGTTCGCGAAGTTCAAGGATCTCGCGGACCGGAAGAAGCGGGTGAGCGACGAGGACATCCGGGCGCTGATCGAGGAGAAGATCGTCGAGACGCCGGAAGTGTACCGGCTCGAGAAGCTTCGGGTTTCGTTCGAAAGCGATTCGGTGCCCACGGCGTATGTCGCGATCCACGTGCAGGGCGAAGGCGTCCGGGAACAGCGCGCCGAAGGCAACGGCTCGGTCGACGCGATCTACAACGCGATCGACGCGCTGACCGGCGAGGAGGTCGAGCTGGAGGACTACGCGATCAAGTCGGTATCGCAGGGCAAGGACGCGCTCGGCGAAGTACACGTCGTGCTCGCGCAGAACGACGTGTCGGCGCAGGGCCGGGGCCTCAGCACCGACATTCTCGAGGCGAGCGCCCGCGCGTACATCGACGCCCTGAACCGGCTGATCGAACGGCGCAAGTCGCCGCGGCGGCGCGACCGGATGAGCCTGATTTGAAAGACGGGCGCGGCCGGATCGGCGGCGTCCGGGCGGATCGGCGACCCGAACGTCGCCTTCATGAAGCAAGGAAAGCGGACGGGGGCTGCCTGCGGGCGGCCCCTGTTTTGATTCGCGCAAAACGCGGAGCGGCTCGATGACGGTCTGCCTGTTCGCTCCGTCGAAGCCGGATTGTGAAGGCATCACCGTTTTCAATCCGTGCTGCGACACGATCCTGCAGCCCCTCCCCGGGCGGTGTGAAGCAGAAGCCAGTTGCCCGTCCCTCCTGATTTTTGGGCGGGGCGGTGCAGGAATTCGGACTTTCCGCGCCGAATACAATGTGTCAAAGAAAATGCCGGCCTTACGGGCAAGGATCCGGCCCGGCCGAATCGGAGGTGACGGCGATGAGCTTCTGCTGCGGCGCGAGCATGATCGGCACGCGGGGCACGATGAAGTATTACCGCACGTTCATCCACAACGTGCCGATTCTGTTCTGTCCGGTCTGCCATCGTGTGGAAGTGCATCATCTGGTCGAACGGGAATACGAGCTGCTCGCGGAATACGCGCACGGGGACGGCGCCTCCGAGGTCGATTTCCGCGATTATGTCGATCAGGAGCGCGAGGAGCTGCTCGCCAACTGCGTGAATCACGAAGACGAGGATCCGATGGAGATCGTGCTGAACCAGATCGACATGGCGCTCGATTTGCTGGCGTTTGCAAAGCAGATCGGCGATCAGGAGTGGGAAGAACAGTTGAAGCGGCGCCTCGTCGTCCTGAACAACCGGCGCAACAAGCTGGCGCAGCGGCGGCCGAGCGGTCGGCGGACGTGATCACGGAACATCATGACAGCCTCCCGCAAGGAGGCTGTTGTTTTTTTGCCGAACCGTAGCGGAAACGATGCGTTTTTGCGCCATACCCCCCGAAAATTGGACAATCCCGCGAATATTGTCTGAACGAGACGAAAGCCGCGACGCATGTTGTCGGCTTCACATTTCCCGAGGCCTGGCGATCCGAAGGCATGCGGCCCGGACCGTCAGGCGGTCAGAGGTGAAGCGATTGATCCTCTTGTTGATCAAGCGGCTGTTCGGCAGATCCGGAGACGGCCGTGCGCGGGACGGCGCGCAGGAGCCGCCGGAGAAGATCGTGGCCCGCATCCGGGCCGGGGACGAGAGGCTCCGCGAATCGTTCATCGCGGACTACGGCCCCTACATCGCCCGGACGGCGAGCCGATTTTGCAAGCGATACATCGATCCGTCACGCGACGACGAATACAGCATCGCCCTTGCGGCGTTCAACGAGGCGATCGACGGCTATGACGGCACCGCGGGAAAATCGTTTCTCGGCTTCGCCGAAACCGTCATCCGCCGGCGTCTGATCGACCATATCCGCCGGGAACAGCGGCATGCCCGGGCGCTGCCGATGAGCGCGTTCGAGGACGATCCGGCCGGCGAATCGCCGCTCAACGCGGTGGAGACGGCGGGCGCGCTCGATGCGTACGCCTCCGAGAACCTCCGCGAATCGCGCCGGCTCGAGATCGAAGCGCTGGCCGAGCGCCTTGCGCGCTGCGGCATCACGTTTGCCGATCTTGCGGACCGGTCTCCCCGGCATGCCGACTCCCGCGCCCTGCTGCTCGGCATCGGCGCCGCGCTGGCGAGCCGGCCGGAGCTCATGGAGGCCATGGAGCGGCACGGCCGCCTGCCGATCAAGGAACTGATGGAGTGCTGCCGGGTGTCGCGCAAGACGCTCGAGCGGAACCGGAAATACATCATGGCGACGGCCCTGATCCTGTCGGGAGACTATCCGCTGCTCAAGTCCTATTTGCTGCCGGCGCTGAGGGAAGCGGCGGCGTCGAGGGAGGTGGGATCGTGAGAAAGGGAATTGTCATGGCCGAAGGCCGCCGCGGCCCCGTCGTGCTGACGCCGGACGGCGAGTTCCTGGAGCTGCCCGGCCTTGACGGGGTGGTCGGGGAGGAAATCGCGTTTGCGCCTTCCGTCCGCCGGACGGCTGCGCGCAGACGGCTCCTGTTTTCCGCCTCCGCGGCCGCCTTCCTGCTGCTGATCGCGGTCGGCCTGGCAAGGCTTCCGGTCTTCGGCGGCCCGCAGATCGCGGCCTATGTGGCGATCGACATCAATCCGAGCGTCGAGATCGGCGTGGACCGGAAACTCGACGTCGTCGAACTCCATGCGCTCAATCCGGAGGGCGCGAGGGTGATCGAGGGCGTCGCCTACCGGAAGCGGCCGGTCGGCGAGGTGGCGGCGGAGATCATCCGCAATGCGGAGGCGGCCGAGTATTTGCGGGACGGCGGCGAAGTGTTCGTCACGAGCATGGCGGCGGACGGCGTCGGCGAACGGTTCGAGGAGGAACTGGTGCGGGAGATCGACCGGGCCGTTCATGCGGCGGCGCTGCACCCCGGCGGAGAGCCGGAGGACGGGGAGGGCGCGGCCGCATCTTCCGGCGGGGCGGGACCCGATTCCGGAAAGGAAGGCCTGGAGGATGCCGGAAAGGACCGGGGAGCGGACGGGGCGAAGGCGATTCCCGGAGCGGGTTCCGGATCGGGAGGCACAGCGGCGCATCCCGGAGCGGGACCGGACGGGACCAGGGCGCAATCCGGATCGAACGCCGGAACGGCAAAACCGGGGCCGGCCGCCGGCGGCGCGGCTCCGAAACGCGAGCCGGCTTCGTCATCCGGGCGGGACATCGCGGTGACGATCGTCCGTGCGCCCGGCGAGCTGCGGGAGACGGCGAAGGCGAACGGCGTTTCGCCGGGCAAGATGGCGGTCTATCTGCTGGCGGAGAAGCGGGGACTGCCGATCAAGCTGGACGATCTGAAGCAGGGTTCGATCCGTCAGGCGGTCGAACCGTACGGCGGTCTGGCCGGCTTGCTCGGCGACGGGAATTCGGGTGAAGATCGGAAGCGCGAGCTTGCCGAATTGCTGGCGAAGGAAGCGGCCGCGAAGGCGCGGGACAAGGCCGCAGACGCGTCCGGCGGCAAGAAGGCGGCGGGCGGCAAGGAACCGTCGGGCGGCAAGAAAGCCGCGGCGGACGGAGGAAAGGACAAGACGGCGGTTGCCAAGAAGACCGCGGCGGACGGCGGCAAGGACAGGACGGGGGCCGCCGGCAGGAAGCCCGCGGCGGATGACGGAAAGCGAGCACCGTCGGATAACGGGAGGAAAGCGCCGGCGGTCGACGGGAAGAACGCGTCCGCGGCCACGGGCAGGAAGGCCGGGGCGAACGGCTCGAAAAACGCGTCATGGACCGCCGGCAAGAAGTCCGCAACGGAAGACGGAAAGAAACCATCTCCGGATAAAGGGAAGAAGACGTCGGCAGACGACGGACCCCGGTTTTGGAAGGCCCCCGGCGGCAGGCTGACGCCGGTGCCCGCGGGCAAGGTTTCGGCCGCCGACGGGAAGGCCCCGGCGGGAGCCGGCGGCCGGGATGACCGGGAGCCGCGGCGGAGCCTGACGGAGCCCGGGCCGGTTCAGCGGCGCGAGGTGCATGACCGCCGTGACCGGCGGGAAGAAGAGCCCCGGAAGAATGGTGGGCAGGACCGCATGTGGCAAGTTCCGGGATCGCCGCAGGATTGGATGCGGCGGGTACCGGACTTGTCCCGGAACGATGCGGGACGACGGGAGCAGGCGTCGCAGCGGAGGAGCGCGGGCCGGGAGACGGAGATCGCCCATGCGTCGATCCGCCCGCCCCTCGACCGGCAGGAGCGGATCCGGAAGCAACCGCAAGGCCAGCGGCAGGATCCGCGGCAGGACCGGCTGCAGGAAACGGAGAAGCGCGACCGGCAGGTCCGGGGACAGGAAGCGCCCGCACGATGGCAGGAACGGAAGCGGTAGCGGGCGACGAGCCGGGGACGTACCGGGAGCAGGGGGAGCTGCGGAAGCATCGGAAGCGGGGACAACCGGAAGCCGGGTGAACCATGCGGCATCGGGCCTGCAGGGCCGGACGACCGGCCGCGGGGACCCAGGCGGATCGCCGCGGCCGGCGGCTTCCCCGTCGGTTCCGCCGGTACGAATTTCCTGCCGATCTGAGCGGTCCGGACCATCGGCGGAATCGACAAAGTCTTCGGTTGACACGTTGTCACGCCCGTCTCTATGATTAGGATACCGGGGTTTTCCAACCATGGAATCTTTGCACATCCGCGAGTCAACGGCGGAGGCGATGGCATTTGCACGGAAGGATGCGTCAGGCAGCGCCCCCGGTCCGGACGTTCCGTCCTGAGCGCGGAGGAGGCGATCGAATGCTAATGACGAGCAGGCGTTATTTTCCCGCGCTTGCGGCTTATTTGCGGGCCGAATCTCCGGTTTCGCTCCAGTGCGCGGTCGAACTCGGCCGCACGCTGGCGGGCATGCGGCCGGAAGAGATCGTCGCGATGCATCACGAGGCCGTGCAGATGCTGGCGGCCAACGCGGAGCCGGAGGAAGCGCTGGACCTCTACGACCGGTCGTTTACGTTCCTGATCGAGATCATGGCGGCGTTCCGGGATCGCATGCCGGACTCCGGACCGACGTTGAACTGGTACGCGGAAATGAAGGAGAAGCTCAACCGCTCGCAGCGGTCTTTCGTCGATATCAAGAACAAGTACGAAAGCGTGCTGCAGCACATGGACAGCGGCATCGCCCTGTTTGACGGCGAAGGCACGCTGTCTTTCGTCAATCTGCAGATGGCCAGGCTGCTGGACGTGCCGCGCAACGCGCTGGCGGGCTGCACGCTGCGGCATCTCCTTTTCCACCCGCGGCTGAAGAAGCCCGTCCGCCGGATGATCCTGCGGGTTCTCAAGGAAATGGCGCTGAAGCGATCGCGGTACTTCGAACTGCAGGACGCGCAGGGGCGTCATCTGCTCGTCACCGTCACGTACGGCGACCGGCTCGACGGCCATTATCTCGTCAGCGTGAAGGACGTGTCCGAGTTCAAGCAGATCGAGCAGACGGCCTACCAGAACGACAAACTCGCCATGCTCGGCAAAATCGCCGCGTCCATCGCGCATGAAATCCGCAATCCCCTCACGTCGATCCGCGGATTCATTCAGCTCCTGCGGCCGCACCTCATGAAGCTCGGCAAGGAAGAGTATGCGCGCATCATCCTCGACGAGATCGACCGCGCGAACGATATCATTTACGAATTTCTCAACTCGAGCAAGCCGACCGCGCCGATGGCGCAGATCGTCACGGTCGAGACGCTGCTGAAGGAAGTGATGCTGCTGTCGGAGAGCGAGGCGATCATGCGCGGATGCCAGATCAACCTCGAGGCGTACGACCCGCAGGCGAAGGTGTCGATCGATGTCAAGCAGATCAAGCAGGTGATGCTGAACATCGTGAAGAACGCGCTTGACGCGATCACCGAACTCGGGGGAGAGAGGAACGGGCGCATCGACATCGTCGCGCGCAAGGAAGGATCATTCGTCGTGATTGCCGTCCGGGACAACGGCAAGGGCATGGATCAGGCGACGATGAGCCGGCTCTTCGATCCGTTCTTCACGACGAAGGAGCAGGGCACCGGGCTCGGCCTTTCGGTCAGCTATCGCATCATCCGCAACCACGGCGGAATGATCCGCGTGAGCAGCCAGCCGGGCGAGGGGACGGAATTCAAGATCTATTTGCCATCGGCGGACTGAGGCGGTAGAATCGGGTGTGACGCCCGATTCTTTTGTTTGCGGCCGTCGGCGGCCGAACGGGAACCGGGCGGAGCAACACGTCATGGAGGATGGACATTGGTTACGGAACTTCATTATACGGGAGATCTGCTTGAAGCGCTCGAGAATGCCGCGGCGGCGGTCGTATTCGCGGGACCGGACGCCGCCGGAACGGGCGGTTCGGGGGCGTCCGCGCTGCCCGGCGCCTTGCCGGATGCGATCCGGCGGCTCGGCGAGGCCGGCCTGTTCAAGGGCGAGGCGGGCGGCGTCCAGACGATTCCGACGCTCGGCACGATGC
Source organism: Thermobacillus sp. ZCTH02-B1 (assembly GCF_002159085.1). Taxonomy (GTDB): domain Bacteria; phylum Bacillota; class Bacilli; order Paenibacillales; family Paenibacillaceae; genus Thermobacillus. The sequence continues at coordinate 135,886 of NZ_LZRU01000019.1, forward strand.
AGGCGGGCTTTGTCGTGCTTGCGGGTATCGGCGACGGATCGCCCGATTCGCTGCGTCAGGCGGGGGCGGCCGCGGCGAAGGCGCTGAAGCAGATCAAGGCGGAACAGGCGTGCGCATTGGTCGGTTCGGAGATCTTCGCCGGCGGCGGGGACGGCGCGGACGCGTCGGACGCGGTGCGGCGCAAGGCGCAGGCGTTGGCGGAGGGCTTCCTGCTCGGCGCCGCGACCCGCGAGCCGCAGCGCCGGGAGAAACCCGCCGAAACGAAGCTGCGCGTGACGTTCGCGCCGGACGGGCAGCCGGACGCGAAGGCGGAAGAGGCATTCCGGTCCGGGATGGACCGCGGGCGGATGTTCGGCGAGGCGGTCGCCTACGCCCGGAGGCTGACGAATCTGCCCGGGAACTTGCTGACGCCCGAGATGCTGGCGCTCGAAGCCGAAGCGCTGGCCCGGGAATTCGAGCTCGACATCGAGGTCATCGACGAATGGACCGCGACGGAGATGGAGATGGGCGGTCTGCTCGGCGTCGGTCAGGGCAGCGCCAATCCGCCGCGCATGATCGTCCTGCACTACGAGGGCGATCCGGATTCCAAGGAGAAGCTCGGCCTCATCGGCAAGGGCATCACGTTCGACACCGGCGGCATCTCGCTCAAGCGCGCCGATGGCATGGATGAGATGATCTCCGACATGGCCGGCGCGGCGGCGGTGCTCGGCGCGATGCGGGTGATCGGCGAGGCGAAGCCGAAGATCAACGTCGTCGCCGTCATTCCGGCCGCCGAGAACATGCCGTCCGGACAGGCGCTGAAGCCCGGCGACGTGCTGAAGACGATGAGCGGGCGGATGGTCGAGGTCGTCAACACCGATGCCGAAGGCCGGCTCGTGCTGGCCGACGGGCTGACGACCGCGATCCGGCGCGGCGCGACGCGGCTCATCGACGTCGCGACGCTGACCGGCGCCGTGATGGTCGCGCTCGGGGACGTCGCGACCGGCGCGGTGACGAACGACGAGGCGTTCCTCGCCGAACTGGTCGAGGCGAGCCGCGCGACGGGCGAGCGGATCTGGCAATTGCCATCCTGGCCGGAGTACCGCAAGCTGCTCGAGAGCGACGCCGCCGACCTGAAGAACAGCGGCGGACGCCACGCCGGCACGATCACGGGCGGGCTGTTCATCGGCGAGTTCGCCGAGGGGCTGCCGTGGATCCATCTGGACATCGGCGGCACCGCCTGGCTGTTCAAGGAACGGGGCTGGGAGCCGAAGGGCGCGACCGGCGTCATGACGCGGACGCTGGCCGAATACGCGCTGCGTCTCGCCGAGCGGCGGACGAAGGCGTGACGGTCAGGTGGATGGATGGCCCCCGCATCATCCCCGAATCGTCTTCGGCGGGCATCCGGTTTCGGGCGGGCATCGAGCGGATGCCCGCCGTTTTTTTGCGGCTGCCCCATTCGCCGACAGCACGGAACGGCCGTGGTTGCGGCGTGGACACCGCGTTGCAAAGACCCGCATCCCGGCGATGACTCTTGCACCCCCGCGAAGCCGGCCGTCACGCGGGCGCCGCGCCACATCGTCGGCCGCCGGGATCCACGCGGTGGCCTGCCGCGATGCGCCCGGCGGATCACGGGAGGTTCCGTCCGTTTCGGGTTTCCAACCTCAGGAAAACGTTATATTATTGAAGTATGACCAGCGGCCGGTCCACGTATCGGGCGCCCATCCGGCGCGGGATCGCAGATGCTGCATGAAGGGCGGATCGCGCCACATGGATGACCCGGCATTTGCGGCACGGTTCGATCTGCCGGCGGCATCCCGACCGGTCGGGTCGGAAGAACGCGCGTTTTCGCGACGACCGCCGGTGTCTGCTGCATGATGCCGTCAGGATATCGATCGGGGAGGAGCAGCCATGAGCGAGAAGACGTATGGCATTCCGCTTCCGGGATTTGCCGAATTCTGCAGGAAAGTCGCGGCGGACGGAGCGGTGCTGCTGAAGAACGACGGGAAGGTGCTGCCGCTCGGGCCGGGCGATCATGTCGCGGTCTTCGGCCGCTGCCAGATCAACTATTACCGCAGCGGCACCGGCTCGGGAGGCAGCGTCAACGTGCCGTACACGACGAATCTGCTGGACGGCCTCCGGAGCAAGAAGCACATCGCCGTCAACGAGACGCTCGCGTCCGTCTACGCGAAATGGATCGAAGAGCATCCGTTCGACGACGGCGGCGGAGGCTGGGCGGCCGAACCGTGGCACCAGAAGGAAATGCCGCTGACGGACGAGCTGGTCCGGGCCGCGCGGGCCGTGTCGAACAAGGCGGTCGTCGTCATCGGCCGGACCGCGGGTGAGGACAAGGACAATGCGAACGCGCCGGGCAGCTGGCTCTTGACCGACGAGGAGCTGGCGATGCTGGAGCGGGTGACGGCGCATTTCGAGCAGACGATCGTCGTGCTCAACGTCTCGAACATCATCGACATGAGCTGGCTGGAGAACCCGCGCTTCCGGCATCCGATTCCGTGCGTCATCTATGCGTGGCACGGGGGCATGGAGGGCGGCGACGCGATCGCCGACGTGCTGGCCGGCGACGCGGTACCGGGCGGCAAGCTGACCGACACGATCGCCCGGTCGATCGACGACTATCCGTCGACGCGCAATTACGGCGGCGAGTTCCGGAATGTCTACGAGGAAGACATTTACGTCGGATATCGCTACTTCGAGACGTTCTGCCCGGAGAAGGTGCTGTTCCCGTTCGGCTACGGCTTGTCCTACACGACGTTCCGCATCGAGCCCGGAGAGGCGAAGGAGATCGACCGGGACGGGGAAAAATGGATCGCCCTGACCGTCACCGTCACCAACACCGGCACCGAATACGCGGGGCGGGAGGTCGTGCAGCTCTATTTCGAGGCGCCGCAGGGCCGGCTCGGGCGGCCGGCGAGGGAGCTCGCCGCGTTCGCGAAGACCCGCACCCTCAAGCCGGGCGAATCGGAGCGGCTCGAGCTCGCGTTCCCGGTGCGCCGGATGGCCGCTTACGACGACGGCGGCGTGACGGGTCACCGCTCCGCGTATGTGTTGGAAGCGGGTACATACATGCTCCATGTCGGGCCGAACGTTCGGGATTTGAAGCCCGTCCGCTTCGAGAGCGGGGAGGGCTATGTCGTGCCCGATCTCGTCGTTGTGGAGCAGCTCGAGGAGGCGCTGGCGCCGACCGTTCCGTTCCGGCGGATGAAGCCGGGCCGGCGCAGGGCGGACGGCACGTACGAGCTCGTGTATGAAGATGTGCCGCTGCGGCGCGCATCGATCGCCGACCGGATTCGCGAGCGGCTGCCCGAGCCGATTCCGTACACCGGCGACCGGGGCATCACGCTGCGGGATGTCGAGGCGGGCAGGGCGACCCTGGAGGCATTTGTCGCGCAGCTTACCGACGAGGATATGGCCGTCCTTGTCCGCGGAGAAGGGATGTCGAATCCGCTCGTCACGCCGGGCACGGCGTCCGCCTTCGGCGGCATGAGCGACCGGCTGTTCTCGAAATTCGGCGTGCCGATCGGCTGCACGGCCGACGGTCCCTCGGGCATCCGGATGGACAGCGGGCACCAGGCGACGCTGATGCCGAGCGGGACGCTCCTGGCCGCGACCTGGGACGTCGACCTTGTCGAGGAGCTGTACGTGCTCGAGGGCCGGGAACTGCTCAGCAATGAGATCGACGTGCTGCTCGGTCCCGGCATGAATCTGCGGCGCAATCCGCTGAACGGCCGGAATTTCGAGTATTTCTCGGAGGACCCGCTCGTGACGGGGATGATCGGCGCGGCCTGCGTCCGGGGCATCAGGAGGGGCGGTTCGAACGCGACGCTGAAGCATTTCGCCTGCAACAACCAGGAGAAGCACCGGACGCAGGTCGACGCGGTCGTCTCGGAGCGGGCGCTGCGCGAGCTGTATCTGCGCGGCTTCGAGATCGCGGTCAAGCTGGGCGGCGCGAACGCCGTCATGACGGCCTACAACCCGGTCAACGGCGTCTGGTCGGCGTCGAACTACGATCTGAACACGACGATTCTGCGCGGCGAATGGGGCTTTGAGGGCATCGTCATGACCGACTGGTGGGCGAGCATGAACGATCCCGTGGAAGGCGGCGAATCGAGCCGGGAGAACACGGCGGCGATGATCCGCGCGCAGAACGATCTGTACATGGTCGTGCCGAACTACGGCGCGGAGACGAACGCGATGGGTGACAACACGCTGGAGGCGCTGGCGTCCGGCAAGCTGACGCGCGGCGAGCTCCAGCGCAGCGCGATGAACATTCTGCGCTTCCTGATGCGGGCGCCGGTGTTCCGGCGCGGGCAGCGCCCCGAGCAGACGTTCGAGGCCCGGCCCGCCGACCCGTCGCGGGCGCCTTCGCCGGCGTCGGTGCAGTCCGCCGACGATACGGGACAGGTCAAACTGCCCGCGGAAGGGCCGGCCTGGTTCTCGATCTCGCGGACCGGCGTGTATCGGATTCTGGCGCACGTCATGTCGCCCGAGCATTTCGTCGCCCAAAGCGCCTGCAACCTGTATCTCAACGGCGATCTCACGGCGACGGTGCAATCGAACGGCACCCTGGGCAGATGGATGACGCGGAAGCTCGTCAAGGTCCGGCTGGAGGCCGGGGTGTATGAAGTGCGGATCGAGCCGGTCAAGGCGGGCCTCCAGGTCGACTGGATCGCGTTCAAGCCGATCGAGATGTGAATGCAGCAGACGGAAGGGGCCGTCCGGAAGCCGTTCCGGCTTTCGGACGGCCCCGTCTGTTTCCCGGCCATCGGACCGGATACGGGGCTTGCGGTTATCGGACCGGATGCGGATCTTGCGGTTGCCAAGCGCCGGCGCCCGGGAGACGGATCGGAAGACCGGGACCGGTGCCGGTTTTCTCAAACGGGCGGGGGTGGATGCCGATAAAGTGGCAAGGGATTTTTTTGCAATAAATCAGGAAAAAAGGAGTGGAGCGATGTTGAAGCGATCGGACAAGGGATGGCGCATTCGGATCATGGCGGCGATCGCGGGATTGTCGCTGCTGGCCGCGCCGGCGGCGCCCGTCAACGCCGGGCCGAAGTCGTTCGCGTATCTGGATGACGGCAGGACGTACGTTCCGCTCCGGCTGCTCGGCGAGTACGCCGGCGCGTCGGTCTCGTGGCATCCGGAGGAGCAGCGGGTCGTCCTGCGCAAGGACGGAGGCGAGATCGTGCTCCATGTCGGCCGCACCGAGGCGGTCGTCGACGGCAGGGCGGTGCCGCTCGACGCGCCGCCGTTCGTGCGGGACGGCGTGACCTACGTGCCGCTCCGGTTCGCGGGCCGGGCGCTGGGACTCGAGATCGAGTGGCGGCAGGATGCGGGCGCGGTGCGCGCCGTGCGCGGGGACGGAGAAATGCGTCTGCCGGCCGTTCCGGTCGGCTCGATCCGGAAGGACGCCCCGCCGGTCGTCCACGAGACGCGCGAGTTCCAAGTGGACGGCAGGCGCGTCAAGGCGCAGATGATCACGATCTCGCTCATGGATCCGCGCGTCGAACTTGACGTCGTGGTGGCGAAGGATGAGGTCGGCCGGACGGAGGAATTGGGCGCGATGGCGGAGCGCCACGGCGCGGCGGTCGCGATCAACGGGGCGTTCTTTGACGCCTATACCGAATCGGATTACAAGAAGCCGTACGGGTGGCTGCTCAACGACGGCGAAGTGCTGAGCCGCGGGGATACGTTCCGCCGCGCCACCTTCATCTATGACCGCAACCATCTGGCCGAAATTGCGGAAGGTCTCGACATGCCGGATCTCATCAGGGCCGGGGGCATCGACGGCGCGGTGCAGGCGGGGCCGCGCCTCGTGCGGAACGGCCGGGTGGACCTGGACGTCGAGGGGGAAGGATTCACGGATCCGAAGATTCTGTCGATGAGCGGCGCGCGCAGCGCCCTCGGCATCACGCGCGACCACCGGCTGATCCTCGTCACGGTTCCGGCCGCGACGATTCCGGAGCTCGCGGAGATCATGCTGCAGGCGGGCGCCTGGCAGGCGATGAACCTCGACGGCGGCGCATCGAGCGGCCTGTATTACAACGGCCGATATTTGACCAAACCGGGACGGCTGCTCAGCAACGCGCTCATCGTGAAGCTGGAGCCGTGAGCGGCGGCACGGGCTTTCGGACGGAGCGGGGCCGGCGTCCACGGCATCCTGGACCGGGCGGGGTTTCGCCGGCTGCCGGCTCCGCGCATCCTGGCCGGCGCCGGCCCGGCATTCAGGCGCGGTCCCGCATGGCGTATCCCGGCTCCGGGACGAACGGGCGGAACCCTGCCATGCCCTCCGGAGCGAACGCGATCGGCCGGCCGCCGGCCGCCAGCAGCACGTTCCCGTAGCCCCGGCCGGGCGACGCCGGCAGGAAGAAGGCGGCGGTGTGCCGGAACGCCAGGGCCAGCGCCGCGTGGACGGATGCGATCCGGCGGTCGCCGCGCGCGCGGCCGGTCAGGTTGAGAATCAGAAGACCCGGGCCGCGCATCCTGGCCGCGGCCGCCTCGAAGCATTCGAGCGTCGTCAGGTGGACGGGCGTGCCGTCCTTCGTGAACGCGTCGATCAGGACGGCGTCGAGCGAAGCCGGCGGCTCGGCTTCCAGCAGCGCGCGGCCGTCGCCGATCGCGATGTTGTCCCACGGGTAGCCGAAATATTCCCTGCTGATCGCGGCGACCCGCCCGTCGATCTCGGCGACGGTGAACGTCCGTGCGGGGTATTGCGACGGGATCGTGCCGATCCCGTGGCCGATCATGAACGCCCGCTCGAAGCCCGGCGCGTTCCGCCCGAGCAGGTGGAGGATCGCCCGGGGGTATTCGAGCACGACGCGGCCGGGATCTTTCAGGTCGATCGCCCCCTGCACCGCCCCGTCGGCGAATTGGAGGCACCGGAACCGTCCCGTCATGCCGAACAGCGCGCCGGTCTCATAGACGGTGATGTCGTTCCAGGGCGTCTTCTCGCGTGCGATCACGTGCATGCGGCGATCACAGCAGCCCGAGGATGTCCGCCTCGATTTTCTCCGGCTTCACCGCCGGTCCGAACCGTTTGACGACGCGGCCTTCGCGGTCGACGAGGAACTTCGTGAAATTCCATTTGATGCTTCCCGAGCCGAGCAGGCCGGGCTTGCGGCTGATGAGGTACCGGTACAGCGGATGCCGGTTCGGGCCGTTCACGTCGATCTTGGCGAACATCGGAAACGTGACGCCGTAGCGGAGCGAGCAGAACGACGCGATCTCGGCCTCGCTCCCCGGCTCCTGACCGGCGAACTGGTTGCAAGGGAAGCCGAGCACGACCAGTCCCCGGTCCCGGTATTTTCGGTACAGCGCTTCCAATCCGGCGTATTGCGGCGTGAATCCGCACCTGCTGGCGGTGTTGACGATGAGCATCACCTTGCCCTTGAATGCCGACAGGGTGATGCGGCGGCCGTCAATCGTCACGACCTCGATGTCGTAGATGTCCGACATGCGTCACCTTTCCTTCCGGCTGGATTTGGCTATGATTGTAGCCGTGGGAAGACGGGCCGTCAACGGATCACCTCCGCCGCGCGCCGACGGGAATCCCGGGCAGCCAGGACGCTCCCGGCGGCGCCGCTGTTTTCCGGTTTGGCGGCCGCGGTTTTCATGCCGGGGAGGCGGGCGCCGCACGGGCTGTGCGGAACGCGGACGACGGATGCCGGCGGGACCGGACAAGCGGGTAACGCAGGAGGCGGCGGAAAAACGATCCGGGAGCGCGGATCATGCGGGAGCGTCCACGGGCGTATCATTTTTTGCGGACGGGTTCGCGGACGGCATCTTTTTTTTTGAAAAAAGTTTTGCGTTACGGCCGGTTTTGTCTTAAGATGAGGAAATATAGATCGTAACGCGAAGGAGATGCACGATGCCCATGAGGACCGACACCAGCCACTGCAAGATTCTCGACTGCACGATCCGTGACGGCGGACTCGTGAACAACTGGGATTTCAGCGTCGAGTTTGTCCGGGACCTGTACCGCTGGCTGAACGAAGCCGGCGTCGACTATATGGAGATCGGATACAAGAATTCGCCGAACCTGCTCAAAGGCGCCGATTCGGCGGGGCCGTGGCGGTTCCTCGACGACCGCTTCCTGCGCGAGGTCATACCGCAGAAGGGCGAGACGAAGCTGTCCGCGCTGTGCGATGTCGGCCGCGTGGACGAAAACGATATCCTGCCGCGCGAGGAAAGCCTGCTTGACCTGATCCGCGTCGCCTGCTACATCCAGGACGTGGACAAGGCGCTCCGACTGGTCGAAGTGTTCCACAAGCGGGGCTACGAGACGACGCTGAACATCATGGCGCTTTCAAACGTGCTCGAGAACCAGCTCGTCGAGGCGTTCAGGATGATCGCGGACAGCCCGGTCGACATCGTCTACATCGTCGATTCGTACGGCAGCCTGCTGCCCGACGACGTGAACTTCCTGGTCGACCTGTTCCAGAAACATCTGCCGCACAAGCGGCTCGGCGCCCACATGCACAACAACCTGCAGCTCGCGTTCGCGAACACGCTGCTTGCGGCCGGCAAAGGGGTGGAACTGCTGGACGCGTCCGTCTACGGCATGGGGCGCGCGGCGGGCAATTGTCCGACCGAGCTGCTCGTCTCGAAGCTGCAAAATCCGAAGTACGAAGTGCGCCCGGTGCTGCAGATGATCGAGAAGCACATGATCCCGCTCCGGGAAAAGGAGGAGTGGGGCTACATCATTCCGTACATGATCACCGGCCTGCTCGACGAGCACCCGCGTTCGGCGATGGCGCTGCGCAATTCGCCGGACAAGGACATGGTCGTCGATTTCTACGACCGGATGATGACGCCGGAGGCGGCGGTGCGGAGCTGAAGGCCGGCTCGACGGAACGCACGGGACGGGAGAAGTTCGCCGGAGGTGGTGTTCGGCATGAGCCTGAAAGCGAAAGCCGCGGAATGGCGGAGCAAGCTTGAAGCGCGCAGACCGCTGCTGCCGCTGCGGCCCGCGGGGCCCGTGGACCGGGAAGCGGACGAGGCGATCGGCAGGCTGCTCGAGGAAGCAGGCGATGATCCGGACGCGCGGGCGGTCGTCTCGGGGCTCATCCTGTGGAACGGCAATCTCGACCGTTCGCATGCGATTTCCCAAGGCATCGCGAACGCGACGGGCAGCTACTGGCACGGCATCATGCACCGGATGGAGGGCGACTACTGGAATGCGAAGTATTGGTTCCGGAGGGTCGGCCGGCATCCGGCAATGGAACGGCTGTGGGACGCGGCCGGCGAAAAGCTGGCGGCGTTCCGGGCCGGAGACGGGCCAGGGGCTTCGGAAGCGGACCGGCTGATCCTGCGACTGGCGGCCGCCGGCGCGTGGGATCCGTTCCTGTTCGTCGACGCCGTGGAGGCGCAGGCGGAAGGCCGGGGGAGCGAAGCGGCCGGCGCCCTGTTGGAGGAACTGCAGCATCTGGAGCTGTCGGTGTTGTCGGCGTATTGCCTGGAGCGCATCGGATAAGGACGGCTTCGCGGGCGGAATTCCCGCGGAGCCGTTTTGTCGTTGAGATGCCCGGAGCAAAGCGGTTAAAGCGGTCAGGCAGCGAAGGTCCGGCGCGCGCGATGCCTGTGCCGCGTCGCGGAACGGCATGCGGCTTCATGCAGGCCGCAGCGTATGGACAGAAGGATGAAAATGGAGGAAACTTTAAAGTGTGCATGCGCGCGGAGTGCGGATGCTCCGTGCGGTTCACGGATCGGAAGCGGCGGTGGCACCGGCCTTGCGCGACGCGGGGCCTGCGCGGGGCAAAGGCTGTGTGTGCCGAACGGTTGGATGCATCGGTGATCCGCCGGGCAAGGGACGTTTCGGAGACCAATGCGGGAGCGGGGTGGAGAGCGTGATGCGGTGGGTGCCTGCCGGGGACCGGGCGGCCGTGGCCGTGTGGGAGGGCGGCGCGGACGAAGCGCCTGATCCGGCGTCGTGCGCGGCCCGGATCGCGGCGGCAAAGCTGCCGTGGGTCGTCGACATCGTGCCCGCCTACGACACGGTGACGGTGGTCTATGACCCCGCGGCCGCGGCGGAGCAGGCGCCGATGGAAGGCGGCGGACCGGCGGTGTGGCAGCGCGTGGAAGCGGCGCTGCGGCGCGCGGCCGCAAGCGGCGACGCGGGCGCGGAGGCGAGGCCGCGCGTGGTCGAGATTCCGGTGCGCTACGGCGGGGAGTACGGCCCGGATCTGGAAGCCTGCGCGGCGCGGGCCGGCATGGATCCGCGGGAATTCATCGAAGCGCATGCGTCTGCGCAATATACGGTCGCGATGATCGGATTCCTGCCGGGATTTCCGTATCTGAGCGGATTGCCGGAGCGGCTTGCGCAGCCGCGCCTCGCAGCGCCGAGGCGGCGGGTGCCGGCCGGGTCGGTCGGCATCGCGGGCGTGCAGACCGGCGTGTACCCGTTCGATTCGCCGGGCGGGTGGCAGATCATCGGCCGTACCGATCGCAGGCTGTTCGATCCGCATGCCGCCGAGCCGTCGCTGCTTCGCGCCGGTGACATCGTCCGGTTCGTACCCGTCGGGAACGACGACGGCGCGCGGTCGTCAGCCGTTCCGGGCGGCGCAGCCGGCGTTGCAGGGCTTGATGCGGCGGATGGCGAAGGCGGGGGCCGGGCGAATGCGACCGGCGAGGGAGTCGTCCGAGGGAAAGCGCCGCGGACGGGGCTCATCGTCCGGTCGCCCGGGTTGCTGACGACGGTGCAGGACGGCGGCCGGCCCGGATACCGCGCGATCGGCGTCAGCGCGGGCGGCGCGATGGACGAGGTCGCGCTCCGGATCGCGAATCTGCTCGTCGGGAACCCCGAACGGGCCGCCGCGCTGGAGATGACGCTGGCGGGCGCCGAGCTGGAAGCGACGGATGATCTGCTCATCGCGGTGGCGGGCGCCGGGATGGAGCCGACCGTGGACGGCAAGCGGCTGCCCGCGTGTCGCCCGGTGTGGGTGCGGCGCGGCACGGTGATCCGCTTCGGCCGTGCCGCGCGGGGGTGCCGCGCGTATCTCGCGGTCGCCGGCGGCATCGATGTGCCGCCGATGCTCGGCGGGCGCGGCACCGACATCCGCGCCGGCTTCGGCGGCGCGGACGGCCGGCCCCTGCGGGCCGGAGACGCGCTGCCCGCGGGCGATCCCTCGGCGTGGGCGGCCGCCTGGGCGGCGGCGCTCGCGGCGGAAGCCGCCGCGTCCGGTCGCCGCTGGGCGGCGCCCGGATGGTGCGCGTCGCCGGACGGCTTCGTCCCGGAGGGCGGCGCGCGGAATGCGGCGGACGGCGTCGTGCTGCGCGCCGTGCCGTCCGCCGACATCGATGCGTTTACGGAGGAGGCCCGCGAGCGGTTCTTCCGGGAGCCGTACCGGGCGGCTCCCGATTCGGACCGGATGGGCGTGCGGCTTGCCGGACTGCCGCTCGAGCTGAACGTGCGCACGGAGATGTGCTCGCGCGGCGTGCTGCCGGGCACCGTGCAGGTTCCGGCCGGCGGACAGCCGATCGTGCTCGGCGCCGACTGCCAGACGACCGGCGGCTATCCGGTCATCGCCCACGTGGCGGCCGTCGACCTGCCGCTGCTCGCCCAGATCCGCCCCGGCGACCGGGTGCGCTTCCGCCCGATCGGGCTGGATGAGGCGCACCGGCTGCTGCTCAGGCGGGAGAAGGAGCTGCGGCTGCTTGCCGCCGGTCTGCGCTGCCGGCTTCCGGCCCGCTCAATCTGACGGGAGGCGACGTCCATGACGACACGGGAGAGAACCATTGATCTGAACGGTGATGTCGGCGAAGGGATCGGCCGGGACCGCGAGCTGATTCCGTTCCTGTCGTCGGCGAACATTGCGTGCGGTTTCCACGCCGGCGATCCGCGCACGATGCGTGAGACGGTGGAGCTGTGCATGGAACACGGCGTCGCGATCGGCGCGCATCCGGGACTTCCGGACCGCGCCGGATTCGGACGGCGGGCAATGGCGATCTCGCCGCGCGAGGCCGCCGATGATCTGCTGTACCAGCTCGGCTCCCTCTACGCGTTCGTCCGCGCCGCGGGCGGCCGGATCCGGCACGTCAAGCTGCACGGCGCGCTGTATCACATGGCGGACCGGTCGGAGGAACTGGCCGACGCGATTGTCGGGGCCGTCCGCAGGTTCGATCCGTCCCTCGGCCTGTTCGTGCCGCCAGGAGGGCTGCTGGCGCGCTCGGCCGAAGCGGCCGGCCTCGGGTACGCGGTCGAGGCGTTCGCCGACCGGCGATACGGCGCAGACGGACGTCTGCTGCCGCGCGGCGCCGACGGCGCGGTGCTGGAACGGCCGGAAGAAGCGGCGGAGCAGGCGCTCGCCATAGCCGCCTGCGGCGTCGTGCGGACGGCGGACGGCGGCACGGCGGAGGTCCGGGCCGGCACGATCTGCATCCACGGCGACAGCCCGCGGGCACCGGAGATCGCGGCCGCGGTCAGGCGGGCCCTCGAGCGGGAAGGATGGCGAATCGTTTCCCCGTTTGCACCAAATTAAAAAACCGGGAGGACCCTGCCAGTTCATGCAAAAGTTGCATAACCGGCAGGAATCTGCAGAATGCGCGTGGAAATGTTATTGAAGAACGCGAAAAAACGCGAGGATATTCGAAATGTTGAAGGTGCAGGCACGGGGGCGGAGCAATGTCGGTTAACAAGGCGGAGAAACAGACCATACAGGTGATCGGCCTGGCGCTGATCGCGTTTGCGGTCATGCGGCTGTTCCACGGCCGCATCGACAAATGGGCGGGATCGCTGGATGTGCTGTTCATCTCGACATTGCTCGGATATGCGATCGTGGCGTTCTGTTTCGGGATGGTGCTGCTCGGCTGGGCGTTTTTCGTCCGGCAGCTGACGCGGATCCGGCTACATTCGGCCAGCCTGTTCACGATCGTCGGCATGCTGGAGCTGGCACATGCGATCACGTTTTACGGTCAGCCGTTCCATCGCGAGCTCGGTGACACTTCGCTGACGATGATTTACGGCGCGGCCGCGCAGATCATCGGCGCGGCCGGATTGCTCATGCTGCTCAGCCAGTCGGACGGCAAGGCGCACGGCGGCGAGCGCAGGCGGCTATTGTGGATGTCGCCCCTCTGCGGCATCGCGTTCGTGTCGATCATCGGGCTCATGGCGCTGTATCAAGGCCCGGAGCTCTTCTCGGGACAGAAGCTGAACGCGCTGCGCATCGCGGCCATCGTGCTCATCCTCGGCGGCTATGCGACCGCCGGCGCGATGATCCTGTACCGGAACCGGATCACGCGGCCGCAAATGCTGCTGAAGGTCGTGCAGGCGATATGCCTGCTCTGGTTCGCGAATCTGCAGATGCTGTTCGTCGATGCAACGCTGGACGCGGACATGCTGCTCGCGCAGCTGTACAAGGCGGGCGGCTATTTCTTCCTGATGCAGGGCATCTATCTGATCACGATCGAAGGTCCGATGCGGCAGCAGAAGCGGGCGGAAGCCCAGATCCAGTATCTGGCGTACCATGACGAATTGACCGGCCTCGGCAACCGCCGGCTGCTGATGGAGCGCCTGGAGGCGGAGCTGAACCGCGCGAGGCGTTCCGGCACCGTGCTCGCCGTCCTGCTGTTCGACCTGGACCGGTTCAAGACAATCAACGACACGCTGGGACACACCTGCGGAGATCAGCTGCTGATCGCCGCGGCGAACCGCCTGAGGCAGGCGATCGCGCCTTCGACGCATGTCTACCGGATGGGAGGCGACGAGTTTACGGTGCTGCTGCCGGGCCTGGAGTCGGTCGGGGAAGCGGAGGAGGCGGCGGCACGGCTGCAGAAGGAATTCGAAGCGCCGCTCCGGTTCGACGGCACCGGCTATCATATCACGGTCAGCATCGGCATCGCGATCGGTCCGGAGCCCGGCAACACGCCGGAGATCCTGCTCACGCAGGCGGACGCCGCGCTCTACAGCGCGAAGGCGGAACGGAACACATACCGCCTGTACGATCCCCGGATGAGCGACAAGGCTCGCGAGCGGCTGGAACTGGAGAACGATCTGCGGCGCGCGCTGGAGGAGAACCAGTTCCATCTGGTCTATCAGCCGCTCGTCGATCTGCGCACCGGCCGCGTCACCGGCGTCGAGGCGCTGCTGCGCTGGAAGCATCCCGAGCGGGGCACCATTCCGCCCAGCCAGTTCGTGCCGATCGCGGAGGAGACCGGGCTCATCAACGAGATCGGCGAATGGGTCATCCGCACGGCCTGCAGGCAGAACAAGGCTTGGCAGGACGCCGGACTGCCCCCGTTCATCGTGTCGGTCAATCTGTCCATGCGGCAGTTCCACCAGCATGATCTGGCGGATCGCATCCGCGCGATTCTCGAAGAGACCGGCCTGGAGCCGCGCTGGGTCGGACTGGAGATTACGGAGAGCATGACAGCCGATGTTGAATTCGCTTACGAGACGCTGCGGAAACTGAAGGAAGTCGGGGTGCAGATTTGCCTCGACGATTTCGGAACCGGGTACAGTTCGCTCAGCTACCTGAAGCGCTATCCGATCGACAAGCTGAAGATCGATCGCTCGTTCGTCGCGGATCTGGAGCGGGACGGGAACGACGCGGCGATCGTGTCGACGATTGCCGCGATGGCCCGCCACCTGAATTTGCGCGTGACGGCCGAAGGCGTGGAGAACGAGGAGCAGCTTCGCTTTCTGCGCGCGGAATCGTGCGAAGAGGCGCAGGGCTATTATTTCACGAAGCCGGTTCCCGCCGATGCGTTCGTCAGGTGGTATGAAGCGCATGCGAAGGCGTTGGAGGCGTAGGGGGAAACATGACCCGGACCGTGCGCGTGTTCGTCTACGGCACCCTGCTGCCCGGTGAATCCAATCACGGCGTTGCATCCCCCTGGCTGGTCGATGCGCGGCCGGGTGAAGTGAACGGCAGGCTTGTCGACTGCGGCCTCTGGCCCGCGCTGGTGCGGAGCGGCGACGCGGCGGCGGGCCGCGTCAGGGGGATGTGGTTCACGGTCTGCATCGAGGCGCTGAGGGTGATGGATGAGCTCGAGGATTTCATCGGCCCGGAATCGTTGAACGGCTACGAGCGGATCTGGATCCGCGACGCGTCCGGGCAGCCGCTGGAAGGATGGGTGTACGTCTGGCCGGACGCGCGGGGATTGCCGTACATGGGCGTCGACTATTGGCCCGATCGAAGCAAAGCAAGGTAACGGCCGCCGGGCCCGCCATGCGCGGGCAAGGCGGCCGTTTGCCTGCGCGGGCAAAGCGACTGTTTGCCATGCGCGGGCAAGGCGGCCGTTTGCCTGCGCGGGCAAAGCGACTGTTTGCCATGCGCGGGCAAGGCGGCCGTTTGCCTGCGCGGGCAAAGCGACTGTTTGCCATGCGCGGGCAAGGCGGCCTGTTTGCGTTGCGCAGGGCAGGCCGGCCGTTGTCGAACGAGGGGATGGCCGGGATGCGTTCGGGCGCGTGGCCGGCGGACCGTTCCTCCCGGCAAGGAAAACCGCTCCTCCCGGCAATGGATGAATGACCTTGCACCATTGCCGCGCACATCAGGTCCGCCGGAGGCCGCATTTCGCGCGCCCGGGCCGGCATATCGTCTCCGTCCGGGCTCGGGTCTTGATTCCGTCAGCGAATTAAATTAGAATAATTCTCAAATGAAATTAAATTTCAATATGGAGTGATGATCGAAATGGAAACAACCGCGAGCACCGGCAAATGCCCCTTCCCACACGGGAGCGTCACGAGCCACAAGTCCGAAGCGACCACGAACAAGCACTGGTGGCCGAACCGGCTCAACCTGAGCATCCTGCGCCAGCATGACCGGAAATCGGACCCGATGGACGAAGGGTTCGACTACGCGAAGGAATTCGCGAAGCTCGACTACTGGGCGCTGAAGGAAGATCTCCGCAAGCTGATGACGGACAGCCAGGACTGGTGGCCCGCCGACTACGGGCATTACGGACCGCTCATGATCCGCATGGCCTGGCACTCCGCCGGCACCTACCGGATCGGCGACGGCCGCGGCGGCGCCAACACCGGCACCCAGCGGTTCGCCCCGCTGAACAGCTGGCCGGACAACGCGAACCTGGACAAGGCCCGCCGTCTCCTGTGGCCGATCAAGAAAAAATACGGCAACAAGATCTCCTGGGCCGACCTGTTCATCCTCGCCGGCAACGTCGCGATCGAATCGATGGGCGGACCGGTGCTCGGCTTCGGCGGCGGACGCGTCGACGTCTGGCATCCGGAGGAAGACATCTACTGGGGCACGGAGAAGGAATGGCTGGACGACAAGCGGTATTCCGGCGACCGTGAGCTCGAAAATCCGCTGGCGGCCGTCCAGATGGGCCTCATCTACGTCAACCCCGAAGGTCCGAACGGCAAGCCGGACCCGCTTGCGGCCGCGCGCGACATCCGCGAGACGTTCCACCGGATGGGCATGAACGACGAGGAGACCGTCGCGCTCATCGCGGGCGGCCACACGTTCGGCAAGGCGCACGGCGCCGGCGATCCCTCGAAGGTCGGCCCCGATCCGGAATCCGCGCCGGTCGAACACATGGGCCTCGGCTGGATCAGCACGCACGGCTCCGGCAAGGGCCGCGACACGATCACCAGCGGGCTTGAAGGCCCGTGGACTTCGAATCCGACGAAATGGGACATGGGCTACTTCCAGAACCTGTTCGGTTATGAATGGCAGCTCACCAAGAGCCCGGCAGGAGCATGGCAGTGGGAGCCGGTCGATGTGAAACCGGAACATATGGCGCCGGACCCGGAAGATCCGTCCATCAAGGTCAAGCCGATCATGTTCACCACGGACCTGGCGCTCCGGTACGATCCGGAATACGAGAAAATTTCCCGCCGCTTCATGGAGAATCCGGAAGAGTTCGCGCAGGCGTTCGCGCGTGCGTGGTTCAAGCTCACGCACCGCGACATGGGGCCGCGCACGCGCCTGCTCGGTCCGGAGGTGCCGCAGGAGGACTTCATCTGGCAGGATCCGGTGCCGCAGGTGGACTATACGCTTACGGAGGAGCAGATCGAGGACATCAAGAAGCGGATCCTCGATTCGGGCCTGACGGTCAGCGAGCTGGTCTACACGGCGTGGTCGTCGGCGAGCACGTTCCGGCATACCGACTATCGCGGCGGCGCGAACGGCGCGAGAATCCGCCTGGCGCCGCAGAAGGACTGGGAAGTGAACCAGCCCGAGCAGCTCGCGAAGGTGCTCAGGATCCTGGAAGCGATCCGGGAGGAGCTCGATCCGAAGGTCAGCATCGCCGACCTGATCGTGCTCGGCGGCAGCGCGGCGGTCGAGAAGGCGGCGCGGGACGCCGGATTCGACGTGAAGGTGCCGTTCGCGCCCGGACGCGGCGACGCGACGCAGGAGATGACGGACGTCGAAAGCTTCAAGGTGCTTGAACCGCTTGCCGACGGCTTCCGCAACTACGTGAAGAAGGGCGTCGACGTCAATCCGGCGGAACTGCTGGTCGACAAGGCGCATCTCCTGGGCCTCACCGTTCCGGAAATGACGGTGCTCGTCGGCGGCATGCGCGTGCTCGGCGCGAACTACGGCGGCACGAAGCACGGCGTGTTCACGGACCGCGTCGGCGTGCTGACGAACGACTTCTTCGTCAACCTGCTGGATATGAACATCCGGTGGACGCCGGCCGGCGACGGCATCTACGAAGGACGCCACATCAAGACGGGCGAGCTCCTGTACACCGCGACGCAGGTGGATCTCGTGTTCGGCGCCAACTCCGAGCTGCGCGCCGTCTGCGAATTGTACGCCCAGGACGACAACCGGGAGAAATTCGTCCGCGACTTCATCAAGGCCTGGGTGAAGGTCATGAACGCCGACCGTTACGATCTGCAACGGGTGATGGTGCACTGATCCGACATGCGATCATCGTTCGAAAGATGCACAAACGGGAAGCGCGCGTGCGCTTCCCGTTTGCGTTTGGTTCATCCGATATTCGTGTTCACTTCGCTGCCGATGCCGTTCATCCGCTCGTAGACGACGGTGCCCTCCTGGGCATGGGACGTCAGGTTCATCTGCCTTGCCCGTTGCAGCAGCCGGTAAAGCGTCTCGAGATCGGCCTGGGCGGCCGCGTCGCTGAGCGCTTCGAGCGTCGCGATCCGTTGGCGCAGCGCCTTGTTCTCCTTCTCGATCATCTTCATCCGGTCGCGGCACTGATTCAGCTCCTGCGACAGATTCGCGAACAGCACCTGCACCTTCGGCGCGGCGTCAAGCAGCTGCGAGAGCGCGGCGGGAAGCGGCGTCGTCTTCGCCGATCCCTTCGCGGCTGCGGCGCCCGCATTTTCCGCCGGAGCGCGACCCGCATCCTGGGCCGGCTGGCGCTGGCGCCGGCCGCGCCGCGGCTGGACGGGCAGCGTGTAATGATTCTTCAGTTCGGTGTTCCAGCGGAAGCCGCAGGCCGCCGCCGATCGGCCGGGCAGCAGCTCCGCGGCCGCGGCGAACGCCGCCGTCAGCGACGAACCGGACTCCAGGTGCTGGCGGATGACGCTGACCAGCGTCTCATCTTCGCTCGGTGTCCATCTTGCGCGTGTTCTCTCCGACATGACTGGCATCCACTCCCTTCGATTCTGTTAACCATTGTTGCCGAATCCGGGCAATCTATTCTTGAGAAACTCGGAATTTCGTCCGGGGGGCTGTAGAAGAAGATCGGGAGACGGAAAACATTTGTTTCCCGTACCGCTTGACCCTCTTGCGTGATCCTGTACAGTGGGTGGCGGAAAGGAGGTTGAACGCGGCGATGCGGGTGAAGGCCGATGCCGCGGAAGTTCAGGCCGCGATCGGCGAATGGTACGAGCTGCTGCGGAAGTTCGGCGATTATCCGCCGGAGATGTTCCGGAAGCTCGGCCAACTATACGTGGACGACGCGCGGTTCAAAAAGAACATCGACCGGTTCGGCGAAGGGCTCGCGGCGTTCATGCGCGACGCGATGGCCGTGTACGCGGACCGGATGCAAGCGCCGTAAACAGGGGAAGGCAAGCCCCGCGGGCCTTGCCTTCGTTCGTTCGCGCCATCCGGTTCATTCGGCCGAGCCTTCGCCGGCCGCGCCCGCATCCGCCCGGTCCGGGACGGATTCCGCATCCGCCGGGACGGGTTCCGCATCTTCCGGAACCGATGCCGCCGATCCGGACGCAGAACCGCTCCCTTCCGACACTTCGCCCGATCCCGGGAATTCGAACGCGTTCGGTCCGCTCGCCGGATTCTCGGCCGCCCCGTCGATCACCGCCTGCAGCCGGGTCTGCATGCTGGCGAGCGCTTCCCGCACCGTCTTCTCGTCGTTCAGGACGGCCTGCATCTCTTCATTCCCGATGAAGTCGAACTGCATGTAGAAGTCTCCGGGAAGATCGTCCGCCCCTTCGTACAGATTGGCGCCCGACGGCTTCAAGGCGTAGAAGGCGGCCAGGTTGCGGCCTTCCTCGTCCTGGATGTATTTCGTGCGGGTCGGGAACTGGCCCATGAACGATTTCGATACGACCCGCGCAAATTCGTCGCTGTGGACGTAACGGATAAACTTCCAGGCCGCGTCGGGGTTCGTCGACTCCGCGTTGATCGCAAACACGTCGTAGAAGTTCATGTCGGGCGAATAGTCGGGATTGGCGGGATCGACCGGAACGGTGACGAGATCCCAATTGTTGACCGCCTTGTCCGGCAACATGCCCGAGGCTTCCCGGATTTGGATGAGCAAATACATCGGGCCGATCGCCATCGCGGCTTTGCCCCCGATGAACGGATCCCGGAGCAGGTAGTCTTGATACACGATTTCGCCTGTGAAAGAAGCGGGATCTTCCTTGTACAGCGCGCCGGATCGAACGGCTTTCACCGCCGTTTCGTACACGCGGGCCCAGGAATCGGTGTCGAGGGACACCCGCTTGTCGGCCGGATTCAGCACGCGGAGCCCGTGGGTGAGCCCGATCTGCTGGGCGAGCGGTTGGACGCCCGAGGGGGCATACATCATATAAAGCCCGAAGACCCGATCTTCACCCTCGCCGTCCGTCGGGAACCGCGCCGCCAGATTGAGCAGTTCCTCCCAGCTCATCCGGTCGGTCGGATATTCGATGCCGAACCGGTCGAACAAGTCCTTGTTGTAGTAGACGGCCTGCGAGTAGAAACGCGGCGCAAGGCCGTACAGCTCGCCGCCGCCCTTCTCCCTCAGCAACTCGACCATGCCTGGGACAAATCCCTCGAGATCGAACTTGTCCCGGGTGATGTACGATTCGAGCGACACGAGCCGGCCGTCGGCGGCGTACTTCTCGTACTGGTCCTGCGACAGCAACAGGATGTCCGGCTTTTCCTTCCGGATGAGTTCATCCAGTTTTTCGTTGTAGTCGCCTTCGCCGGATTGGATGGCATTCGTGTTGACCACCTGAATCTCGATATCCGGGTGCGTGGCGTAGAACAGCATGCCGTATTCCATTTGGAACGACTGGTCGCTCCAGTACAAAACCTTGATCGTCGCCGGTTCTCCGGCCGATTCCTTGCCGCTCCCGCCCTTGCTGCAGGCGGAGAGCAGCAGGGACATGGCGAGCGCGGCCGCAATCCAGCGCCGCAGCCGGATGACGGCACGATTGGCGGAACGATTCATGACGAAAAATCTCATCTCCCCCGTTTGAATGGTCGGATGGGCCGCGGCTGACTGTGTTGGCTGTCGGGACAGGGCCACTACGAAAATAGACGTTGGAAGGGAATCGATGGTTTCATTTGACATCACTGGTCCAAATTCCTTCCTTTCCCTCGCCTGCAGGCGGATCTGCAGGCGGCGGGCGCGTCTTTGAATCCGTTCAATAAATAGACAATCAGGGTCCGGAACCGGTTCATCCCCCTTTTGCGCAAGGACACAAAAAAGAGGAGCGCCCCGGCCGGGCAGCTCCTCCGCGTATTGCGCATCTGTTCGATCGGAACGCTATTCGTTTTGTTCGTTTGCGCCTTCGGCCCGGTTCGCCAGCGCCTCGTCCAGCGCAGCCTGCAGCCGGGTCTGCATGCTGGCAAGCGCCTCCGCGACGGTCTTGCGGTCTTCCAACACCGCCTGCATTTCTTCCGTGCCGATCTCGTAGTAGTGCGTGAAGAAATCGTCCGGCAAATCGCCGTAACGGGCGTACATGTTCGTGTCGGCCGGCTTCAGCAGATAGAAGGCGGCCAGGTTCCGTCCTTCGTCATCGCGGATATATTTCGTGCGAACCGGGAACGTGCCGTTCAGGATTTTGGACATGACCCGCGCATAATCGTCACTGTGGAGGTAGCGGATGAAATCCCACGCCGCGTCGCGGTTCGCCGAATCGGCGTTGATCGCGAAAATGTTGTAGAACCAGACGTCGTTCGTGTAGTCGGGATTCGCCGGATCGACCGGCACGGTGACCAGGTCCCAGTTTTTGACGGCCTTGTCGGGAATGTAATCCTGCGCTTCGCGGATTTGCTGCATCAGGTACGCGCCGTCGATCGTCATCGCCGCTTTGCCGCTGATGAAGGGATCGCGCAGCAGAAATTCATCGTAGCCGCCTTCAAAGCTGGTCGATTCGATCTTGTACAGGGCGCCCGAACGCATCGCACCGAGCGCCAGTTCGTAGACGCGCGCCCACGAATCGGAGTCGACCAGCACCCGCATGTCGGCCGGATTGACCTCGCGCAGCCCCAGCGACATCCCGATCCGCTGGCCGAGCTGGAACAGATCGGTATAGTAGCCGATGTTGAGACCGTAGACCCGGTCTTCGTCCGATCCGTCCGTCGGGAAACGGGCCGCGAGGTTGAACAGGTCCTCCCAGCTCATCTTGTCCGTCGGGTAGTCGATGCCGTAGCGGTCGAACAGATCCTTGTTGTAATAGAGCGCCTGGCTCGAAAAATGCGGCGTCAGGCCGTACAATTCACCGCCGCCCTTGCTTCGCATCAGCTCGATGAGGCCCGGCACGAAACCGTCGAGATCCACCTTGTCCCGGTTCAGATAGGGTTCGAACGACACGAGCCGGCCGTCGTTGGCAAACTTCTCGTATTGTTCCAAATCCAGCACCAGAATGTCCGGTTGTTCCTCGCGGATGAATGCGTCCAGTTTGTCCAGATAGCTTTCGCCTTCGGAAACCCGGATTTTCGAGGTGTTCACGACTTCGAACTCGACATCCGGATTCAGCGCGTAATACGGCATGCCGTATTCCGAATAGAACGACTGGTCGTTCCAGTACAGGACCTTGAGCGTAACCGGTTCGCCGTCCGCTTCCTCCGTGTTTCCGCCGGAGCTGCACGCGGCCGTGAGCAGCGCCAGGACGAGCATGATGAACATCAGGCGCCGCGGGGTCTTGCCGCCTGCCGGATTGCCCGTCTTGCCGCTTTCCGGGCCGGTTGCCGGAAGTTCTGCCGAATGGCCTGCCGGGTTTGGAGTGCGAATCATGTGGTTTCCTCTCTCCCGTCCAAATCGTTTCGGTATGCCGCGGATTTCTCGTCATGTTTCGCGTTCCGCGCACCTTCCCTTATTACGAATCGCCCGGCGGTTTTGTTTCATACGGGGTGGAAAAAAGCGCTGTTGTGGACAAAACGTCCGTCCGCGCGGATAATGAGTAGCGGGAGGAGAGACTCGTGGCGATTTTGCGGAACGATTGGGCGGAATATCTGGAACCTGAATTTTCGAAGCCGTACTATCGGCAATTGCGCAGGTTTCTGATCGAAGAGTACCGGACGCGGGTCATCTATCCGGACATGTACGATATTTTCAACGCGCTCCACTATACGTCCTACGCCGACACGAGGGTGGTCATCCTGGGCCAGGACCCCTACCACGGTCCGGGTCAGGCGCATGGCCTCTGCTTCTCGGTGAAGCCCGGCGTGCCGCAACCGCCGTCGTTGCAGAACATCCTGAAAGAGCTGCACGACGACCTCGGCTGCGCGATCCCGGATCACGGCTGTCTGGCCGCCTGGGCGAAGCGGGGCGTATTGCTGCTCAACACCGTGCTGACGGTGCGGGAAGGTCAGCCCAATTCGCACCGCGGCATGGGCTGGGAGACGTTCACGGACCGCGTGATCGAGACGTTGAACATGAAGAAGGAGCCGGTCGTGTTCCTGCTGTGGGGCAGCCACGCGCAGAGCAAAGCGCAGCTCATCACGAATCCGCGCCACCATCTGATTCGTTCGCCCCATCCGAGCCCGCTGTCGGCGCACCGCGGCTTCTTCGGGAGCCGCCCGTTCTCGCGCGCGAACCGGTATCTCCGGGAGAACGGGCTGCCCGAGATCGACTGGCAGCTCCCGCTCCGCGCGGAAGAAGCGATGTAAGCGGCGGCGGTCCCCCTTGCCCGATCAGAGATTGACAGACCGCCGCGTCCGTGATAAAGTGATGCTCACAAGCGTATACCAACAAATTATATCTGAATTCTTGAAATTGTCGACCATTCAAGTGGAGACTTTCTGCCGCGCCCGCGGCGGAAAGTCTCCGCCATTTTTCGGGGAGGGACAACGGATGGCGGAAAACGCGGGGGAAATCATCCATTGGCCGGACTACAAGTTCGCGGAATACTGCCGCAACCGCTTCCGGGTCAACCGCGGCGTCTACAACACGATCGACGTCTGGCTGTACGAGAACGGCGTCCGCGACATCGGCGAACGCAGGCGGCTGATCCTGCTGTTCCTTGCAGGCTGCAGCGAAGCATCCGATCGCGAGGACGGCAAGTTCCTCAGATTCGGCAAGGGCGGACTGGCGGACCGGATGCGGCGGTATGTGTTCGGCAATCCGCAGTCCGATCGCAACCTGCATCACTGACAGCATCGTCTCCGTTTCCGTGCGCGCATGACGGAACAGGAAAGGCTTCCCGGTCCCCGGGAAGCCGAATCCATTCAGGCAATCATCATATACATCGCGATCGTGCTGCGCTCCGGATGTTCGGGCGCCGCGATGTGCCCCTCGGCCAGCGCGTGGCGCAGGGAAATCATCCGCATGCTCCAAAGCTGCTCGCCGGTCACGAACTTGAGCTGTTCCGTCAGGCGGGCGGGGCAGCCCTTGCCGATGAGGTGGTACGTGTACCGGTAATACTCGCCCATGATGCTCACCAGCCCGGTGTATGCGGCATGCGATTTCCAGGGCAGGAACCGTTCGAGATGCTCCCGCCGGAAGACGGGGAAGTTCGGCACGATCCGCTTCGGATCGTCGGCGAGGAATCCGCGGGAAACCAGGCTGTCGATCACGCCGGCTTCGACGCGTCCGAGCCGGTCCCGCGTGAGCCCGGCGCGGATGGCGTCGGTCAGGACGCGGATCTCGAACGGGTTCAGTTCGCCGGCGCGATCCCACAGCCCGGGCAGCGACAGTTTGTAGTGCCACATCGAACCCGTTTCGTCGCCGTCGCCGTTGTGTCCGACAAAATGGCTGTACGGCAGTTCGCATTTCTCGTACCCGACGATGTCCCACTGTCCGTCGTTCGGCCGGCTCGTGCGCGATTCCGGCACGCCGTTGAGGCGATGGACATCCCTGGCGATCGCGTCCACCGTGAGCGGGATCAGCGTCCAGAGCAGAAATCCGCGCTCAAACCGCTGCCCGATGATCCGCTGCACATCCTCCAGCACCGAGTCGAGAAATTCGATGAGCAGCGGCGCGAACGCCTTTCCGTATTCCTCCGATTTATGGAATTTCTCGATCTGCATTTCCTTGTCCAGAATGATGAAATCCGTCTCGAACCGACCCTTCGCGACTTCCCTGAGAAGCGTCCCTTCCGTGAGCAGCCGCACCTCTTCTTCCATGTACGGCATCGCGACGCCGAGCTCGAGGGACAGTTCCTCCAGCGTCATCGGGTTCCGGTACGCCGCGAGCAGAATGTTCTTCGGAATGAGCCGGTTGATCAGATTCCACGGCGAACCGTCCCGGCCGTCCCTGCCGCTCTTGCTGAATTTCACCTCTTCCGCCCTGAAACTGCGCACGCCCGGTTCCTTGGCCATCTCGATTCCCTCCCGGATGGATTTGCGGCAGTCGTGAAGCCGCCGCTTGACCGTGCCCTCCGGCACGCCGAGCCGGGCCGCGATGTCCGCGATCCGTTCGCCCGCGAAATAGTAGGCGACGACGATCTCGCGGTAATCCTTCGTGAGCAGCGCCAGCTTTGCGTCGGAGCGCCGCCAGCTCTTCGTCCCGGACGAGCGACGCTTCGGCGAACGGTTCATCGTCGGACTGGGCGGACAGGATCTGTTCGTCATGGACGAACGCGGAGCGCCTGCGCTTTTCCTTCGCCCAGCGGGCATAGCGGTTGCGCGCCACCGCCCACAGCCACCGGTCGAAGTCGTTCGGCCGGCTGCCGCCGGCGAGGCCGGCGAGCGCCTGCACGGCAATCTCCTGCGCGAGATCCTCCGCTTCGTGGCGGCTGCCCGTCTTCCGCAGCGCGAAATAGTACAGCTTCTCCAGCACGTCCCGCCCCAGCACCGCATCCGCCGTATTCGGGGCACCGATGTTCGCCATCCGGCTTCACCTGCCTTTCATCCGTACAAGTGCAGCGGGGAGGGAGACGGTTCGGCGGATTCGCCATTTTTTTTTGCCGTACGCGCCGGAAAATTTTGCCGCGGCCACATCGGATTCAGGATTCCGCCAGGTAGATGTCGGAACCGCCGGACCCGCGGTACCAGGGATACTCCATCCGCTGACGGATCGTCTCCGCCGCTTCGGGGGCCTTTCAGCCGCTCGACGACGTACAGCCCGGTGTCAATGGACGCGGAGACGCCCGCTCCCGTAATCACCTGCCCGTTCCGGACCACCCGCGCCTTCACGACTTCCGCGCAGTACGGGGCGGGCAGATCGAAGGCGGACGCGTTCGTCACGGCTTTTTTGCCTTGCAGGAATACCGCCGCGCCCAGGAGCAGCGCGCCCGTGCAGACGGATACCTTCCATTCGGCCGGTTCGGCCGTCCGGAGCCGGCGGAGAAAAGCGTCATCATGCCGCAGCGTTCTCGTGGCCATGCCGCCGGGGACGAAGACGAGATCGCATCCGGCGAGATCCGGGCGGATCCGGTTAGCGCGATACGTGACGCCCCGGTCGTCGGCGACCGTATCCTTCACGGCGCAAAAATCCCACGACACGCTCTCGCCGCCTTCCATCAGCCTGAGCCGCGTCACCGCCTCGAAAAAGCCGATCCAGTCCAGCGAGGTCATATCGTCGAAGAGGAGGCAAGCCATCTTCAATTCCGATCGCCCCCTTTTTTTTCGATATTGTACAATAGAAGGCGTAAGGGGCGGTATCGGGGGTTTTTTCGCAAGGGGGCAAAACCGTGCGGACGGAAAAGGAAATGATGGATCTCATCCTCGGCTTTGCGAAGGCGGACGAGCGGGTGCGGGCGGTGATCCTGAACGGCTCGCGGGCGAATCCGGACGCGCCGCGGGATGGCTTTCAGGATTACGACATCGTGTATTTCGTGCGCGCGGTGGAGCCGTTCGTGCGCGACCGGAGCTGGATCGGCCGGTTCGGCGAAGTGCTCGTCATGCAGACGCCGGACGAGAGCGCGATCCTGCCGCCGGTGCGGAAGCGGCCGGGCTTTGCGTTTCTCATGCTGTTTGCGGACGGCAACCGGATCGATCTGACGTTCTGGCCGGCGGACCGGCTGGAGGAGCTGGAGGAAGACAGCCTGAGCGTGCCGCTGCTCGACAAGGACGGCCTGATCGGCGAGCTGCCGCCGCCGGGTGTCCGCAGCCATTTGCCGAAGCCGCCTTCGGCCGCCCGGTTCCGGGATTGCTGCAACGAGTTCTGGTGGGTGAGCACCTATGTGGCGAAGGGGCTGTGGCGGCGCGAGCTGCCGTACGCGAAGGCGATGCTCGAGGGGCCGGTGCGCGCGATGCTGATGCGGATGCTCACCTGGTATGTCGGGGAGATGTCGGATTGGCGGGCGGATCCGGGCAAGGAGGGCAAATATCTGGAGCGCCATCTGCCGTCCGACATGTGGGCGCGGTTCGTGCGGACGTATCCGGACGGCGACTACGATCGGATCTGGGACGCGCTGTTTGAGATGGGGGAGCTGTTCCGCAGGGCCGCCCTCGCGGTGGCGGAGCGCCGCGGGTTCGTCTATAACCGGCGGGAGAACGAGAACGTGACGGCGTATTTGCGGCGCGTAAGGGAGATGCCGCGGTGAGGGGACGTCGCGTTGAAACGGCATTCGCGGGGCGGTGCCGCAGCACCATGATGCGCCGTTCAAGCGCGGCATTCGCGGGGCGGTACCGCCGCGCCGTGATGCGCCGTTCAAGCGCGGCATTCGCGGGGCAGCCCGGCCGGCGCGGGGTCCGGAATTTCCGCCAAAGAAGCAACAAATCCGGCACCATGCGTGCCGGATTTCCGTTTTTGGCAGTCTTCAAGCAAGGGGGCGTCTTCCGCTCCTAACGATAATATTATAACGCAACATTTTTTATAAGTCTATACTTTTTTCACCCGATTGGCTATATTTTTCACGGCGATCCCGGGATCACACCAATCCGAACGGGGTGATCGTTTGAGTCTCATCAAGCTTGAGGCAATCGGCAAATCGTTCAAGGTCGCGAAGCGGCCGGCAGGTTTCCGGGAAGCGGTGAAAGCGTTTTTCTCCCGTGAGCACACGATCGTCGAAGCGCTCCGGGACATCTCGTTCACCGTCCGCGAAGGCGAGATCGTCGGCTACATCGGCCCGAACGGCGCCGGCAAGTCGACGACGGTCAAAATCATGTGCGGCGTGCTCGTTCCGGATGCCGGCTCCTGTTCCATCATGGGATACACGCCCTGGAAAGACCGCGTCCGCTACGTCCGGCACATCGGCGTCGTGTTCGGCCAGCGGTCGCAGCTCTGGTGGGACGTGCCGGTCATCGACTCGTTCGAGCTGCTGCGCGACATCTACGCCATTCCGCCGGATGCCTATCGCAAAAATCTCGACCGGCTCGCCGAATGGCTGGACCTCGCCGATCTCCTGCGCACGCCGGTGAGGCAGCTCAGCCTCGGCCAGCGGATGCGCTGCGAGATCGCCGCTTCGCTGCTGCACGAGCCGGCGATCCTGTTCCTCGACGAGCCGACGATCGGCCTTGACGCCGAGAGCAAACGCGCGGTCCGGCAATTCATCAGGATGATCAACCGGGAGCGCGGCGTCACCGTCATCCTGACGACCCATGACATGCACGACATCGAGGCGCTGGCCGACCGCATCCTGATGATCGGCAAGGGGATGCTGCTCTACGACGGCAGCCTGTCCGACCTGCGAAACCGCTACGGCACGCGGAAGACGATTGCCGTCGAATACAAGGGCGGCGCCGACGCCGTCCCCCCGATCGATGCGCCCGGCGTGCAGTGCCTTTCCCGTTCGCCGGGTCGGGCCGTCTACGCCTTCGATTCGGACCGGATCGACATCACCGATCTGATCAACCGGTTGTCGGCAGTCGGAGAACTTGCCGACGTCGAAATCGGCTCGCCGCCGGTTGACGAACTCATCCTTCGGCTTTACAAGGAGCATCGGGTATGAATGCGCCGCTTGCGCTCTTGAAAATGCGTTTCCTGACCGGCCTGCAGTACCGGGCGGCCGCCGCGGCCGGCGTGCTGACGCAGTTCTTCTTCGGCCTCGTCTTCATCATGGTGTACGTCGCCTTCTACAGGCATGCCGGCCCGGCGCAGCCGATGACGCTGGAGGAAGTGGCCGCCTACATCTGGCTGCAGCAAATCTTCTTCACGTTCATCATGCTGTGGCATTCCGATTATGAGCTGTTCGATCTGATCACCGGCGGGGGCATCGCGTACGAACTGTGCCGGCCGTGGCGGCTCTATACGGTCTGGTACGTCAAGCTGCTGGCGGCGCGCCTTTCCGCCTGCGCGCTCCGCTGCCTGCCGATCGCGGCCGTCGTCCTGTTCCTGCCGGAGCCGTACGGCCTTTCGCTTCCCGCGTCGCCGGAAGCGTTCCTGCTGTTCGTCGCGGCGCTGCTCGCCGGCCTTCTGCTCGTCATTGCGATTTCGATGTTCGTCTACCTTTCCGTCTTCTGGACGATGTCACCGGTCGGTTCGATATTGTTGATCGCGGTGGCGGGCGAGTTTTTCGCGGGAATGGTGATACCGGTGCCGCTCATGCCGGACTGGATGCGGCAGATCGCGCATCTGCTGCCGTTCCGCTGGACGGTCGATTTTCCGTTCCGGGTATACACCGGCCATATCGGTGCGCAGGAAGCGATCGCCGGAATCGGCGGGCAGCTCGTCTGGCTTGCTATCCTCGTCGCCGCCGGCCGATGGCTGATGGGGCGGGCGCTCCGGCGCGTCGTCGTGCAGGGAGGCTGATGCATAAGATGCGGCTCTATTTCAAATACATGTCCATCCTGTTCAAGTCGCAGATGCAGTACCGGACGTCGTTCCTCATGCTGTGCATCGGCCAGTTTTTCGTGCCGTTCTCCGTGTTCGCCGGCGTGTACTTCCTGTTCGAGCGGTTCGGCGGGCTGCCCGGCTGGACGTTCCACGAAACGGCGCTTGGCTACGGCGTCGTCCACATGGCGTTCTCGGTGGCGGAATGCTTCGCGCGCGGCTTCGACGCGTTCCCGCGCCTCGTCGTCCGCGGCGATTTCGACCGGCTGCTCGTCCGGCCGCGCGGCACGGTCGTCCAGGTGCTCGGCTCGAACATGGAATTCACCCGCTTCGGCCGGATGCTGCAGAGCGCGGTCGTGCTCGGGATCGCGGCAGGCGGGCCCGATGTCGGCTGGACGCCGGCCAAGGTGATCACGCTGTTTCTGATGATCGCGGGCGGGGTGATCGTTTTCTGCGGCATCTGCATCCTCAGGGCGTCGTTCTGTTTCTGGACGGTGCAGGGGTTGGAAGTGATGAACATTTTTACGGACGGCGGGCGAGAGATGGCGCAGTATCCCCTTGACATCTATGCAAAATGGGTCACGCGGTTCTTCACCTTCATCATCCCGTTCGGCGCCGTCAGCTGCCTGCCGCTCATGTACATCCTGGACCGGACGGACGGACCGGACCTCATGTACATGGCGATGCCGCTCGCGTCGCTGCTGTTCCTCGCGCCGTGCCTTCTGGTGTGGTGCATTGGCGTAAGGCATTACCGGTCGACCGGATCGTAATCCGGGACGGCGGACGCTGAAGGGAGGAAGAAAAATTGACCCTGTTCCCGAACATCGACCGCATCCCCGGCTATGTGCCCATGCAGTCGAAACCGTGGTTCGATCAGCTCGCCGCCATGACAGGCAAGTACGCGTTTCCGTGGCGCGAGATCGCGGACGGGGAGCGAATCACCGGGAAATTCGCGGCGCGGCTGCGCAGCCGGCTGCGCGGCCGGGTGCTGGACGTCGGCTGCGGGCACGGCGAGTTTACCGTGCAATGGGCCGGCCAATGCGATGAAGTCGTCGGGTACGACATGACGGAAGGATTCATCGGGACGGCGAGACGCGATTACGCCCGGGACAACGTGCGCTACGTCGTCGGCTTCACGCATGACGGGATGCCGTTTCCGGACGGGTACTTCGACTTCGCCTATACGAATAAGGGGCCGACGAGCTGGTACCGGGAGGCCGCGCGCATCGTGAAGCCCGGCGGAGCAGTGTTCGCGCTCCATCCCGGCGACAGCGGCGATGCCGGGGGCGAGCTCGGCCTTGCCTTTCCCGGGCTGTTCCCGCCTCCCGGATCGGGCACGCCGATTCTGGACCGGATTCGGGAGCGCCTCAACACGAGCGGATTGGTCGACATCACGTTGACGCGCCTTGCGGAGACGGTCTGGCTGCCTTCCGCGGAAGACGTGTTCGAGATGGTCTGCTTCGGCCAGAACGGGACGTTCCGGCAGTACGTGCGGGACAACCTGTACAAACCGATCGCGGAGCGTTTCGAGGCTTTCCGGGAGGAGAGGGGCCTCAGGATCACCCATGTCTGCTACGGGCTGGAGGCGAAGGTGCCGGGCTGACGGAAGGCAGGCCAACAGTTTTCCGCGATGTTCGTTTATAGAGATAGAAAAAAGCTCCACTTCACGGGAGGGCGAAGCGCATGAATGAACAACCCGGACAAACGGAACAAAGGAAAGGCCGCATTCAGCTGCTCGGCCTGCTCGATCTGCGGG
Organism: Thermobacillus sp. ZCTH02-B1; assembly: GCF_002159085.1. Taxonomy (GTDB): domain Bacteria; phylum Bacillota; class Bacilli; order Paenibacillales; family Paenibacillaceae; genus Thermobacillus. The sequence goes on from NZ_LZRU01000019.1 coordinate 166,835, forward strand.
ACGTGAAATCGGTGGAGGAACTGCGGCATATCGAGCAGATTTCGTTGGTGGGAGCCGTACTGCTATCGGACGATTTTCAGGGATCGATCGCTTCCATTCCGATGGACCGGGTCGGCGCGATCGTCAAGGTGCCGGCCGGAAGCCGGGTGAACCACATTGCCGGCACCATGCAGGCCGGCGGCGGACTCCTCGAACAGCCGGCCGCCGACGGGTCGGACATCCTGCTCGTCACGGGGGAACTGCTGATCACGTCGCCCTTCCGGTCGGTCGCCTACCGGCAGGTCATCGTGACGGGCCAGATGTTCATTCCCCGGGAGAGCGAATCCGTTCTTGCCCCCCATGTGACGCAGACCAGCGGTCTGATCGTTCCCTGCGATCACCGGAATCCGCGGATGTTCTTCGGACAGGGGCGGTTCGGAAAGCTGTTTTTCGAAATGATGAAGGATCCCGTCACCCTCATTCTCTTCGGCGAATATGTGTTCGAAGCCGACGTGACGCCCGAACTGCTGCGGGAGAAGACGTCGGAAATCCTGCTGCTGGGCATGATCCGGGCGGAGGACCAGAAGCTGGTGCCGGCTTTGCAAGCGCTCACAACATTGCAGCAGGGAGCCATTCTTCCGGCTTCCGGTCCGGGGGACGGACTAAATGATTGGTTCGGACGGCATTAGGGACGAAGCCTTTTTCCGCGAACTGTACGAGGCTTGCCACCGGGCGGTCTATGCCTTTTTTCTCGCGCGCACCGGCAGCAGGGAACTCGCGAAGGACCTGATGCAGGAGACTTACGCGCGGGCCTGGCGCGGCATCCGGGCCGCCCGCGCGATGGGGTTTGACGCGGGCCGTCTGTGGCTGATGCGCATCGCGCGCAATCTGCTGACGGACCATTACCGGCGGTCGGCGGCCGGCGCCGGCGCGGAGGAGCGGATGCGCCGGGAAGCGGCGGCCGCCCCCGCGCACGCGGAGCCGCCCGGCGAGGCGTACGACGCGCGGGAACGCGTCCGGCGCGTCGGCGAAGCGATCCGAAGGCTGCCCGCGGAATTGCGGGAGCCGCTGCTGATGCAGGCGGTCGGCGGTTTGAACAGTTCGGAGATCGGCAAGCTCTGCGGCCTGCCGGCGGGCACCGTCCGGTACCGGATCAGCGCCGCGAGGCGGATGCTGCGCGAAATGCTGGGCGAGGAAGGCGGCGGGACGGAAGTTCCCGGCGGAACGGAAGGCGACGGAGACCGGATGTCAGCGGGAAGCGGGACGGCGGCGAACATGGCGGGACGGCGACCGGACGGCAAGCGGATGGAGACGCGCGAAGCGGGAGTCGGAGGAAGGAGGGGATCGGATGGAACGGACGGGTCGAACGGACCGGGAGATGGAGATTGACCCGGCGGACGGCGGCCCGATGCCGGAAGGCTGGGACGATTGGCTGCGGCGGGCCGTGCTGACGCCGGAGGAATCGGCGGCTGTCCTGGATCGGCTGCTGTCCATGCCGCTTCGGGACGCGCATCCGGTCCTGGACCGGATCGGGCGGCAGGTCGCGTTCGCCACCCGGTCGCTCAGGCCGTTCGCCGAGCGCCACCGGGTCTATACGGAACCCTGGCACGGAGGGTGGTGATCGATGGTGGACACGACGCCTTCGATGACGGCGGGCCGAGGCGAAGCCGGTCGCGCGGAAGTATTCGTGGCGCTGCTTCGCTGGGTCCGCCGGTATACGCCGCATTATGTCGCCCTGGCGCTGATCGTCGGCGCGGCGTCCCTGATCCCGGTCGGACAGGCCGAAGCGCTGCGCCGGGTATTCAACGCGGTATATGAAGGTTCCGTTCCGCTGCTCCGGCAGGCGGCGGTATACTTCGGCGCGGTGTTTTTCGGCGGGCTGATCGTACAGATCGCCCGCACCTGGCTGTCGCAGCGGCTGTACAACCGGTCGACGCTCGAACTGCAGCGGGAAGTGCTGCGCCGCATGTTCCGGCTTGACCTGAGGCTCCTGAACCGCTGGCATGTCGGCGACCAGATCCAGCGGATCGGCGACTCCGCCGTGGCGGCGCAGGACGGGGTGAACCGGCAGATTCCGGCGCTGATCGAGCGGCTGCTGTCGGTCCTCCTGCTGATTGTCTACCTGACGGTGCAATCCTGGCAGCTCATGGCCGTCGCGCTGGCCGTCGCGCTGTTGATGCCGATGGTCTCCAATCTGCTGGCCGGGCCGATTTACCGCGAGCAATCGCGGGCGAACGAAGCCCGGGCTGAACAGGATGCGCTGCTGCAGGACCAGATGCAGGGCGCCGAGACCGTCCGCGCGTTCCAGCTGCGCGAACGGTTCAACCTCCGCTGGCTCGAGGTCGTCCGCCGATCCTTCCGGCACCGCCTGCGCGGCCATCTCTGGATGGCGGCTTCCGGCTTCTCGATTTTCCTCGGTTACTGGCTCGGCATCGCGTATATATTCATCGCCGGCGCGCTTCAATTCGCGGCAGGCGCGATCGATATCGGCGTCATCGCGGCCTTCGTCATTTCCTATGAGCATCTCGTGCGGCCGCTCTCCCATCTGACGAACATCTGGGCGGCCGTGCAGAACGCGCTGGCCCATGCGGCCCGCGTGTTCGAGATTGCCGATCCGGCCGCGCCCTTGGAGAAGCCGCCGGCCGGGGCCGAACGCCTGCTGCCGGATGAAGGGGATCTGGTCCTCGACCGGGTGACGTTCGGGTACGATCCCGCGCAGCCGGTGCTGCGCGAATTGAGCCTCACGGTGCGCCGCGGGACGGTGACGGCGCTCGTCGGTCCGAGCGGCCAGGGCAAAAGCACGCTGCTCAAACTGATCATGGGGCTGTATGCGCCGGACTCCGGCGCGGTGCTGCTGGGCGGCGTGCCGATCGATGAGCGGACGATGGCGGACTGGCGGCGCCGGGCGGCCTGCGTGCCGCAGGACATCGGCCTGTTCGACGCGACGGTCGCCGACAACATCCGGGCCGGGCGGACGCATCTTCAGGATGAGGCGCTGGCGGAGGCGGCGAGGCTCGCCCGGGCCGACGGCTTCATCGGGAAGCTGCCGGAAGGGTATGCGACCCGGCTGGGCGAACGGGGGCAGACGCTGTCCGGCGGCGAACGGCAGCGGCTGGCCATCGCGCGCGCCTGCGCGCGGAACCCCGAGTTTCTGCTGCTCGACGAACCGACGTCGGCCCTCGACGGGGAGAACGAGCGCCTGCTGCAGGAGACGCTGCGCTCCCTGATGGCGGGGCGGACGGTGATCGTCGCGGCCCATCGGCTGTCGACGGTCCGGCATGCGGACCGGATCGTCGTCATTGACGAAGGGCGGGTCGTCGAGAGCGGGACGCACGATGAACTGATGGCGCTCGGCGGTCGTTACGCCGAACTGGTGCGGGCCGGAACGTGGGCGGACCGGGCGGAGGCGACCGCTTCGGGGGAGGGGAATGAACCGTGAGCAAGCCGTCGGCCGTTCACCCGAAACTGTCCGATGTCTGGGCGCTCACCTGGCAGCGGCTCGGTCCGCGCAGGCTGGCCTATGCCGCCGGCCTCATCCTCAGCCTGTCGCAGTCGCTCATCATGATGCTGGATCCCTTCATCATCAATCTCGTGTTCAACGCGCTGGAAGCCCGGGAGTTTGCGGATGTGCGGCTCATCGTCGCGGCGGGGACGGCCGTCTTTTTCTTCCTGACCGGCACCTTCCTCGTCGGCGAATACCTCAAGCAGGACGCGCTGAACGGCCTGAACACCGGCCTCATGGCGCAGGCGGCGGACGAAGCGCAGCGGTTGCCGCTCGAATACGCACAGTCGGCCCATTCGTCCGATCTGGTGCAGCGGGCTGCGCACGACACGCAGCGGATGACGGGCATCCTGAACCTCCTCCTCGACCGGATGGCGGATCAGGCCGCGATGTTCGCGATGGCCGCCGCCTATCTGCTCGCGCTCAACTGGCGGATCGCGCTGCCGCTGCTGGCGGTATCGCCGCTCATTTTGGCCGCCGGCCGCCTGATCCGCAGACGGCTGAAGGCGATCGGAAGCGAGACGGCCGAACAGGAGGCGGCCGTCCGCCTGTGTCTTCAGGATGCGCTGCAGAACCTGGAGATCGTGCGCGCGCTGGGGGCGGAGGACTGGATGACGGAGCGGTTCGCGCGGGAGAGGACCCGGCTGAACCGCCTCTACGCGCGCCGGACCTGGTGGCAGCAGGCCGTCATGCTGACGACGACCTCCCTCTCGAATCTGATCATTCTGGTCACCATGCTGGTCGTCGGCCTCCTGGCCATCCGGGGAGAGATGGCGCTCGGTTCGCTGATGGTCTATTTCGCGCTCGTCTGGCGGATCAACGGCCCGCTCGAGAGCATCGGCCAGATCTGGGGACAGGTTCAGGAGCAGATCGGCGCTTCCGGGCGCGTGTTCCGCCTGCTTAAGGCCGAGAAGGAGCCGCAAGCGGTTGCCGGTGAAGCGCCTGCCCCATCCCCCGCGCAGGGCGGATTGACCATGAATGGCGTCTCGTTCCGTTACCGGCGGTTTGCGGAGCCGCTGCTGCCCGCCGGGCCATCGCCGGCGGCGGATGACGAATGGACGGTGCGCTCCATCGACCTGGAGCTTGCCACCGGCACGTTCACGGCGCTCGTCGGACCGAGCGGATCGGGCAAATCGACCGTGGCGAAGCTGGCCGCCGGCCTGCTGTTCCCGCATTCCGGGCGGATCCGGATATGCGGGCTCGATCCGCGGGAAGACGCCGAGGCGGCCCGGGCGCTCGTCGCCTATGTTCCGCAGACGCCGCACATGTTCGGCGGGACGATCCGGGACAACATCGCCGTCGGCCGGCCCGGCGCGTCCGATGAAGACGTGACGGCGGCCGCGCGGGCGGCGATGGCCCACCCGTTCATCGTCGGGCTTCCGGACGGCTATGACACGGTCATCCGCGAGCACGGCCGGACGCTGTCCGGCGGGCAGAAGCAGCGGATCGCACTGGCGCGCGCGGTGTTGTCCGGCCGTCCCGTCTGGATTCTGGACGAGGCGACTTCCGCGCTGGACGCGGAGACGGAGCGCGAAATCATCGCGATGCTGCTGCGGCTCAAGGCGACAGGGCACGCGATTCTGTTCGTCGCGCATCGGCTTGCCGCCGTGACCGGAGCGGACGAGATCGTCGTCATGCAGGCGGGCTCCGTCGCGCAGCGCGGAACGCACGAAGAACTGCTGCGCGACCGGCAGGGCCTGTACCGGCGGTTGTGGGAAAGCTTCGCGCCGATGCAGGCCGCTTCCCGTTGAACGCCGCACACGTGCCGCATCCATACAGGAAGCCGCCGGTTCCAACCGATGAACCGGCGGCTGTTCCCGTCCATTTCATGCTCCGGCGCTGACGTTCACGTGGAACGTGACGCCGAACCGGTCCCGGACGATCCCGTACAGCGGGCTCCAGTCCGTCTTCTGCTGCGGCAAGATCACTTCGCCGCCGTCGCTCGGCGCGTCGAAGATGCTCCGCGCCCGCGCCTCGTCGTCCAGCACGATCGCGATCTGGACGGCGCCGCCCGGCGGATGGGCCGTGCCGGGGACGTGTCGGAGAACATGAGCTCCGCGTCGCCGACCTTGAGCGGCGCGTGCAGGACGCGGTCTTTGGCTTCCCCGGGGACAGGGTGATCCGGCGCGGACGGCAGATCCCCGTAGGTCATGATCCCCGTGATCTTTCCGCCCAGCGCATGCCCGTAGAAACGGACGGCCGCCCTCGCGTTGCCGTCGAAGGTCAAATACGGATTCAGGCGGATGGACATGGCGCCGCACTCCTTCGCACGTACAGGATGCAACGTCCTCAGTATGCCCAGAAATCCGCATCATCCGACAGAGGCGAAACCGGGCCGCATGCGGAGCGGGACGGAAGAAGGCCCTGCCGACGGTTCCGCGCCCGATCCGATCCGCCCGGTCCGCCTTCCGATCCGCCCGGCGGCCCGGCCGCCGGACCATCCGTCCGGATCACGATCCGACCGACCGGTCGGCGGCGTGCCGCCTCGCCGCGCGCCTGCGGTGCCATTTCCACCCGATCCAGGCCGCGGTCAGGAGAATGAACGCCGCGAGGACGTAGGCCTGATACTCCTCGATCGCTTCCATCGCCTTGTCCCGTTCTCCCGGGTAAAATTTGCCGATGCTGAGCAGCACGAACGTCGACGGCGCGATGCCGAGCATCGTGAGCAGCGTGTAGAGATGCAGCTTCATGCGCGACATGCCCGCGACGAACGGCACCGCGTTTCCCAGATGGAGCGGACTTGCGATCGCGACGCTCCAGACGCCGTACCGGCTGAAGGCGGCGGACGCCTGCTCGAGCTGTTGCCGGCGGGCAGGGCTGAGCCGCTTCATGAGGCTGGTGCCCAGCGCGTAGCCGATCGCATACGGGATGTAGCTGCCGACGGCGTACAGCAGGCTGCCGGCCGCGGAAATCCAGACGATCTCCAGCCAGGTCAGGTCCATCACGAAGCCGACCGTCACGATGAAAAAGGTTCCGATGAACGGAAACGCGCTGCCTTCGATGAACAGCGAAGCGAGCACGCCCCATATGCCCCAATCCTCTAGCCAATCAAAAAGCGTCTCCGCCAAGCGCGCCCACCCTTCCATCGACCGCACGGTCCGCGCGGAATTTCACCTTCCCAATTATAGTATAGCGCGGCCCGGACCGCATCCGCCACGGGTCCGGGCCGGCGTCGGACCGGAAGCGGCGGGTCCGGCCTGCCGCACTTTTTACAAATTCGCCGCAATTTTCTGCTATGATAGAATCATCACGATTTCGGAGGGTGATGCACGACATGCAAAGCCATATTTCGGCGGGCAAAGGCCATCGCGCGGTGCGGAACGTGTTCGCCGTTCTCGCCTGGCTGCTTACCGCCTGCATCGCAATTCAGGCGCTGCTGGCCGGCGCGGCGGTGTTCCACGATCCGAAGTTCTGGCAGATGCACAATCGGTTCGTCCCCATGTTCGAATGGCTGCCCCTCGTGATGCTGATCCTCGCCTTTCCGGGCAAATTCGCCGCTTCGGTCAAATGGAGCGCGGCGGCGCTGTTCGTGCTGATCGTCCTGCAATACGTGACGGCGAACTTTACGGGGATCGGCATGCTGCATACGGTGATCGCGCTGTTCATGTTCCTTCTCGCGTACCGGACGGCCGTGTCGTCGCTCAGGGCATAAGGTCCTCCCGTCATCGCAATCCGGTATAAATGATGGGCAATTCCGTATGGGTATGCGGCGGCAGAAACGCTATAATGGAAGTTGTGGCCGAATCATGCAGCAACATCTAAGGGAGAGAGAGATGCCGTGAGGATGACGTTTCGCTGGTACGGCGAAGGCAACGACACGGTCACGCTGAAGCAGATCCGGCAGATTCCGGGCGTCGAAGGCATCGTCTGGATGCTGCACGACGTGCCCGCCGGCGAAGTGTGGCCGATGGACAAGATCCGCCATTACAAGAAGCTGGCGGACGAGTACGGCTTCCACATCGAGGTGGTGGAAAGCGTCAACGTCCATGAGGACATCAAGATGGGCCTGCCTTCGCGCGACCGGTACATCGAGAATTACATGCAGACGATCCGGAATCTCGCGGAAGTCGGCGTGAAGGTGATCTGCTACAACTTCATGCCGGTGTTCGACTGGCTGCGCACGGACCTGTCCAAGGAGATGGAGGACGGTTCGACGGCGCTCTTCTTCGAAAAGGCGAAGATCGACAGCATGGACTACCGCGAGCTGATCCGCATGATCGCCGAAATTCCGGGCTTCACGATGCCCGGATGGGAGCCGGAGCGGCTGAAGCAGGCCGGTCCGGTGATCGAGGCGTACCAGAGCATCACGGAGGAGGATCTGTTCCGCAATCTCGAGTATTTCCTGAAGGCGGTCGTGCCGGTCGCGGAACAATATGACATCAAAATGGCGATCCATCCGGACGATCCGCCGTGGTCCGTGTTCGGCCTGCCGCGCATCATCACGAATCAGGAAAACATCCGCCGCGTGCTGAAGATGGTCGACAGCCCGTACAACGGGGTGACGCTGTGCAGCGGTTCGCTCGGAGCGAACCCGGCGAACGACATTCCGGCGATGATCCGGGAATTCCGGGACCGCATTCCGTTCGCGCACATCCGCAACGTGCGCGTCTACGATAACGGCGATTTCATCGAAACGTCGCACCGCTCAAGCGACGGCTCCGTCGACATCGCCGAGGTCGTGCGGGCCTACCACGAGATCGGGTTTACGGGCTACGTCCGCCCGGACCACGGACGGCACATCTGGGACGAGCGGTGCCGGCCCGGCTACGGCCTGTACGACCGCGCGCTCGGCATCATGTATCTGTGGGGAGCCTGGGACGCGCTCGAACGCGTGAAGAAGGGATGAGAGCATGCTTCCGATTCACGAAAATCTGAAGGGCAAGGTCGCCGTCATCACCGGCGGCAGCGGCGTGCTCTGCTCGGCGATGGCGCGGGAGCTCGGCCGGCAGGGCGTGAAGGTCGCGATCCTGAACCGGACGCCGGAGAAGGGCGAGGCGGTCGCCGAATCGATCCGCGCCGCGGGCGGCGAAGCGATCGCGGTCGCTTGCGATGTCGTGAACGCGGCGAACGTCGCGGAGGCGGCGGCCGTCGTCGCGGAGAAGCTCGGCCCGTGCGACATCCTGATCAACGGCGCGGGCGGCAACCACCCGCAGGGGATTACGACGAACGAGACGTTCCGGCCGGAGGATCTGGAGAAGGAAGGCGTGACGACATTTTTCGACCTGACCCGCGAGGGGATCGAGTTCGTCTTCAACCTGAACTTCCTCGGAACGCTCATCCCGACGCAGCATTTCGCGAAGCAGATGATCGGCCGGGGAGGCGTCATCATCAACATCTCGTCGATGAGCGCGCCGTGCCCGATGACGAAGGTGCCGATTTACAGCGCCGCGAAGGCCGGCATCGAGAACCTCACGCAGTGGCTGGCGGTCCATTTCGCCGAAGCCGGCATCCGCGTGAACGCGATTGCGCCGGGCTTCTTCCTGACGGAGCAGAACCGTAGTCTGCTCACGAATCCGGACGGTTCGCTCACGGAGCGCGCGCACAAGATCCTCTCGCACACGCCGATGCGCCGCTTCGGCGAGCCCGACGATCTGCTCGGGGCGCTGCTGTGGCTGGTCGACGACACGACGTCGCGCTTCGTCACGGGCATTACGGTGCCCGTCGACGGCGGTTTCCTGGCCTATTCCGGCGTCTGACGCGGCATGCGGCCGGTCCGGCATGCGCCTGCGGAATCCGCGTGCCGCGGTACGATTTCCGGCGAACCTCATTTCGGCGGAGGTTGGACGGTACGATGCTCGTCGCGCTGCGATCCCGGGACGAGGCGCTAGCCCGTCCCGCGTTTCTGGCGGATGAGGCCCGCTTCCATCCGCTGGGCCAGATCAGCGGTCAGGCGGACGCGCTCCGGATCAAGTCGGACGACGGCGCGCTGCTGTTCGTGCAGGCGCCGGGGCGGAACGCCTGGCTGTGGGTGGACCCCGGCGCGCCGGAGGAAGTGCGCGCGGCACGCATCCGCGAGCTCGCGGAGCGGCTTGACGACGGCGGATTGCCGGGCGTGTTCGGCGATCCCGGACCCGCGCGGACGTTCGCCGAGGCCTATTCGGCGAAATGGCGGATCGCGTGGACGGAGCGGATGACGCTCGTGCCCTATGTGTGCCGGGAGCTCAAGCAGCATGCGGCGGCGGAAGGGGAACTGCGCCGCGCGGACATCGCGGACCGCTACACGGCCGCACGGTTTCTCGCAGGGTTCTCGCGGGACGCCTACGGCGAGCGCGTCGCCGCGTTCACGCAGCTTCCGGCGGCGGACCGGATGATCGAGCGGGATGAGCTGTACTTCTGGACCGTCAGAGGCGAATGCGTGGCGATGGCGAACATCGCGCACCGGTCGGCGCGGCACGGACGCATCAGCGCCGTCTACACGCGGCCGGACGCGCGCGGGCGCGGCTACGGCGGCGCGATCACGGCGGAACTGACGCGCCGGCTGCTGGACGAAGGGCTGACGCCGATGCTGTACGCCGACGCCGGCAATCCGGGATCGAACCGGCTGTACCGCCGGCTCGGCTACGAGCCGCTGCGCCCGATCGTCGAGATCGCCTTTCATCGGGAATGGACGGCATGACGGAAAGAGGAGGCCGCTTGAGGCGGCCTCCTCTTTCGTGTCAGGACGGAATTCAGGCTTTCCGCGGACGACAAGTCCCGTCTTCCCCGGGCGGATCCCCGAGTTCCCATCCGCCGGCGGACGCGCGGGCTTCGAACCGGCGGACCCGTCCTTCCCCGTCCTCGGCTTCGACGATCAGCCGTCCGCCCATGGCGGGCCGGATCGTGTGGATCTCCCCGTCCGGCATCCGCTCCCCGACAAGCGGCGCAAGGACCGGGATGAGCATGTCCTCGAGCCACATGCGCTCGAGATGCCAGAGGGGCGGCTCGAGCGGCGGCGGATAGCCGTCGGACGGCGCGCCGAGCGCGCGGGCCAGCGCTTCGGGCTCGTCCGGCAGCATCCTGCCCGCGCCGACCGCCGCGGTCCACCGCAGGCAGAGCTCGACGGTCCGCGCGATCTCGCCGTAGTCGAGCGTGCCGTTCGCATAGCGGATCTCGACGGTGCCGTTCGCGTACCAGGCGCGGGCGTTGATGCCGCACCGGTGGGACTGCGGCCGGCCGGGATTGTGCAGCGCGGGGCTGCCGGGGTTCGCCGCGTACCGCGCGCGCATCTCCGGCGTCACCGGCGGGCAGAATAACAGCCGGTGTCCGGCCGTGCGGAACAGCCGCCGCAGTGCGTCCTGCGTTCGCAGCGCCGCATCGAGGAGCGGCGCGACGATCGTCTCGCCCCAGGCCGACAGATCGACGTGCACATGGAGGCCGCAGCTCCAGTTCACATACGCGCCGGAGCGTTTCAGCCGTTCCGCCGCCAGACGGATGCTCTCCCGCTCGTCCCAGGCGAGCGGCGGCGATGCGAGTTCCGCGCCCGAACGGGCCCCCCTTTCGTCGAAGAGCAGTTCCTCGGGGTGCAGCGTCCAGCCGGGCGGAAGCTCCCGTTCGTCCGGCTTGTCCCCGACGAACTCGAGCTCCACGCCGAAACGGAGATCGGTCCATTCGACCTCAAGCGGCCAGGTCATTCAGGCATCTTCCTCCCCGTGTCAGAGATGTTGCCATGACGGGCAGGCCGGGGAGGCGAACGGGATCACCAGGGGATTTTCAGGACCGGCATGGCGTCTCCTCCCGCGACTTCGGAATTTCTTCCATGGTTTTCGCCGCGCGGCGTTAAATTCCTTTTTGGTAACAAACGGCCAACAGGCGTTTTTCGCATCCGTGCGGGACCCGCCCGATGCTACGACGGCCGAGTGATCGGCCTGAAGCGCCGGATCGGGAAAACGCGGCCATGCCCGGGCCGCGTTTTTTGCATGCGCGTTTCCATCCATCTCCTGATCCGGACGGTGCGGAAACGATTGCGGCGCGCCGGGCGCGTCAGTTATACTAGGTACGGCATTTTACCTTTTAATGGAGGATAGCAACATGACTGACAAAATCAGACTCGGCGTCGTGGGATACGGCAATCTCGGACGCGGCGTCATCCAGGCGATCGGACAAAATCCGGACATGGAGCTCGTCGCGGTGTTCACGCGGCGCGATCCTTCGCGGCTTGAAGGGGAAGCGGGCGTTCGATTTGAGCATATATCCGCCGCCGAGCAATACAAGGGCCGCATCGATGTCATGATCATGTGCGGCGGGTCCGCGACGGACTTGCCCGAGCAGACGCCGGCGATGGCGGCGATGTTCAACACGGTCGACAGCTTCGACACGCATGCCCGGATTCCGGAATATTTCGAGAAGGTGGACGCGGCGGCCCGCAAGGCCGGCACGGTGAGCGTCATTTCGACCGGGTGGGATCCGGGTCTGTTCTCGCTGAACCGCCTGCTTGCGGAAGCGGTTCTGCCGCAGGGCAAGGAATACACGTTCTGGGGCAAGGGGGTCAGCCAGGGCCATTCCGACGCGATCCGTCGCGTGCCCGGCGTGAAGGCCGGCGTTCAGTACACGATTCCGTCCGCCGAGGCGATCGAGCGCATCCGCGCAGGCGAAACGCCGGACCTGACGACGCGCGAGAAGCACACGCGCCATTGCTTCGTCGTGGCGGAGGAAGGCGCGGACAAGGCGGAGATCGAGCGCGCGATCGTCACGATGCCGAACTACTTCGCCGACTATGACACGACCGTCACGTTCATTACGGAAGAGGAACTGCGCCGGGACCACGCCGGCATGCCGCACGGCGGCTTCGTGATCCGCAGCGGCATCACGGGCAAGGGGACGAAGCAGATCATCGAGTTCAGCCTGAAGCTCGAGAGCAACCCGGAATTTACGGCCAGCGTGCTGACCGCCTACGCGCGGGCGGCTTACCGCCTGCACCGGGACGGCGTGACGGGCGCGAAGACGGTGTTCGACATTCCCTTCGGCCTCCTGTCGCCGAAGTCGCCGGAGGAGCTGCGCGCAACGTTGCTGTAAAACGGTATTTGCGGTAGGTTTTCTTACACAAATTTGCATTTGTTGTGAACCAAAGTAACCGGACCGCGTTACTTTGGTTCACGTTTTTATGGAAAAAATAGTCATAAATTCATTTAATCGTGTTACAAAAAAAGATTTATTGGCGCAACGGCGATCAATGCGTTAGACTGTTGACTATCGCTGCGGAAGTGCAAAGGTTCAGCGTGAAAATGCAAAGGCAATTCGTCAAAGGAGAGTGAACGGATGGCGACGATTCTGTCGGAAGAAAGTCTGACGCAGGCGAAGGAGTACGTTGACCGGGTCTACAAGACCGTCATCGCCCGCAACCCGCACGAGAGCGAATTCCATCAGGCCGTGAAGGAGATCTTCGAATCGCTCATTCCCGTGCTCGCGAAGGAGCCGCACTATATCAAACACAACATCCTGGAGCGGATCGTCGAGCCCGAGCGCTTCATCACCTTCCGGGTGCCGTGGGTCGACGACAACGGCAACGTGCAGGTGAACCGCGGTTTCCGCGTGCAGTACAACAGCGCGCTCGGTCCCTACAAGGGCGGCCTGCGCTTCCATCCGTCCGTCAACGCGAGCATCATCAAGTTCCTCGGTTTCGAGCAGATCTTCAAGAACGCGCTCACCGGCCAGCCGATCGGCGGCGGCAAGGGCGGATCGGACTTCGACCCGAAGGGCAAATCCGAGAACGAGATCATGCGGTTCACGCAGAGCTTCATGACGGAGCTCTACAAGTACGTCGGTCCGGATGTCGACGTCCCGGCGGGGGACATCGGCGTCGGCGCCCGGGAGATCGGCTACATGTACGGCCAGTACAAGCGCATCCGCGGCAGCATCGAGGCCGGCGTCCTGACGGGCAAGGGCATCGGCTACGGCGGCAGCCTGGGCCGCAAGGAGGCGACGGGCTACGGTCTCATCTATTTCGTCGAGGAGATGCTGAAGTCGAAGGGGCTCGGCTTCAAGGACGCGACGGTGGTCGTCTCCGGTTCCGGCAACGTCTCGATCTACGCGATGGAGAAGGCCCAGCAGCTCGGCGCGCGCGTCGTCGCGTGCAGCGACTCGAACGGCTATGTCTATGACCCGCAGGGCATCAATCTTGAAACCGTGAAGCGGATCAAGGAAGTCGAACGGAAGCGGATCCGCGAATACGTGAAGGAGCATCCGCACGCCACCTATACCGAGGGCTGCGAAGGCATCTGGTCGATTCCGTGCGACATCGCCCTGCCGTGCGCGACGCAGAACGAGATCTCCGAAGCGTCCGCGCGGCTGCTCGTCGCGAACGGCGTCAAGGCGGTCGGCGAAGGCGCGAACATGCCGTCGACGCTCGAGGCGATCGACGTCTTCCTGAAGAACGGCGTTCTGTTCGGGCCGGCCAAGGCGGCCAACGCCGGCGGCGTCGCCGTCTCCGCGCTCGAAATGTCGCAGAACAGCATGCGCCTCTCCTGGTCGTTCGAGGAAGTCGACGCGAAGCTGCATCAGATCATGAAGAACATCTACCAGAGCAGCGTGAAGGCGGCCGAGGAGTACGGCTATCCCGGCAACCTGCTCGTCGGCGCGAACATCGCCGGCTTCAAGCGGGTGGCGGACGCCATGATCGCGCAGGGCGTGGTATGATCCTCTAAGATCATAGGAATCCGTACGGGTGCGGTTGACGGCCGCACCCTTTTCTGTTATGGTCGGGTTGGCAGGGGCATTCCGCCGCGCGGCGGAATGCCTTCGTCCATCTCGAGCATCTGGTGGAGGGGATTCGGATGAGGAACATGCTGCAGCGATCGCATGCTGCAAAGGACGGGATCTACCATGAACCATAGCGCTCGGATTCCTTCGCGTTCGGGTCGGGAACATGCGCAGCCGCTCTACCCGACGGAAGTCTGGGAATGCACGAATGAGGACTGCCCGTGCTGGATGCGGAAGGGACTGACCTTCGAGGAACAGCCGAAATGTCCGATGTGCGGTTCGGAGATGATGCCGGGCGAGCGGATGCTGCCCCGCGTCAGCGACAAGGAACCGCGATAGGACGGGGGCGCGGAACATGTGGACCTGCCGGCGGCGGGTCTTTTTTTTCGTTCGGGACGGACGGACGGGCGCTGTTGCGGTTCCGCGGGTGATTATTTATAGTGGTAGTGATCGGAAGAGGGGAAGAAGATGACGGGAATCCGTGTTTCACCGTGGCCGGCCGTGCTGCTGGCCGCGCTGCTGGCCGTCCTGGGGCTCTGCGGGCGGGCGGAGGCGCACGCCGTGCTGGAGCGTTCTTCGCCCGCGCCCGGCGAACGGCTGGAGGCGGGACCGGATGAAGTCCGGCTGGAGTTCAACGAGCCGGTCGACGCGAAGGTCGGCTACGTGAGGGTGCTGGACGGCCGATCCGGGCGGGTCGCGGACGGCGATCCGGAAGCGCTGGACGCCGGCCGCACCCTTCGGTTGCCGCTGCCGCGGCTCGGAGAAGGATTGTATACGGTCACCTACCGCGTGGTGTCGGCGGACGGGCACCCGGTGGAAGGGTCCTACGTGTTCGTCGTCGGCGATCCGCCGGAGGCGATCGACGCCTCCGCGTTCGATCTGCACCGGCAGCTCGGCCACGAAGGGCACGGCGGAGGCGCTGCGACGCAGCTCACCGCCCGGGAATTTCTGATCTATGCCGCGCGGGCGTTCTATTACGGCGCGCTGCTGATCGCGGCCGGCTGGTTCGTCTGGTCGGCGTGGGCGCCGCGGCGCTCCGCGTCGTTCGGAGAGGCCTTCCGCGATTGGAGCGGCCGGTGGGGGCTGTGGGCGACGCGCGCCTTCCTCGTCGCGGCGCTGGTCCATGTGTTCTTCCATGCCGTGGAGCTGACGGAGGGACTGCCGCTGTCCGAATGGGGCAGGCTGTTCACGGCGACGGACATCGGGCGGGCGTGGACCGTCACGCTGGCGCTCGCGCTGATCGGGCCCCTGGCCCGGACCGCTTCGCGTCCGGTCGGGTGGCTCTGGGCCGGCGCGCTGCTGCTCGTGGAGAGCTTTTCCGGGCATGCCGCAGCTTACGAACCCGGGTGGCTGACGATCGGGCTCGATTACGTCCATCTCGCGGGCGCTTCGATCTGGGCGGGCGGGCTCGCGATGCTGGCCGGCCTCTGGTCCAGAGACCGGAAGGAGGCCGCGCGGTTTGCCGCGGTGTTCAGCGGGCCGGCCCTCTGGGCGATGGCGGCGATGGCGGCGAGCGGGCTGGCAAGCGCGTGGGTGTTCCTGCCGGGGCCGGCGTATCTCTTTTACACCGCATGGGGCTTCCTGCTGCTGGTGAAGACGGGGCTTGCGCTGCTGGCCGTGCTGGCGGGCGGCCTGATCCGGCTGCGGCTCCGGCGGGGAGGCATGCCGCAGGGCGCGCTGCTCAAGGCCGATGCGGCGATTCTGGCCGCGATCGTCGTCATCGTCGGGCTGTTCACCTACATCAGCCCGCTGCCGGCGAACGAACCGGTCTACGCCCACAAAATGGGCGAGGACATGCACCTGACGCTGCGGATTACGCCGAACGTACCGGGTGAGAACACCTTTATCGTCAAGGTGTGGCTGCCGGAGCCGCTCGGCGAGCCGAAGTCGGTCGCGCTCAGGCTCCGTTCGGAGGACCGGCCGGACGCGGGGCCGATCGACGTGCCGCTCGAGCCGTACGAGGATACGGAGATCGACAATTTCTCCGGTTTCGTGAAATCGACGTACCGGGCGGAGGGGCCGTATCTGCCGTTTCCGGGGCGGTGGACGGCGGAGATCCGCGTGGTCGACGCGGAGGACAACGAGAAGGTCCACCGCGAACCGTTCCGCAATTATTGATGCGGCGCGAAGACTGTTCCGGCGTGAAGTTTATCCGGCGCGTATCGCGGGGTGTTTCGATGAAGCTGTCCTACCGGACGATCAAGCATTTGATCCTCTGGACGCCGACGGTCACGATCGGGCTGTGGGAGTATGTGCGGCACACGGTGCTCCTGCCGTATGTGTCGATGGATCTCGGCAACCTGCTCGCGCCCCTGATCGTGCTGCTTGTATCGGCCACGCTGCTGAGGAAATTGTTCGCGATGCTCGAGGCGACGCAGGAGGAGTTGCAGCGGGAGCGCATGCTGAAGGCGGCGCTCGAGGAGCGGGAGCAGCTCGCGCGGGAGCTGCACGACGGCATCTCGCAATCGCTGTTTCTGCTTTCGGTCAAGCTGGACAGGCTGGACCGGACGGATTGCGACGAGGAGGCCCGCGCGGTGACCGCGGCCATCCGCGAGACGGTGCGGCGCGTCTACGACGACGTCCGCCAGTCGATCGCGAATCTGCGCAGCATGCCGATGCCGGGCGATTTCTCCTGGATGGCATCGATCGAGGCGCTCGGCGGCGAGGTGGAGGACGCGGGCATCCGGTTCGAGTGCGCGGGAAGGCTGCCGGACCGGCTGCTCACGAACAGGGAGAAGGTCGAGCTGCTCGCGATCGTGCGCGAGGCGGTGCTGAACGCGCGCAAGCATGCGAACGCGCGGACGATCCGCGTCGCGATGGAGCCGACGGCGGGCGGAGGCTTCCGGTGCGAGATCGCGGACGACGGCGTCGGGCTGGATGAGTCGAAGCTCAAAGCGTTCGACCGGTTCGGCATCCGGATGATGCGAAGCCGGGCCGGCGAGATGGGCTGGAAGCTGGACATCCGTTCCGGGCCCGGCGGGGGCACGGCGGTGTTGGTGGAGAAGCCGGATCCTGAGTGAAAGGCGGAAGGTCGGAATGGCGGACAGGTACGTGGATGAAGAGCGGTCCGGCGGGGAAGGACGGATCCGCTTTCTGATCGTCGACGATCACCCGCACGGGCGCGAGGGGATGCGGGACATCCTCGAAATGGAGCCGCGGTTTGCGGTCGTCGGCGAGGCCGCATCGGGGGAAGAGGCGCTGGAAGCGGCGCGGCGCCTCAAGCCGGACATCGTGCTGATGGACGTCAACATGCCGGGCATGGGCGGGCTGGAGGCGGCCCAGCTCGTAAAGCGGGAGCATCCGGACATGCGCATCGTGATGGTGACCGCCCACGACGAACCGGCGTTCCTGTTCGAGGCGCTGCGCTGCGGGGCGCAGGGGTTCCTGCCGAAGAACGTCCGGCCGTCCGTCTGGGTGGACTATCTGCACGCGATCGCGAACGACGAGACGCCGCTGTCCTCGGAGATCGCCCGGATGCTGCTGAACACGTTCACCGTCGGCGGAGCGCGGGATGGCGATTCGGAAGGCGGCTTCGGAGCCGCCGGCATCCGGCATCGGAGCGAAGGGTCGGAGCAGCGCGGAGTTTTGACGGTTTCGGGGCGCGGCGGAGATGCCGCGGTTTCGGGCCGGTCCGGGGACGCGGCCGGAAACGCGGCGTCGGCGGGCCGGCCGGCGCGGCGGTCGTGGCTTTCCCGCAGGGCCGATTCACCTTCCGCAGCTTCCGTTTCCGCGGACGCCGCGTCCTCGCCCTTCGCGCCGCCTTCCGTTTCATCGCGGCCCGTCGTCCGTCGTTCCGTCGGGATTCTGACGCCGCTCACCGCGCGGGAACGGGAAGTGCTCGAGCGCGTCGCGAACGGCGAGTCGAACCGCGAGATCGCGCAGCATCTCGGCCTGTCGGAGCATACGGTCAAAAACCACCTGAAGAACATTCTGCAGAAGCTGCATCTCGACAACCGGGTGCAGCTGGCGCGGTACGCGTACGAGACCGGCATCGTCGGCAGGGAAGGGGATCGGGACGGAGCCCGGTGACGAAACACGGGCCCGTCGGCTTCATGCAGGCGAAGGACCGGACCGGGACGCCGGCGGAACGGATGGGGAATGCATCGCGCTGCGGCGCGGAGCATGTGGTGAACAGGTGACCGGCACGAGTTTATAAATTGTTCAATTTTATAGCCCTTTCGCGTCATGTCGCATCCCGTCCGCCGCGCTAGAATCGAAACCGATTCTACCGGAAAGGACGGGATTCGATTTGATGAAGCGAATCATCGCGGCGGCGGCGGCTTTCGCCCTGTTCCTGACGGCGGCATGGCCGGCCTCGGCGCATGTGACGATCTCGCCGCAGGAAGCGGTCCAGGGATCGTATATGGTATTCACGGTGCGCGTGCCGAGCGAGAAGGAAGGAACCGAGACGACCGCGGTGCGCGTCGTGTTCCCCGAGGGCGTGTCCGTCAGCCGGTTCGAGCCGAAGCCGGGCTGGACGGTCGCATTCGAGCGCAATGCCGATCAGGCGATCACCGAAGTGACCTGGACGGCCGAACCGGGCCACGGGCTCGACGTCACCGAGTTCACGGAGTTCCGCATGTCCGGGCGCGTGCTGCCCGACGTGGAGCCCGGCACGCGGCTCGTCTGGAAGGCGTACCAGCATTACGCGGACGGCAGCGTCGTCGAATGGATCGGCGCGCCGGACACCGATTCGCCCACTCCCGCGCCGGTCACCGTCGTCGTGCCCGGCGATCCGGTCGACGACGGCCACGGCGGAACGCAGGGCGCCGCTTCCGCGGCGAACGACGGGGACGGCGGTTCCGCTGACACGCGCATGCTCGTGATGCTGATCGTGTCGTGGATATTGTCGATTACGGCGTTCACGCTTTCGCTGGTCCTCTACCTGGAAAAAAGAAAACAGCGGGCCCGGAACTGACGGCATCTTGCCTGCGACGCCCGCGCCGCACTTGCAAACCGTATCCAATTGTCTATAATAGATATCAATGCAATCCGGTCGAAATGCGATGACGGAGACGAGTAAGCAGTCACAGGGGCGCACAGGGAAGGGACGCCGGAGACTGAGAGCGTCCCCGCGTCAGCCGGCTGCCGAAATTCCCTCCGTAGCAGGCCGCTGAACGGGATGCCGCATGGTGAAAAAGCCCGCGGTTCCCCAGTAGGCTGTGCCCGGCGCGGTCCGTTATCCGCACAATGAGCAGCCGCCGGCTGCGATCGCCTCGTGCGTCGCCGGCCGGAAGGCGCGCGGAAGCGCGGCATGAATCGCGCGTCCGTTGCCGCCGCGGCTGGAAGAAGGGTGGTACCACGGTCCTCTCGTCCCTTTCGGGGCGGGAGGATTTTTTGTTGAAGCCCAAGACAGCACAAGTCCGGAGGTAATCGCGATGAAGGAACGTCTGGAAGCGCTCCGCGAGGAAGCGCTGCGGGAGCTGGCGGAGGCCGGCGACCCCGCCCGTCTGAACGATCTCAGGGTCAAATATCTCGGCAAGAAGGGCGCGCTCACCGAAATTTTGCGCGGCATGGGGGGCCTCACGGCCGAGGAGCGGCCGGTCGTCGGCCGGATCGCGAACGAGGTGCGCGCCGCGATCGAAGGGATGATCGAGGAGAAGCTGCGTCAGCTCCGGGAGGAGGAGACGGCGCGCCGGCTCAAGGCCGAGACGGTCGACGTCACGCTGCCGGGACGGAAGCCGCCGGCGGGCGCGATCCATCCGCTCACGAGGGTGACGCGCGAGATCGAGGACGTGTTCCTCGGCATGGGGTACACGATCGCCGAAGGTCCGGAGGTCGAGACGGACTTCTTCAACTTCGAGGCGCTCAACCTGCCGAAGGACCATCCGGCGCGCGACATGCAGGATTCGTTCTACATCACGGACGAGATCCTGCTCCGCACGCAGACGTCGCCCGTGCAGATTCGCGCGATGCGGGCGATGAACGGGCGGACGCCGCTCAAGATCATCTGCCCGGGCAAGGTGTACCGTCGCGACGACGACGACGCGACGCACTCGTTCCAGTTCAACCAGGTCGAGGGCCTCGTCGTCGACCGGAACATCCGCATGAGCGACCTCAAGGGGACGCTGCTGGAATTCGCGCGCGCGATGTTCGGCCCGCAGACGCGCATCCGGCTCCGGCCGAGCTTCTTCCCGTTCACCGAGCCGAGCGTCGAGGTCGACGTCACCTGCGTGCAATGCGGCGGCAGCGGCTGCCGGATGTGCAAGCACACCGGCTGGCTCGAAATTCTCGGCGCCGGCATGGTGCACCCGCGCGTCCTCGAGTACGGCGGATACGATCCGAACGAGGTGAGCGGATTCGCCTTCGGCCTCGGCATCGAGCGCGTCGCGCTGCTCAAGTACGGCGTGGACGACATCCGGAATTTCTACCTGAACGACATGCGGTTCCTGCGCCAATTCGCGCGGATGTAGGGAAAGGGGCGGCTCAATCGCGATGAAAGTCTCGTATCAATGGCTGAAGGAATACATCAACCTGGAGGGCATTGCGCCCGAAGCGCTGGCCGAGATGTTGACGCGCGGCGGCATCGAGGTCGACACGGTGGAGCAGCGCAACAGGGGCGTCTCGAATGTCGTCGTGGGCCATGTGCTGGAAAAACAGAAACACCCGGACGCGGACCGTCTCAGCGTCTGCAGGGTCGATGCCGGAACCGGCGAGATTCTCCAGATCGTCTGCGGCGCGCCGAACGTCGCCGCGGGGCAGAAGGTGCCGGTCGCGCTGATCGGCGCAAAGCTGCCGGGCGGCGTCACGATCAAGCGGGCGAAGCTGCGCGGCGTCGAATCGCAGGGCATGATCTGCTCCGCGAAGGAGCTCGGCATCAACGACAGGCTGCTGCCGAAGGAGATGCAGGAGGGCATCCTCGTCCTGCCGGAGGACAGCGTGATCGGCACGCCGATCACGGAGGTGCTCGGCCTCGACGACGCGGTGCTTGAGCTGGATCTTACGCCGAACCGCGCCGACTGCCTCAGCATGATCGGTGTCGCGTACGAGACGGCCGCGCTGACGGGCCGCGCGGTGAAGCTGCCGGATGCGGGCGTGACCGCCGGGCCGGTCAAGGCGGCCGACAGGATCGCCGTCACGATCAGCGCGCCGGATCATTGCTTCCGCTACGCGGCCCGGTACGTGCAGGGGGTCAAGGTCGGCCCGTCCCCGCAATGGATGCAGAACCGGCTGATCGCGGCCGGCATCCGTCCGATCAACAACATCGTTGACATCACGAACTACGTCATGCTGGAATACGGCCAGCCGCTGCACGCGTTCGACGCCGACAAGCTGGGCGGCCGGATCGACGTGCGGCTCGCGCGGCCGGGCGAGACGATCGTGACGCTCGATGACCAGGAGCGCAAGCTGGACCCGGACATGCTGCTCATTACGGACGGCGAGCGCCCGGTGGCGCTGGCCGGCGTCATGGGCGGCGCGAACACGGAGGTGACGGACGGGACGGTGAACGTCGTGCTGGAATCGGCCGCGTTCGACGCCGCGTCGGTGCGCCGCACGTCCCGCCGCCTGGGGCTGCGCTCGGAGGCGAGTCTCCGCTTCGAGAAGGGCGTCGACCCGTCGCGCGTCGTGCCGGCGGTGGACCGCGCCGCGCAGCTCATGGCGCGCTACGCGGGCGGCACGGTCGCGGAGGGCGTCGTCGAGGCCGTCGTGCGCGAGGGAGAGCCGGCCGTCGTCCGCGTGCCGCTGGCGAAAATCAACGGCCGCCTCGGCACGTCGCTGTCCGCGGAGGAGGTGGAGGGCATTTTCTCGCGGCTCGGGTTCGAATCCGGGCTGTCCGCGGACGGCGTTTTCACCGTCAAGGTGCCGACCCGGCGCGGCGACATCTCCATTCCCGAGGACCTGATTGAGGAAGTCGCGCGGCTCTACGGTTACGACAACATCCCGGCGACGGCGATCGAAGGCAGCACGACGGCCGGCCGGCTGACCGGACCGCAGGCGATCCGCCGGGCGCTCCGGGAAAGGCTGGCCGACGCGGGCTTGCAGGAGACGTTCACCTACTCGCTCACGCATCCGTCCCGAACGCGCATGTTTACGCTGCTCGCCGAGGGCGCGGTGCCGATCCGGGTCGCGATGCCGATGAGCGAGGACCGGAGCGAGCTGCGCACGAGCCTCGTGCCGAGCCTGATCGATGCCGCGATCTACAACCGGAACCGGAAGAACACGGATCTCAGGCTGTTCGAGATCGGCAGCGTCTTCCTCACGAACGAGGAACGGCTCACGGGGCTGCCGCGGGAGAGCCACCGGATCGCGGGCCTGCTGACCGGCAGCCGGACGGACGCGCAATGGAACGTCAAGGCGGAGCCGGTGGATTTCTACGACGCGAAGGGCGTCGTCGAGCTCATCTTTGATCTGCTCGGCCTGAGCGGGCGGGTCCGCTACGAAGCGGCCGCGCCGGACAACCTGCATCCGGGCCGGGCCGCGAAGATCTGGCTCGACACCGGCGCGGGCGAGGCGCTGGTCGGCTACGTCGGCCAGCTGCATCCGGACCTCCAGCGGAAGGAGGAGCTGGACGACACCTACGTGTTCGAGCTCGCGCTGGATGAGCTGTACGCGCACGCGGATACGGCGATCACCCAGCAGCCGCTGCCGCGCTATCCGTCCGTCGAGCGCGACCTCGCGGTGCTCGTCGACCGCTCGGTCGAAGCGGGCGGCCTGCTCCGGGCGATCCGCGAAGCGGGCGGCGATCTGCTCGAGTCGGTCGACGTGTTCGACGTGTACGTTGACGACCGGCTCGGCGCGGACAAGAAGAGCGTCGCGTTCTCGCTTGTCTACCGCCATCCGGAGCGGACGCTGACGGACGAGGAAGTGAACGATCGCCACGCCGCGATCGTCGACCGGCTGGCCCGCGCGTTCGGCGCCGAATTGCGCAAGTAGGCGGCCGGCAGGCAGGAAACGGTCAAAGCCGCATCGAAGTAATGACGTCGGATATTCGGTGCGGCTTTGTGCTTGGATGCCGCATGCTCTGCGCCCCGACAGGCGCGGCGCCGCCGATCGCAACGACACGAAGGGAGGAGCGACCGATCATGGAGGCCGAACGCACCCGGGTGACCGTCGATATATTCGGGCAGCAGTACCGCCTGACCGGCCATGCCAGCGCAGAGCACATCCGGCGCGTGGCGGAGGCGGTGGACGATTACATGAACCGGATGGCCCGCCAGTTTCCCCGGCTGGACATGCCGCGGATTGCCGTGCTGACCGCCGTTCACATGACGGACGAGGTCATCCGCCTGCGCGAGGAGGCGGCGAGGCTGCGCCAGGAAGCGGAACGGCGCCGGAAGGCGGAGGAGGAGCTCGCGGAAGCGCGGGCGGAGATCGATCGGCTTCTGGCCGAGCGGGAGCGCCTGCGGCAGGAGATGGCCGCCGAGCGGCAGCGGGCGCAGGAGGAAGCGGCGCAGCGCCGCCGCGAAGCGGATCAGCGGCTGGCGGCCGCCGAGGCGGACTGGCGGCGGATGTACGAGGAACGGGAAGCCGAACTGCGGCGGGAAGCCGAGGCGAGGGAAGCCGCCCTTGAGCAGCAGATCGCGGAGCTGCGGCGGGAGGCCGAGGAGCGGGAACGCGAGGCCGCCGGATTGCGCGAACGGGCCGAGGCGGCGGAGCGCGAGGCGGAAGAGCGGCGCAACGATGCGGAGCAGGCCGGGCGGGAGGCCGGCGAACTGCGGGGCCGGGTCCGGCAGCTCGAGCAGAAGCTGCGCGAGCTCCAGGGAAGCTTCGAGCGCCTGACCCGCGAGCGCGACGAGCAGGCGGGGCGGGCCTTGCGGCTGGAGGAGCGGATCCGCGAGCTGGAGCTTGCCGCCGCGGAAGCGGAGGAGTGGCGCGCCCGCGCCGGGGCGCTCGAGGAGGAGCGCCGGCAGGCGGACGCGCGCGCGGCCGAGTGGGCGGCAAAGTTCGAAGCGGAGGCCGGGCGCGCCCGCGCGGAAGCGGACGCGCTGCGCGGGAAGCTGGAGGCCGTCGAGGAGCAGCTCAGGCAGGCGAAGGACGGCGCCGAGAGCCGGATCGCGGAGCTCGAGGAAGCCTACGATCGGCTGAACGTCGAGCACACCCGGCTCAAGGAAGAATACGCGAAGCTGCAGAACGAGTTCAACGAATGGATCGAGCTGATCGAATCGAACGGCTGAAACGAAAAGGTCGGTCGGGATGCACGGATCCCGACCGACCTTTTTCCCGGAGAGGGCTGAAGCGAGGCATCCCCGGCCCCGTCGCCACATCACGCCTCGACGATCAGCTTCGCGAACATTTTCGCGTGGCCGACGCCGCACGGAATGTTGCAGATGATCTCGTATTCCCCCGGTTGCTCGAACGTGACCGTCACCGTCTGGCCGTCCCGGAGCTCGATGCCGGTCTTCGGCACTTCGATGCCGTGCACCCCTTCTTCGCTCACGAAATGGAACCGCACGGCTTCGCCGGACTTCACGCGATACTCGGAACGGTCAAATTCGAAATTCCTCGCCCTGACTTCCAGCACGCTGTCCGTCTGCGTCTGGTTGGATTTGTCGATGATGATGCCCTCCGGGGCTTTGTTCCCGCCGTTTCCGCACGCGGCAAGCACGCAGGCCAGCGCGAGCGCCGCGGCCGCGGCCGCCGGAAATCGTATCCGCATCCCGCTTCCCTCCGAATCGGACCGAAAAAATTTCACGGTTTGTGACATTTATCATTGTAACGGATTTTTCAAAGCGGGACGTGACAAACTGTTGGATGAAGTTTGACAAATGCGTGAACGCGAAAACAGCTTTCCCCCCGGAAAGCTGCATCGAAAGCGGCTCCGTCCGAACGGCGGTGAAGCGGGCGAAGGCCGGCGTTCGCGGAGAAATTCGCGGAAAACGATCCGCGGCATGCCGTCCGCCGGATGGCGCGGCGGCCGGGCCGGAACCGGGTCGTCTTCCGCGCTGCCTCCGGCCGCGGCGGGGCGTATGCCCGGGGCGCCTCCGGCGGAACGCGGGCGCCGTCGCGTGTCCGTGCGGTCGGGATATTCAGGATTTCTTGCCCGCTTTGCCCGCTTCGTACGGCGAGCCGATCGGGATGAACAGGTCGATGATCCCGATCACGAGTGCGGCCAGGATGGCGCCGAGCCAGGACACTTCCACGTTGCCGACGATGAACTGGGCGATCCAGATGACCGCCGCGCTGGCCAGAAATCCGACAATCCCCCGTCCGAACGGCGTAACCTTCTTGCCGAACAGGCCTTCGACGATCCAGCCGAGCACCGCGATCACGATGGCAAGGAACAGGGCGCTCCAGAACCCGCCCACGTCGAAACCCGGAACGATCCAGTCGACGACCATCAGGACGAGCGCCGAGACGACGAAACGAACGATGGTTCCGATGATGTTCATCGCAATTTCCTCCTTGGGATGGGATGCGAGATGCGAATAAAGGCTGCGCTTCCGCCTCGAAATGATGCGGGTTCGGCGTTAGTGTTCCCGCAATCGGAGGGTTCATGTTTGGCAGGTTTTGCATCGCGCTGACGAAATCCGTCCCGCACATCGTGAGCGGCTCGATGGCACCCGTCCCGCGCATCGGCTATAATAGGGGGCTGAGAGGAGTTGTGACGGGTGGACGGCAAACTCTTGCACATCCTCGAGTACCCGAAAATCATCGAGCGGCTCAAGGCGCATGCCGAAACGTCGCTCGGCGCGGAACTGTGCGGAAGCCTGAAGCCGGCCGGCGACCCGGAGGAAGTCGGCCGGAGGCTCCGGGCGACCGACGAGGCGTTCGCCGCCGAACGGCTGAAGGGAGCGCCGCCCTTCGGCGGCATCGCGGATGTCCGCGCCGCCCTGAAGCGCGCGAAGATCGGCGGCGTGCTGAGTCCGGCGGAGCTCCTGGAGATCGCCGGGACGGCGCGCGGCGGCCGGCTCGTGAAGCGCCACATCGCGCAGATTCACGGCGAACATCCGCTGCCGCTTCTCCATGAACTGGCCGAACGGATCACCGAACATCGCGAGCTGGAGGAATCGATCGCCCGCTGCATCGACGAGCAGGCGTACGTCGTCGACCAGGCCAGCCCGGAGCTGGCGGCCATCCGCAGGGAGCTCAAGGGAGGAGAGGCGCGCATCCGCGAGAAGCTCGAACAGCTCATCCGCACGCCCTCCGTCCAGAAAATGCTGCAGGACGCGATCATCACGATCCGCAACGACCGGTACGTCATCCCGGTGAAGCAGGAATATCGGGCGCATTTCGGCGGCATCGTGCACGACCAGTCCGGCTCCGGGGCGACGCTGTTCATCGAGCCCGAGTCGATCGTGCAGATGAACAACCGGCTGCGCGAGCTGAAGATCGCGGAGGAGCGCGAGATTGAGCGCATCCTGATGCGGCTGACGGCCGAAACGGCGGATCACGCCGATGATCTGTCCGCGAACCTCGAGCTGCTCGCGGCGCTCGATTTCGCGTTCGCGAAGGCGCGGCTCGCCCGCGAGATGCGGGCTTCGCTTCCGCGGATGAACGACCGCGGCTACCTCAAGCTGAAGCGCGCGCGCCATCCGCTGCTTCCGCCGGAGTCGGTCGTGCCGCTGGACGTGGAGCTCGGCGGATCGTACACGGCGATCGTCATCACCGGCCCGAATACGGGCGGCAAGACGGTCACCCTGAAGACGATCGGCCTGCTCAGCCTGATGGCGATGTCCGGGCTGTTCGTGCCGGCGGATGACGGCAGCGAGCTCAGCGTGTTCGACGCGGTCTACGCCGACATCGGCGACGAGCAGAGCATCGAGCAGAACCTGAGCACGTTCTCCGGACATATGAAGAACATCATCCGCATGCTGCGCGGAATGACGCCGAAGAGCCTCGTGCTGCTCGACGAGCTGGGCGCCGGCACCGACCCGGCCGAAGGTTCGGCGCTCGCGATCGCGATCCTCGAGCACATCCACCGGATGGGCTGCCGGATCGTCGCGACGACGCACTACAGCGAGCTGAAGGCATACGCCTACAACCGCCCCGGCATCATCAACGCCAGCATGGAGTTTGACATCCGGACGCTCAGCCCGACCTACCGGCTGCTCGTCGGCGTGCCGGGCCGGAGCAACGCGTTCGCGATCGCCGAGCGGCTCGGCCTGCCGCGATCGATCATCGAGCGCGCCCGCGGCGAGGTGGGCGAGGAGGAACGGCGCGTCGAGAACATGATCGCGTCGCTCCAGGAGGACCGCCGGAGCGCGGAGGCCGAGCGCCGGACCGCGGAGTCGCTGCGCGCCGAGATGGAGCGCCTGAAGGAGCGGCATGCCGCCGAGCTTCGCAGGTTCGAGGAGCAGCGCGACCGGCTGCTGCGGAAGGCGCAGGAGGAGGCGCGCGAGGCGGTCGCGAAGGCGCGCCGCGAGGCGGAGGCAATCATCGCGGACCTCAGGCGAATGGCGATGGAGGAAGCGGCGTCGCTGAAGGAGCACAAGCTGACCGAGGCGCTCCGCCGCCTCGACGAGGCGGTGCCGGATCTTGCGCCGAAGCCGGACGCGCGGCGCGACCGGAAGCCGGCCCGCGTCGAGCCGGGCGACGAAGTGACGGTCGTCAGCCTGAACCGGAAGGGGACGGTGCTCGAGGTGGAGGAGTCGGAAGCGCTCGTCCAGCTCGGCATCATGAAAATGAAGGTCGCGCTTACCGACCTGGAGAAGGTGCAGCCGGCGAAAGCGAAGGAGCTGCAGCCGGCGGCGAGCCTGAAGCGCACGCGCGGCGACCTGCGCATGGAGCTGGATTTGCGCGGCAGCACGCTGGAGGACGCGCTGCTCGAGGTCGACCGCTTCCTCGACGAAGCGTACCTGGCGAACCTCGGGCAGGTCACGATCATCCACGGGAAGGGAACCGGCGTGCTCCGCGCGGGCATCCGCGACTTTCTGCGCAAGCACCGCCTCGTCAAATCGTTCCGCGACGGCACCTACGGCGAAGGAGGAATCGGCGTGACCGTCGCCGAACTGAAATAGCCGCCGGGCCCGGACGGCTCCGGGCACGGGCGCGTAAAGGGGGATGATCACGGTGGAGCAGGCTTTGGACCAATGGCTCGGCAATCCGTACTTCGCGTTCGTCGCCTATTTTTCGGTTGCGATCATCGCGCTGATCATCTTCCTCTACTGCTTCGAATTGGTGGTCCGGTACAAGACGTGGGACGAGATCCGGAACGGCAACCTGGCGGTGGCGATGGCGACGGGGGGCAAAATTTTCGGCATCTGCAACCTGTTCCGCTTCTCGATCCAGTCCGGCGATTCGCTGTACCAGTCGATTCTCTGGGCGGCTTTCGGCTTCGTGCTGCTGCTCGTCGCCTATTTCCTGTTCGAATTTTTCACGCCCGTGTTCCGCATCGACGACGAACTGAGGCGGGATAACCGGGCGGTCGGCTTCATCGCCATGATCATCTCGATCTCGCTCTCTTATGTCATCGGCGCGACCGTCCTGTCATAAGCGGCAAGCGCCGGCGGGGAGGAACGAGCGTTGAAGTATCTGTGGGGGACGCTGCTGGTCATTGCGGCGATCTTCATCATTGCGGGCGTTGTGTATTTGATGTGATGCGATACTTCCGCCCGGAGGCGAATCAGGCTCCGGAGCGGCCGGGAGGATGTCGGATCGGATGGAGCACACGACGATATGTCCATGGTGTCAGACGGAGATCGCCTGGGACGAAGAGACCGGAGAGGAGAACATTTGCCCGTATTGCGAAAATGAGCTCGGCGATTACCGGACGATCAGCGTGGAACTGGAGCGGAACGAAGGTCTGGCGGACGAAGGCGAAGGCGGAGAGCAGAAGAGCGCGGATTCGGAGGACCGCGGCGACCGCGGCCGGTTCGCGGGCGATTCGGACCTGGAGGGCTTCCGTCCGGTCAACCTGCGGCTGATCGCGCTGGCGGGCAAGCTCGAGAAGATTTTGATCGAACAGTTGGAAGTGCCGGAATGCCCGTCCTGCCGCGAGTACATGATCGAGGCGGGCACGCAGACCGTGGGCGCGGAAGGCTGGCAGCCGACCGTGCCGCCGGCGTTGAAGCGGGCGCTCCTGCCCGCGCCGTTCCGCCTGATCTGGTACGTCTGTCCGAATTGCCACCAGATGCACACCCTGCTCGCCCCGGAAGACCGTGAGCGGCTGCTCGACAATCTCGGCGGCGACGACGAAGACGGCGGCGAAGCGAAACGGGATTGACCGAAGGATCGAACGGCGGCGCCCTGCGCCCGGGCCGGGATCCCGCATGACATGACTTCCCGCCCGAACGGGCAACTTAGGGAAGACGGAGTCTACGGGAGGCTGGCGATGGCGCAGGGCAAATTTATTTCCGTGGGCCGCACGGCCCCATTTGCGCGCTCGCCGCGCGCGCTGGCCGGCCGGGTGCGCGGCGGCGATCCGCACACGTCCCGGCCCGCGCTCGGCCGGCAGGCGGTATTGCTGCTGGCGGTGCAGGGCATGTTCGCCGCGGCGGGCGCGCTGTCCGGCACGTTCGTGCCGGTCTATCTGTGGAAAGCCAGCCAGTCCCACGCGGCCGTCGGCTGGTTCGCGCTGGCGCAGCATCTTGCGTCGGGCTGCGCGTTCTGGCTCGCCGGAGCCTGGGTCAAGCGGCATGACAAGACGATTGCGCTTCGGGCGGGGCTTGCCGCATCGGCCCTTTTTTATCTGGCCGTGCTGCTGCTCGGCGACGCGGCCGCGGGGTGGACGGCGGCGCTCGGGGCGCTGAACGGGCTGGCCGTCGGCCTGTTCTGGCTGGCTTACAACGTCGTCTATTTCGAGATCACCGACCGCGAGAACCGCGACCGGTTCAACGGCTGGGCCGGCCTTCTCACGTCGCTCGCCGGAATGGCGGCCCCGTGGCTGTCGGGCACATTCATCACCCTGTCCGGCGGCACCAGGGGATACCGGATCGTGTTCGCGACGTCGCTCGCGATGTTCGCGGGCGCGGCGCTGCTCAGCCTGTTTCTGGAGAAGAGGCGAACGGGCGGCGCGTTCGACTGGTCCTACGGCCTCAGCCAACTGCGGACGAAGGACAACCCGTGGCGCTCCGCCGTGCCGGCACTCGCCGCGCAGGGGCTCCGGGAAGGCGTCTGGCTGTTCCTGCTCGGACTGCTCGTCTACTTCGCCACGGGCCGCGAACAGAGCGTGGGCGGCTACAATTTCTGGACCTCGCTCACGGCGCTCGGCTCCTTCTGGCTGGCCGGCCGGCTGCTGCGCCCCCGCTTCCGGCGCGCGGCCATGCTCGCGGGCGCCGCGGCCGTGTCCGGTCTGCCCGCGATTCTGCTCGCGGACACCGGATACGCGGCGCTGCTCGCCACCGGCGTCGGCACGGCGCTGTTCATGCCGCTGTACATCATTCCGATGACTTCGGCCGTGTTCGATCTGGTCGGCAGGACGGACGAGGATGTGGAGCGGCGCGAGGAGCTGATCGTGCTGCGGGAGACCGGGCTTTGCGCGGGAAGGGTGCTCGGCCTGGCGATTTATCTTGCCGTCGTCGCCCGGGAGCAATCGCCCGCCGCGCTCGCCTGGCTGCTGCTGGCGGTAGGCGCCGCTCCGCTCGCGGGCTGGCTGTTCATGCGCCGGCAACTGTCGGCCTGACACGGCAGGCCGTCCGCCGGCGCATCTCCGCCTGCCCGGGCCGCACGCGGCATCGCGCCGGCGCGTTTGCCGGGCCGGGTCCCGCTTTGCCGGTTCCCGGCGTCCGTCCTGCTTTCACAGCGCCGGCATGTCCGCGCGCCTGCCGCGGATTCCGGGCCGGGCTCCGTTTCGCGGTCCCCGGGTTCCGTTTGGCTTTCCGGGCCGCCCGGCCGCCGCGACGCGGGCCTGCCCGCCCGTCAGGCGGGCGAGCTCGCGCAGCACGAACGCGCGCCGCTCCCGGATATAGCGGCGGATGATCCGCGGCTCCCTCAAGAACTCGCGGTAATCGTATTTGCGCGTGTCATCCTCCCGCACGGCCGCCGCAATGTTGTTCATCATCCGGCGGACGACGGGCATCAGCCTGCGCTCGGTGAAGGGACCGGCCAGCAGCCTGCGGAGCAGCCGGAAATAGCGCTCCCGGTACTCCCGGAAACCGAGCAGCTTCGCGGTCAGCGTGTTGTACCCCGTGATCCGCACCTGGCTGGCCGGACAGATCTCCCCGTAGCAGTTCCTTCCCCAGGTCCCCTCGTAATCCCACGGCAGCATGCGGTATTTCCCCGAAGGCAGATGCTCGTAGAGCGCGTAGTTTTGCTCGAATCCGTCGTAATTGCCGGTCAGGACGGCGCCCGCCAGCCATTTCAGATAGTGGTCGACGTCCACGCGGCGGGCGAGCAGCCGCTTCAGCGCGGCACCCTTGAGCCGGTTCAGATCGCGGATGAACGCTTCCAGCCGCTCTCTGGCGGCTTCGCCTCCGGCCACCAGCTCGTAGCCTTCGAACAGCGAGCGCTTCGGGTTTCCGGTTTCGGGCGATTCCAGCCCGAAGTGGGCGCTGTCGTTCGCGGCGTACATGATGGAGCGGTACCGGATGTTCCGCGCGCGGAAGAATGCGGGCACGACCGCCTCGATCTCGAGATAGACGCCGAGCGGACGATCGTTGACATACAGGAGGCAGTGGGTCGTCTTCGGAGCCGGCAGGCCGATCAGATTGAAAAAATAGAACGAAAGCGCGTTGCGGATGAGCGACGGATCGTCGTATTCGGCGTTCCAGTGGAACGTGTGGCCGCCCGTGACGCGAAGCTCGTAGGACGGCTTGGGATAGCTCCGGGTGTGGCCGCCGCGGATTTTCAACCTGGCGGGAATGTTGCCGTCGACGAGCACATCCGCTTCAAGGTCGTCCCAAGGATTGCGGTGCAGTGCCTCCCACCAGGCGGGGTCGACGCGGAGGCGCCGGCTGGGCAGGGATGCGGATGGCATGGACATCGTCCTCCCGGCATGCGTTCGTGCGGTCCGAACATGATGAAAGCCTATCGTCATGCGACGATAGGCTATTCTCATTGTTACGCTATGCTGCCGGGGCCGTCCCGGTCACCTCCGCCGTTTGCCGGGAGCGGTGATATACCAGCCGTCCGGCCAGTAGCTCCCCGTATACGGCCAGTCGGTCCCGCGGACCGCCGGCCGGCCGCGCGTTGGAGCGCCGGCTTCGCCTCCGTCTCCGGCCCCCGATTCGCCGGTTCCCTGATCCTGATCGCCGGCGCGAAGACCGAGCGTGCGCTGACCCGCCGTCCGTCCGGGCGTGCGGCCGCGCGTGCGACGACCCGCTGTCCGTCCCGGCGTGCGGCCGCGCGTGCGACGTCCGGGTGTGCGTCCTTCGGCGGCGGGTTCAACGGCGGTGTTTCCGCCCGCGTTGCGCTGACCCGCCGTCCGTTGCCCGGGCGTCCGCAGTCCGGCGGTTCGCTGTCCGGGCGTGCGGCCGGCCGTACGCTGACCCGCCGTCCGTCCGGGCGTACGTCCTTGTGTGCGTTGACCCGCCGTCCGTCCGGGCGTACGTCCCTGTGTGCGTTGACCCGCTGTCCGTTGCCCGGGTGTCCGCGGTCCACGCGTCCGCCGGCCCTCGCCATTGGTTTGTCTGTCCGGCATGCAGATCCCTCCTTCTTGCCGTGAGCTAATACAAGCTATGACCGCACCGTCCGGTCGGACTGGCCTTGAACACAATTTGACGCGAAATGGTTGTTCAACCAGTACCGCTTGTCAACCGGCCACATAAGCTTGTATTACATTTAATCCTTCATGACGCCAGACAGGGGACAAGGACAGGAGGGATGTCCGCACTT
The DNA here is from genome assembly GCF_002159085.1 of Thermobacillus sp. ZCTH02-B1. GTDB lineage: Bacteria > Bacillota > Bacilli > Paenibacillales > Paenibacillaceae > Thermobacillus. The sequence continues at coordinate 199,641 of NZ_LZRU01000019.1, forward strand.
ACCGGATCGAAGGAGGGTGGCATTCGTTCGACTGTCCGGAATCCACGCGTCCACAAGTCTTTAATGGAGGGATGAAGCATGTTCTATCCGATGTTCCGTTACGGCGGGCATCATGTCAGCTACCTGCTGTCGTTCATCGGCAAGACCATCAAGATCAACCGCGGCGGTCCGGAATCGATTGTCGGCAAGCTGATCGCCGTGCATGCCGATTACATCGTGCTGCTCACGAAGGACGGCGTCGTCTATGTGAACACGCACCACATCAAGAGCATCACGGAGGGCAAGACGAACCAATCGATCGGGCGCACCATCGGCCGGACGGGGTATATCGTGGCACACAGCTTCCATGACGTCCTCCGCCGGCTGACAAAGCATTTCGTGCAGATCAACCAGGGCGGTCCCGAAAAGGTGACCGGCTTCATCGTCGAGGTCGGACCCGACACGCTGCTGCTCGTCTCCGGCAAGGAGGTCATCCGCATTCCGCTGTTCCATATCCGGACGGTGAGCCTGGCGCGGCGGGACGGCAGCGACGACAAGTCCAAAGACGACAGCCAGCGTTCGCAGGGTCAACGTTCGGGCGGCCGGGATTCCGGCAGCGGCAGCGGATCGCAGGCCAGCCGGGGGCGCCAGGCGAGCCGGGGACAACAGGGCAGCAAGGGGCGTCACGGCAGCCGCGGCGCCGGCGCGGGGGCGGCGCCGGCCACAAGCGATAATGCGGCGGTGACGATTTCGGCGCCGCTTTGATTCGGCGCAAGCGATATCGCATTTCCGCCAACATCGGCATTTCTCGGTTTCATCATCATCCATTTCGGGCCGGCCCGTCGGCCGGCCCCGCAAGGGGGGAATCCGCATGATCACGGCTCTGCTCATCATCCTGGCGGGCATTCCGCTGTACGCGCTGATGAAGCTGCCCGCGGACAGCAGACCCGAACCGGCCGCCGCCGCGCTCCGGGCGGATCGACTGGAACTCGCCGTCCCGAGCGAGGCGCGCGATCATGCATGAGATTCAGACGTACAGCGCGTATGCGATCTTCGTCGCCACCATCACCCTGCTCATCTGGCGGCCGAAGGGGATGAGCGAGGCGTATCCGGCGGCCGGCGGTGCGCTGGCCCTGCTCCTGATCGGCATCGTCAAGCCGCAGGAGATCGGCGAGGTGTTCGGGATCGTCAGCGGTGCCGTCGTCACCATCCTGTGCACGATCGTCATGTCGATCGTATTGGACAGCATCGGCTTTTTCCGGTGGTCGGCGTACAATGTGATCCGGTATGCGCGCGGCTCCGGCATAAGGCTCTACTGGGTCATCATGGCGCTGTGCTTCCTGATGACCCTGTTTTTTAACAACGACGGCAGCATCCTGATCACGACGCCGATCATCATCCAGGTCGCAAGGCTGCTCAGGCTCAAGGTCCACCAGCAGATTCCCTACCTGATCGGCGGCGCGATGGTCGCGACGGCCGCGAGCGCGCCAATCGGGGTCAGCAATCTTGCGAACCTGATCGCGCTGAGGATCGTCGGTCTCGACCTGAACACGTACGCCTTGCTGATGATTCCGCCGTCGTTGGCCGGCATCGCGGTCATCGCCCTGGTGCTGCTTCTCATCCATTGGCGCGCGATCCCGAAGCGCATCGCCGTGCTGCCGGAGGGAAGCAGGCAGGCGGGCGGCGCACACGAAGACGGCAACTTGATCGATCCGCGTGCCGCCGCCGGCAGATGGCTTCCCGAATCGGCGATCGAGTCCGGCAGGACGCCGTTCCATCCGCTTCGCGATGCCGGCGGCGACTTGCCCGACTGGCGCCTCTTCCAGACGTGCATCGCGTTCGTCGTGCTGATCCGCGCGTCCCTCTTCGCCGGAGAGGCGGTCGGCATCCCGATCGAATGGATCGCGGTTGCCGGTGCGGCGTCGCTTATTTTTATACGCTGGAGATGGACGGGCATCGGACCTGCGGATCTGATCCGCAAGACGCCCTGGCATATCCTCCTGTTTGCATTCGGCGTCTACGTCGTCGTCACGGGCATGCGGAACGCGGGGTTGACGGACTGGATCACCGCGCAGGCCGCGCCGTACATCGCGGCCGGGGGACTCATGTCGATTATGTGGACAGGCGGGTTGCTCACGCTCATGTCAAACCTGATCAACAACCTGCCGTCCGTCATGATCGGGACGATGGCGCTGACGGACATGGGATTGGACGGGCGCACGCTGCAGATCGCCTATCTGGCGAACATCATCGGCAGCGACGTCGGGTCGCTCTTGACGCCGCTCGGCACGCTGGCCGCTCTCGTCTGGATGTTCATTCTGAAGCAGCACGGCATCCGCTTCGGATGGGGAGCCTGGGTCCGGACCGCGCTGCTGGTCATTCCGCCGGGGCTGTTCGTCAGTCTGGCGGCGCTTCATCTCTGGACACAATGGATCGGATAGGAAGGAGGAATGCGGCATGAGCCATCCGCTGACAGGCAAACCCGTCGAAGTGGAGCTGTCGGGCAGAGCGGTTCCGGTGCAAGGCGTCCTGCTCGAGACGGGCCCGGACATTCTCGTCATCCGCAGCGAGAGCCGGTATTACTATGTTCCGATTGTCCACGTGCAGCAGCTCAGGCCGGGCGATCCGGAAAGCATCTCGGACACGCCCGCCGAACCGCCGTTCGAACCGCAGTCCGAACCGATTTCGTACCGCAAGGTGCTGCTCAACGCAAAGGGCATGTTCTCGGAGCTGTTCATCACGGGCAGCCAGACGATCCACGGCTATGTGACCAGCGTGATGAACGACTACTTCGTCTTCTATTCGCCCGTCTACCATTCCGTCGTCGTCTCGCTCGATCATCTCAAATATCTCGTGCCCTATCCGCCGCAGTCGACGCCGTACGGCATGTCGCCGGAACAGTTCCCGCTCAAGCCGTCCCCCGTCTCGCTTTCGCGCACGTTCGAACAGCAGGTCCGCAAGCTGATCGGCGAATTCGTCGTGCTCGACCTCGGCGAGCATCCGAACCGGATCGGCGTGCTGAAGGGGCTGGACGGCGGGCTCCTGGCCATCGCGAACGCATCCGGCCAGACGGTCTACATCCATTTCAATCACGTCAAGACGATCCATCTGCCGTGAAGCGGAAGGGCGGTGACGGAGCGCGGCACCGCCGCTGGCGAGCCTCGCGCGGCAAGCGGGGGCTCGCCTTTTCGCGTCGTCCGGGTTATACTGGTCATATGGCACATGTTCCCGGGTGACCTTCCAACGGCCGGAATCGCCGGCGGTTATTTTTTTGTTTTACAGAACAAGCGGATTGGGTGTATGATATATCATTATCATCCGCTTCGGTCCGGGGAGGGTCTGGAATGGTCGACGGGTTCAAACTCAAAATCCTCGAACTGCTGAAAGAAGACGCGCGAAGGTCACCGGCGCTCATCGCGACGATGCTCGGCGCCTCGGAGGAGGAAGTGGCGCGGGCGATCGAAGAGCTCGAGCGGGATCATGTGATCGTCAAGTACTCGGCGGTCGTGAACTGGAGCAAAGTCGCGGATGACAAGGTGACGGCGCTGATCGAAGTGCAGATCACGCCGGAGCGCGGCCGCGGCTTCGAAGGCATCGCCGAGCGGATCTATCAATATCCGGAAGTGAAGTCGGTCTTCCTGATGTCGGGGGCCTACGATCTGCTGGTCGAAGTGGAGGGCAAGACGCTCCAGGACGTCGCATCCTTCGTGTCGAGCAAGCTGTCTCCGATCGACGCCGTGCTGTCGACGAAGACGTTCTTCATTCTGAAAAAATACAAGCAGGACGGCATCATCTTCGAGGAACGCGAAGGTGATCAGAGGCTCGTCATCTCGCCGTGAGGAGTGTCGCTTGTGATCAGGGACAGGGAGCAGACGACCACGATCAGCCGACCGGTCCGCAGATCCATGTCGGACTATCTGTCGAACGGCGTTCGCAGCATCAAGCCTTCGGGCATCCGCAAGTTTTTCGATCTCGTCCAGGGCCGCAAGGATATCATTACGCTCGGCGTCGGCGAACCGGATTTCGTGACGCCCTGGCACGTGCGCGAAGCGGCCATTTACAGCCTGGAGAAGGGGAAAACGCAGTACACGTCCAATGCCGGCATGCCGGAGCTGCGTGAGGCGATCGCCGCCTATCTGGCGGACCGGTTCGGCCTGCACTACGATCCGGCGCGCGAAATCTTCGTGACGATCGGCGGCAGCGAGGCGATCGACCTGGCGCTGCGCGCGCTGATCAATCCGGGAGACGAGATTCTCGTGCCGGAGCCTTGCTACATCTCGTATTCGCCGATTACGTCGCTCTCCGGCGGGGTGCCGGTCGGCGTCGAAACGTATGCCGAGGACAGCTTCAAGCTGCGCGCCGACAAGCTGGAAGCGGCGATCACGCCGCGCACGAAGGCGCTCATCCTGTGCTATCCGAGCAATCCGACGGGCGGCATCATGACGTACGAAGATTGGCTGCCGATCGCACGGATCGTGGAGAAATACGACCTGATCGTCATCGCCGACGAGATTTACGCCGAGCTGACCTACGGCGCGCGGCATGTCAGCTTCGCGTCGATTCCGGGCATGAAGGACCGGACGATTCTGGTGAGCGGATTTTCAAAAGCGTTCGCGATGACCGGATGGCGGATGGGCTACGTCTGCGGCCATCCGGAACTGATCGGCGCGATGCTGAAAATTCACCAGTATACGGTCATGTGCGCGCCGATCATGGGCCAGATCGCGGCGCTCGAAGCGCTGACGAACGGACTGGAAGAGATGGAGCGCATGGTCGAGTCCTACAATCAGCGCCGCAGGCTCGTCGTCCAGGGGTTCCGCGAGATCGGCCTCGATTGCCACGAGCCGCAGGGGGCGTTCTATGCGTTCCCGTCCATCCGTTCCACCGGGCTCGATTCCGAAACGTTTGCGGAGCGGCTGCTCATGGAGGCGCAGGTCGCCGTCGTTCCGGGCAACGTGTTCGGCCGCGGCGGCGAAGGGCATGTCCGCTGCTCCTACGCCACTTCCGTGGCGCAGCTCACCGAGGCGATCGAGCGGATCGGCCGGTTCGTCGAAAAATTGAAACGGGGTTGAGGGACGGCGTCGTGCCGGAAGCGACCGGGCTTCGGGTGAGGGGGAGGAACGCAGATGGCCGGCGGCGCAGGATGTTCCGACAGTCAGCACGACCAGCAAGCCGTTCGGCCGGCGGCTTCCGCCGATTTGCTCAAGGACGAGATCTGCCGGTTGCGGAGGCGAATGGAATTGGTCTATCTGGAAGAACATTCGCTGCGTTCGGAACGCGTGATCGAGGCCAGCCGCAAACTGGACAAGAAGATCAACGAGTACATGCGGCACAAGCGTCGAAGCACGGACGGATCATGAGGGCAGCCGGCGGTATGCGCCGGCTTTTTCCTTTTGGCTTCCTTTTGGCGGCGTCCGGGATTGTGGTATAGTGGTGCATGACGCGGAATCTTGGGCACAGGACGGGAATCGGCATGAAGTGGTATACGCGAAAAGGCGATTCGGGCCGGACGGGCATCATCGGCGGACGCGTCCGCAAGGACGACGTCCGGGTGGAGGCGTACGGCACGATCGACGAATTGAACAGTTTCATCGGCCTGGCCGCGGCCGCGCTGCGGCGCGCGGACGGGCTCGGCGACATGGCGGACGAACTCGCCGAAATCCAGCAGGAGCTCTTCGATTGCGGATCGGATCTTGCCTATGCGGAGAATCCGGAGTTTTTCAAGATGGGCGAGGAGCCGGTGGAACGGCTCGAGCGGCGGATCGACGAGCTGGACCGCGAGGCGCCGCCGGTCGCCCGGTTCATCCTTCCGGGCGGATCGGAGCCGGCCGCGCTGCTGCACGTCTGCCGGACCGTCTGCCGGCGGGCGGAGCGCCGCGTCGTGGCGCTCGCCGCGGTTCATCCGGTGAACGAGGCGGTGCTCAGGTACCTCAACCGGCTGTCGGATTGGTTCTTCGTCGCGGCCCGCGCCGCCAACGCGCGCCTCGGCGTCGCCGATGCCGAGTACGCGCGCGGCGCCGTCGTGTTCCGGGGAACGAATCATGAGCATCCGAGGAAGTGAAAGGCGTTGGACGACAGGATGCAAGGCGACGTGATCGAGCTGGTCGTTCGGAAGGAGGACGCCGGGCAGACCGTCCGGACGGTGCTCAAAAATCGGCTCGGCGTCTCGCGCCGGCTGTTGGCGCGGCTCAGGCGGACCGAAGCGGGCATTACGGTCAACGGCAGACAGGCCTGGACGTCGGACCGCGTGGCGGCGGGCGACCGGATCAAGCTGCGCATGGAGGCGGAAGCGCCGGACGACGTGCCGCCGCGCGAGATGCCGCTCAACATCCTGTACGAAGATCCGCATCTGCTCGTGCTGGACAAGCCGGCGGGCATCGTTGTACATCCGACGAAGGGCTATTACGACAACACGCTCGCGAACGGCGTGATCTACCATTGGATGAAGCGGGGCGAAGCGCACCGCTTCCGCCCGGTGCACCGGCTGGACAAGGATACGTCGGGCGTCCTCGCCGTCGCGAAGAACCCTTACGTGCACCAGCAGCTGGCGGAGCAGATGAAGCGCGGCCGCATCGGCAAGCGCTACATCGCCTTTGTCCGCGGCGTGCCGTCGCCGGTCCGCGGCACGGTCGATGCGCCGATCGACCGGGATCCGGCGGCGCCGCACCTCCGGATCGTGACGCCGGACGGCTACCCGTCCGTCACGCATTACAACACGGAAGCCGTCTACGGCGGCGGCCGGGCCGCCAAGGTGGTCCTCACGCTCGAGACCGGCAGGACGCACCAGATCCGCGTCCACATGCGGCACATCGGCTGCCCGCTCATCGCGGACGAGCTGTACGGCCCCTGCGGTCCGGATGATCCGGAATGGCTCCGGGAAGCCGCGCGGACGGCGGGACGCCAGGCGCTGCATGCGGCCGAGCTGGAACTGAGGCACCCGATGACCGGGGAGTGGATGCGGTTCGTGTCGCCGCTTCCCGGGGATCTGCTCGGTCTGGAACGGCTGCTCGCATCGCTGGATGATCGCGGGACCTGATGGTTCCGGAAAGGGGAGGAATGTTCCGTGGCGAACGACAGGGACGAGACGCTGAAGGTCTACTACTATCCGAAGTGCGGGAGCTGCCGCAACGCCCTGAAATACCTTCAGGCGAGGGGGCGCAGGCTCGAACTGCGCAATCTGTACGAGCAGCCGCCGACCGAGGAGGAAATCCGGGAGTGGCTGCGCCTGAGCGGACTTCCGGTCCGCGCCTTCTTCAACACGTCGGGAGAAGCCTACCGCGAGATGAAGCTGAAGGAGAGGCTGCCGGAGATGGACGAGGACGCACAGATCCGGCTGCTCGCGTCGAACGGACGCCTCGTGAAGCGGCCGGTCGTGACGGACGGCCGCAAGGTGACCGTCGGATGGAAGGAAGAGACGTTCGGGGAGAACTGGGGTTGAACCGGAGCGGCATGAGCCGGACGAATGGCGGCCGGACCGATCATCCTTCCGGGTCCAATTCGTCCGGCTTGCCCTGATCGCCGGGATAGCCGCGCTCCATCCCTTCGTGAAACGCCAGATCTTCGTAGTTGAACGGCCTCGGGGAGCGCTGGTCGATCCGGTGCGGCTCGCTCTTGCCGAGCGATTCGGTCGCAAGCGGAGAACCGTACGGTCCTTCGGGGAACTCTTCGGCGGTCAGGTCGTTGCGCTGCGATTCCACGACGGCGAGATCGGTTTCTTCCTGGCGATCTTCCGGTTTGAAACCTTCCCTGGCCACGGCGGATGCCTCCCGGATTTGGAATCGTCTGCCGCCTACAGTATGGCCCGCGTCAGTCCGGGCTATGCGCCGGCCCGATCACCGTCCGCAGGAACGTTTCCAGTTCCGCCGCTTCCTCTTCCGTCAGCCGGAACGTCTCCGCGAGGTATCCCTCCTCATCCAGATCGTCCGTTCCGATGATGGCCGTGATTCCCCGCTGCAGGTCGGTGACGAGCTTCTTGCCGTAGAAGCGGTTCGTCCTGGTGACGGCCAGATCGAAGCGGTTCAGGTTCGGCGTGATGAACGTCACGAACCGCGTCTCGGTCTGCTCGGTCGAATCCGAGATGAAATCGAAGTTCGGCAGCATCGCCGTCCCTCCCATCGCAAGGCATATCGTTTATTATACCGTACGGGGACGGCCGCGGAAACGGATGAAGGACGCACGGCGCCGCGGGACAGGAAAAAGCACCCCTCGCGGGAAGAGGTGCCTTTCGGACGGCGCGTTCATCCGCCGGGCTGCGCGTATTTGCTCCGGTACTGGCCCGGCGTCATGCCTTCCATCTTGCGGAAGAACCGGATGAAGTTCTGCGGATTGTTGTAGGTCAGCCGTTCGGCGATTTCCCTGATCGACATGTCCGTCTCGACCAGCCAGCGCTTCGACACGTTCAGCCGGTATCGGGCCAGATATTCGCTGAAGGACATCTGGGTCTCCTTCTTGAACACGCTGCTCAGATAAAAGGTATTGTAATGGAGACGCGCGGCGCAGGCTTCCAGGGTCAGGTCGGTGTCGTATTCGTTGCGGATGATTTCGATGATCTGGTCCGATATTTTTTTGTACTGGGATTGCTGGCGTTCACGGAACACTTCCATGATGGGCCGGATCAACCGCGTCCGGAACCAGTTTCCGATCTCCGCGCGCACGTGGAGCTGCAACAGCTCCTCGTACGGGGATTTGTCCCCGATGTTCAGCCGGCTCGGCGAAATGCCCGCTTCCTGCATGACGATCATCATATCATTCAGCAGCCGGATCAGCGAAATCTGGTACTCGTCGGGCGAGCGCTCTTTGCCGAAGACTTCGTCCAGCCATTTGTCGAACAGGTCGAAGGCCTTCGCCTCGTCGGCCAGCTTGATCGCGTCGATCAACTCGTGATGCAGTTGGTTCGGATAGTAATAAATCCGGGTATGCTTGCCGGCGTTGAGGCTCGCATACGGAATGATGACGCCTTCGCCCAGTATCAGGCGATGTTTGAGCGCCTCCAGGCCTTCCTGGTACGCCCTTGCCGCCTTGGTCAGGCTCTGGAACGGCAGGCTGATGCCGATGCTGACTTCGAGGTCCAGATATCTTCGCATGTTGCGCTGGATGTCCTCGGTCAGTTTGTAGACGTAATCGCTGAAGTCCCCGGCCGAAACGCCGCTCCGTCCCACCAGCGTCACGTGCGTCTGGTCGATCATGACGGAGGGAAGCCGTTCGTCCGGCGGCACCATTTCTTCGATGATGTTGGCGATCGCGAACATGAGCAGGTCGACGTCCTGCCGGCTGTACCGCGTCCGTTCCAGCGCATCGATCTGCAGCGTGAACACGGCCATGTGATCCCACGGATCGGCCTGCCGCGAGAAGCCGTAAAATTCCAGCTTCTCCCGGATCTCGGCGGGATGGATCTGGCCCAGGTACAGCCGGTGCAGGAAATAGGCGAGCATCTGCCGGCTGTTCTGGCGGAGTTCGCGCTGAAGTCTGGAATTGGACGCGAACAGGTCGCTGATCTGCTCGTGGATGACCTGCAGTTCGTTTTTCGCGTTCGCCTTCGTTTCCGGCAATCGCTGCGCGATTTGCTCGAAGATTTGCCGGATCGGGGAGTAGACCCGCCGGCTGCCGATCCAGACGAGAAGGACGCTGATCAGCAGGATGGCAGCGCAGACATAGAGCGTAAAGAGTCCGATCTGCCTCGATTCCCGCCGGAATGCCGACATTTCCGTGAAGGAGACATAGATCCATCCGTTGAAATCGGAACGGACGTACGTCACCGAAACCGGCCGGTTGTCCAGCTTCGTTTCGAACTGGCCGAACGGTTCGGCGAATCGGGAAAGGTCGGACTCCTGCAGTTCCTTGGAATATGTAAGCGGTTTCCCCACCAGACGGGAATCGGCATGGATCATGACCGTATGGTCCGGAGCGAGGACCATCGTCTCCCTGGAGAAGGTCCGGTCGTCCATCATCTCGGCCAGGCGGCAGCCGGGAATCATGGCCATCGCGATGCCGCGCTTGTCCGCCGCGCGCAAAGGCAGCTTCTTGATGAGCGCGATCGTGTACGGACAAGCGTAGCTCTGCGTGTCGCTCGAGCCCAGTTTGTCCGTCTCCAGCAGCACCCATTGGGTATAGCTGCCGGAATCCATCAGCTGCTCCAGGGTTTCCCGGGCGCCATGCCTCGAAAAGGCGTAGAGCCCCTGGTTGTTGATCAGCCAGTCGTATTCGGAGTTGGCCAGGATGACGTCGGTGACCTTCGTTTCCGGAGATTGCAGCAGGCCGAGTTCCTGCTTGAGCTCGTTGTACAACTGGAAATCGTAGAAGGTAAGCGGACGTGTAAGCGCTTCCTGAAGCTGTCTCGTGTTGATCACATAGTTCAGCGTCGAGTCGACGGTTCGAAGCACCTGCTCCACGCCGTCCTTCGACTGGCGCATCATCTGGATGCTGCTTTGGCTGACATGCCGCTGAATGGATGCGGAGGACTTCATGTAGGAGAAGAAGCCGACCGCCAGAATCGAAGTGATGCATATGGCGCAACCGAAAACGATCATCCGGATGTACATGCTCGACTTGGACATGAAGCTGCATTCTCCTCCGATGCGATGTAGTTTCATTTTATTTGGGATCCGGTTGCGCGTTCAACAATCATCCATAATCATTTTATCATGTCTCTTTCCATTAGGCCGATTCCGGAGGTGAACAGGATGGGCAAATTCGCGCGTTGGATCGGCTGTCTTCTGCTCCTGGCCGGATTGCCGGTTCTGGCGGCCGGCTGTGCCGGGAAGCCGGCGGCCGGACGGATGGCGGACGGCGGGCCGGACCGGACGCGGATCACGATTTTCGCCAACCTGCATACGGAGGAGGTGCCGGATCCGCGGATTGAAGAACGGGTGGAAGAGCTGACGAACGTCGATCTCGAGATCCATTGGATACCCGACGGCAGCTATGATGAAAAAGTGAACGCCGCCATCGTGACGGGATCGCTGCCGCATGCGCTTTTCCTGAAGAACGCGGCTTCGCTTCAGGATTTCCGGGACGAGATGCGAAGCGGCATGTTCTGGGAGATCGGTTCCCGCCTGCACCGGTATCCGAACCTTTCCCGCCTGAAGCCGGACATGCTGCGCCACCTGTCGGTCGACGGCCGCATTTACGGCCTGTACCAGGAGCGCCCCCTTTCCCGGCAAGGCGTCATCTATCGCAAGGACTGGGCGGACCGGCTGGGTCTCAAGGCGCCGGAGTCCATCGGGGATCTGTACGAGATGCTTTGGCGCTTCACCCATGATGATCCGGACGGCAACGGCCTGGACGACACGATCGGCCTCGCCGACCGGGGCGACCTGGTCTACGGCGCGTTCAAAACGGTCGGCTCGTACCACGGCGTGCCGAACGGATGGGGCGAGAAGGACGGCATGCTGCTTCCCGAGTTCATGTTTGAAGAATATATCGACACGATGCGCTTCTTCCGCAAGCTGCACGAGGAGGGCCTGATCAACCGGAATTTCCCCGTGACCGGCAAAGTCGACCAGCAGGCGCTCCTGACCCGCGGCACGGCGGGCGTCTACATCGGTGCGATGGGGGACGTCATCACGCTGCAGGCAAAGCTTCGGGAGACGGATCCCGATGCCGAGCTCGATGTGGTCAACCGGATCGCGGGCCCGCATGGTTACCGGATTTGGGCCGGCGAAGGGTACGGGACGGCCGTCCTGTTCCCGAGGGCATCGAACCGTACGGAAGCGGAGCTGGACGCCGTCCTGTCTCTGTTCGACCGGCTCATGTCGGCCGAACTGGCGAATCTGCTCTACTGGGGCATCGAAGGCCGCCACTATGAAGTGCGGAACGGAAAGGCGTACATTTCCGGGGACGTCGGTTTGACCACGAAGGAAGTAAAACCGTACAACGCGCTCCTCGTCGGCGGCCGGGACACGATTCCGGGCCTCCTGAAACCGGAGTTCGGGCTCGCGGTGAGGGCGAAGGCGGAACGTCTGATCGAAGACAACGCCGCATTTGCGGTGCATGATCCGACGACCGCGCTGGATTCCCCCACCCGGAACGAGCGGGGCGAATGGCTCCGGCGGATCATCGACGACGCCACCTGGCAGTTCATCCTCGGCATGATCGACGAGGAAGGCTTCCGGCGCGCGGTCGACCGATGGCGGGAGGAAGGCGGCGATCGGATCATCCGGGAAATCAATGAAGCCCATCGGCGTTCGTCGGACGGACATGGAACGCCTCCATAATCATCCCCTTCCGGAATAATCCCTGCATTGGATGTCGCCGCCGAAGGCCGGAATTTGCCGGATCGGCGGGAGGCAGCAAATGCCGGGATTATGTTCGTAACGGCGGGCCGGGCGTTATGCTGATGACGCGGCAAGCGAAAAAGCGAAAAAAGGAGGTCATCGGCATGGCGAAAAAGCGTCTGCTTGCGCTGCTCGCGGCCATCACGGCCGTCGCCGTCATCGCGGCCGGATGCGGCGGGGGCAAGGGCGGAAGCAACCAGGAGCCGGCCGGCAGCCGGCAGGGACAGACGCAGCAACATGACGGCGGGGGAAAGCAGGAAGCGAAGAAGGAACCGGTCAAGATCACCATCATGGCCAATCTGCACACCCCGGAAGTTCCTTCGGACAAGATCGAAAAGCTGCTCGAAGAAGCGACCAACACGGAACTCGAGATTCAATGGGTGCCGGACGGAAGCTACGATGAAAAAATGAACGCTTCCATGGCCACCGGCACGCTGCCCAAGGCGGTCTACATCAAGAACCAGTCTTCCTACATCCTGCTGCGCAGCGCCATCCGCAGCGGACAATTCTGGGAGATCGGGCCGCTGCTCAAGGATTATCCGAACCTGAGCCGGCTGAATCCGGACGTGCTCCGGAACACCGCGGTGGACGGCAAGATTTACGCCCTCTATCAGGAGCGTCCGCTGTCGCGGCAAGGGCTCATTTACCGGAAAGACTGGGCGGACAAGCTGGGACTGTCGGCGCCGAACAACATCGACGAGTTCTACAACATGCTGAAAGCGTTCACAGAACAGGATCCCGACGGCAACGGCCTGAACGACACGATCGGTCTGACCGACCGCAACGACCTCGTGTACGGCGCGTTCAAAACGGTCGCCTCCTGGTTCGGCACGCCGAACAACTGGGGCTTCCAGGACGGCAAGCTGCTGCCGGAGTTCATGTTCCCGGAATACGTGGAAACGATGAAATTCTTCCGCAAGCTCCATCAGGAAGGCCTGATCAACCAGGAGTTCCCGGTGACGAGCAAGACGGACCAGCAGAACCTGCTGATCACCGGCAAGGCGGGCGCCTACATCGGCTCGATGGCCGACGTCGGCACCCTGCACAGCAAAATCATCGAGGTCAATCCGAACGCGGTGCTGGACGTTCACCACAAGATCGCCGGGCCGAAGGGCACCTACCAGGTGTGGGCGATTCCGGGTTACGGCTCGCTCGTGCTCTTCCCGAAATCGGCGGTGAAGACGGAGGAAGAGCTGAGGGACATTCTCGCCTTCTATGACCAGCTGATGAGTCCGGAACTCGCCAACCTGATCTATTGGGGGATCGAAGGCGAACACTATACGCTCGAAGACGGGCTTGTGGTGCCTTCGGAAGACGTCGCGCTCACGGACCGGGAAGTCAAGCCCTATCAGGCGCTGCAAATCGGCGGCGTATCGACCATCGAAGGGTTCCTGCAGGCCAAGCATTCGCCCCCCTCGAAGGCGAAGGCGGAGGAACTCATTCTGGACAACAACAACTATCTGATCCACGATCCGACCGCGGCCCTCGATTCCGAAACGTACACGCTCGATGGCGTCCGGCTCGGCGAAATGATCACGGATGCGACGTACAAGTTCATCCTGGGCGATATTGACGAAGACGGCTTCCAGGCCGTCATCGACAACTGGCTGAAACAGGGCGGCCAGAAGATGATCGACGAATTCAACGCTTCGTATCAGCAATCGCAGTCGAATTGATCACGCGGGCGGGAGGCCGCCGGATTGGCGCCGCGGCGGCCTCCGCAATCCGGATGCGCCGGCGCCGGAGGAGGGCGCCGGCCGTCCGCCCGATGCGGAAAGGAAGATGCTCATGCACGAAGCTGCCGCCCCGAAACCGATGATCGCGGACCGGAAAGCCGGTTCCGGACTGTGGAAACGGATCATCAAAAATCATGCGCTTTATCTGATGATCCTTCCGGGATTTCTGTACTTTGTCGTATTCAAATACGTGCCGATGGGCGGGCTGGTCATCGCCTTTCAGGATTACCAGCCGTATCTCGGCATTCTGAAGAGCGAATGGGTCGGGCTGAAGCATTTCCAACGGCTGTTCAACGACCCGCAGTTTTTCATGATTTTGCGCAACACGCTCATCCTGTTCGGGATGAACCTGCTGTTTTATTTCCCGGTGCCGATCATCCTGGCGGTCATGCTGAACGAAGTGCGGAAGGAACTGTTCAAGCGGACGATCCAGACGATGATCTACATCCCGCACTTCATGTCGTGGGTCATCATCGTGTCGATCTCGTTCGTCATCCTGTCCATGGACCGCGGGATCCTGAACGAACTGCTGGTGATGATGGGCTTCGAGAAGATCAATTTTCTGATGAGCAAGGAATGGTTCCGGCCGGTTTACATCCTCCAGGTCATCTGGCGGGAGGCCGGATGGGGGACGATCATCTACCTGGCAGCCATGGCGGCGATCGACCCCGAACTCTACGAAGCGGCCCGCATGGACGGAGCGAGCCGTTTCCGTCAAATCTGGCACATCACCCTGCCGTCGATCCGCAACGTCATCGTCGTGCTGCTCATTCTGAAACTCGGGGATGTGCTGGAACTCGGCTTCGAACACGTGTATCTGCTGCTGAACGCGATGAACCGCGAAGTGGCGGAAATTTTCGATACGTACGTGTATACGGCGGGTCTCAGGCAAGGCCAATTCAGCTACAGCACGGCGGTCGGATTTTTCAAGTCGGTTGTCGGCCTGATCCTCGTCATGACCGCCAACTGGCTGGCCAAGAAAGCCGGCGAGGAAGGCATTTATTGAGCGATACGCCGGATGCGCAAAGGTGGAATTTCGCATGGTGCAAGACAAGTCAATCGGCAGTCGCCTGTTCGACATCGTGAACTATACGCTGCTCGCGCTCATCGGGCTGGCCTGCATCCTGCCGTTCATCCATGTCATCGCCGGGTCGTTCACGACGGTGGCGGAGCTGGCGACCAAGCGGTTCGTGCTCATTCCGACCAAATGGTCGCTGGACGCCTACCGCTTCATTTTTTCCACGAACACCATCTTCCGCGCGATGGCCGTATCCGTCGGCGTGACGACGCTCGGCACCGCCTTCAGCATGCTGCTCACGTCGCTCATGGCCTACGGGTTGTCGCGGCGGGATCTGGTCGGGCGGAGCGGCCTCATGTTCATGGTCCTGTTCACGATGCTGTTCAGCGGCGGCATGATTCCGACGTTCCTCGTGGTGAAATCGCTGTGGCTCATTGACACGTACGCCGCACTGGTCGTTCCGACGGCGATCAACGCGTTCAACCTGATCATCCTGCGCAACTTCTTCCAGAACTTGCCGGAAGGCATCCAGGAATCGGCCAGAATCGACGGTTGCAGCGACTGGGGCATCCTGTTCCGCATCGTCATTCCGCTCTCCATGCCGGCGATCGCGACGATTTCGCTCTTTTACGCGGTGACGTACTGGAACACGTACCTGCCGGCCATTCTGTACCTGAACGACGCGAACAAGTGGCCGATTCAGGTCATTCTGCGGCAGATCGTCATTCTCGCGAGCGGCCTGACGGCGGATACGAGCGCACTCGAAGACTATGTCAGGCCGCCGGAGCAGACGATCAAGATGGCCGTCATCGTGGTGGCGACGGTGCCGATTCTGCTCGTCTACCCGTTCCTGCAGAAGCATTTCGTCAAGGGCGCGCTGCTCGGCTCGATCAAAGGGTGAATCGCGCGATGGGCCGGAACCGTCGACTGGAGAAGCTGCTGGAGGATGGCGACCGCTGGTTTGAAGGCTTTTTCGAATGGCTGGACGGGCAATACGACGTTGCGAGCGGCGGCTTCTACTATGCCGCCAGTTCGCGGCGGACGAACGTTTACGGTCCGGATATCGAATCGACGGCGCAGGCGCTGAACATTCTGGAGCGAACCGGACTGATCGGACGATGGAGCGACAGGATGCGGCGGAAGGCGGTTCGCTTTTTCCAGGCGAGACAGGACCCGGACACCGGCCTGTTCTACCATGCCGATCCGAACATGCGGCTTGACGGGGTGTCGGTGGCCCGGGCGCTGGGCTACAGCCTCGGAGCGCTGCGCATGCTTGGCGCGGAGCCGCTTCATCCGGTTCCGGAGCGGAGTCCGGCGACGCCGGCCTATATGGAATCGCCCGCGGCCTACGGGGAATGGCTTCGGTCGGTCAGCTTGTCCAACAGCTGGCGCGGATGCGATATCATCGCGTCTTCCGCCGTCCATCTGCTGGCGCTTCCGCCGGAAAAGCGCGCTCCCTATGTGCGCGAAGCGTTCGCCCATCTGAACCGCATCCAGGATCCGGAAAGCGGGCTGTGGGGGGAAGGTACCCGTTATGTGCGCATTTCCGGCACGTTCAAGCTGCACATCTTCTACGAACGGTTCGGCGTTCCCCTGCCCCGCAAGGCGGAGATTTACCGCTCCATTCTGGAGACGCTGCGCGAAGACGAAGCGACGGACATGTGCTACATCCGGAACCCGATCAGCCTGCTGGCGTCGATGCGGCTCGCCATTCCGGCGGAGGAGCTGGAGGAAATCTGCGAGATGACGCTGCGGAACATGGGACGGCTGAAACAGGGCGACGGGGGTTTTTCCCGCGAGCTGGGGCATTCCGTGCCGGCTCCGAACGTGGCCCAGGTGAAGCCCGGCGAAGCCTACCCCGACATGCCGCCGCCGATCGTGCTCGGGCTCGGCCTGGCGGAAGGCGACATGAACGCCGGCACGCAGGCCGTACTGATCCGGTATGCGCTGCGGGAACTGGCCGGCCTGCCGGTGAAGCATTTCGCGGTGGCGGATCATCTGTTTACGGACCGATGGGAGGAATGAATGGTGGAGAATCCGAACGACAGCCGGACGGAAGGGAAGCGTCCGCTGCAATACGCGATGGAGGCCTGCGACGCGCTGATCGACCGCTACGCCCCGCAGGAACTTCCGCCCGCCGGCCGCTGGCATTATCACCAGGGCATTTTCCTGCACGGCATGCTGCAGCTCTGGAAGGCGACCGGGGACGAGCGGTATTTGCGCTATCCGAAGGCGTATGCGGACCACCTGATCGACGAAGCGGGAAATTTCCTGTTCGCCCGGGACGAGCTGGATGCGATCATGGCGGGACTGATCCTGTTCCCGCTGGAAGACGAGTTCGGCGAGCGGCGATACCGGATCGCGGCCGACAAGCTGCGCGGCCTGTTCCGCACGCTCAACCGCACGACGGAAGGCGCGTTCTGGCACAAGGACAAATACCCGTACCAGATGTGGCTGGACGGCCTGTACATGGGCGGCGTGTTTGCCATGCAGTACGCCCGCCGGTACGGCGATGAAGCATTGATCCCGATGGTGCTCGAATGGGAGAAAACGATGCGGCGTCGCATGACCGACGGGCGCACCGGGCTGCTGTACCATGCGTGGGACGAGAAGCGGGCGGCGCCGTGGGCGAATCCGGAGACGGGCTGTTCGCCGGAGTTCTGGGGGCGGTCGCTCGGATGGTACGGCATGGCGCTGGCCGATTTTCTCGATTGGCTTCCGGAGGGCCATCCGGGCAGGGATGAGCTGAAGCCGGCGCTCGGCCGCTTCGTCGACGCGCTGATCCGTTACCAGGACGGCGCGAGCGGCCTGTGGTACCAGGTGGTGGACAAGGGGGACCGGCCGGACAACTGGCTCGAAACTTCCTGTTCCTCGCTGTTCGTATACACGATCGTCAAGGCGGTCCGCCACGGCTGCGTCGGGGAAGACCGGCTCGAGGCGGCATGGCGGGGATACCGCGGCCTGACGGAGCGGGTGCGGTATGACGAGCGGGGACGGTTGGTCGTGCCGGACATCTGCGTCGGCACTTCGGCGGGCGACTACGCCCATTACGTCGCGCGGCCGGTCAGCGACAACGACCTGCACGGCGTGGGCGCCTTCGTCCTGGCCTGCGTCGAGATCAGCCGGTCGGGCGTCCGCACGGCCGATCCGGCGTGACGCTTGCCGCTCTTTGCACAATCTGGTATAGTATAGTCAATCGGATAACCGGTCGGGAGGAAGCACCTCGCATGCATGCGGGGTGCTTTTTGTGTTTGTCCGCACGCCGGCCGGGCGTTCCGAACATCAAGCGGAGGTGCATGGACATGCAGCTGGTCTTTCTGAACACGCTGGAGAAGCGGACGGATGAGGGGCGGGTCGTCGCGGCGCAGGTGTCGATCGGCGAGTCGCAGGGGCGCTGGTCCGTCGTCTGGACGGAGCCCGGCGGCGGATCGGTCCGGACGGACATCTGGTATGAGGGGGCCTCATGGGAGGAGATGCTCTCGACCTTCCGGCACGGCGTCGCCGTCAAGCTCGGGGAAGGGTACGAGCCGGTGCTGGACGGCATGCTCGAGGACCGCAGGGCCCCGGCGGGCAGCTACGTGTCGATGCTGCAATGTTACGGCGAGCTCCATTGCCGGGAGGACCTGTACAACGCGCTGCGGGAATGGCGGCGCGCGCGGGCCGCGGCCGAGCGGAAGGCGCCGTACGCGATCGCGCGGAACAGCCTGCTCATGATGATCAGCGCGTTCGTGCCGCAGACGGAGGAGGAGCTGCGCCAGATTCCCGGCTGGGGCAAGGCGAAGTCGTCCTTGTACGCCGGGGATGTGCTGGCGATCACGCGCGGCTTCGAGCGGCGGACGACGTTCCCGCTCACCTGGGTGCAGGAGGTGCTCGATCCGAAGGCCTACCGGAAATGGCTGTACAAGCAGAAGGAACTCCGGTACAAATCGGAGATGGAGCGTCACCGCACGACGCGCGTGATCCTGCAGGCGGTGCGGGACGGCCTGGGGCTCGACGAGCTGGCGCAGACGCTCGGCATGGAACGGCGGCGGCTCGTGGAGCGGATCGAGCAGCTCGACCGCGAGGGCTACGACATGAGCCCCCTGCTCGACCGCGAGATCGCCCGGCTTCCGGAGGAAGAGCGGGAACGTATCCAGGCCGCGATCCGGGAGGTCGGCGACCGGTATCTGAAGCCGATCCTGCGGCAGGTGTATCCGGAGGCCGACCTGGAGGGCAAGCCGCTCGATTCGATCTACGAGAAGCTGCGCCTGATGCGGATGCGGATGCGCAAGGCGCAGGCGCGCGAAGCGATGTGAAGCCCGCTCATGCCGGCGGCGCTTCTTCGGGCCGGGCTCCGCAGCCGTCCGGCCAGATCGGGTCCGCGTACCGGATCACGGCCGCGCCGCAGTCGAGACCGGTTTCGTAGGACCGGTTGCCGATGAGCACGGCCGTCCGCCCGCGCCATTCCGCGGCGCGGGCGGAATCGCGGCCGGCATCCGCCTCCCCCGACTCGTGCCGCAGCCATTCGAGCGCGGCGCGCAGGATGTCGACGCTTTCGTCCATCGCGCGATCCCACAGCTGGTCGAAGGTGTCGGCGCGGCGGGTCATGCCGTCCGTCGGATCGAGCCACGGCCGGCCGGCGTCGTTCAGCACGTCGAGATCCGGAAGCCTTCGCCTGTACACGAACGGCCCGATTTTGCCGAATGTGAGCAGGCGCCGGATGCCGGTCGGATCATGGAACAGCCGCTGTGCGCCGATCATGTCGCGGCAGGCCCGGTTCCAGTCTTCCCGGCGAATCGTTGCGGCCAGTTCGGGATAGTACCGGGCGGCAATCCGTTCGAAAGCGTCGACGATCGCTTCCGGGAGCGCACGGCCCGCGTCCAGTTCCCGCCACACCGGCGTCCGCCATGTCTCGATGCCGCGCTTCCGGCGCATGACGATCGTATCCATCATCACTTCGAAACGCTGGTGGTCCCATTTCCGGAATCCGGAGCGGCTGAACACATAAGGGTGCACGTTCCGGTCCAGCGTATGATGCAACACGAATCCGAGCGCATAGACGACCGCGTCGTCCGGACTCGTGCGGTCCGCGGAGCGTCCCGCCACGCCGTCCAGCAATTCCATCAGCACGGGACCGCAGTGCCGGTCGTGCATGGCTTCGCCGAGCCGGTTCATCGCATCCCCGCGCTTCCACGGCAGAAAATGGTGATAGAAAAGAAAATCCGGTCCCTGGCAGCCGAGCTGGAACAGCCTTCGTTTCCGTTCATCCCCGATCATGGCCCCTTCGCCGATCCGATCCAACGCTTCCACGCCGAACAGGATGTGCGTCCATACGTTGGGCATTTTGTACCCTCCCGTCGCTTCGGCCGGTCCGGCTTCCGTCCCCCGGACGTCCGTCGATCGTCCCTGCAACAGGCATCGTATCATGAATCCGTGTCCGTGTGGAGTCCCGCCTGCGGCGCCGGCCTCCGCGTTCCCCGGGTCGGCTTTGCCATTCGGACGAGGTTGCAGTACACTGTTCGCAGGAGGCGACGGCCATGCTGAAGGACAAGATCGTCTGGATCACCGGTGCGGGCAGCGGCATCGGGGCCGAGACGGCGAAGCGGCTCGCGGCCCTGGGAGCGGTGCCGATCCTGACCGGCCGGAACATGGACAAGCTCGAGAAGACGGCCGCGGATATCGCGGCGGCCGGGGGCAGATGCGGCGTCTACCGTCTGGATGTGACGGACAACGACCAGGTGCAGGATGTGGCGCGGCGGATCCAGGCGGACTTCGGTCCCGTCGACGTGCTTGTCAACAACGCGGGATTCGGCATTTTCGAGATGTTCAGGGACGCGCCGCTCGACCACTTCGAGGCGATGATGGACACGAACTACATGGGCATGGTCCGCTGCACGAAGGCGGTGCTGCCTTCGTTCCTTGCGAGGCGGACGGGCCATATCGTCAACATCGCGTCCATCGCCGGCAAGTTCGCGACGCCGAAGTCGACCGGTTACTCCGCCTCGAAGCACGCGGTGCTGGGCTTTACGAACGCGCTCCGGCTGGAGCTGAAGGGGACCGGCATCGCGGTGTCGGCGGTCAATCCCGGACCGATCGACACGCCGTTCTTCGAGATCGCCGATCCGGAGGGCCATTATGTGCGCAACGTGCGGTGGTTCATGATGCGGCCGGAGAAGGTCGCGGCCCGCATCGTGAAGGTGATCGAGACGCGCAAGGCGGAGGTCGATATGCCGCTGCCCGCGGCGATCGGCGTCCGGCTGTACCACCTGTTTCCGCGGATCGGCGATCGTGTGGCCGGCACGTGGCTGAACCGGAAATAGAAAGAAGATCGAAGCATTCAGAAGAACCGATCGGATTGCGTCGAGGGGGACTTGTCGGATATGGAGTGGACATCGATCGGCGTGCGGCCTTCGCTGGCCGAGAGGCTGCAGGCGGCGGGAATGGCCGGACCGGCGCCGGTGCAGGCGGAGGCGATTCCGGCGATGCTGGAGGGCCGGGACGTCTGCGTGCGGTCGCACACGGGCAGCGGCAAGACGCTGGCCTATTTGCTGCCGGCGATTCAGCGGATCGAGACGGACCGGCCGGAGCTGCAGGTGCTCGTCATGACGCCGACGCAGGAACTGGCGATGCAGATCGTGCGCGAGGCGGAGCGGTTCGGCGGTCCGGAGGGCGTGCGCGTGCAGCAGTTGATCGGCGGAGCGTCGGTGACCCGCCAGATCGAAGGTTTGAAGCGAAAGAAGCCGCATCTTGCGGTCGGGACGCCGGGCCGGCTCGGTGAACTGCTCGCGATGAAGAAGCTCAAGTTGCGTGCGGTGAAGCTGCTCGTGCTGGACGAGGCCGACCAGATGTTCGCGCTCGGCTCGACGAAGGAGCTTGACGCGGTGCTCGAAGCCGTGTCCGCCGAACGGCAGCTGGCGTTCTTCTCGGCGACGCTGCCGCCGGAGACGGTGGCGCTCGCAGAACGGCTGATGCGGGATCCGGTGCGGATCGACCTGGCCGGAGACAGCCGGCTGCCCGCCTCGATCCGGCACTACGCGCTGCGCGAGGAGAGGCGGAAGTGGTTCGAAGCGACGAAGCGGCTGCTCCATGCGCTGCGCCCGTCGTCCGCCCTGATCTTCATCGACCGGACGGATCAGATCGCGCACTGGGAAGCGCGGCTGCGCTACGAGGGATTCGCGGCCGGCTCGCTGTACGGCGACGCGGACAAGCTGACGCGCTCGCAGACGCTCGAGCGGCTGCGGGACGGGAAGCTGAACGTCGTGGTGACGACCGACGTCGCGGCCCGGGGCATCGACATCCCGGATCTGGAACTGGTGGTCAGCCTCGGCGTGCCGGAAGATCCGGAGCGTTATGTTCACCGCGCCGGCCGGACAGGCCGGATGGGCCGCGAAGGGACGGTGGTCACGCTGGCCGGGCCCCGCGATGGGCAGCGGATCGGAAAGCTGTCGCGCAGGCTCGGCATCGTCATCGAGGAGCGCGAGCTGTACGCCGGGCAATTGGTCGATCCGGCCGAGCGGCGGAGAGGAACCCGTTCCGAGGCGGCATCCACCGCCGGGCGGCGAGGCCCGCGGTCCGGGGCGGCGGATGGTTCCGCCGGGAAGCGGAAGCAGGATGCGGAGGCAGCGGCGTCCGGATTGCGGGTTGCGAAGGCGGCCCCCGGGGCGGACGCGGACGGCATGCGGACGACGCATCCGGCCCCGGCTGCGGGACCGGGTGAAGCGCGGACGACGGGCAAGAAGAAGCGGCGCGAGCGGGAGATCGACCGGAAGAACAAGGGAGCGCCGCGATGGCTGAAGGCGATATGGGAGCGCGAGGCCCGGTCACGGGAAGAATGAATTTTTCTTCATTTTTCTCGGATGGCCGATCCCCCCTGAAACGATCGAACGGTTCCGAATGATGTAGGCGTACGACACGGCGCGCCGGTCGATTGACCATCACCGTTCGATCGGAAGGAGGATGTTTGAGCCATGCGAAGCTCCGCATGGAGGAAAATCGCCATTTCGGCCCTGGCCATCCTGATGCTGTTCGGCGGCGCCGCCTCGGCCTTTGCGGACGGCAAGGGCAAAGGGCCCGCGAAGGGCGGCAAGGGCGAGGAAAGGCGCCATGAGGTCAAGAAACAGCCGGACCGCGTCGGCCCGAACGAAGTGGTCATCCGGCTGCAGTTCAAGGATGAGGACGAGCTGAAGTGGGCGCTCATTCCGATCATGCGCCTCGCCTCGAAGGGCGTCTTCACCGGATATGAAGACGGCACGTTCAAGCCGCACCGGACGGTCACGCGCATCGAGGCTCTGACGGCCGCCGTCCGGCTGATGGGGCTGCGTGACCAAGCCGAGTCGGAAGAGGAAATGCGGACCCAATTGCAATTCAAGGACGCGGACAAGCTTTATAAAAAGTATCCCTGGGCGGTCGGTTATGTGGCGGTCGCGGTGGAGAACGGCCTGTTCTCCGAAACGGAGGACAAGGTGCATCCCGACAAGCCGGCCGACCGGCTGTGGGCGACCATTCTGCTCGTGAAGGCGCTCGGTCTGGACAAGGAAGCCAAGGCGAAGCACAACACCTCGCTGCCGTTCCGCGATGCGAAGAGCATTCCGGCCGGCTCGGTGGGCTACGTGGCCCTGGCCGTCGAGAAGGGGCTCATCACCGGCTATCAGGACGGCACGTTCCGTCCGAACCGTCCGGTGACGCGGGCGGAACTCGCGGCGCTGCTGGACCGCACCGACAGCCATCTGCCGGATAACCGGGACGATCGCACGGTGACGGGCGTGGTGAAGACGGTCACGTCCGGCACCATCGTCGTGACCCGTCCGGACAACACCGACGTCGTGCTGCCGATCGCCGCGAATGCGTTCATTTTCCGGAACGGGGCGAAGGCGGACGTTTCCGCGCTGCGGCCGGGTGACCAGGTGTTCGTCCTGACCGCGGGCGGCGAGGCCGTCTTCATCGAAGTGACGAAGTCTGCGCCGCAATCGAACGCGTTCACGGACGCCGGCGTCGTGAATTCGGTCACCCTGAACGGACAGGGGCGCCTTGCGACGATCTCGCTGACGAAGCAGACCGACGGCGGCACGCTGGCCGTCATCTACAACGTGTCGCAGGACGTCCAGATCGTCGGAGACGCTTCGCTGCTCACCGTGGGCCGCTATGTCGAGGTGTCCGGTACGAATTCGACGGTGACGAAGATCGTGATCAAATCCTGAGGCCGCATCCGTGCCGAACGGATGCAGGAGGGCCGACCGTCTGCCGTCCGCTTGCCGCGGACGGGACGGAGCGGCCCTTCTCGCGTTTGGCGGGCTGTCCCTGCCATTCGGCACCGTCTTTTTGAACCGGCTGTCCCAGGTCCGGTATAATGGGAAGACAAGGCAGGTGATCCGATGGAGCCGATCGTCGAGGTGAGGGATCTGTCGGGCGGATACAGCCCGCGGCGGCCCGTGCTGCGCGACCTGACCTTCGCGGTCGCGCCGGGCGAGATGGTCGGGCTGATCGGGCTGAACGGCGCCGGCAAGAGCACGACGATCCGTCATCTGCTCGGACTGATGAAGCCGTTCAGCGGCACGGTCCGGATCGGCGGCGTCACGCTGGAGGAGGATCCGGAGCGGTATCGCCGGTCATTCGCCTATGTGCCGGAGACGCCGATTCTTTTTGACGAGCTGACGGTGCAGGAGCATCTGCGCCTGACGGCGATGGCATACGGAATCGACGAATCGCGGTATGCCGAGCGATCGGAGCGGCTGCTTGGCGAATTCCGGATGGCGGACAAACGGTCCGCGTTTGCGGCGCATCTGTCCAAGGGCATGAAGCAGAAAGTGATGATCATGAACGCGCTGCTCGCGTCGCCGCCGCTCTATGTGATCGACGAGCCGTTCCTCGGGCTTGATCCGCTGGCCGTGCGGTCACTGCTCGAACGGCTGGACGAGGAGAAACGTTCCGGTTCGGCCATTCTCGTGAGCTCCCACATCCTCTCGATGCTCGAGGGCTATTGCGACCGCTATCTGCTGCTGCACGACGGCCGGCTGATCGTTTCGGGCACGCTTGACGCCTTGCGGGAGGCGGCCGGCATGCCCGGCGCTTCGCTCGAGCGGCTGTTCTTCCGCTTCATCGCCCCGGAAAGGGATGCCTATGGAACATGATCTGGAAGCGTTGCGCCGGGCGCGGGCGGAAGACTGGCGCAAGGCCGTGGCCCCGTATGTCCGCGACATGGCGCGGAGCGGGTTTCCCTCGTTTGTCGTGTTGGCTGTGCTCGTGGCGCTGAGCAGCTATACGGCGTTTCTGGAGGAAGTGCCGCCGGATTTTCCGACGGCCGCCGTCGGGACCGCGCTGATGGCGCTGCTGCTGGTGCGGTCGCCGCTGCGCACGTACCTGCGGCCGGCCGACGCCGTCTTCCTGATGCCGCGCGAGCACGAGATGCGGCGGTACATGAAGGCCGCGTGGCGCAACGGGTATGTTGCCGGCAGCGCGCTGCTGCTCGCCGCCTGGCTGCTCTTCGCGCCGCTCTACGGGAAGAGCGGTGCGCCGACGGGGGCGGCCGCGCTTATCCCGGTTCTGCTTGCCTTGAAGGCGCTGGAAGACGCCGGCGCATGGCAGGAGCGCCGCATGGCCCGCGGATATGCGCGGCTGCTGTGCCGGCTGCTCCGCGCCGCGCTGACGGTGGCGGCGGTCTACGCGCTGCTTGTGCAGCCGCTGCTCGCCGCGCTCGGCTTCGCGGCTGCCGCCGCCGCGCTTCAGGCCGCCGTCTGCCGCCTGCCGGTCCGGCACCGGTTCCCCTGGCAGCGGCTGTTCGACGAGGAGGCGGAGACGCGGCGGCGGTACGAGCGGTTCTTCCGCTCCTTCACCGATATTCCGGCGGAGGGCGCGGCGCCGGCCCGGCGGCCGTACCTGGCCTGGATCGCCGGTTATATCGGACACGGCCGGGACCATACATATTTGCTGCTCTATACGCTGACGCTTGTCCGCACCGATCTCGGCGGCATGCTGATCCGGTTGACCGCCGTCGGCGGGCTGGCCGGCGCGGTCGTCGGGAAGGCCGGCGTCCTGGCGGGCTGGGCGGGGGCGATGATCGCCTGGCTGTTCGCGCTGGCGGCCGGGGTGCAGGCCGGCACGGTGCGCGATGCGCACCGGCACACGGTATGGCGGCATCTGTACCCGCTGCCCGAGGCCGGGCGCCGGCGCGCCGCCTTGCGCGTCGCCACGGTCGCGCACTTCGCCTGCGCCGCGCCGCTCGGCCTCGCCGCCGGGCTGCCCGCGGCGTTCGCCGGCCACTGGGTGCCGGCGGCTGCCGCGCTTGCCGGCTGCCTGACGCTCGTGCCGGCGATGGCGCTCCGCCTGCGCCGGAGCCTGGCGCGCGAGACGACGGGGGACT
Organism: Thermobacillus sp. ZCTH02-B1; assembly: GCF_002159085.1. Classification (GTDB taxonomy): domain Bacteria; phylum Bacillota; class Bacilli; order Paenibacillales; family Paenibacillaceae; genus Thermobacillus. The sequence continues at coordinate 225,981 of NZ_LZRU01000019.1, forward strand.
AGGCCGCGCGGCCGGCGTGTGCGCCGTCGTCGTTCCGGCGGCGCGTGCAACGGTGCGGCGTACCGTTGGCGGGATGGTTGGCGCGTCCGGGCGTGCAGTAGCGGTACGAAGTACCGTTCATGGCGCCGCTGACCGACGGTTGCGCCGGCGATGCGCGGCCCATAACGGCACCTGGTGCCGTTAACGGGCCCGGCGACGGGGGGATTCGGGCAAAGAACGGCATGGGGTGCCGTTCATCCGCCGCTGCCAAGCCCGTAGCGGCCCTATCAGCCAATAACCGGCCATACCGGCCACCATACCCAATATACCTGCAACGAAAGGGAGGCGTTCCCATGCGTGATCCGCGAGTGGAACAGTTGGCGAAGGTGCTCGTCGGCCATTCGATCAAGGCGAAGCCCGGCGAGCGGGTGCTCATCATCGGCAACGCCGAGACGGCGCCGCTGATCAAGGAGACGTTCCGCGAGGTGCTGCGGGCGGGCGCCCATCCGATCCTGCAGGTCGGACTGGCGGAACTCGACAAAATCTTCTTCGACGAGGCGAACGACGAGCAGCTTCGGGACATCGAAGTGATGGAGTGGCTGTATCACAAGGCGGACGCCGTCATCCGCATTCTCGGCGGCGCCAACAACAAGGAGCTGACCGGCGTCGATCCGAAGCGGCTCACCGAACGACGCCGCGCGACGGCAAAGCTGTCCGAGTACCTGATGAAGGGCGGCGCGCGCTGGGTGCTGACGCTGTTCCCGACGCAGGCGCAGGCGCAGGACGCCGAAATGTCGCTCGAGGAATACGAGGACTTCGTCTTCTCGGCGACGAACGTCGACTACGCGGAAATGGAGCGGTCCATGAAAGTCGTTGCCGAGCGGTTCGACCGCGCGAGCAAGGTGCGCATCGTCGGGAAGGAGACGGACCTGACCGTCGACATCGCAGGCCGCAAGGGCGTCATCTGCGCCGGAGAGCACAACGTGCCGGACGGCGAAATCTTCTACTCGCCGAACCATCTGCTCACCGAAGGCCGCATTTATTACGACTGGCCGACCGTCTACAACGGCCGCGAGATCAGCGGCATCCGGCTCGTGTTCGAAAAGGGCAGGGTCGTCCAGGCGTCCGCCGAGAAGGGCGAGGACGCGCTGCTCGCCGCCCTTGACACGGACGAGGGGGCGCGCTATCTCGGCGAACTCGGCATCGGCATGAACTTCGGCATCACGCGTCCGACGAAGGATATTCTGTTCGACGAGAAAATCGGCGGCTCCGTCCACCTCGCGCTCGGCCGCGCCTATGAGGAGGCGGGCGGCGGCAACGAGTCCGCGATCCACTGGGACATGGTGAAGAACCTGAAGGACGGCGGCGAGATCTACCTCGACGGCGAACTGGTGCAGAAGGACGGCAAATGGCTCTTCTGACCGCCGTGCGGGCGGGGGACAAAAGAAAACCGCGCAGGCAACGGTCAACGGCAACCACGGGAAGAACGCCGGGAACCGGAAAACAAAACCCGCAGCGAGCGAAGCGCCTTTACGGGCTGACATCCCGCGAATGCGCTCCGCCCTGCGGGTTTTTCGGTCTTCCGGTTATGGCAGGTTTCACGCCCGGCCTTCCTTCACGTCGAGCACGGCCTTGTGGATCGAGTCGAACAGCTCCTCCAGATGTTCCTCCTCGATGCACGAGAACGCGACGCGCAGATCCGTCTCGCCGAGCGCGATCGTGCCGACGCCGTAGGCATCGAGCAGCCGCTTCCGCACCTGTTCGGCGGAGACGCCGTTCAGCTTCAGGCACATGAAATAGCCGGAATTGAACGGGTAATATTCCCACGCGCCCGCGTACCGGCCGCTGTCGAGCAGCTCCTTCACGCGGTTCGCGCGCCGCTTCATGATGTTGAACTTTTCGAGCCTCTGCCCGTCGAATTCCGGAGATTGCAGGGCGCGCAGCACGAACGTCTGCGACGGATGCGGGCCGCTCGAGATCGTGGCGCGGATGATGCCGAGCGTCTTTTGCTCGAGCGCGGCGAGCAGCTCTTCGGACTCCGACGCGTACGTGATGAAGCCGACGCGGAAGCCCCAGACGTACTCCTCCTTCGTGGCGCCGTCGATCTTGACGGGAAGGACGCGCGGATGCAGGCCGGCCAGCTTGCCGAACAGCGACTCGCGCAGCGAGTCCTCGAAGAACAGCGCGAAATAGGCGTCGTCCGTCACGGCCACGACGTTCACGCCGGCCTCGGCCGCTTCCCGGATCGCGGCGACGATCTCGTCGCCTTCCGCGTTGCCCGGCGTGTAGCCGGTCGGATTGTTCGGGAAGTTCAGGATGACGATCGCCTTGCCGCTCCGGTCTTTGCGGGACAGGATCGCGTCGCGCAGCCCGGCGCTGTTGAACCGGTTCCGCGCGTCATACAGCGGATATTGCACAATCTCCGCGCCGCGGCGGACGCCGAAGGTCAGCTCGTAGTTCTCCCAGTTCTTGTCGGGCAGAATCACCGCGTCGCCGGGGTCCGCGAACAGGTCGGCGACGATGCTGAGGCCGTGCGTGAGCGCGTTCGTCGCGATCGGCAGGCCGAACGATTTGCCCCGAAGCGACGGGTTGTCCTTCAGCATCTTCTCGCGCCACGCCTTGCGCAGCTCGGGCTTGCCGGCCGGCGGGGCGTAGTCGTACAGGTCCTTCGGGTCGTATTCGGACAGCGTCCGCTGGATGACTTCGAGATGCATCGGCTGGCCGTTCTCGAGGGCGATGCCGATCGTCGCGTTGAAGCGTTTCGCCTTCGCGCGCGCTTCGGCCGACTGGCTCAGGATCCCCACCTTCGGAAAATAGATCGCCCGACCCAAATCGGACAGCATGGCGTAGACGTGGGGGTTCTCGCGTTCAATCGTCTCGTTCAGTTGTCTGGCCAACGGATGAATCGTCAATCGTTCCTCGCATCCTTTCCGTATAAGCTCATGTCCGGGCAGCCGGACGTCGTCCATTGCCCGAATATTATATCATCACGGGTTCACCATTGCCATGACAAACGTACTTGTGGCCGCGTGCCGCGCGCACCGGTCCGTGTTGCGCGATTTTTCGGCACTGATGTATGATGGGGGCAGAACGCTGCGGACATGAAGGAGGTGGCGACATGCTGAAACTGTCACCGAATTCGCTTGTGCTGCTGCCGTGGGTGGCCAAAATCAGCTGCGAACCCAACTGGCGCTGGGCGAAAAGGGAAAAGCCGCTGCCCAACTACGATCTGTTCTACGTCTGGAGCGGACAGGGATGGCTGGAGCTTCACGACAAGACGTACGAGATCGGCCCGGGAAGCTGCTTCCTGTTCCGTCCGGGCGACCACCCGACCGCGACGCACAATCCGCAGAAACCGCTCACCCTGACCTACATCCACTTCGACGTGACGGAACCGGTCGAACTCATCCCGAAATCGTACCGGGTGATCCGGGAGACGGTCGAATTCGAGCATCTGCTGTCCCGGTACGTGCGCAGGTTTCTGTTCAAAACCTACGCGTACGAGGAAGAAGCGAGACTCCTCCTCAAGCTGCTGCTCATCCATTTGCTGCGCGAGGACTACGGCCAGCCGCAGGAGAAAAAGACGAGCAACCACCTGACCGAGACGATCCACGAGATCGCGAACTATATCCGCCAGCATCCGGGCATGCAGCACCGCGTCGAGGATCTGGCACGCCGCGCCAACCTGTCGCCGCGTTATTTCTCGATCAAGTTCAAGGAACTGATCGGCATGTCGGTGCAGCAATACCTGATCCGATCCCGGATCGAACGCGCGCAGCATCTCCTGATGCACACCGGGATGAACGTGACGGAAGTGGCGGACGCCCTCGGATATCGGGACATCTTTTTCTTCAGCCGCCAGTTCAAACAATATACGGGCAAGAGCCCGTCCGAAGTGCGATAGGGCGAAGCCGTCCGCCGGACGGTCCGGCGGGCGGCTTCATGTCTTCGGCTCCCGCGGCCGGTACCGTTCCATCAGCTCCGTCGTCTCCGCGTCGAGCGGCAGGCCGCGCTCCCTGAGCCGCCCGGCGATTTCCGCGCGCTTCTCGTCCGTCAGGTTCTGGCCGAATTTGAACTTGGCGGTGACGGATTCCGGCACCAGCTTCAGGACGGCGACGCCCTTCAGGCGCGGCGCGTACCGCGGATCGTCCGGGCGGATCGGGTCGTAGCCGCCCTCCGGCTGCAGCTTCCGCATCAGCGCGCCGAGGGCCGCGGCTTTCTCCGTTACATCTTCAACGACCTCGATGCGGCCCGAAATGACCACCGACTTGAAATAGGCGGACGCCGGACAGGCCAGCTCCGGATCGGTAAAATAGGACGGAATGATCGCGTATTCCCGCGCGACGGCGAAGGCGACCCGCGGATTCTGGCGGATGCTGTCCATTTTCTCCCCGATCCGGCTGCCGTGGAAGTAGAACGCCCCGTCCGTATACACGAAATTGAGCGGCGTGATGCCGGGCCGCCCGTCCGGGCGGATCACCGACAGGAAGCCGAAGCTCGCTTCCGCGAGGAACCGTTCGATTTCCCCGGAATCCGTGACCTCGAATTCTTCCCTTCTCATTCCCAATTTCCCCCTTTCGTGCGAATCCGATCATAATCCGGCAATTGACAGGTTGGAAGAGCCGATTCATAGTAAAAAAAACAGGTCCAATTTCACGGGCGGATCGGGGGAATGCGGAATGAGCGGTTTCGAGATCGCGGTGCGGCCGCTGTACGAGAGGTTTCTGGCGGAAGGACGCGGCAAGCGGGATGCCCTTTACGAGGCGATCCGCGCCGCGATGCTGGCGGGGGCGGTGCCGGAGGGCTCGCGGCTTCCGGCGACGCGGCTGCTCGCCGCTTCGTTCGGCGTATCCCGCGGCGTGGCCGCGGCGGCGTACGACATGCTGCACGCGGAGGGCTACGTGCGGACCGCCGTCGGATCGGGAACGTACGCGGCGTACCGCGCGCCGCAAGGAGGACGGATCGGGGGAGCGGACGGGCGGGACCGCGCGGCGGGCGAAGGACGGGAAGGGCCGGCCGGGGAGCTTCGGCTGTCCGCGCCGGGCAGCCGGATCGTTGCCGCGGCCGGACGCATGCGGCTTGCCCCGGAGCCCGGCGCCCCGTACGACCTTCGGATCGGGCAGCCGGTGATCGCGGATTTTCCCCATGACGAATGGAAGCGGGCCGTCTACGCGGAGATTCGGCGTTTCCCGGGCAGGCTGCGGGAGGATGCCTTCCGGGCCGAAGGCCACGGGCCGCTGCGCAGCGCGATCGCCCGGCATCTCGCGGCGACGCGGGGCATCCGGGCGGCTCCCGACCAGATCGTCGTGACGAACGGCTCGATGCAGGCGATCGCGCTGATCGCGATGATGCTGCTCGACCCCGGCGATCCGGCCGTCGTCGAGGATCCGGGTTATCCGGGCACCTGGGCGTCGGTGGAGGCGGCGGGAGGACGGTTGATTGCGGCGCGGGTGGACCAGTCGGGCATCGTGCCGGAGGACTGGCCGGTGCGGCTGCTGTTCGTCACGCCGAGCCGGCAGTTCCCGACCGGCGGCGTGCTGCCGATGGAGCGCCGCGCGGCGCTGCTGGACTGGGCGGTGCGGCGGGGCGCCGTCATCGTCGAGGACGACTACGACAGCGAGTTCCACTGGGGCGGTCGGCCGGTGGAGCCGCTGAAGGCGATGGACCGGGACGGCCGCGTGATCTATATCGGCACGTTCTCGCGGACGATGCTTCAGGACGTCCGGATCGGCTTCGCGGTGCTGCCCGACGGGCTCGTGGAGCCGTTCCGCCGTTTGAAGGCGTGGATCGAGCCGCATCCGACGGATCTCATCTGGCAGCGGGCCCTGGCGCGGTTCATGGCTTCGGGCGCGTACGCCCGCCATCTGCGGCGCATGCAGCGCATCTGCGGGACGAGGCTGATCCGGTTCCGCAGGTTGCTGGAGGAGCTGCCGGGGGAACCGTTCGATTGGTATCCGGCCGCAAGCGGCCTGCACGTGTACGGCGAATGGCTCGGAGATCCGGATTCGTACGAGGCGTTCCGGGAAGCCTGCCGCGAGCAGGGCGTCGTCTGGACGGACGGGGATCGGTATCGGCTGGAGGCTTCCGATCGGCGCGGCGCGCTGTTCGGATTCGCCCATCTGGATGAACGGACGATGGACGCGGCCGTGGAGCGGATGGCGCGCGCGCTGCCGCGCCCGGGTGGCCTGCGGCGCCGGACCTGATGGGCGGGGGTGCATTTCCGCGTCCGGACGGAAGCGGCGCCGTGCCGTGAAGCGGACGGCCGGCATGCCACGGCACCTTTCCGGCGGCTTCGTCCATAAGGCGCGGAGCGTTCGCCGGATGCCGGAACGGACGGCGGGATGTCGGGCTGCCGCAGCAGCAGATGACGTTGGATCGTCCCGCGGAAAGCGGGGCCTTTTTGTCACGGATTAATCAGGATTTGGGTTTGAGCCGTCCAAGCGCCTCGCCCATGCGGACCTTGTCGCCGACGGCAAGATCGCCGCGCGGCTCGAACGTGCCGTCTTCCGCGAGCAGGACGACGGTCGAACCGAATTCGAACCAGGCGAGCTCGCCGCCGCGGGCAAGCCGCTCCGCCGCGGGGTCGGTGTAGCGGATGCCGCTGACGTTCAGCGCGCCGACCTTCACGAGCGCAATCTCGCCGTGTTCGTGGCGGATGAACGTGATGAGCCGTTCGTTCCGGCTGAGCACCCGCCGCAGGCGGGTCATGCCGAACTCGTTCACGGGATAGACGCGGCCCGGCAGATGGCGGCGCCCGACGACGACGCCGTCCACCGGCGAATGGATGCGGTGGTAGTCGGACGGGCTCAGGTACAGCACGATGCAGTAGCCGTTCCGGTACACGGAAGCGCGCGGACTGAAGCCGAGCAGCTCGTCGATCGGGTAGTCCTGGCCTTTGACGTTGCGGATCGTTCCGCCTTGGACCGGCCCCATGCCGGTGATCCGCGCGTCGACCGGGCTGACGAGGACGCCGGGCGCGTCGTCGACCGGGCGGGCTCCCGGTTTGAGCCGCCGGGTGAAAAATTCGTTCAACGTCGCGTATTCGCCGATCGGCTTCTCCGCTTCCTCGACCGCGATGCCGTAGGCGCGCGCAAACCGCGGGATGAGCGCCTTGCTGGCGGGGGAATGAGCGATGCGGCCGGCGAGGCGCGAGATCCATTTCCGCGAACCCAATTCCGTAAGCGTCCTCAGCAGCCATCGGCTCATGCTGCGCCAACTCCTTCCTTGCGGGGTTCGTGCGTCACCCCTGCGGGCTTCGCCGCTAGTGTGCCACAACGCCGCGGACAATTCAACCGAAAAACCGGCGCGGATCCGCCGCGGCAGGATGCGGACCGGCTCCCGGGACATCCGCCGCCCCGCCCGCATATGTTGCAGGCAGGGATTCCGGTTGGAGGAGGTCGGGCCGATGGCTCCGGTGAGGGTGGCCTTTGTCACGCCCGGTTCGTTCGTGTTTCCTTCGCCCGGCGCGAGCTCGGTCGAACGCGTCCTCGAATACCTCGTTCCCCGGCTGGACCGGACGCGGTTCGAGCCGCGCATCTACGGCCGGACGGGGCGCGGGGCGGGCCGCGTCGGATCGATCGGCGGCGTGCGCGTCGAGCGGTTTCCCGCCGCCGACAAGCGCGCGTATGTGCGGGCGGTCGGGAAGGCGATGCGGAAATTCCGCCCGCACCTCATCCAGGTGGAGAACCGTCCGCTCTACGTGCTCCGGCTGAGGCGGCGTTTTCCCCGCACGAAAATCTGGCTGAGCCTCCAGTCGAAGACGTTCATCGGGCGGCGGTACATCCGGAAAGCGGACCTGAAGCGGAGCCTCGCGGCGGCCGACCTGGTGCTCGTCAACAGCGACTGGCTGCGCCGGACGGTGGCCGGGCGGGTGCCGGAGGCGGCCGACAAGCTGCGCGTCATCCATCTGGGCGTGGATCTCGAGCGCTTCCGGCCGATCTGGGACGAGCGGTACGCCGAAAAAAGGCGTCAGCTCCGCGAGGACCGCGGCTGGACGAACCGGACCGTCGTGCTGTTCACCGGCCGGCTCATCCCGCGCAAGGGCGTGCATCATCTGCTGGCGATCCTGCCGAAGCTGGCCGAGAAGCATCCCGAAGTGCTGCTCGTCATCGTCGGCAGCCCGTTTTACGGTTCGCACCGGGAGACGGCGTATTCCCGCCGGCTGAAGCGGATGGCGCGCGCGATGAAGCGGCATGTGAAATTCGTGCCGTACGTGCCGTACACGAAGGTGCCCGACTGGTTCCTCGCGGCCGACATCGCCGTCGTTCCGTCGAAGCCGGGAGAGGCGTTCGGCCTCGTCAACGTCGAGGCGATGGCGAGCGGACTGCCGGTCGTCGCCTCGCGGGTCGGCGGCATCGTCGAGGTGGTGGCGGACGGCGAGACGGGGTATCTCGTCGATCCGGCGAACATGGAGGCGGAGCTGCTCACGCGGATCGGCGAGCTCGTCCGCGATCCGGATCTCCGCAGGCGGATGGGCGAGGCCGGCCGGAAGCGCGTCGAGGAGAAGTTCACATGGGACCGGACAGCCGAAGCGTGGATGGCGCTGTTCAAACGGGAAATCGGGGGGTGACGGGTTCAAGGCGCCGGGATTTCGCGCGGGTGGAATCCGGAGGAGATATTTTTTGTCCAATCTCAAGATTGGTTGACAGATGAAGGGAACTCCCGTATAGTAAAAATCGAATCCACTAGGGGCGCCCTTGCGGGCTGAGATAAGGCGGAAACGCCTTTGTCCCTTTGAACCTGATCTGGGTAATGCCAGCGTAGGGAAGTGGGATTGGCTTCGGAATACGATGCATCATGGGCGTGCATCCGGCGCGCCGCAGGCCGCCGCATGCCCGTCGTGTACCCGTCGTGCACCCTGAAAGCCGCTTCCCCGCGAAGCGGCTTTTTGCGTATGCGGGGAAGGCGGAACGGGACGCGGCCCGCCGGCAGGCGGGCGGATGCGCCGCGCGGATGCGCCGCGCGCAAACCGGACGCGGTCATGCCGGCCGTGACGGATGCGGCGCGCGAACCGGACGCGGATGCATGACGGATGCGGCGCGCGCGAACCGGGACTGCGGGCCGGTTGAACGCGGGGTTGCCGCGGTGCGTGATGCATGCGCGGAAGACGGACCGTGCGGTCGCAGGCGAAGCGCGATATGCTCATGGATGCTGCGCGGGCAGCGGATGCGGCGGCAAAGGACCCGCTCCGGGCCGGTTGCCGCCACCGGTGCCGCGGACGCGGATCGTGGGGGTTCCGCGGCGCGATCCGGTCACGGACGTGCGGACCGCGGGGTCGCCGCGGTGCACGAACCGATTGGTGCGGTTCGCGGGGCCATCGCGGTGCCCGATTCGATCCGGGACGGACGGACCGCGAGGCCGCTGCGATGCACGATCCGATCGCGGATGCGCGGATCGTGCGGGACGCGCCGCTTGCGATCCGATCCGGGACGGACCGCGGGGCGATCGTTCCCGCGGCGTCCGCGCCGGGCACCCTCCGCCGATGCCGGACTACCGAAGCCGCTCGCCGGCCTCCTATGGATTCGCATCATCCAAACGGGAGGTCTTTTTTCATGCCCATCGAGATTTCCGCCACCCCGATCCCCGGCAGCCGGAAGGTCTACGTCACCGGCAGCCGCCCCGATCTGCGCGTGCCGATGCGCGAGGTCGCGCTCGCGCCGAGCCGCACCCTCCGGGGCGAAGTCCCCAATGCTCCGGTCTGGCTGTACGACACCAGCGGGCCGTACACCGATCCCGACGCCGACATCGACATCCGCCGCGGCCTCAAGCCCCTGCGCAGCGCCTGGATCGCCGAGCGCGGCGACATCGAGGAATACGAAGGCCGCGCCGAACGGCCGGAAGACGACGGCTGGCGAACGGCGGAGCAGATGGAGCGCGCGGGCATCGAGCGGTTCCCCGGCCCGAAGCGGCGGCCGCTGCGGGCGAAACCCGGCCGCGCCGTCACCCAGATGTACTACGCGCGGAAAGGCATCATCACGCCCGAGATGGAGTTCGTCGCGATCCGCGAGGGGATGGACCCCGAATTCGTCCGCGCCGAAGTGGCGGCGGGCCGCGCGGTCATCCCGGCGAACGTCAACCATCCCGAGAGCGAACCGATGATCATCGGCCGGAAATTCCACGTCAAGATCAACGCGAACATCGGCAATTCCGCCGTCGCGTCCTCGATCGAGGAAGAAGTCGAGAAGATGGTCTGGGCGATCCGCTGGGGCGCCGACACGGTCATGGACCTGTCCACGGGGCGGAACATCCACGCGACCCGCGAATGGATCATCCGCAATTCGCCCGTGCCCGTCGGCACCGTGCCGATCTACCAGGCGCTCGAGAAGGTCGGCGGCAATCCCGCCGATCTGACGTGGGAGGTCTACCGCGACACGCTGATCGAGCAGGCGGAGCAGGGCGTCGACTACATGACGATCCACGCGGGCGTGCTGCTGCGCTACATTCCGCTCACGGCGAAGCGGGTGACGGGCATCGTCTCGCGCGGCGGCTCGATCATGGCGTCCTGGTGCCTCGCGCATCACGAGGAGAACTTCCTGTACACCCATTTCCATGAAATCTGCGAGATTCTTCGCGCCTACGACATCACGGTCTCCCTCGGCGACGGCCTCCGGCCCGGCTCGATCGCCGACGCGAACGACGAGGCGCAGTTCGCCGAGCTCGAGACGCTGGGCGAGCTGACGAAGATCGCGTGGGAGCACGATGTGCAGGTGATGGTCGAAGGTCCGGGCCACATCCCGATGCATCTGATCAAGGAAAACGTCGACCGCCAGGCGGCCGTCTGCCACGACGCCCCGTTCTACACGCTCGGGCCGCTCACGACCGACATCGCGCCCGGCTACGACCACATCACGTCGGCGATCGGCGCCGCGATGATCGGCTGGTACGGCACGGCGATGCTCTGCTACGTGACACCGAAGGAGCATCTCGGCCTGCCGAACCGGGACGACGTGAAGGAGGGGGTCATCGCCTACAAGATCGCCGCCCACGCCGCCGACCTCGCGAAAGGCCATCCGCGGGCGCGGGAGTGGGACGACGCGCTCTCGAAGGCGCGGTTCGAGTTCCGCTGGCGCGACCAGTTCCATCTTGCGCTCGATCCGGAGCGGGCGATGGCGTACCACGACGAGACGCTGCCGGCCGAAGGAGCGAAGACGGCCCATTTCTGCTCGATGTGCGGGCCGAAGTTCTGCAGCATGAAGATCACGCAGGAGCTCCGGGATTACGCGGCGAGCCGCGGCATGACGCTCGAGGAGGCGGTCGAGGCGGGCCTCCGGGAGCGCGCCGGCGCGTTCCGCGAATCGGGAGGAAGCCTGTATGGCTGACGCCGGCCGGACGAACGGGGCGGGGGAAAAGCAACCGGCGGACCGTGCGGCGGAATCCCCGGCTCTGGGCCCGGCCGCGCTGGAACGGTACAGCCGGCAGATCCGGTTCGCGCCGATCGGCCCGGAGGGGCAGCGCCGGCTGCTCGATTCGACGGTGCTGATCGTCGGCGCCGGCGCCCTCGGGGCTTCGCTCGCGCAGCATATGGCGCGGGCCGGCGTCGGGCATATCCGCATCGTCGACCGGGATTTCGTCGAACCCAGCAACCTGCAGCGGCAGACGCTGTTCGACGAGGAGGACGCCCGGATGGCCCTGCCGAAGGCGGCCGCCGCGGCGGCGAAGCTCAGGCGGATCAACAGCGGCATCGCGATCGAGGAGCATGTCGCGGACGTCACGCGGGAAAATGCGGCGGCGTTTGCCGAAGGGACGGATCTCGTCCTCGACGGAACGGACAACGCCGCGACGCGGCTCGTCCTGAGCGACGCCTGCTTCTCCCTCGGCATTCCGTTCGTGTACGGCGGCGCCGTCGGCGCGGAGGGCATGAGCGCTCCGCTCGTGCCCGGCGAGACGGCCTGCCTGCGCTGCCTGATCGGCGATGAGCACGGGGCGGCGGAAGCGGGAACGTGCGAGACGGAGGGCGTCATCTCGCCGATCGTCGAGCTGGTCGCCGCCCTGCAGGCGGCCGAGGCGCTCAAATGGCTGACCGGCCATCGCGGCGCGCTGCGCCGGACCTGGCTGTCCGTCTCGCTCTGGCCGTTCGCCTTCCGGGAATGGCGGCTGCCCGGCCCGACCCGGGATTGTCCGGTGTGCGGCCGGGCGAGGCTGATCGAGACCGGAGGCGGGGCGGTCCGCGGGTCGGTTCCGGGGGAAAGGAGCGCCTCCGCGTTGGCGGCACGGGAAAGCGTCGCGTTTCCGGATGCGCGGTCCGCCGGTGCAGCGGACGCGCGGATGCCGTCCGGAACGCCGGAGCGGGCGGCCGTCCGGAATGAAGCGTCCGGCGGTTCCGTCCGCGCCGCCGTCCTGTGCGGCCGGGACACGGTGCAGCTTACGTTCGACCGGCCGCTGCCGCTCGAGCGGATCGAGGCGCAGCTCGCGCGGGCCGGATGCCGCATCACGCGCAACCCGTGGCTCATCCGCGCGGAGACGGCGGACGGCCGGCGGTTCGTTTTGTTCCGGGGCGAAGGGCGCGTGCTGGTGCAGGGCGTCCCGGACGCGGACGAAGCGGCGCGCGCCCTGACGGAGCTTCTGCATCTCGGGGAAGGGGAAGGAGTGACGGTGCGATGAGGCGAGCGGGATTCGATTTTCGGCTGTACGCGATTACGGGTGAGCCCTACCATCCCGGGCGGGATCTGATCGACGTGATGGAGGCGGCGATCCGCGGCGGCGCGGACGTCGTGCAGCTCAGGGACAAGGAGACGCCGCCGTCCCGGCTGCTGGAGAAGGCCCGCGCGCTCCGGGAGCTGACGCGGCGGTACGGCGTGGTCTTCATCGTGAACGACGATCCGGAGCTGGCGCTCGAGGCGGAGGCGGACGGCGTCCATCTCGGCCAGGAGGATATGCCGATCGCGGAGGCGCGCAGGCTGCTCGGCGAAGACAAGATCATCGGCATCTCGACGCACGACATCTTCCAGGCGCGGGAAGCCGTCCGGCAGGGCGCCGACTACATCGGGGTCGGTCCGGTCTATCCGACGCCGACGAAACCGGGCAGGCCGGCGGTCGGGCTCGAATTCGTCCGGCAGGCCGCGCGGGAGATCGCGATTCCGTGGGTCGCGATCGGCGGCATCACGCTGGACAACGCGGACGAGGTGCTGGACGCCGGGGCGCGCCGGCTGTGCGCGGTGTCCGCGATCGTCGGCAGCCCGGACCCCGAAGCGGCGAGCCGGGAATTCCGGAGGCGGATCGAGGCCCGGGAAGCGGGACGGGCGGAAGCCGACGGCGGTGCGGGACGGCGGGCCGATGCGGGCGAAGCGGCGCGATCGGCCGGCGGCCCGATTCCGATCCGGCTCAACGGGCGCGAGACGAAGACGACGGCGCGGACGCTCATGGAGCTCATCGAGCGGCACGGCCTTGCGGACCGGCGCATCGTCGCCGAGGTGGACGGCGAGATCGTCGCGCGCGCCGAGTGGGGCCGGACGCCGCTCAAGGCCGGCGCGGTCGTGGAACTGGTTCATTTCAAGGGAGGAGGCTGATCGGATGTTCGAGGCGAATTACCGCGTCCCGCCGCTCGTGATCGGCGGGCGTACGCTGCGGTCACGCCTTTTTCTCGGCACGGGACGGTTCCCGAACCCGGCGGTCATGATCCAGGCGCTCGAAGCGAGCGGCGCGCAGGTCGTCACGTTCGCCGTCCGCCGGGTGAATCTGGACGAGACGGCGGACGATTCGGTGCTGCAGCATCTCGAGGGGCGGGATCTCATTTATCTGCCGAACACGTCCGGCGCGTCAAACGCGGCCGAAGCGGTGCGCATCGCGCGGCTGGCCCGGGCGGCCGGGCTCGGCGACTGGGTGAAGGTCGAGATCAGCGCCGACCCGCGCACGCTGCTGCCGGATCCGGTCGAGACGCTGAAGGCGACCGCGATGCTGGCCGATGAGGGGTTCACCGTGCTGCCCTACACGTCCGACGATCCGGTGCTGTGCCGGCGGCTCGCGGAGGCCGGGGCGGCCGCCGTCATGCCGGGCGGCTCGCCGATCGGCACCGGGCTCGGCATCCTGAATCCGTACAACCTGCGCCTGATCGCGGAGGAGGCGCAGGTGCCGGTCATCGTCGACGCCGGCCTCGGATCGGCCGCGGACGCCGCGCAGGCGATGGAGCTCGGCGCCTCCGGCATCCTCGTGAACACGCCGGTCGCGAAGGCGCTCGATCCGGTCGCGATGGCCCGCGCGATGGCGCTCGCCGTCGAGGCCGGGGCGCTCTCCCGGGCGGCCGGCCGCATCCCGAAGCGGCGTTACGCCACGGCGAGCAGCGATCCGGACGGCGTGCTCGAGCCGCTCGCGGACCGCGCGGAAGCTTCGGCCGCATCCGTCCCGCGGGTGACGGGCGGATGAGCGGGCGGATCATCATGCTCGGCGGCGGCATCATCGGGCTCGCGTCGGCGTTCGCGGCGGCCGGCCGGGGGTTCGCCGTCACCGTCATCGAGGCCGGCCGGCCCGGCGGACAGGCATCCGGAGCCGCCGCCGGCATGCTGGCGCCGTACACCGAAAATCCGGACGGGCCGGATCCCTTCTTCGCGCTCTGCCTGAAAAGCCTTCGCCTGTACCCCGAATGGCTGGACGAGATCACGGAGGCGTCCGGCGTGCGGGTCGAGCTGCACCGGAGCGGCAGCCTCGCCGTCGCGTTCAACGAAGCGGACGTGCTGCCGCTGACCGCGCGCATGGCCTGGCAGAACCGGTACGGCGCCGGCGCGGAGCTCGTCGATGCGGCCGCGCTCCGGCGGCTCGAGCCGCTGCTTTCGACGGACATCCGGACGGCGCTCCATGTGCCGGAGGAGAGCCACGTGTATGCGCCGGCGCTCGTCGAGGCGCTCGAAGCCGCCTGCCGGCGCCGCGGCGTCTCCGTCATCGCGGAGGCCGGCCGGACCGTGGGCCTGAAGCTCCATGCGGACGGGGTCGAGGTCGCGACGGAGCGCGCCGGGACGTTCGCGGGCGACCGGCTCGTCGTCTGCACGGGCGCCTGGACCGGCCTGTTCGAGCGGGAGCTCGGCATCCCGCTGCCCGTCCACCCGATCCGCGGGCAAATCTGCGCCTACGCGGTGCCGATCGGGCTCGTCCGCCATATCGTCGTCTCGCCGCAGGCCTACTGGACGGCGAAGAGCAACGGCACGCTCGTCTGCGGCGCTTCGGAGGATGTCGCGGGGTTCGACGCGTCCGTCACGGAGCGCGGCATCGCCCGGCTCGTCCGCCAGGGGCCGAAGGTGTTCCCGATGCTGGCCGATCTCGAGCCGGTGCACCGGTGGGCGGGCCTGAGGCCCGGCACCCTCGACGGCCGGCCGCTGATCGGCCGGCTGCCCCACGCGCCGCAGGTCGTGATCGCGGCCGGTCATTACCGGAACGGCATTCTGCTCGCGCCCGTCACGGGCGCGTCCGTCGCCGCGCTGCTTGCGGACGAGGCGCCGCCCGTGCCGCTGGACGCGTTCGATCCGGTGCGATTCGCGCCGGTCAGGCAAATCGGAGGAGAAGGGAGGCCCGCATGATGGCGAACGGACGCCGGCATCCCGTCCCGCGCGCGTTGACGATCGCCGGCTCCGATTCCGGCGGCGGGGCGGGCATCCAGGCCGATCTGAAGACGATGCAGGAGCTCGGCGTTTTCGGGATGAGCGCGATCACGGCCGTGACGGCGCAGAACAGCCTCGGCGTGCAGGGGGTGTGGCCGCTGCCGCCGGAGGCCGTGGCGGCGCAGATCGATTCGGTGCTCGGCGACATCGGCGTCGACGCGGTCAAAACCGGCATGCTGCACGATGCCGCCGTCATCGGGGCGGTCGCGGACGCGCTGGAGCGGCACGCCGTGCCGAGCCTGATCGTCGATCCGGTCATGGTCGCGAAGAGCGGCGATCCGCTGCTCCGCCCGGATGCGGTGGAAGCCCTGAAGCGCCGCATGCTGCCGATGGCCGAGCTCGTCACGCCGAACCTGCCCGAAGCGTGCGCGTTGCTCGGCATCGACGGCCGCGCCATCCGGACGGAAGCGGACATGGTCGGAGCGGCGAGGGAACTGCTCGGGCTCGGCATGCGCAATGTGCTGCTGAAGGGCGGGCATCTTCCGGATACCGGCGGCGAATGCGTCGACGTGCTGTGCGGCGCCGATGCGGAGGAGCCGGTCTTCCTCCGTGCTCCGCGCGTTGCGACGCGGCACACGCACGGGACCGGCTGCACGCTCTCGGCCGCCGTCGCGGCGCTGCGGGCGAAGGGCCTGCCGCTCGCCGAAGCGGTGCGCTCCGCGCGGCGCTTCCTCGGCGAGGCGATCGCGCAGGCCGTGCCGACCGGCGCCGGCGTCGGCTCCCTCTGGCACGCGGCGCACCGGACGGAGTCGCCCGCGGCGGCGGATAGGTGACGCAAGAAGCGGGATGCGCGGCTTCAGGCGGTTCATTTCCCCCGGAACCGTTGAACCTGCCCATGGACGTTTGCATATGATGCAGATGACTCTACGGTGGCAAAGAAGGAGTGGGCCATGGCGAAAAAACGGAGGGGAAGACCGGCCAGAGCGCGCAGACCGCTCTTTTATGTGGATGATCCGAACCGTTCCGAGCTGCGATGGCTCGACGAGCAGCCGGCCGTACGCCCGGGGACCGCGGAAGTCCGGCAGGCCGGGGTGTCCGGCGCCGTCGTGAAGGGGTCGGAGACGGCGGGCGTCCAGCCGGCGGAGACGTCTGCCGTCCAAACGGACCAGGCGGCGGAAACGGCGTCCGTCCGGTCCGTCGAGGAGGCGATCCGGGAAGCGGAACGGGACGCGGCGCTGGAGGCGGATGCGGTCGAATCGCTCGCGAAGGCCGAAGCGGACAGGGAAGCGAAGCTGGAGACGATCGGGGAGAAGCGTTCGCCCGTAAGGCCTGAGCCGATCATTTTCACGGACGATCTGGCGGACGAGTCGGTGACGGTCGGGAAGCTGGCGCCGGGCGCCGTCGACACGAGCAGGCTCCGGCTGGGTGCGGTCGTGACGCACACGATCGGCGATTACGCGGTGGAGAGCATCAAAATCGCGGACGGGGCCGTCACGTCGGCAAAGCTGGCACCCGAATCGGTGACCGGTGAACATCTGGCGCCGCATTCGGTGTCCGGCGACAAGCTGCTTGACCGCTCGATCGGCGGGGAGAAGCTGCGCGACGGCAGCATTACGCCGGACAAACTGGCGGACCGCGCGATCGGCGGCGACAAAATCGCACCCGGTTCGATCGAGGCGAAGCATCTTCAACCGGACATCCTGACGAGCGAGTTGATCGCCGACCATGCGATCGCGACGGAGAAGATCCGCAGCGGCGCCGTCACCCGCGACAAACTCGCGAACGAGGCGGTCGACACGTCCAAGCTCGCCGAAGCGTCCGTCACGACCTCGAAGATCAGGGACGGCGCGGTGACCGGAGCGAAGATCCGGGAAGGCGAGATCGAGAGCCGGCATCTGAAAGACGGGATTCTGCTCGCCAAGCACGTGTCGCCGGGTGCCATCCTGGGAAAACATCTCGCTCCGGGCGCCGTCGAGGCCGTGCATCTCGCCGAATCGGCGGTCTCGGGCCGCACGCTGGCGCCGGACAGCGTCGGGCCGGAACATCTGGCGTCCGGAGCGGTCCAATCGGAACATCTCGCGCCGGGAGCGGTCCGCGGCGAACACGTCGCACCCGGTGAGATCGGCACGGAGCAGATCGGGGACCGCTCGGTTACGGCCATGAAGCTCGCCGACGGCTCGGTCGGGACGATCAAGCTGGTCGATCATGCGGTCACCGCGTCCAAGCTCGCCGACCGGAGCGTCACCGCGGCGAAGCTGGCGGACGAATCGGTGCAGCTGCGCCACCTGGCGCGGCAATCCGTGGACGCGGACAAATTGGCCGACCGCTCGGTCCACGCCCGCCATCTCGCGGATCTCAGCGTCGAGGCGCGGCACGTGCAGCGGCAGGCGATCGGCACCGCGCATCTGGCGGACGAGGCGGTGACGAGCGAGAAGCTGGCACCTTTCGCCGTGCAGGAGGATCACATCGGTCCCGGAGCCGTCGGCATGATGCAGCTGGCGGACGGCGCGGTCGGGAACAGCAAGCTGGCCGAAGGCAGCGTCCGCCCGGAGCACATCACGCCCGGCGCCGTCCGGACGGATCATCTGGCGGACGAGGCGGTGACGTTCGACAAACTGGCGCCCGGGGCGCTGCGCGCGTTCCATTTCGCCGGGGGCGCCGTGACGGAGGAGGCGATCGCGCCGGGAGCCGTCTCGTCCGGTCATATCCGGGAAGAGGCGGTCGGCGCGGCGCATCTGGCGGACGGCGCGGTCGAGACCCGGCATCTCGCGGACGGGGCGGTGACGGAGGGCAAGCTCGCGTCCGGCGCCGTGGTTGAGCGCCACCTTCGGCCGGGGGCGGTGAAGCCGCATCATCTGGAAGATCATGCGGTGACGTCGCTGAAGCTGTCGCCCGAGAGCGTCTCGACCGACAAGCTGGCGGATTCGGCCGTCACGTCGGCGAAGCTCGCGGACGGCGCGGTGACGCGCGCGAAGCTGGCGCCGGGTTCCGTCGGCCCGGAACAGCTGGACGGGCAGGCCGTCGGCGCGGAGCATCTGATGCCAGGCGCGGTCGGAAGCCGCCATCTGCAGCCGGGCAGCGTCGGCGGTGCGCACATCGCGTTCGGCGCCGTAAGCGGCGCGCATCTGACGGATCGGTCGATCGGTCCCGGGCAACTGGCCGAAGGCGCGGTGGGGCCGGAACATCTGGCCGGCGAAGCGGTGCGCAGCCGGCATCTGGCGGACGGCGCGGTGCTGGGCATCCACATCGCCGGCGATGTCGTGCGGGAACTGCATCTCGCGGACGGGGCGGTGACGACGCCGAAGCTGGCGGACGATTCGGTCACTTCGGAGAAGCTTGCGCCCGGCTCGGTCGGCGAGGCGCATCTCCGGCCGGAAGCGGTGGACGGCGCGCACATCAAGCCGGAGGCGGTGTCGCGGCGGCATCTCGCACCGGGCGCGGTCGGGAGCCGGGAGCTGGAGGAAGGCAGCGTCGACTCCGTGCATCTCGCTCCCGGCTCGGTCGGGTCCGAGCATCTGGCGGCGTCGGCCGTGACGCCGGCCGCGCTCGCGCCGGGCGCGGTGCAGGCGGAACATCTCGCGCTGGAATCGATCGGCAGCAAGCACCTGAAGGCGGAGGCGGTCCACGGCTACCACATCCGGCGCGGCTCGATCACGGCGGCGCATCTGGCCGAGGGGACGGTGGGGACCGGCCACCTGGCGGCAGGAGCCGTCGGCAGCCGGCATCTGCAGGCCGGGGCCGTCCGCGCCGAACATCTCGCGGACGGCGCCGTCACGGCCGCGAAGCTGGCGGGCGACGTCCTTGAAGCGCTGGCGGAAACCGCGCGGGCTGCGGTCGCTCCGTTCCCGGGTGCGGCGGCCGAGCCGGCGGACGCCGCACCGGGTGTGGCCTCAGGCGCCCGGATCGCCGACGGCGCGATTGCCGGACGCCATATCGCGGCCGACGCGATTGCCGATCACCATGTCCGCGACTACAGTCTGCCGGCGTCGAAGCTGGCCTTCAACCCGGTCATGGCGCCGGAGGGCGGCTCGGTGATGCAGCAGTTCGGCCTGGCGCCGTTCGCGTTCGCCGGAACGGAAGAGCGAATCGATGTCGCGCTGCCGTTCGACGAGACGTACGCCGACGATCAGTACGCGCTGGCGGTGACCGCGGACCATCCGGACGTCATCGCGACGATCCGGGAAAAACATCCCGAATACGCCGTCGTGACGGTCAGCCGGCTGCGGATCAGCCCGGCGCCGAGCGGCATGCTGAACTGGGTCGCCATCGGGTTCCGGGCGTAATCCGAAACCGGGTTGCGGTTGGTCCGGAGTCAGGCCGCGTGTGCGGCCATGGACAAGGATGCGGGGAACGTCCATCTTCCGCGGTGTTCACGGAACACCGCGGATCTTTTTTTGCCCGCGGGCGGCCGATGCAAATGTGAACGGCGGTGCAAGGGTGCATCCGTTGATTCCGCATCGATCCCGCATCCGGGACGGGAGTGCCGCCCACGAGTCATTTGCCGTTGCGCGCTCGTCTCCGGGACATACAATGGGATGGAATCGTTCGGACAATGAGGATCTTCCGGGGGTGACGGCTGTGCGGATATCCGGAAGGGCGCGTCAGACCGGCAGCCGCGGGAATGCCGGGGCGCGGCGGTTGGCGGGCAACCGGGCGGCGCTTCCCGTCCGTCGGTCGCCGGGCGGGAGGATGGCGCATCCGGCCCGCGTTCGCGGAAACGGGCGGCGTGCGGGCCGTCCGGCGGCGGGCGGAACGACGGCATCCCGCGGCAGGCGGCCCGCGTCCCGCGGGCGAAGGGGACGCCCGGGAAACGGGCGGCATCCGGCTGCCATGGAAGGGCGGATGCCGCCTGCGCATCCGGGCTTCGCACACCCGCAAAGGGGACAAGCGCCCACGGAGCTTCGGCCGCCGGAATCCGCGGCGACGGCCGCACCCGCGGGCGGAACGGAACGGCCGCACGGGCGGCCGGCCGTATCGGTGATCGTTCCGGTCATGAATGAAGCCCGCACGATCGGGGCGGTCGTGCGGGAGGCGCGCGGCGTCCATCCCCGCACCGAGGTGATCGTCGTCGTGAACGGCTCGACGGACGGCTCCGCGGCCGCCGCCGCCCGGGCGGGCGCGCGCGTGATCGCGTTCCCCGAGCCGCTGGGCCACGACGTCGGCCGCGCGGTCGGAGCCCGGGCCGCGCGCGGCGACATTCTGCTCTTCATCGACGGCGACATGGTGATCCGGCGGGAAGCGCTCGCGGCGTTCGTCAGGGCGGTCGGGGCGGGCGCGGATGTCGCGCTCAACGATTACCACGGGCCGACCCGCACGAGCCGGGTCCACGGGGTCGTGCTCGCGAAGCACGCGCTGAACGCGGCGCTCGGGCGCGCCGATCTCGGCGGAGCGTCGATGACGGCCGTGCCGCACGCGCTGAGCCGGCGGGCGCTGGAGGCGATCGGCGCCGACGCGCTGGCGGTGCCGCCGCTCGCCCAGGCGAAGGCCGCGGTTCTGGGCCTCGACATCCGCCTCGCCGGCCGCGTGCCGGTCGGACGCCTCAATCCGCCCCGCCGGGCGCGGGAGCGAAGCCGGTCGCTCGAGCCGCTGATCGTGGGAGACCATCTCGAAGCCATCGCCTGGCTGACCGAACGGACCGGTCCGCGCGGCGGGTTCGGAGACGGAGAGCGCCGGCGGGACAAAGTGAGGTGAGCGTCGTTGGCAGGCGGCCACAGCAAGGGAAGAACCATGCGGCGCCGGAAGGGAACCGGGTCCGGCACGGGCCGCATCCCGCGGCGGGGAAGCGTGCGCCGCGCGACCGTGCGCCGCGGAACCGGGAAATTTCCGGCCCGGAACGGGGGCATTCCGGGGCGCGGCCTGCGGAAACGGGCGCCCGGCCGTTCGGACCGCCGGTGGAAGCGGAGAAGGGCCGTGGGCGCCCGGGAGGTCCGCGGCCCGGCTCAGCCGGCCTTGTCTCCGGTGAAGCGTGCCGGCGCGGGAAGGCTGGCCGTCATCATCACGGCCCGCAACGAAGCCGAGACGATCGGCGGCGTCATCCGGGAGGCGCGGCGGCTGCATCCGGATGAGCTGATCGTCGTGCTGAACGGTTGCACGGACGGGACCCTCGCGGTCGTCCGCGCCTGTCCCGGTGTGACGATCCTCCACTATCCGGAGCCGCTGGGCCACGATGTCGGCCGCGCGGCCGGCGCCGCCGCGGCGGACGCGGACATCCTGCTCTTCCTGGACGGGGATCTCGCGCTTCCCGCGCACAAGCTGGCGCCGTTCGTGGAAGCCGTGCGCCGCGGCGCGGATGTGGCGCTGAACGGGCTCGACCGTCATCTCGGTCCGTTCAACCGGTGGGACGACGTGACGCGGATGAAGGCGTTCCTGAACCGCGCGCTCGGACGCCCGGATCTGGGCGCGGCTTCGATGACGGCCGTGCCGCACGCGCTGAGCCGCCGCGCCCTCGAGCGGATCGGGACGGCGGCGCTCGCCGTGCCGCCGAAGGCGCAGGCGCTCGCGATCGCGTCCGGCCTCGACGTGCGGATCGGCGGTTCCGTCGACGTCATTCGCCGCAACCGGCTGCGCGAGGCGAACACGGGCAGGGCCAATCCGGTATCGCGCCTGATCGTCGGCGATCATCTCGAGGCGCTGCGGGCGGTCATGGACCGGACCGGGCCGCGACTCGGGGTTCCCGACGCGTCGCGGCGCCGCGATGCGGCAAGGAGGGATTCGCCGTGCGCTACGGGCTGACGAGCATCGTGATTCCGAGCGTGAACGGGCTCATGCTGCTGCGCCGCTGCGTCGCGTCGATCCGGCGGTACACGGATCCCGTGAAGACCCCTTACGAAATCATCGTTGTGGACGACGGATCGGCCGACTCCACGGCCGAGTGGTGCGCGGACGAGCGGCTTCCGTTCATCCGGCTGCCGGACACCTGCGGTTTTCCCCGGGCGTGCAACAAGGGGATGCGCATGGCGGCCGGCGAGCACATCCTGCTGCTCAACAACGACGTCGTCGCGACGTCCCGCTGGCTCGAGAATCTGCTCGACGCGCTCCACGCGTCCGACGAAATCGGCGCGGTCGGGCCGGTGTCCAATTACGCCGCCCCCCGCCAGCGAATCGATCTCGCTTTCGACGGTCCGGATACGTTCGTCGAAATCGCCGGTCGCCTGAACGTGCCGGACCCGGCGAAGCGGGAACCGGCGCTCCGGCTCGTCGGATTCTGCCTGCTGATCCGGCGGGCGGTGTACGAGAAGGTCGGCGGCCTGGACGAACGCTTTTCGCCCGGGCACTACGAAGACGACGACTACTGCTTCCGGATCCGCATGCACGGGTACGGGCTGCGCATCTGCCGCGACACGCTCGTCTGGCATGAGGGCAGCGCCAGCTTCCGGATCGGCGGGGAAGCGGCGCAGCGGGCGCTCATCGCCCGCAACCGGGAGCTGTTCATCGCGAAATGGCAGGCGGATCCGGAATGGTTCCACTGACCGCGCAATACGGGGAGGGAGCGGCTTGAAGGCTGTGCTGCTTGCCGGGGGCGCCGGAACGCGTCTCCGGCCGTTGACGAAGCTGTACAACAAGCATATGCTGCCCGTCGGCGACCGGCCGATGATCGGCCATGCGATCGCGAAGGTGAAGGAGGCCGGGATCAGGGAAGTCGTGCTCGTGACGGGCAGGGAGTCGGCCGGCTCGTTCATCGCCTATCTGGGCAGCGGGCGCGAAGCGGGGCTGTCGATCACGTACCGGATCCAGGAGGAGGCCGGCGGCATCGCGGAGGCGCTGGCGCAGGCCGAACCGGCCATCGATCCGGACGACAAAATCGTCGTGCTGCTCGGCGACAACCTGTTCGAGGAGCCGCTGAAGCCCCACATCGAGGCGTTTGAAGCCCAGCCGGAAGGCGCGATGGTGCTGCTGAAGCGGGTGGACGACCCGGGCCGTTACGGCGTGCCGGTGTTCGACGGGTCGGGGCGCATCGCGCGGATCGAGGAGAAGCCGGAACGGCCCGCTTCGGATCTGTGCGTAACGGGCATTTATTTCTATCATGCGGACGTGTTCGGGATCATCCGCCGGCTTCGGCCGTCCCGGCGCGGCGAGCTGGAGATCACGGACGTGAACAACGTCTATGCCGCCTCGGGAAAACTGACCCACCGGACGCTCACGGGCTGGTGGACGGACGCGGGCACGTTCGAATCCTGGCATGAGGCGATCGACCGGTTCGGGAGGAGACGGACGTGAACGGCGCGGCGGTTCCGAAGGTTGGGGCGCGGGGGATACCCGGAACGAGTAGGCTGCGCGGCCCAAGCGGGAACGCGCGGGGGCCGCGCGGGCGCGCACGGAGGCGGAAGTCCGCCGGCCGGAGCGCCGCCGCGGGATCCTCCGTGAACGCAAGAAGAAGAAGGAGAAGGCGCCGCGGCTTTCCGTCCGGCGCGCGGCCGGCGGTGCGGAAACGGCGCCGGCCGGCGTCAGGAGGAGCCGCGGACGAACGGGAACGGGCGGAGACGGTCCCGGCCGCATGGATCGAGGAAGCGCTGGAGCGGGGCCGCTACGAGGGAGGCGAAATGCTGCTCGAGCAGGCGGTGCCGGCGGGTTTTTCGTCCGGCGACCTGACGCTTCGCGAGGTGATCGCGGCGGGCGTCGAGGCGCTCCGGCCGCGCCTGCTGCCGCTGATCGACGCGGCCGGCGTGTACCACGCGTTCGAAGCGGCGCTGGCCGAAGGACGGCCGATATCGGTCGTCCGGCTCGGCGACGGCGAGCTGCTGGCGCTCGCGCACGACGCGGTGTACGACGCGGAGACGGTCCGCCGCGAAGCGCCCTTCCTCGCCGCCGCGGGCCTGGTCGTGCCCGACCATGCGGCGCGGGCGCGGCTCGCGGAAGCGGTGCGGCAGGCTACGATCGTCGGCGTGCCGATTTCGCGCAGGCGGCATTTCGGTCAGCTGCTCGGCCCGGCGCTGGCCGCGAACGGCATCGACCTCCGGGCCCTCCGGCTGACGGAGTCGACGATCAATTACAGCCTGTACCAAACCGGGCTGCTGACCCGGCTTCTCGCGGGCAGGCGCACGCTCGTGATCGGCAACGCGGCGCCGGGGCTGGCGGAGCGGCTGCAGCAGGCGGGCTTCGCGGTGACGGGCGTCATCACGCCGGTCCGGGGCTTTCCGGACATCGACCGGGTGATCGGCGAAGCGGCCGCCGCGCGCGACAGCTTCGATCTGGCGCTCGTCGCCGCGGGCATTCCGGCCGTCGTCATCGCCTCCCTGCTGGCGGCGCAGTTCGGCAAGGCGGCGCTCGACTTCGGCCATCTCGCCGATCATATCGCCTCCAGACCGCCCGGCCAAATCTGACGGCTCCGTCCGAACGCGTCGGAACGGGCGGCCGCGGTGGGCCGGGTCGCCATCAACCGGAAGGGGGGTGGGACGGATGAAGGCACTCGCATTGGCGGCGCGCGGACGCGGGCGGCGGAACCGGCGGGGGAAGGCGCGGTCCGGGCGGAGCGGAAACGCGGCCGGATCGGCGCGGGAAGCGGACGGGATCAGCGCCGCCCGCGGGCACGCCGTCCGGCGGTCGCGCGGCCGGAGCACGGCCGTCCGGCCGGAGACGCACCATGGCGGCGGAACCGCCGCCGACGCCGGAAGGACCGGCAGCGCGGAACGCAGGCAAGCCTACGAGGCGGGGCGCGAAGCCGGCTACCGCGACGGCTTCGCGGCCGGGCTCCAGGGCTTCGGGCGGCTGTTCGACGGAACCAGCATCATCATTCCGACGCTGAATCAGCTGGAATATCTGCGGATGTGCGTGGACAGCATTTTCCGCCATACGTTCGTTCCCTACGAGATCATCGTGGTGGACAACGGCTCGACGGACGGAACGGCGGCATATCTGGAATCGCTGCGCGGCCGGGTCCGGTACCGGCTGCTGGACCGCAACCACGGCTTCGCCGGCGCGGTCAACCGCGGGCTCATGATGGCGAAGGGGCGGACGATCGTGCTGCTCAACAACGACACGGTCGTCACTCCCCGCTGGCTCGACAACCTGCTCGCGTGCCTGTACAGCCACGAGCGGATCGGGCTGGTCGGGCCGGTGACGAATTATATCGGCGGCGAACAGCTGATCGAGGTGCCGTACCGCGATCTCAGGGACATGCAGGCGTTCGCGGCCGCGTACAACCGTTCCGACCCGGCGCGCTGGCGGGAGACGGAACGGCTCACCGGTTTCTGTCTCGCGTTCCGGCGGGACGTGTGGGAGCGGACGGGATATTTTGACGAGGGATTTGCGTTCGGGAATTACGAGGACGACGATTACAACATCCGCGTGAAGCTGCTGGGCCTCAAGCTCGTGATCGCGGGGGACACGTTCATCCACCATTTCGGCAGCGTCAGCATCAAGGCGCTCGGACCGGAACTTACGGCCGTGAACGCGCGCAACGCGGCCCATTACGGCGAGAAATGGGGACACGATCCGCACGGGTTGGTGGCAAGGGTACGCAACTGGGTCCGGGCGCGTCAGCCCGCCGGCTTCGGAGACGATATCCAGGCCGCTTTCAGCGAGGCGGATTTCTATCCGCGGCACGTGGCGGTCCGGGATCTGAAGGGCGCGCTCTGGTGGATCGCTCCGGGCGAGCGCCGGCCGGTCGAAGGCGAACCCGCGATTCCGGCGGCGCGGCTGACCGCGATCGATCTCCGGCGCTGGCCGATCGGTCCGCCGATCGCCGCGGCGGAAGCGGAGCGGCTCTGGCACGGCGGCGTCTCCGGCGACGGGCGGGAGGGAGCCGTTCTCGTCCGCATGCCGGACGGCACGCTCCAGCATGTCGAGGACGGCGTGCGCCGGCCGATCGCGTCGCGCCTGGCCGCGGAGATGTGGGGGCTTGCGGAGAAGCCGGCCGTGCCGCTGACGGAGGCGCTCGCGGCGGCGCCGGAAGGGCTGCCGATCATCGCACCGGTGCGCACGGAACAGCGGCTTTGAGGCGAAGTGGCAGCGGGATGTTTTTCGCATATGCTGTAACGGATAAGGCGGGACACGGGGAGGCGGATCGGCGATGCAGCGTCTCTTGGACGAACTAATCCACCATCTGTCCCTGGCGCACGCCCAGGCGGCGCGCGTGCTGGAAGCCGAACGGCACGTCGCGGTGCGGATGGCGCAGATCATCCAGGCGCTGCCGGACCAGCATCCGGACCTCGGCGCGTTCGACGGGCTGATGGAGCATTCCCGGGAGCTCGGCAAGAGCATCGTCGCCTATCTGCACAACCTCGCCGATCTGCAGGATGCGATGGCCGAGCATCTCGCCGCCGTCATGAAGGAGCTGGACGGCGCTTCCGAAGAATGAGCGGGAGGAAGGACAGGTGAGCCGGGAACAGGCGTACATGCGCATGTTGAACACCGCCGCGAACATCCAGTGGAACGTGGCCCAGATTCTCGAAGCGAAGGCCGTCGAGGCGGAAAAAATGCGGAACTGGCTGATCAACCACGTCACGTCCGACGTGTTCGCCGACCACGAGAGCCAGGTGAAGCATCCGATCGGCATCCACGAGCATGTGCTGGAGACGATCGAGGGGCTGACGAAGCTGAGCCGCGGCCTGACCGGCGTCCTCAAGGCGGTGCTCGGTGGCGAGGGGGACGAAGGCGGCCAGTTCAGCCAGTTCAACCTGTTCGACGGCAAGCTCGATTTCGGGGATCAGTAGCGATGCCGCGGCTGGAACGGGAGCGGGAGGCGAAGCTGGCGCTGCTCGAAGCGCTGGCTTCGAGCCAACGGGCCGTCGCGCGCATGCTGGAGAGCGCGGCCGATCTGAACGCGCGCTATCCCGCGGAACGGCCGGAGGATGCGGCGGCGCTGCTGGCGCGCCTGGCCGCGCTGCAGCTTCGCATGTGCGAGTCGCTGCTCGGCGTGAAGCTGCGGCGTTTGCAATACGGGCGGCCGTCGGCGCCGTGGCTTGCGGGCAGCCGGCTCCGGCCGCGGATCGCGGACGGCGGTTCGGACGGCGGCGCAGGGGACGATCCGCGGACAAAGGCGGTTTGCCGCCATGCGCCTTGCGGCGTGGCGCGGGCGGGCAAGGTGCCGCGCGGCTGCGGCGGCCCGGTTGTTCGGCCATCGACCGCACGGCCGGAAAGGAGCCGGCTAGCGGCGCGGCTTCGGACGGCGGACGGGACGGGACGCCCGGCGGAGGGCAGGTTGACGGACGGGAGGGAACCGGAATGATCAGAAGGAGGAGAAGGCGGACGCGCTCCGGAACCGGCCGGGGCTCTTCGGCCCGCCGGCGGCTGCGCCGCGGGACGGCGCGGGCTTCCCGGCGCACGCGGCGCAGACGGTACGCGCGGCGCGGGAGGGCCGTCCGGCGCATCCCCGGCCGACGGACCGGAAGGAGAACCCGGCGTCTTCGCAGGCGCGGGAGCGGCGCGGCGGCATACCGCAGGGGATACAACGAGGCGTACAATGAAGGGTACAACGCGGGATTTGCGCAAGGGTTCGAAGACGGGCACCAGCTCGCATACGAGAGTCAGCCGTAACGGCGAAAGGCCCCGTCCACGAGTGGACGGGGCCGTTTCTTTTGTCCGCTAGTATCTGGCCACGGCGGGTCCGCTTCTGAATGCCCAGATCAGCAGGATGATCCAGCCGATGAACGACCAGCCGAGCAGAAGATTGAGCAGGAAGATGACGCCTTTGTGCTCATGGTCCCTGGCGATCGCCACGATGGCCGGCAGAAAGTAGCACGCCGCGAGCACCAGCAGGATCATGATACCGACAAAACCGACGGAACCGAAGACGGTCACGTGCCGCACCCCCCTTGCCGCGAAAACAGCTCCATCTCTCCATCTATACGTATCCGGCCGGCGGACGTTTCAACGGGCGGCTGCTGCCGTTCGCGGGAACGGACAGGCGAACGCCTGTTTTTGCCGCGGGCGGACAAGTGACCATGAGCACGCCGCCCGGCCGGCATATATTACCCAGGACGGCGCGGAAGGCGGGCGGGTCACGGCCTGCCTTCCCGGAAGGGCTCGAATACGGAGAAGAAGGCGGTGAGCCGAGTGCTGGCACGTGCAGGGCAAACGAGCCGCGGGCGCGGCGTGGCTTACGCCCGGACGGCTCTTCGCAGCGCTTACAAGGCGGGAAGGAGGGACGGCTGGCGGGTCGGCTGGTCCGACGGATGGCGGGAAGGCGCCGTCCTGGCGGCGGCGGCCGCGATTCCGCCGGTCATTCCCGAGCGGCTGCCCGTCCGGGTGATCTATGTGCCGCAGGGGTTCGAATCGATCGACGGCGGGATCATCGGCGCGCTCAAGCTGTACGCGGCGGAGCTTCACGTCGCCGATCCGACGCTGATGGCGGAGATGGCGTCGCTCATCCGGCCCGATCTCGTCCTCGTGCTGAACGGGCTGCACGTGTTCCCGGACGACCATCTCGAGCAGATCGACCGGATTCGGGAAATGGGAATCCGGACCGTCATCTGGTTCGCGGACGATCCGTACGTGACGGCGCATACGGCGGCGATCGCGCCGCATTACGACGTCGTCGTGACGCACGAGCGTTCGACGGTGGAATGGTACCGGTCTTTCGGCTGCCCCGAAGTCCATCATCTCCCGTTCGCCGCCGACATCGAGCGGTTCCGTCCGTTGAAGCCGCCGGCCGACTTCCGCTGCGACGTCTGCTTCATTGGCCAGGCGTTCTGGAACCGGGTCGAGACGTTCGACGCGATCGCGGAGGAGCTGGCGGGCCTCAAGGTGTTCATTGCCGGCGGACTGTGGGAGCGGCTCAGGAACTACGAACGGCTGAAACGGTCGATCCGGCCGGGCTGGCTGCCGGTCGACGAATCGGTGCTCTGGTACAACGGCGCGAAGATCGTGATCAATCTGCACCGACCGGCGGAGCCGGGCTCCGACAACGCGAATGCGAGCGGGCTGCCGGGGCTCTCGGTCAACCCGCGCACGTTCGAGATCGCCGCGTGCGGCGCGTTCCAGCTCACGGATCGGCGCCCGGATCTCGAGGCGCATTACCGTCCGGGCCTCGAGCTCGAGACGTTCGAAAGCCCGGCCGAACTGGCCGCGAAAATCCGGTATTATCTCCGCCATGACGACGAGCGGCGCCGGATCGCCGTGCGCGGTTACGCCCGGACGCTGCGGGAGCATACGTATGCGGTCCGCGTCGGCAGCCTGCTGCGGCTGCTCGGGTACGGCGGGTGACGGCGCCGAATCGTCGGTGTCGCGCGGAAGGTCTGACGGCGAAGCCGTGCGCCGGATCGGGATCGTTGACTGGACGAAGGAGGGATGTTCGTGACCGCCGCGGCAAGGAAGCGCTCCGTCAGGAGTAGGGCGCATGCCGCCCGCTATGCCGCCGGGAGCCGCGACGGCTGGCGGGACGGCTGGCGGGACGGCTACTGGATGGGGCTGTGCGAGTGTACCGTCCTGCGGGCCGCCGGGACGCCGCCGCCGGTGCGGGATGTCCACATCCTGTACGTGCCGACCGGAAAAGGGTTCCCCTATTCGCCGATCGACGAGGCGGTGGCGGCCGGCCTGGGGCAGCTGGTGACGCGTCTCACCGTCGCCGGCCGGGAAGAGGCGGTGCAGGCGGCGGCGACCGTCCGGCCGGATCTGGTGCTGTTCCTCGACGGCCTGCACGTTCCGACGGACATTCCGGACCGGATCCGCGAGCTCGGCATCCGGACGGCCATCTGGTTCACGGACGACCCGTATTACACGGACCTGACCGCTTCGATCGCGCTGCATTACGACGAGGTGTTCACGCTGGAGGCAAACTGCGTCGATTTCTACCGCGCGTCCGGATGCCCGCGGGTGTGGCATCTGCCGCTGGGCTTCCATCCCGGCCATTTCCGTCCGCAGAACACGCCGGCTGACGTGAGGTGCGACGTCGCGTTCGTCGGATCGGGTTATTGGAACCGTGTGGCGTTTTTCGACCGGCTGCTGCCGTATCTGGAGGGCCGGAACATCCGGATCATCGGCTATTGGTGGGAGCGGCTGCGGGACTACGAGCGGTTTCAGTCCCGGATCGAAGGGCGCTGGATGACGCCGCAGGAGACGGCGCAGGTCTACAGCGGCGCGAAAATCGTCATCAACATGCACCGGGAACCGGATGACGGCACGTTCAACAGCA
Source organism: Thermobacillus sp. ZCTH02-B1 (assembly GCF_002159085.1). Lineage (GTDB taxonomy): Bacteria > Bacillota > Bacilli > Paenibacillales > Paenibacillaceae > Thermobacillus. The sequence goes on from NZ_LZRU01000019.1 coordinate 256,554, forward strand.
ACAGCCTGGGGGTGGGCGCGGTGTCGCCGAATCCGCGCACGTTCGAGATCGCGGCCTGCGCGTCGCTGCAGCTGACGGATGTCCGGGGCGAGCTGGCCGCGTATTTCGTGCCCGGAAGGGAAATCGAGACGTACGCCTCGCCGGAGGAGCTCGCGGCGAAGATCGACCATTATCTCGCGCATGAGGACGAGCGGCGGGCGATCGCGCTGAACGGGCTGTACCGGGTGATGCGCGATCATTCGTACGTACGGCGGCTGGAGCAGATGCTCGGCGTCCTGTTCGGATGATGCGCGGGCGCGCGGGCGCGGGGGGTCATGTGCCGGGCCGTGCCGTCCGCCCGCCCCATATGATGGAGTACGCGATGAAGGAGGACCCGAACGATGTGATGCATGCAAGCAAACCGCGGCTCATCGTGTTTGCCCATCTGTGCAATCCCGATTTCGTGACCGGCGCGGAGAAGCTGACCGCCTTCATGCTGCGCGAACTGGCGGCCTGGTATGACTGCGTGCTGGCGGTGCCGGGCGAAGGGCGGATCGCGGCGGACGCGCGCGCGGACGGCATCCGGACCGCCGTGCTGCCGCTGTCCCTCGCCCCCTCGTTCTATCTCGGCCTGCCGCATTGGCGGCGGGAACTTCAGGAAGGGATGGCCGGCGAGCCGTTCCGACAACTCGTGCGGTGGCTCGCCTCCGAGGAGCCGGCGGCCGTGCTGACCGCCACCTGCGTCCATCCGCTGCCGGCCGTCGCCGCACGGGCGCTCGGCATTCCGGTCGTCTGGGCGGTGATGGAGGCGATGCGGGAGACGGAGCATACGGCGGAGATTGCGGGATTCATCGCCGCGCATGCCGACCGGATCGTCGGCATATCGGAGACGGTGCTCGCGCCGTTCCGGTCGCCGGAAGCCGGCGCGAAGGCCGCGCTGCTGCCGCCGTCCTGGGATGACCATGCGCTCAGGCCCGAGGAATGGCCGCTGCATCGCGACAGCACGCGCCGGATGCTCGGCGTGGACGCTTCGCAACCGCTCGTCGGGTTCGTCGCTTCCTCGATCTATGCGAACAAGGGTTTCCACCATTTCATGGAAGCGACGCTGGCGGCGGCCGCACGCCATCCGGAAGCGCGGTTCCTGATCGCCGGCAATCCGGTCGATCAGCCGTATTTCGAAGCCGGACTCGGGATGGCGCGGGAAGCCGGCATGCTCGACCGGTACCGGTGGATCCGGTACGAATCGCGGATCGATCGCATCTATCCGGCGTTGGACGCGCTGGTCGTGCCGAGCCTGGCGCCCGAAGGGTTCGGGCTGACCGCGCTGGAGGGGATGGTGTTCGGAAAGCCCGTCGTCTCGTACGCCGCCGGCGGGCTCGCGGAGATTCACGCCGCGACGGACAACGCCGAATGGGCCGTGCCGACCGGCGACGCGGCCGCGCTGGCCGCCGCGCTGATCCGGCTGCTCGACCGGCCCGGGGAACTGGCCGGCATCGGGGCGCGCAGCCGCGAGGCGGCGGTCGCCGCCTTCGGCATCGACGCGTACCGGGCGAGGCTGCAGGCGTTCCTGGCCTCGTTCCGGCCCGAGTCGATGCCGCGCGGCTTGCTGATCCGCGGGAGCGGACCCGCGGTCTATCTGCGGCAGGGCATTGCGCTGCGGCCGTTCGCGTCGAAGGCGGCGTTCCTCGCCGCGGGGCATCGGCCCGAAGACGTCCGCCAGGTGCCGGACGAGGTGATCGCGGCGCTGCCGCAAGGCCCGGCGATCGGGGGCGGCGCGGCCCGGGGCGGCGGACGGCGCCGCCGGCGCGCGCGGCGCATGCGGAGCGGACGCGGGGCGCGCGGCCGCAGGCGCTCACCGCGCGGCGCAAGGGCGAGGCGGCCGTCGGGGCGGCGGGCACGGCGGCATGCGCGCAGAGGCGGACGGATCGTCCGCCGCCGGGTTGCGGGAAGCGGCCGGCGGAGGGTGCGCGCCCGCCGCGGCCGGTTCCGGCGCCGCAGGGGGTGAGCCGGCGAGCGGCGGGATCGGCCGCGCGGTTCCCCCCCGGGGCGCCGCGGCGGAGCTGCCATGCGGATGCCGCGTGACAAAGGCGCTTGAGCCGCCGCGGGGCGTTGCAGCGGGGATGCCGTGCGGGCAAGGAAGGACGAAACGCGACGGAGTCGCTGCAAAGCGGCCGCGGCGTTGACGGGATGCGGACGAAATGGCGGCGATATCATCCAGGAAGGCAGGTAGAGGGGTTTGCGCGTCGCGACGATTCTCGGCACGCGGCCGGAGATCATCCGGCTCAGCCTGATCATAGCGAAGCTGGACCGGCTGGCGGATCGGCACGTGCTCGTGCACACGGGGCAGAATTTCGATCCGCGGCTCAGCGACATTTTCTTCGGGGAGCTCGGGGTGAGGAAGCCGGACTATGCGCTGCCCGCGGCGGCGGATGACTATTCCGTCGGGGCGCAGCTCGGGAAGATGTTCCGCGAGACGGGCCGCATCCTCGCACGGGAGAAGCCGGATGTCGTGCTCGTCCTCGGCGACACGAACAGCGCGCTGTGCGCGGTGCTGGCCGAGCGGATGGGCATCCCGGTCGTGCACATGGAGGCGGGCAACCGCTGCTATGACCTCAAGGTTCCGGAGGAGAAAAACCGGCGCGTGATCGATGCGGTGTCGACGATCAACATGCCGTACACGCCGTACAGCAAGCAGAATCTGCTGCGCGAGGGGTTCCCTTCGGAACGGATCGTGATCTCGGGCAATCCGATCCGCGAGGTCATCCTGCACCACGAGGAGCGCATCCGGGCGAGCGACGTGCTGAAGCGCCTGAATCTCAAGCCCGGCGAGTACATCATCGTGACCGCGCACCGGGCGGAAAACGTCGACGTGCCCGAACGGCTCGCCTCGATCGTCGAAGGGCTGAACCGGACGGCGGAGCGGACGGGCAAGCGGCTCATCTGCAGCGTACATCCGCGCACCCGCCACCGGATCGAAACCGGAGGGATGCCGGTCAGGCTCCATCCGCTGGTCGAATTTCACGAACCTTTCGGATTTTTCGACTTCGCGCGGCTCGAGCAATCGGCGTTCTGCGCGATTACGGACAGCGGCACGGTGCAGGAGGAATGCTGCCTGTTCCAGGTTCCGACGGTGACGATCCGCGATTCGACGGAGCGGCCGGAGACGGTGGACTGCGGCAGCAACGTCGTCTGCGGCGTGGCGGCGGAACGGATCGCGGAAGCAGTGGTCGCGATGACGTCGCTGCCGGCCCGCTGGAAGGTGCCGGAAGGGTACGATGCGGACAACGTGTCGGACATCGTGGTCAAATTTTTGCTGGGAGGGAAATGGGGTGTTCACTAATGCACGCATTCTCGTGACGGGCGGCACCGGTTCGTGGGGACACGAGCTGGTGCGCCAGTTGCTGCCCCAGGACCCGGCGGAAATCATCGTCTACTCCCGCAGCGAGGCCGCGCAGGTCGCGATGAGCCGCGAGTTCGAGGACCGGCGCCTCACGTTCCGCATCGGCGACATCCGGGACCGGGACGCGCTCACGGCCGCCTGCGCCGGCGTCGATTACGTGTTCCATCTTGCGGCGCTGAAGCACGTGCCGGTCTGCGAGGAGCAACCGTACGAGGCGCTCAAGACGAACGTGCTCGGCACGCAGCACGTGATCGAGGCGGCGGTCGCGAACCGGGTGAAGCGGGTCGTCTACATCTCCACCGACAAGGCGGCGAACCCGTCGAATTTCTACGGCATGACGAAGGCGATCGGCGAGAAGCTGATCGTCTACGCGAATCTGCTGCGCAGCGGCACGACGTTCGTCTGCGTCCGGGGCGGCAACGTGCTCGGCACGAACGGGAGCGTGATCCATCTGTTCCGGCAGCAGATTCTCCAGAATCGGGAAGTCAGGATCACGGACCGGAGGATGACGCGGTTTTTCCTGACGCTCGAGGATGCGATCCGGCTGCTGTTCAAGGCGGCGGCGGAAAGCGTCGGCGGGGAGATTTTCGTCATGATGATGCCGAGCTGCCGGATCGTCGATCTGGCGGAGGTGCTGATGGAGGCGTACGGACGGCGGGTACCGATCGTGGAGACGGGTACGCGGCCGGGCGAGAAGATCGACGAGATTCTGCTCACGGAGTTCGAAAGCGAGAGCACGGTCGTCTATGACCGCGAGTATCTCGTCATCCTGCCGCCGCTTCATATCCCCGGCCTCCGGGAGCGGTACGCGGGGTACCCGCAGCCGGCGATCCGGAATTTCAGCTCCGCCGACAATCTCATGACGAAGGATGAGATTCGCGAGATGCTCGTCCGGGGAGGGTTCATCCCATGAGAATGCTCGTCATCGGCGGAAACGGGATGGCAGGCCACATGATGGTCCGGTATTTCCGGAAGGCGGGCGCCGAAGTCCTGTATACGGTCCGCAAGGCGTCCGGCGGAACCGGCGAACTGGTGCTCGATGCGACGGATCTCGACGCGGCGGCGGAGGCGGTGGAGCGGGTCCGTCCGGACCTGGTCGTCAACTGCGCCGGCGTGCTCAATCAGGATGCGGAGCGGCGCCCGAAGGAGGCCTATCTCGTGAACGGCCTCCTGCCGCACTGGCTGGCCCGGGCGGCGGAATTGGCGGGAGGCCGGCTCATCCACATCAGCACGGACTGCGTGTTCCGCGGCGACCGGGGCGGCTACAAGGAGTCGGACCGGCCGGACGGCGAGACGGCCTACGCGCGGACGAAGGCGCTCGGCGAGGTGCATGATCCGCGGCATCTGACGATCCGGACGTCGATCATCGGTCCGGAGATTCGGGAGAACGGCATCGGGCTTCTCCGCTGGTTCCTCGGACGGAAGGGGACGGTGGACGGCTACGCCCGGGTGCTGTGGAACGGCGTGACGACGCTGGAGCTCGCGCGGGCGGTGGAGTATGCGGCGGCGCGTCCGGAGATCGGCGGGCTCGTGCATCTGACGGCGTCGCGCGTCGTCAGCAAGATGGAGCTGCTCGAAATGTTCCGCGCGGCGTTCGGGAAGGAAGACGTGACGATCCGTCTCGTCGACGAGCCGCGCATCGACCGGACGCTGGTGCGGGAGCGGACGGATTTCGGGTACACGCCGCCCGATTATCCGGAGATGCTCGCGGAGCTGGCCGAATGGATGCGGGAAGGGTGGCCGGGATGAGCGGCGTCCGTCTGCTCGTGACGGGGGCGGGCGGCTTCTGCGGGCTGCATGCCTGTGCGTTTTTCGCCCGGCGGGGGTACGAAGTGGTCGGCGTGCTGCGGCACGCGGACGATCCGCGGACGGCGGTGCTGCAGCGGCTGGGCGCCGGAGCGGAGTTCTGCGATCTGACGGATCGGACGGAGGTGGACCGGCTGATCGCCCGGGTCCGTCCGGAGCGGATCCTGCATCTCGCGGGCTTGAGCTCCGCCGGGCCGTCCTGGCGGGAGCCGGCGCGGTATCTGGAGGTCAACGTGATGGCGGCCGTCTATCTGCTCGAGGCGGCGCGAAGGGAGATGGGCGACCGTTTCCGATTCGCGGCGGCGGGTTCGATGCTGCGCTTCGACTGGCCGCCGGACGGCGGTGCGCCCCGGCCGCCCCATCCGTACAGCCTGAGCAAGACGCTGCTGACCGCCGTGGTGCAGAGCTGGCATCATCTGTACGGGACGGCGGCGGTCGTCGCCGAGCCGGCGAATCTGATCGGGCCGGGTCCGTCCCTCGGCCTTCCGGCGCTGATCGCGGCGCACATCCGCGCGCTCCGGCGGGCCCGGCTGGCCGGCGCGCCGGACCCGGCGCCGTTCCGCCTGAGCAGCCTGACGGAACGGCGCGATTACGTCGACGTCCGGGATGCGGTGCGGGCGTACGAGGTGCTGCTCGAGCGCGGCGAGCCCGGGCGCGTCTATCCGATCGCGACGGGCCGGCAGCGGACGCTCGGCGAGGTGGCGGCGGCATACGAGCGGGCGGCCGGTTTCCGCGTGGAGTGGCTGATCGGCGACTCGGACGCGCCGTCGCCGCCGCCGGCCGATCCGTCCGCGCTCACGGCGCTCGGCTGGCGGCCGGAAATTCCGTTCGCGCGTTCGGTGGCGGATACGCTGGACGACGACGCCGGCGGCGTCGCCTGGTTCATGCGGACCGGGCAGGACTAAGGAAGCGCCATAGCGGGGGATGCAAGGTGGCGGATGCGACGATCGTGATTCCTTTTTACAACGATCCGTATGTCGCGGAGGCGGTGGAGAGCGCGCTCGCGCAGACGCATCCGTCGGTCGAGGTGATCGTCGTCGACGACGGCTCGACGGAGCAGGCGGAACGGCTCGGGCCGTATCTCGACCGGATCCACTACATCGGCAAGGCGAACGGCGGCACGCCGAGCGCGCTCAACGCGGGTTTCCGCCTCGCGTCCGGCCGGTATGTCGCGTGGCTCAGTTCGGACGATCGCTTCCGGCCGGAGAAGATCGCCCGCCAGATGGCGGCGATGGAAGCGGCGGGCGCGTGGATCGGCCACACGGCGTTTGCGGTCATCGACGGCGAGGGGCGCGTGACGAACCCGCACGTGTCGCCGGGCGGCGATCGGGTGGACGCGTTCTATCGCGCTTTCGTGAACGGCAATCCGGTGAACGGCTGCACGGTCATGATGCGCAAGGAGCTGTTCGAACGGCTGGGCGGCTTTGACGAGGGGCTGCCGTATACGCATGATCTCGATTTCTGGTATCGGGCGATGCTGGCGGGGTTTCCTTTTCACTACCTGGATGAGCCGCTCACGGAATATCGGATGCACGAAGCGATGGGAACGGTCCGGCACCGGGAGGCGATCCGGGAGGAAGTGGAAGCGACATTCGCGAGGTACGCAAGACGGTGGAACGCTTTTCTGCGAAATCTCGGGATCGCGGTGTAGGATTGCAAAAATATGGATGACATTGGATCGCGTACGACACGCCGGGATGATGAAGATGAAGCCTCCGGTCCGTTTCCGCCGAAAAGCGGAAGCATCCGGAGGCTTCGTCATGTTTCCGCGGGACGGCCGGCCCTTCACCCCGGCATCCTGTTCACGTGGTGCTGAAGCAGATGACGATAGCGGTTCTGCACCATCTGCACCTCCGCCTGGATCGCGGCGTAATGGCGCATCGTGCCCATCGCGGGGTGGCGGCGGTAGATCGTGAGCGGCTCGTTGATGAAATGGAAGTCGATGCCGGACAGCAGCGCGCGGATCCACAGATCGTAGTCGTGGGTGTAGGGCAGCGATTCGTCGAACCAGCCGAGCTCGGCGACGAGCGATTTGGACATCATGACGGTGCAGCCGTTGATCGGGCAGAAGTTCATAAATGCGGCGGCGAACTGCCGGGCCGTCGGAAACACGGCGGCCGCGTTGTGCTGGACGATGATGCCGCTTTCGTTCATGACGTGGAAGTTCGTATGCGAGAGGCGCGCGCCGGTATGGTGCATGTGCATGACCTGACGCTCGATTTTCGTCGGCACGAACCGGTCGTCGGAGCTGAGCCAGGCGACGTACTGTCCGGCCGCCATCCGGATGCCGTGGTTGAGGGCGCTCGCGGTACCGCCGTTTGCCTTGCCCAGATAGTGGATGTGCCGCCGGTACGGATCGAGCAGGTGCTGGTACGCGGTCGAACCGTCATCGACGACGATCACTTCGGTGTACGGATACGTCTGGCTCAGGGCGCTCTCGACGGCCTCCGCGATATACGGATCGTTGTGGAACGGGATGATGATCGATACGGTCGGTCCCATGCGTTTCACCCCCCGCATCACCGTATTTCATCCCGGCGGCCGGATGCCGAGCGCCAAGAGCACATTCCGGAAATCGGCGGCATAGCGCGAAGCGGAGAAATTTTCATGGACATACGCTTCGCCCTGCAGCCGGATGGCGGTGCGCAGGGCGCTGTCCTCGATGAGCGAGATCGCCTCCTGCACGCCCGCGTTCAGATCCGGCGGGAACAATTTGCCCGTGATGTTGTGCAGGATCGTGTTGCGCACGCCGTCGGAGTCGGTCGACAGCACCGGGCAGCGGCAGGCGGCCGCCTCGGCGACGGCGTATCCGAATCCCTCGATATGCGAGGTCGAGACGAGCATGCCGCCGGAGTCGCCGATGGCCGAGTAGTAATACGGCATATGGTCGTGCGGAATGTTGTGAAACATCCGCAGCCTGTCCCGGAGCCCCAGGGTCTCGACCGTCGTCTGGAAGGCTGCCCGCTGCCACGGCTCGCTGATGTTCGGATCCTCGAACATCCACAGTTGCAGGAGCGGGTAGCGCTGCGCCAGCGCCGCGCCGAGCTCGAGGAAAAGCTGCCAGTTCTTGTTCGGCTCGATGCGGCCGACCCAGGCGAGGATCGGCGCGTTCGTCGGGTTGAGCCACGGGGCGGGCCGGTAGTGGAACAGGTTCCGGTCGACGATGTTCTGCAGGAAGAACCGCGGAAAATCCGGGAAAATCGCGTTGACGAGTTCCAGCATGTGCGAAGACGGCTGGGCGAGGACGGCGCTGCCGTACATCCGCACGAAGAATGACGCGGCGTGCAGCGTGCCGACGGCGGCTTCCCGGCTGCCGTACCCTTGCGCGTCGTACAGGATCGGGCCGGCGTAGCCAAGGCCGCGCAGCCGCTGCAGCATGAGATGGTCGCAGACGGTGACGATCGCGTCGTAGCGGTACGTGTTCAGGATGTTGACGATGTCGGGATCGTAGTTCGTGATGAAAAGCGGAATGTCGCGGATGTTCTGCCGGCCGGCGCCGTCGTGCAGGTAGAGGAGATGTCCTTCGATGCCGATCTGGCGGAGCGCGATGCAGCGCGTCCGGTTCAGCGTCTCGACGCCGCCGCTCGGCACGAAATAGGTGAAGAGCATTCTCATGGCACGCATTCAGCCCGCTTTCGCATAGGGATTTGAACCGATCGGTTCATCCTATGCGGACGGGGACCGGCCCGCAAGGGACAAGAGGTTATCCTGAATTTCGAAAGTAAAACTCTTTTAAAAACATAAAAAGGGCTCCTGTTCTTTGGTAGAATGGTGTTTGACGAAAAAAACTCCAGCCAAAGAAAGGAGCACCTTTAAGGTGAAGTCTACCACACCCGTCAGCAAAATCAAGACAGAATTTTCCCTGCGACATGCGACCAGTTTCGGAGGCGCCAAAATCTTTCTGGAATACCTCGAGAAAATCAAGCTCGCCAAGGCGCTGCAGGGGCTATCGTTTGCGAAGGCAAACAACTCGTTGTTTCCCCTCTACCGCATCCTGCTGTATCTCATTGTCGGCTGGGTGCTCGGCTGCCAGCGGCTCTTTCATTTTCGCAAGTTGCAATATGATCCGC
>NZ_LZRU01000020.1 GCF_002159085.1 Thermobacillus sp. ZCTH02-B1
GGCAACTGCCGCAATGCCAATCCAACCTGTTCAAGAACTTCACGGTTCAGCGAGTAAAACACCCACTGCCCTTTGCGGCTCTCCTTGACCAACCCCGCCGTTTTCAATCGGCTTAAATGTTTGGAAACCGCTGGCTGGGAGATCGTGAACACAGGAACGAATTCGCATACACAGCAATCCCGATGCTGGAGTATGGCGAGCATTTTCAAGCGGGTGGGATCGGCCAATGCTTTCAGCATCTCCGCCAATTTTTCGATGTCCACATCCCTTCACCTTCCTTCATAATAAATTTACCATATAACTATATGGTTATGCAAAATAAATTTGATTCTGATTTGGAAATGCAAATTGTTCCCTTCGGATCAAGATCGCGGAGTCCACAACATGACGGAAACTCCCGCCAGGCAAATGGCCACCCCGATCCAGCCGTAAAGATCAGGCGTTTTCCTGTCCACGAACCATCCCCAGAAGGCCGCCAAAATAATAAAGACCCCGCCGTAGGCGGCATATACACGGCCAAAGTTCGGGAAGCTTTGCAGGGTGGGAATGATCCCATACAAAACCCTCCCAGCACGCCGATCCACATCGGTATGGATCCCCTCAGCCACAGCCAAACGAAATATCCGCCCCCGATTTCCGCCAACCCTGCCGCCAGAAACAAAACAATCGCCTTTGCCATGGTTCCCCCCCCTTTTGCTATCACGACCGCTTAAATTTCAACAGGTCAGTTCCCGTTCACCTGTCGAATAAACGCCGCCACGTTCCCCATGCAACAAGCCCCCTGGGGGTTGTTCACTTCACAACCGCAACGCCCTGCCTGGACATGGGCTTTGATTTCCGCCAGCGGATCTCCGCCTTGCCGAACCGCTTGCATGATGCGTTTCCTCGTCCAGTCCGATTACCATGAATACTCGACTCTTTTTCATTAAAGAGACGTCTCAAACTTTTATTATAATGACTACAAAATATGCTCGATCCAGACCATGCCTATAAAAATCAGCCATACAGCAAATGGAATGGCCAAACTCTTCATGGCTTGCTTCAACTTATATTCTCGATTATTCTTTTTCAACAACCTGTCCGTAATAAAAAACAACAGAGATGCCCCCAGACTATACCAACGCAATATAAGGCCAAAAACAAGGTGTAAAACAGCCGAAATCATGATTTCAAATTTTTCTGCACCCAACTTTGCCGAAATCCATCTGCTGAGTTTATCACTGATGATGGAAGCAAGAACCCCATAAACGATAATGAAGGGAAAACTGTACATTAGATAAACAGGTGTCGCCAATACAAAAGTCAATAAATAATGTTTGAAAGATGTGATCGTACCACCAAATGGATTAATCAATCCCAATAAAACGGCAAACAAGGAACCCGAAACCGATGCAGTAATGATTTTCCTTGAAATCATGTGGGTTAGCGTCCACATTTTCGAGTTCGGTAACTCCATGCTCCAGCTCCCTTCACATCTGTAAACTGGTTTTTTCATAAATCAGTCCCATTCAACTGAATCAGTCCTATTCTCCTGTCGAATAAATGCCGCCTCGTTCCCCATGCAACAAGCCCTCTAGGGGTTGTTGACCTCACAGCCACAACGGCCCGTTATGTCCTATTGAACATGCCGCCGCCGTTTTTTACTACCGTTTCCCGTCAGTATACGTTTCCCGTCAGCGTAATCAACCCTCGATTAAACCAAGGTATCTTATTTCCTTATTATCAAATTTCACAATTAAAATCAGTCCCTTTTTTTCCGTCGGCTCAAAAATCTCCGCTCCAACAGGGAGTTTAGTTGCCATACCGTCTTCAAAAGTTAATCCGTCTTTATATTGTTTTGTAATCGTTCCAATCTTTGTTCCGATAGATAATTCTTGTTTTTGTACCCAATCAATATTACTGGCATTACTGTAAATGGTCCCTTCGAGTTGAAAAATATCGGCATTAGGGTTATTTGTAAGGATTTCACTTGCAGTAACTGTTGCAGTTGATTGTTCATAATCTGTTACTTTGAATTGATTGCATCCCGTAAGTATTAATAATCCAGCCAATAAGAAAACAAGGATTCGCATTATCGTTCCCCCTTTGCTTAAAGGACGTTCCAATTATTAATTTTGTTTCTGAACTTTCTATTAATACTCACAGTCCATTAACACTAACCTGCCCGTTAGTTCAGAACCACTGCGTGACCTAATACTTTTAAAAGACATTCGGGTAACTCGAATTCATCGTTCCCTCACGGTTCGTCGGAGCGTAACAGTCCATCTATCTTTCAACCGCTTTCCAGCAGAGAATCAGCCAGCTAGTCTTCACTGCCGACATGTCAGCGGCGTGGGGAACAGCCGATCATGTTCTACAGGTCAACTTCTGTTCCCTTGATGGATAATCATTGCCACGATACACATGCAACAAAACAATAAAAAACGGTGGTTGATTCCCCGTAGATAAACGTTAGATGGGTTATTTTTCAACCGTCGTTAGAGCATCTTCTTTTGCCGTTTCTCAAGATCCGACAGTTACGTTTTTACTTTCTACTCGATGAATAAAGAACTGACCTATGATCTGAATTTTAATCAAGGCGACTTACCAAGCATTATTCGTTACATCTTTCAGACGTACCAGGCTGGTTATGAAATATGTACCGTCTGAACTTTCAGGTTCCACTGCTACCCTCCACTGAAAGGCTAATTGTTCTGGTTTTTCGCCATACGGGGAAAAATAAGCCGTTAATTGATACTGGTTGGAATCAATGTGATTGATATCGATATTTTTCAGTGGCGTAGATACGCCGATTACCCGTGGTTTGATTTCATGACGTAATTCAGGTGTTAAAAACAAACGGGCAACCGCACCGTTTCGTGCTTTTAAAGCCTTTGCGAAATTTTTCAGGAACTGCTCGGAACTGTCCGCTTGCCGCAAATAGCTGCTGATCAAATCCATGCCACCATCTTCGGTTTCTTCTGATTGCTGAACATTGGCTGAATGATTGACCTGTACGCCTGGGATTTCCTCCGATGTACGTTCTGGTGACTGACTGGCGTTTACCTCTACGCAAGCCGTCGCCAGAACGAAAATTCCAAGGCAAACGGCACCCCAAAACCATTGTCTTCCTTTCATTTGGATCCCTTCCTAATGACCGCTTATTTATAATATTAGACTGCGACATCTTCTCTGAAGTTGCATCTCTGACAGTTCCTTTCCCCTGTCCACTTTAGAAAACCAACCGCAGGAGTCCGATCATCCCATTTTGAATTCCCTACTATGTCAAGAGAAAATAATTCATGTCCATCCCACCCCTCTCCCCTCAACCCCTCTCTTCCCTAGAACCGCAAGGGTTTTCAAGCTTCGAGGAACCAGTTGGAACAAAATACCAGGAACATAAAAAGTGTCCGCAAAATTGGAAGAATTTAGGGAATTAAGGGGAAGGGATAAGGGAAATGGAACGTTGGGAAATGTCCAGGGAAATAATTTGAGGGGATAGGGAGCAGGGGTAAGGGGAGAGGAAAAAGGGATGGGTATATTGGGACAAAACCTGATCCCTCAACCCTTTCTACCCTATACCCTGTCCCCCTATCAACAGAAAAGCCCAGCATGGATCAGGGCAAACCCCTACCACGCTCGGCTTCTTGGACACTTTTTATTATCTCTGGACAGTTTTTATTTTCCCTGGACGGGATTTATTAGCTGTCTACAAACAGTCGTGGCCGGCTCTCCGCCTTACTCCACCGTCACGCTCTTCGCCAGGTTCCGCGGCTTGTCGACGTCGTGGCCGAGCGCAAGCGACGCGTAATACGCGATGAGCTGCAGCGGCACGACCGCGAGCGCGGGCGTCAGCAGCGGCAGCGTGTCCGGGATCGCGAACAATTCGTCGACCGACTTCGCGACCTCGTCCCGGATGCTCCGGTTCACGAGCGCGAACACCCGGGCGCCGCGCGCCTTCACTTCCTTGATGTTGCTCAGCGTCTTCTCGTACAGTTCCTCCTGCGTCACGAGCGCGATGACCGGCGTCCCTTCCTCGATCAGCGCCAGGGTGCCGTGCTTCAGCTCGCCGGCCGCGTACGCCTCCGAATGGATGTACGAGATCTCCTTCAGCTTGAGCGAGCCTTCCTGCGCGACGGCCCAGTCGACGCCGCGGCCGATGAAGAACAGGCTGCTGTGCTTGGCGAACGACTCCGCGATTCGCTTCAGCGCCGCGGATTGTTCGAGAATCTCCTCCACCTGCGCGGGGAGCTCCTTCATCGCGGCGATGACCGACGCGACGAACGCCTCGTCCTTCGTACCCAGCGTCTGCGCGAAATGCAGGCCGAGCAGATAGAACGCGATGAGCTGCGTCGTGTACGCCTTCGTCGACGCGACGGCGATCTCCGGCCCCGCCCAGGTGATGATCACGTCATCCGCCTCGCGGGCGACGGAGCTGCCGACGACGTTCGTGATGGCCAGCACGCGCGCGCCCGCGCGCTTCGCCTCGCGCAGCGCGGCCAGCGTGTCGGCCGTCTCGCCGGACTGGCTGACGACGATCACCAGCGTGTCCGGCGTGATAATCGGATTGCGGTATCGGTATTCGGAGGCGATGTCCGCCTCCACCGGAATGCGCGCGAGGCTCTCGATGACGTGCTTGCCGACGAGGCCCGCGTGCAGCGCGGTTCCGCAGGCGACGACATGAATCCGGCGGATCCCCCGGATATCGTCCGGCGTGAGGCCAAGCTCGGGCAGCACGACCCGGCGGCCGTCCGGCGAAATGCGCGATCCCATCGTGTCGCGGTACGCCTTGGGCTGCTCGTGGATCTCCTTCAGCATGAAATGCTCGAAGCCGCCCTTCTCCGCCGTCATCAGATCCCAATCGACGTGGAAGACGCTCTTCGCGACGGGCCGCCCGTCGGTCGTCATCACCTCGACCCCGGTCCGCGTCAGCACGGCCATCTCGCCGTCCTCGAGGATGTAGACGTCGCGCGTGTGCTCGAGAATCGCCGGAATGTCCGACGCGATGAAGAACTCGCCCTTGCCGATGCCGATGATGAGCGGACTCGCATAGCGTACCGCGATGAGCTTATCCGGCTCGTATTCCGTCAGGACGCCGAGCGCAAACGCGCCGCGCATCCGCTTCACCGCCCGCTGCACCGCCGTCACGATGTCGCCGTCGTACTCGTCCGCGATCAGGTGCGACACGACCTCCGTGTCCGTCTCCGACACGAACGTGTGCCCGGCGATCGACAGTTCCTCGCGCAGCTCGAGATAATTTTCGATGATGCCGTTGTGGACGACCGTGAATTTGCGCGAGTTGTCCGTATGCGGGTGGGAATTGATGTCCGACGGCTTGCCGTGCGTCGCCCAGCGCGTATGCCCGATGCCGACCGTGCCCGCGACCGGCGCTTCCTTCAGCCGCTCCTCCAGCACGGAGAGGCGGCCCTTCGCCTTGCGGATCTCCAGCCGTTCACCGGTGTGGACGGCGATGCCAGCCGAATCGTACCCCCGGTACTCGAGCTTCTTCAAACCCCCGATCAGGATCTCCTGCGAATTCCGGTTACCGATATATCCTACAATTCCGCACATTCGTTCGTACCTCCGCCCAGTCGGTTCCCCCGAACCCCCGCGGACAGGCCGGAACGCATGTGCATGTGCGTCGATCGTCGATATGCGATTGTGATGCCCATGCCCCATGTCGAACCGGCAACGGGGCATTCAGGGATGATCGGCATGAATGCCTGCTTCCGGATCGCCGTCAGGCGATGCCCGGTGTCCGGGCCGCCGTCAGCGAATTCCGCTCCGCCGGGCCCTTGTCGGACCGGTCGCCCGGTCGTTTTCCTTCCCGGCTTGACGGCTGGAGCGGATGCAGCCGGAGGGTCCCCGCCGAAAACTTCGAACACCCCCGCCTCGTCAACTTGCCGCCTCGCGGGCGCGCCGGCTTCCGCGTCCATGCCGGGCCTCCGGCCCCGGACGGTGCGGACGTCCGGCCTCCACGCGGGCCGCAAGTTCTGGCGCTTGCGTGAAAATGAGACCCGCTGCCCTCCTTTCTGTCCCGAATTATATCCCCTATCATATGCATTTTCATGACAACTTGCAACGGCTAGAATTGTCGAAGCGCTGCGAACGCCTGCGAATTCGCCGATCTTCGCAAAGAAAGGCGGCCGTCCGACCCCGCGGGGAGTCCCGGCCGCCTTCGTCCTGCTTCCTATCCGGTACCGCCTTCCCGATCCCGGTTCCGTGCTCACGATCCCAGTTCCGCTTTCACCACGGCCGCGATCCGCTCGACATGGGCGGTCACCTGCGCCTCGTCCGGCCCTTCCGCCATGACGCGGATCAGCGATTCCGTGCCCGACGGGCGCACGAGCACCCGCCCGTTGTCGCCGAGTTCCGCCTCGGCCTCCGCGATCGCCCGCGCAATCGCCTCGTTATCCTTGAACCGGCTCTTGTCCGCGACCCGCACGTTGACGAGCACCTGCGGGTACTTCCGCATGATCGTCTTCAGCTCGCTCAGCTTCCTGCCGGAGGCGATCAGCGTGTCGACGAGCTGCAGCGAGGTGAGGATGCCGTCCCCCGTCGTATTGTAATCGAGGAAAATGACATGCCCGGACTGCTCCCCGCCCAGGTTGAACCCGCCGCGCCGCATCTCCTCCATCACGTACCGGTCGCCGACCGCCGTGCGGACCGTCTTCAGCCCGAGCGATTCGGCCGCCTTGAAGAACCCGATGTTCGCCATCACGGTCGTGACGATCGTGTCGCCCTTGAGCCTTCCGGCCTTCCGCATCGCCTCGCCGCAGATGAGCAGCACATGGTCGCCGTCGACGACGCCGCCGGTCTCGTCGACCGCGATCAGCCGGTCCGCGTCGCCGTCGTAGGACAGCCCGAAATCGGCGCCGTGCGCCTTCACCTGGGCGATCAGATGCTCCGGATGCGTCGAGCCGACGCCGTCGTTGATGTTGAGCCCGTCGGGCGAAGCGCCGACCGCGATCACTTCGGCCCCGAGCTCGCGGAAGACGCGCGGCGCCAGCTCGTACGCCGCGCCGTGCGCGCAGTCCATGACGATGCGCAGCCCCTGGAACGAGTGCTTCACCGTCGTCTTCAGATATTCGAGATAGCGGTACTTCGCCGCTTCGTCCGTCTTCACCGTGCCGATGCCGCCGCCTTCCGGACGGGGCAGTTCGTCCCGCTCGGCGTCGATCAGCCGCTCGATCTCGAGCTCCGTCTCGTCGGACAGCTTGAAGCCGTCCGCGCCGAAGAACTTGATGCCGTTGTCCTCGACCGGGTTGTGCGACGCCGAGATCATGACGCCCGCGTCGGCGCCGAGCTCCCGCGTCAAAAATGCTACGGCCGGCGTCGTCACGACGCCGAGCCGGATGACGTCCGCGCCGATCGAGGTCAGCCCCGCGGTCAGCGCGGCCTCGAGCATCGGGCCCGAAATGCGCGTGTCCATGCCGATGACCACTTTGGGCCTCGCCGCCCGGCCCGCGAGCACATAGCCGCCGCAGCGTCCGATCCTGTACGCGAGTTCGGGCGTCAGCTCGCGGTTCGCGACGCCGCGGACGCCGTCAGTACCGAAATATTTCCCCATCGGTTCGTCCCCGTCTCCTTCTCCTGATCATGCCGGCCGTCCGGAAACATCATCCGGAGGCTCCTTCTTCCGTGCCGTCGGTGATCTGCACGGTCGCCGTCAGCCGCTGCGGGAACGACTGCGCGACGAACGGCGGCAGATGCACATCCAGCACGACCATGTGCGTGCCCGGCGGCAGCCCGTTCAGATCGGCAATCACCTGCACGTCCTTCGCCGTCAGATCCGCCAGCACGCTCGGCGCACCCGTCACGTTCAAATCGACGGTGCCGCTCTCCGGCACGATGAACCGCGCCTTCATCCCTTCGGAAAGGCCGGACATCGTGACGGGAATCTGCGGCAGCGTGATCGTCTCGGACGGCTCGAGCTCGATCTCGACGTCGATCTGCTTCGGCTCGATCTGCGCCAGTTCGCCGGTCGGGGCGAGATTCAGCGTATACGTGCCCGACCGCTGCACCGTCGACAGATTGAGATACACCTCGTCATAGAACTCCATCTCGTCCAGCACGTCCTGCGGACCGTACACCGTGACCGTGTCCGTGGACGGCTTGAACGACGCGATGCTCATGCCGATCGGCAGCCGTCCCGTAAACTGGATCTCGAGCGGCAGCTTCTTGAACGGCTTCGTGATCGGCACTTCCACCTCGACCACGCTCGGATTCAGCACGGCGCCTTCGATCTCGTTGCCGTTCACATCGTATGCGGCAAGCCGCACCTTCTGTTCCACCACATTCGATTCGACGCCTTCGACGTTGATGACCGCGCCGACATAGGCGACGGCGTCCAGCTGATCCTTCGGCATCCGCACGAACACCCGGTTGTTCGGCTTCACGATCGGATCGGCGACCTTGTAGCCGTTTGCGGGCGTCCCCTCCGTGCGGATGATCGCCTCAAATTCCTTCGTCTGCACCGGCACGATGTCGACCTTGACCCGCGACGGCGTGATGCTGCGCAGCGTGACGCGTCCCGGAATGTCGTACCGGACGACGAGTTCGTGCACGCCCTCGCCCAACCCCGTCACATCCACCCACACCTCGGGAACCGTCGCCACGAGGTCGGCAAGCCGCCCTTCGACGAGCATCTGCACGGTGCTCGGCTCGATCGAACGGAGATGCTGCGTGTCCGGATCAAGGCCGCGCGCGCCGACCTTCACCGCCGTGAATTCGCGCGTATCGATCGTCGACGCGACCTGGTTCGGCGACAGTTCGGGGTCGAAATGAACGACGGCGAACAGCAGAATCGCGATCACGACCGAGAGGATCTTCAACGACGTCGGGTGGCTGAGCCATTTATCCATTCGAAGAATCCTCCTTCCGGTTCCAGAAGGCGAACTTCGAACGGCGCTTCTCCACCGTCTGGCGCGGCGTCAGCTCCTGGAACAGCTTGGAGATCAGCGACTCCTCGTTGATGTCCCGGACGATCATGCCGTCGGACGCGAGCGAGACTTGTCCCGTCTCCTCGGATACGATGATCGCAAGGGCGTCGGTCACCTCCGTCACGCCGATCGCGGCGCGGTGCCGGGTTCCGAGCTCCTTGCTGATGAACGGATTTTCCGAAAGGGGAAGATAGCAGCCGGCCGCCGCCACCTGTCCGCCCCGGATGATGACGGCGCCGTCGTGCAGCGGCGTGTTCGGCGTGAACAGGTTGATCAGCAACTCCGAGCTGATCCGCGCATCCAGCGCCGTGCCGGACTCGATGTACTCGATCAGCCCGGTCTCGCGCTCGAAGACGATTAACGCCCCGATCTTTCGACGTGCCAAAGCATTAACGGCCTTAATTACTTCGCCGATGTGATCCTTGACCTCTTTGTTGACGTTGGCGAGCATCGAGCGCTGGAAGATTCTTCCCCTGCCAAGCTGTTCGAGCGCCCGGCGCAGCTCCGGCTGGAAGATGATCATCACGGAGATGATCCCGAACGTGAAGATTTGGTTCATGAGCCATTTCAGCGTGTACAGGTTGAACCAGGTGCTGACCGCCCACGTCGCGACGAGGACGAGAATGCCTTTCAAGAGCTGGACGGCCCGCGTACCGCGCACGATCATGATGAGCTGGTAGATGATAAAGCTGACGATGGCGATGTCGATGATGTCCTTCAGCCAGTCGTTCCACGTCATGTCCTGAAAATAACTCACGGATCCGCCCCCTGCGAACCGTACCCGGTCCCGCCCCGATCATCTGCCTCAACTTATAGGATTTCTAGATCGCGCGCCGGAAATCCTTCATTATGTCAAAAAAAGTACCCTCCGGCGAGGAGGGCGCTTCCCTGTCCCGTCACGATGCGAGACCGATGACGGCGCTTCTCAGCTTGTACCAGAGCCAGTCGATCGCCTGGTTGATTTCCCGCGCTTCGCCGATCACCTTCGCCGTCGAAGCCATGTTGACCGTTCCGTCGATGACCGTCAGATTGCCGCGAATTTCGCCGTTCACGACCGCCTCGCCGTTCTCGACGACCAGATCCCCGTTGACGAGCGCGCCTTCCGGCACGACCACCCGGTTTCCTTCGATCACGATCTGCGACAGGTCGCTGCCCCTGACGACCAGTACTTTGTCCTGCTCCCACGAGGCGATGAAGCCGGCCAGCAGGACGAGGCCGAGCATGGCTGCCACCGTGACGCCGGGGTATTGCCGCAGCCAGCGGACAAACGTCCGTCTGCGCCGGACGGGGAGGCTCCCCATAATGCGCTCGGTCAGCGCCGCCCGGTCCGGGGCGTCGCGTCCGACCGGCGCGGCCAGCGCCATATGCAGAAAAGCCTCCGTGCGCTCATAGCCCGCAAACCGTTCCCGGCATTCCGGACAACCGTCCAGATGCGCCTTCAGCCTGGCCGCTTCCGCTTGCGCCAGATCGCCGTCGAAATACTCGTGCATGAGTCTGGAGGCTTGCGCGCAATTCATGGCCAGTCCCTTCCTTCCGAGTACCACGCGTGTAGCCTGATCCTTTTTATACAATACGTTTCGGCGCGGGCGAGGTTTCAAATACGGTCCGCCGCCTGCATTCCGGAACCGCCTATAACTTGCGCTCCAGCTTCTTCCGGAGAAACTCCCTTCCCCGGTGCACCCGCGTCTTCACCGTGGTCACCGGCATGTCGAGCACTTCGCCGATCTCCTGCAGCGACAGGTCGTGCAGATAGCGGAGCACCATGACGGACTTGTACTTCGCCGGCAGCGTCTCGATCGCTTCGCGGACGATCCGCTGCGTCTCGGTGAGCAGCATCTCGTTCTCCGGCGTGCGATCGTCGCCCGGAATGAACGCGTAGCCGTCCAGCCCTTCGTGCTCGGCGGATTCGGCGTCGAGCGAAAAGGTCTGCTTTCGCTTCCGCAGCCGGTCGATGCACAGGTTCGTCGCGATCCGGTAAATCCAGGTGGAGAACTTCATGCCCTCGTCGTACCGGTCGAGATTGCGGTAGACGCGCAGAAACGCCTCCTGCGTCACATCCTCCGCCTCCTGGCGGCTGCCCAGCATCCGGAAGGCCAAATGATACAGCTTGTCCTGATAGAGGGCGACGATCTCGGCGAACGCCTGATGGTCGCCCTTCAGCGCCCGGCGAGCCAGGCGCGCCTCGATTGGTTTCACGTTTTCCTGCTCCCCGCCTTCCAGCCGGCATTCCGTGGAGCACCCATTACGGGTCCGTCAGCCCGTGTTCCGGAGACCGGCCGCAATGCCGTTGATCGTGAGCAGCACCTCGCGCAGCAGATTGGGGTCGTCCTCGCCGCGGGCGCGGAGCGCGCGCAGCTCGGTGAGCAGCTGCACCTGCAGGTAGCTGAGCGGATCGACGTACGGATTGCGCAGCCGGATCGATTCCTGAATGACCGGCACGTTGTCCAGGATGTCCTTCTGGCCGGTCACGCGCAGAATCATCTCGGTGGTCAGTTCGTATTCCTGTTCGATCATGCCGAAAATACGATCCCGGACGGCCGGATCCTTGATCATGCCGGCGTATTCTTTCGCGATATGCATATCGGCTTTTGCGAGCGCCATCTGAAGATTGTCGACCAGCGTGCGGAAGAAAGGAAATTCCCTGTAGGCGCGGCGCAGCTTCTCCAGCTTCTCCTCGTCGCCGTTCACATATTCCGCCATCGCCGTGCCCGCCGCGTACCATGCCGGCAGCAGGAAACGGCTCTGCGTCCAGGCGAACACCCACGGAATGGCGCGCAGATCCTCAAACCGCTCGCTGTTCTTCCGCTTCGCCGGGCGGGAACCGATGTTCAGCTCGCCGATCTCGTTCAGCGGCGTCGACTCCTTGAAGAACGTCAGGAAATCCGGATCGCGGAACACGAGATCCTGGTACTTCTTCAGCGACCGCTCCGACAGCTCCTTCACGATGGCCTCGTATTCCGGATGACGGTCGTTGCTCTCCTCCGGATACTTCGCCAGCCGCGCCGCCGTGATCAGCGCGCTCGTCGCCTGCTCGAGGCTGCGGTAGGCGATGCCCTGCATCGCGTAGCGGGACGAGAGCACCTCGCCCTGCTCGGTGATCTTGATGCCGCCTCCGATCGTGTGCGGCGGCTGCGCGAGAATGCTGTAGTTGAGCGGCATGCCGCCGCGGCCGAGGGCTCCTCCCCGTCCGTGGAAGAACTTCAGCTTTACGCCGAATTGCCTGCCCACTTCCGTGATCTCGTTCAGCGCGACGCGCAGCTCCCAGTTGGCCGCCACGACGCCGCCGTCCTTGTTGCTGTCCGAATAGCCGAGCATGATCTCCTGCAGTTCGCCCATCGCCCGGACGGACGCACGGTAGATTGGCAGCTCGAACACGCGACGCATGATGCTCGGCGCGGCGTGCAGGTCATCGATCGTCTCGAACAGCGGCACCGGCTGCAGCGTGCAGACGTAGCTTCCGTCTTCCTCCCGGCGGAACAGGCCCGCTTCCTTCGCGAACAGCAGCACCTCGAGCACGTCGCTCGCGCCCTGCGTCATGCTGATCAGATAGCTGCGCGCGCATTCCGTGCCGAATTCCTTCTGCGCGCGGTAGACCGTGTGGAAGACGTCGAGGCACTCGCGGGTCGAATCCGAATATTCGATATACGGAGACGTCAGCGGCCGCGGATCGTTCAGCAGCCGGTCCAGCAGCCGGATCTTCTCCTCTTCGTCGAGCGCGGCGTAATCCTCCACGATGCCCATCTTCCGGAGAATCTCGGCGAGCGCGCTCTCGTGCTCCTTGCTGTGCTGGCGGATGTCGAGCGTCGTCAAATGGAAGCCGAACAGCTCCACCTGGCGGATCAGCTTGCGGATATGGGTGTCGGCGACATAATCGGCGAAATGATACCGCAGGCTCCGGTCGATGATCTGCAGATCGCGCTTCAGTTCGTCGGCGCTGTTGTAGCGGGCCGGCGTACCCTTCAAATCGTCGCGCTTCATGTTCTCGAGCTTCTGCAGCATGTAGCCGACCTTGATCCGGTACGGCTCCCGGTCGTTGCGCCAGCGGTCCATGTTGGCGATATCACCGATCGCCGCGCAATCGCTGCGGATCGACTCGATCAGTTCATCCGACACCTTCACGATCGTCGTGCTGAAGCTGAGCAGCGACATCAGTTTGCGCAGCTCCGTCCGGTACTTCGCGACCGCGAGCTGGCGGTGCCGGTTGAACGTCTCCCACGTCACCTCCGCCGTGCAGCCCGGATTGCCGTCCCGGTCGCCGCCGATCCACGAGCCGAAGCGGAGGTACGTGGGCACGTGCCAGCGTTCACCCGGATAGTATTTGTCCAGACAGCGCTCCAGTTCTTCGTACACGTCCGGCAGCACGTCGAACAGCGTCTGGTCGAAATAGAACAGCCCGTTCTGCACCTCGTCGAGCACGGTCGGCTTGCGGCTCCGGAGCTCGTCCGTCTGCCAGAGCGTCAACACCTCGTTCAGCAGTTTGTCCCGCAGGCGCTCGCGCTCGCGGTGCGTCAGCGTCGGATTGTCCAGCTCCAGCACGTCGTTCGAAATCCGCTGATGGATGTTCAGCACCGCACGCCGGGTCGCCTCCGTCGGATGCGCGGTCATGACGAGCTCGAGCGAGAGGCCGTTGATCAGTTCCCGGACCACCTCGACCGGAACTCCCCGCTCCTTCAGCTCCTTCACCGCGCTCTCGATGGACCCGGGCTGGACGGCAACGCCTGCCGAACGCTCATAGTCCCGCTTGCGGCGAATCCGGTGAACCTGCTCCGCGATGTTGACGAGCTGGAAATAAATCGCGAAGGCCCGGATCACCTGATGCCGAATCTCCGGATCGAGCGATTCCACGAGCTTCTTGAATTCCTCGTGCAGCTTCGGGTCGAACGAGGCGCGCAGCGTCTTGCTCATCTCGCGGATCCGCTCGACCACCTCGAGCAGCCGCTGGCCGCCCTGATGCACGAGCACTTCGCCCAGTATGTTGCCCAGGTAGCGGACATCCCGCCGAAGCTGGCTGCCGACCTGGGGACGGCTGCTCGCAGCCGTTTGGGTTGCGGCTTGATCGGACATACCCTTCCTCCTGACTTTCACGCGCGCTGCGTTCCGTGCGCAGCATCCGAATCAAATTCACTTTCTCCATCATACAACAAAATACGGCTCGGATGAAGCCCGCGCGGGCACGCAGCCGAAATGTTGCCTGCACGATGCCCCACGTTTTTTGACCATATCCCGCTCGCGGCCAGGGCAGCTCTTTTCGTCTCTTTTCCCTCCTATCCCCTTCGCTTCACAAACCCGCACCGGATATCGGGCAGCTTCCAATCGATCCGTTTGACGCAACAACAGGCACGCGAACGAACGCAACCTCGCCGGCCGATGCCGCTGAACGAAGGGGATAGGGTTGAAATGGGCACTCCGGTTGCAACGCGGGGGATTGGTTCCGCATGGACGGAAAAAGGCGACGCCCGTTGTTCCGAAAGGAACAAGGCGGAACGGGGGCATCCTGGCCCGGAGGGGACAGGATCAAAGGAGGCGGAACGGAGACCGCCATATAACGAAAAATCCCCTGCTTTCGCAAGGGATTTTTCTTGATTCGATCATGGAGCGGGTGACGGGAATCGAACCCGCGCCGCCAGCTTGGAAGGCTGGAGTTCTACCATTGAACTACACCCGCTTAGAATGGCGTGCCCAGAGAGATTCGAACTCCCGACCTTTTGATTCGTAGTCAAACGCTCTATCCAGCTGAGCTATGGGCACATGGATCATGGAGCGGACGACGGGACTCGAACCCGCGACCCTCGCCTTGGCAAGGCGATGCTCTACCACTGAGCCACGTCCGCAAGCATGGTGCCGTGCGGCGCAATTGGCTTACGAAAGGCGGCAAGAAGTAATATAGCAGGTTTCCGGGCGGAATGCAAATGGAATCTCGCTGCCATTCGCCAACATCGCCGCGCGGTCTGCGCAGACAAACTTCGAAGCGAATGGTGCGCGTAGAGGGACTTGAACCCCCACGGTTGCCCGCTGGAACCTAAATCCAGTGCGTCTGCCAATTCCGCCATACGCGCACGGGCAAATGGTGAGCCATGTAGGACTCGAACCTACGACACCCTGATTAAAAGTCAGGTGCTCTTCCAGCTGAGCTAATGGCTCATGAAGATGGCTGGGGATCCAGGATTCGAACCTGGGAATGACGGAGTCAAAGTCCGTTGCCTTACCGCTTGGCGAATCCCCAGCGAACACGCCGCTTGATGCGGCGGGGCAAAAAAAAAGCTGGTGACCCGTAGGGGATTCGAACCCCTGAATGCCGGCGTGAAAGACCGGAGTGTTAAGCCACTTCACCAACGGGCCACAAAAGAGAAGGAGAAAAAAAGATGGAGCTCTCAACCGGGTTCGAACCGGTGACCTCATCCTTACCATGGATGCACTCTACCAGCTGAGCTATGAGAGCTCGAAAGTGGCTCCCCGAACAGGACTCGAACCTGTGACACTGCGGTTAACAGCCGCATGCTCTACCAGCTGAGCTATCGGGGAATGATCGGTGCAGGTTTCTCTGCCCTATATTATACATCAAAACTTGCACCTTGAAAACCGGATGCGAATGAATTTTTTTCTTCGA
The DNA here is from genome assembly GCF_002159085.1 of Thermobacillus sp. ZCTH02-B1. Classification (GTDB taxonomy): domain Bacteria; phylum Bacillota; class Bacilli; order Paenibacillales; family Paenibacillaceae; genus Thermobacillus. The sequence goes on from NZ_LZRU01000020.1 coordinate 15,529, forward strand.
AAGCCGATGTTCAGGATAAGCCCTCGACCGATTAGTATTCGTCAGCTTCACGCGTTGCCGCGCTTCCACCCCGAACCTATCGACCTGGTCATCTTCCAGGGGTCTTACCGGCTTGCGCCGTGGGAAATCTCATCTTGAGGGGGGCTTCGCGCTTAGATGCTTTCAGCGCTTATCCCTTCCGTACTTGGCTACCCAGCGGTGCTCCTGGCGGAACAACTGGTACACCAGCGGTACGTCCG
>NZ_LZRU01000021.1 GCF_002159085.1 Thermobacillus sp. ZCTH02-B1
GGCCTGGACGGCGTCGCGGCCTGGGCGGCCGGCGCCGTCGGCGCGGCGCTTGCCGCTCTCGCCGCGCCGGCGATTGTGCGGCGCGGCTTCGGACGCGGGCGCGCCGCCGGGCCGCAAGCGGAGGCGGAGCTTGCGGCCGCGCGGCAGCTCCACGCGCTCGGGCAGCGCGCGGTTGACGCGCTCGGGGCGCTGCTCAGGCGGCCGCAGGCGTCGGCCGCTCCGTTCGCGCCCCCGGCGCACGGCGCGCTGCCGGACGAGGCGCAGCTCGCCGCAGCGGCCGCGGAGCGCGGCCGGCTGCATCGCGCGGTGCAGGCGCGTCTCGAAGCCCTGCGCGAGCGGAGCCTTGCGGCCGAACGCGCGCTCGAGCACGCCCGTCGGCTCGAGCGGATCCGCGCGCTGCGCGCGGAGCGCCGGGCGGAAGCGGAGGAGGCCGCCGCCCGGCTCGAGGCGCTGCGCGCCGAATGGCGGGGCTGGCTTGCGACGATCGGCCTGCCCGGCGGCCTGTCGCCCGAGGCGGCGCTCGAGACGCTCGATCGCCTCGAGCAGGCGGCAGGCCACCTTGCGGCCGTCGACCGCCTCGATGCGAAGCTGGCCGCCGCGGCGGAGCGGCTCGAGGCGCACCGCGCGGCGGTGCGCGGACTGTGCGCCGCCGACGAGGCGGCCGCGCGCCTCGCGGAAGACGATCCCGCCGCCGCGCTGGAACGGCTCCGCGCCGTCGTCCGCCGCGAGGCGGAGGCGGCGGCAGCGGCGGCCGCGCTCGAGGCGCGCATGCGGGAGCTCGCCTCCGGGCTGCGGGAGACGAACGAGCTGCTCGCCGCCCACGAGCAGGAGGCCCGCGCCTGGTTCGAGGCGGCGGGCGCGGCGGACGCAACGGAATACGAAAAGCTGCTGGCCGCCGCAAGCGAAGCGCGCCGGATCGACGAGGAACGGATCCGGATCGGCGTGGAGCTGGCATCGGGGCTGTCGGAAGAACAGCGGGCGCGGATGGAAGCGCTGCTCGAAAGCCATGACGGGGACGCGCTGCGGAACCTTGCGGAAGCGAGGGAGGAGGCATGCCGTGCGGCGGAAGAGGAGCGGGCGAGCCTGCTCGAGCGGCGCGGCAGGCTGCGGGAGACGCTGGAGCGGCTGGCGGCGGAGGATGCGCGCCGCCCGCTCCTCGAGGAGCGCGAAATGCTCGTCGCGCAGCTGGCGGATGACGCGGAGCGCTACGCGGAATTCGCCGTCGCGCTGGCGCTCATCCGCCGGACGCGCGAGACGTTCGAGCGGGAGCGCCAACCCGCCGTGCTCCGGCGCGCGTCGGCATACGCCTCGGTGCTGACGAACGGAAAGTACCGGCGCATCGCCGCGCCGTTCGGCCGGACGTCGATCGAACTGGAAGCGGCGGAGGACGGCCGCATGATCGACGCCGCTTTTCTCAGCCGCGGCGCCGCCGAGCAGATCTATCTGGCCATCCGGCTCGCCCTGGCCGACGAGGTCGAGACGGACGAGCCGCTGCCGATGCTGCTGGACGATCTGTTCGTCAACTTCGATGACGCGCGCCTCGAAGCGGCCGCCGGACTCATCACCCGCATCGTCCGGGAACGGCGCCGCCAGATCATTTTCCTGACGTGCCACGCGCATACGGCGGAGCGGCTCGCGGAGCGCATGCCGTTCGCGAAGCGCGTGCGGATCGGACAGCCGTGACGAACGGAAGCCCCGGGGACCGGGCATCACCGGCTTCCGCGCTTACAAGCGGATTTTCATTCGGTTCCGCAACGGGACGGGAAGACGGGACGCGGGAGCAGCTTGTTCCGATCGGCCGGGCCGAAAGCGGCGGGGCGTCCCGGATTACGTCCCCGAAACGGACCATTGCGGCCGTTGCATCATCCGGAGGAGCCATCCGAGGCTGAGGGCGCCGAACAGCGGATAGAGCGTCGAGAGCAGCGGACCGAAGCCGATCTGGCTTCCCGCCCAGCAGACGGCGAGCAGGCCGGCGGTGACCGCCCGTTCCGGCCAGCCGAACCGGGAACTGAGCTGCAGCGTGAGGCCGTAAATGTCGCACATCAGCGTCGTGAAGATCTCCGCGAAGATCAGGAAAAGGTAGATCCAGTGCAGCGCTGCGCCGAGCTCGCGGGCGATGCCGCCCATCGGAATCTCGAACTGGGCGATGCCCGGCATCCGGGAGGCCAGCGCGATGTGGCCGACGAGCAGCATCGCGCCGATTCCGATGCCGCCGAGCCAGGCGCCCGCGATGATCGTGCGCCGGTCGCCCACGCGGCTGCCGACCGGCACGAGCACCGCCTGCGCCATCGACAGGTTGAAAGCCGCGTACAGCAGCGGGGACGCCCAGGCGGCAAGCCGCGGTGCGTCGGTGTGCAACGTCAGCCACCGGTCCGCTCCCGGACCGTGCGCGGTCGTCCACAGAATGATGAGCGTGAAGACGAGCATCGCCGGCACGACGATCGAGTTGACGGCCAGCACCGCGCCCATGCCCCGCCTGAGCAGGAGGAAGACGAGGAAGACGGTGACGAGCAGCCCGGTCTGGTAGGAAATGCCGAAGTGCTCCCTGAAAATGGCCCCCGCGCCGGCCAGCATCACCGCGTTGACGCCGACCAGCACGACGAGCATGAAGCGGCTGGCCAACGTTCCCCAGCGTTCGCCGAACAACGCCTGGTTGAGGTTCTCGTAGGAGCGCGCGCGGATGCGGGCGGCCGCCAGCATCATCCGGGCGCCGATCCAGACGAACAGGGCGGACGCGAACAGGATGCCCGCCGTTCCCCAGGCGCCGAATCGGGTAAAAAACTGCAGCACTTCCTGGCCCGTGGCGAAACCGGCGCCGACGACGGTGCCGATGAACGTGAAGGCGATCTGAATGGCTTGGATCGGTTTCATGCGGAAGCCCCCGTCCGCGGATGAATTGCGGCAACCGCGCGGTGAGGCGCCCGTCCGGCGTCCGGCGCGGGTCAGCCGGCCGGTGTCCGCGGAACAACCGGCAGAACGCTTCGGACAACCGGAAGCAGGCCGAACGGCCGGCCGGCGGACGCACGTCGGGCAGACGGCGCTGCGCCGCGGGCGGAAGCGGGTCGGAAGCGCGGGCTTCGCCGCCGGACCGGCGGGCCGCCGGCCGGGAAATACCGCCGCTTCCGGACCGGCGTCCGGCGGGCGGCAAGATCGCATGGGGAGGCAATGCCGGCAAGGCCCACCGTCCCGCTCCCGCCCGCATCGGTTGCCGCCTCCTCATGTGTATGCGCGCGGAGGGACGGGCATGACAAGCCCGCGCCCGCGACAGACGAAAAAAAACTCCCGCTGCGACGGATCGCACGCGGGAGTTTTCTTCCGAATCGGAATCACGGTTCATGGTTCCCCGAACAGGATGATCGACGCAATCCGCTTCGTCTCCGGATCGATGTCGAATTTGAGCGAGACGTCGTCCCTCCGGTACAAGAGCACCGTGTCCGACGCCTGGTCCGGTTCGCCGAGCGCCGCGATCGCCTCGTCCGCCGCGTCGCCGACCGCGAGATCGCCGATGCCGGCCGACACGCCTTCGCCGTCGATCGCAAGATATCGCACGCGGCCGTCGGAGCCGATGCCGACCGCAAAGCCTTCATATTCCAGCACCGTGACCGGCGGATCGTACAGCCGGTAGATGTCGGACGGTTCGCCGAAGCGTTCCTTCGCCTCCGCTTCGGATGCCCCGACGGACAAGCCCAGCAGCGCGGGCGGATCGGTGAACCAACCGCCGTCCTCCGCCGGGCGGGCATCGGGGGGATCGCCGGCGGCGGTGGGCTCCACGCCGGAGCCGCCGGTGCCGTCGGCCGCAGATGCCGCGCCGCCGGTCCCGCCGATCGGGGACTTCGCGCCGTCCGATTCCCGCGGCGTCTGCGCGGCCTTATCCGGCTGTCCGGTCTCCGTCCGGTCCGAACCGCCGGACGGATCCTCCGCGGCGGCTCCGGACGGGCGCTCCGTCCGGTCGGACGCGCCCTGGCCGCCGCATCCGGCGAGGACGGAAGCGGACGCAATGCACAGCGTCAGCAGCGCCGCCGATTTTGCGAGCATACGGATCCGGCCGTTGCGCATGGCACTCAACACCTTTCCCCATCCTGTACATATAGACGCGGAATACTCGGAGAAAGTTTCATCCCGACAGGCGGTGCGCGCGCGATTCTGTTGCAAAACCTTCAATCCGTATGATAATTTTATTGACATAAATCTTACGGACAGAAGGAATGGGTTGCCATGGAGCTGCTGAAGCGACGGATCCTCGAAGAAGCTTCCGTTCTGTCTGCAGACGTGCTCAAGCTGGACCGGCTGCTCAACCATCAGGTCGATACGGCGCTCGCGATGGAGATGGGGCGCGAGTTCGCGCGCCGCTTCGGGGGCGAACGCATCACGAAGGTGATCACGATCGAATCGTCCGGCATCCCGATCGCGTTCGCAACGGCCTACACGCTGGGCGTGCCGCTCGTGTTCGCGCGGCGCAGGAAGACGTTGCTCGCCGAACCGGATGCCTGGACCGAGCGGGTCCCCGCGTTCACGAAGGGCATCGTGACGGATCTGGTGGTCTCGCGGCATCTGCTTTCACCGGACGATACGCTGCTCTATATCGATGACATCATCGCGAACGGCGACGCGGCGAGGGGGCTCATCCGCATCATCGGGCAATCGGGTGCGAAGCTGGCGGGGGTCGGCATCGCGGTCGAGAAGACGTTCCAGTCCGGCGGCCGGCTGCTCCGCGAGCGGGGCATCCGCGTCGAGTCGCTCGTTCGCATCGCCTCGCTGGCGGACGGAAAGATCGCGTTCGAGTGACGCAAGTTGGCAAGCCGTGCGTTCCGGCCGTCCCTTTTCCTCCCGGACGAATTATTTTATAATAGACGAAAGCGAGCGAAGGGAGGCGAAGGATATGGAGAAGCTGGAGCTGCCCGTGTCATTCTTCAGATCGAAGCTGTCCGAAGCCAAGACGCATTTTGAACGCGCCCTTGACTGCAAGCACACGGAATTCGACGATCTGTATCCGTACATGATCGAGCATCCGCAGTTTTTCTGGTACAAGCGCTATGTCGCCTGGTCGGAACTGCTGACGATCGTGAAGCTGTGCGAGGAGCTCGGCATCCCGTGGCGTGAGGCTTTCACCGAACGGCAGGCCGGTTACATCGAGAAACGCGTCATGTCCTCCCGGGTGCTTGACGAATGGTACGAGACGAACGAATCGCCCGAGCATGTCGGGCATCAGCCGGAATGATCGGATTTTCAAGGGTCTTGTCATAGGATGGGAACCAGCGTCGGACCGAAGCGGTGCCTCAACCGCCGAGGTCCTTCTTTGTAACCGTGACCGGATGAAGGAGATGGTGGACCGTGATGACGGATGAAGAACTGGACGCCTGGCGCATCGCCGGCACAACGGTGAGAATCGTGCGCGACGCGCTGGAGGAGAACGATGTGATCGGCCTTGTCGTCGCCTGGGACGACAAGGACGTCTTGATCCGCAAGCCGAACCGCAGGGTCGTGAAGGTGAGCCGCAGCTACCGGATCCAGCCGGCGGATGAACCGCGCCTTGACCCGCTGGCCTGAAGCGCCCGTCCGCGCAGCAGAAAAGCTCCGGATTTCCGGAGCTTTCTTCGTGCATATGGTGCGGTCGAGAGGACTTGAACCTCCACGGTATTGCTACCACCAGAACCTGAATCTGGCGCGTCTGCCAATTCCGCCACGACCGCGCATCTCACAGGGGACTGACGATGTACATCTTAGCATGCGCAGGCAGGGCAAGTCAAGCGGGCGCGCAAAGTTCAAATTTTCAGTCAAAAAAGGACCGCGGGGAAGAGGGTTCATCCTGCGGTCCACAAATATTGCCGGATGCCGGACGCAACCGCCTCGGCGAGCCGCTGCTGCCACCTCGGATCGGTCAGCTTCGCGCGATCGGACGGGTTGCTCAGGAATCCCAGCTCGACGATGACCGACGGGAGTTTCACGGCGTTCAGCAGATAGTACGGCTTGCCGGTTTTCGGAATCCGGCGTACGCCGTATTCCCGATTCAGCGCGTCCTGGAGAAAAAAGGCCAGCAAAGCGCTTCTTCCTTCGTCCTGGTGCAGCACGAGCGGACCCCGGGCGGCGGGCGAGCGGGACCAGTTCACGTGCAGGCTGACGAGCAGCCGCACGTCGATCGTCTCCGCAAGTCCCCGGCGCTGCGACAGGTCCCGCCGGTGACGCGAGCGCGTCATGTGCCACCGGTTCTCGTCGCTCAGCGCGTAGTCGCCGGTCCGGTTCAGCACCGCGGGGATGCCCTTGCTGCGCAGCACGAGGTAGAGGCGCTTTGCCACCTGCAGGTTGATGTCCTTCTCGAGCACGCCGCCGTAATGGGCGCCGCCGTCGATGCCGCCGTGGCCGACGTCGATCAGCACGACGGCCGTCGGCAGCGCACGCTCGTAGCGCGGCGGGTCGGCCGCGGCAGGCAGCGGGGATGAGAAGGCCGCGGACGGCGCCGCCAGCCACAGGGCCAGCGCCGCGGCGGCCCACCATGCCGGGCGGCGAAACGCCGTAGGTCGCATGGGTTCGGTCAACCTCCGGTACGATCAGGTTGCGGATGCGGGATAGTGTTGCCGGACCGGGTGCCGGCTTATGCGGGATCCGGGCGGGCGGGTTTGGACCGCGCAGGGTCCGGCCATAATGAACATGTAACGGCAAGGCGCCTTGTCCGTCGCCGACCCGAATCAAGCCACAACCTGCAATCCGGAGGGAGTCCGATGGCGAAAGAGGGGAAGGAATACGTCGCGTTCGTGGCGGACCGGTTCATCCGCTATATCGAGACGCCGGCGGCCGAGCGCCGGCGCCTGCGCCGGGAGGCGCGCAGAAGCCGCGAGCCGTTCCTCGCGCGCTGGTTCGGCTGGCCGCTGTACGGCTGGCTGATGCAGCGGCGCGCAAGGCGCATCTTCGGTCCGGCCGTCGCGGAGGAAGCGGCGGAAAGGGCCGGGGAGCCGGACGCGGAACGGGTTGCGGAACCGGCCGTGGAACGGGTTGCGGAACCGGCCGCGGAATCCTGAAGCGGTTTCAATCATACAGCCGGGCGACGGGTTCGAGGCAGGCCTTCGGGATGAAGCGGAGGCCGTCCTGATCGACGCCGATGTAACCGGTGCCGTCTTCCCATTCGTGCCAGGCGACAACCGGCAGCACGTACAGGAACGCGCCCCCGAACCGCTCGGCGACGAGCCTGAGCTCGGCGCCGCCGGCGAGCAGCGCGGCGATGTCCGCCCCGGCCCATTCGAGCGGTTGGCGCGTGATCCAGGGCAGGCGGCCGTAAGGGTCGAAGGGCGGCGACTCCGCGAGATGCGCGAGGCTTCCGGAAGGCCGCGCGCCTCCGGACAGCCGCTCTTCGAGGCAGGCGGCCGCTTCCGGTTCCTCGCCGTTCCAGAGGCGGTCGTCGGCCGGCAGCTCCTCGCCGGTCTTCGCGTCCAGGTAGAAGATGCCGTCGACGGTCTCGACCCGCCATGCCGCGCCGAGCGGATGGACATACCGGCGCTCGACGTCGATCCCGCCCGGCCGTTCCCCCTGCTGGTTTCCCTCCTCTCCGGCCAGTCCGAGCCGTTCGAGTCCTTCCCTGAGCCTTTCCGCCGAATAGAGCGGCGCCTCGCCGATCCCGTATTCGGTGAGGGCGAAACCGCCGCCCTTCAGCGCGTGCACGACCATGTATCCGACCGTATCTCCCTTGTCCTCGAAGCGCACGAGCCATCCGTGCGTGCCCGGGCCGAGCGGTTCGATCTTCGCCTTTGCGGCGGCGAACCGTTCGAATCCGGGCCGGGCGGCGAGCCCGTGCGCCCATTGGTCGATCTGTCGTTCGAGAAGCCGGCGCTCCGCCGGCTTGTCGGCGTGCTCGCCCTCCGCCGCGCAGGGCGCGGCCAGCGCCGCGGCCAGCAGGCAGGCGAGCAGGCTGATCATTTTGCGGTGCATCCTCGGCATCGCTCCTTCCCGTGTGTGTCACCGTGCGGACGCATAGCCATCATAGCGGACAAGCCCCAAGAAGGCTGTTGCAACGTGTCGCGCGCGTTCGTTCTATTTTTGCCGAGATGCGGGGAACGGGCCCGATTTCGGGGCCTTACGCGAGACCGGTGAGATGGAACAGCCCGGCGTTGACGATTTCCGCCGTGACGCGCGGTTTGAGCTGCCACCGGATCTCCTCCTTGCGCGCTTCGTACTGCGCGGCGATTTCCGCCTTTCGCTCGTCGTCGGCCGCTTCGATCAGCGGTTCGTAATAGTGGGCGAGCTGCGCGAGTTCCTCCTTGAGCCGCTCGTTCGCCGCGGCCGCCCAGCCGTAATCGCAGGCCCGGAGTTTGCGCATCAGCGCCTGCTCGATCAGATCGGCCGCCTTCCGGATCGACAGGGAGGCGCCGGTGATGTGCACGTTCGCAGGCAGGCGGGGGGTGAGCCTGAGCCCCTGCAACCGGTCGAAAAATTGCTCGACGACGGTTCCGGTGGCGAGCGAGACGCCGAAGGCGTGCATTTCCTCGCGCTTCAGGTCGCATACGAACCCCACCTTGACGTTGACGCCGAGCCAGGGCGTGCAGGGGTGGGAATCGTACGGGTGCAGCGCCCGCTCGTCCGGCTGCTGGAAAAGGCAGACGAACCGGCCGCCGCGCCGCGCCGCCGCGAAAATCTGCTCGAGCCGCCGCGAGCCGAAGTACAGATCGTCGCGCGGCGTCCGCACGCCGGGATTCATCGGCGCAAGGCCGAACGCGCGGCTCAAGACGGCCATGCCGGCCTGCTCCGGCGCGGCGTTCGCCTGCGCGGACGGCGCACCGTCGCCGGCGCCCGATTGGTCGCCCTTCGGCGCGTCCGCCGCATTCGCCGTCGCACCCGCCGCGCCGCCTTCCGTCCGGCCTTCGGTCCGCCCGCCTTGCGCCGCCGCGCTGTCCGCCCCGTTCATCGCGTCGTACTTCGCCGGATCCGTCACGAGCAGCAGCGTCATCGTCTCCGGCTCGATGCCGGTGCGGTCGACGAAGCTCCAGTAATAGGGACGGTTCGTCAGCTCGCGGTCTGCCGCGGGCGACAGTTTCACCTTGAAGTGGGCGGGCGATTTTTCGAGGATCGTGCAGCCGGTCGCCTCGAGATACCGCTCGACGAAGCGATGGATCTGCTTCGCGTTCATGGCCGCGCCTCCGCGGCGTCCGCGCCGTCCGGCACGACGGAGAAGACCGGCAGGACGCGGTCGAGCGAGGGTTTCGCCGGACGCTTCGCGTCCGCGCGCAGCCGGTTGATCGAACGGCCGAGGGCGTCGATGCCGCGCCGGATGTCGGCGTCGCCCTTCGCCTCGAGGACGAGGCGCGCCAGCCGCTGCTCCAGCGGCTGGTCCTCCCGCTCAAGCCGCCCGAGGATGTCGTCCAGCTCGCCGACGACCATCTCGAACAGGTTGATTTTCTCGTGCAGCAGGCGGAGGATGTGCTCTTCAATCGTGCCGGTCGTGTACAGGTTGTAGATGTTCACGTCGTTCGTCTGCCCGAGCCGGTGCACCCGCCCGATCCGCTGTTCGACGCGCATCGGGTTCCACGGCAGGTCGAAGTTGATCACGTGGTGGCAGAACTGCAGGTTGATGCCTTCGCCTCCCGCCTCGGTCGCGACGAGCACCCGGGCGCGGCCGCGGAACAGGTCCATCATCCAGTCCTTCTTGCCCCGGTTCATGCCGCCGCGGTACGGCACGGCGATGATGCCGTGCTGCTTCAGGAACTGGAGCAAATATTCCTGCGTCGCGCGATATTCGGTGAAGATGATCATCTTGCCGTCCGTCCCGCGGATCAGCTCGAGCGCCTTCTCCGCCTTCGAATTCGCGCGGACGCGCCGGATGCATTCGATCAGCTCCCAGAGCTTCGCGCGCAGCGGCGAATCTTCCGCGGTTTTCTTGAACAGGTTGAACAGCGTCAGAAATACGGCGTCCCGGCTGCTGCACACTTCGCGCTGCAGCGTGATGAGGGACAGCGCGCTCGCGAGATCCCGTCCGCCCTCGTCGTACCGCTGCCGGACGAAGCCGGTCACCGCGTCGTAGAGCGCCTTCTCCTCCGGCGACAGCCGGACTTCGATGTTGCGCACGAACCGCTTCGTGAAGCGGATGCCGCCGTCGCTGCGCCGGTTGCGGATCATGACGGCGGACAGCGCCTCCTGCAGCCGGTCCTCGTTCTTCGGCAGCCGCTTGTCCGCGACGAAGTTGGCGGAAAATTCACTTTGCCCTCCGAGCTGGCCGGGTTTGAGCAGCGTGATCAGGTTGTACAGCTCGTCCATGTCGTTCTGCACGGGCGTCGCGGTGAGGAGGAGGCAGTATTTTTTACGCAGCTGCTGGATGAACTGATAGTTCGACGTCTTCTTGTTCTTGAGCTTGTGCGCTTCGTCGACGATCAGCATGTCGTAGTCGCGGGAGAGCAGCAATTCACGGTGCGGCTCGCGCTTCGCGGTGTCGATCGAGGCGACGACGAAGTCAGCATGCCAGGAGTGCGCTTTTTTCTGCGCGATCGCCGGGATGCCGAATTTCTGGTTAAGCTCGCGCACCCACTGCAGCACGAGCGACGCGGGGACGAGGATCAGCGCCCGGCGGACGAGACCGCGCACGATGTATTCCTTCAGAATCAGTCCGGCTTCGATCGTCTTGCCGAGCCCGACTTCGTCGGCGAGAATCGCGCGGCCGCCCATTTCGGCCAGCACCTTGCGCGCCGTCGCGATCTGGTGCGGCATCGGCTCGAACGCCGCCGGCAGGCAGCGGAGCGCCTGCAGCTCGTCGAAGCTCGTCACCAGCTTCGCGCGTTCGGCTTCGACCGCGAGCTGAAAAAGCGTCCAGTCGTCCCACGGGCCGTTGCGTGCCGCGCGTTCCGCCAGCTCGTCGACCCAGGACCGGTCGAAGGAGAACTCCACGCTCGTGTGGGGCGTCTTGCCGGTTCCGGCCGCGGAGCGGTCCGTTCTCGGGATCGGATGCATCGCTGATCTTCCTCCGCTGGTGATGTTATCCGTTAGTATGGCCGTCCGGCGGTCGATTCATAAGGAGGGCATGCGCTTGGAGGGTGCGCGCCGGGGGCGGGAGATGCGACGAAAGCCCCCCCCCGGAACGGGCGGATGATGCAACGATTTGTATCAAAGCGGCATCGGAACGCCGGGCGTCGGAGGATACGTTTTGTTGCCGAAAATGGGACTTGGAATACTATATGTTGTGGTGTAAAATGGGTTGCGAACTCTATATATTGTGTACATGCCGCGAATCCGGTCCGATGCCGCAAACGGCAAATCCTTTGCTTGGAGGAGCAGCGAATGAAAGTGACGAAGGGCAGCAAGCTGGAAGGCTTGAGCGAAAAGATTTTTCTGGATCGCTATGCGTGGAAGAATCCCGATCCGTCCGGCGCGAAGGTCGGCGACGTCGTGCTCGTGCTGACGAAGGACGATCCGAAGTTTCCGGCGAAGGAAGTCGGGGAAGTGATCGCGCGCCAGGGGAGCCGCGTAACCGTGCGGACGCGCGCCGGCCAGATCGTCGAGACGGAAATCGAGAAGCTGACGCTGACGATCGAGAAGACGCCGGAGGAAATGTGGAACCGGCTCGCGAAGGCGATGGCGTCGGTGGAGGATACGCCCGAGAAGCGGAAGCTGTGGGAGGAGCGGTTCCGTTACATCCTGGACGACTGGAAGCTCGTGCCGGGCGGCCGGATTGCGGCCGGCGCGGGGACAAGCGATGAGCTGACGCTGTTCAACTGCTACGTCATCCCTTCGCCGAAGGACAGCCGGGGCGGCATCATGAAGACGCTGACCGAGATGACGGAGATCATGGCGCGGGGCGGCGGCGTCGGCATCAACCTGTCCAGCCTGCGGCCGCGGCGCGCGGTCGTGGCGGGCGTGAACGGCTCGTCGAGCGGCGCCGTCTCCTGGGGCGGCCTGTTCAGCTACACGACCGGCCTGATCGAGCAGGGCGGCAGCCGGCGCGGCGCGCTCATGCTCATGATGAACGACTGGCATCCGGACCTCCTGGACTTTATTACGGTGAAGCAGACGATGGGGCAGCTCACGAACGCGAACCTGTCGGTCTGCATCAGCAACGCGTTCATGAAAGCCGTGAAGGAGGACCTGGACTGGGAGCTCGTCTTCCCGGACACGCGCGACCCCGATTACGACGAGGTGTGGGACGGCGACCTGCAGAAATGGCGTTCCCTCGGCAAGAAGGTCGTGCTCTACCGGACGCTCAAGGCGCGCGACATCTGGCACACGATCATCGAATCGGCCTGGAAGTCGGCCGAGCCGGGCGTCGTGTTCATGGAATATTACAATCAGATGTCCAACAGCTGGTACTTCAACCCGATCATCTGCACGAATCCGTGCGGCGAGCAGGGGCTGCCGGCGTGGGGCGTCTGCAACCTGTCGGCGATCAACCTGTCGAAGTTCTATGACGAGGAAAAGGACGACGTCGACTGGGACGAGCTCGCGAAGGTGACGCGCTGGTCGGTCCGCTTCCTCGACAACGTCATCGACAAGACGCCGTACCATTTCAAGGAGAACGAGCGGAACCAGAAGCGCGAGCGCCGCATCGGCCTCGGCACGATGGGGCTTGCGGAGCTCATGATCCGGCTGAAGATCCGCTACGGCAGCCCGGAATCGCTGGAGTTCCTCGACAAGCTCTACGGCTTCATCGCGCGCGAGGCGTACCTGGCCTCGACGGAGATCGCCGCGGAGAAGGGCTCGTTCGAGGCGTTCGACTGCGAGAAGTTCCTGCAGAGCGGCTTCATGCGCCACATGGTCAGCGTCTATCCGGAGGTGGGCGAGGCGATCCGGAAGCGCGGCATGCGCAATGTCACCGTCCTCACGCAGGCGCCGACGGGCAGCACGGGGACGATGGTCGGGACGTCAACGGGCATCGAACCGTACTACGCCTTCGAATATTATCGGCAAAGCCGGCTCGGACTCGACAAGCAGTATGTGCCGATCGCCAAGGAATGGATGGACGCGCATCCGGGCGAGGAGCTGCCGGACTATTTCGTGACGGCGATGGACCTGACCGCGGAGGACCACATCCGCGTGCAGGCGGCGATCCAGCGCTGGGTCGACAGCTCGATCTCGAAGACGGCGAACGCGCCGCATGATTTCACGATCGAGGAGACGAAGAAGCTGTACGAGCTCGCGTTCGAGCTTGGCTGCAAGGGCGTTACGATCTACCGCGACGGCAGCCGCGACACGCAGGTGCTCTCGACGGCGAAGGACGACAAGAAGGACGCGGAGGCGAAGAATGAATCCGCCGCGGCTTCGCCGGCGGGCGACGCGGAGGCGATCGGCAAGCTCAACGCCGCGCTCAACGCGAACGTCTCGAAGCAGGAAGAGCAGGAGTTCGACCGGCAGTACAAGCGCCGTCCGCAGGTGCTGCGCGGGGCGACGTACAAGCTGAACACGCCGCTCGGCGTCGCGTACATCACGATCAACGACATCGACGGCACGCCGGGCGAAATCTTCCTCAACGTCGGCAAGGCCGGCTCCGACGTGTTCGCGATGGCCGAGGCGCTCGGCCGCGTCTGCTCGCTGTTCCTGCGCTACGGCGACCACGGCAACAAGGTGAAGCTGCTGATCAAGCACCTGAAGGGAATCGGCGGCAGCGGCGCGATCGGCTTCGGCGCGAACCGCGTCGAATCGATCGCCGACGCCGTCGCGAAGGCGCTCGAGATGCACGTTGCGGCGGGCAAGCCGTCCGCAGGCGAGGCGGCGACGGAAGTGCCGCCGATCGCGGCGGCCGCGGAACCGGCCGTCACGCTGCCCGGCGGCAAGGACGGTCCCGTCGAATCGCGCGACCTGTGCCCGTCCTGCGGCTCGGCTTCGCTGCTGAACATCGAAGGCTGCAAGACGTGCACGAACTGCGGCTACAGCCGTTGCGGGTGAAGCGGAAGGATCAGGCGGGGTTGAAAGGGCGACCTCCGGAAGACGGTTCGTTCGTCTCTCCGGACGGTCGCTTTCCTGTCTTTTTCTACTTTTATATATGGTCAGGCGGGACGCGGGTGCGGGTTTGACAAAAGGGGGTGCGCCGCGTATAATCACTTACAATATGTAAGTAACTTGATGCGGGGTGGGAACGTTGACCGGTTTTCATCGGGCGCCGTGCACCTATGTCGGCCGGGTAAATCTGAAGGTGTGCGATCTCGAACGCGCCCTCCGGTTCTACCGGGACGTGATCGGATTCCGGGTGCTGGCGCAAACCGGCAGCACCGCGTTGCTGACCGCGGACGGGAAGACGGTGCTGCTTGCGCTCGAGCGGCCGGACGATGTGGTTCCGAAGCAGGCCGGGACGACCGGGCTGTATCATGTTGCGTTGCTGCTGCCGAGCCGGACGGATCTTGCGCGGATCGTCAGGCATTTCGCCCGCATCGGGCTTCGGTTCGGCCATTCCGACCATCTGGTCAGCGAGGCGCTGTATCTGTCGGATCCGGACGGGAACGGGATCGAGATTTACCGGGACCGGGACCCGTCGGAATGGACCTGGAACAACGGCGAAGTGGAAATGGCCGTCGATCCGATCGACTTCCGCGATCTGTTGGCGGCGACGGAGGACAGACCCTGGGACGGGCTGCCCGCCGGCACGCTGATGGGCCACATTCATCTGCACGTGTCGGAGCTGGGGGCGGCCGAACGCTTCTATGTGGACGGGCTCGGCTTCGAAGTGGTGAACCGCTACGGTCCGCAGGCGCTGTTTCTGTCGACGGGCCGCTACCATCATCATATCGGCCTCAACACCTGGAACGGCGTGGGCGCGCCCCGGCCGGCCCGGAACAGCGTCGGCCTCCGGTCGTTCACGCTCGTCTATCCCGGCGAGACGGCGAGGACGCGCGCCGTGGAGCGGCTCCGGACCCTGGGCGTCGACGTGGAGGAGGAGGACGACATGTACGCGGCGGAAGATCCGTCGGGGAACCGGGTGCTGCTCGCGATTTGAAAGGCGGGGACGCGCGCAGGGCGTCGTGCGAGGGGGAACCGGCGCATCGGAAGCGGCGGCAAGGCCACCTTGGCCGTTCGTTCGGCACATGTTCGAACCTGTCCCCTTTGGTCAACGGAAAAGCTCTCCCCGTTCCGCCTCATGGCGAATCTATCCCCCTCGGTCAACAGGCTCGTCCTGGAGGGCGAAGGGGATCGGGTCTGAAAGCGTGTGGAGAGCGGCAAGCGGGAACGCATGCAGAAGATCAAGGGGGACAAAGATTGACATTGGCTTCCAAAGCGGTTGGACAAACCGGCGGGGCTCACGCCCCGCCGCTCATTTTCTCCAGTTCGGACGCGAGGCTGTCGAGCTGGAGATAGCTCTCCTTCACGTTGTTGATCCGTTCGTCCTGCGTGGTCATGCTGGCCGCCATTTCCTCGACGGCCGCCAGGTTCGATTCGGTCGCCTCCGCGATGAATCTGATGCGCTCGGCGATGTGCCGGTATTGCCGGAAGACGTCGTCGGACGAGGCCTGAACCCGGATCGACTGCTCCGCGAGGTGCTCCACGTCGCCGGCCAGCGCTCCGATCGTGTCGGCCATCCGTTTCGCGGCGTGATGGCTCTCGACGATCATCCGCTGGCCGAGATTGACCTATCCGGTTGCGTTCCTCGATCGCCTGTTCGCGCTGCCGGTCGGCCTCCCGCTGCAGCCCTTCGCTGAAGCGGGTGGACGCGATGAGCGGCACCGCGATCATGAACAGATAGAGCGTGATCGTGATCGGCGAGTTGTCCATGAACAATGCATTCCGGTACGGGCTGAGGAACAGATAGACGGTAAGCGCGAGGCCGAGCGCGCCGGTGAAGATGAGTGCGCGGAAATTGTTGTACAGGGTCATGACCGCCAGGTTCACGAAGACGAGGAAATAGGTCGTGATGATGGGATCGGTGACGGCAAGCATCAGCGTCAGACCGGTCATGATGACGGGAATGAAATACATGACAGATTCGGGGTACCAGCGCTTGTACGTCATGATCGTCGCCACGCCGCAGGAAATGACCCCGACAACCGCCAGCACGAGGATCGCCACGGGCGGCGCGTCCGTCAGGAAATCGACGATGATGCCGAGAATCAGCATGCCCCAGATGATGTTGACGAGCAGTTTGTTCCGTCTGTGCAGGGTTTCGGCTGCGTTCATGAATTCCATCCTTTCTTCATAGGAATTTAGGAATTTGGGAACATGACTGATTCCACATTACCATATCTGGCATGAATTGTGCAATGTAGTATGTAATAGATCTGTAAGGTAAGCGAGGCGAATACGCGCCGAACGAACGAAGCCGGTCCTCCCGGTCAGGGAGGCCGGCTTCCGGTCATTGCGGTTCGGATTGCCCCGCCTTGCGAAGCTCTTCCTCAAAATAGGCCCGAAGCTCTTCACGCTTTCGCTCGTTCGCCAGATCGATCTTGTTCTTCAGGAACTGCTCTTCGACCGTATCCCAATCCGGCTCGGCGCCGCGCATCCGCATGATGCGGATCGCGCTCTTCACCATCCGCCGCTCCTTCGCGTTCGTGAACGTGTCCCGGTATTGCCGCACCCGGTCGAGATCGAGCCGCGGATGGAGCGCCCGGAAAATCCCGGCCGTCATGATCGCGTCCTCCAGCGCCCGGTGGGCCTTCCCCCGGTTCGGGAGCCCGAGCATCTCGAGCGCCCGCTCGACGCTCACATCGCTTTTCAGGTCGTGAACGCGCAGGAAGCCCTTCAATAGATCGTAATAGCGGACGGAGAGCCAATACGAATCGTCCAGCTTGTGCATGCGCGTGTCGAGCACGATCCGCTTCAGATCCTCGCCGCCCCAGGTGACGAGCAGGTAGGAGTCCGGCGGTCCGAGCCAGCGGATGAACGATGCGATGACGGCGGGGAAGCGTCCGGCCCGGTCAATCTCCTCCTGGGTAATGCCGGTCTTCTCCCGGATGAACCGGTTCAGCTTCGGAAAATAGATCGGCCGGATCAGCGACGTGAACGTGCCGTTCTCGCGAAGTTCCCGATCCAGCCGGACGGCGCCGATCTCGATCACTTCCATCGGCAGGTCGCTCGCGAATTTGCGGCCGTTGAATTCGATGTCGAGAATGACGTAATGCATGGATCCCTCCGATGACCGTGAATGCCACGATTATTGTAGCATGTTCGGAACGCGGATGAAAAAAAGATCGGGCCCTGGAGCCCGATGTTCATGGAAACTTCCGACGGATAGCCCGTATTGACGCCGAGCAGACCGATCGTCGGCCTTCCGGCTTCTCCCGCAGGCGTCCGATTCATGGGCAGCTCTCCGGATGCATGTTCCCCATGGGGGACGGGAAAACGTTTTCGATTATTTCAAAAGTATATCAAAGATGTCCTCGTCCTCAATGACAGAAAACGACGGCAGACGACGACAGCTGCGGGATCGAAGCCCGTCCGTCTCCGCGTTTGAAACATTTTGTATCATCCAACGAAACAAATCGTATCCATCCGCGTCTTTCTATACGGAAATCCCGGATGTTTCCGGGCATGGATAAACCTGGAGGTGCTTCGATGCGAGGGTGGATGCGGACGCTGTTGTTGTGCGCGGTGATATCGCTGGTGGCGGGGCCTGCGGCCGGAACGGCGGCGGCCGACGGACGGACCGTGGAGGAGAAGTACCAATTTCTTGTCCGGAGAGGGATTTTCACCGGCTTCGCCGACGGCAGCGCGCGCCTCAACGAGACGATGACGCGCGAGCAATTCGCCGCCGTCCTGTTCCGCCTGTGGGAACTCGGCACGATCGAAACGCAGCCCACGTACGACGATGTGCTGAAGACGCGCTGGTCGTTCGACGAGATCGAGGCCGTGACCCGGGCGGGGCTGATGCGGGGGGTCGGCGTCCGACGGTTCGGGCCGACGCTCCCCGTGACGGTCGAGCAGCTCGCCGTCGTGCTCGTGCGCGGATACGGAGCGCAAGGAGAGGCGGCCAGCCGGGTGACGGGCGCCGTGTCGCCCTGGGCCGAGCGGGCCGTCGGCATCGCGCTGCGGAAAGGCTGGATCCCCGCGCAGCGCGACTATACGGTCCCCGCGCGGCGCAGCCTGCTCGTGGAAGCGGCGTACGCGGTCTATGCGGATTTGCATCCGGAGAGCCGGGACAGCGAGAAGCCGCGCATCGTCTCGTACGGCATCAATCCGGACGCGACCGTGACGCTGAAGTTCAGCGAGCCGCTGGACAAAGCCTCGGCTGTGAACCGGGCGAATTACACCTTCGATCAGGGGCTCGGCATCGTGTCCGTCACGCTGTCGCAGGACGGGCGTACCGTGACGATCGTGACGGAGCGGCAGAAGCCGAACACGGTCTACCGCCTGACGGTGCGCGGTGTGAAGGACCGGGCGGGCAACGTGATGGAGGAGCGGAGCGATCTCTATTTCGTATCGGTGGTCGACACGACGCCGCCGACGGTCGTGAAGGTCGTCTCGACGAAGAACACGGTCGAGCTGACGTTCAGCGAGAAGCTTGATCCGGATCACGTCGAGCAGGTTCATTATTACGTCATCGACGGCGGCCTCGGGATGCCGCTGCGCGCGGTGTACGACGAGAGCCGGCTGACCGTCAAGCTGTTCACGGCGGACCAGACGCCGGGCCAGCGGTACACGCTGCGCATCTTCGGCGTCCGCGACCTGGCGGGCAACCTCATCGCGCCCGATACGACCGTCGTGTTCGGCGGAGCGGGCCTCGCGCCGGCGGAATACGCGCTCGCGGACATCCGGGCGGTGAACGTGAACACGCTCGATCTGCTGTTCACGAAATCGATGAAAAACGTGAACCTGAGCGGCTTCAAGATCGCGATCCTGTCCGAGAACGGCGTTTCCTACGACATGTCCGGCGTCCAGTATTACGTCTACCGCAAACCGGGTGACGACCTGACGCTGACCGTGCAGTTCCGGACGCGAACCAATGCCAATCCCGGGCTGTTCCGCTCCGGACGCGTCTACGTCGCCGAGGTGACCGGCCTTCCGGGCATGCTCGCATCCGGCGGCGCGAACCGTCGTTCGTTTGCGGGCAATGGAGCGGCCAATCCGGCGCCCCGCGTCACGCATGTGTCGGTCGTGAACGCGACGGCGATCGTCGTCCATTTCAGCGAGCCGGTGCGCGGCGTGACGAATTCCGTCTTCCGCCTGACCGGACCGGACGGGAACACGATTCCGATCGTCTCGAACGACGCGGGCGGAACCGGCGCGATCGTCACGAGCGTCACGCTGCGGCTCGGCGCAAGCGTGAAAGCGGGAACCGTCTACACGCTGTCGTTCCGGTCCGGGGTCACGGACGCGCCGGGATGGAACGGCTGGAAGACGGAGGAAAACGGGCGTCCGTACACCGTCACCTTCGAGGGGGTCGAACCGGTCAACGCCGCCCCGCGCTTCGAAGCGGCGCACGCGGTCGACCGGCACACGATCGAGCTCCGGTTCACGGAACCGGTGAACGGCTCGGATCTGAACGTCTACCGGCTCCACGACGAGACGGACGGGCGCGAAGTGCCGATCGCGAAGGGCGAGTACGCCTACTACGCCGTGTCCGCGGACAGGCGCAGCGTGACGCTGCATCTGAACGCGACGAAGACCGGACCGCTGCGGTCCGACCATGTGTATAAGCTGTCCTATCGGGAGTCGGGCGGCAACTATATTGCCGACCTGGAGGGCAAGCGGCTCGATCCGTCCGACGGCGGGGGCGAGGTCCGTTTCTACGGCTCGGACCGGGTCAATCCCGCGCCGCGCATCCAGGCGGTCGAGGCGACCGCGAGGGAAGTGCGGGTCGTCTTCAGCGAGCCGGTGCTCGGCTTCTCCGGACAGGTCCATTACTTCGAGCTGGTGATCGGCGGCGTGTCGATCGTGCCGCTGAGCGGTTCGATCGAGGGCGAGGTCGTGACGCTGCGGATTGCGGAAACCCGGCAGGGCGCCGAAGGCTCGATCCGGATCTCGCCCGACGGCGTACAGGGGCTCTCCGACTACAACGGGCAGCCGCCGGAAACCGGGGCGGTCCGGTTCACGGTGCGCTAGGGCGGCGCGAAGGATTTTTCGGGATCATGGCGAATGTCTGTTTCGGAAGACGCCTCAAGCGTCGCGGCTCCGGACGGGACGGCCGTCCGGGGGCTTTCGCGGGAGGGGAGAGAAAGACATGAACAGACAACAGGCGGTGGACACGGCGAAAAGGTATTGCCGGGAAACCCGCAGAACGCATTATGTCGTCAAAACCGGTTCCGAAGAATACGCGGTGTGGGACCGGGACGAACTGGCGAAGGCGCTGGCGGAAGGCCGCTGCGACCGGGATGCGATCGTGTTCTGCATCCAGGGTGCCGCGGACGGGGAACCCGCCTGAATCGGCCGGCATCGGCCGGCTGACGGAATCCGGAAGCCGTCGGCCGGTCTTTTCGTGCCGGAACGGAGCAACGCAACGGATGATTTTTTAATGAGATTAAATATTTATACCGCAATTAATTTGCGCGGTTGGGGGGCGCGTGCGCATCCGCCGCGTGTCCGATGCCGGATACGAAGGGTCCGATCTCGTGGTCGGGCGGCTGCAAGAGCTATGCTGCTGCGTGTTCGACCCGGAGGGGACGGGGCCGGAGCCGGACCGCGACCGCGCCATCCAGATCGGCGCGGTGCGGCTCGATGCGGGCGGCCGTCCCGACGGCCGGACGTTCGTCACGCTGGTTCGGCCGCCGGTTCCGATTCCGGAGCCGATCGGGCGGTTGACCGGCATCCGGGATGAAGATGTCGCGGACGCGGCTGTTCGCCGCCTGCCGCGAGCGGGGGATCGAACGGATCCGGATCACGGAGCCGATGCGCGTGAAGAAGGCGCGGCTCCGGCCGCTCACGTGACGGGGCGGGATTCGTCCGGCCATGGATACGGGCTCGTTCGCGGGCGGATTCAACGGGTTCATGCATGCGCGGATGCGGCTGTGTTATGATGGGGCATGGGCATGAAGGACGGCCAACACAGGGAAAGGCGGATGCGGCATGAATCGGACAGAATCCGGAGGCCGTCCGGAGCATCGGGCGAATGGGAAACCGGATATGGCGGCCGGAGCGGGATGCGCGGCGGTCACCGCGGGTCGGGGGGCGACAGACGGCGCGAATGACGCAAGCCCCCCGGCGGTTCCGGGCGACGCGAAGGTTGCGACCGGCGCCGGAAGCGTGACGGCGGGCGCCATTTTCCGCTTCTTCGTGCCGCTGGGCCTGTCCGCGGGCCTCGTCTCGCTGTCGCACGTCATCATCAACGGCACGCTGGCGCGGGCGCCGGACCCCGAGTCGACGATCGCCGCATACACAATCGCGATGAGCATCTTCACGATCACGGAGCGGCCGGCCATATACCTGCGGCAGACCTGCTCCGCGCTTGCGGCCGACCGGACGGGGTTCCGCTCCGTGGCCGTCGTGATGGCGTACGTGCTCCTGTTCACGCTCGGCTTCGGCTCGCTGCTCTCGTACACGCCGGCCGGGCCGCTGGTGTTCGGGATGCTGTTCAACGCCGAAGCGGAGCTCGTCGGCGGCACGATCGCGAGCTACCGGATCCTGTTCCTCGTGACGGTGTTCTCGGCGATCCGCTGCCTGTTCCACGGCATCATCATCCGGAACATGCAGACGAAATGGCTGACGATCGGCATGGTCATCCGGCTGGTCGCGATGTACGGGCTGTCGCTCGCCTGGATTCACGCCGGGTGGACGATCGACGGCCGGACGGGCGCGGTCATTTTCCTGACCGGGATGTGCGTCGAAGCCGCCGTGAGCGCGTGGGAAGGCCGGCGCATCCTGAAGCTCATGCCCGAGCGGAGCGGGGAATCGCAGATCCGCCGGGCGCGCGACGTGATCCCGTTTTACCGGCCGCTCGTCGTCACGTCGTTCATTTCGGTCATGCTCGCGCCGTCGATCAACGCGATGCTCGGCAAGACGGCGGACATCGAGCTTGCGATCGCCTCCTATTCGGTCGCGCTCGGCGTGCTGAACCTCGTGAACAGTTTCTTTACCTACGTGCACCAGATCGTGCTGAATTTCCATCGTCTGGACGCGGCGGCCGTGCGGCGGTTCGTGCTCGCCGCGAATACGATCCCCGCCGCGCTGGTGGCGCTGCTGGCCTGGACGCCCGCTGGCAGGGCCGTGTTCGGCGCGATCGTCGGGGCGGAGGGGCAGCTTCTGGACGCGAGCATCGGGGTGCTGCGCGTGTTTCTGCTGTTCGCGCTCGTCTATCCCTGGGTCGATTATTGCAACGGGTTGGCGATGCTGCACAAGCAGACGCGCTTCATGATGGGGTCGCAGGCGGGGAATCTCGCGGCCACCGTCACGATGCTCGCCGTGCTGACCGCCGTCGTCCCCGAATGGAACGGGAAGGTCGGCGCACTCGCGCATTCCTGCGGCGTCGCGGCGGAGCTGACGGTGCTCGCACTGCTCATCCGCCGGTGGCGGCGAAGGCGGTCGAGCCGCGCGGAGGCTTCGGTCTGACGGACCGGATGGCGCGGGAGAGCAAACGCCTTCGCGCGCCGTCTTGTCCGGGCGCGCAAGCGCTTGCCGTCGATGTCCGGGCGGCGGTCAACCATGTGCAAGGTTGCAGGCAATCGAAACGGAGCTTCAGGGAGCGGAAACCGGATGACACGCGATAACGGTTGGCCGAAGGCCGTCTTTTTCGATCTGGACGATACGCTGTACGATCAAATGGAGCCGTTCCGGGCGGCGCTGGAGGCGTTCGGCGGCGCCGTCGTCGGGCTTGCGGCGGAGGAGCTGTACCGCCGTTTCCGTCACCACAGCGAAGCGCTCTGGGAGCCGTACCGCTCGGGGCGGATGACATTGGAGCGGATGCGGGTCGAGCGGATCCGGCGCGCGCTGGCGGATTGCGGGATCGAAGCGGAAGAGGCCGATTGCGCGAAGTTTCAGGAAAGGTATCAGGAAGGGCAGTACCGGATCCGGCTTCGGCCCGGTGCGGAGAGCTGCCTCGCCGAACTTGCGGAGGCGGGCTTTCTGCTCGGCGTCGTGACGAACGGGCCCGGCCCGCATCAGGCGAGGAAGATCGAGGCGCTCGGGATCGGGCGTTACATCCCGCGGGACCGCTGGTTCATCTCCGGCGAGATCGGCGCGGCGAAGCCCGATCCGGCGCTGTTCGCCCACGTGAACCGGGCGACGGGGACGCGGCCGGAACACTGCGCGCTGGTGGGCGACTCGCCGGAGAACGACGTCGGCGGCGCCGCGCGGGCGGGGTGGCGCGCCGTCTGGTTCAATCCCCGCGGAGGCACACCTCGCGGAGGCGCGGCCGGGCCGCTGCCGGAGGCGGACCTCCTGGCCGGGGATTTCCGCGATCTCGCGCGGCGCCTCATCGGGCTCATGGCGTAGATCCTACATTTGTCCATGTGCGTCTGGCAACCTTCCATGTCGGCGTCCGGCCGGACATGCCATAATGGTGGCAGGGCAATGCCCGGCAAAAGCCGCACATGGAGGAGGGTGCAACCATGGCCGTACATTATGACGCATCCCGCCGCCTGTTCCATCTGCAGACGAATGACACGAGCTATGCGATGTGCATCGTTCAGGGCGGCTATCTGGCCCATCTGTACTGGGGAGCGCGCGTGAGGGGGCTCGGGCCGGACAGGTTCTTCGCATTTCAGCCGCTGGTGTCCTTCAGCCCGGCGACGGTCCCCGAGGTGCCGGGACTGTCGCTCGACGTGCTGCCGCAGGAATATCCGGGCTACGGCACGTCGGATTTCCGGCATCCGGCGTACCAGGTGAGATTCGCCGACGGCTCGACCGCTTCGGAACTCGTGTACGCAGGCCATCGGATCGTGCCCGGCAAACCGAAGCTGCCCGGTCTCCCCGCCACCTATGTCGAATCGGACGACGAGGCCGAGACGCTCGAGATCACGATGAGGGACCCGGCGCGGGACCTCGAGATCGTGCTCTCCTATACGGTCTTCGAAAAATGGAACGCGATCGCCCGGTCCGCCCGCATCGTCAACACCGGGAAACAGCCGATCGAGGTGCTGCGGGCGCTCAGCATGAGCGTCGACTTTCCGCACGACCGGTACGATCTGCTGCAGCTCTCCGGCGCCTGGGCGCGCGAGCGCTACGTGCACCGGCGGCCGCTCGTGCCGGGGATGCAGGCGGTGGAGAGCCGGCGCGGCGCGAGCAGCCACGTGCAGAATCCGTTCGTCGCGCTGCTCGCGAAGGACGCGGACGAGGACCGCGGCGACGTCTACGGCGTCAGCCTCGTGTACAGCGGCAACTTCACGGCCGGCGTCGAAGTGGACCAGTTCCACTCGCCGCGGCTGTTCATCGGCATCAATCCGTTCGATTTCGGCTGGCGCCTGGAGCCCGGCGAATCGTTCCAGACGCCGGAGGCGGTGCTCGTCTACTCGTCCGAAGGGCTCGGCGGCATGTCGCGCAAGTACCACGACCTGTACCGTTCGCGCCTGTGCCGGGGCGTCCACCGCGACCGGGAGCGCCCGGTCCTCATGAACAACTGGGAGGCGACGTATTTCAACTTCAACGCGGAGAAGATCGAGGCGATCGCGCGGACGGCGGCCGAGCTCGGCATCGAGCTGTTCGTGCTCGACGACGGCTGGTTCGGCCGGCGCGACAGCGACAACTCGTCGCTCGGCGACTGGGTCGTCGACCGGCGGAAGCTGCCGGACGGCCTCGATGCGCTCGCGCGGCGCATCAATGGGCTCGGCCTCAAGTTCGGCCTCTGGTTCGAGCCGGAGATGGTGTCGCCGGACAGCGAGCTGTATCGCCGGCATCCGGACTGGTGCCTGCACATCGAAGGGAGGCGGCGCACCGAGGCCCGGCAGCAGCTCGTGCTGGACCTGTCGCGCGAGGACGTGCAGGATTACATCGTGAAGGCCGTCTCGGACGTGCTCTCGAGCGCGCCGATCGCCTACGTGAAATGGGACATGAACCGGAACATGACGGAGATCGGCTCCGCGCTTCTTCCGCCGGAGCGCCAGCGCGAGACGGCGCACCGGTACATGCTCGGCCTGTACCGCGTGCTGGAGCGGATTACGACGGCGTTCCCGCACGTGCTGTTCGAGAGCTGCTCGGGCGGCGGGGGCCGTTTTGATCCGGGGATGCTCTACTACATGCCGCAGACCTGGACGAGCGACAACACGGACGCGATCTCGCGGCTCAAGATCCAGTACGGCACGAGCATCGTCTATCCGGTCAGCGCGATGGGCGCGCACGTGTCCGCGGTGCCGAACCATCAGGTCGGCCGGGTGACGCCGCTCGAGACGCGCGGCCACGTCGCCCTGTCCGGCAATTTCGGCTACGAGCTCGATCTGACGAAGTTCACCGACGCGGAAAAGGAGATCGTCAAGGCGCAGGTCGGGCTGTACAAGGAAATCCGCCGCCTCGTCCAGTTCGGCGATTTCTACCGGCTCCTGAGCCCGTTCGAGGGCAACGCGGCGGCCTGGATGTTCGTCTCGAAGGACAAGCGGGAAGCGTTCGTCGTCTACGTGGAGATGCTCAAGCAGCCGTACGCGCCGAAGGACCGTTTCCGGTTGAAGGGGCTCGATCCGGATCTCGATTACGAACTGGACGGGGACGGCATCGTGTACGGCGGCGACGAGCTCATGAACATCGGACTGCCGGTGCCGCAGTTCCGCGGTGATTTCGGGAGCCGTGCCTACCGGCTGCGGGCGAGGTGACGGGCCGCGCGCGGAAAATTTGCGCATGCCGGTTCTTGCCTGCAACAAATTCGGGCACACTTTCGTTCGAAGGAACGGAGGTGTTTCCATGAGAAGAAGAAGCGTCAACCCGCGAATCGCATTGCTGGCCCTGATGCTCGCATCGGCGGCCGCCCTGGCCGCGTGCGCGGACGACGGAGGAAAAGCGGCGGACGGCGGACGGCAGGATGAGACGGCGCGGAATGAAGCTCCCGCGCAGGACGACAGCCGGCCGGAGGACGGCGGGACGGACGAGGGCGCTCAGCCGGTGACGAAGGAAGGCTACGGCGTCTTTGTCGGCTGGATCGATGCGCATTCCGTCGAGATCGAGGTCGGCGGCACGCCGATCGCGTTCCGGATCGGAGAAGGCGCGTCGGCGGCGCTGGAAGGCATCGATTCGAACGATCCCGTCCGATTCAGATATACGGAAGAACCGGTGGAAGGCGACGACACGCTGAAACTGCTGACGATCACCGAGATCGCGCGCGCGGAAGGAGCGGAAGCCGGCGCCGGGGATCTCCCGGAGACGAAGGAGCTCGAGGTCGAGCTGGAGGGGACGAAGGAGACGCGGACGGCGTCCAAGGCGGTCGGCTCCGGTTACGCGATCTACGTTTTCCCGCAGTTTGCCTTCGATCCGGAGACGAACCGGATGAGCATGAACGTCGATCCGGAATACTACGTCGAGATCGCAAGGCTGCCGGCCGGATGGAATCCGGATGAAGTCCGGGCCGAAGGCGAGGCGTGGGTGAAGGAAGGCACGGGGACGGTCGAGGAATGGACGGACGACCGGATCTACGAACCGATGCGGGGCGCGTCCCTGTATCTGCACGGGCAGAAGACCGGCCTGACCCGGACGTTCGTCGTGAAGACGATCGACGGCGCGGACTACGCGCTGAAGTTCAACCAGCCGCAGCGCGAAGCTTCGGAAGGGTTTCTGCCGCTGGCCTTCGCGTCGGTGAATTCCATCGTGACCATCGGTGAATGATTCGGCGGATGCGAACCGGAACGCCGTTTCGCCCCGCGGGGGCGGAGCGGCTTTTCCTGTTCACGCGTCCGCGGACCTGGAGGAGAAGCATCGCATGAAGACGATCAAAGTCGGCATCATCGGAAGCGGCGGCATCGCGCGGTTCCATGCGGAGGCGTACAAGCGGCTTCCGTACGTCGAAGTGGCGGCGGTGGCGGATATCGTGCCGGGCCGTGCGAAGCAGTTTGCCGAGGCGCTGGGCCTTGAACAGGCGGCGGCGTTCGATTCCCACGAGGAGCTGCTCCGGCTTCCGCTCGACGCGGTCAGCATCTGCACGCCGAACGCGGCCCACCACCGGCCTACGGTCGATGCGCTGCGCGCGGGCAAGCACGTGCTGCTCGAAAAGCCGATGTCGGTGACGCTGGAGGAAGCGTTGGACATGGTGGCGGCGCGCAGGGCGGCGGGCACGATCCTCTCGATCGGGTTCCAGCCGCGGTACGATCCGAACATGAAGCTTGTGACGGAGATCGTCCGGTCCGGGCGGCTCGGCGACCTTTATTACGTCGAGGTTGCCGGCGGGCGGCGGAGGGGCATGCCGGGCGGCACGTTCATCCGCCGTAAGCTGGCAGGCGCCGGCGTGCTGGCCGATCTCGGCTGCTATTCGCTCGACCTGGCGCTGAACGCGCTCGGCCATCCGCGACCGGTGACGGTGTCGGCCTACGCGTCGAACCGGTTCGGGCGGAATCCGAAATATCATCCCGAAGCGGACCGGTTCGAAGTGGAAGACTTCGGCGTCGCGATGATCCGGTTCGAGAACGATCTCGTGATGCAGCTCAAAATCTCGTGGGCGATGCACATGGACACGCTCGGCCCGACGCTGTTCCTCGGCACGGAGGCGGGGCTCAAGGTGACGCCGTACGGCACGGGCCCCTGGTCGGGCGCCTGGGACGGCCGGATCGGCGGGATCACGCTGTACCACGACGAGTTCGGCCGGCACACGCAGACGGAAATTCCGCTCATCGAGCACGATCTGAACCTGTTCTTCGAGAAGGTGAGGGATTTCGCCGAAGCGGTGCGGGACGGCGGGCCGGCGCCGATTCCGGGCGAGCAGATCCTGATCCAGCAGGCGATCATCGATGCGATCCTCCGCTCGGCGGAGGCGAAGCGGGAAGTGGAGATCGACGGGCGGATCTGGAACGTCTGAACGGCTGCATTCGGTGCATCGGGCCGGGATTGGTAATGGTCGGGCCCGTCCACGGCTCCGCACCCGGCATCGCCGGCAAGGGCATCGCCAATCCGACCGGACGGATTTGGACAGCGGGGGAGAAGCCGGACTTCATCGTCCATGAAGACATGGGCATCCTCGCGGGCAAAGTCGGCGCCGCCGGGATGCGCGGGTCAGGCCGGGCGTCCGTGACGGAGCCGGGCCGTCGCCGCAGTTTGTCGAAAACGGCGGGCTCCGGTGTCGGAAGGGACGCGGAAGCGCCTTCGTTCGCAATTTTTTTACCCTGAAGAACCGGAAAACGGATGCGAACCGTCGATTCGTGCGCTCGCCCGGGAAATAATCCGCGGGAAATACGGGCGGATTCGAGACGCCGGCACGGGCGGAGGGAGCGAAATCCGGGCGGAACGCCGGCCGTCCCGGCCCGCATCGCGCCGGACGATGGACAAACCGCGGCCGGATGCGTTAACCTTGTACTGGCAATACGATACTGGCAATACGATCACGCCGGTGCGCGCTTGACGCGGCCGGCGACGGAAAGGCTGACGCAACCCATGAAATTCAGGCCCTGCATCGACCTGCATCAGGGGAAGGTCAAGCAGATCGTCGGCGAGACGCTCACGGACAGCGGCCGCGGCCTCGTCGAGCACTTCGTCTCCGACCGCAGCCCGGCCTGGTACGCGGAGCTGTTCCGCAGGGACGGCCTGACCGGCGGACACGTCATCATGCTCGGCCCCGGCAACGAGCAAGCCGCGGCGGAGGCGCTGGCCGCCTGGCCGGGCGGATTCCAGATCGGCGGCGGCATCACGGCGGACAACGCGGCCGAATGGCTCGAGCGCGGCGCATCGCACGTCATCGTCACGTCGTACCTGTTTCGGAACGGCCGGCTGCAGGAGGACAACCTCGAGCGGATCGTGCGCGCGGTCGGCCGGGAGCGGCTCGTGATCGACCTGAGCTGCAAGCGCAGGGACGGCCGCTGGTACGTCGTCACCGACCGCTGGACCGTGTTCAGCGACTTCGAGGTGAACGAAGCGAACATCCGCGCGCTCGAACGGCATTGCGCGGAATTTCTCGTGCACGCCGTCGACGTGGAGGGGAAGCGGGCGGGCATCCTCGCCGACCTCGCGGAGCGGCTCGCCGAATGGACGACGATTCCGACGACGTACGCGGGCGGGGCGCGCTCGCTCGAGGACCTGCGGCTGTTCCGGCGGGTGACGCAAGGCCGGCTCGACATCACGGTCGGCAGCGCGCTCGATCTGTTCGGCGGCGATTTGAAATACCGCGACGTCGTCGCGTTCTGCCGCGGCGAGATCGAATAGCCGGGGTGCTGCCGTTACTTGGGCAACCGCAGCTCGACCGGGCCGCGGTCAACCGCCGCGGGGCCGGCCGGGAAGCGCCGCCCGGGGCGACCACCGCATCCGGGGCGGGTAAGACCGATACCATGGGACAAGACGGGTGATCGCATCATGAAGCTGAAGCAGGGGCAGAAACTGCTCTTCATCGGCGACTCGATCACGGACTGCGACCGCGCGAAGCCGGACGGCGAGGGGCTGTTCGACGCGACCGGCCGCGGCTACGTGACGATCGTCAACGCGCTGCTCACGTCCGTCTATCCGGAGCTCGGCATCCGCATCGTCAACAAGGGGATCAGCGGCAACACGGTGCGCGACCTCAAGGCGCGTTGGGAGACGGACGTCATCGAGGAGAAGCCCGACTGGGTCGCGATCATGATCGGCATCAACGACGTGTGGCGCCAGTTCGACCTGCCGTTCATGCCGGAACGGCACGTCCGCCTCGATGAATACGAGGCGACGCTGCGCGAACTGGTGCGGCGGACGAAGCCGCTCGTCGAGGGCATCGTGCTGATGACGCCGTTCTATATCGAGCCGAACGGGGCGGACGCGATGCGCGCGATGATGGACCGCTACGGCGCCGCCGTAAAGCGGATCGCCGCGGAAGAGGGGACGCTCTTCGTCGACACGCAGGCGGCGTTCAACCGGGTGCTGGAGACGCTGTATCCCGCCGCGCTGGCCTGGGACCGCGTCCATCCGACGCAGGCCGGCCACATGATCCTCGCGCGGGCGTTCCTGAACGCCGTCGGCTTCGACTGGTCGAGGATGGAACGGCTGCCCTGAAGCGGCGGACGACGCTGCGATCCGAAAGCGCGCATCGGCGGTACGGGAGCGTGCATCCGTCATGGGTCTGTTTCCGGAGCGGCTGACGGCCGGACGATGCCAGCCGGTCGCCACCGCTTATTATTTCAAGGAATGGCGCGCCTACGAGATGGCCGACCACACGCATCCTTCGCTGGAGATCATGTACGTGATCAGCGGGCGGTGCCGGGTCGAGATCGGTCCTGGTACCGGGCCTCGGCACGCGTACGAGCTCAAGAAGGGCGAGTTCATCTTCCTCGATGCCGCCGTTCCGCACCGGCTGGTCGTGCCGGAGACATGCCGGATGCTGAACGTGGAATTCCGTTTTGCCGAGGGCGGGGGAGGTTCGCCTTCGATCGGCGAGCTGGCGGCGGAAGACCCGGCGCTGGCCGCGCTGTTCGCCTGTCCGCGCGACCATCTCGTGCTGCGTGAACCGCATGACGTCTATCACGCGCTCAAGGCGCTCGTGCTCGAGCTGGACAACCCGGAACGCCGCGAGCCGATGATCCGGATCCTGTTCGCGGAGCTCCTGCTTCGCATCGCGGCTCTGTACCGGGAGTCGGCGGATGCGGTCGCATCCGGCGCGGAACGCTACGTGCGGCAGGCCGCCGCGTTCATGCGCGAGCATTACGACCGTCCGCTGCGCGTCGCGGACATTGCGGCGAGCGTGAACCTTCATCCGGTCTATCTGCAGCGGATTTTCAAGCGGTCGACCGGACGTTCCGTCATGGCGTATCTGACGGCGTTCCGGATCGAGAAGGCGAAGATGCTGCTGCGCCAGACCGACATCCCGGCGGGCGACATCGCGGACTATGTCGGCATCGGCAGCCGGCAATACTTCCATGATCTGTTCAAAAAGCATACCGGCCTGACGCCCGCGGCTTACCGCCGATCGTTCGGAACGCACCGCCTTTCGCCCGAACAGGTTGCGATTCCGGACAATCGGGAGGCGAACTGGTTGCAATCGTGATAACGCTTTCGCTCCTTCCGCTGGTACAATGGGTGTCACGGAAGGAGGCGGGAGGACATGTCATTCAAAGTAACCTTCATCGGCGCGGGCAGCATCGGCTTCACGCGCAACCTGCTGCGCGACCTGCTGTCGGTGCCCGAATTCCGGGACATCCGCGTTGCGTTTACGGACATCAGCGAGCGCAATCTGGAGATGGTGCGGCAGCTCTGTCAGCGGGACATCGACGCGAACGGACTGCCGATCCGGATCGAGGCGACGACCGACCGGCGGGAGGCGCTGAAGGACGCGAAATATGTATTCTGCACGATCCGCGTCGGCGGGCTGGAAGCGTTCCGGACGGACATCGAGATTCCGCTCCGCTACGGCGTCGACCAGTGCGTCGGCGATACGCTGTGCGCGGGCGGCATCATGTACGGCCAGCGGGGCATTCCCGTCATGCTGGATATCTGCCGGGACATCCGCGAGGTGGCGGCGAAGGACGCGCTGCTGCTCAACTACGCGAACCCGATGGCGATGCTGACGTGGGCGTGCAACAAGTACGGCGGCGTCCGCACGATCGGCCTCTGCCACGGCGTGCAGCACGGGCACCGGCAGATCGCGGACGTCTTCGGATTGAAAAAAGAAGAGGTCGACATCGTCTGCGCCGGCATCAACCACCAGACCTGGTACATCCAAATCCGGCACAAGGGGCGGGATCTGACGGGCGAGCTTCTGGAGGCGTTCGAGCGCCATCCGGTCTACAGCCGGACGGAGAAGGTGCGGATCGACATGCTGCGCCGCTTCGGCTATTACAGCACGGAATCGAACGGCCACCTGAGCGAGTACGTGCCCTGGTACCGGAAGCGGCCCGAGGAGATTCCCGAGTGGATCGATCTCGGAAGCTGGATCAACGGCGAGACGGGCGGATATCTGCGCGTCTGCATCGAAGGACGGAACTGGTTCGAGACGGATTTTCCGAACTGGATGAAGGAGCCGCCGCTTGCATTCAAACCGGAGCACCGCAGCGAAGAGCACGGCTCGTACATCATCGAGAGCCTGGAGACGGGACGCCTGTACCGCGGGCATTTCAACGTCGTGAACAACGGCGTGATCTCCAACCTGCCGCATGACGCGGTCGTGGAAGTGCCGGGATACGTGGACGGCAACGGCATCAACATCCCGCACGTCGGCGATCTGCCGCTCGGACCGGCCGCCGTCTGCAACGCCAGCATCAGCGTGCAGCGGCTTGCCGTCGAAGCGGCGGTGCGCGGCGACGATCTGCTGCTGCGCCAGGCGTTCCTGATGGACCCGCTGGTCGGCGCGGTGTGCAATCCGAAGGAGATCTGGCAGATGGTCGACGAGATGCTCGTCGCGCAGGAAGCGTGGCTGCCGCAGTACCGGGAGGCGGTCGCGGCGGCGAAGGCGAGGCTTGAGACCGGCCGGACGGCGGGCACGCTCATCCCGCACCGCGACTATCAGGGCGCGGCGAGGCTCAAGGTCCGCACCGTCGAGGAGATGGCCCGGGACCGCGAGGCGGCGAAGCGGAACGCGGCCGCGGCGGACAAGGGACAGGACCGCGACCGGGCCTGATGCGGGAACCGGCGGGCCGCAAGGTTCAGCCGCCGGCCGCACCGCGCCGCCGGTATTCCGTCGGCGTGCAGCCGAACCGTTGCCGGAACACCGTGTTGAAGTAGCTCAGATTGCGGAACCCGACCTCCAGGGCGATGTCCGTGATCTTCCGGTCCGTGGAGCGAAGCAGGATCGCGGCCTGCCGGACGCGGTACAGGTTGATGTACTCGACCGGCGTCGCCGCCGTGATCCGTTTGAACAGGCGGCAGAAATACGCCTCGCTCATCGATACGGCCGAGGCGAGGTCGCCGAGCCGGATCGGCTCGGCATATCGGCGCTCGATGTATTCGAGCGCCGCTTTGATGCGCTCCGTCCGCTGCGCGGCGGCCGTCCGCCGGGGCTGATCCGCGCGGGCGGCGAGCCGGAGCAGCAGCGAGACGCACGTCTGGAGCATGCCGCGGACGGCGAGCTCGTAGCCGAACGGCCGCGTCCGGTCGAGTTCGAACAGCTGCCCGAGCAGATCGAGCAGGGCGGCGCTGTCCCCGTTCCTCCGGTCGAGGAGGACGGGGACTTCGTATTTGCCCTCGAGAAGCGGTCTGACGAACCGCTCGCGAATCTCGTCGGGGGAGCTGCCCGACAGCAGGTCCGCATGGAAGACGACGGCGGAGAACGAGACGCCTTCGCCGCCGAGCACCGAGCCGGAATGCAGCTCGCCGCTCGGGACGAAGACCGCTTCGCCGGCCGATACTTCGCAATTTTCCGTGCCCACGCGCAGGGAGGCCCGTCCCGCCGTCACCATGAAAAATTCCATCTCCTCGTGCCAGTGGAGATCCAGAAGCGGCTGATCCGGCGGGCAATGGTAATGGTACATGCTGACCGGAAACGCGGGACTGCCGTGCCGGCGGGCTTCCTTCAACAGCGCCTTGTCCATCGGGCAACCGTCCTCCTCGCGGACTTTCGCGGGAAATGATCAAAATTTTGATAAAAACGGACAAGAATCAGGGATGAATGCGTTATCGTGCGACAATATCATTATAGGCAGGACGGGAGGGATCGCAAAGTGAAGTTTACCGACGGTTACTGGATGCTGCGCAAGGGCGTCGAAATCCACTATCCGGTCGAAGTGCGCGACGCGGCGGTCCGCGACGGCACAGCGGTCATTTACAACGCGACGAAGTTCGTGAGGCACAAGGGCGACACATTGAACGCGCCGCTCATCACGTGCGAGATCAGCTCGCCGCTCAGGGACGTCATTCGCGTGAAATGGGTTCATCACGCCGGGGTCCGGGACCGGGGGCCGCATTTCGTCCTGCATGCCGATCCGGACCACCGGGCGGAGATCGAGCGCCGCCCGGACCACGTGCTCATCAGGAGCGGCCGTCTGACGGCGAAGGTCCGCATGCCCGCGTGGGGGCTCGAGTTCTTTTACGACGGACGCCGTCTCACCGGCACGGGCGCGAAGGGAGCGGGTTACGTCCGCGACAACGGAAAGCCGTACTTCCGCGAGATGCTCGACCTCGGCGTCGGCGAGTACATTTACGGGCTCGGCGAGCGGTTCACGCCGTTCATCAAGAACGGGCAGGTCGTCGACATCTGGAACGAGGACGGGGGCACGGCGAGCGAGCAGGCCTACAAGAACGTGCCGTTCTATCTCTCGAGCAACGGCTACGGCGTGTTCGTGAACCATCCGGAGCGCGTCTCGTTCGAGATCGCGTCCGAGGTCGTCTCGAAGGTCGGCTTCAGCGTCGAGGGCGAATCGCTCGAGTATTTCATCGTCGGCGGCGAGACGCTGAAGGACGTGCTCGACAACTACACGAGGCTGACCGGCCGGCCCGCGCTGCCGCCGGCGTGGTCGTTCGGGCTGTGGCTGACGACGTCGTTCACGACGGACTACGACGAGAAGACCGTGTCCTCCTTCATCGACGGCATGGCCGGGCGGAACCTTCCGCTGCACGTTTTCCATTTCGACTGCTTCTGGATGAAGGAATACCAGTGGTGCGACTTCGAGTGGGACCCCGACGTGTTCCCCGATCCGGAAGGGATGCTCCGGCGGCTGAAGGAGCGGGGCCTTCGCATCTGCGTCTGGATCAACCCGTACATCGCGCAGAAGTCGCCGCTGTTCCGGGAAGGGATGGAGAACGGTTACCTCGTCAGGCGGCCGAACGGCGACGTGTGGCAGTGGGACATGTGGCAGGCGGGCATGGGCCTCGTCGATTTCACGAACCCGGACGCGGTGCGCTGGTACCAGGGCAAGCTGCGCCGGCTGCTCGAAATGGGCGTCGACTGCTTCAAGACGGACTTCGGCGAACGGATCCCGACCGACGTCGTCTGGTTCGACGGCTCCGATCCGCAGAAGATGCACAATTATTATACTTACTTATATAATAAAGCGGTGTTCGAGCTGCTCGAGGAATGCCGCGGCAAGGGAGAGGCGGTGCTGTTCGCCCGCTCGGCGACGGCCGGCGGCCAGAGGTTCCCGGTCCACTGGGGCGGCGACTGCTCGGCGACCTACGACTCGATGGCCGAGACGCTGCGCGGCGGCCTGTCGCTGGGACTCAGCGGTTTCGGCTTCTGGAGCCATGACATCAGCGGCTTCGAGCGTACGGCGCCGCCCGACATCTACAAGCGGTGGGTCGCCTTCGGGCTGCTCTCTTCGCACAGCCGGCTGCACGGCAACGAGTCGTACCGCGTCCCGTGGCTGTTCGACGAGGAGGCGGTCGACGTGCTCCGCTTTTTCACCGGGCTGAAATGTTCGCTCATGCCGTATCTGTACGCCTGCGCGGTCGAGGCGGCGGAGCGCGGTCTGCCGGTGATGCGCGCGATGCTGCTCGAGTTCCCGGACGACCCGACCTGCCTGTACCTCGACCGGCAGTACATGCTCGGCGAACGGCTGCTCGTGGCGCCGATCTTCAGCGAGACGGGCGAAGTGCTCTACTACGTCCCGGAAGGGCGCTGGACGAACCTGATCACCGGCGAGACGATCATCGGCGGAAAATGGCGCCGCGAGAAGCACGACTACTTCTCCCTGCCGCTGCTCGTTCGCCCGAATTCGCTGATCGCATTCGGCGCGGACAACCGGCGGCCGGATTACGACTACGCGGACAACGTGACGTTCCATCTGTTCGAATTGGCGGACGGCGGCACGGCCCGGGCGGTCGTCCACGATCTTCGGGGACGTCCCGTGCTCCAGGCCGCGGCGTCCCGCAGCGGCGATACGATCGTGATGGAGGCGGAGGGCGCCGCGAAGCCGTGGCATGTGTTGCTGCGCGGCATCGCCGCCGCGGCGTCGGTGGAAGGCGCCGTCACGGAAGCGACGCCGCAAGGGCTCAAGGTAACGCCGCATCCGGGAACATCCCGCGTGACCGTTCGCATCTGATCGCGAATCTTGAGCTACGGATCCGCCGCCCGGACCGGGCGGCGGATTTTTCATTGGCCCGTCAACCCGGGGGGCCGCATGGTGGTCCCGCGACGGAGCATTGGCGTTTCCAGAAAATACTTGTTGCATTTCGCGGATTTCCTGTGATAGATTATAGAATGTCGCCCAAACGGGTGAAGGTGCATTCCGCACAATGGTTGGCTCTAAGTCCGCTGACGCCAGTATTCAACGACGCGGGGTGGAGCAGTCCGGTAGCTCGTCGGGCTCATAACCCGAAGGCCGCAGGTTCAAATCCTGCCCCCGCAACCATTTCGGCTGCATGATTGCCATCCGAACGCGGTCGTGGCGGAATTGGCAGACGCGCCAGATTCAGGTTCTGGTGGTAGCAATACCGTGGAGGTTCAAGTCCTCTCGACCGCACCATACCTGCGACAACGTCGGCCCTTCTCGTTCCGGGAAGGGTTTTTTGCTGCGCAAAAGCATCCCGTTTGCATAAACATCGGCGTCTTGTGCATGCCGCCCTCGCCGCATACGTGATCGCGAACCGGAAACAATACGGGAAAGGTACCGACCGCTTCGTGCCGGACGTCCTGCGATGACGTCCGTTGCCTCATCCATTCGTTCAGCCTGACGTTCTCCACGCCGGGGGACGGGATCGGAAATGCGCGGAAGGCGAACCGTTTCGGACCAACGCCCGATCTTCCGGAGTGATCGTGATCTCTTGACCGGAAGAGGAGAAATGCGTATAATCGTAAAGTGCCCCGGAACGTTCCGGGAGCAAATCCGTTTCGTGTCGCGTGCCCATAGCTCAGCTGGATAGAGCGTTTGACTACGAATCAAAAGGTCGGGAGTTCGAGTCTCTCTGGGCACGCCATTTTCTTTTGCGTCGGGACGTAGCTCAGCTTGGTAGAGCACCTGGTTTGGGACCAGGGGGTCGCATGTTCGAATCGTGTCGTCCCGACCATTGCCGCGAACAAGCGGGATGCCCCGCTTTCATACCCATGGCATTCGAAGCCCCGGTAACCCGGGGCTTGTTCTTTTTTGCCGGCCGGCCTGCGGGCCGCATTCCGGTCTCGGCGTCGTCAGGTCCGGGAAGGCCTGTCCGCCGACAGGCTCTCGAGATGGCGGGTGACGACCGCCCGGATCGTGTCATGATCGACGGCGTGCCGGCTCACGACGCCGTGCACGGCCAGACCGTCGATCAGCGCGTGCATGCGGCGCGCTTCCAGCTCCGGGTCCGCATTTGCGTCCAGCAGGCCGTGCCGCTTCATGGCGTCCAGCAGTCTGCGGAACAGATGGTACAGCTCATCATGCGTTTTCGCGGCCAGCGCGCCCAGCCCGGCGTTTGTGAGCATTTTGCCGAGATAGGCGAGCCAGATGATCGCTTCGGTCTGCCGCTCCTCGTCCAGCGGCAGCGTCTGCTCGATGATGGTCACGATGTCGCGGCGGATGTCTCCCGTAAGGCGCAGATTCCCGATCCGCTCCCGGACCCGCTCGATGACCCGGCCGAGCGCATAGGCCAGCAGTTCGTCCTGGCTGTTGAAATAATGGCGCAGCGAGCCGAGCGACACGCCGGCTTCCTTTGCGATGTTCCGGACGGACGCCGCCTCCAGTCCGTCGCGGCGGATGACGCGCCATGCCGCGTCCGCGAGCTCCCGGCGGCGCATCTCGTGGTCAACGATTTTGGGCATGGTGCCGTTGCGACCTCGTGCATTTGATTTTGTGATCCATCCGTGCTAAAATACGCGTTGACTTAATTTAATACAAGTGTATCACAAAAATCTGACGAAAGCCAAGGGAGGGGGGGGCGGCGGCGTGATCGCGGCGATGATCATTGCGTGCGAGATCGGTTTCTGGCTGTTCGTGCTCGCCGGTCTCGCCGCCCGATATCTGTTCGGAAGAAGGTTGCTCGGAGCCGTGCTGCTTGCCTGCACGATCCTGGTTGATTTCGCGCTGCTCGCGTTCACGGCGATCGACATCAAGCGGGGGGCGACGGCCGGATTTTTCCACGGCCTGGCGGCGGTCTATATCGGCGTATCCCTCGTGTTCGGGAAACAGATGATCCGGTGGGCGGACGGCAAGTTCGCCCACCGGTTCGCCGGCGGGCCCGCGCCCGCGCCGAAACCGAAGTACGGCGCGGAACACGCGCGCTATGAGCGGATCATGTGGTGCAAACATCTGCTTGCCTGGCTGATCGGCAGCGCCATTCTGGCCGGATTGGCGCTGTACATCGGCGATCTCGGGAGGAGCCGGGAGCTCTTGCTCATGATCCTGCGCTGGGCCGTCGTGCTGGGCATCGATTTTCTCATCAGCTTCAGTTACACGATCTGGCCGCGTCAGCCCCGCAAGGAGCATACGGCTTCCTGAGTTTGCAACGCGGGACGGTACGCGCCGGAAATCGGCGGCGGCGACGCGGCGTCGGCGCGCGGCGCGTCGGCGGAGCCGCGTGTGCGGGCATGCCGGCACGCGGCGGCCGGGAAGCCGGCCCTCAGCCGATCCGGAACCACGCGAGATGCGCGTCGCCCTTCACACGGAGCCACAGACTGCGCTGCCCTTCCGGCAGCGCCAGCGCGCCGCGGCACGTTCGCCAATCCCGGGGCGGGCCCGGGGGAACGGGGCAGCTTCCGGCGACGGGGCCGTCCGGGCCTTCGAGCCGGACTTTGACCTCGGCGCCGTCCGCGCTCCAGGCGCGCACTTCGATGAAGGTGACGCCGGCCGGCACGGCCGCGTCGTCAAAGCGAAGCCAGCCGCCGTCCGCAACGG
This sequence comes from Thermobacillus sp. ZCTH02-B1, assembly GCF_002159085.1. GTDB lineage: Bacteria > Bacillota > Bacilli > Paenibacillales > Paenibacillaceae > Thermobacillus. Next base: position 38,571 of record NZ_LZRU01000021.1, read on the forward strand.
CCGCGCTGTCGCCGCCTTCCCGGCATTCGTCGAGGGATGCGCCGGCGTAATCGTCGTAGTCGGCCGCGCGCGTCACCCGCCGCAGGTCGCGGGGCGGGACGACCTCGCCGTCCACCGCGAGGACGCCTTCGAGCCGGATGTCGGCCGACGACGCGCCGACCAGGATGCGGCAGACGCCGCGTTCGAGGCACCAGCGGGAGCGCGTCACATCCCAATGGCGCAGTTCGTCCGCGGACAGCTCGAGCTCGACCCGTTTCGATTCCCCCGGCCCGAGGCCGATGCGCGCAAATCCCGCGAGCTGCCGGAGCGGCCGCCGTACGCGCGAGCCCTCCAAGCGGACATAGAGCTGCGGCACTTCCTCGCCGTATCGGTCGGACGCGTTCGTCACCGTGAATGCGACCTTCACGCGTTCGCCCTCCGCGATCCGGTCCGCGCCCACTTCCAAATCGCCGTAGACGAACCGCGAATACGAGAGCCCGTGGCCGAACGGATAGAGCGGCTCGCCGTCGAAGTAGAGGTACGTCCGCTTGCCCCGGATGACGTCGTAATCCATGATATCCGGCAGTTGATCGGCGGACCGGTACCAGGTCATGGCGAGACGTCCCGCGGGATTGTAACGGCCGAACAGCGTGCCGGCGACCGCGCGGCCGATCTCCTGGCCCGCGTGCGCGAGATACAGGATGGCGGGCGCGTCTTCGGCCGTCCGGCCGAGGGCGTACGGATAGCCGGCGACGAGGACGACGGCCGTGTTCGGATTGGCGGCGAGCACTTCGCGGATCAGCCGCTGCTGGGGTTCCGGCAGCGCGATGTCCGGCCGGTCGGCCGTCTCCCGGCCGTTGATCAGCGGATGGTTGCCGACGAAGACGACCGCCGCATCCGCGCACGCCGCGGCCTCGGCCGCCTCGCGCAGGCCGTCCGCCGCCACCTCGACGATGAACCGCTCGCCTTGCGCGTCCGCCCCGTCGTCCCGCACTTCCGCCGCACCCGCGACATTGACGACGTTCGCCGTCTCCGGCGCATCGCCGGCGCCGGCGATCAGCAGGCCGTCCGGTCCGATCCGCACGGGCCGGCCGTTCCAGATCCGGAGCGCCGCAAGGCCGTCCGCCGACCGCTCCATCGCGAACAGTTCCTTCGTGAACCAACCCCAGACCTCGTCCGCCGAGGCGAGCACGCGCCGGTCGTCCGTCGTGACGTACTTGCCGGTGCGCACCGCCTTCAGCGTCACGCTGCCCCAGCCCCAGTCGGTCAGTTCGAACAGCTCCGCCTCTTCCGGACTTCCCGCGTCCGCGGCAAGCGGCGCATCTTCCCCGTCCGCAATCCGCACGTACAGGCCCGTTGCGGCCGACCTGAGCCGCACCCGGGAGGTGCCCCGGACATGGACGATCCGCGATCCGGCGGCCCCGACGGCGTCCGCCTCCGCCGGCCCGTGCGGCTTTGCGCGGCCCGACAGCTCCTCGGCGATGCCGGCGAGCGGCGTGACCGCGTAGGGAAGCGTGCCGCTGTACCAGTCGCGGTACACGACGTCCGCCAGCGGTCCGATCACCGCCATCCGGCGCACCCGCTCCGCGGAGAACGGCAGCAGGCCTTCGTTCTTCAGCAGCACGACGCTCTTCACCGCCGCCTCCAGCGACAGCGCCTCGTATTCCGGGCGCATCATGTGCGACTCGTCGATCGCGGCGTACGGATTCCGCTCGGCCGGATCGAATTCGCCGAGCCGGAAGCGGACGCGGAACGTGTTCGTAAGCGCGGTGTCCAGATCATGCTCCCGGAGCAGCCCTTCGGCCAGCGCGTCGCGGATCGCCTGATGCACGACCTTCGCGTCGTCCGTGATGCTGTCGATGCCGGCGCGGATTGACGCGGCGACCGCCGCCGGCAGCGAGTCCATGTAGCGGTGGTCGCGCACCGTGCCGGTCACGTCGAACGCGTCGCTCACGACGAAGCCGTTCATCCCCCATTCGCGCTTCACGACATCCGTGATCATCGGCAGCAGATTGGCGGGCACGCCGTTCACCGCGTTGTACGCCGTCATCATCGAGAGCGCGCCGCCTTCCCGGAACGCCGTCTCGAACACTTTCAGGTAATATTCCCGCAGGTTGCGCGGATCGATGCTGACCGACCGCTCGGCGCGGCCGGCCTCGTTGTTGTTGGCGAAGAAATGCTTCAGCGTCGCGACGGCCCGGAGATAGAACGGATGGTCGCCCTGGATGCCCCGGATCAGCGCGGAAGCGAGTTTCCCGGCCAGATGCGGGTCTTCGCCGTACGCCTCCTCGGTGCGTCCCCAGCGCGGGTCGCGCTCGAGATCAACCGTCGGGGCCCACAGCGTGAGGCCGTTCACCGCCGGATTGCGGCGATGCCAGACGCGCGCCTCCGTGCCGATGACGGTTCCCACGCGGTGCAGCAGGTCGACGTCCCACGTGCAGGCGAGCCCCTGCGGCTGCGGGAACGTCGTCGATTTTCCCAGCCAGGCGACGCCGTGCGCCGCTTCGGTGCCGTGCTTGTACGGCGCGATGCCGAGCCGGGGCACCCCGTCCTGGTACTGGGCCATCAGTCGGATCTTCTCGTCGGTCGTCAGCCTCGCGATCAGATCGTTCATCCGCGTCTCGAGCGGAAGATCGGGATCGAGGAACGGATACCGGGGTTTGTCGGTCATGATCGTACTCCTTTCGCGTCCGGGCTTCTCCGCCCGTCCTTGTATGCGCTCTCATGCATGATTACATGGCATTGTATCATCCCGCGTCCGCGGGGACTACCTCGACAATCCGCACAAAAATCCCTCCGGAATGCGTCGTCCTCCGCCCGGGTGCCATCCTCCCCTAGTGCAATCTCCTGAACTGTTCCGGCGTCATCCCGACGTGGCGGCGGAACGTGGCGATGAAATGGCTGGCGTCGCGGAAGCCCACGCGCTGCGCGACTTCCCGGACGGACAGCGGGGAAGAGCCGGTCAGCAGCTCCTTCGCCTTGCGCAGCCGGAGCTGGATGAAGTAGGCGTAGGGCGGCTGGCCGAACGCCTCGCGGAACAGCCCGGTCACCCGCCGGCCGGAGAGCCGGAGGACGTCCGCGATCTGCTCCACGCCGACGGTCGGATCGGAGATGCGGCTTTCCATCCATTCCACGGCCTTCCGCAACTTCTCCAGCCGGTCCGGATCGCTTTTTTTTCTCCCGGGCTGATTTGTGGCGTAGCGGGTCAGCGCGAGCAGAAAATGGTACGCGGCCGAAGAGGCCTCGATGCCGAACACGTCGCCGCCCGTCTCCAGCCGTTCCACCATTGCCGTGATCAGGCGGCCGACCTCGGCCTCCGGGGGCCAGCTGCAGAACATCGACCGGTGCACGCCGGCCGCCGCGAGGATGCTCTCCGCCGCGGCGCCGCCGAACGTCAGATACGCCGTCTCCCAGCCGCCCTCGTCCGCCTCGTAGGAATGCTTGACGCCCGGGAAAAGCAGGACGCCGGAGCCGGCCGGTAGCGTCCGGGTCCTGCCTTCCGCCGTGATCCGGCCGCTTCCGGACAACGTCTGCAGCCAGTGGTAATAGGGATAGCCGTCCGGCCGCACGATCCGTTCCTGCTCCGGATTGATCCCGACGCTCTCGACGGCGAGCGGCAGCCGCCGGAGCTGCTCGAACGGCATCACGATCCGCCGGTGCACCTTCATCCCGTTCCGCTCCTTATATTTCCGTTTTTTTATATTCTGCATCCATAATATTATATTTCTTGAGAGCATAACAGCGTTTACAATGATGATAAATCTTATATTTCAACCTCGGGAGGATTCCGCGCGGTGCTGAGCGACAAGCTTCCGAAAATCTGGTATGGCGGCGATTACAATCCGGAGCAGTGGGACGATCCGCGAATCTGGGACGAAGACATCCGCATGTTCAAGCTGGCGGGCATCGATGTGGCGACCCTGAACGTCTTCTCCTGGGCGATGATCCAGCCGGACGAGACGACGTACAACTTCGAGTTCCTCGACGCCACGATCAACCGGCTGTACGAGAACGGCATCCACACGTGCCTTGCGACCTCCACGGGCGCGCACCCCGCCTGGATGGCGAAGAAATATCCGGACATCCTGCGCGTGGATTATCACGGACGCAAGCGGAAATTCGGCGGCCGGCACAACTCGTGCCCGAACAGCCCGACCTACCGCAGGTTCGCGCCGCTTCTCGCGGAGAAGCTGGCCGAGCGGTACCGGGACCATCCGGCGATCGTCGCGTGGCACGTCTCGAACGAGTACGGCGGCTACTGCTACTGCGAGCGGTGCGAGGCGGCGTTCCGCGAATGGCTGAAGAAGCGCTACGGCACCCTCGAGAACCTGAACAAGGCGTGGAACACGCGCTTCTGGGGGCACACGTTCTACGACTGGGACGAGATCGTCGCGCCGAACGAGCTGAGCGAGGAATGGAACGGCAACCGCACGAACTTCCAGGGCATCTCGATCGACTACCGCCGCTTCCAGTCCGACAGTCTGCTTGAATGCTTCAAGCTCGAATATGACGCGATCAAAAAGCACACCCCGCACATCCCCGTCACGACGAACCTGATGGGCACCTATCCGGAACTCGACTACTTCAAATGGGCGAAGCATATGGACGTCGTCTCGTGGGACAACTATCCGGCGATCGACACGCCGGTCAGCTTCACGGCGATGACGCACGATCTGATGCGCGGGCTGAAGAGCGGCCAGCCGTTCATGCTGATGGAGCAGACGCCGAGCCAGCAGAACTGGCAGCCGTACAACTCGCTGAAGCGGCCGGGCGTCATGCGGCTCTGGAGCTGGCAGGCCGTCGCGCGCGGCGCCGACACCGTCATGTTCTTCCAGCTCCGGCGCTCCGTCGGAGCCTGCGAGAAGTTCCACGGCGCCGTCATCGAACACGTCGGCCACGAGCATACGCGCGTGTTCCGCGAGGTGGCGGAGCTCGGCCGGGAACTGAAGATGCTCGGCGACCGCATCCTCGACGCGCGCGTCGAGGCGAAGGTCGCGATTGTGTACGATTGGGAGAACCGGTGGGCGGTGAGCCTCTCGAGCGGGCCGTCGATCGCGCTGGATTATCTGAAGGAAGTGCACAACTATTACGACGCGCTTTACAGGCGGAACATCCAGGTCGACATGATCGGCGTGGACGAGCCCCTCGACCGGTACGACATCGTCATTGCGCCGGTGCTCTACATGGTGAAGACGGGTTACGCGGCGAAGCTCGAGGCGTTCGTCGCGCGCGGCGGCACGTTCGTCACGACGTTCTTCAGCGGCATCGTCGACGAGCGCGACATCGTGCGGACCGGTGGCTATCCGGGAGAACTGCGGCGCCTGCTCGGCATCTGGGCGGAGGAGATCGACGCGCTGCCGCCGGACCGGAAGAACCGGATCGTCATGACGAAGCCTTACGGCGAGCTGGAAGGCGAATACGAATGCAGCCTGCTCTACGACCTGATCCATCCCGAAGGCGCGGAGACGATCGCCGTCTACGGCGACGATTTCTATGCGGGCATGCCGGTCGTGACGGTGAACCGGTTCGGGGCCGGCCGGGCGTGGTACGTCGCGTCGAGTCCGGACGGGGAGTTCCTCGAACGGTTCCTCGGCACCCTGTGCGCGGAGAAGAAAATCCGGCCGCTCGTGAAGGCGGCGCCGGAGGGCGTCGAATGTTCGCGGCGGGTGAAGGACGGCCGCGGCTTCCTGTTCCTGCTGAATCACAATGCGGAAGCAAAGGAAGTCGAGCTGCATGAAGGCCGCTACACGGATCTCCTGACCGGCGAGGCGGCGGAGGGGCGGACGGTCGTGCCCGGCAGGGGCGTACGGCTGCTCGAAGAAGCGTGAGCGCGGCGTCCCGCGCCGGGAAGCGGGAGCGGGATGCATCCGCGCCACGAACGGATGGGGGTGAACGCCCCGTGTTTCAGGCCGCGCTTCAATTCGTGAACAACCTGCGGCTCAGGACGAAGCTTGCGCTGTCGTTCCTCGTCGTCGTGTTCGTCCCGGTGCTGGCGGTCGGATTGCTGCTCGCGGGCCAGCTCCGGAGCATGGCGCTCGACAACGCCGTCGAGCAGACGGTCGCCAACGTGGAGCGCGTCAAGCAGCGCACGATGGAAGTCATCAACGTGGCGAACGACATCGCCTATCGGCTCGCGAACGACGACCGGCTGGAGACGGTCGCGAACCGGAGGTACAACACGACCTGGGAGGTCGTGTCCGCCTACCGGTCCTATCCCGATTTCGGGCAGTACATCAACCTGTACAACGAGATCTCGAACATCCGGTTCTACATGGAAAACCCGACGATGCTGAACAACTGGGAGTTCATGCAGCCGGACGAGACGATCCGCCATTCCTGGTGGTACCGGTGGGCGCTGGACAGCTACAACGGCACCGTGGGCTGGTTCTACCTGGAGGACGAGCGGGACCGCAGGCATTACCTGAGCCTCGTGCGCAGGGTCTATTTTCCGAACGCAAAGACGAGCGGCGTGCTCGTCGTGAACGTCAACATGGACACGCTGGCGACGATCCTCGAACAGGAATCGTTCGAGACGATGATCGTGGACGACAGCGGCACGATCGTCTCGGCGAACCGGCCCGACCGGATCGGCCGGACGCTCGCCGACATCGAGTTCGCGCCGGAGCTCGCGGAAGCCCGGCAGGGCATGTTCGAGCAGGAGATGGGCGGCGAGGCGTACCGCATCCTGATCGAGCCGCTGGCGCCGAACGCGAGCGTCAGCGGCCTCCGGATCATCACGATCTTCGCGGTCGACGAGATCACGGCCGACGTCGACCGCATCCAGCTCACGGCGCTCGTCGTGATCATCGCCGCGCTCGCGCTCGGCATCATGCTGACCTACGCCTTCTCCGGCATGCTGACCCGGCGCATGAGCCGGCTCAGCAAGCACATCACGAAGGTGGCGACGGGGAACCTCACGACCGTCATGGAGATCGACGGCCAGGACGAGATCGGGCAGCTCGCCCGCCAGTTCAATTCGATGGTCGCGAGCATCCAGGAGCTCGTGCGGGAAGTCGAGGAATCGAACCGGCAGAAACACCGGCTCGAGATGAAGCAGAACGAGATCCGGCTCAAAATGCTGGCCAGCCAGATCAACCCGCACTTCCTGTTCAACGCGCTCGAGTCGATCCGGATGAAGGCGCACCTGAAGGGCGAGAAGGAGATCGCCCAGATCGTCCGGCTGCTCGGCAAGCTGATGCGCAGGAGCCTCGAGATCAGCCGGCGGCTCGCGCGGCTTGAGGACGAGATCGACATCGTGCGCTGCTATCTCGACATTCAGCGATTCCGCTACGAGGAGCGGCTGGACTACCGGATCGACGTCGAGCCGGGAACGGAGCACCTCCCCGTGCCGCCGCTCATCATCCAGCCGATCGTCGAGAACGCGGTCATCCACGGCATCGAGGGCAAGGAAGAGGGCGGAACCGTCACCGTCCGCATCGTCCGGGAAGGCGGCGCGGTCCGGGTGGACATCGCCGACGACGGCATCGGCATGGACGAAGAGCGGCTGGCCGCGCTCACCGCGTCGCTCGACGAGCGGGAGGAAGAGGAGCAGCGCCGGATCGGCCTGCGCAACGTCCATCAACGCCTGGTTCTGATGTACGGACGGTCCAGCGGACTGGAAATCGAGAGCAAGACCGGCGCCGGCACGCGCGTCACGTTCCGGCTGCCGGCCGGAGGTGAACGACTGCATGTACAAAGTGCTGGTGGTGGATGACGAGCCGACGATCCGCGAAGGCCTGCGGACGCTGGTCGACTGGGAGTCCTTCGGCTACCGGGTCGTCGACACGGCCGTGAACGGCCGGGACGCGCTGCAGAAATACGAGCTGCACCGCCCCGACCTGATGATCATCGACATCAAGATGCCGGGCATCGACGGCCTGGAGGCGATCGAGCGGCTGCGCACCCGCGACCGGCGGCTTCACATGCTCATCCTGAGCGGCTATGCGGAGTTCGATTACGCGCGCCGGGCGATGAAGCACCGGATCGACGGGTACATGCTGAAGCCGGTCGACGAGGACGAACTGATCGATTACCTGAAGCGGCTGAAGAAGACGCTGGACCGGGAGGCCGCGGAGCAGGAGCGCGCCGCCGGCTGGACGGCGGAGACGGTCGTCCGCGCGCTGCTCTCGGGCACGCCTCCGGCCGCGCTGGCCGGTCCGGCCGCCGCCGTCGGACTGGACGCTTCCTCCTGGGAAGCGGTGGTGATCCGGCTCCACGGCAGGGCCGGCGCAGACATCCTGCCCGAAGCGGAACGGCGGTTGGCCGGCCGACTCGCTTCGCCGGAACGGATCTGTTACTCGGCCGAAGGCGAACTCGGCCTGCTCGTCGCGGGCGGCCTTGCGGGTGAAGCGCAGCGGAGCGCGCTGCTCGGGGCGGTCCGGGAAGCGCTGGACGGCCTCGAAACCGGGTTCACCGCCGCTTCCGGCGGCGTCGCGGAGAGCTGGACGGACATTCCGTTGTCCCACGCGCGGGCGGCGGCGACGCTGCGCCGGTCCTTCTTCCTCGAGCCGGGGCGCATCCATCCGCCGGAGGACGGGCCGCGGGATGCGGAATCCGCGCCGGACTCCGAGCCTCCGGACCTCACCGATCTGGCGGACCGGCTCGCGATCGCGATCGACGTCGCGAGCGAAGACTCGATCGGCGAATGGATCGGCGAAGCGGGCGCGCGCCTGCTCGCTTCGGACGCCGGCGAGGAGGCGGTCAAGGCGGCCTGCGCCCGGCTCGTCTCCTCCGTCGCCGCCCGCCTCGAGGCGCAGCGGCCCGGTTCGGCGGACGGCCTGCTCCGGTCAGGCCTCGCCGAACTGTACGGAGCGTGCCGCTTCGCGCAGCTCATGGAGGGCATGAAGCGCCTGATGACCGATTTCGCCCGGCAATCGGGGCAGGGCGGGCCCGCCACGCAGGTGAAGAAGATGATCGACATCATCCAACGCCACTACGACCGGAACCTGAAGCTCGAGACGATCGCCGGGATGCTGGGCTACAGCAGCGCCTACCTCGGCAAGGTGTTCAAGCAGGCGACGGGCGAGAACTTCAACACCTACCTCGACAAGGTGCGGATCGAAGAGGCGAAGAAGCTGCTGGCGCAGGGCTTGAAGGTGTACGAGGTGGCGGAGCGGGTCGGCTACGCGAACGTCGATTATTTTCACGGGAAATTCCGCAAATACGTCGGGATGTCACCCGCCGCCTACCGGAAACGGGCGGGGGGAAGCTGACGGGGAACAGGCTGCCGCTGGCGCCGCAGGGCGCCGGGGCAGCCTGTCGGATTTTGAAGGGATTTTCGCTCCGATCTGTCGGGTATTGCGGTGTAAGCGATTCCGATAGAATGGGGGTGTCAAGACGGGAGGGGTCGCATGGAAGCGGCAACATGGACGGTCAAGAAAAACATGACGCGGAAGGAGCGGGCCGTGCGGTTCTTCCGCAACGCGGTCCGGAACCGGTGGCTGTACGCGATGTCGCTGCCGTTCGTCGCGTGGGTGTTCGTTTTCCACTACCTGCCCCTCTGGGGGTGGACGATGGCGTTCCAGCGCTACCGACCCGGCCGGCCGTTCTTCGAGCAGGAGTGGGTCGGACTCGAGCATTTCCGGGCGCTGTTCCAGGATGAGCTGTTCTACCAGGTGCTGCGCAACACGCTCGCGATGAGCGTGATGGGGCTCGTGGCGGGCTTCGTCGTGCCGATCTTCTTCGCGCTCATGCTGAACGAGATCCGCCTGATGTTCTACAAGCGCTTCGTGCAGACGGTGTCCTATCTGCCGCACTTCGTCTCGTGGGTCGTCGTCGCCGGCATCGTCACGAAGATGCTGTCGACGGACGGCGGCCCGGTGAACGAGCTGCTCGTCGGGCTCGGCATCCTCGACGAACCGTACCCGTTCATGGCGAAGGGCAAGCTGTTCTGGATCATCGTCACGCTCGCCGACGTCTGGAAGGAGACCGGCTGGAACGCGATCATCTATCTCGCGGCGATCTCGGGGATCGGCCCCGAGCTCTACGAGGCGGCGCGGGTCGACGGCGCGAACCGCATCCAGCAGATGTGGCACATCACGCTGCCGGGCATCCGGACGACGATCATCGTCCTGCTCATCATGTCGATCGGCCACCTGATCAGCATCGGGTTCGAGAAGCAGTTCCTGCTCGGCAACAACCTCGTGCGCGAATATTCGCAGGTGCTCGATCTGTACGCGCTGAACTACGGCCTCGGCATGGGACGGTTCTCGTTCGGGACGGCGATCAACATTTTCAACTCGGTCGTCAGCGTCATCCTGCTGTTCACGGCGAACGGCATATTCAAGCGCGTGACCAGGGAAAGCATCATGTAGGGAGGAGCGCGCATGGGAAACAGGCTTCTCAGGTCATCGACCGTCTCCGACCGGCTGTTCGACGCGTTCGTGTACGCCTACGCGGCGTTCGTCCTGGTCATCACGCTGTATCCGTTCCTGCATGTCGCGGCCATCTCGCTCAACGATTCGATCGATACCGTGCGGGGCGGCATCACGATCTATCCGCGGAAGTTCACGTTGAAGAATTATGAAATGATCTTTTCCTATCAGCATCTGGGGACGGGCTTCCGCAATTCGGCGCTCCGCACGCTGATCGGCACGGTGCTCGGCGTCATCAGCTCGTCGATGCTCGCCTACACGCTGAGCCGGAAGGACTTCCAGGGACGGCGGTTCGTCTCCGTCTTCCTGGCCCTGACGATGTACGTCTCGGGCGGCCTCATTCCGTTCTTCCTGCTGATCCGCGAGCTGAATCTGATCAACACGTTCGCCGTCTACATCCTGCCGGGCATCGTGAGCGCCTTCAACGTGTTCGTCGTCCGCTCGTTCATCGACGGACTGCCCTACGCGCTGCAGGAATCGGCGAAGATCGACGGCGCGAACGATTTCACGATCTACTGGCGCATCATCCTGCCACTCACGAAGCCGGCGCTCGCGACGATCGCGCTGTTCGTCGCGGTGGGGCACTGGAACTCGTGGTTCGATACGTACCTGTTCAACTCGCAGGCGGAGCATCTCACGACGCTGCAGTACGAGCTCATGAAAGTGCTGCAGAGCACGCAGTCGAGCGTCGACTACCGGGCTCGGAACATGAACGAGGTGATGGCGCACATTTCGCCGGAATCGGTCAAAATGGCGATCACGATGGTCGTCACGCTGCCGATCCTGTTCGTCTATCCGTTCCTGCAGCGCTACTTCGTGAAGGGCATGACGCTCGGCGCGGTCAAGAGCTGACCGCCCGGGCCTTCCGCCGGACAAACCGCCGAACAAACCTATGGTTGGCGTTGACGTTCCACATCCGGCATCGGTATTGGCGGGCCCTGGCCCGATCACCAATACATCTTGCACATCGATCACGGGAGGGGTATCAGACAGCATGAACCGCAAGAGAAATTGGCTGGTCCTGCTGCTCGCCGTCGTCATGCTGGCCGGGCTGATCGCGGGCTGCGGCGGCAAGAAGAACGACGGAAGCGGCAATTCCGGCGGCGCGTCATCCGCGACCGGCGGCGGAAGCGGTTCCACGGACGCCGGAGACGGGGATCTCGAGCCGATCACCTTCACGTTCTACGGCGCGGACCCGAATCCGAACTGGCAGAACATGCAGGATCCCGTCGGCAAGGCGATCACGGCGGCGACGGGCGTGATCCTCGACGCGGAATTCGAGGTCGGAGATCCGGCGCAGAAGATCGCGCTGATCGCGGCGTCCGGCAAATATCCGCACCTGATCAGCCCGAAGGGCGATCTCGGCAAGCTCGTGGAGGCCGGCGCCATGCTGGATCTCACGGACCTGATCGAGCAGCACGCGCCGAACATCAAGAAGCTGTTCGGCGACCAGATCAAGCGGCTGCGCTACAGCGAAGAAGACCCGTCGATCTACGTCATTCCGACGTACGCGGAGGTCGGCCAGACGTACTTCGATGCGAGCGGCGGCTTCCAGCTCCAGCACCGGGTCGTGAAGGAGCTCGGATTCCCTCGCATCCGGACGGTGAAGGACTTCGAGAACGCGATACGGGAGTACCTGAAGCGGCATCCCAAGGATGAAAACGGCAACCCGAACATCGGGCTGACGCTCAACGCGGACGACTGGCGCATGTACATCTCGGTCACGAACCCGGCGTTCTACACGACGGGCGCTCCGGACGACGGGGAGTACTACATCGACATCGACACCTATGAGGTCACGTACCACTTCCGCCGTCCGATCGAGAAGGAATATTTCCGCTGGCTGAACCACATGAACGCGGAAGGCCTGCTCGATCCGGAGAGTTTCGTGCAGAAGTACGACCAGTACCTCGCGAAGATCGCATCCGGCCGCGTGCTCGGCCTGATCGACCAGCGCTGGGACTTCCAGGAAGGCGAGAACGCGCTCAAGGCGGAAGGCAAGTTCGAATACGGCTACGGCCACTATCCGGTCACGCTGACGGAGGAGTTCAAGGAGACGTCGTTCTGGCCGGTCGGCTTCAGCCCGGGTTGGGGCGTCGGCATCACGGTCGACTGCCCGGATCCGGTGCGCGCGATCAAATTCCTCGACTTCCTCGCTTCCGAGGAAGGCCAGATCCTCGACAACTGGGGGATCGAGGGCGAGCACTATTACTATGACGAGAACGGCAAGCGCGTCATTCCGGACGAACTCGTGGAGCGCAGGAAGAACGATCCTTCCGGCTTCCAGCGCGAGACGGGCATCGGCCTGTACCACAACCTGGGCGCCCACTACGGCGACGGCGTGCTCGACTCGACGGGCAACTATTACACGACGAACTTCCCGGAACAGATCATCGCGTCCTACAACGACGTCGAGAAGGAAGTGCTGGCCGCCTACGGCGCGAAGACTTGGAAGGACCTGTTCCCGAGCGAGGAGGAGTTCCCGGTCAAGCCGTGGGGCGCGGCGTGGAACATCCAGGTTCCGGCCGACAGCGAGCTGGCCGTCCTGCAGGAGCGGATGAAGGAGATCACGTGGCGCCGGATTCCGGAAGCGATCCTGGCACCGCCGGAAGACTTCGACCGCATCTGGGACGAGTATCAGCAGGAGCTGCTGAAGGCCGGCGTCGAAAAGATGGAAGACGAGTACGAGAAACTCGTCCGGGCGCGCATCAAGCTCTGGAACGAGTGATCGGGTAACGTTCAGACTGTCGACCGTCTGCACTGCACCCCGTCAAGCATGACGGGGTGCGGTTCATCACCCGCGGTCCGGCAGTCTTTCTTTTTGACGAGACCGGTCCGATTCGGGAGATGCCGTTGCGGTCCGTCAGCCCCGACCGGTCTCCTTCAGCGGTTCCAGCAGGGCGATCCGCCGCTTGCCGGCGTTGAGCAGCTCCAGGCGGCGATAGCCCCCGTGCCGGAGCTTCAGCGATTTATCCGCGATCAGCGCGACGACCGACGCGCCGGGCTGAATCAGGGGGAGGAGGCTGTCCAGCATCCGGCCGGCCGGATCGCCGCCCTCGCAGCGCCACCCGGTCAGGTTGCCGTAGGGAAGATCGGCGATGACGATATGGACGGGACGAAAGGCGCTTTCCCGGACCGCATCCGGCGCGCCGGCCGTAATGTCCGCCGGAAACACCTCGATGGCATGGATGGCTCCGCGCGAGCGATACCCCTCGAGGACCGCCGCGCTCGCGAGCGCTTCCCGGTGGGACGGCTTGCCGTATTTCGCGTACAGTGCCCGCAGCTGTTCCGTGCGCGCCCGCATGCCCGGTTCGGTCAGCAGCGACAGATTGCGCCGCGCCGCATCCAGCATCGCTTCATCGATGTCGGAGGCGAGGACGGCGCGGATCCGCGGCCCGTGCAGAAGGCCGATGACCGTCAGCAGATATCCGCTGCCGCAGCAGGGATCATAGATCGTGTACGGCCCGGGCTGTCCCCGTGTTTCCAGCAGCGCGAAGCAACGCTGCGCGATTTCGTCCGCGAGCCGGACCGGGAACGGCGCGGCTCCCTTCGCGTTGTAGAGCACCCGGCCGCTTGCGAAGTGCGCCCGGGATTCATCCGATGCATGGCGATACTCCAAATCCGAATCCCCCGCATGACACGTCTTACGGGCATCATAACACAACCCGGTTGAGCGGCGAAAGGAGCGCTTCGCCGGCATCGGAAGCCGTTCCGGCAGACGGTCGGGCGTTTCGGGCGGGCCGGCTCGTGATGCGTTCGCCCGGGCTGCGGCCCGCTGATTTTTTGTTCTCCGGTCAACCTGTAAGACGCCTGACCTTCGGTTGTGTTGTTGTTCCCTTGTGAGCTTCATTTCTGCTGTTATAAGATTGTTACAAGATGGAATCAATGCGCTGGCTGAATGCGCTGGCTGACCGATCAAAAGGTCATCCGTTGTCAGGCTGGTCAGGCTGATCCGAAGTCCCGGAATCGGGGAAGGAACTCGCATGGTCCGCGGGGAATCCGGCTGCAAGGCGCCGCCCGGACAAGGCCTCCTCCCGGCGCCGTGCCCGGGCCGTCGGGCGGAAACGCGCGGCGGACGGGGCGCGGGAAGAGGAACCAGAGGTCAACCGGACGAAAGCGAAGGGGGAAGACGGGACATGCCCACGCCGAAACCGGCGCTTGCCGGCTGGCTGCTCGCCTATGTGGATTACACGATTCTGGTGCTTGCGCTGCGGGGATTGTCGCTCTGGTTCGTCCTGACCGGCGATATCGGCATCTTGGCGGGAGGCGGCGATTTCCTCTTTCATTTTTGGACGTCGGTGCTGCTGGAACTGATGTCCCTGGCCGTGCTGATCCTGTTCTGGCGCCGCGTCCGGATCGCGCGGTGGGCCGCCGTGATCCGGGAGGCGTCGGTGCTTGCCGTCCTCGCGGCGCAGGCGCTCCTGTTCGGCCCGGAGAGCGTCTGGTGGGAGATCGCGCTGGCCGAAGCGGCGGCCGGCGCCGGCTGGATCGCGTACCTTCTCCGGTCGCGGCGCGCGCGCGAATATTTCGCTTCCGCCCCGTGATGTTGCCGCGACGGCCGGTTCGTGTGCCGGTCATCGCGCCGCCCCCGGAGGGGTCGGGACGCCGGACCGGACATCCGGGCCATCCCTGCGGCGCATTTCGGTCATATCCCCTTCGATCCCGTTGAGGCCATCGTGCCGGAAAGGCGGACGCTGTGCTATAATGCTGTAGACCAAGCAGAACGAGACATGCGAGGGGGAACCGCGATTGCGCATCGGAGCGATTGAAGCCGGCGGCACGAAGTTTGTATGCGGCGTCGGCGATGAACACGGCAACATTCTCGACCGCATCTCGTTCCCGACGGGACAGCCCGAACCGACGCTGGAACGGGTCATCGCGTATTTCCGGGACAAGGAAGTCGAGGCGATCGGCATCGGTTCGTTCGGTCCGATCGACATCGATCCGGACAGCCCGACCTACGGCCATGTGACGACGACGCCGAAGCCCGGCTGGTCGGGATTCGATTTCCTCGGCACGATGAAGCGGGCGTTCGACGTGCCGTTCGGCTGGGACACCGACGTGAACGCCGCGGCGTACGGCGAAGCGATGTGGGGAGCGGCGAAGGGCCTCGACAGCTGCGTCTATTACACGTTCGGCACGGGCGTCGGCGTCGGCATCTTCGCGGAGGGCCGGCTCGTGCACGGCCTGGTGCACCCGGAAGGCGGCCACGTCCTGATCCGCCGCCATCCCGACGATTCCTTCCCCGGATCCTGCCCGTATCACGGCGACTGTCTGGAAGGAATGGCCTCCGGCCCGGCGATCGAGCGGCGCTGGGGCGTGAAGGGCAGCGAACTTGCGCCGGACCATCCGGCGTGGCCGATCGAGGCGTACTACATCGGACAGGCCCTCGCGTCGACCATCGTGCTGCTCTCGCCGAAGAAGGTGATCCTCGGCGGCGGCGTCATGCACCAGCGGCAGCTCTTCCCCATGATCCGGGAAGAAGTGAAGCGGAATCTGAACGGGTATGTGGCGCACGACGCGATTCTGAAACATCTCGACGACTACATCGTACCCCCGGGCCTCGGCGACAACGCCGGCCTGTGCGGGGCGCTCGCCCTGGGTCTCGCGGCGCTGCGGGGCCGGTCCTGATGCGGTGAACGGCTGCCTTCCCGCCCGCGGGCGGGAGGGCTTGTTTTGCTGATGGAGGTTTTGCGGCAATGACGATCCTGCAGCACGTCTCATGGCTTCTGATCGCATGCAACCTCCTGTTCGCGGCGGCGATCGTCTTCCTGGAACGGCGCGACGCGGCGGCGACCTGGGCCTGGATTCTCGTGCTCATTTTTCTGCCCGGCCTCGGCTTCATCCTGTACCTCGTGTTCGGGCAGAACCTGCGCCGCCGCCGGTTCCTCCGGATCCGCGCCGCCAACCGGGACCGGATCGGGAATATCGTGAGCCGCCAGCGTGAGGTCTTTGCGCAGCACCGGATCGCATTCAACGATCCGCGGATGGAGCCGCACCGCGACTTCATCTACATGAATCTGTCGAGCGCGCACGCGATCTACACGCAGGACAACGAAGTCGACATCTTCAGCGACGGCGAGGCGAAATTCGAGCGGCTGCTGGCCGACATCGATGCCGCGCGGGATCATATTCACCTGATGTACTACATCGTCCGCGACGACGGGCTGGGCCGGCTGCTCCTGGACCGGCTGGCCGGGAAGGCGAAGTCCGGCGTCGAAGTCCGCTTTCTCGCCGATCACGTCGGTTCGCACCGGCTGTCGCGCCGGTTCTTCCGGCCGCTGATCGAGGCGGGCGGACAGGCGGCCTTCTTTTTCCCGATCCGGTTCGGCCAGCTCACGCCGCGGATCAACTATCGCAATCACCGCAAGCTGGCGATCATCGACGGCCGGATCGGCTACATCGGCGGGTTCAACATCGGCGACGAGTACCGCGGCCGCGATCCGAGGATGGGCTTCTGGCGCGACACGCACCTCAGGGTGCGGGGATCGGCCGTGCGGCAGATGCAGGCGCGCTTTCTGTATGACTGGAATCTGGCCGTGCCCGACAAGCCGCTCCTTCCGGACGAGCGGTATTTTCCCGATGAGCCCGGCCCCGGTCGCGTCGGCATGCAGATCGTCGCGAGCGGTCCCGACCAGGATCTGGAACAGATCAAGCACGGCTTCATCAAAATGATCCACGATGCCGAGTCGTTCATCTACATCCAGACGCCGTATTTCGTGCCGGACGAGAGTTTCCTGACCGCGCTCCGGATCGCGTCGCTGTCCGGCGTTGACGTCCGGCTCATGATTCCGGAACGTCCCGACCACCGGATCGTCCATTACGCGACGTTCGCCCATCTGGACGAGATGCTGAAGGCGGGCGTGAAGGTGTATCTGTACCGGAAGGGCTTCCTGCATGCGAAAATGATCGTCGCCGACGGCAAAATCGCGACCGTCGGCACCGCCAACATCGACAACCGCAGCTTCCGGCTCAACTTCGAGGTGAACGCGTTCCTGTTCGATTCGGAGGTCGCGGGCCGGCTTGCGGCGCTGTTCGAGGACGATCTCGCGGATTGCGTCGAGCTGACGCCGGACCTGTACCATAACCGGCCGCTGGTCCACAAGGCGCGCGAATCGGTGGCGAGGCTGCTGTCCCCGATCATGTGACCGGCTGGCGAGGAGGTGGACGAGGGAAGGCATGGAATTGAGAAAACCGGCCGTCTTGAGACGGGCGGCCCGTTACGCGCGGGTCCGTACGGCACGGGCGTTCCGCCGCGACACGCGCATCTGGCGGGCGGCGAGCATCGGCATCACCGTCGTCTGGACGGCGCTCGCCGCGGTAAGCGTCCTCGGCATCCCGACCGGGATGGGCTACGGCTTCGATGCGGCGCTACTCATCCCGGCCGCCCTTGTCGGCCTCGGGGCGGGCGGAACGGCGCTTGCCTATCTGTTCTCGTTGCTCGGGCTCCCGATTCCGCGGCTGTTCGCCGGAATGTACGTGACCTCGACGGTCGGGATCGCATGCGTGCTGCGGGATGCGGCGATGGGCTGGGCCGGGCCCGTCGTCGCCGCGATCGTCACGGGCATCGGCGCCGCAGCGGGCGGGCTCGTCCGGGCGTTGGCCGGACTCAGGCGGAAGCCGGTCCGGACGTTGCTGGTTCTTGCGGCCGCGGCGGCCGCCGCGATGCTGTTTGCGGCGGGCACGCCGCTCGCGCAGGATGAGGCTGCCGCGGTGCTCACGGCGGACGACCGGGTCTTCGACGCGGAGGAAGCCGCCGAAGGCGCCGATCCGGGCGCGCTTTCGGCCGGGCCGGGTCCGTACGGGTACGCGTACTTTACCTATGGCAGCGGGACGGACCGGCACCGCGCCGAATTCGGGGCGGAAGCGGACGTGATCACCCGGCCGGCCGACGCGACGTCGATCCATCCGAAATGGTCGCCGATCCGCACCCGGTTCTGGGGGTTCGGCACGAACCGGCTTCCGCTGAACGGCCGGGTGTGGATGCCGGAGGGGGACGGGCCTTTCCCGCTCGTGCTGATCGTGCACGGCAACCATCTCATGGAGGATTTCTCGGATGCGGGATACGCCTATCTCGGCGAGCGGCTCGCGAGCCGCGGCTTCATCGCGGTGTCGGTCGACGAGAATTTCCTGAACTATTCGGTCTGGAGCGGCATTCCGAAGCCGGACATGAAGCTGAGAAGCTGGCTGCTCCTGCGGCATCTGACCGAGATCGCGGAACTCGCCCGGACGCCGGGCAATCCGTTCCACGCGCGCGTCGACCTCGGCAGGGTCGCCCTCATCGGCCATTCGCGGGGCGGCCAGGCGGCGGCGATGGCGGCGGACCATGCGCGCTGGTTTGCGGACGATCCGTCGCTTGCGGCGATCGGGGAGGAGATCCGCATCGCCGCGGTGGTTGCGATCGCGCCGACGGACATGCGCGTGGACGGGAAGCGGGCCGAACTCCGCGGCGTCAGCTACCTGACGATCCACGGTTCCCGCGACGCCGACCTGCAGAACTTTTACGGCGACCAGCAGTACGTGCGGACGGCGCTGGACGGGCGGGCGGATCTCTTCAAAGCGGAAATCTACCTCGAGGGCGCGAACCACGGACAGTTCAACACGACCTGGGGCCGGTTCGACCTGTCGATGCCGACCGGCATGCTGCTCAACACCCGGGATCTGCTGGACGGCGAAGTGCAGCGCGAGGCGGCGGCCGGCTACATCGCGGCGTTTCTGGAGGCGGCGCTGAACGGGAAGGAGGCATACCGGCGCTTCTTTTCCGATCCGGATCTCCGCCAGTCCCTCGCGGGGAAAGCCGTCGTCTACGGACGGTATGAAGCCGGCGATTTCGTCCCGGTCAGCCGGTTCGAAACGTCGGGCCTCCGGACGCCGGCGTCCGGTGTGACTGCCGAAGCGGAAGGGATGACGGAGTGGACGCACACGGCGGTGCTGAACCGCGACGGAAAGAGCCGGGGATACAAGGGGCTGGTGCTGGCCTGGGAAGGCGGCGCGCGATACACGATCGGTTTCGAGGAATGGCATGCGCGGAATGTCGGGATGAAGGAAACTTCCGCGTTCGCCTTCTCGCTGGCCGATTTGTCCCATGAGCTTCCCGAAAGTGGCGCGTACGAGATCGGCATAAGCGTCGAGGGAACGAACGGTCTGAGGGCGCGGCTCGAGCTGGACCGGTTCGGCGTCCTGAAATCGCCGCCCCGCGTCACGTTCACGGTCCACCGGTTCCTGGAGCGGCGGTTCGGAAACGGCAAATACAAGACGGACATCGAACCGGTGTTCGAGACGTTCATCGTGCCGCTCTCGGCATTTGAGGAGGCGCGGCCGGGGCTGATGTCGGACGGCATCCGGTCGGTCACGCTGCACCTGGAGGGCGGACCCGGCAAGATCATGATGGACGAATTCGGGTTCTATCCGGAAGGGCCATGACGGACGGCTCGTCCTTTTTTTTGCGGGCAGGTTTCGGTCCGGATCGCGGCGGCCATACTGGGGACGTGGCATTCTGGGGACGCGGAAAGGAGGGGAAAGGATGCCGATCCTGCCCGTCCACGAGCGGCTGGCCGAACTGTGGGTGATCCGGAGCCGGCGTCCGCTGACGGACGCGGAAGAGATGGACTTCGCGCATTGTCTCGAGGTCAACGCGTCGTATATCCGGCAGCTCGCGCATCTGAAGAACCTGTCGCTGCTCGCGGCGATGACGAACGACACCGAATGGCAGCGCGAGATCAGCCGGCGGATCGGGAAGCTGACCGCCGAAGGAATCTGACCCGCCGGCTGCTCCGGTCCCCGTCCGGACACCTGCGCTTCCGGCGGGGATTTTTTCGCGCATAACCGGATCGGGGCAGGACATACTACATCTGGCCGGACACCGGCCCAAATTCTCGACGTCAGGAGGTCCTACATAGTGGCAGCGAATCTCGGAGCACACGAAGTGATGGAAATCCACGAAGTGCTGAACGGCACGGTCGACGCGATCAACCAGCTTCAGCTGTTGCGCCAGCGCGTGCGGGACCAGCGGCTGGCACAGATCATCGACCATCAGCTTCAGTTCGCGGTGACCGGGTACAACGCAATGGTGGATCTGCTGCATCGCCAGGGCGCCGGGCATGTGGCTCCCTACCGCGCCTTGAAGAGCGGGTTCCAGCCGACCTACGGTCTCGACCATCCGGGAACGGTAAGCCCGAACACGTCGCCGGACCAGCTTGACGACCGGGACATCGCGAGCATCGTGCTCGGCCTGCACAAGGCGTCTGCTGCGAAGAAGATGCTCGCCGCGCTCGAATGCGCGAATCCGGACATCCGCCGCGCCATGCAGCAGGGCGCGATCAACTGCGCGGAGCAGGCGTACGAAGTGTGGCAATTCATGAACGAACAGGGCTGGTATCAGGTGCCGACGCTGAAGGATGTGACGACGCAGACGATGTCGAACGTCTACCAGCCCGCGGGCACGCCCCAGAACGTGCCGACGAGCCCGTCCGGCGTGCAGTGGCAGCAGCAAAACTTCGGCAACGCGCTGCAATAAGGCGTGTTCACGGAAAACGACCCGCCGGCCGGGTCGTTTTCCTGCATCGGCCGGTTGCGAACCGTGCGGGAAAGGAGCGGTCAGGCGAACATGGCGGAACGGAATGTGCTGGCCTATTTCCGGAGCGAGGAGGAGGCGAAGGCGGCGCTGGAGCGGATGCGGCATCTCCGCATCGAAGACAGCTCGATCCGGCGGATCGACCGGTATCCGGGACAGGAGATGCACGACATCTCGAACCCGCTGAGCGGAGATTTCCCGGGGCTCGGCTATCTCGTGCACGGCACGGACTTCACGAACGCCGGCGCGGGAATCCTCGCCGCGGCCGACGTCAGCGCGAGCGGCTTGAGTTCCGGCGGGCCGGACAACCGGGTGACCGGCCGCGACGTGCTGCTGACGGTCGTCGTGGACGAGCGGGATTACGAGCAGGCGGTGCGGATCGCGATGG
Source organism: Thermobacillus sp. ZCTH02-B1 (assembly GCF_002159085.1). GTDB lineage: Bacteria > Bacillota > Bacilli > Paenibacillales > Paenibacillaceae > Thermobacillus. The sequence goes on from NZ_LZRU01000021.1 coordinate 59,884, forward strand.
AAGGGGGAGCGACGGTCTAGCCCCGACGGAGGCCGCGCCGGGCCGCGACGCCGGACGCTTTTCCGGAAGCCGCGGAATCGTTTATGATGGTTCATGAGGTGAAACGGCATGAACGATGTGCGATCCGGGTCCGGGACACTGGATCTCATCATGAACCATCGGTCGATCCGCGCCTTCGCGGACGAGCCCGTGCCGGAGGCGGACTTGCTGCGGATCATCCGGGCGGCGCAGATGGCCTCGACGTCGTCCAACATGCAGGCGTACAGCGTCATCCGCGTGACGGATCGCGCCCTGCGCGCCGCGCTGGCGGAGATCGCGGGACGGCAGCAATACGTCGCCGACTGCCCCGAATTCCTAGTCTGGTGCGCCGACATGGAGCGCCTGAGGATCGCGGCCGGCTTTGAGCCGGCGGAAATGCCGTGCAATGCCGAAGCGTACACGATCGCGGCGATCGACGCGGCGCTGGCGGCCCAGAACGCCGCGATCGCGGCGGAATCGCTGGGTTACGGCATCTGTTACATCGGCGCCGTGCGCAACGACATCGCGAAAACCGCGGAGCTGCTCGGCCTGCCGGAGCGCGTCGTGCCGCTTTTCGGCATGTGCATCGGCCGTCCGGCGCAAGAGCCGCTCCTCAGGCCCAGACTGCCGGTCGAAGCGGTGCTGCACGAGAACCGGTACGACGCTTCCCGGTATGGCGGCGCGGTCGCGGCCTATGACGGCGTGCACGCCGCCTATTTGAAGGAACGCAGCGGCGGCCGCCATTCGGCCGGCTGGTCGGAGCAGATGCGGGAGCGGCTTTCCCGGCCGCCGCGAAGAATCGGCCGGTTCCTGCGGGACCAGGGGTTCGACCTCGCGGACTGACGGCGTCTTCAAAACGCCGGAATGCGAAAACCTCCCGTCCGGCAACGGACGGGAGGTTGAATGTTTCTATCGGAACTGATAAAATAAAAAAACGGAACCCAAACCTGATAATGAGCACAGATGTACTCATTTTAATTATAACGGGTTGGCGTTTTCGTGTCAACACCTTTTTTGCCGCATGTCGGGAAGCGGTGCCGAAATGACTCATTCGATGTTCGCGAGAGGGGTGTCGGATCGGAATGGACGCTGCGGATCCGAGATGGAAGGAAGAGCAGGCCCGCGTCGACCGCGTCACCGCCAGCATCCGGCGGACGATCGACCGGTTGGAGAAGGAGATCGGCGCCGTTCGGTCGGAGGCGTACGAAATCCGCAAACATTTCTGGGACGAGGTCACGGTCAACTTCAGTACCTTCGACGACATCCAGGAAACCTGGTACAGCGTGAAGCAGCAGGCGGATCTGCTCGCCGAGCGGGAGCGGACGGAGCGCCATTCGGCCGCGTATGTCGAGAAGCTGAAGCGGCTCAGCGATTCGCCGTATTTCGGCCGCATCGACTTCCGCGAGAGCGGGGAACGGGAGGCCCAGACGATCTATCTCGGCATTGCCTCCTACCGCGAGGAGGACAGCGACGAATTCCTCATCTACGACTGGCGCGCGCCCATATCGAGCCTGTATTACGATTATCCGCCCGGACCGGCCGAATACGAGACGCCGTCCGGCACCGTCACCGGAGAGCTCGAACTGAAGCGGCAGTTCGTGATCCGGGACGGCGTGATCCGCTGCCTGTTCGACACCGGCGTGACGATCGGCGACGAACTCCTGCAGCAGGTGCTGAGCCGGACGTCGGACGCGACGATGCGGAGCATCGTCGCGACGATCCAGCGCGAGCAGAACCGGATCATCCGCAACGACCGGAGCCGCATGCTCGTCGTCCAGGGCGCGGCCGGCAGCGGCAAGACGTCCGCCGCGTTGCAGCGGGTCGCGTACCTGCTGTACAAGTACCGCGGCATGCTGACGTCCGACCAGATGGTGCTGTTCTCGCCCAACCCGATGTTCAACAGCTACGTTTCGACCGTGCTGCCGGAGCTCGGCGAAGCGAACATGATCCAGACGACGTTCCAGGATTACCTCGAGCTCAGGCTCGGCAAGCAGTTCCGCGTCGAGGACGCCTACGACCAGCTGGAATACGTCCTGACGCGCGAGGACGACGCGGACTACGAGACGCGGCTGGCCGCCATCCGCTTCAAGTCCTCATCCGCCTATCTGGCCTTGATCCAGGCGTACCTCCGCAGTCTGGAACAGTCCGGCATGATGTTCCGTCCCGTGACGTTCAGGGGCCGCACGATCGTCTCCGCCGGGGAGATCGCGGACAAATTCTACAGCCTGGGCTCCTCCGTCCGCCTCGCCAACCGGATCGAGCTGGTCCGGGACTGGCTCCTCGGACGGGTGAAGGCGTTCGAGCAGGCGGAGCGTTCCGCGGCCTGGGTCGACGAGGAAATGCAATACATGAACCGGACGGACTACCAGCGCGCGTATGCGAAGCTCCGGGCGCAGCGGCGGCATGTCGCGCGCGCCACGTTCGACGACACCGAAGCGGAACGGGAACTGCTCGCGGAGGTGATCGTGCGCCATGCGCTGAAGCCCGTCCGCGCACGCGTGGCCGCGCTCCGTTTCGTCGACGCGAAGGGGCTCTACCGCCGCCTGCACGCCGATCCGGAGCTGGCGGCGTCGCTCGCGCGGGAGGTGAAGCTGCCGGCGGAATGGCCGGCGATCGCGGCCCTGACGGTGCGCGCGCTCGACGAAGGTCGGCTGCTGTACGAGGACGCGACGCCCTATCTCTATCTGAATGAACGGCTGAAGGGCTTCCGCGTGAACACGAACGTCCGCCACGTGCTGGTGGACGAGGTGCAGGACTACACGCCGTTTCAGCTCGAGTTCCTGAAATGGCTGTTCCCGCGCGCGCGGATGACCGCTCTCGGTGACCTGAACCAGTCGATCCACGCGCAGGATTCGGTGCTGGAGGAAGGAGATCCGCTCACGAACCTGTACGGACCGGAGGAGACGGAGTGGATCCGGCTCACCCGCAGCTACCGCTCGACGCGCGAGATCGTCGAGTTCACGCGCACGATGATCCCGGACGGCGAAGCGATCGAGCCGTTCAACCGGAGCGGCGGCAAGCCCGTCGTGACGATCGTGCGGGACCGGGACGAATTGCACCGGCGCATCGCCGAAGCGCTGGAGCAATGGAACCGGGAAGGGTTCGAATCCGCGGCCGTCATCTGCCGCACCGCCGCCGAGAGCGAGGAGGCTTACCGGGCGCTGTCGGAGCGGATCCGGGTCCGCCTCGTGACGAAGCATACGCCGCAGTTCGAGAAAGGCATCAGCGTCATTCCCGCGTATCTCGCGAAGGGCGTCGAATTCGACGCGGTGCTGATCTACGACGCGTCCGCGGAGGTGTACGCGCGCGAGCGCGAGCGGCGGCTGTTCTACACGGCCTGCACGCGGGCGATGCACGCGCTGCGCGTGTTCTCGGTCGGCCGGCCGTGCCGGTTCCTCGAGGATGTGCCGGAGGACAAATACGTGCTGGAGCGGTACGCATGACGGGGGCGGCCGGCCTGGTGGCCGCCTGTTTCGCGGGGATGAGCGTCATGACGTTCGGCATGATGGGCCTGGACAAGCGCCGCGCCCGGCTGGGCCGCCGCCGGATACCCGAGCGGCGGCTTCTCCTGTGGGCGCTCGCCGGCGGAGCGGCGGGGGGATGGATCGGCATGCTGCTGTTCCGCCACAAGACGAGGCACCGGGCGTTCGCCTTCGGGCTTCCGCTCATGACGGTGCTGCACGCCCTGCTGCTCGCCGCGGCCTTTCGCCTGAAGGGCGGCGGATAACGGCGGATCACATGCAAACGGCCGGCATCACGCCGGCCGTTTGCGCCAGATCAGGCACAGCGCCGCCGCGAGGATCGCGGTGGCCGCGCCGCAGAAAAATCCGCTGTCCATGCCCCAGGCTTCGTTCAGGTATCCCGCCAGATAAGGTCCCCCGAACATGCCGGCCGAATAGACGGCCTGATAGAATCCCATCGCGGTCGCCCGCTTCGGACCGGGCACGTCCCGGATCGCCGCGCCGAGCAGGAGCGGGAGGTAAAGCCCTTGGGCGAACCCGTTCAGCGCCTGCGTCGCCGTGAGCAGCGGCAGCGAGGGCGACCAGGCGATCGCCGCCGTGCAGACGCCCGCGAGCGCGAAGCCGGCCATCATCACGGGCCAGACGCCGAACCTCGGCGCGAACCATTTGCCGCTCCAAAGGGACGCGAAGGCGTGCGGAATCATGAAAGCGAACACGAGCCAGGTCAGTTCGGCGTTCGAGGCGCCGAGATCGTTCACCGCCTTGAGCGGCGTGAAACCGAACATCGTGATGAACAGCACGCAGTGGCCGAGGATGGAGAGCAGCGACACCTTGAGCAGCGTCGGATCGCGCACGACGGCGCCGACGTCCGCGAACGACATCGGATCCCGCTTCACGCCCTCCTTCGGCTCCCGGATGAAGCAGGCGGCGATCAGGCCGATGAAGGCGATGACGGCGCCCGCGACGAACGGCGCATGCCAGCCGTACGCGTCGGCCATCCATCCGCTCACGCCCATGCCCGCGATCTGTCCGGATACGATCATGAAACTCGCGTTGCTCATCGCCCGCACGGCCTGGGCCTCCGCGAAATAGCCGGCGTAGAGCACCGTGAACGCGACCCAGGTCGAGGCGCAGACGCCCGCCACTGTCCGGCCGGCCAGCGTCCACAGCCACGAATCCGGGACGATGAACAGCAGGCAGCTGAGGCTTCCGGTCGCCATGCCGAGCAGGATGAACGGCTTGCGGCGCCTCAGACGGTCCGACCAGATGCCGAGCGGGAAGCGGCACACGAGCTGGGCGAAGCCGTAGCTGCCCAGCACGAGCCCGATCGCCTGGAGCCCGAGCCCGCGGTATTCGAGGTACGGCGTCAGAATCGGGACATAGATGTACATAGTTGTCCAATAAAATAGGGTGACGACGGCGAACAGGACGTGGTCGGCCCGTCGGACCGCCGCGGACGGTTTTGCCGTTTCAGGGGATTCGGGCTGCGAATATGGCGGTTGCACGATGCATGTCTCCCCGGTTGCGCGTTTGTCCTGCGATTGACGCATTCCCCACCAATTCTATTCCCGATTGCATCGGATGTCACTAGAAAAAAAAGTTTAAATTCGCTATGATGGTACGGTACGCCGGATACGGAAAGGACGGATCGCATGCCGCACACGTTCGCCCATCCGTTCTTTGCGGCGCCGCTCAAGCGCCTGATGCCGCGCTTTCTGCGCACCTCGGGCCTCGCGCTCGGCAGCATGGCGCCGGATTTCGAATATTTCGTCGCCATGGAGCCCCATCGGACGATCGGCCACACCGTCGCGGGATTTTTTCTTCTCCATCTGCCGCTGTGCGCGGCCGCCGTGCTCGTGATCGAGCGTCTCCTGCTGCCGACGCTGCCGTTTCTCCTGCCTTCGGCCGGCGGATGGGACCGGTTCGCGGCGGAACGGCTCCGGATGCGGCCGCTCCGGACGCCCGGAGACTGGCTCAAGTTCTTCATCTCGCTCTTCATCGGTTTTCTGACCCATCTGTTCATGGACGGGTGGACGCACGGCCACACCTGGTTCACGAACCGGTATTGGTGGCTGCACAAACGGGGCTTCGGTGACTTCGTCGTCTACGAGTCGTTGCAGTTCGTCTTCACCGCCCTCGGAGCCGGGGCGATCGCGCTGTATGTCCTCATCCGCTGGCGAACCTGGCGGAAGGCGAACGGCGGAGGGGACGGCGGTCCCGCATGTCCGCCGGACGAGAAACGCGCGTTCCGGCGGATCGCCGCCGGCATGTCGCTTCTCGTGCTGGCATGGAAAATGCTGATCGATCCGCCCGGCTGGCTGCCCGGCGCGGTCGTCGTGGCGCCGTTCTCGGCGCTCGCCGCCGGCTGGACGCTCGCGGCGCTGATGCGGGTGCGGCGGCGGGCGGCATGGCTCGCATTCGCCGCGCTGGCGGCGGTCACGGCCGGTTACGCAGGGGCGGAAGCGATCCTCTACGAACGTTTCGACGGCGCCGTCCACGGCCGGCTGCCCGGTGTGACCGCCTGGGTCGCGGCCGTCTGGGGCGTCAGCCTCGTCGCCGCGTTCTGCGCCGCCGCCGCGCGCCGTCGTCCGCCGCGGGAAACGATCCATCACAACGTCAGGAGCGTGTGAACAGTGGAAGAACTGATCAAGGTCATCATTCTCGGCATCATCGAAGGCCTGACGGAATTTCTGCCCGTCTCGTCGACCGGGCACATGATTCTGGCGGGGCATCTGCTCGGCTACGAGGGCGGAGCCGCGGACTCGTTCAAGATCGTCGTGCAGCTCGGCGCGGTGCTGGCGGTGTTCGTCCTCTATTTCCGCCGGTACATGGACATCCTGAAGGATATGGTCCGCCTGAAGCTGAACGTGCCGAACAAGCTGAACGTCATCCACATGATCCTGGCGATGCTTCCGGCGCTCATCGTCTATCTGATCTTCAAGGATTTCATCAAAAATGACTTGTTCGGTCCCGGCCCGGTCCTGATCAGCCTCGCCGCCGGCGGCGTGCTGATGATCGTCGCGGAGCTCGCAAAGCGCAGGGTGACGAGCGAGAACACCGATGACATCACCTACGGCCAGGCGCTCGGCATCGGCCTGTTCCAGTGCCTCGCGCTGTGGCCGGGCTTTTCCCGCTCGGGTTCGACGATCTCGGGCGGCATGCTGCTCGGCACGAGCCGGAAGGCGGCAGCGGACTTCACGTTCATCATCTCCGTGCCGGTCATGCTCGGCGCGACGGTGCTCGACCTGTACGACAGCCGCGATCTGCTGACGAAGGACGATCTCGTGCTGTTCCTGATCGGCGGGGCCGCCTCGTTCATCGTCGCGATGCTCGCCGTCGTGACGTTCCTGAACCTGATCAAGCGGCTCAGGCTGACCTGGTTCGCGCTTTACCGCTTTGCGCTGGCGGGGCTCTTTTACTGGATCGTAATGGCTTGAATTCCATGAAACGTTCGCGCCTCCATGTCCGTATATGGAGCAAAAGCCTGCGGAGGAGTTGAAGCCCGTGTACCTTACGACGACCCCGACCATTGAAGGAAGACCGATTCGGGATTACCTCGGCATCGTCTCCGGCGAGGCGATCATGGGCGCGAACGTCGTGCGCGACTTCCTCGCGTCGATCACCGACATCGTCGGCGGCCGCTCCGGTGCCTACGAGAACAAGCTGCGGGACGCCCGCGACATCGCGATCGGCGAGATGGTCGAGCAGGCGCGGCGGATGGGCGCCAACGCGATCGTCGGCATCGACCTTGATTACGAAGTGGTGCGGGAAGGCATGCTGATGGTCGTCGCCAGCGGCACGGCCGTCCGCATCTGACAGCGGGAAAAACGTTACGAAGCGGGCAGCTCCGACATCGTTCGGGGCTGTTCCCGCATTCATGCAACCTGCTGCAGCGCCCGCGCGTCAAATGTGTAACGGTCGAAATTCGCATCCGGTCTCTCGTTCCATCAACGGATGACCGGCGCATTCGGAATGAGATGGGGGTAGAACAACCTTGACGGACAAGCTCGGCCGAAGAGCGGCCGCTGCCCTGCTCGCGCTGCTTATGCTTCTGGCCGGTCTTCCGGCCGCTTCCGCGGAAGCGGAGGACGAAGGGATCGAGCTCGCGTGGGAGCTGGGCATCCGATCCGTGCAGAAACATGGAAAATACGCGAGGCTTCAGCTGGTGCTCACGAACCGGACGGGACGCGATCTGCGCGGGGACGTCGTGTTCGCTTACGACGACGGGGAAGCGAAGGAGATCGCCGTGCCGGTCGAGCTGCCGGCGGACACGCCGATCGTCGTCGACATGACCGTGCCGGGCATGCTGTACAACAAGGACAACAACCGGATCCGGTTCGAAGAGGGCGGGGCCGGTTCCGGACGGGAGATCGGCTTCCTGTCCGGCCGGAATTATCTCGTGAGCACGGGCGTCACGTCGACGACCGTCGGCATCGTCGCGCGCGATCCGGACACCCTGAATGTTCTTTCGCTGCTGAACTCGCGCGGTTACGACATCCGGACGGTCCCGATCGGGGCGGACGACCTTCCGGAGGATCCGCTGCAGCTGGATTCGCTGGACATCCTCGCGCTGAACGACGTGCCGACCGGAGGCTGGCCGCGGGAACGGATCGACGCGATCCGCAGCTGGGTCATCCGCGGCGGCGTCCTGATCGTGTCCGGCGGGGCCGGCTACGCGAAGACGGCCGAAGCGTTCGCCGATCTCGTGCCCGTCGCGCCGGACGGGACAGGCGAGCTGGAATCGGCGGCGATGCTGGAGGCGATCGGCGGGGAGCCGCTGAAGCCCGGAACGCCGGTCACGGTTGCAACCGGCACGCTGCAGGCGGGATCCGTCACCCTCCAGGACGGCGTCATCGTCTCGGCCGTGCGCCCGTACGGCGCGGGCAAGGTGCTCTACGTCGCGTTCGACCCTTCCGTCGAGCCGCTGGCCAGCTGGGGAGGAAGCGCGAAGCTGTGGGAGCGGCTGCTCACGGACGTCGGGCTGCGGCCGGCGGCCCTCAAGGTGAACTACGGATACGGCTACGATTTCTGGCTTTATGACTCGATTCTGGGTTTTTTTCCGTCCATCCGGCCGCCGGCCGTCGGCAGCCTGTCGGTCTTCTTCATCGTCTACGCGCTGCTGGCGGCGCCGGTGCTGTATCTCGTGCTCCGGAAATTCGACCGCCGCGAGTGGATGTGGTGGCTCGTTCCCGTGTTTTCCGTCCTGTGCAGCGTCGTCATTTTCGCGGTCGGATCCGCGGACAAGCGGGAAGTGAAGGCGCACAGCGTGCGGACGGTGAATCTGGCGGGCGACGGCTGGGCGGACCGGTACGCGGGTGCGGCCGTGTTCGTCCCGTCGGGCGGCAGGGTGCGCGTCGATTTCCGGGATGCGGGATACGCGGTTCCGCTGCGGGACGAATCGATCCTGCAGCGAGGCGTCGACGGCGCGTCCGGCGCAAACGTTGCCCGGATGGAGGACGGCCGGGCTTCGGTGGTTTGGCGGAACGTGCCGTACTGGTCCTTCCGCAAGGCCTGGGTGCATCTCGGCGCTTCGCCCGGTTACGGACAGTTCGATGTGAAGCCCGAATACAGCGGCGGTCTCCTGGACCTGGCGATCACGAACCATACCGCGGCCGATCTCCGGCATGTCCATGTGCTCGTGGAAGGCCGGGCGTATTCCGTCGGCGATCTGAAGCGCGGCGAATCGGGGACGGTCCGGATTCCGCACGGTCGCTTCTCCGCCGGCTTCGGCGGTTACGGCCCCCAAATCTTTCCGTATCAGGGCCGGGGGGATGAGTACGCACGCGAACGCGGGCTGATCGACATTTACCTGAATGAACTCCGGAAATCCGGGGTGGAGGTTTCGGGCCCGGTGATCATCGGATTCAGCCATGACGGGGAAAGCTGGTTCGAGGTGAACGGATCGGCCCGGCGGTCCGACAACGTGACGCTGTGGACGCAGATGCTCGATTTTTCCATGGAGGCGTTCGAAGCCGGCGCATCCAGGATCGTGAAGCCCGTCATCGTCGAACAGAACATGAAGGGATACGGCGTCACCTTCGGCGATCCCTGGATGCAAATGACCGACGGAACGCTCGTGTTCGAGTTCCCGCTTCCCTGGCGGGACGAGCCGATCGTTTCCTTCACCGTGCGCCATCCGGATCCCGCGGTGTCCGGCAGCGCGTTTCTGTCCGTCTGGAACGAGGCCGAAGGTGATTGGGAACTGATTCCGATCCGGTCGTCCCATTGGTTGCCCGGTCCCGCGGATGCGTACATCACGGAGCGGCGGACGGTGCGGATGCGGCTGGAGGCCGTCGGCACGGTCGAATACCGGCTGCCCGATCTGGAACTGGAAGGAGGGACGCCCGAATGACGGACGCGGCGGAACTTCAGGCGGAACGGCCGGGCGGCGGTCCGGCGGAGGAATCAGAAAGGCCGATGGTCGAGATCCGGGGGCTCAAGAAACGGTTCGGCTCGTTCGAGGCGCTGCGATCGGTCGACCTCACGATCCGGCGCGGGACCGTGTTCGGATTCATCGGACCGAACGGCGCCGGCAAAACGACGACCATGGCGATCCTCGCGACGCTCATCCTGCCGGATGAAGGCGTCGTCCGGGTCGACGGCCTCGACGTGACCGAGCATCCGGCGGAAGTGCGCCGGCGGATCGGGTACATGCCGGATTTCTTCGGCGTCTACGATCAATTCCGGACGACGGAATATCTGCACTTTTACGGCGCAAGCTGCGGCATTCCGAAGGCGGAACGCGACGCGATCATTCCGCAGCTGCTCGAGCTGGTCAATCTGGCGGACAAGAAGGACGCCTATGTCGACACGCTGTCGCGCGGCATGAAACAGCGGCTCTGCCTTGCGCGGTGCCTCGTGCACAATCCGGATCTCCTGATCCTCGACGAGCCGGCGTCCGGCCTCGACCCGCGCGCGCGGATCGAGATGCGGGAGATCATCAAAGAGCTGAAGGCGATGGGCAAGACGATCCTCATTTCCTCCCACATTCTGCCCGAGCTCGCGGAGATGGTGGACGAGATCGGCGTCATCGAACGGGGGAGGGTGATCGCCCAGGGCAGCGTCGTCGAGATCCAGCGGCGGCTCCATGCGGGGCGCATCCTGGAACTGCGGCTTGCCGGACGCGCCGAAGAGGCAGCCGCCTGGCTGGAGGGCAACCCTCTGGTCGGGCGCGTGATCCGGGATGGCGAGCTCGTCCGGTTCCGGTTCGCCGGCGGCGATGAAGAGCAGGCGGAGCTGCTGGTCCGTCTCGTCGGGCTGGGATTCAGGCCGATCGCCTTCGGCGAGGCGCAGACGAACCTGGAGGACGTCTTCCTCGAAATGACCAGGGGAAGCGGGGTGGAAGCATGAACGGACCGTCGGCGCCGAAGCGCCTGCTGCCGGACTTCAGGACGAAGATCATCAATCCGGTGCTCGACAAAGAATTCACCCTCCGCATGCGGACGCCGCGCTCGATGTGGGCGCTGCTCTTCTATCTGGCCGCGATCGGCGTCCTGACGTTCGGCCTGCTGTCCATCTTCCGGTTCGATTACGGGCTGGGAGTGTCGGTGTTCGAGCCGTCCCGCAGCCGGACGCTGTTCCTGTTCATCAGCGTCGCCCAGCTCGGGCTGATCGCGTTCATGACGCCCGGACTGACGGCGGGCGTGATCAGCGGCGAGCGGGAGCGGCAGACGCTGAACCTGCTGCTCGTGACGCAGCAGAGCTCGACGGGCATCATTTTGAGCAAGCTGATCGCGTCGCTCGCGTTCATGACGCTGCTTGTCATTTCCACGCTGCCCGTATTCAGCATCGTGTTCCTGTACGGCGGCATCTCGCCCGGACAGGTCGCCACGGTGTTCGCGTTCTATCTGTTCACGATGCTGGCCTTCGGCTCGTTCGGCGTCCTGTTCTCGACGCTGGTGAAGCGCACGATGCTGTCCGTGATCGCCTCATACGGACTGACGGTGTTCGCGTACGGCGGCACGGCCTTTCTCTATCTCGTGCTCGTGCTCCTGGTCGAAAACCTGAGTTCGGGACAGGCGAATCCGCCCGCGTATTACGGCTGGCCCGGCTTCCTGCTGGGGCTCAATCCGGCCGCCGCGCTCGTCAGCATCTTCGAACCCGATCTGTCGGACCGCGTGTTTCGCGTCGGCGTGAACGGTTACCAGATCGGCGTGCCGATCCGGCTGTGGCAGGAATACTTCATTGTCTACGGGGTGTTGGCCGTGATCGCGGTCGTGCTCAGCATCCGCCATGTCCGCCCCTTGCCGCGGAAGAAGCGAAGCAAGGCCGCTGCCAAACACAAATCGGGTTAAATATGAACGGCATTAAACATCAGGATCGCTTGCGACCGTGCGGCAAACCAATCCGCCCGCATTCGCGGCGCGGTCTCCGCGCCGCATCGCGCTTCGGATGCGCCGATTCGGCCGTTTTGAAAGGAATGCGAAGGGAGGGGGAGCATGCGGCGGGAAGTGCCGGATATGCGGAAAGAGCAGACGACGCGCTTGCTGCGGTTGTTGAAACCGGTGCGCCGGCGCCTGTTCGCGATCCGTTTCGTCCGGCGGACGGCCGTCGGCCTGCTTGCCGGAAGCGGCGCGGCGCTTCTGACGCTGGCGGCGGCCCGCATCGTTCCGCTGCCGCACGCGCCGGCCGCCGCGGCAGCCTGCGCCCTGGCCGGTCTGGCCGCCGGCGCCGCCGCGGCGCTGCGGCCGCGCATCGACGAGCGGAAGGCGGCCCGCGTGATGGATCGCGGCGGAACGGACGACGCGATCGTCACGGCGCTCGACGCGCTGCATCTGGACACGCCGGCCGCGCGCCTGCAGCGCGCCGACGCCGAAGCGGCGGCCGCCCGCTATGTGTCCGGGCTGGGCGAGCGGATTCCCTGGCCGGGCGGGCGCGGGCGGAAGCTGTATCTGGCGGGCCTCTCCGCGATCTGGATCGCGGCGGCGATCCTGCTCATGCTCCCGAATCCGATGGAGGAGCGGCTGGCTGCCAAAGCCGCGCTCGATGAAGCGATCGGGCGGATCGAACGGGAACTGAAAGAACTCGAATCGTCCGACAGCCTGTCGGAACCGGACCGCCGGGCGCTGACCGAACCGCTGAAGCGGCTGCGGGAACAGGCGCTGCGGAAAGACCCGGAGGCGCTCCGGGCCGAATGGAAGGAGGCGGAACGGGAGATCGGGCGCCTCATGGCCGAGCTCGGGCAGAAGCGGGAGGCGCTTCGCTCCTGGGCGCAAGAACTGCAGCGGACGCCCGGACTCGAAGCGGTCGGCCGCGCGCTCGAGCGCGGCGGAAGGCACTCGCTTGCCGATGCGCTGGAAGAGGCGGGCGGCCGGTTCGCCAGCCTTTCGCCCGAGCAGCGGAACATGCTCGCGGAGCGGCTCCGGGAGCTGGCGTCTTCCGCTCCGGACGTCCTGGGTGATCAGCTCCGCGAAGCGCTCGGACGGGCGGCGGAGGCGATCGGAGCCGGCGATCCGGAGGCTGCGGCGGACGCGCTGCGGGAGGCGCTGGAGGAAGCGCTGTCGGCGGAAGCGCTGGAGGCGCTCGCCGAACAGGCGGCAGCCGCACTGGCGTCGGCCGGCGGGCGGCTCGGACCGGGTTTCGGGACCGGGACGGGAAACGGCGGCTGGAACGGCCTGGCGGATGCGGAAGCGGACGGCTCGAGCGGAAGCGCCGGCGGACCGGCGGGCGCGGAAGGAAGCCAGGGCGGCTCCGGTTCGGGCGGTCCGGAACAGGGAACGGAAGGCGGAGGCTCTTCCCGGGGGCCGGGCGGAACGGGGCGGAGCGGTTCCGCTTCCGGCGGAGCGTCGGGTTCCGGAACCGGCGGATCGTCGGGAGCCGCTTCGGGCTCCGGTTCGGCGGGTGCGGGTTCGGCCGAAGGTTCCGGCGGCCGGGGAGGATTCGGCACGGGCGCCGGATCGGGGACGGGAAGCGGCGCGGGTTCCGGTACGGGGACCGGTGGCGCGGGTTCCGGTGCGGGGTCCGGCGTCGGCGCGGGTTCCGGTGCGGGATTCGGAAGCGGAGGCCGGACGCTCGTCACGACGCCCCGGATTTACGCGGGCGAGGGCGAAGTGACGGTGGACGGCGGTCCGGCGTCCGGCGGCGCCGTGACCGAGGGCGGACGCTCGCCGGTCCTGGACGGCGGCGTACGCGACTACGCGGAGGTGTACGCATCCTATGAGGCGGAAGCCCGGCGGGCGCTGTCGGACGGAACGCTGCCGCCGGCGCTGAAGGAGCGCGTCAAGCGATATTTCGAGGAGATTCAGCCGGATCGGTGACGGTCCGGGACGGGAGGATGCCATGATCGAATCGAAAGCGGAGATCGCGGAAGCCGTCGAACGGATCCATGCCGTGCGGCGCGAAATCGCGAAGGTGATCGTCGGTCAGGAGGCGGTCGTCGAGCAGCTCCTGTGGTGTCTGATCGCCGGCGGACACGCGCTTCTCGAGGGCGTGCCCGGCCTGGGCAAGACGATGCTCGTCCGGACGGCGGCGGATGCGCTGGATCTCACGTTCTCGCGCATCCAGTTCACGCCGGATCTCATGCCGTCCGACATCACGGGAACGCGCATCGTCGAGTTCGGCGCCGCCGGACAGCCGGCCGCGTTCCGGTTCCAGCCCGGGCCGATCTTCGGCAACCTCGTGCTCGCGGACGAGATCAACCGGGCGACGCCGAAGACGCAGAGCGCCCTCCTCGAGGCGATGCAGGAGCGGACGGTGACCGCGGGCGGCGAGACGCATCCGCTTCCCCGCCCGTTCTTCGTGCTCGCGACGCAGAATCCGCTCGAGCAGGAGGGAACCTATCCGCTCCCGGAGGCGCAGCTCGACCGCTTCCTGCTGAAGATCGACGTCGGCTATCCGAGCCGGGAGGAACTGAAGGCGATCGCCCTCCGCACCACCTCCGCCCGGGAAACGAAGGCGGAGAAGGTCGCCGGAGCCGAAGATTTGCACCGCGTCCAGCGGTACGCGAAGGAAGTGCTCATATCCGACGACATGCTCGATCTGGCGGTGCGGATCGTCATGTCGACCCATCCCGGCGAGGCGGACGCGCCGGAAGCCGTCCGGCGGCACGTCCGTTACGGCGCCGGACCGCGCGGCGTGCAGGCGCTCATCGGCATCGCGAAGGTGCGCGCGCTGCTGGACGGGCGGCTGCACGTCTCCCGCGCCGACCTCTCCGCGGCGGCCGGGCCCGTGCTCCGGCATCGGATCGTGCTCGGCTATGAAGCGATCGCCTCCGGCGTCAGGCCGGACGAGCTGATCGCCGGGGTGCTCGAAGCGGCGGGTGTCGGGCCGTGAAGACGGGAAACCGCGCGGACGGCGGCGCTACGGGAACCGGCGGATTCGCCGGCGGCGCCGGTCCGCTCGTCCGGCCCGGCGAATCGCTGCTCCGGAAACTCGAGCGGCTGGCC
>NZ_LZRU01000022.1 GCF_002159085.1 Thermobacillus sp. ZCTH02-B1
GCGGATCATATTGCAACTTGCGAAAATGAAAGAGCCGCTGGCAGCCGAGCACCCAGCCGACAATGAGATACAGCAGGATGCGGTAGAGGGGAAACAACGAGTTGTTTGCCTTCGCAAACGATAGCCCCTGCAGCGCCTTGGCGAGCTTGATTTTCTCGAGGTATTCCAGAAAGATTTTGGCGCCTCCGAAACTGGTCGCATGTCGCAGGGAAAATTCTGTCTTGATTTTGCCGACGGGTGTGGTAGACTTCACCTTAAAGGTGCTCCTTTCTTTGGCTGGAGTTTTTTTCGTCAAACACCATTCTACCAAAGAACAGGAGCCCTTTTTATGTTTTTAAAAGAGTTTTACTTTCGAAATTCAGGATAAAATTTTATACAGAACCCGGAACCGGAGATGCCACACGCTTGCATACCCGCGGCAAGACATTTTAAGATTGGTTACACGAAGGCTTCGTTTTGCGGCAACCGGCGCAATCGTTGACCAAGTGAAAATTCCGACTGCCACGGGAGCCATTTTTCATTGTGAAGACACCCAAGATTTGAGCGACGCTTGAACATTGGGGGTTTGGAACAATGGAAAGCACGGCGGACAGCGGAATTTCCTTGTTGAATTTCGACGGTACGCTGCAAAAACAGGCTTCGCTGCAAACCTATCCGGCCGAATGGATCGACTTCTCCGATCTGAGCGGGTGTCGCGGTTACTGCACCGGCGAGTCCCTGCGAAAGATCCGAAGCCGGCTGCGGTCGCGCAAGCACCGGCGCGTCACCCTGATCGGCCCGGGCAATTACCATTATGTCACCTACGTGCTCTTGTCCGAGATCCGGCAGCCGTTCTCGCTCGTGCTGTTCGACCACCATACCGATCTGGCGATGGGGGACGGAAGCCCGTACCTGTCATGCGGCTCCTGGGTCAGCTGCGCGCTGGAGACGCTGCCGCTCCTGGAGCGCGTCATCATCATCGGCGCGAACGTTCCGGCCGCTGGCGGGGCAGCAGAATGGCCCGACAAGGTTTCCGTCATCCCCGAGCGGGACGTGCGGCGCATGACGGCGGAGATGATCGCGCGGACCGTCCGCGCCTTGGCGCCCGGCCTGCCGCTGTACATCAGCGTGGACAAGGACGTGCTCGGTCCGGACCACGCGGCCACGGACTGGGATCAGGGCAGCATGTCGCTGCGTCAACTGCTGGACGTGATCCGCGAGCTGAAGCGGACCCGGCCGCTCGCGGGGGCGGACATCTGCGGGGAGATGCCGCTCGGTCCCATCGACCTGCTGTCCGGCGAACGGCTGCGTCATCTGAAGAAGAACGAGCGCGCGAACAAGGCGATCGTCGACGCGCTGCTGGCGGGTTGAACGGCGGCCGGCATCCGGCGCACGGACCCGTGGCGGGGCGCCGCGGCATCGCGCGGACGGGCGAAGGCCCGGGCATGCCCGACGGCGGAATGCGCTCGGAAGGGATCGCGGAACGGGGAACGGATTGCGGAACGGACTCTTGCGGCAGGCAGGAGTCTTTTTTGCTTTTGTAGAAATTGTCATGGAATCCGGCATTTTGGCAATACGGATCGGAAGGAAGGGATGCGCGTGGCGTCCGGGATCGAAAGCCCCATCCCGCCCGGGAAGGAATTGCCCGGCCATGATGTGCGCATCGGACCCGGCGGTCCGTCCTGTCACAGCATCACGGCGGCCCGACGCCGGGGGACACCGTCCGGTGCGGGGATTCCGATGCGGGAAATCGAAAGCGCCGATATCCGTCATATCGTGGGCGGATTCCCGGGATATCGTCGACGACCTGAACGCCCGTTACGGCAGGCCAAAGCCCGGCGCGGGCGTCCGGTTGAAGGAAGTCCTGGAGGGTGGTGCGCATGCCGATCCGGCTGCCGAAGGCGATCCTGACGGATCTGGATGACACCATCATCACGTTCGATGTGGGCGCCGACATCGGCCCATGCTGGCTGCGCGCGGTTCGGGCCTGCCTGCCGGGCATCGGGGACGCCGCGGCCCGGGAGATGGCGTCGGCCATGCTGGAGAGGGCCGACTGGTATTGGAGCGATCCGGACAGGCACCGGCTCGGCCGGCGGGATTTGCTGCGCGCCAGGCAGGAGATCGTCGCCATGGTGCTGGAGCGGTGGAACATCCATGACCCGTCGCTCGCGCGCAGGATCGCCGTCGCCTTCAGTGAGGAGCGCGACCGACAGGTCCGGCTGTTCCCCGGCGCGCTGGAAGCCATCGGATGTTTCCGGGCGATGGGCGTCCGGCTCGCCCTGGTCACGAACGGAGGCGCGGAGATGCAACGGTCCAAAATCCGCCGCTTCAACCTGTCCGGCCTGTTCGACTGCGTCCTAATCGAAGGCGAAGTCGGCGTCGGCAAGCCGGAAGCGGGCATCTACCGCCTCGCGCTCGAGCGGCTCGGCGTGTCGGCGGAGGACGCCTGGATGATCGGCGACAACTACGAATGGGAGATTGCGGCGCCCGGGCGCCTGGGGATCAGGGGCGTCTGGTTCGACCATTCCGGCGCGGGGGTCCCGGACGATGCACCGGTGAAGCCGTTCCTCGTGGTCCGGTCGTGGGACGAGCTGCTGGACAGGATCCGGGAGGCTTGAGCGGCGCGGAACGGCGGGCGGCCGGGACTCCGTTTCCGGTTTCCATTTTCGCCCGGGCAGGGTAAAATGCTGATGGAGAAACCCCACACTACTCGCAGCGAGGAGAGCGAAAGCCATGTACAGAACGGTGCAGGATTTCCTCAACGATTGGTCGGATTCGGTCCAAGGCACCCTTCGGGTGCTGCAGGCGGTCACGGATGAGAAGCTTGGCCAGGCCATCGTGGAAGGGCACAACACGCTCGGCTGGCTGGGCTGGCACCTGGCGAACGCGCCGGTGTTCTTCATGAAGACACTGGGCTTCGACATTGAGCCGGCGGGAGAGAAGCAGCCCGACAAGGCAGCCGAGATCGTGCAGGCGTACACCCGGGTCGCGGAAGATGTGAAGCGCACGGTGGAGCGGAACCTGACGGACGAGCAACTGGTCGAAAGCATCCAGACGTTCGCCGGCGTCGTGCCGCGGGGCGCGGTGCTGCGGAAACTGATCGACCACCAGACCCACCACCGCGGGCAGATGACCGTGCTGCTCCGTCAGGCGGGGCTGCCCGTGCCGGGGGTCATGGGCCCGACGAAGGAAGGGAATTGAGCGGGCGCCGGCCGCCCCTCTTGTCCCGCGCGCCTGGTGAATGACTGGTTGGTGAAATAGAAGAGCATTTTGCGCCATTGCGCGGGTTTGGGCCGGAAATGCAATAACAGAGGCAAAAACTTCCGCCATTCTCGACGGGGTCTCCGATTTTCAGGGGTCCGGGTGGATAGAGGGGAAGTTTTTGCTTTTATTTTGGGCGAAAAGCGAACATTCGACAAAATGGGGGAAGCGTTTGCGCTTGTCCGGTTCGGAGGCGATGATCCCGGAGGGGTGCGGAGGGGTGGAGCACCCCGGCGGGATGGTGGAAAATTCCGGCGCGGTGGTGGAAGATTCCGGCGGGGTGAAATGTTCCCGGCGGGGCGGAAGCCGGAAGGTGGAAGTTCCCGCGAAGTTCCCGAAGAGCGGCCTGACCTACCTCCGCGGCCGGGTGGCGAGCAGCAGCGCGAACGCAATGCACGCCAGCGCCGCGCTCCACAGCCCCGCAAGCTGCCACTGGTTGGTCTCCACCGCCGCGTATATCGCGGTCGGAATTGTCCGGGTCCTGCCGGGAATGTTCCCCGCCACCATGAGCGTCGCGCCGAACTCCCCCAGCGCGCGCGCAAACCCCAGCACATAGGCGGCCGCCAGCGAACGCGCGGAGAGCGGGAGCAAGATCCCGAACAGCAGCTGCCATTCGCCCGCACCGTCCAGGCGCGCCGCGTCCTTCACTTCGCAGGGCACCGACGCGAAGCCGGCCTTGAGCGTCTGATACACGAGCGGGAACGCGACGACGACGGCGGCGATCACCGCGGCGTGCCAGGTGAAGATGACGGGCCGGTCGAACCACCATTCCCACAGCCTGCCGATCCAGCTTCGGCGCCCGAGCAGCACGAGCAGGAGAAAGCCGACGACGGTCGGCGGGAGCACGAGCGGGAGCAGAAGCGCCGTCTCGAGCAGCGTCTTGCCGAAGAACCTCCGTCCGCCGATGCGATGGGCGGTCCAGATGCCGAGCACCATGACCAGCAGGCTGGCGGTGAAGCTGATCTTCACCGAAAGCCATACGGGCTCAAGGAACGCGTCCCAATCGAAAGCGCGGTCCAAGCGGTCCATGCTGCCCATACCGTCCATGCTGCCCATGCTACCCATGCCGTCCATGCGGATCATCGCTGCTCCACGACGCCGAAGCCGTGCCGCAGGAAGACGCCGCGCGCTTCCGAACCCCGCAGAAATGCATAGAAGTCCTCGGCTTCGTCCCTGTGTTCCGATGTCTCGACGATCCCGACATCATACAGGATCGGGCTGTGGCTGGCCGGATCCACCGCATGCACCATCCTCACCTGATCCGACGCGAGCGCGTCGGTTCTGTAGACAAATCCCGCATCGGCGTTGCCGGTCTCGACGTACGCCAGCACCTGACGCACGCTGCTGCCGTATACGGCTTTTTCCCGCACGGCGTCCCAGAGTCCCGAATGTTCCAGCGCTTCCCGGGCGTACGACCCGGACGGCACCGTGTCCGGATCCCCGATCGCGATTTGGCGAATGTCTTCTGAAAGCAGCCGGTCGATCGAATCGATCCGGAGATCGGAACCGGCCGGCACCACGACGACCAGTTCGTTCGAGAGCAGCGCGGCATGCCGGGACTCGTCGATCCATCGCCGGTCCAGGAGCATCTGCATGTTCTTCCCGTCGGCGGAGATGAAGAGATCGGCGGCCGCGCCTTGCTCGATCTGCCGGCGCAGCGCGCCGCTCGCGCCGACGTTCAGCCTGACCGTCACGTGCGGCCGGATTGCCTCGTACCGGGCCTTGATGTCCTGCAGGCCGTCCGTCAGGCTGGACGCCGCGAATACGAGGATCTCCGCCCCGTGATCGGGGGAAGCAGAAGTTCCGCAGCCGGCCGTCGCGAACCACGCGGACAGGACGGCGCACAGGACCGGCCAAACCGTCCCCCTGCATCGTCTCGTCATGTTCTCTCCACTCCGGTTCCCGTATCCAATCCGGTCATCTGATCCCAGTATATCAGACGCTCCCCGAAGGAAAAGACCGCTTCCGGTCCGCCGGGTGTTTTTCGTCGGCGCGGGCGGCTGCGGCGTCGCGAATTGTCATGCGGAACAAAAATGGCAAGACGTGATGTCTTCGACCGGCGGATGTGCTATACTTTGCAGAAAAATGCGCGGTAAGAAGGAGTCGCATATGGCGGACGGTGGCATGCAGGGAATGATGGAGACGCCCGGGGCAGACGCGGGCATGCGGAGCATGAAGGAGGCACACCAGGCGGACGCGGGCATGCGGGGCGCGCGGGAAGCCACCGTGACGGATGCCGTGACGGGTGTCATGACGAAGGCCGTGACGGATCCATATCAAAGGCCGCTCCGCGATCTGCGGATCTCGGTGACCGACCGGTGCCATTTCCGCTGCACGTATTGCATGCCGAGGGAACGGTTCGGGGATGACCATCCGTTTTTGCCGGAGCGGGATTTGCTCACGTTCGGCGAGATCGGGCGCCTGGCCCGCCTGTTCGCTTCGCTCGGCGTGCGGAATATACACCTGACGGGCGGGGAACCGCTGTTGCGCCGCGATCTCGACGAGCTGATCCGGCGGCTCGCCGCCGTGGACGGCATCGAGGACATCGCGCTGACGACGAACGGCCACCTGCTTCACCATCACGCCCGGCGGCTGTACGAGGCCGGGCTGCGCCGCGTCAACATCAGCCTGGATGCGCTCGATCCGGACATCTTCGGCCGGATGAACGGCCGGGGAATCGGGCCGGAGCGGATCCTCGCCAACATCGATCTCGCCCGGGAGATCGGCTTCGAAGTGAAGGTCAATATGGTCGTGCAGCGGGGCGTGAACGAGGGCGAGATCATCCCGATGGCCGAGTATTTCCGGAAACGCGGCATTACCTTGCGCTTCATCGAGTTCATGGACGTCGGCAACGACATCGGATGGAGCCGTGAGAAGGTCGTCACGAAGCGGGAGATGCTGGAACTGCTCGGGCGGGCGCACGAACTGAAGCCCGAGGGCCGGTCCCGTTGCGGCGAAGTGGCGGAATATTACCGCTACGTGAACAGCGGGGGCCGGATCGGGTTCATCACGTCGGTGTCCGAATCGTTTTGCTCGACGTGCACGCGGGCGCGCCTGTCTTCGGACGGCAAGCTGTTCACCTGCCTGTTCGCCTCGGAGGGCTTCGACCTGCGGGCGATGCTGCGCGGCGGCGCGTCGGACGACGAGATCCGGGAGGCGGTCGTCCGCGTCTGGACGCGCCGCACGGACCGCTACTCCGACGAGCGAGCGGCCCTCGCCGGGCTGCGGCGTCGGAAGGTGGACATGTCGTATATCGGCGGGTGAAGGCGGGACGTCGCCCCGACTCCCCGGACCGACCCCCAAATCCCCGCTTCTTTCCCATGCCTACCGGTCATACCATTCCGCCTGCGCCGCATAGAGGCGCGCGTATTCGCCGCCCGCGGCCAACAGCTCGTCGTGCGTGCCGTCCTCGACGATCTCGCCGTCCTTGAACACGACGATCCGGTCGGCGAGCGCCGCGGCGCTGATCCGGTGCGTGACGATGATGACGGTCCTGTCCCCGGACATCGCCATGTACCGGCGGAAGATTTCGGCCTCGGCCAGCGGGTCCAGATTGCTCGTCGGCTCGTCCAGCACGACGAAGTTGCGGCCCCGGTAATACGCGCGCGCGATCGCGATCTTCTGCCACTGGCCGCCGGACAGATCCGTGCCGCCGATGTCCCGGCCGAGCAGCGCGTCCCGGTCCGCGCCCCCGAAGCCGGCGAACGCGAGGGCCGTGTCGATCGCCGCCTCGTCCCGCGGCCGGGCCGTGTCGCCGAGGAAGACGTTGTCCGCGACCGTGAACATGTTGAACCGCGACGGCTCCTGGAACACGATCGCTAGCGCGTCGTACCGGCCGGCGGCATCCTGCCGCCGGACCGGTGCGCCGTTGATCCGAATCTCCCCGTCGGACGGCTCCAGCATCCCCGTCAGCAGCTTGACGAACGTCGATTTCCCCGCGCCGTTCTCCCCGACGAACGCGACCTTCTCGCCCCTGCGGATCGTGAAGTTCACGTTCCGGATCCGGTACTGGTCCGTCAGCGGATAGCGGTAGCTGACGTTCCGGGCTTCCAGGCATTCGATGTCGAGGGCGGGCCCGACGTCCTCGTCTCCCGTCTCCTGCTCCTTCAGATCGATCAGCTCGAAGAACTGCACCGCCTCGTGCTTCTTCGCCAGAAATTTCGCAATCGAGCCGAACAGCTGCGACGTATTGCCCATCAGCGTGCCGTTCAGCGAGAGCACCGCGCCCAGCGCGCCGATCGACAGCTCCCCCCGCGTCAGCAGGACGATCGCGAACACGTTCGCCGCGACGTTCGCGAGGTTCGCGACGAAGCCGCCCGCCGCGCCGAGCAGGAACACGTTCCGCTGGTTCTTCGTCTCCCGGATGAGGTAGTCGTCCGCGAGCGCCTTCCACTTCGCGAAGAAGAAGTCGAACAGGTTCAGCACCTTCACTTCCTTCGCGGACGGGCCGAGCAGCACGCCCTGGTAGTAATCCGCCTCGCGCAAAATCTTCGTGTTGTCCCGCGTGAACCGGAACTCCAGCTTGTTCCCGACATACGTCGTGTAGAGCGTCGGGAGCGGAGCGAGCAGCACGATCAGGCTGAGCAGCGGGTGAAAAAGATACAGCGAAACCGCCACCGTGACGACCGAGACCGCCCTCGCGGCGATCGCTTACCCCTCGATCATGACGCCCCGCTGGAGCGGGCTCCACTCGCCGCCGATCGAGCGGAAGCTGCGGGCGATGATGTCGTGGATGCGCGGAACCTCCAGATATTCCGGGTACAGGCGGGCGATTTTGCGGAACAGTCCGGCCAGGAATTTTTCCTGCAGCCGGTGGTCGTGCACCTTCGACAGCCGCTCGATGTCCTCGCCGCCATAAACGTAGCGGTTGATCAGCCCGATCACGAAATCGAGCGCGACGTACAGGACGGTCAGCCCGACGAGCGACGCAAGCTGCACCCATTGCGCGTCCGCGCTTTCCGCGAGGGCGTTCGCACCGTCGATGAACCGGCCCCACAGGAACGCCGCGAGCGGCTGCAGAAGGCTGAGCAGGACGGACAGCCCGAGGAAAATGCCGCAGATCGCCTTCGCCGACGAGAAGACATAGCGGAACAGCCTGATGAGGTACCGGAAGGAGGGCTTGTTTTCCTTCAGGATGTCCCGCTCGAACGCGGCGGTGTTGTCCTCGAATCGCGCTGCCAAAGCCGGATCAGACACGGACCGTCGCCTCCTTTCCTTCCTCCCGCCGGTACCATTGCTTCTGTGCGTTGAACATCCGGGCGTAGATCCCGCCCGCGCGCATCAGTTCCCCGTGCGTGCCTTCCTCGGCGATCCGGCCGCCGTCGATCACGAAGATCCGGTCGGTGATCCTCGTCGATCCGAGCCGGTGCGTAATCATGATCGCGGTGCGGTCTTCGACCATCGCCGCGAACTCGCGGTACAGCTCCGCTTCCGCGATCGGATCGAGCTGCGACGTCGGCTCGTCGAGGATCAGGATCGGCTTGTCGCCCATCATCGCGCGGGCGATCGCGATCCGCTGCCACTGGCCGCCGGAGATGTCGACGCCGCCTTCGAAATCCCGGCCGAGCAGCGTGTCATAGCCGTGGACCAGCCCGTCCGCGAACGCGTCAACCTTGCCCTTCCGGGCCGCGCGCCGGATTTGCTCCTCGTCGCCGAGCGCGTCGATGTCCCCGATGCCGATGTTCTCCCGCAGCGTGATGCTGTAGCGCGGGAAGTCCTGGAACACGGTGCCGAACAACTTCGCCCGGACGTGCGGAGGGAAGTCGGCCAGGTTCCGGCCGCCGATCCGGATCTCGCCGCGGTCGGGAGTGTACAGGCCGAGCAGCAGCTTGATCAGGGTCGACTTGCCCGCGCCGTTCTCGCCGACGATCGACACCTTCTCGCCGGCGCGGATCGTGAAGGTAAGCCCTTGCAGAATATCCCGGTCCGTGCCGGGATAGCGGAACCAGACGTCCCGGAATTCGATGTCGCATGATGCGGGCGGTTCCGTCTCCGGCCTTCCGGCTCGTCCGACAACGCGAAAAATTTGTCCTTGTATTCGTAGGTGTTGATGTGGTAGCCGGACCATTTCAGGAAACCCGCGAAGCTGTCCAGGTGATGGTAGATCTCGCCGAACAGGAGGCGCGCCATCGCGATGAACAGGCCGACCGTAATGTCGCCCCTCACGAACAGCACGAGCAGCAGGACGACGTTCAGGATCGAGCTCAATTTGCTGATGTTGCTGCCGAACAGCAGGGCGCGGAGATGCTTGAAATAGTAGCGCTCGTAGTCGCGGTTCCGCTCGTTCAGCCGCCGGGCGTACGTGTCGATCAGGTAACCGGCGTTCCCGTACGCCTTCATCTCCCGCACGAACAGCCGGTCCAGGAGATACCAGCCCAGCGTCGTGTACCGGCGTTCCCGGTTCCAGTACGTCTCGAGCTCGTTGTAAATGTTGTAGTTCTTGCGCGCGACGATCCACGTCTGGATGATGTACGGGATCAGGACGGTGAGGAGCAGCCACCATTTGATGCCGGCCACCCAGGCGAGCGAGCCCAGCCCCGCGATCAGGGAACTGCCGCGCCAATGCACGTACATCGGCCACAGGTGACGGGCCGAATTCTCCATCCGGTGATACGCCTTGTCGATGATCTCCGCCGAGGCCTCGTTTTCAAAATGCTCGTATTTCATCGTCCGGAGCTTTTGCAGCATGCGGGATTTGTAGGCCGTCCGGAGAATGAGGAGCGAGCGTTTCTCCACGTAGGTGTAGACGTATCCCTCGATGAGCGTGGGCAGGATGGCGAGCAGGACGAACAGGACGAGGAAAACCGCATACGAGGAGAAGGCCATTTCGCCCCGCGCCACCATGAGCCCGCCGTCGAACACGTTCCGGTTGACGTAGACGCCGAACGGCGTAAGCAGCCCGGTGAGGACGGTGAGCGCGAACGTGACCGCGACCATGCCGGGAGCTTCGGCCCAGATGATGCCGATGAGATCGCGGTATGCCCCGAAGACGCGTCGTACTTGCATTTGGGTGACTCCTTTAAATTGCAGAATCCGTATATGGAATTATTATACAGGGAGGAGATGACAGGGAGCCACGCGGGCCAAATGGG
Source organism: Thermobacillus sp. ZCTH02-B1 (assembly GCF_002159085.1). Classification (GTDB taxonomy): domain Bacteria; phylum Bacillota; class Bacilli; order Paenibacillales; family Paenibacillaceae; genus Thermobacillus. The sequence goes on from NZ_LZRU01000022.1 coordinate 10,332, forward strand.
GTGTATGGTGGGATGTACGGAAGGCTGTTGATTTCAGCTGTTATAGTACTCTTCCAATTTCCTGTATAATTTCTGGAATTCCTCCTTCAATTCAACCGCGATTGCCAGTTGTCTCTGCGTCAGCCTTGCTTCCGGCGGAAGCGCCTTATATTCTGTCATACCAATTTTTTGCTTGATTTCAAGGATTCGCTTTTCCGCGTCTTCCGGAAATTTGTGCCGAACGAAATCTTCCCATGTTTTTGTCGGATTTTCGTCAAATTTGCTCTTGGAATCGTTGCAACGGCCGCAGGCGGGAACGCAATTCCCCGACACAAGATCTCCGTTACGGCTTTGTGGGATCAGATGATCCGGGATCAACCGTGAGTTCCGGCTTTCCTTCGTGCCGCAATAGGCGCAGCAATAGTTGAAATCCTTCAGGATCCGCTCCCACTCTTCGATCGGCATTCTGGACACGAGGTATTTATCCCGCATCGTCCGTTCAAATGCTTGCTTGACTCGTGAAGGAGTGAAGCGGGTTCCCACAAATTTCTTTTTGTGGCTCATGTCAATCACCCCCCCGATGGTGAGCTGCCGAATCGGCATCGACTCTCGTTCAACCCACGCAGGCCTTCAGCGTCTTGCCGATGCTGTCCTGGATCACGAGCGTCGCCGCGTGATCGTAGGGCGTCGGCGATTTGTTGATCAGCACGAGATGACGGCCGCCGAAGAATCCGACCAGCCCCGCGGCCGGATAGACCCGAAGGGAAGTGCCGGCGACGATCAGCACGTCCGCCTGCTCGATGTACCGCCGGGACCGTCCCAGGATGTCCATGTCGAGCGCTTCCTCGTACAGCACGACGTCGGGCTTCACGATTCCGCCGCAGTCGACGCACCTCGGCACGCCCTCCGACGCCAGCACGTGGTCCAGGTCGTGGAACCGGCGGCAGTCCATGCAGTAATTCCGGTGCACGGAGCCGTGCAGCTCCAGCACCTCCCGGCTGCCGGCCGCCTGATGGAGGCCGTCGATGTTCTGCGTGATCACGGCCTTCAGCCGGCCTTCCCGCTCCAGGCGGGCCAGCGCGAGATGCGCGTCGTTGGGCTTTGCGTCCCGGTAAATCATCTTGCTCTTGTAAAATGCGAAGAACTCCTCGGGATGGTTCATGAAGAACGTGTGCGACAGAATCTCCTCCGGCGAGAGATGCCCCACCCGCTCGGAGTACAGGCCGCCGGCGCTCCGGAAGTCCGGAATGCCGCTCTCGGTCGATACGCCCGCTCCCCCAAAGAACACGATGTGGTCCGAATCGTTCAGGATATTCCGCAAAGTTTCAATCTTGTCGGCATTCGAAGACATGCGGTTTATCGCCTCCTTGTCGACCGGAACTTGAAGCAAGAGATGTCCGGGCCTGTTCGAATCTCCGAATCTCATCCAGGTACGCCGCGTATTCCCCAACCCCTTGCGGTCGGGCGTCCGGTTGCTCCTCCCGTTTCGTATGGGTACGCACTTAGGATGCGCTCCATGCCCACGGTCGACATGTTCACTCGCGTCGGGATATATCGCTGTTAAACAATCATTATAGGAAGAAGTTTCAGAATCCACAATCACAATCAATCTTTCGTTTGCTGTTCTGCGGAAAACGCACGGGAACGTCGCGATTTTCGCCGGCGGATTGCGATATAATGGGGGCAAATGCGGCGGGGATGGGGGTTGACAACAATGGATGGAGGCAGGATGCAACGCGACGGGGATCGTCCGATCGAACGCGCGGCGGTGCTGATCCGGGATGCGCGGAAGCTGGTGCTCATCACGGGCGCCGGCATGTCCGTCGATTCGGGCGTGAAAGATTTCCGCTCCCGGAGCGGCTGGTGGCGCAGCATCGATCCCCGGACCGTCGCAACGGTCGAGGCGCTCGAGCATCGGTACGATCTGTTCCACGAATTTTATGCGGAGCGCATCCGGCAGCTCCGGACGGTCGTGCCCCATGCGGGGCATTTCATTCTGGCGGAGTGGGAGCAGCAGGGCAAGTTGGCCCGCATCTGCACCCAGAATGTGGACCGGCTCCACCAGCTTGGCGGCAGCCGGAACGTGGAGGAGCTGCACGGCACAATCCGCACGTTCCGCTGCCACGCATGCGGCGCGCCTCATGAAGAAGAGGCGTTCCTGCGGAAGGCGGCGTGCCCGTGCGGCGGCAGGCTGCGTCCGAATGTGGTGCTGTTCGGCGAGCCGCTGCCTGCGGAGGCGTGGGAGACGTCGCTGGAGGCGATCCGGGAGGCGGACGTCGTGCTTGTGATCGGCACGAGCCTGGAGGTGGCGCCGGTGAACCGGCTGCCGTTCCTGACGAAGGCGCAGCGGATCTTCATCAACGCGGAGGAGACCGGCCTCGAAGACAGGTTCGACGTGTTCGTCAAGGGCCGGGCCCGCGACAGCCTGATCGCGATCGATCAGCGGCTGCAACGGCCGGGGAATTGAGCGGCCGGCTTCGACAGCTCCTGCTTGGCGTGTTTTCGGCGCGCCAGGGCGGGAGCTTTTTTGGTTCAGCCGCGGGGGAACGGGGGGAAGATGGGGATTTTCCCATGCCGGAATAACGACCGGGAAATGTCGAAAAATGTTGGTCAAACCTGTCGATCGGATGGAGATTTCGAAGATGTGTTGTTGTAAAATATGGGTTGGTAACAGCGTAATTCACGATATGACATGAATCGACAAGGGAGCGGGGAATGGATGAGGGGATTGCCAGGGGGGCGGACGGCCGTCCTGCTGCTGGTTGCCTTGATGCTGTCGCTGGCGCTGCCCGCCGGCATCGGGGGAACGGGCGTTGCCGGAGCGGAAGGGTCGAATGAAAGACATCTCTACGTCTTCGCGGACGGGCCGATCGATGATTTGAAAATCCGCAAAAGCAGCGGTGGCGGAGACGACATCCCGTTTTCGGAAGCCCCGGTTACGGGAAATGGATATGTCCGGTATGCGTTTGAACTCGAACCGGGGAACTGCTTCGTCCCGGAATCGTCGAACCACCGCTTTTCGGTTGATCCCGTCGGAGGCATTTGCATCTGGGGGAATGAAACGGATTTCGTAGTCCGGGCGTTTTCGACGGGGGCACAGGTGCACCTGATCACGATGGACCAACAGGTCTCTCCCGTCTGGATGGAGCCTGAAGGCGAAGGGTACAGGCTGTACGGATCCTTCTACTTTATCGAAATTGACGACGCGGACGACTACAAATTGGGGATTCTGTATCCGTCTTCCGGATCTCCCGATCTGGCATCCTGTCCGGGCCATTTTGATGACGCATATTACAATTATTTGGATTTTTCATGCCTCTTCAATGAAATTCCGCATACCATCGGGGTTTACGCCTGGTCGGAGATCCAAAACGACTGGATTCCGACCAATCTGATGTGGCGCGTCGAAGATCCCGGGAACATCTCGGTCGTCGACCATGCGCCCGGTATTCGGGTGGTCGATCCGGGGATCCGTCTGGAAGACGGTCACGCTGAATCGGACATCGCGCTGTACAGCGTGCTTTGGGGCGGCAAGATTCAACCTAAATTTCGAAAGCCCATTGTTTCGGTAAAATCACGAGATGTTAGCGCATAACACCCTGTAAATAACAGGGAAGTTCCCAGCCAGACAACTCCCCGTCAGCGTTGAAAGGTATTCCTCCCCCCTCCCCCACCGCAAGGGGCTTTTGGTTTTCCATGTAAAATTGTGGGAATCTCTAACCTGACATGGTCGCCAGCCGCGCTTCGATTCGCTTCCACGCATGGCGGTATGGAAAGTCGTGAGCCAGTTTCAGGATGAGCTTCCGGCTGTGCCGAACGATCGTCGCCGC